>CAVRZV010000008.1:0-449936 GCA_963725785.1 uncultured Bacteroidales bacterium | reverse complement strand
AGATTCACTTATTCAAAGGAAATGGATCCCTATCGTGAAGCTGTACCCGACTCAGCTCAACAAAAGTGGAATAAACGCGTACTTGATATGTTCGAACTCTTTCTAAAATATAATGATGTAGTGGATCGCGTCACAGTTTGGGGATTGAATGACTCCTTATCATGGTTAAACAATTTCCCGATCCGCGGCAGAAAGGATTATCCTGTACTGTTCGATCGCAATAACCAGCCCAAGAGTGTGGTTGATGAAATGATTAAGATGGCGAAAAATTACAAATCCAAAAAATGAAGAAGCTAATCCGAATCACATCTGACAACCGTAATTATTATAGAAAACAATAAATTATAACGAGAAACACCATGTCAAAAGAAAGAGATGCTTTTGTTGACGCGAAAATCGCGAAAATGAGTCTGCTGGAAAAATGCGGCCAGCTGTTAACCTTCACCTGGAGAGGTGCTATCCCTACACCATCGGGGATCGAACAAATTACTAAACTGCATGCAGGCGGCATTTGTCTGGAACCGTATGCGCTTGAAACATGTAAAAATCTATATTGGGGACGCTCACAGGTTGATCCGAATTTCAAGAAGCCCAAGGATTATTTCGACATTGCACACACATGGTTCAATTCCCGCGCCTTTGGCGTTAGCGTAACGCCTGAAGAGCTTACCGAAGCACTCAACAATCTGCAAAAAATTGCTATGAACCGGGCTTCGGGAATTCCTTTGCACGTAACGATTGATATGGAAGGCGATTTCAAGAACGATTATACTGCCGGCGGTGTTCTTCAGTTTATTCCTCCGATGGGTATTACAGCCATTGGGGACGTGGATCTTGCTTACAAAATAGCAAATCTGATGGGCCGTCAAATGGCTGCTATAGGTGTAACCCAGTTCTATCATCCGGTTTGTGACGTAAATATCAATCCGCTGAATCCTGAGATCGGTGTACGTTCATTCGGTGATAATGTAAGCGTTATCTCAAAATTCATCGATGCTACTGTCCGGGGATATGAGGATGCAGGTATCACTGCAACTATTAAACACTTTGCTGGCCGTGGTGATTCCGCGACTGATGCTCATGATGTGCTGGATGTATGCCGTGGCGATAAAAAACGTATGAAGGAGGTCGAACTTGCTGCATTTCAGGCAGGAGTAGACGCCGGCGCTTCAGCTCTTATGACTGCCCATACTATTTTCCCTGCCTATGATGAAGAATATCCGGCAACCCTTTCGAAAAAGATCCTCACCGATCTTCTGAGAGGTGAAATGGGTTTTGACGGAATTATAGTATCCGATGCAATCGGTATGGCCGCAATCCTGAAGAAATGGCCCCTGCCACTGGCGTGTGCCATGGCCATCAAAGCAGGTGTAGATACCATTCTGCTTAAGGCTGACGATGAATCTCGTGCTCAGTGTTTGTTTGGTATCAAGAGTGCTGTTGAAGATGGTAGCTTGTCTGAAGAGCGCGTGAACGATGCAGTTCGCCGTTTACTTAACCGGAAGTATGATCAGGGTCTGTTTAAAAAAGCCGGTAAAATGGATCCGAAGGAAACCACCAAGATTGTCAGAAGTAAAGAAAACAGGGACTTTTCCATGGAAATAGCTCACAAGGCACTTCTTGTAGTTCGCGATGATAAAAAACTGCTGCCTCTTAGCAAGGACAAGAAAATCCTGGTGATTGAGCAAACCATCCCCTATGAGTTTCTTGGAAAGGATCTTTATAGCCATGCTCACATGTTCAGCGAGCAAATGGTGAAGTATTCCACTAACCTCATCCTCGACGATGCTGGATTCCATGCTGACGAAGAAGATATTGAAGAAGCACTGCGACTAGCCAAAGAGGCTGATCTTGTTGTCATGACCAACTACTACGCACGTATTGAAAAGCGCGGTAATAATACACATCTGGTCAAGGCGCTGAAGGCAGCTGGCCATACTGTGGTTGTCGTTACCAACTTCCCCTACAGGAAAGGAACCACAACAGTAGCCGATGCTGTTGTTTGCAACTTCTCCGGAACTCCTGATTCAATCAGGGCTTCAGTTGATCTCCTTTTCGGAGCTATCAAACCTTATCCTACGACTAAGATGCCGATTGATCTGAGCGCTGAAAAGAATCTTCCGGAGGAAGAAACACCAGCTCCCAAAAAGTCACAAGAGAAGAAACCTGGCAATGTATGGGGAGGAAAGTGCTAAGACTTATAAAACGGAAAGATTAAATTAACATGCTGAGCGCCGGTGAAGATTATAAATCCCACACTGGCGTTCAGATTAATCTAAAGGGTGATAGCGTCTTCAGGATACCACCCTTTTAAATTTAATATATTACGAACAATAAGCGAAAATAATATGACAAAATCAACATCCTTTAACATTCAGGATATCTATACAATTGCGGGTCCTGAGATAGCAAAGATCTATGAAGAGAACTTTATGTCGGTTCATTTTCAGGGCATGTCCAAATGCCTTCAGTTTCCACATACTGTGGCGCTGCAAGGCGCACCGACCTGTTCAATCGGAATTTCGCCATACGGTCTTTATAATCGGCTGAACGACGCTGGTCGTCTTATTATGTTGAATCAGAAAGCGGTTCAGTTTGGTTCAGCACCATATATTCGTATCGACGATACCTGCACAATGCTAACGCAGAAACTTCCGGGGGAAACAGAACTTCCCGATGATATCCCTGCAGTTAAAAATTATTATCCTGCTCCGGTTGAAAAAGAGAACATCGCGATGACCATTGCAACTCCCTCACTGGAGATTGCTTATAAATTTGAAAAGGTAAAGGTCACCAGAAGACTGATTTCTCCTTTACTATCAGGTGGAGAACAGACATTGATGCCACTCGGTGTTGAAGAATATTTAGTTGAAAATATTACCGGATACGATCAACAGGTCACACTCGTAATACCACGACCATCATTGGTCAATCTCCAGGAAAAAGAGCTTAAACCGACCGATCAGGACAGTGTTTTCGTAGCTACTGCGGCAGTAAAAGGACAGAAGCATGAAGAATTCCGGCTGGACGGTATCCGTGGTGTAATTATGGGCAGTAAGGAAAGTCAGAATAGAATGGCGATAGCAGTCGCAGACGTTCCGGGTGTTTCAGTGGATACACAACCCTATTTCTGTCTCAATAAATACTCAGGTGATCTGCTTTTAACTGCCGATGGCAGTTTTTATGAAAAAAAGGGACCAGTTATTCGAAGTGATTATGGAGCGGCTATTAGTTTGACTTTTACTTTGAAACCAAACGAATCCAGGACAATTCCTGTCGCTGTTGTTCTTGATTATCCTGTTCAGGATTACATTGATGGAAAGACATATGACAGAAAATACCTGAAAAACTTCAAAGATGAGAAAACACGCACTCTGGATTTGGCAAAGATAGCATTAACCAGTTACATGCAATGGTGGGAACGCACATTGACAATTCAGAAACGGATTTTTGATATTATTTCGTCCACTTCATCCTATCAGAATGACCGCGAAGGTGCATTTCGTCTGACAAGATTGATGTTGAATGAACTCCATTTCCCTTTATCGAACGCTATTGTCTGGATAGAGAATGAAAAAGGAAAAGAGCAAGCCCGGTTCCTGGAATGTTTTGACTATGCATATATCGATCCTTCCGATGTAGATTGGTATTCGATGGTACTACTAATGCTTTTTCCTGAGGTGGAAAAAGACCTGTGCCAGGCGTTTATCAATTCCATACAGGCAGTGGATCCTACCCCCCGATGGTATCATCATCATGCTTCGTTTGTGCAGGCACAGATGCATTTTAATGAACATCGTGAGGAATATGAAGGTGTATCCCTTACGCAGATCCGTGATGATTTCAAGACCAAAGGCAGTGTCGCCCATGATGTCGGTGCCATGCCTAAGGGCCATCCGCTGCGTAACGTGAGTGATTACGCATGGTATAATAATAATTACTGGGTCGATCTGTATCCCAAACTGATGATGCGTGTATTACGTAATGTAAAATTCACGGGGGATATGGAATTTCTTAAATCGAACTGGGAAACGCTGAAGTTCGGACTGGAATCATTGCTGAAACTTGATTTTGACAACGATGGTATTCCTGAAGGGCATCCGGACGATGTAAAGAACACCTTTGATAACCTGGTACTTTTCGGCGCTGATGCCTATGATGCAACCCAATTCCTGGGAGGTTGCCAGGCATTGATCAAAATGGCACAGATGCTTGGTAAAAAGGCTGATGAGGAACACATCAAAAAGGTGTACGATAAAGCCTGGAATAGTTTTGAGAAATTATGGCGGGAAGATGTAAATAAAAAGGGAGAGAAACTCGAATACTATGTTACCTGCTTTGATCCTGAATCAGGAAATACAAATACGGATGTCTGGACCAATCAGCTTGACGCTTTATGGTATCTGACAGCCATTGGCGAGCCTCCGGCAATTCCGGAAGAACGGGTTAAAAAGATCTTGAAAGCTGTCTATAATACCAATCGCTCGTTTATGGGCTGGGCCATGTGCAAAACGAAGGATGGAGAGCCTGTTGAATCAGAACAGGGACAGGATGTGTATACCACTACGAATTATGTTTTCGCCCAGTTGCTGGATTATTACGGCATGGTTGACGAAAGTAAAGAGGTATACAAACATATGGATCGCGTAGTATTTAACTATGCAAATACCCTGACAACTCCGGATAATCTTCGGGCAGAGCTGGAACTGGAATCCGGCGAAACAAAAGCCAATCCACATTACATTGTTGCTGCCTATCCAAGGCCTGGTGCGGTCTGGTCACATCTTGTGATGAATCACATCAAGGAATTACAGGCAAAAAACAAGACCAAAACTATTGAATCAAAAGATCTGATATCATTCTATCCATGGTTGATAGGTGGTTCTGAATAATATTTATAATATCAGTTGAAATGAATATGAGCAAAAAATATGATATCACATTTTTAGGGCACATGTGCTATGATGAGATCGTTCCCTTCGGAGGAAAACCACGTGTTGCTCCGGGAAGTGCTGTTTTGTGCGGAGCCATGGTGGCCGCAAGGGTTGGCAAGAAGGTTGCTGTCGTTGCTAAAATGGCCAAAAAGGACGAGGAGATCCTTCAGCCCATGAAAGATCTGGGCATTGATTGTTATCTTATTCCCAGCGCAGAAACTTCGTATAACCGGGTGGTACACTTTTCTACAAATGTCGATGAACGTGAAATGACCCTTATCAAATCGGCCGGAATAATCGACATCAAAGATGTTCCTGAATTGGATTCAACATGTGTTCACCTGGCCGGAATTTCGGATACCGAATTTGATATGCCACTCATGAAGGAATTGAAAGCCAGAAACTACCCGAGCCTGTCGGTTGATATGCAGAGCTTTGTGCGCCATATCAATCCCGTAACAAAAAACCACGAGTTCAGCGATGTGGCAGATAAAAAGGAAATTGCTGCTATGATGAACAAACTTAAATTGGATGTTGTAGAAGCCAAACTTCTTACTGGTACAGATGATCTTGAAAAAGCTGCAATAATAGTCGAATCATGGGGTTGTCCCGAAATTTTAATTACACATTCAGAGGGAGTGCTTGCGAGAGTTAAAGGAAAAACATATTATGAAAAATTCTCCAACAATAGTGTAGCTGGCAGAACTGGCAGGGGCGATACAACATTTGCTGCATACCTCTCACAAAGATTGGATCACGAAGTTCCGGAGTCATTGAAGTTTGCTGCTGCTCTTGTATCAATCAAAATGGAAACACCCGGCCCATTTTCTGGAACACTTGATGATGTCAAGAAACGACTGAAAGAAAAACATTCTTGAAAGGACCAGATATAAGCGGATTATTTTCAATGATCCCTTAGGGGAGAATATTGCAAAGCTTAAATGAACCCTATTAATATTTGACAAACTAAGCCCCTCTCCCGCACGGCGGGAGGTTTGGGGAGAGGCCACTTATAGGGGATTACGACCTCACTTCGTTCGGTCGTGATCCCTGAGGGAGGACCTTGCAAAGCCTAAATGAACCCTTCGGGTTTTATTTATTTTCCTTCAGTCTCCTTCAGAAAGCAAGCTTTCTTCGGAGCTTCAGTAAAATAAATAACCCCGCTGACGCGGGGTTCATTTAGGCTTTGCGGAGAGAGGGGGATTCGAACCCCCGGTACCCTTTTGAGGTACACACGCTTTCCAGGCGTGCCAGTTAAACCACTCCTGCATCTCTCCTTATTATGCATCGTGTCAAAAAACAGGGGCGCAAATTACAAAAATATTTTTACAAAACGACCTGTCATGAAATTTCTCCTGCCAGTGATTTATTCAGATGACTGAACAACTTTTTCCCTTGATGAAAATCGTCCGAGCAGATGCATAAGTTTGGTAACAGAAGCTTCTGATGTAATATCTTTTCCGCTTATCACACCTGCCGCCAGCATCTGCCGGCTCGTCTCATATAATCCCATTTCAACACTTCCTCCATGACACTGTGTAACATTAAGTATTATTCCTCCTTTATCAATAAAATGTTTCAGATCTTCTAAAAACCATTGATAAGTAGGTGCATTGCCAGATCCGAACGTTTCAATTATTAGTCCTCTTAGACCTTCGGTTTTAATAATTGCATTTACAAGTTTTCTGTTTATACCGGGAAATAGTTTAAGAATGGCAACATTAGTATCGAATGCTTTATGAACAATAAGTTTATTTTCTTTTGCAGGGTAGCTGATAAGGTCATTAAAATATTTTAAATGTAATCCTACTTCAGCCAGAGGATGATAATTGGGAGAATCGAAAGCATCGAAATGTTCAGCACTCATCTTTGTTGTACGGTTACCTCGGGTAAGCTTATTATCGAAATATATACATACCTCCGGTACAGCAGGCCGATGCGTTTTCCCTTGCTGCAGCTATCTCGATTGCAGTAATCAGATTCTCTCTGCCATCGGTACGCAGCAATCCTATCGGTAACTGTGAGCCGGTAAGTATAACCGGTTTCCCAAGGTTTTCAAGCATGAAACTAAGAGCTGATGCGGTATATGCCATTGTATCAGTACCATGCAGGATCACAAACCCATCAAAATCATCATAGCTTTCTTCAATTATTTCAGACCATTTTTACCCAGACTGCGGGGTCGATATTGGAAGAATCCTTTACCGGATCAAATGATACCGAATGAAGGTCATAACCGAATTTCCGAAGTTCCGGTACATGATCTGAAATATGCCGGAAGTCGATCGGCACCAGTGATCCGGAGTGAGGATCGTGAACCATTCCGATAGTTCCACCTGTATATATGATAAGAATCGAGATTTCCTTTTTGCTTTTCATTTCTTTTCTTCCACATTGAAAAGGCTGGTTGAGTTTGCATATATAATTGAGGCGATCTCTTCTTCGCTCATTCCGAAAATCTCAGCCAGCTTTTTATTTATAATGCAAATATAAGAACTCTCGTTCCTTTTTCCTCTATACGGTACCGGCGCAAGATATGGCGAGTCCGTTTCGAGGATAATATTTTCCGGGCCAGTTTCTTTGACTATTGCATCCAATCCGGAATTCTTAAAAGTAACTACGCCACCTATACCTAGTTTAAACCCCATGCTGATTGCTTTCCTGGCATCGTTGATGTTGCCGGAAAAGGCGTGAAAAACACCTTTAAGTTCTTTTCCCTTAAATTCTTCCAGTACTGAAAAAACTTCTGAAATAGCATCCCTTGAATGGATTGCCACAGGCAACTTTTTATCTGATGCGAATATAATCTGTCTTTTGAAAGCAATCAGTTGTTCTTTAAGAAAGGTTTTATCCCAAAACAGATCGATACCGATTTCTCCGATGGCGACAAATTTGTGTCTGGCGATCAGATTTTCAAGCACGTCAAGCTGATAAAGGTAATCCTTTCCCACCGAAGTGGGATGAAGGCCAATCATAGGGTAACAGATACCGGGGTATCTGTTCACAACAGAAAGCATATGGTCAGCAGTTTGTATATCGATATTTGGCATCAGCATTTTTGAAATACCATTGCCAACAGCTCTGTTAACCACTTCATCCCTGTCGGTATCGAATTCCGGAAGATACAGATGTGTATGAGTATCAATAAATTGCATTAAACGACCCCCTGGGCAATCATAGCATTCGCCACTTTCACGAATCCGCCAATATTAGCACCATCAACGTAGTTTATGAATCCATTATCTTTTGTGCCGTACTTCACACATGTTGAATGAATGTTTTTCATTATTGTCTGAAGTTTTTCATCAACCTCCTCCCGCGACCATGGCAATCTCATTGAGTTCTGCGTCATCTCAAGTCCTGATGTAGCAACACCTCCTGCATTGGCTGCTTTTCCCGGGCC
The DNA here is from genome assembly GCA_963725785.1 of uncultured Bacteroidales bacterium. Lineage (GTDB taxonomy): Bacteria > Bacteroidota > Bacteroidia > Bacteroidales > VadinHA17 > LD21. The sequence goes on along the minus strand of CAVRZV010000008.1, from coordinate 441,599 downwards.
ATAGAGAATCTGAGCATTCAGGAAAACCTCTACTGCTTCAGGTGTTGAAGGCATGTTTGATCCTTCAGAAACACAATGACACCCGTTCTTTACGAGCAACCTGGCCTCTTCCTCATTTATTTCATTCTGTGTTGCACAGGGCATAGCTATGTCACATTTAATAATCCAGGGTCTTTTTCCTTCAAAATATTCAACACCAAATTTCTCAGCATAATCTTTTATCCTTCCCCTCCTGATGTTTTTAAGTTCCATAATGAATCTGAGTTTTTCACCATCGATGCCTTTTGGATCGTAAATAAAACCGTTTGAGTCTGAAGTAGTGACGACTATCCCTCCCAGTTCAGTAACTTTTTCAGTAGCAAACTGGGCAACATTACCTGATCCGGAAATGCATACCACTTTCCCTTTTAAGCTTTCGCTACGGGTAGAAAGCATCTCCTGTGCAAAATAGGTTGCTCCGTACCCTGTCGCTTCAGGACGTATAAGCGAACCACCCCATTCAATACCTTTTCCTGTAAGTACTCCGGTAAACTCATTCTTCAACCTTTTGTATTGCCCAAAAAGGAATCCTATTTCACGTCCGCCAACACCAATATCTCCGGCCGGTACATCTGTGTCAGCGCCTATATGACGAAAAAGCTCCGACATAAAACTCTGGCAGAATCTCATCACTTCATTATCTGATTTACCCTTAGGATCAAAATCAGAACCACCTTTTCCGCCGCCCATAGGTAAAGTTGTAAGACTGTTTTTGAATACCTGTTCAAAGGCAAGGAATTTCAGTATACCCAGGTTAACTGTCGGATGGAGTCTGAGGCCCCCTTTATATGGTCCAATAGCGCTGTTCATCTCAATCCTGAAGCCCCTGTTGATCTGAACCTCTCCTTTATCATCCAGCCATGGAACTCTGAAAATAATTGTACGTTCAGGTTCTGCAATTCTTTCAAGGATCTTTGCATGTTTATACTTGGGATTTTCTTCAATAAAAGGAATCAGGGATTCTGCAACCTCCTGAACGGCCTGATGGAACTCATTCTCACCAGGATTTCTGGCCTTGATCATTGCCATGAATTGTTGTACTTTCGGATCCATAATTAAAGGTTTAAGTTAAAAAGGTTAATGGAGATATAAAAATAGAAAAACAAAGCAATAAATCCACTAATTAATTGATGTATTATATGTCGTTATTCCTAACTTCATGGATGTTCTTTGTTCAGCGTTTCGGAATGATATTTGATCTTTTGAAAATCAGAATTTAAGATGTTGCATTCAGTTAGAATTTAAATTCCTGATTCCTCCTCCGAATCCCGCTTCTTCCATCCTCAACCTCATCAAATTACTGTCATCCTGAGCGCTAGTGAGTGATTCATATTTTGTTTTACATAATTATGACTAAAACTGACCGATGAACTCGAAACGATGAACAAGGAATCCGAATTCATACTGTCCTGTATATATTCCCTGGTGAACATCTGACCAATCCTTTAAACTCCATCTGGAGAAGGAGGGAGGACAATTTATATACAGGAATGTCAAGCGACCGGCAGATTGTATCTATACTTAGTTCCCCTTGTTTCGTTAGCAGTTCAAAAATCTTTCTCTCGGTTTCGTCAAGATCGGAGAAGAGTGTTCTCTGGACTACCGGTTTCGATTTTTCAGGTTTCCAGTTAAGAAAATATTCGACATCATCGGAACATTCTGTAAGTGATGCTTTATTACTTCTGATAAGACTGTTACAGCCGGCAGACCATTGATCATCAGGTCTTCCGGGTACAGCAAAAACATCCCGATTATAAGAATTTGCAATATCTGCAGTGATAAGTGCACCTCCCTTTATTCCCGATTCAACCACCAGTGTAGCATCGGCTAGTCCGGCTATTATTCGGTTTCTTTTAAGAAAATTATTACGTTCCGGAAGTGCATCGGAGAGAAAATCAGTGGCAAGCCCCCCTTTGTTAACAATCGATTTTGCTATTGGTGCATGAATGGCAGGGTATATTGTTTTAAAGCCATGAGCCAGAACGCCCACTGTCTGAAGGTTACAGGCAATGGCCGCTTTATGGGAAGCAATATCAATACCATAGGCGAGCCCGCTGACTATTATAAGATCGGGATGGCCGGCTGCCAGACCCTCAATTATTTTTTCACACAATTCCCTTCCGCGTGTTGTGGCATTACGGGTACCTACAACACTTAATATCTTTGCTGCATCAAGATCACAGTCGCCTTTAAAGAAAAATACAACCGGCGAATCATCGCATTGTCTGAGCCTGAACGGATAATCATTGTCAAGATAAAAGTAGGTTCTGATATTATTCCTGCTGATATATTCGATCTCTTTTTCTGCAGTATCGAGATATGACCTTTCACTTATATTTTTCGCAATACCTGAACCTATCCCTGGTATTTTAATAAGATTTCTATATGGTTCATGAAATATTGCTTCAACACTACCAAAATATGATACCAGTTTCCTGGCATTAATATCACCGATACGCGGAATGAGACCAAGCGCAATTTTATGCTTAAGTAACACCTCTGACATAGCACTAGGAATAGAGACAAACAAATATAAAAAAAAGTAGGGACGTTGCATGCAACGTCCCTACGATAATTTCGTATTTGATTAAAAAATCAGATCACACCCATATCGAGCATTGAATTGGCAACTTTGAGAAATCCCGCAATATTGGCGCCTTTTACATAGTCAACATAACCATCCTCCCTCTTACCATGACTGACACACTGGCTATGGATATTACTCATGATCTCATGCAACCTGTCATCAACCTCCTTACGGTTCCACCGGAGTTTCATAGAGTTCTGAGTCATCTCAAGTCCTGAAGTAGCTACGCCGCCTGCATTTGATGCCTTTCCAGGGGCAAAAAGCAAACCATTTTTCTGGATTATCTCAACAGCTTCAGGAGTGCTTGGCATATTTGCCCCTTCACAAATGCAGATGCATCCATTTTCAATAAGTTTTTTAGCATCTTCTCCGGTCAGCTCATTCTGTGTGGCACATGGAAGAGCAATATCGACCTTTACCTCCCATGGATGTTTCCCTTCATGAAATTCAACTCCTTCAAAAGCATATGAATATGGCTTAACAATGTCTTCATTGGAGGCACGAAGCTCAAGCATGTACTCTATTTTCTTCCCCGAAATACCTTCAGGATCGTATACATAACCGTCGGGTCCGGATATAGTAACAACTTTACCACCCAGTTCGGTTGCCTTAAGTGCGGCACCCCAGGCCACATTTCCAAAACCGCTTATTGCAACTCTTTTGCCATTAAATGATTCACCTTTCGTTGCAAGCATCTCTTTCGCAAAATATACACAACCAAAACCTGTAGCTTCAGGTCTTACCAACGACCCGCCCCAATTGCTCCCCTTCCCTGTCAGAACACCTGTATGCTCTCCGGAAAGTCTCTTATACATTCCATATAAGAACCCGATTTCGCGACCTCCAACACCTATATCACCTGCAGGGACATCAATTTCCGGTCCTATATATTTCCATACTTCAAGCATAAAGGATTGGCAGAAACGCATTACCTCTGCATTTGATTTTCCTTTTGGATCAAAATCAGAGCCACCTTTTCCGCCACCCATAGGCAGAGTAGTAAGTGCATTCTTGAAAATCTGCTCAAAACCGAGGAACTTCAGAATTGAGAGGTTAACACTCGGGTGGAAGCGCAGACCACCTTTATACGGGCCTATAGCATTATTGAATTGTATGCGGTAACCTAGATTTACCTTTACATTTCCTTCATCATCAACCCATGGTACTTTAAAAGTAATAACCCGGTCAGGTTCTATGATCCGCTCTATTATGTTAGCGGATTCAAACTGCGGATTTTCATTATAGACCTCTTCGATCGACTCCAGTACTTCTCTGACAGCCTGTAAATATTCAACCTCTCCGGGATGCTTTTTTTCGAGGTTGTTCAAGATTTTATCTACGTTCATTATGTTAATTTTTAAGTTATGATCAAGACTAAAATTTGATGAGTCAAATTTGAGATTGTTTAAAGTCATTAAAAATGATATAACTCATGTTATCAGAAGATAACCATCATATACCAGAATAAAGATTCAACGATTTAAAGACTTTTGATCTCTCCTCACGCGACAGGGCGCTTATGTATATCGGGGGATATTTTGCAACTCCTTCCTGAAACTTCTGCAAAAGTGTAATTTTTTGTATAAGACTAAAAAAACTGGTTTCAATCTTATAACCCGAAAATGATTTTTTATCTATTTCTACAGAATTCTTTTTACCACTGACGAACCCCGCTGTGAAATACCTGAATATTATCTTTTCACCATCATCGGTGAAAAAAATATACTGATAACTGAGGAACATAGGAGCGAACGTCAACAGGAACCAGACACCAACAAGTATTAGTGTCCATCCTGTCTCGCCCATTCCCAGGAGCGGAAATTTTATGAGTTTTGCTACATACGCCAGAGCCAGATAGGCTAATAAAATGATAGTCGCAACAAAGAAGCCTATTCTCAGATTAATGATTGTCTTGCTGTTATCGAAAGTCATACAATATTAATTTGTATAAAATTAATCTTTTTTTGATACATACCATATCATTCTCTATGGCTCTCTGTGTTAACTCTGTGAAACTCTCCCGCTTCGCGGGACAAGTTGTGTAACAAAACACAAGAACTGTCACTGAGTTACACAGAGGAGCGCAGAGATACACTGAGGATTTATCATCTTTTTCTCTTAAAGAAGTTATTAAGCAACTGCCTGCATTCTCCTTCCAGCAATCCAGATTCAACTATGGTCTTTGGATGAAGCAATGAATCTGAGATGGTTCTGTAACCCTTCTTTTCATCAGAAGCCCCGAATACAATTGCAGTTACCTGGCTCCATCCAAGTGCACCTGCGCACATACCACAAGGTTCAAGAGTAACATATATTGTACAATCTGACAGATATTTGCCTCCGAGCCAGTTAGTGGCAGCTGTTATGGCCTGCATTTCAGCATGAGCTGTCGGATCTTTCAATGTTTCAGTAAGATTGTGTGCTCTGGCAATTATAATATCATTGCATACAACAACAGCGCCAACAGGAACCTCCTGTTTATCATATGCTTTATTTGCTTCGGCAAGAGCTGCCCGCATGTATTGCTCTTTTTTGTTCTGAGACACTATTAGATATTTTATTCTCAAAAGTAGAAAGAAAATCGGGATTTGATTTTTTTATCTGGTATAGAAATACCTGACTGGTTAAGTAAACACCGGTAAGGTAAATTTAACCTCGCTACCTTTGTCTTTAGAATTCTCCACCCATATTTTCCCGCCGTGTTTTTCGACAAATTCTTTACAAAGCAGTAATCCTAAAGTTGTTCCCTTTTCTTCAGAAGATGCCAGGGTAGTATGAATTTCGGAAATAGCAAATCGTTCGGAAAAATGTTCAGGGTAAATAACACTTCCGTTGTCTAAAATTGAAATTACTATGTGAGATTGTGTTCGTTGTGCAGATATATTAATCTCTCCATCACTTTTAGTAAAGTTTATCGCATTCGAAACGAGATTTCTCAAAGTCGTTTTCAACATAAAGATGTCAGCGAAAACTGTTATCTCATCAGTTGTGGCATGGTTTATCTTAATCTTTTTTGAATCGGCAATTGGTTTGAGTATGGATACAGCTTCCCGACTGACTTTTAAAAAATTCAATTTTTGGGGTTCAAATGTGATCTTCCCCTGGTTCATTTTGGTGTATTGGAGCATATTATCGAGAAGGCTGTAAAGATTCGTAGCCGATTTACTCATCATGACAGCCATTTTTTGAATTTCTTTAATTGGCAAGGTATCAAGTTCCTCAGCCATTAATTTTGCAAAGTTGTTGAATAAACTGAATGGAGTGTACAGGTACTGTGCAATAACTGAATAAAATTTGTCTTTATCAGAACTTATCCTGAGTATCTCTTTTTCATACCGTTTTATTTCTGTTACGTCTCTTATTACAGTACAAAACAGATGATATTCATTGAGTTGGATCGGAAAAACAATACTTTGAATATTTCTTATATTCCCGGAATTCAAAGCGATTATCTCACTGTCAATAATCTGATTGAAAACTTCAGGTGTCTTTAGCATTACAATATCATTAATTTTTTTTTCTATTGCCGCTCTGTCATTCAAAGGCGGTGGGGTAAATTGATACTGAATATCGACAATACTTTTGTTTAAAATCTCATCGGCTTTAAACCCGCAAAGTTGCTCTGCACCTTTGTTCCAGATAATAACTTTCCCCTGCTCATTGAAAACAATAATCCCATCATTAATCTGGTTGATAATTTCTTTGAATTTTGTTTCGCTGTCCTTAAGGGCTTGTTCAGCTTCTATTCGTTCTGTGATATTTCTGGCCAGACCGGTACAACCAATTATATTACCTTTCTCATCAATAACAGGATTAAAAAAGACCTCATAATAAGCAACATTAACATCACCGAATGTTTGTACAATTGAATGAGATTCCCCTTTAAAAGCACGGTCAAAATTCTCCTTTAACAATCTTCTGTCTTCATCGGATGTGATATAATCCAGGATATTCGTGCCGATCTTTACAACAGCGTCATAGGCAAATTTCATATCTGCCAGATGGGCTCTGTTGAAATATAAATACAGATAATCACGGTCAATGGAGAATATTGTTGTCTCTCTCTGGCTTTCTATGCTGGATCTCAGAAATATCTGTGACTTCATCAGTTCATCTTCCGCCAGTTTCCGTTCAGTAAGATCAATAACGTTTGCCAGCCAGAATACCTTATTTTTTTCCTGAATAAATGAAGATACAATCACGTTAACAGGAATCAGTTTTCCGCTTTTATGAGAAAAAATCAGGTCAAATCCTTCTTTCGGTGCATTATTGCCGAGAGTTAGTTTTAAAGCCATATTTAAGGATTCAAGATCTTCTTTAGCCCAATAAACATAAGGTGGATATTTCCCTAATAGCTCATTTTCATCCCATCCGAACATTTTACAAAATGAATTATTGACATACACCTGTTTACCGGTATTGTCAACAACAGCAATACCACTTGGAATGGCTTTCTCAATTGCCTGCCTCAGCGACATTTCTTTTTGTAAAGCAGCTACAGTATTGCGCGATGTCAGATTACTGACAAGGAGTTCCAATTCTTTTATTCTTTGTTCCGGAGGATCGTTCTTCATCCCATTAGTTTTAATAACACAAATGATTAAATGTAATAACCTCAATATAATGCCCACCGGTTCCCGCTTCCTTTCAGATCAATAGAAAAGAATTGGCGGTGTTGACAATTAGACAAACAATATATACAGGGGAATTTTAAAATTGATTCTCATAAGAAAGTAAGGATTAAAAACCTTCGTAAAGTATTGAAGCCTGTTACCTGACAAACATTTCAAAACTGTTTTTGTTCTTGAAAAAAATCAATACATTCTGAATTGGCAAAAGGCTTCTCAACTTAAATTCTCTGACCATTTTGATTACCTGCTGAATCATACTCCCCGGGTTAAATTTTAAATTATTATTTTTGTCTGAATTTAATAATAGAAAGATGTACAGGACAAATTCATGTGGTGAGCTAAATCTGAATAATGCAGGGCGCGATGTAATTCTTTGCGGATGGATTCAGAAATCGAGAGATCTTGGCGGAATGACATTTATAGATCTTCGCGACAGATATGGAATTACCCAGCTCGTATTTAATATGGATACAAATAAGGAGATCTGTGAAAAAGCACGTAAGCTCGGACGTGAATTTGTAATTCAGGTTAAAGGCAGGGTAAGAGAAAGAAGTAATAAAAACCTGAAGATTGCTACAGGAGAGATCGAAATAGATGTTACTGAACTTAATATCCTGAACAGAAGTGAAATACCCCCATTTACAATTGAAGATGAAACAGATGGGGGAGAGGAAATAAGGATGAAATACCGTTATCTCGACCTGAGAAGAACCTCCGTTAAAAATAATATTATTCTCCGTCACCGGGTATCACAGGAGGTCCGTAAATACATGGATTCAATAGGTTTCATAGAAATTGAAACGCCTGTACTTATCAAATCAACACCTGAAGGCGCCCGCGATTTTGTTGTCCCTTCCAGGATGCAGCCCGGGTCATTTTATGCGTTACCTCAATCGCCCCAGACCTTAAAACAGTTGCTGATGGTAGCAGGATTTGATAAATATTTCCAGATCGTTAAGTGTTTCAGGGATGAAGATCTGCGTGCTGACAGACAGCCTGAGTTTTCTCAGATCGATTGTGAAATGTCATTTGTTGAGAGAAATGATATCCTTGACACTTTTGAGGGTCTTGCTAAATTCCTTTTCACCCGGATAAAAGGTGTTGAATTCAATGAACCCTTTTTAAGGCTTCCTTACCTTGAAGCTCTGGAATTATATGGTTCTGATAAACCTGACCTTCGTTTTGGCATGAAGTTCACAGATTTGTCCCGAATTGTTAAAGGTCATGATTTTGCAGTATTTGACAGTTCAGAATACATTGGAGGGATATGTGCTGAGAAATGTTCAGACTATACCAGAAAACAGCTTGATGAACTGACTGACTATGTTAAAAGACCACAGATTGGAGCCAGGGGATTAATATATGCCAGGTATAATATTGATGGTACACTTAAATCCTCAGTGGACAAGTTTTATTCGCAGGAGGATCTGAAGAATTGGGCTGATATTATGAATGCGAAACCCGGTGATCTTATGCTCCTTCTCGCCGGGGATAAGAAGAAAACATTAAGCGCTTTATCAGAATTGAGACTTGAAATGGGAAACAGACTTGGATTAAGGGCAAAAGATATATATTGCCCGTTATGGGTAGTGGATTTTCCTTTACTGGAATGGGAGGAAGAGTCGAAGAGGTTTTATGCGATGCATCACCCCTTTACTTCACCTGTACCTGAAGATCTCTCTCTGATGGAAAAAGACCCTGGAAAGGTAAGGGCAAATGCATATGATCTAGTAATTAATGGCGTTGAAATCGGAGGAGGATCGATAAGAATTCACGACGCTGCTATTCAGAAATTAATGTTCAAAGTCCTGGGATTCAGCGAAGAGGAGGCAAATGAGCAATTCGGGTTTCTCCTCAATGCTTTTAAATTTGGTGCTCCTCCCCACGGAGGAATTGCTTTTGGCTTTGACAGATGGGTTGCCATGTTCGGTGGACAGGACTCGATCAGGGATTTTATAGCCTTCCCTAAAAACAATTCGGGTCGTGATGTTATGCTTGATACGCCTTCACAGATATCAGATAAACAGCTGGACGAACTGAACCTTATTATAGGAGAGAAAAAATAGGAATGGATATTTTTTATATAAATATTTTCATTCTCTATCGGAACCTCTAATCAATGTGATAAGTATTACACCGTTGACACCTCTTGACCCATAGGTTGCTGTTGATGCCCCCTTGAGAACAGAAATATTTGCCACAGTTGAAGGGGAAATTTGATCGATTGTTCCGACAGGCATACCATCGACAACAAAAAGAGGTTGTGTTCCGGAATTAAGTGAGGACACTCCCTGGATTCTAACGCTATTCCCACTTACAATGACACCTGGCAATTCTCTCAGAATTTCGTAGATGTCACTGTAAGAGGCGTATTTACTGTTTCGTCCATCTACTGTTGTTACCGGAGTTGTGAGATTCTTCCGGTCAACATTACCATATCCGATATTAACCTGCTGATTATCTGACTGCTTTTTCTGACCATTTTGCTGGGAGAAAGGTATTCCTGCAAGAATGAAATCAATATTGGTTCTGCCATTTATAGCAACCGTACTTATCATATTTGTGAAAGTGACGACTGTTATTGAGTCGGCATCGGGTCGTATTTTTATTTTATAAATTCCACTATTATTGGTGGTTCTGTTTGTGTTTTTTCCATCGATAAGGATCATTGCCCCGGCAAGTGGTTCCTGCCGGACATTAGTTACTAATCCTGAAACAACAATCTTTTTATTGTTTTTTTGCCCCGAAACAGTTGTTGGCAAAAATGAGATAACGATGAGAAGGAATGCTGTTAATTTCATTTTATTTGAGTATCTGGTTATAATTAATTTTGTTTTATTTTTCCAAATAGTTTTTAAGAGTAATTTTTATTACCCCATTTGAACCATTTAGTCCGTATATTGATGCCTCTGAACCTTTTAGCACTGTGATTGATTTGACCTCAGCTGGATTGACATTATCGATATTTGGTACAATTACTCCATTTAGCACAAACAACGGGGTACTGCTGCCAAAGAAAGAATGACCCTGCCGGATCTGAACACTTCTTCCGCTTACGATCACGCCGCTTACCTCTGCACGTATCATCTGGAAGATATCGTTATAGTTATTAATTTTTTTCCCTTTTGATCTGACAGATGTGCTATCGTTTTGATCGGCCGTCTTACCTTTTGCATTTTCCAAAGGTTGAGAAGCCTCGTCATTAATCTCATTCAAAGTGAAATTGATAGTAGTCTGGCCATTAATTGCTATTTCTGAGTTCGCATATTGAGAAGAACGGACTTCGAGATTTACTGCAGACGGACTAACTTTTATTTTATAAGAACCTTTATTATCCGTTACATTCCTGGTTTCGAGATTATCTATATACAAAACCGCTCCTGCCACCGGATCGTTGTTTCTGTTCATTACTTTACCGGTTATTTTAATAAGTTTGTCAGATCCTTTTTCAACTTTCTGAGCGGGGGAAAGTTGATAAAAGCAAAGGGCAACGAACAGCAAAAGAATTTTACTCCGATTCATTTTGGTCAGAATTAAGTTAGTAATTCAAGTTAAAAAGGACTTTAGAGACACAATATATAAATTATTGTTAAATGCACTTGCCAATAAGAGTCGCTGAGGTACACCTTTCGATCAACACCCTCACATATTCTCCCTTTTTAATATCACCCCGGGGAAATACAACAACCTTGTTTTGTGAGGTCCGGCCCGATAAATAATCATCAGATCTCTTTGAAAATCCTTCAGTAAGTACATCAAAGACCATACCAATATCATTCTTTTTTGATTTTGCCGAAAGTTTGTTCTGAAGGATGATCATTTCACTCAATCTATCCGACTTTGTTGATTCCGGTACATCATCTTTATAGTTTCTGGCAGCTTTTGTGCCAGGTCTTTCACTGTACTTAAACATATAAGCAAAATCGAAACCAGTCCACTCCATAAGTGAAAGAGATTCCCTGTGATCTTCTTCTGTTTCTGTGCAAAATCCGGTTATCATATCAGTCGATAAAGAACACTCAGGTATAATGGAACGTATTGCTTCGACTCTGTCCATATACCATTCTCTTGTATATTCCCGATTCATCAGTTTAAGGATCCGGCTGCTTCCGCTCTGTGCCGGAAGATGAATGTGTTTACATATATTGTTGTTTCTTGCTATCGTATGCAGAAGTTCATTTGAAATATCTTTTGGATGAGAAGTCGAAAACCTGACCCTCAGAAGCGGATTAATTTGGGCGACTTTTTCCAGAAGTTCCGGAAACCCTACTATTCCGGAGCCGCTGTTCCATTTGTAAGAATCTACATTTTGTCCCAGCAGTGTTACCTCCCTGTAGCCCATCTCAGATAGCTCCTTTACCTCCTTGAGAACAGATTCAGCGTTCCTGCTCCTTTCTGCTCCGCGTACATAAGGTACTACACAATAGGCACACATATTATTACATCCCCGCATTATTGAAACAAAGGAGGAAACACCATTTTTATCCATCCTCACAGGGTGCGATATCAGCATATGTTTCTTCCCGTGAGAGTATAACATTTACAGCTTTGTGACCTGATTCAGCTTCTGCGATCAGAAGCGGGAGTTCCCGGTAGGCATCCGGTCCGACTACCATATCAACCAGGTGATCTGTTTCGATCAGTTTCTCTTTAAGTCTTTCAGCCATACATCCTATAATCCCGATTTTCAGATCATTTTTTTGCTTTTTCAGGTGACTGATCGCTTTTAGTCTGCCCCAGATTCTTTGTTCAGCGTTATCACGGATTGAACAGGTATTGATAAGGATTAATCCAGCCTCCTTAATATTATCTGTTGGTTCATAGCCGGCTTCATTTAGTATTGCCACAACAACCTCGCTATCAGCAACGTTCATCTGACAACCATATGTCTCTATATATACTTTCTTACCCATGTTCTTCTCCTTTAAAAACGGCGCAACGGCGTCAATGGCTCAACGGCACAAGGGCACAACGACATAGCCTCACTACGGAACAATAAATCAATATTAAAAACTATACCGTTGCGCCGTTGCGCCTTTGCACCGTTGTGCCATTCATTCCGGTACAAATCTATAAAGTATGACCGAGGTTTGAAAGAATTATTTAATTTTGCATTCTGTATAATAAATATTTATAGTATGTCAGGACATAGTAAATGGTCAACCATAAAGCGGAAAAAGGGAGCAATTGATGCTAAAAGGGGAAAGAAATTTACCAAAATTATCAAAGAGATAATTATTGCAGCAAAAGAAGGAGGTGGTGACCGTGAATCTAATGCACGACTCAGGCTTGCAATTCAGAATGCAAAAGGAGCCAATATGCCTAAGGATAATATCGACAGGGCAATTAAAAAGGCTACAAGTGCCGATGCTGAAAGTTTTATCGAAACCTCATTTGAGGGTTATGGACCATGTGGCGTTGCAGTATTTGTAGAGTGCCTTACTGACAACAATAATCGAACGGTGGCTTCAGTAAGGTCAGCTTTTAATAAACATGGTGGTAATCTTGGGACTAATGGATCATTGGCATTCCTTTTCGACAGGAAGGGTATTTTTACTATCAAAAATGAAGGATTATCTCTGGAAGATATTGAGCTTGAAATGATCGATGCAGGCGCTGAAGATTTTGAAGCTGATGGCGACCTGTTAACAGTGACCTGCGCCAAAGAAGATTTCGGAAATGTGAACAAAAAGCTAAATGAGCTTGGCATAGAACCTGAAGAAGCAGGATTGAAACGGATTCCTAATGATTCTAAAAAGCTCGATCTTGAATCTGCAAGGAAAGTCTTGAGGCTTATCGACGCACTTGAAGATGACGACGATATCCAGTTTGTATATCATAATCTTGAAATGACTGACGAACTGGCAGCCGAATTGGGATAGAATTTTCTGGTTCTTTAATGTCTGACAATATGAAAAAGGTGTTACCACTGATTGTTGTTATTGTCTTGCTTGCATCGTGCAAAAAGTCAGAAAGTGATTTTGTATGGGAAAGATCTTATGGGAAAGGAACGGCTTTATTTATCAGAACCTCAGCTGACTCAGGATTTATCGCCAGTGGCGAAGTAACCGGCAAACCATATATAATCCACCTTGACTATACCCGAAAGTTGATTCTTGAATATAAGGGGGAAAACGACGGGCTCTTCAGTTCAGTATGGTCCGATTCTTCAGGTTACATTGCCGCGGGTAATTCCGGGGGGAAAATGTTACTTGCACGTCTTGGCAAGAAAGGAAACAAGTTGTGGGATAAGTCGCTGGACGCCGGTTTTAATGTCGATTATTCGAAGTTATTCTATACAGGTAATGGAGCACTGCTTGCTATCGGAACGGCAAGCCCCGACTCTTCAGGATCGGGACCAACAGGGTTGCTTTTTGTCAGATTCGATACTACCGGCAATATTATAAATGTTAAGAAAATCACAGAGACAGCTTTTATCTCTTCAAATAGTGCTGTTGTTGACAATTCGGGTAATATTTTCCTTGCCGTTACCAGGAAAGGTGTAAGTTCTAAATCAAAGGCGAGTGTTGCAAAATTTAATGATCAGCTTCAGAAATTGTGGGAAACTGATCTCTTTAATAATCCCGGTTTCGGAGCAGCCAGTCTGGCAATCAGAACTGACGGATCAGGCAATATATATGTTGCCGGGAATACAGAACTCTCTTCAGCAAACGGAGTGTTGAATAGTTCCTTCCTTGCCTCTTTGAATCCGGCAGGAAGTGTTATCTGGAAAAGGTATCTTGAAAATTCAAATGAAGGTTCTTCCCTTATTCTCGACGGGAATACTAATCTGATGATGCTTAATAAAAATTGTTTTATAATAAATATACTGAATCCGGTGGACGGAACGGATGCCGGAAGGATCCGCACTTTAAGTCTTTGCAGTTCAGAAAACACTGATGCCCTTGGCTCCGATCTGGATATTAGTTACGATAAATTTGTCATGATCGCCGGTTCTCGCGGAGGGAGTTTTTATATTGCAATGAAATCTTACAGGTGAACCACAAATGAGAGGAAATAATAAAAACCGGAAATCCGTTTTTTATCTGTCAGCGAATTATTATTTTTGCCGGATGATCAGAAAACTATTTTTGTTGCTGATTATTCTGAGTTTTCCGGCCTGTTTTGGCCGGGCACAGTCTATTGTCAGAACGTCGGATCTTTTTAACAGGACAGCTGGCAATCCTCATGCCGGGAAGATTAATATTACGGAGGATCCGGCATTAGACACTCTCGTAAGCAGATATATACTGGCTAATAAAAATCAGATTGAGAAGAATGGCCCCGGTATGGAAGGATTCAGGATACAGATATACAGCAGCTCAACCAGAAATGCCAAGGAGGAGTCAAGTAAGGCAAATCAGGAATTTCTAACTAAGTTTCCGGAAAGCGAGTATCCGAACTTAAAATCATACCGTCAGTTTGCCCCCCCTGTATATTATAAGATCAGAGTCGGCGATTTCAGAACAAAAACTGAGGCAACCAGGTTGTTCTTATTAATTAGTAAAGAGTTTCCGAATTCATATCTCGTCCCTGATTTTATTAATTTCCCGGACCTGAATACCAAATAATTATGAGCGATAATATCAAACACGAATGCGGCATTGCAATGTTAAGATTGCGTAAGCCGATGGAGTACTATATTGAAAAATATGGTACCTGGAGTTATGGTCTGCAGAAGATGTACCTGATGATGGAAAAACAGCATAACAGAGGCCAGGATGGAGCAGGAATTGCAGGAATCAAACTTGATGTTCCACCAGGGAACAGGTATATCTTCAGACAAAGATCCAATCAGGCAAATCCTATAAAAGAAATTTTCAGTATTATTTATAAAGATATTGATGCTTTAGCCCAAAGTCAACCCGAAGGTTTAACAGACCCGGAATTTATTAAAGGAAATGTTCCTTTTGCCTGCGATATATATCTGGGACACCTGCGGTACGGTACTTATGGAAGTTATAATATTGATTATGTTCATCCAGTCAGCCGTGAAAATAACTGGAGATCAAAAAACCTTGTTATGGCAGGTAATTTTAACCTGACAAACGTTGGAGAAGTCTTCAGCAGCCTTGTTGAGTTAGGTCAGAATCCAGTTGATTTTTCCGATACGGTTACAATCCTCGAGAATATTGGTCATCGTCTCGATGAGGAAAACGAAAGACTGTTCCGTCAATTCAAAGATGAGGGCTTTTCGAAAAAGGAAATATCTCCCCTTATTGAAAAAAACCTTGACGTTACTTCTATCCTGAAAAAAGCAAGTCGTAACTGGGACGGAGGGTATGCTATGGCCGGGATGATTGGTCATGGCGATGCTTTCGTGATGAGAGATCCTGCTGGTATCAGGCCTGCATATTATTACATTGATGAAGAGGTAGTTGTAATAGCTTCCGAAAGACCTGTAATACAGACAATATTCAATGTCAGAACAGATAATGTCATTGAGCTTCCTCCGGCAAGCGCTATTATAATCAAGGCTTCTGGCGAAACAATTGTCGAAAAGATCAGAGAGGCGACCGAACCAAGAAAATGCTCATTTGAACGAATTTACTTCTCAAGGGGAACTGATAAAGCAATATACAGGGAAAGGAAAAAACTCGGAGAGCTACTTACAGATAAGGTTTTAAAAGCTGTTGATTATGATCTCGACCATACAGTTTTTTCATATATTCCAAATACAGCCGAGAGCGCATTTTATGGTCTGATTAAGGGAGTAGAGGATTATCTTAACCAGGTCAAAATCGATCACATTCTGAGCAGGGGTAAGTACCTCACAAGAGAAGAACTTGAAAAAATAATAAATCAAAGACCCCGGGTTGATAAAATAGCGGTCAAGGATGCAAAACTCCGGACATTTATAACTGAAGACACAAGCCGCGATGATCTGGTAGGACATATTTATGATGTTACTTATGGAGTTGTCAGGAGGAATGCTGATAATCTGGTAGTAATCGACGATTCGATTGTAAGGGGAACAACCCTGAAAAAAAGTATAATCAGGATACTCGATAAACTCGATCCGAAAAAGATAGTCGTCGTCTCTTCATCTCCACAATTGAGATACCCCGATTGCTACGGAATAGATATGGCTAAACTTGGTGATTTTATTGCATTCAAAGCGGCTATAGAACTATTGAAGGATACCGGAAAAGAATCGATAATCAAGTCTGTCTATAATGGTGCCATCGCTGAGCTAAGTAAACCTGTTGAGGAAATGAGAAACCTGGTGAAGGAGATATATAAACCTTTTTCTACTGAGGAAATATCTGCCAAAATTTCATCAATGCTCAAGTCAGATGAAATTAAATCAGAAGTACAAATTGTATTTCAATCCATTGAAGGTCTTCACAAAGCCTGTCCGGGTCATACAGGCGACTGGTATTTTACCGGTAATTATCCTACACCTGGTGGTAATAAAGTAGTGAATCAATCTTTCATTAACTACGTGGAAGGCAGGAATATAAGGGCTTACTGATTCTCGTGAGAGAACCATGTGATTTCGAAATCTTTCTTATAAGATGACAGATGCCTGTTTATCTTTTCAACATAAATATCTCGCAGAGTGATCATTATTCCTGTCTCCTCTACATCACCGAATTTATGATTGATAAATGTACCGAAAGTTCTCATCGTGGGAGATAAATTCATATAAGCATTAATCAGCGGAGGAATGTTCTCGTTTAAATTTCTGACTTCTCTTGACAGTATCTTATAGTTTTCTTTATATCTTCTCCATCCCCAGGCCCTGAAAATCTTTTTCATCTCCTCTGTGTTCAGATCAATATTTGCAGGGTCAATTGGGATAACCAGCCCGTCAGGATCGTTGAAATGTTTCTTCAGAAAATACAGGATCATGTTTCTTGCCTTCTGATTGAAATGCGGATACATTGTAACTTTCCCGAAAAGGTATTTAAGGTGATGATTATCAATTATTATTGCACCAAGTCCATCCCAAAGATTATCGAGGGCAAAAAGACTTTTCCTTCCCATGGAACGCGACTGATAATCAGGATGAACGAATGACCTGCCTAGCTCCATCAGATGAGGATAATATTTGGTCAGAAATTTTTCGGAGAAATGAAAATAGGCTGATGAAGCCAGCTTTGTGATATCACAGTCTTTACACCCTTTTTCAGGAAAATAGAACCGGTATCCACCGATAAGTTCTTTATTTTCAGGATCCCATACTATGAGTTGTTTCTGCGGATCAATTTTCGCAGTGTCAAATTCGTCTATATCTATCTCTTTACCTGTCCCTCCTCCTGCATGTCTGAAAGTAAGTTCTCTCACCCTTCCTACTTCGTGCATGAGGGCAGGAGAATTATTATTATCAAATACGTAAACCTCATTGTTCCCGTTGTTTGTCCTGCGTAGAAGCTTGTCGCTTGTCAGTTCAGCAATTATCTTATCCTTTGGTAATTGGTCAACAACTGGTTTCATTGAATAACTAAAATGGGAATGATATATACGAATATTGTCTACACAAAATCTGTCGCAATTTAATCTTTTTTTTGTTTCCTGCTTATACGGAAATAAATGATTCGAGCTGATAAGTAATTGTTTTTACCCATTCAGCCCAATCCAACGCAGATTTTGATTTATCAAAAGTTTTCCAGGATATGGGTTTGCCAAAAACCAATCGGATCTCTTTATCTTTCTGTTTGAACATTTCATCAGCCAGATATAACATTTCTATGTTAGCTTTTATACCAAGTAACTTTCTGACATTGGCAAGATTATAGAAAAATTCGGAATTTCTACCGGAAAAATATGCTGGCAGAATGTCTCTCTTGTGTTGTATTGCTTTAGATATAAAGCTTTTATGCCATTGCAAATCCTTTATTATTCCCCTTGTTTTTCTTGAACATAATCCGGCTGGAAAATATAGGATCTGAGAATCGGAAGAATATGCATCTTCAATCATTCTGGCAGCATCCTTTGCCTGCATACCATGTTTATTCACAGGAAGAAATATTCCCGAGAAGTTTTCGATATTGGTAAGTATGTCGTTCACCGGGAATTTAATGTCTTTGAAATGTTTAGATATTTCATGAATAAAAACCAATCCGTCAAGTCCTCCAAGCGGATGATTTGATACAAATATATACCTTCCGGTTTTGGGAATATTCTCACTTCCAAAGACCTTGAATTTAATTTCAAAATGTTCAAGCCCGGCAGTTATCAATTCAGAATCCCGCAGATGCCCCCATTTTTTCAGGAACTCATTTAATTCATCCTGATGTATAATCCTTTTCAGATAGTTAATAATAAATCCTGGTACAGCCCTGTATAGGGCAGGATTTTTTGAACGGAGAACACTTTCGACATCTATCAGCTGAGTTGAATTATTTTCTGACTCACTTCCCATTTTACAGACTATTATTGACCTGGATGAAAGTTCAAATTTACCAAAGATCTTTTTAACCACAAAGCCCGCCAAGAAGGCCTTTGTACCCCCAGTGACAACGCTTACGGGTCCCTCTAGTGGTGGGAGCTAAAATTTGGACTACAAAGGATCACAAAGTTGTCACAAGGAACACAAAGGAGGAATGTTAAAATAACTTCTCTTTCAACGGCCCCATAGGGGGCAAATAACAGAGAGGTAAACAAAAACTCTCTGAAATTTCCCTTTGAAAGTTATCAACAAAAAATAAAAAATGTGGAGCAATGTGGAGTAAAGTGGATATTTTTCCTTATTTTAGCTGATTATTTGAAAGAAGCGAAGATGGCCACATTCATTGGAGATTACACATGCAAAGTGGATGTCAAGGGAAGAATAATACTTCCGATGGCATTTAAGAAGCAGATGCCTGCCAATGCTCACGATAGTTTTGTGGTTCGGAAGGATATATTTGAGAATTGCCTTGTTCTATATGCCATCGAAGACTGGAGCAGTCAGCTCGACAAAATAAGAAAAAGAATTAATCCCTATAACCGTGAGCACAACATGTTCCTTAGAAATTATTTCAAAGGAACAGCTGAACTCTCACTTGATAATAATAACCGTATGCTTATACCGAAAAGATTAATGGATCTGATCGGTGCTGACAGGGATGTTGTTCTTGCCGGACAGGATGGAAAGATTGAGATATGGGCAGCAGATACTTATGATAAAATTGATATGCCTCCTGAAGATTTTGCCAACCTGTCTGAGAAATTATTTGGTGGAAATAAAAATGATCCTGAAGAATAATGGTTTACCATATTCCCGCACTGCTCAATGAGAGTATCGACGGGCTGAAAATACAGCCTGACGGGATTTATGTTGATGTTACTTTCGGAGGAGGAGGCCACTCAATGGAAATTCTTAAAAGACTAAAAACCGGTAAACTTATCGCCTTCGATCAGGATGAGGAAGCGGAATCAAATGCTCCTGTTGATGATAAATTTATTTTTCTCAACCAGAATTTCAGGTTCCTGAAAAACAATCTCCTCTTCAATAACATCAAATCAATTGATGGACTGATAGCTGATTTGGGAGTTTCATTTCACCAGTTTGATGTGCCGGAGAGAGGTTTTACTTTCAGACAGGAGGCTCCCCTTGATATGAGAATGAATAAAATGGGTACGGTTACGGCCTCCGACCTGCTCAGGACAACAGATGAAGAATCGCTTGCAGATATATTTTATAAATATGGTGAACTCACAAATTCAAGAAGGATTGCCAGAGAGATCGTTGCTGCAAGAGTTTTAAAACCAATTTCAACAGTTAACGATATTATTGATGCAGTAGGTAAGCTGGCACCTTCCCGGCAGGAGCATAAATTCTATGCAAAGGTATTCCAGGCTTTACGGATAGCTGTCAATCATGAAATAGATTATCTGCAGGAAATGCTTCAGCAGGCTCTTTCACTACTTAATACGGGAGGCAGACTTGTTGTCATAAGTTACCATTCACTTGAAGACAGGGTGGTGAAAAACTTTATGAAGACCGGCAATTTTGAAGGAGTGAATAAAAAGGATTTCTATGGAAACTTAGAGACTCCTTTCAGGATTATAAATAAAAAGGGAACTATTCCGGGAGATGAGGAGATCGCAAAAAATAACAGGGCAAGGAGTGCAAGACTCAGGATTGCCGAAAAGATCTGACAGATGGAAGGAAACAAGGAAAGCAATAAAAAGCAGTTGAAGACAGGTGGTATTCTTAAAGAACTACTCAGCGGAAGCATGGTTTCAGAAAAGATCATTCTCAATAATCTTGGCTATGTTTCCCTTATAACACTCCTCGCTGCTTTTTACATTGGAAACAGGTTTCATGCTGAAAAAGTAACAAGAGAATCAGCCAGGCTTCAGAGAGAGGTAAAAGACCTGAGAGCAGAATCGCTTTCGACCTCTGCAGATCTGATGTATTTAAGCAAGCAGTCAGAAGTGTACTCTATGGTAAGGGAGCAGGGACTGAATCTCGAAGAGTTAAAAACTCCACCATATAAACTGTTGGTTGATAAGAAGTAAAGAAAATGGCAGCCAGGGATGAAATAGTTTGGCGTGGTGCTCTTGTATATTTTACAATTGCATTATTGGCCGTTGCTCTGCTGGTACGCATCCTGATACTGCAATATTTACAGCATGGCAAGTGGGCCGATATGAGCGAGAAGTATGTGTATAAAACTTCTGAAATGCCTGCAAACAGGGGAGATATACTCACTAACGACGGACGTCTCCTGGCAAGCTCAGTACCATATTATACAATCTATATGGACACCCGCAGCAGCGGTATGTTATCGTCCACCTGGTCGGAAGGAATTAACGGATTATCGGCAGGCCTGGCTAAATATTTAGGCGACAGATCTGCAAGTGGATGGAAATCAGTTATAACGGAAGCCAGGAAACGAGGTGATCGCTATTTCCTTATTCAAAGAAAGGTTGACTATGAGACTCTGAAAAAACTGAAGCAACTACCAATATTTAGGGAAGGTCAGTTTAAAGGAGGAATGGTAGCTCAGGCCGATAACCGCAGGATATTGCCAAATAGTGATCTGGCATCACGTACCATTGGTTACCTGAATCTGGGTAGCGAAGGTAACGAAGTTGGCGTTGAAGGGGCATTTGATAAAGATCTTGCAGGAAAAAACGGCGTCGCTGTGAAGCAACGGCTTACAGGTGGTGACTGGATCATAGTTGAGGGTCCAAACAGCGTTGATTCGCGTGACGGGAATGATGTCGTTACAACACTGGATCTTGACCTGCAGGATGTTGCATCATCTGCCCTGCTGAATCAACTCAAAAAAAATGATGCTGATCATGGCTGTGCAGTTCTTATGGAAGTCAACACAGGTAATATTAAAGCCATTGCTAATCTGGGACTTCAAAGCGATGGTGATTATCACGAAACATATAATTATGCTATAGGTGAAAGTACTGAACCGGGTTCGACCTTTAAACTACCGTCACTTATGGCCGCCATTGAAGATGGAGTTATCGACACTAGTGATATTGTCGATACAGGCAACGGAACCGTGAAATTCTACAACCAGGTTATCAGAGACACAAAAGAACATGGCAGGCTAACAGTGAAGGAGGTGTTTGAACAATCATCAAACGTAGGGACTTCCAAACTGATCTATGAGCATTACAAAAATAATCCAAAAGATTTCGTGAACAGGCTGTATGCTATGAGATTAGATAAAACTCTTGGTATTCAACTAAAAGGAGAAGGGGAACCGCTGATAAGATATCCCGGTGATAAGCTCTGGTCAGGACTGACTTTACCAATGATGTCGCACGGGTATGAAGTGCTGCTTACTCCCTTGCAGATACTGACATTTTATAATGCAGTGGCAAATGATGGTAAGATGATGCGACCTCTTTTTGTCTCTGCTATCATGAGAAACGGGAGGGTCATTAAGAGTTATGAACCTGAGGTTATTATCAACTCGATAGCATCCCGTTCGACAATAAGAAAAGCGAAGAAAATGATGGAAGGTGTCGTTGAGCGCGGCACAGCAACTAATCTCAGAAACCCAAATTACAAAATTGCAGGTAAAACGGGTACTGCGCAGATTGCAAAAGACAAATATGGATACAAAACAGGAGGACGTAAATCATATTCAGCATCATTTGTCGGATATTTTCCGGCAGAGAATCCGCTTTACTCATGTATTGTAGTAGTCAATTCGCCTTCTAACGGGGTCTATTACGGCAACCTCGTTGCAGGTACAGTATTCAAGGAGATTTCCGATAAAGTATTTGCGACAAGATTCTTCAGAGATTACAAACCTGAAAGCAAAGATGATATAAAACCATCTGCTCCCGATGCAGGTAATGGTTACAGGGCCGATATAAATGAAGTGCTTAAAACCCTTGATGTCAGGTACCGGCGTACTGCGGATGACGACTGGGTTGCCACTCACGAAAGCGGAGATACGGTATCGCTCACTGGAGTTAAGTTACAACAGGGCCTGGTACCCGATGTCAGGGGAATGAGTTTACGTGATGCTATCTACCTGCTTGAGAATACCGGGTTAAGAGTGCGATTCAGCGGTAAGGGAAGGGTATTAAGACAATCCCCTGAGCACGGAGCACGCTATAACGATGCTACTGTGGTTTCACTAGAGATGAATATGTAAAATGAAGAAGATTGAAGAAATATTAAACGGGATTGATATAATTTCTTTCATAGGCCGAAAGAACACTTTAATAACTGGTATTGAGTTCGATTCACGGAAAGTGACAACAGGTTATCTTTTTGTTGCTGTAAAAGGATATAAAACCGATGGTCATGATTTTATTAATTCTGCAATTTCATCAGGTGCCTCTGCAGTGATTTGCGAAAATATCCCGGAAAATCCCGATAAAAGTATTGTCTGGATAAAAACCAGTAGCTCTGCAAAGGCTCTCGGTTTTGCAGCATCCAATTTCTTCGGAAATCCTTCAGACTCACTCAGGCTGGTTGGAGTTACCGGAACAAATGGAAAAACCACTATTGCAACATTACTGTACAGAATGTTCCTGGGATTAGGGTATAAATGCGGATTATTTTCTACTGTATGTAACTATATAAATGAAAAGGAACTTGAGGCAACGCATACAACCCCTGATCCTGTTCAGCTTAACCGCCTGTTATCCGAAATGGTAGACGCAGGATGCGATTTTGCATTTATGGAAGTCAGTTCTCATTCGGCTGATCAACAGCGTATTGCAGGACTAAAATTTGCCGGAGGGATATTCACTAATCTTACGCACGATCACCTCGATTATCATAAGACGTTTGATAATTACCTGGCTGCAAAAAAAAGCTTTTTCGACTCTCTGCCTGCCGGTTCATTCGCACTGATAAATATCGATGACAGGAATGGCAGAGTTATGCTTCAGAATTGTGCAGCAAATCATTACACATTTTCCGTAAGGGGAATGGCCGATTACCGCTGTAACGTAATTGAGCAGGGTTTTGAAGGCATGGGATTAAGAATTCAGGGTGAGGAAGTATGGACAAGATTTGTTGGTGATTTTAACGCTTCAAATCTGCTGGCAGTTTACGCCGCATCAGAACTCCTTGGTGCTGAGAAAAAAGACATACTAACTATTTTAAGTGACCTTCATCCAGTTCCTGGCAGGCTGGAAGTTGTAAGATCAGATGGTGGTATTTCAGGTATTGTTGATTATGCCCATACCCCTGATGCTCTTTTAAATGTAATAGAAACTATCAATAAAATCAGAGAGGGCGGTGTTCAGCTTATAACTGTTGTTGGAGCGGGAGGTGACAGAGACCGCACAAAACGCCCCAAAATGGCAACTATATCTGCTGAAGGAAGTACCAGGGTAATACTTACTTCAGATAATCCCAGGACTGAGGATCCGGAAAAGATCCTTGATGATATGGAAGCAGGTATAACACCCGATCTGAAAAGAAAAACTCTAAGAATATCAGACAGGCATGAAGCAATCAGAACGGCAGTAATGCTTGCCAAACCAGGAGATGTGATACTCCTTGCAGGTAAGGGACACGAAACTTACCAGGATATAATGGGAGTTAAACATCATTTTGACGACAGGGAAGAATTGAAAAATGCATTACTGTTAAAATAGGTAAGAAAGATGTTATACTATTTATTCAATTATCTTGAATCGCTTAATTTTCCGGGATCGCGGCTATTTACTTTTATCTCATTCAGGTCAGCAGCAGCCGTGATTACATCTCTGATAATTTCACTTCTGATCGGTAAAAGAATTATACAATATCTTCAGATAAAGCAGGTTGGAGAGGTTGTGAGAGATCTGGGACTGGAGGGGCAATTTAAGAAACAGGGCACACCTTCTATGGGAGGTATTATAATTCTGGCTTCAATAATTATTCCAACACTTTTATTTGCAAAAATAGGGAACATTTATATCATCCTTATGCTGGTAACAACAATCTGGCTGGGAACTATCGGCTTTATTGATGATTACATTAAAATATTCAGAAAGAACAAAGAAGGACTTGCAGCCAGGTTCAAGATTGCAGGTCAGATTATCCTTGGAATTATTGTTGGAATTACCCTGTTTTTCAGTAATGAGGTCAGAATAGTGGAGAAGGTAAATGTTGCGAACCTTACATTAAGGGAGAGACATGAGTTTATTGATCCTTCAGTACAAATACCAGCTCAGGGAGAGATAACAATGGAAAGAAAATCAACAAAAACCACTATTCCCTTTATAAAGAACAATGAATTCGATTATGCATGGCTGGTCTCATTCATCAGTGATGAACACAGGCGTCCTTATACCTGGATGATTTTTGTGATAATAGTAATATTCATAGTTACTTCAGTATCTAATGGGGCAAATCTGACTGACGGACTCGATGGTCTCGCGACCGGTACCTCAGCAATAATAGGAACAGCGCTTGCTATACTGGCATATGTTTCCAGTAATATCATATATGCCAAATATCTTCAGATAATGTATATACCAGGAACCGAGGAACTTGTTGTATATGCCAGTGCTTTTATCGGAGCTACAATTGGATTTCTCTGGTATAATTCATTTCCAGCTCAGGTTTTCATGGGCGATACGGGTAGCCTGTCATTGGGAGGTATCATAGCCGTATTTGCAATAATAATTAGAAAGGAGCTTTTAATTCCGATACTTTGCGGGATATTCCTTGTTGAGAATCTGTCAGTAGTATTGCAGGTCGCCTGGTTCAAAAGGACAAAAAGAAAATTTGGGGCAGGAAGAAGGATTTTCCTCATGGCTCCGCTTCATCACCATTATCAGAAGAAGGGTTTCCCTGAACCGAAGATTGTTACACGGTTCTGGATAGTGGCAATTATATTGGCAGTAATAAGTATTGTGACTCTCAAGATAAGGTAAGCAAATGAAGAAGAAGATTGTAATACTGGGAGCAGGAGAGAGCGGTGCAGGATCGGCAGTACTTGCACAGAAACAGGGGTTTGATGTTTTTGTCTCTGACAAAGGTCAGATAAAAGAAAACTATAGGGATATTCTTGAAAAAAACGGTATAAAATGGGAAGAAGGGAATCATACTGAATCAATTATCCTGTCTGCCGGTGAAATTATTAAAAGTCCGGGGATACCTGAAAATGCTCCTATAATACTAAAAATCAAAGAGAAGGGAATTCCTGTAATATCGGAAATTGAATTTGCCGGAAGATATGCAAAGGGGATAAAGATTTGCGTCACGGGAAGCAATGGTAAAACAACTGTAACAAACCTTATCTATCATATTTTGAAAAAAGCCGGGAAGAATGTCGCTATGACCGGCAATGTAGGCAACAGTTTCGCTATGGCTGTTGCAGAGGGCTCTTACGATTACTTCATTATTGAACTTAGCAGTTTCCAGCTTGACGGAATGTATGAATTCAAAGCAGATATTGCAATACTGATGAATATTACGCCTGACCATCTTGACAGATACGATCATAAACTTCAGAACTATATTGATTCAAAGTTCAGAATAACCCAAAATCAGAAAAAAAATGAAATTCTGATTTACTGGGAAGGAGATCCGGTTATCAGAACTGAATTATCCAGGAAACAATATGGTATGACTCTCTTGCCTTTTTCGGATGAAAAAAAGGAAGGAATGGCAGCATTTATTGAGAATAATGAATTGATAATTGATTACCCTAATAAAACCACCATTATGACCATTCATGAATTTGCACTAAAAGGTCGTCACAACACCTACAACTCGATGGCAGCAGCTATTGCCGGTAAAGCTCTTGGTATCCGCAAGGAGGTAATCAGGGAAAGTCTGGCTGACTTTCAGGGAGTTGAACATCGCCTGGAACCGGTTATTACGGTCTGCGGTATAAACTTCATAAACGATTCAAAGGCTACAAATGTCAATTCAACATGGTATGCTATTGAGTGTATGGAAAATAATATTATATGGATAGTTGGCGGAGTGGATAAAGGGAATGATTATTCCGAACTTTTCCCGATAGTTAAACAGAAGGTCAAAGCTATTGTCTGTCTTGGGAAAGACAATAAAAAAATTATTGAAGCTTTTAAAGACAAAGTTCCGACTATAGTGGAGACAACATCTATGGAGGAAGCTGTCAGATCTTCATACTACCTGGCAAAGAAAGGTGAAACAGTGCTTTTGTCACCTGCCTGTGCAAGTTTTGATCTGTTCAGGAATTATGAAGACAGGGGGCGTCAGTTTAAACAGGCAGTAAGAAATTTGTAACTTATTTATTATGCAACAAGGCTGGCTTACGAAGACATTTAAAGGTGACAAGGCAATATGGGGTCTTGTTGCTCTTTTTATGTTCTATTCACTTCTGGCGGTATACAGCTCTTCAGTAGGTGTAGCCTTTATGAAATATGGGGGCAATACTACATACTTTCTTAAGAGTCAGTTTTTTATGCTCGTATTAAGTCTTGTTATTATTGTTGTCGTTCATTACCTCCCGTACAGGATCTACTTTTCTATGGCAGGCGTGATACTTATATTCTCCGTGGGATTGTTGATACTGACTTTTGCTTTTGGGGCAAGAGTCAATGAGGCTATGCGGTCGATTGTAATTCCCGGGACAGGATTCCGGCTTCAAACTTCAGATGTTGCTAAAGTAGCTCTTATACTGTATCTCGCTAGGTCTCTGGCCAAATATCAGAAGGAGCTTAATAATTTTATGCTGGTTTCAAAGTATTTTATGCTTCCTGTTGCCATTGTCTGTGGCCTTATATTGCCTGAAAACCTTTCCACTTCACTTATGATATTTGGTATGAGCATGATAATTATGTTCATCGGCAGGGTCCCGCTCAAATACCTGCTGGCTTATATCGGAATGGGTGTGGCAGCGGTTGTCCTTTTTGCAATGTTGCTTTCTGTAGTTAAAAAGGATAACAGGGTACAGGTCTGGAAAGACCGAATTGAACATTTTTTTACAGCAAAGGGAGATGAAGACGGTGATTATCAGGCAAACCAGGCGAAGATTGCAATCTCAACAGGCGGACTATTCGGTAAAGCCCCTGGAAAAAGTACCCAGAGGAACATGCTGCCACAATCGAACTCTGACTTCATTTTTGCAATTATAATCGAAGAATATGGATTATTGTTCGGCGCTGTTCCGCTGATTCTGGCATATATGATTCTGCTGTTCCGGGGGATTACAATAGCAAAAAAATGTGAAACCGCTTTCCCTGCCTTTCTGGTTCTTGGACTGATTGTAATGATCGTCATACAGGCAATGCTCAATATGATGGTAGCAGTGGGTCTGTTCCCGGTTACCGGGCAGACACTTCCAATGGTCAGCTGGGGAAGGACCTCTGTGCTTGTAATGAGTTTCTCAATTGGTGCAATTTTGAGCGTAAGCAGGGTGGTAAACGCAAGAATAAAAAAGGAAGAACTGCCCGAGGAAGAAATTTCTGACGAAGGAGAAAAGATATATGAGCCAGCAAAAGCATAAACGGGTGATAATCAGCGGTGGTGGCACCGGGGGACATATTTTCCCGGCTATATCAATTGCCAATGCTCTTATGGAAATTGATCCGGGGATTGAGATACTCTTTGTAGGTGCCGAAGGCAGGATGGAAATGGAAAAGATTCCGGCAGCAGGATACAAAATCATCGGTCTGCCGGTTGCAGGTCTTTACAGGAGAATTACTCTGAAAAATTTTTCAGTGCTCATTAAACTTTTGAAGAGCCTTAAGAAAGCAAAAAAGGTTATAAGGGAATTTGCACCTGACATTGTCGTCGGTGTTGGAGGGTATGCCAGCGGACCTGTTCTCAGACAGGCAGGAAGGATGGGAATCCCGACACTTATTCAGGAACAGAACAGCTATGCCGGTGTTACAAATAAGCTTCTTGCCAGAAGAGCGTCTGTTATTTGTGTTGCATACGACGGTATGGAAAAATACTTT
This sequence comes from uncultured Bacteroidales bacterium, assembly GCA_963725785.1. GTDB lineage: Bacteria > Bacteroidota > Bacteroidia > Bacteroidales > VadinHA17 > LD21. Next base: position 413,033 of record CAVRZV010000008.1, on the reverse strand, counting down.
CCCGCCGGGAAAATTGTAAAGACCGGAAATCCTGTACGTCAGAATTTCGATAACCTTACGGGTTTAAAGGATGAGGCGCTCTCGTTTTTTAACCTTAAGAAGGAATTCCCTGTGATACTTATACTGGGAGGATCACTCGGGGCAGGAAGCATAAATACCAGTCTGTCTGAGAATATAAGCAAGCTCCGCGACTCAGAATGCCAATGGTTGTGGCAGACTGGCAAACATTACTTTGAAAATGTGAGAGCACTGGTTTCTTTATCTTTCACTGGAAATATTTCAGTGCACGGATTTATTAACCGGATGGATTATGCTTATGCAGCAGCGGATATAATTGTATCAAGAGCAGGAGCAGGTACCATCTCTGAATTATGCCTTGTTGGTAAACCTGTAATTCTGGTTCCTTCTCCGAATGTTGCAGAAGATCACCAGACCAGGAATGCAGTAGCCTTGTCAAGCCGCGGAGCAGCTATTTTAATTCCTGATAATCAGGCAACCAGAACTCTTGTTGATGAGGCAATAAAACTATTTTCGGATAAACCGAGACAAGACAAACTTTCTGAAAACATAGTGAAAATGGCAATTAGGGATGCTGATAAAAGAATAGCAGAAGAAATACTCAGGATTACTGTAAAATGATTGAATTCAAAAATATAGAAGCAATTTACTTTGTCGGGATAGGAGGTATCGGCATGAGTGCACTTGCCCTGTATTTTGCAAAAGGCGGGTATTCAATTGCAGGATATGACAGGTCGGAAAGCCTTATAACACAATCGCTGGTTGAAAATGGTTGTATAGTTTCGTATAAGGATGACTCAGGTGAACTTCCTGGTATTTTCAGTAATAGTAAATATAAAGACAAGGTTCTTATTGTTTATACACCGGCTATACCTGCCGAAAACAATATTCTTTCATTTTTCAGAGATAATGATTACCGGATTTATAAACGATCGGAAATCCTTGGCGAAATATCATTAAACACCGATACCATTGCAGTAGCCGGAACTCATGGCAAGACAACAGTATCATCGATGATCGCACATTTGCTGAAGCAATCCTCAATTGATTGTTCTGCTTTTCTGGGAGGTATATCGAAGAACTATAACTCAAATCTTATTCTGGGCAACAGCAGATATACAGTTATGGAAGCCGATGAATTCGACCGGTCCTTTCACAGGCTGAAACCATTTATTGCAGTTGTAACTTCACTCGATGCCGATCATCTGGATATCTATGGAGACCGGAATATAATGGTGAAAGCCTATAATGAGTTTTGTGGTAAAATCAAACCCGGAGGCACTCTTATTGTAAATAGCAGGATACGAAAAGAAATCATCGTTCCCGAAGGTGTGACGTGCTACACTTACGGATTTGAAGCAACTGCTGATTTCCGGTCATTCAATATAGTACATAGCAAAGAATATTACCGTTTTAATATTAAAACTCCTTCAACAACAATTGAGGATCTTCATTTTCGGATTTCCTGGTATAATTAATATAGAGAATTTAACAGCAGCTATTGCTGTAGCTATGATCTCCGGAGTAACGGAACAGGAAATCCGGAAAGCTGTCATGCTCTTCCAGGGAGTGAAGCGAAGATTCGATATCCGGATAAATCTGCCGGGGCTTGCCTTTGTTGATGATTATGCACATCATCCTGAGGAGATAAAGGCTTGCATATCGAGTGTTAAGGAATTTTTTAAAGGGCGGAAAATAACCGGAATTTTTCAGCCACATCTTTTTTCACGAACCCGCGACCATGCTGAAGGTTTTGCTGCAATTCTTGATGAACTGGATGAAGTGATACTTCTCCCAATTTATCCTGCCCGTGAAAAACCAATTGATGGAGTTACATCGGAGATTATTTTCAATAAAATGAAGTCTGAAAGAAAGAAACTGCTGAATAAGGAAGATATCCCCGCAAAACTGGATGTAACCAGGCTTGATGTATTGCTGACAATCGGAGCCGGAGATATAGATACACTGGTAATTCCAATTGAGAAAAAGCTTAAAAGCCAACGTGGAAGATGAGGAAGGTTTTAAAGATATTTCTGTTAATTCCTGTATTATATGTAATTATAATACCAGTTTATCTTGCAAGTTCCACAAACTCAAGACCATGCGGAGGTATAGTTATAGATCTGGCGGACTCATCCGAATATCATTTTGTAACTAAGAGACAACTATTGGCTCTTGCTTACGGAAACTCAACCCGGATCCTTGGCAGGCCTGTTAAAGATGTATCGGTCTCTCAAATAGAAGGACGGATAAGTGTGCTGAGAGAATTAAAGGAAGCCGAGGTGTACATGACAATTGATGGGACTGTACATGTTTTTGTTGAACAGCGTAGTCCTGTAATGAGAGTTATGCCAGATAACGGAGGCGACTATTTCGTTGATGAAGACGGAGTAGTTGTGAGGAAAAGAAATCTTTATAATCCCCGGTTGCATATTGTTGAGGGTAATGTGAATATAAGTTCAGCAATGCTGAACGGAATAAGCGTTCTGGATACCAGCATTAAAAACTCGATTCTTAAAGATATTTATCAGCTGGTCAGTTATATAAATGATGACAAGTTCTGGTCGGCTCAGATTGATCAGATTTATGTTGACAGCAATGATGAAATTGATCTTATTCCCCGTGCCGGAAACCAGCTTGTGCATCTGGGAACAACAGAAAATTTTGAAGGGAAACTGAGAAACCTTGAGGCTTTTTACGATAAGGTACTGCCGGAGGTAGGCTGGAATAAATATTCGTTGATAAACCTTGAATTTAAAGATCAGATAGTTTGTAAAAGAAGAGATAATCAGAAATAACAATATCTAAGTTATGAACAAAAAGGAACAGTATGTAGCAGCTATCGACATAGGAACCACAAAAATAGTGGCGATTGTTGGTAAGAAAAACGAGAACGGAAAGATTGAAATTCTCGGACTCAGCAAAGCTCTTTCAAAAGGTGTGAAGAGAGGTGTCGTTCTTAATATTGAGGAAACAGTTAATGCCATTCAGACCACCGTAGATGACGTGCAGAAAAGATCAGGGATTCTATTCTCAGAGGTCTTTGTAGGTATAGCCGGCCAGCATATTAAAAGTATGAAAAACCGTGGCTATATCATCCGGGAAGCATATGACGATGAAATTAAGAAGGAAGAGGTTTTCAGACTGATAGAGGATATGCATAAGATTCATATCGATATCGGTGAGGAGATAATTCATGTTATCCCTCAGAATTTCATTGTGGACAATGAGACAGGCGTTAAAAGTCCTATCGGTATGTGCGGAAGAAGGCTGGAAGCTAATTTTCATATTGTCATCGGACAGGTTGCCGCTGCAAAAAACATTGAAAAATGTATCAGGAAGGTAAATCTGGCCGTGAAGGATATGATACTTGAACCGCTGGCTTCTTCCGATGCTGTTCTTACCGACGATGAGAAGGAAGCCGGAGTAGTTCTTGTTGATATTGGTGGAGGAACAACCGACGTAGCAGTATACTATGATAATATTATCCGTCATACGGCAGTGATTCCTTTTGGCGGAAATGTTGTAACCAAAGATATCAAGGAAGGTTGCGCAATCCTTCAGCGACATGCCGAACAGCTTAAAATTCAATACGGTTCCGCTCTTGGCGATATTGCTCCGGAAGATAAAGTCGTTTCTATTCCGGGAATAAGCGGTCGGGAACCAAAGGAAATTTCTTTCAAAAGCCTTGCTTATATAATCCAGTCAAGGATGGAGGAGATTATCGATGCCGTGAATTTTGAAATACAGAATTCGGGTTACGCCGACAAACTGGCTGCCGGAGTTGTTATTACAGGCGGTGGTGCAATGCTTAAACATCTTCCTCAGCTTATGAAGTTCAAGACTGCTATGGATGTCAGAATCGGGCTGCCGAATGAGCATCTTGCAGGAACAGCCAAAAATGAGATAAATCAGCCTATGTATGCCACAAGTGTTGGATTGATAATGCGTGGTTTTGAATATCTGGAAACGTACAAAAAGTCTTTCAATGCAGGCAATCAGGAAGAATTTGTTAAACCCAAAGTCAAACTTGCCACCCCGCAAAAAGGGCAGGAGAAAGAGGAAGAGGATGATGCATTTGTACCTCCTGTTCAGGAAGAGGAAAAAATATCACTCACTGACAAAATCAAAACTATGCTTTCGAGAATGTTTGAGGTTGAAGATGTGTCTATCACAAATAGCAAAGATGATACACGAAATTAAATACATCCTGTTCATAACAAATTAAATAACTACACTATGTCAGACGATATAATGAACTTTGATCTGCCCGTAGAGAGATCGTCGATTATTAAAGTTCTCGGAATAGGTGGCGGTGGCAACAATGCTGTCAATCATATGTTTGCAAAGGGTATCACGGATGTGAATTTTGTAATCTGCAATACCGACCATCAGGCTCTTTTAAAAAGCCAGGTACCCATAAAAGTACAGATTGGAGAATCGCTTACCGAAGGCGAGGGGAGCCGGAAGCAAGCCGGAAATTGGCAGACAGGCGGCTATTGAGAATATAAAAGAAGTAATGGATGCATTATCGGGTAATACAAAAATGGTTTTTATTACCACAGGGATGGGAGGAGGTACCGGTACGGGCGCTACACCTGTAATTGCAAAAGCCTGTAAAGAGGCAGGACTTCTTACAATCGCTGTTGTTACAATCCCTTTTAAATCTGAAGGAAAAGTACGTATCCGGCATGCAATCGATGGTGTAACTGAACTTAAGGATTATGTCGATTCATTACTGGTTATAAACAATGAGAAACTCAGGGAAATATATGGAAACCAACCTGTTTCCACTGCTTTTTCAAAGGCCGATGACATTCTGACAACGGCTGTGAAAGGGATTGCAGAGATTATTACAGTCACAGGCTATATCAATGTAGATTTTGCAGATGTGGAAACTGTAATGAAAAATTCCGGAGTATCCATTATGGGAATGGGTAAGGCATCTGGAGAAAACAGGGCGATAAAAGCTATTGAAAATGCACTTTCTTCACCGCTGTTGAATTCAAATGATATTACAGGCGCAAAAAGCATCCTGATAAATATATCGTCGGGCATAGGAGAACATGAACTCACAATGGATGAGCTTGGTGAGATAACAGATTATATGTACGATGCTGCATCCGATGATGCCTTAATTATCAGAGGATTATCAAAAGATGAAAACCTAAATGCCGAAATCAGTGTGACAATTATTGCGACCGGATTTGAATCTAACAGTATTTTCCAGCCGTACAAACCTAAAAAGCCCAGTAAGGTTGAATTAGTGACAAACAAAAATACTACTCCCACCAGAATAATTCCAGAGACTGGAAATGACGTATTCTCTGTTCATGAAAAGGCGAAAAAGTCCATTATTACAGACTTTGAAGAAGAATCGCAGGGAGTAATTGATTTCAGTCTTGAACATAACCAGGAGATGAACGATATAAGAAACAGAAGACCAAGGGAAAATGACGAAAACATCGAAAAGCCTGAAGCAACAATGAGGAAAGTGAAACATATGCAGAATATTTTGAAAAGGGAAGGTCTTTCCAACAAAACTATGAAGGAAAATATAGATACATTTGAAGATGTCCCGGCGTATGTCAGAAAAAACCTGTCGCTTGGCATACCGGAAAGTGTTTCTGAAAGCAAATTGTCAAAGTTCACATTAACATCCGATGATAATGACGAACCTGTCTTAAGGGAGAACAATGCCTATCTGAATGATAATGTTGACTAGAAAGCAGCTCAAAGAAAGTCGTTTTATTGTCTATTGAAGTTACTGAAGGAGATTCCTCGCTTCGCTCGGAATGACATAGTAATTAGATGGTTAGTTGAGGGAGGAAGTGGCGATTCGCAGATTAATGCCTCTAAAATGCAAATTGGTGTTGCGAATCGCCACTTCCTCCCTCTTACCCAATCCAAAAAAGAGTTGTCATTCCGAATGAAGCGCAGCGTAATGAGGAATCTCCCCGGATTTATGGCTTTGCACAATCCTTTGCTATCATTGCGATTAAGTTTTGTTCATATTTTCTATATTTGCATCTGATGATCAGATATCTTTCGATTATACTGCTCCTTGCCCTTTCTTCAGGATTATTTGCCCAGAATAAGGCTACTATGCCTGCCCGTTCGTCGTCGCTTAAACCCGACACAATAAAAAAGCCAAGAATATTAAAGGAATATAATCTTTCTGCCGATTACTCTGAAGAAGTTAGTACCCCGGTTGATACAATATTTTCTTTATTTAACAGATTCAAGATTGCCGACAAATACTCACCGGTTAATGCCAGTCTTGGAAATTATGGTTTGCCTTTTTATCAGATCAGCTTTTTTGACAGGATAACAGACCCTGATAAATTCCTTTATACGTACTATTATCCTTTTATGCATCTTCCGAACAATGCGATATTCATGAACACCCAGGTCCCGTATACTGAATTGAACTGGTCATTTGCTGGTCCAAGGGAAACTTCAGAACAGACATTCAGGGTAAGGCATTCGCAAAATGTGAACAGGTTTTTCAATTTCGGACTCATGTTTGACATTATTTATAGTCTTGGACAATATAATTACCAGAGGTCAGAAGATAAAGACTTTACCTTTTTTTCATCATACACGGGAGCAAAATACAGACTTTATTTCTCTGCAGGAATAAACAACATCAATTCATACGAAAACGGCGGGATACTCGATGAGACGCAGCTTAACAAGTCGAGTACGCTGGAAATTCCTGTAAAACTGGGTGGCGCCAATAAAGCACTCAGCACTCTTAAGAACCGCAACCTTTTGCTTGTACAACGATTTACAATTAGCAACAATCCTGTGATAAAATCAGATTCTGCTTCTCATAAACGGTCAGGCTTTTTAGGGCTTAGCGGTACTTTTTCACATATTTTAATAATTGAGAGTAATAAACGCAGATACAAAGACTCTTATCCATTGTCATTGTTTTATGATACGGCAAAAATAAATATCAGCAAAACAATTACCAAAGACACCCTTTTTACCAGAAGCATAAAAAATACAATAAGATTTGATTTCACAACTGATGAAACAAGGAAGTTCAGCCTGGGTGGTGGATTCGGCTTACGAAATGAAATATTCAGATTCAGTCAGAAAGTTCCGACACACATTTTACCCATGAACGACACAACATCTTCTGAAATGGCCATTTGGCACAGGGGAAATAATGTGCTGGTCGGAAGTTTATATAACAGGATCGGAGACAAGTTCCGCTGGATCGCAACAGGAGAGTTGTATGTAACCGGTTACCGGGCCGGTGACTTCAATCTGAATGGTGAAATATCCAAATCCTTTGACTTTAAAAAGGGAAGGGCATTGTGGTTAATATACGGATCAATGATGAACAGGCAACCTTCATTCTGGTACGAACAATGGGGCAGCAACAATTTTGAATGGCATAACAATTTCAATAAAGAGTTCAGAATTGATCTTGCAACCTCTTTTTCATATCCTGCAAGGAAGTTTGACATCAAATTCAATTATGCGATAATAAAGAACTATACAGACTTTGATACTGCTGCACTGCCATCACAATATTCAGGTGGACTCTCAGTGGCAGCTATTTCAGTAAGAAAAGAGTTAAGAGCCTGGAAATTTCATCTTGCAACTGATGCAATTATACAAAAAAGCAGCAATGTAAATATACTTGACCTTCCTCTGGCAACTGTTCGTTCGGCTGGTTATTTTGAACATCTTTTCAGATTTAAAAAAACCGGAGGAAAGCTGAATTTTCAGCTTGGAGTTGATGTAACTTATAATACTCTTTATCATCCTTATTCCTATATGCCGGCCACCGGCAGGTTTTACCGTCAGGATAAGGTAACTGCCGGGGATTATCCTTACATGAATGTCTTTTTGAATTTTAAAGTCAGGAGAACAAGAGTCTTCATTATGTTCGATCATGTCAATTATGGATTAATGGGAGGGACGGTACCATCCAACTACGACATGGTACCCAATTATCCAATGAATATCAGGATGTTACGCTATGGATTGTCATGGACTTTTTATGATTAAAAAATTTATTATACCTTCGCACCCGCTTTGAAAGTAAAATATTTAACTAAAACAAAATCTTTGATAAAGAAGTCAATATTTCTAATCACGTTTTTTGCTGCAGTTCTCGTTTCCTGTTCGGATCACCACTCTTCCAAAAACAATAATATAATTGCATTTGATCTTGATTCTATCAGGAAAAGAGGCAAGCTGATTGCAGTGACGGAATTTAATTCAACCAACTATTTTATTTACAAGGGGGAACCAATGGGGTTTAATTATGAACTCCTGAAATCATTTTCAGATAATATTGGAATAGATCTGGAAATTATCTCGGAGAATCATCTTGAACGTGCTTATGGAATGCTTAAATCGGGTGAAGCCGATCTTCTCGCAATCGGACTTGCCGTTAACGCGGCAAGAAATAGCGATGTGCTTTTAACCGCACCACTGGAAGAGACCAGACAGGTTCTTGTTCAGCGGAAACCACGGAATTGGAGATCATTGTCCGTGGAAGCTCTGGATAAAAAACTGATCAGAAATCAGCACGGATTGGCAAAAAAAACAATCTACGTGCAGGAAGGCTCCTTTAAAGAGGAACAACTTCACGCACTTTCCAGGGAAATTGGTGACTCAATTAATATTATCAGTGTTCCGTTTGACACCGAAAAACTCATCAAACATGTTGCAAATGGGGAAATTGAATATACGGTATGCGATGAAAATGTAGCTATCGTAAATGCAACGTATTATGCTGATATTGATGTAAGTACTGCTCTAAGTTTCTCACAGATTATTTCCTGGGGAGTAAGGAAGACCGGCTCTGATGCTCTTTCATTTGAATTGAACAGATGGATAACAGCATATAAGAAAACTGAATCTTATGCTTTATTATATGCAAAATATTTTAAAAATTCCCGGTCTGTCTCAATTGTCAGAAGTGATTTCTATGCCCGGAATACCGGTAAGGTATCGCAGTACGATGATATGATCAGACAATTCAGCGCCAGAATTAACTGGGACTGGAGATTGCTTGCCTCTTTAATATGTCAGGAATCTCATTTCAACTCAAAGGTCGAATCATATTCGGGTGCGTTCGGATTGATGCAGATCATGCCTGAAACCGGGAAAAATTTTGGGATTGATATTACCTCTTCTCCTGAAAATAATATGAGAGCAGGTATCGAGTATATCGATTGGCTGCATTCAATATTCGATTCACGGATACCCGACGAAAAGGAGAGAATAAATTTTATCCTTGCGGCCTATAATGCAGGACCTGGTCACGTTCTTGATGCTATGAAACTTGCTGAGAAAAACGGGATGAATCCCCGGATATGGAATGGAAATGTTGCTTTATGGCTTATGAAAAAATCGGTACCAAAATATTATAATGACGTTGTGGTAAAAAATGGATATTTCAGGGGTATCGAATCTGTAAATTTTGTCAGTCAGGTACTTGAGAGGTATGAGCACTACAAGAATATTATTCAGGAAGGAAGAAACACTCCTTTCTGAGGATAACCCGTAATTACTGACTTACTCGTATCTCAGAGCTTCGACCGGATTCCTTGACGCCGCCCTCAGACTTTGCCAGCTAACAGTAAGTAATGCTATTCCCAGTGACAGCAACCCGGCAAGCGCAAAGATCCACCAGTTGAGTTCAGTCCTGTATGCAAAGTTCTGAAGCCATTTATTCATCACATACCATGCAACCGGCACAGCAATTAAAAAGGCTATTGCCACCCATTTTATAAAGTCCATTGTAAGCATCAACATAATATCTGTTACCCTTGCACCATTTATTTTTCTTAATCCTATCTCTTTACGTTTCTGGCTTAGAAAGAATACAATCAGTCCATATAAACCAAGACATGCAATAGTTATTGAGAGTAAAGTGAGTGACATATGAAACTTGCCAAACCGGGTCTCTGAGTGGTACTGTTTGAAGAAGAAATCTTCGGCATAGAATAAATCCATTGGGTCGGAAGGGAAATGACTTAACCAGATTGTCTTGATTTTGTTGATGGCGTTAATTGTTTCATGTGATGTGAGTCTGACCGAATAGTATCCGAATTCAAATGGATGGCCATTAGTATAGATCATTGGGTAGATAGGTTTTTGAAGTCCTTCATTATGAAAATCAGCCAGAACACCGATCACTTCAATAGGAATGCTATCCCTGTTGGCACGATAGATGAACCTGCCGATTGCTTCTTCCGGACCAGAAAACTGTAACTCTTTTACACTGCTTTCGTTAAGCAATACCCTGCGCCGGTTGTCTGAGGGCAATGATGAAAAGTTTCGGCCTGCGATAAGTTTCAATCCAAAAGTCTCAATCAGGCCATCATCTCCGGTATTCTCAAAGAACGTGGAGTTAGGACGAACACCCGCATCGGGCCTTTCGTATTCGACATTTCCATATCGGGGTGACTCCCCCGGCGTGAAGCTGTTCGCGGTTGCTGATTTAAATTCGGGTTCGCGCAGAAGCTCTCGTCTGAAGGATAGAAATTTTGTTCTCCTTGTTGTGTCAGAGTTGAGCGATGCAGGGGCGTTTATTGTAATTACACTGTTAAAATCGATCCCCAGATCAGCCTTTTTCATGAATATTATCTGTTTGAATACGGTCAGGGTGGTGCTAATGAAGACAATTGAAAGGGCCATCTGCAAGATAACCATCCCTTTCTGGAAGCTTCTGTTCTGTTTTACAGCTTTTTTTCCGCTGAAGGGATTGAGTCCGGCAAGAGTCATAGTGTTATAAATGCTCGAGAAAAAGATTCCTATCAACGCAATTCCGAATAAAGACCAGATAACATATCCTAAAGGGAATACTGCCTGGGATAAAGGGATTTCAAAAAACTGAGCAAAAGAATTCAGTAAAGACCTGTATAAAATGAACGACAAGACAATAGCTGCAAGATTCAGTAAGACTGTCTCTAAAAATGACTGCAGCCAGATATGAAATTTTGAAGCTCCGATAAGTTTTCGCATTCCTATCTCATCGGCTCTTTTTGCAGCAAGGGCAGTAGAGAGGTTTACATAATTTATCCATGCTATAAGTACAGTTAGCAAGGCTATAATGAAAAGGAAAAGGAGCGATTTCCGATCTGTCTGAGATCCCATTTCGCCTTCAAGTCCGCGGATATAATGGAGATCAGATACTGGCTGTAGAAAAATTGTTGCTGTTCGCTCACTGATCCTGCGAGGCGTGTTTGCATTTACCAGTTTTGAGAGGGTTTCTTCAACACTTTTAATTTCTACACCGGGTTTGAGCTTAACATAATTCCAGAATCCGCCGGAATTCCAGTCGGGAGTTCTGCTGATCCATCCATATTGTTCCCATGTTTTTACTGAGATATAATATTCGGCTGTGAGATGGGTATTCGATGGAAGATCTTCAAAGACACCCGTGATTTCGACAGGCATTCCTTCGTTGACCTTCATAATTTTACCTATCGGGTCCTGGTTACCGAAGACCGGGGCTACCTTCGATTCAGCTATGATACCGGTCAGAGGCCGGGTAAAATCTATTATCCCTTTTGTGAGACGGAAAGGAAAGACTTTTTCAAATCCTTCATCGACCCATAATACACGCTGTTGGGCAAGTTTAGACTCCTCAAACCGGATAAGGCAACTTTCGAAATAGGCATCTCCGTTGGCGGCAATTCCCGGGACATCTTTTTTACAGGCGAAGTAAATAGCACGGGAGGTTTTTGCTCCATGGTAAAAAAGCTCTTCACCTGTTTTGATATCTGAATTTACCCTGTAAATTAATTTCGATTCAGGGAAGAATGAATCAAATGAGACTTCATAGAAGAGGTAGTGAACAATAAATAGAAATGCAGTCAGACCCATTGTCAGACCACAGACATTGATAATCGAGATCCCTTTATTTTTAAGCAGAGTACGTATTGCAGATACTAAATGAATCTTGAACATGTTTCACTTATTTGTTTTCAATCGGGTTAATTCACAATAGTGCTAAAGTAATAATTATTCGTATCGTAATGCTTCAACCGGATTTTTTGTCGCAGCCTTCCAGCTCTGCCAGCTTACAGTCACTAATGCTACTACGACAGTTAATAGCCCGGAGAAACCGAATATCCACCAACTAAGTTTTGTACTGTATGCAAAGCCTTGAAGCCACTTGTGCATAATATACCAGGCTATCGGGCTCGATGCAGCAAGAGCAATTATGATCCATCTGAAGAAATCTTTGTTGAGCAATAACATTACTCCCTGAATGGTAGCACCGTTGATTTTACGGATCCCTATTTCTTTGGTGCGTTTTCTGCTTGAATGAAATGAGATTGCAAACAATCCGATCATCGATAAAAACATGCTTATTAAACAACAACTTCCAATGAGCTTTGCATAATTTGTATCATCGCGATGGTACCATTCAAATCTTTCCTTTACAGATTCAATATTAACAGGAAAATCAGGGATAAGTTTCTGCCAGGTTTCAGAAATTGAATTTCTTACGGTCTGTGACTGGCCTGACAATGGCTTTACAAGCAAATGATTTCCGGAATTGTCAAATATTATAACCCCCGGAGAAACCGGATCTTGTAAACCTGAACAATTAAAATCCTTTACTATGCCAATCACTGTCAGCTTTTCATACCCGGGTAGTTTTTCCCCTATCAGATTTCTTTCTGAAAAGTATTTTGCCAGAGACTCATTAATAATGCAATTATTCTTATCTGAATTGATATTACCTGAGAATTCTCTGCCTGCAAGGAGACTTATTCCAAGAGTACCTATAAAGGCTTCATCACCTCTGAAAATATTTGGCGAATATTGTTTGTCAACTCCATTATCGGTGTAATGGAATGAAGCCAGTATCCATTCAAGCAATGGAGAGGCTGGTGTAATCGAAATGCTGGCTATTGAAGGCAGTCTAAGCAATTCCTCTTTGAAGATCTTAGTCTGATCTGCATATTTCTCTGGAAGTTTTACCTCAAGTACATCTTTATTGAGACCAATTTGCTTATTTTCAATATAATTTATCTGTTTCAATATGGTAATTGAACATATTAACAGAACAATAGTAACAATCAGCTGGAAAATGTTGAATGGAGAGATTTTAATTATTTTTCCCTCTTTATCAATCATTAAGTTATGAGTTGAGGAAATTGTCTGCTTATTTATTTTATTTATTGAAAAGAGTAATGTTGCAAGTAAAAGAAACATAACTACAAATGACATAATAAAGAAGGAATCAGGCCTGGAAAAATATGACATATCAATAACGGATCCTGTAAGATCATTAAAGAAAGGGATGATCCAGGAAATAACTTCCAGGCTTATTATAAAAGAAATAAAGAGGACAATCAGGTTTTCAATCATAAAATCTGCTATCAGGCTGGCTCTGGAACCTCCGTTTATACGTTTGATGCAGAACTCAGATGTTTTATCAGACAGTTTGTTGTTTATCAGACCAAGATAATTTACCGAGGCAACAGAAATAATCATCAGTCCAATAATCAAAGCTATCCAGATGTCTGATTTATTCCTTTTGTTCCCAAGCAATGAATATTCAGAGGTGTCAAAATATGTCTTCTTAAAGCTTTCCAGGTAGTATTTGCCAGGAGTACCGTCGTGGATAACAGGAATTTTATCTTTATCCTGTTCAAATTGTTTTTCAAGACTTGCTGGATCCGCATTTTCTTTTAATAAAAGAAATGCATACCTCTCGGTATCTTCGGCCAGTTTTACCATGTCAAAATGGAACTGGCTATTCTCAGCAGGTTTTCTGAAGATCCCGCTTATGATATAGTTTGTACTTGTATTGTCATTAATAATAGTAATGACCCTTCCTACGGGGAGTCTCTCCCCGAAATATTTTTGAGCCAGTTCCTCCGAGATGGAAATATTTTCTTTTGTTGACAGAACATCATCAGGATTATTAGTCAGTAAGTTATATGAGAATATCTTAAAAAAGCTTGCAGATGTCTCAAATACTGCAAGGTTATCTTTATATGTCTGGTTGTCGATTACTACTTTCTGGGCCCTGCCATATCTGATGCGGCAAAAATCCTCAACCTGCGAAAAATTCTCTTTAATATATTCTGCTCCTCCCTTACGGCAAGTTGACATTTGTGCTCCTTTTTCGAAAGGATTATCACATTTAAGCATGTAAAGGCGATCAATGTTTCGCTGAAAACTGTCAGTTTTTAATTCTCGTGTAACAAAGATCATAATGAGGTTTGTACATGCCATGCCTATGGCCAGACTGACTAAAATAACAGAAGTGTTCAGGGGATTTCTTAAAAAGCTTCTGATGTTATGGCTTAGTTTCATTTATATTGTTTTTGTTAAATAAGTAATCATTCTAAGAATTATTCATATCGCAATGCCTTTATCCCGATACGCTTCGCTATCGAGGATCTCCTCTCTCCTCACTACTCGTATCGGAGAGCTTCGACCGGATTTCTTGTAGCAGCCCTCCAGCTTAACCAGCTCACTGTCAGTAAAGCAATTCCCAGAGCCAGTAATCCCGCGAGTGCAAAAATCCACCAGCTTAATTCAGTCTTGTATGCAAAATTTTCAAGCCATTTATTCATGGCTAACCATGCAATGGGAGTTGCAATGATAAATGCAATAACGATCCATCTGACAAAGCTTTTATTCAGCATTGTCAATATTCCGGATATCGTAGCGCCATTTATTTTACGTATACCAATTTCCTTCACACGGCGCTGCATGCTAAAAGCAGCCATTGCAAAGATACCTAGTGAGGATAGAATTATAGAGATAAGTGCGAATAGGGAAAGCGCACGGGTCTGTTCATACTCTCCTGCATATACTTTACGATAACTGTCGGTTATGTATTCATATTGAAACGGAAATTCAGGATTTATTTTTTTCCAGGTTAAAGCAATAGTGTTTATAGCTTCTCCTCTTTGGACAGGATTGATACTGATTATGAAGCAATAGTTGAACATCTTCCGGGGAGCAATAGCCAGTGGTTTTTCTGTACTATGCAGGTCAGTATAATGGAAATCAGGGACCACTCCTGCAATTACACCTTCCGGGAAAAGATCAGGTAAAAAGAAATTGAGTCTGAAACGCTTTCCGATAGCATCCTCAGGTTTATTTATTCCAAGTAATCTGAGCGCACTTTGATTAAGAATATATTTTTCGCGATAATTCCCAACTTTCCTTTCCAACTCTTCTAACTTTTGTTTGTCGGCATTTTAGCTTTGCCGTAGATTGCTCAAATCGACAGCATCAGATTCCCACTGTTGCGAGGGAGTAGATCCCAGATCGGTAGTTCCGGCCAGCGGATGAATTCCCATCAAGTTAAAGAAATTGGAATCGGTCGTGAAAATGTTTATTGATTGTCCCGGTTTTTTCTCCATACCCTCCATTTCGAATGCCACGGCGTCTAAAATATCACCGCCAGGTTCTTCCATTGCAGCCGTTACATTGGTTATGGATGAATTCTTAAGTAATTCATTTTTAAACAGTTCATACCGTTGAACCGATTGCCATGGATTATCGGCAATTACTAACATATTTGCATTTTGAGAGGCAGGATGATTGCTATTAATGAAATCAATTTGCCGGTTCAGGACCAGAGTACTTGTAATTGCCACTATTGCAAGCACAAATTGAACAACAAGAGGTAAAGAATACAGACTCTCTTGTTTACTTGTCATTTTAATGTCAGCTACAATTTTTGAAGAGTAGAGGGGAAACACTGCCAGCAGTGCAATGGAAACTACAAAACCTAAACAAATTATGACAATTCCAAAGATCCTGCCTGACTGCAAAACAGATATTTTCAGTGATTCTCCCAGCCAGTCGGCAATAAACAATCCTAACACGATAGAAAGAAGAGAAAGGTATAATGATTCGTATGCAATCTCCCATCCAACAATCCATTTCGATGCTCCGTTTATTAATTTTATTTTTATTTTTTTGAGTCTGGCGATAAATTGTACACGACTCAGATTTAGGTAATTAATAAAGGCTATAAATAGAATAAGAACGGTACAACTCACAAGAAGGATAATTGAACGGATGTTACCGTTTTTCTCCATTTCTCGTGTTTTCTGGCTGAACAGATGAATATCTGTAAGCTTTTGAAGGTATAATATTGGTGCGGAATCATTTGATTTTTTTTCAGTTTCCCAATTATGCTGAATTGTATTTTTGAGAGCCTCAACGTCTGCGTCTTTTTTCAGTAATAAGTATGTATAAGCCCATGTCGTTCTTTCATTATCACTTGTAAAAGAAGTTAACAGTTCGGCATGAAAGTGAGAATTTACAGGGAAATCTTCCATTACACCATCGATGGTATAAACCTTTGGATCAGGCTCCATCTGATGCAGGATGGTTATCTCTTTGCCTGCTACATCGATACTTCCAAAATATGTCAACGCCAGGCTGCGACAGATAAATGCTCTTCCAGGTTGAGAAAGGGCATTCTCGCGACTTCCTGATAATATTTTAAAGTCAAAAATTTTAAAAAATGAGCTATCAGTTGAATAGGCGTTTCTGGAGTAAAATTTTTGTTCTCCGATTTTAACAATTGCATTTCTGAAAGGCACAATGCGTACCATGTTTTCAATAGCCGGATAATTGGACAACAGTTTGTTGACATCTCCGTATACTCTTGCCGGGTGAATGGAAATAGCACCGTTATTTGTATCGGTTGTCATACGGTAAATCCTGCCGGCTTTTGAATGGAATCTATCATAACCAAATTGTTGGCTGGTATAGATAAAGATGATGAGAACGCACGAAAATGCAGTACTCAGTCCGACAGCATTAATCAAAAACCATTGCCAATTCTGTTTTATCCTTCTGATAATCTTCATGTATTCGTTACTTAAAAATATATAATAACTAGTCCCAAATTCTTATTTTCACCTCTTCACCCTTTCACCCTTTCACCCCTTCACCCTTTCACCCCTTCACCCTCACCCTTCACCCCTTCACACTTTCACCCCTTCACCCTTTCACCCTTTCACCCCTTCACACTTTCACCCCTTCACCCTTTCACCCTTTCACCCCTTCACCCTTTCACCCCTTCACCCTTTCACCCCTTCACCCTTTCACCCCTTCACCCTTTCACCCCTTCACCCTTTCACCCCTTCACCCTTTCACCCCTTCACCCTTTCACCCCTTCACCCTTTCACCCCTTCCTTACTCACGCTTCACTCCCAACTTTTACCCCCAAACCCCACAAGGGGGCTTGATGAAGGCAGAATGATGCACATTCGAATTCAGAATGCAGAACTATTTATTTCTAAATTCGCCGTTCGTTTGTTCTTCATTCTTAATTCATTTTTTAATTAGCCCCTCTTTGAGGGATGGGAGGTATTATTGTTTTGGTTTAATGTGAAAAAATAAATTTTCGGGTAAAGGCTGCCGTTTTATTTTAGAAGATTCATAATCAAGAGCAAGATTAAACCCGCCGGTTTCCTGAAAGAATTGTAATTCAATTTGATGCTTTCCTTTCTCTAAAAAGAGTCTTTTATTTTTTTCAACTGTGCCATGCAAACCATCATTATCAATAATCAGCGTATCATCAATAAATAGCTTGCTGCCGTCGTCGGATTTCAGGTAGAAATTATATGCATCATCTTCATTGATGTCGATATAACCTGTACAACGCACAGCAAAGTTTATATCCCTGTTTCGAAAATCAAAACTTGCTTTATCGAGAATTCCGGTTTTAACCGGAATGGAATTTTTGAATTCAGGCATCATTTTCCAGTTACCTTCGTAATAAGAATATATTAATCCTTTTGCCAGTTCAGGCAGCGCTTTTACTGCTTTGGACTTCTGCAAATAATCAATTTTAAGTGAGTCATAATTTCCGGGAATGCCATGCCCGAAAATCGAGAATGCCTTTATAGTTCCGGATTGTTTGATTATAATAGGATTACTATATACAGGTGATGTTATGGTGGGCATTGAACCATCGAGGGTATAATGCGTTGTACGGTTAGTGTTTAAAGTTATAGTTAAGGAATCTCCGGGATTTATTAAATATCCTGAAACAGCAAAATTTATTTTATCGGGTTTCCAATCGGAAAAGATAAATTTCATGCCATTATGAGTTGCTTTATACGCGGTTGTTTCATGAATTTCGTCCGGGTATTCTTCGAATTTCCACTTAAAATCTTTAGGCGCTTTATCTGCAAAAACCTTGGCAAGTTCATTTACGCCCATTCCCAGGCCTTCGTTTGCGACATTTATATACCAATAGGATTTCAAATCAGGTCGTTCGGAAAATAGCTTCTCCATGCTCTTAATGTAGTATTTGTTTTCCCACCATATGCTCGGACTATATGCCAGATAAGCATCAAAATATTCGGGATCGTCAAGAAAAGCATGTGCTGTGAATATTCCTCCGAAAGAGCTGCCGGATAGCATGCGATATGGGTAAGTTCTATAATTCTTTTCAATAAACGGGATGAGTTCTTTTTTCATGAAACTTAAAAATTTATCAGCGCCTCCTCCCAGTTTTCCATCAGCGTTCTTAGTTGCAGCAAGATCCCGTGAACGGTTATCCAAAGTCTGAACTGCAACAATGATTATTTTCGGCATAAAACCGTTACCTGAAAGACCTCCGACAGCCTGAGTTGTATGTGCAAAATGCCATTGCCCGTCAGGCATGTATAGAACCGGATATTTTTTCATTGTTGAACTGTAATCATCAGGCAGCGATATCATAACGATGCGATCCTCGTTGAGAATATCTGAGTGGAATTTAATTGAATAGCCCACACTAACGGGTTCGGTTTTAAACTCGTTAATAGAAGGAATGGTCCCATTGAGCTGTTGACAATAACTTTCATGAGATGAAAATGCCAATAAAAAAATTAGTGTAATTAAGGTTGAGTGCTTCATTATTTTTCCTCCTTGATTCTGATATATATTTAATTAAGATTTTATTATTACTCTGCAAGTCAAAACTTTCCCCATTATTTATAATTTCTATTGTGCTCACTCAATCCTGAAAACAACGGATGTTTCAAACGGCATTTTTACCGGAAAAGTGATTATTAAGGCGTCGGCTTCCTGTTTCCATTTCAGCTTGCCTTCATACCCAAGCAACTTTACTTTTTTGACAGACGTAACCAGGTATTTTGCGTTTGTGCCCAGCGACTTTATTCTTAATGCCGTTCCGGGTGCCGGTACAGTCATGCAAAATGCGTAGAGGGCTCCGTTTTTGCCTGTTGTGAAACGAAAATCCTGAGCATCAAACTTGAATTCAGCATGTTTACGGTTCAATGCCCCACCAGGAAGCATTTTCAACTTTCCGTTGACCTGTTCTCCTTCGCCTGGGATTGTCCATGCATGGCTTCCGTATACTGCCTCTCCATTGCGGCGCATCCATACACCCACTTCCTTTAACATCTTTTGGCTGCCCTCATCCAGCGAGCCGTCGGGCAGAATTGCAATGCTGATAGCAGCATTGCCATCGTGTGAAATGGCTTCGATGACATAACGGATCATCATCCCCGAATTGTAAGTGAAGTTAGGCGCATAAAACCAATCACCCACAGGCACTTCACCAATCCACGGCTGATCAGTTTTGATAGCGGCAGGTATACCAAATTCCTCGGTAGTCACAGTGCCATTAGTCTTGCTGCGGAATTTCACTATGCTAAAAGTGTTAACATTGCCGCGCCTTTCAAGTGTACGGTTATAATAATAAGAAATGACACGCTGAGCAGCATCTGCCTTGATACCGGTACCTGTTCCGTTGCCGGTGAAGGGGCCCTGAACCGTGCCATCGGTGAAAATAAAGTCAGGATCATATTTATCTACGGCATCCATGATCCGTAATGCCCACTGTGTGGTATACCACTTAGCGTAGTCAATATGATTTGTGAATATGCCAGCCGGTGGTGGCGACCAGCCTGTGTTTGCAGCCTTGGTTACACCTTTATATTCCCTGAGGTCAATTCCATAAAGCAAACGGGGATCATATCCTTCCCACCATTTGCCTTTGCCATCGGCAAGTGTTAGGTTCCCATCATAAGGAACGCCTTTCATGTCGCCTTCTTTGTCGCTGCCAAATGCCGTTTGCCACCACCACCAGGTGTATTCGTGATGGAAAGTTATACCAAAATGCATACTGTCGGCACGACACGCCTTTGCCCACTCACTGATGAAGTCGCGTTTAGGACCGATGTTGACCGAATTCCAGGGCTGATATTGAGAGTTCCACAAATCGTAATTGTCATGATGTACGCCCTGAATCAGCAGAAACCTGGCGCCAGCATCCTGATATATCCTGGTGAGTACTGCAGGGTCAAGTTTTGTGGGGTTCCAATCTCGCAGAACTTCTTTGTAACCGACCTCTGATGGATGGCCATACCTTTTCCGGTGATTTTCATTTGCCAGATGACCGGGCTTATAGAGATTACGTGCATACCAGTCACCACTTTCGCCAGCCGATTGCGGGCCGAAGTGAACCCATATACCGAATTTTGCCTCGCGAAGCCATGCCGGTTCCCCCGGGTAATTCTTCTCGATAGATTCCCACGTTGGTCCGAACGGGCCTGGTGCAGAAGGAAGATCAACCAGCTTCATCTCAGAGAAGGCGTTTAAGTCTCCCATTGGTACGCTGTCTATTGGCTGCTTTGCCTGAACCTCAGGAATCGGTGCATACGGCGATGAGTTACCTGTAGATTTCAGTTGTATTTGCGAATTTTGGGCATTCAGGTTAAAACCCATTATTGCAATAAAGAAGATTGTATCAAAAAGTTTCTTCATTTTTTTAATATTAATTCATATATGGTGCAAAAACGTTTTTAGTAATGATTTCAGTTTTTAAAACTCTCTGCCATTGCCCGGGCGGGGGATGGGGAGGCCTATTCATACCTCAGCGCTTCGACAGGGTTCCTTGTCGCCACTTTCCAGCTTTGCCAGCTAACAGTGAGTAAAGCAATTCCCAGTGCCAGCAAGCCGGACAGGACAAAAATCCACCAGCTCATTGTTGTCCGATATGCAAAACTATTTAGCCATGAATGTATGGCATACCAGGCAATCGGTGTGGCTAACACAAATGCGAGGGCTACCCATGTCACAAAGTCCTTGTTGAGCATAGTCAATACTTCAGAAACTTTGGCTCCGTTTACCTTCCGGATGCCGATTTCCTTCGTTCTTCGTTTGGTGGTAAAAACAGCCAGGCTTAACAAGCCCATACAAGAAATTACCAAAGCCAGCAACGCTGCTGTAGTGAGGATATTTTTAAAATTCAGATCATTTTGGTATTGTGACTCAAATTCCTTATTTGAAAAAAAGTAAATGAACTCATCTTTGGGATAAAGCTTTTTCCAGATACTTTCAATTTCTTTCATGGTCCCCGAAATGTTCGCGGTATTTAATTTGAAAGAATAATAGCCTACCGACATTTCCCATTGCAGATTCTGGAAATAAATGGACGGTTTAACCGGATAATGGAGTGAAACATGATGATAATCTTCAACAACGCCCTTTACTTTAAACGTATTTTGGCCAATCCTGAAAACTGATTCAATCGCCTCTTCAGGTTTTTTGTAGCCCATGGTTTCCGATGCACACCGGTTGATAATCACCTCATCCGATGTCCAGTTGGCTTTTTCTTCAATATTTTTACCGGCAATGACCTGAATACCGTACGTTTTCAAGAAAAAGTCATCGATACTGATTTCGTTGAAATGGTGAGCTAAAAGGTTCGGCTGAATTTCCCGGCAATACATTGTCCTGGATACGGCGAATTTCTTTCCCGGGAACCGATGAACTAACACTGAAGGCACTTACTCCGGACAAAGCAAGTACTTCATTTTTAAAAGTTAAAAGTTTCGATGGAATTTCCGGACTGTTGGTCATTGTCATTGGAGTGTAACTAAACAAGGTTTGCTGGCCTGAGAATCCCAGTTTTTCCTTCATCACAAAATCCATTTGTTTGAAAATTCCAATGGTGCAGATAATCAGTATTATGCTGATTGTAAATTGCATTACCACCAATGCTTTCCGGCCTGAACAAGTGCTGGTTCAGAGCTACTGGCTGACCTTTCAGCGATAAAAAGACAGGCGTACTGAAAACCAGGAGGTAAGGAATTAGAGTGGAAATGAGTGCACCCAGTCCTACGATTGAAAACATGACCAGGAGAATGAGGCCGGAAATTGTTTGCAGTGGCAACTGTAAGGGAATAATAACTGCGGCAATTTGCGACTGAAATTAGCAAAGCAAGACCGTACAGAAACAAATTTTTCAACAACAGGGAAGTAAAGACAGATAATTTGCTTGAACCGTTTAATATCCGGATAGAATAACTTTTGCGTTCTTCGATTGCCGAAATCGTGCTTAAATTCAAATAATTAACAATACATACTACCAGTATGACCATGGCAATGTATTATCAGGAAGTTTACCTGCATATTACTTCCGTTTGTGTTGAGTTCGTCATTGAGGTCCGAATGCAGATGGATGGATTCCACGGGTTGAAAAATAAAGTTAATGCTGCTTTTTTCAAGGTTCGGTGGCAATCCTACTTTTTTTATCGCTGGCAGCGCTGCTGATTTGACTGTCGATATGGTCATTTTTGGTTCAAGTCTGATGTAGCAATGAGGCCGGAATTGTGTTGGGGAACTCCACCTCGAACGGGAATAGGGCGAAGCTTTTTGATATGTGAAGCCTGGATTTTCAATTAGGGTCTGTGTACGGTTATCGAAATTTCTCATGTAATAGTACAATGACTGGTAGCTTCCTAAGACATCAACCTTAAGATGACTATTGACAGGGATATCTTCAAAAACAGATTTTACCAGAAACTTCCATCCTTCGTTTAAAGTAACTTCTTTGTTCAACGGATCTTCATTTCCGAAAAGTTTTTTTGCAAAAGATTCTGATATGGCAATTCCGTGAAGATCACCAAACAACTGGTTGGATTCCCTGTAAAGAATCTTACGTTCGAAGACACTGAAAAATGTGGTATCGCTCCAGAACCAGTCTACATTCTGAATAACTTTATCTTGGTCGTAAACAGTGATCACATCACGCCCCAGGTTGCACTGTGATACAATTCCAGGAATTTCGGCTTTGAGTAATTCCGATGATCCTTCAAAGTTTCTGGCCGACCGGTACACCCTTCCGTCCTCATACGATAAATCGAGACCCAGACGGTAAATCGATTGGGAATCCTTCCAGAAAGTATCGTAGGAATACTCGTATTTAATTTTAACCAAAAGGAAAATAACTATTGTAAAACCTATAACCAAACCTCCAATCTGTATGGTAGTAAGCAGTTTATTATTTAACAGGCTTCTGATCAGGGTTTTTAGGGTGAAGTTGTTCATGCTGGCATGTTTATTGTTTTCGATTTTTCTGATTCTTTCATTTAAAACCTAAGTACGCAAAGGAGTCTTCCTCTTCTTTTTATTCTCCCCTTCACCCTTTCTCCTTTTCTCCCTTTCTCCCTTTCATTCCTCACGCCTCGTACCTATTCATACCTCAGTGCTTCCACCGGATTCCTTGTTGCTGCCCGCCAGCTCTGCCAGCTCACTGTTATTATTGCTATTCCAAATGCAATAATTGCTGCTAACACAAAAAGCCAGATGCTTATTTCAGTTCTGTATGCAAAACTCTGCAGCCATTTATGCATTGCATACCATATAACGGGTACTGCAACAGCATAAGATAAAGTTACAAGAATTATAAACTTCCTGTTAAGCAAGTATAGTATTTCTGAGACACTTTGGCTCCGTTTAATTTGCGTATCCCGATCTCTTTTGTCCTGGAGACTGTTGCTGTCATAACAAGTGCAAAAAGTGAGAGACATGTGATTAAAACTGCCATCAGACTGAATAGTACAAAACATCTGAAAAGCTGAATATGAGACTTGTACTGTGAATTAAAGAAGTCATCGAGGAAATAGTATTCGAAATACTGATCCTTGAAATAGTTCTTAAATTCAGTTGTAACTTTGTCAACAACTCCTTTTATATCTGCTGTTTTTGATCCTGATAAATATGAAGTAACCTCCCTGGTCGCAGTTGAAGATAGTCGGTTTAATTTCCTGATCAAGTGAATTCTGGAAATAACCGTCAATAATCCCGACAATCTCACCCATTTCCTCCTTCAGGTCGGAATCCCAGAGAGTCTGCCCGATAATATCATTTATGTTGTTTTCTCCGAATGCCATGGCTGCTTCTTTGTTAAGAATCACATGTTTAGGACCTCCCATCCAGTTTGTTTCATCGCTGAAAAATTTTCTGCCTGCCAGCAGTCTTACATTAAAAAACTCAAAGAAATTTGGTGACACATCTGCCTGGAAAAACTGATATCCCAGTTTTTCCTTTCCCTTAAGAGATATTCCACCTTTCACCCAGCCGTTCTTCTCTCCGGGCACGATTGTCGAAAAGGTTATTTCAGTGATTCCCGGGTATTTAAGCAGAGCTTCCTGGAAAGATTTCTGGCCATTGTTGAACTCCCTGGAAGTGGGTCGTTTTACAACCAGAGTCTGATCAATATTCATTGTAAATGCATCTTTCTGCATATAGCTGATCTGTCTCATAGCCCCGATAGTACATCCGATCAGGACAATGGCAATAATAAACTGTCCTGCCAGAAGAATGCTTCTGGATTGTTTCTTTCCGGTAATCTTAAAATCACCTCTGATAAATGTGACAGGTGTTACATTATAGATTTTCAATCCCAGCAAAAGACCTGCAATAAGACTAAGTAAAAGCAGGAAAGGATGAAGGAAGCAACCAGGTTCTGAATACTAAACATAGAGTTCATTGTGAACTCAAAGTCCAGAAGATTTTTAAAGAAGGGAAAGAGAAGAAAAAGCATAACAAAGGCAAGTAAAAGGCTTATAATCCCAGTCAGTAATGCTTCAGTTATAAATTCTGATATTATGTCTTTCCCTGATGCCCCGTTAATTATTCTGATGCCGATTGCGTTTATTCTTTTTCCGGTAACAGATGAATAGAGATTAAAATAGTTAAATCCGGCACTGAGAAGAATCAGAAGAGCTATTGCCAGAAGTATTGTCAGGTATTTGCTGTTCCCATTAGCTTCAAATTCAAAACGGTAATTGGAATGCAGATGGATATCTGTTATTGGCTGAAGATGAAACTCAATCGGGAAATCTATTGCCACATTCCTTTCGGAAAAATTTTCTTTTGCCAGTAAAGTTATTTCTTCAGCAATCTTTACAGGATTAGCTACCCTTTTTTAACAGGAAGTAAGTATTGGTATTGTTACAGGAATAACAGTATGAATTGTTTGTGAAGGTTGTTAATGAAATGACAAGATCAAATTTAAGATGTGAATTTGCCGGAACATCTTCTATAACTCCCTGTATTGTCAAAGGCTTTTTCCCGGGATTAACTGCATAGATAATTTCTCCGACAGGATTATTATTCCCGAAGTATTTTCGCGCTGTGGATTCTGTGATTATAACTACATCAGGGCTGTCTCAGAAAATCTGTTTTATTACCAGACAGTATTTTATGGGAAAACATATCGAAGAATGAACTGTCGGCAAAAAGTGTCCTTTCTTCTTTAAAAATCTGCTCCCCGGCCTGAACAAATGAAGTCTCCTTTTTTACACGGCAGAAATTTTCTATCTCAGGAATTTTTGCAGCTGCAATCTGGCCGATATAATAGTTGTTTCCTACACTTTTATCAAGTCCTGTCTGGTAATATCTGTAAAAGACCAGACGTTGCAATCGATCGGCATTATCGAAGAATTTATCATAGCTTTTTTCAAAACTGATATACTGGAAGATAAGCAGAACTGCCATCATCCCTATCGCAAGTCCGAGGATGTTTATGCTGCTTACCCCCTTGTTTTTCAGGATATTCCTGAATGCAAGCCGGATGTTTTTTTGAATCATATTCTACTAAGCTTTTAAGTTAGTCCGTCTTTGCGAGGATCCGCCAACTGGCGGAGCCGAAGCAATCTCCCCGGTTATTTCGAATCTTCCTTTTGTCTTTACTTACTCATACCTCAAAGCCTCCACCGGATTTCTCGTTGCAGCCCTCCAGCTCTGGAGACTTACCGTTAACAGAGCAATTGTAAAGGCAATTATTCCTGATACTAAAAATATCCACCAGCTTAGCTCTGTTTTGTATGCAAAATTCTGTAACCATTTGTGCATTGCATAAAAGGCGACAGGACATGCAATTACGAAGGCCATTGCCACCCAATAGATAAAATTCTTGTTCAGCAGTATCATCACCTCAGAAATTGTAGCTCCATTCACTTTTCGCAGACCTATTTCTTTGGTCCGGTTCTCATTCATACTGAGTGATAAACCTAAAATTCCCAGAATACATAAAAATACTGTTATTGAAGCAAAAAGGAAAAAGAGATTGAGTGCTTTATAGTCTGATTTATAATAACCGGCTATTCTGTCGTTGAGAAATGTATACCGGAATTCCTGGTCTGGAAAGACATTCTTCCATATTTTATTTATTTTATCAATCTCACCCGGTAAGGCTATTGTATTATATTTACCAGAACTCCCTGAAGATAAAAGCTTAATATTCACAATTCCGAAACCTCCGGGATTATTAAAAAATACACATGGCCTGATTTCGTCCCTTAATGAGCCGGAGTGAAAATCGCCGACTACTCCTTTTATAGTTAACCTCATTCCATTTGGACCGCTAATTATGGAGCCAATAGCTTCATCAGCATTTTTAAAACCTATTTCCAAAAGAAACTCACTATTTAAAATAATTGCTGCACTTGTATCTTTCGAAGAAAAATTCTGTCCGGCAATTAGAGTGAATGAGTATAAATCGAGATAAGAACTGTCGATAAACTTGATTTCACCATCAATTCTTTTTTCCTGATTATTAATGTACGAGCTAAAGGAAGTCCATTGTCGGGATTCGGCAGGCACAACAGAACTAAAACTTACTCCTTTTATTCCAGGATCAGATAATAGTTCTGCTGATAAAGTTGGCAACTTTGATTTCGGATTCTCAGGCAGCCCTGCATAAATAATATTATCAGTTTTATATCCAAGTTCCTTATGATTGATAAAGTAAATTTGTTTGACAATAAACAGAGTCGCAATAATCACTGATTGTGCAACGACAAACTGAAGAATTACGCTTGTTTTTCCAAAAGTGTTACCTCTTGCTGAATAGTCGTTATCGTTTCCTTTCAGAAGATTGGACAACGATTTTAAATTCAGGTTTAACATTGAAAAAATTATTGAAAGCACACTCCCGGCAAACAGAAGTCCAATAACAAGCATCAGGAGCGATAAATTGATCTCAGGAAGATATCCCTGAGGAATGTCGATGAAAGAGTAGAAATTTTTAATAACAGGTAAAGTCAATTGCAGACTGATTACCATTGCTACAAAATTTACCAGCAGCGATTCGGTAAGAAACTGAAAAAATACGGAAAGAGGCTTGCTGCCCAGGATCAGCTTTAAAGCAATTTGTTTTCTCTGTTTAATGGTTTCAGCCAGAAAAAAATTACTGTAATTAAATGATGCTATCAGGAAAATGAATATGCCTATCAGCGTCAGTGCCAGGAGCAACCCCGAACTGACAGTTCGATTATTGTAATTTCCATATTGACTCTCTTTATGTACCCGTGAAAGAGGCTGCAATTTGAATTGTCGTCCTTCAAGACGTCTAGCTCCTGCATTTAATGAATAAATTCCCCTGAATTTTTTTTCTGCTGATACTACATCGTTCCTGTTATTCAAAACCACATAACATTGAAAGTTGTCAGATAAACTACCCCAATCAGTGTGGAACCCCGGATTAAGCTTTTCTGAAAACGTTTTTAACGATAACAAAACTTTAAACGGGAGATCCGTATTTTCAGGGAGATCCTGAATGACCCCTTCTATTGTGAATTTTGTTCCGATAGTGATCAGTTCACGACCAATAGGATCTTCACCAGCAAATAGTTTTTGTGCTGTCTTTTCTGTAATAACCGCAGTAAATGGTTTATCCAGAACCTGTTTGCCTTCACCTCTGACCCATTTTAGCCCGGTTTTTCCGAAATCAAAAACATTAAAAAAGGAAGGTTCAGTCATAACAACTCCATCTTCAAGTGTGAATGATTTTTCCACTGTGCTGTCTTTTGCTGGGATGTTGATTTTCTGACCGTACAGGTAAAACATGGCAACTACATCGCGCAGTTCGGGAACTGATTTTTTAAGTGCTTCAGGAAGGGGAAAATGAACACCGGTTCGATATTCCAGTCCCCCGATTGTATATTCCAGACCTGATGTAACCCTCACAACCCTGTAAGTGTTTTTGCTCTGGGTATGATAGTTGTCAAAACTTAATTCATAATTTACTTTAGTGTATAAAACCAGGCAGCTTGTTAACCCTATCACCAGGCTTGCAAAAATCAAAAGATTTGATTTGTAGTTTCGTGTAATTCTTCTGATCGCTATTTTAAGATATCGTCCTTTCATCTAAATCAAGGTATTTATTATAAGTAATTATTTTTTTCCAGGCTCCCTATTTTATTTCAATTTTCTCCATTAGTTTATGATCTGTTGACAACTATTCTTTTTAAAAATCCTTTAACCGCAAAGGGCGCAAAGTTTACGCAAAGGGCACAAAGGAAATTATCAATCTCCTCTTTTCTCCTCTTCACCCTTTCTCCCTTTCACCCCTTCTCCCTTTCTCCCTTTCACCCACTCACCCCTCACTATTCATACCTCAGCGCCTCCACCGGGTTCCTCGTAGCCGCCCTCCAGCTCTGCCAGCTGACAGTAAGTAATGCGATTCCCAGAGCGATTATTCCTGCCAGAGCAAATATCCACCAGCTCAGTACGGTTTTATAAGCGAAATTATTCAGCCATTTATTCATTGCATACCAGGCTATGGGAACAGCAATCACAAAGGCTATGCCTATCCACCTGATGATATCCTTGTTAAGCATTAACAGTAGTTCTGCAACTTGTGATCCGTTTACTTTTCTTATACCTATTTCCTTTATGCGGTTTTCGCTTGAAATGACTGCCTGTCCAAATAACCCCAGACAGGCTATAAAAACTGCGAGCGAACAAAAAAGATTGATCATCCTGGCAATACGGCTATCTATATCATATAGTTTCTCATAATCCTGATCAAGAAAATGGAATTCAAATGGAATTCCCGGGTTATTTTGAACCCATATTTTCTGTATCCGGTTAAGTGTTCCTCTTATATCTCCTTTGATCTTGAAGAATAATGCACTGAAATATGATTCTGATGACTCATCCCTGTACAGATGAAATACCTGGGGATTAATATTCTGATGGAGTGATTTAAAATAGGTATCTTTTATGACTCCTATTATTTTCCCACTTTTCCCATACAGCATGAATTCAGTCCCGATGGGATCAGCTACTCCCATTAAATGAGCAGCATTTTCATTTACAATATAATTGTTCCTGTCGTCTGCATACTCTTTAGAAAAATTTCGTCCATAAGCGAATTCTACACCTATCATTTTGAGATATTCATAGTCAATCCGTGTAGTTTCCATGCTTATTAAATCGGTTTTCCCCTGGTTTTGCCACTCCCCGTTTAATTTCCAGGATATACCAACTGTTCCATTCACCTGTTGGTAAGGAAGACAATCTTTCAGCCCGGTCTCAGTTATGTTGGGAATTTCGAGGAAAGAATTTCTGATAACTCCAATCTTTTTAGATATTGGACCTCTCAGAAAAGTATAACCAATTTGTTCAGTGTTGAACCCCAGCTTTTTATTCCTGATATATCTCATCTGCTTGTTTATGCCAACAGCAACGATGATCATTGTGACTGCAATAACGTTCTGAAAGATGACCAGACTCTTCAGAAATCCTGTTTTCTTCTTTGAATAGCCTGACATTAATTCGATAGGCTTAGAACCGTTAAAAACCAAAGAGGGGTAAACAGAGCAGGAAATTATAGTAATCAGGAATATCCCAGAAACCAGAATAAAAAATCCTGGTCTGAACAATTGTTCGCTGATCAGATTCTTCAGAAAAACCGGAAAGGAAGGTCTTAAAAACCATAAAATCAACAGTGTGAAAATAAATGATAGTAAGACCAATACTCCGCTTTCAATAAAGTTGTTCCAGAAAATCGTTGATCCATGGGCACCAAATACTTTTCTTATTGATGTGGTTTTATATCTTTTTACGCGTAATGATAATGTGAGATTGATGTAATTGATACAGGCCAGGATCAGTATTAAACCGGCAATGGAGCCAAAAATATAGAGATTACGGTAATCGCCAGTTTTTCCAAGCCTGTTGTTAACTTTATAATCAAGGTAAATGTCCTTTAAAGGCCTGAGAAGCACCGTATTTCCTCCATATTTTACATGAGGCATACCTTTTTCTTTCGCTACCTCGTTAATTGAATTAGAGGCTTCAACAGGATTGGTATTATTCTTTAATAAAACATATGTCCTGAAATTTGGATCTCCCCACTCCATTCCGCATAAATGATATTCTTCGGCAAACTTCTCAGAGAGGATATAGTCAAACTGAATATGCGATTGCAGCGGAATATCTTCAATTACTGCCAATACAGAAAGATGTCCTTCTCCTTCGATCTCTAAATCTTTATTCAGAGGATCTTCTGAACCAAAATATCTGTTAGCAAAAGACCTGGTAATTACGATACTGTTTATTTGATCGAGGGCCTCCCTTGGATTACCTTCAATTATTTTAAAGCTGAATATATCAAACAGCTGAGGATCAGCTGTAATCCCATTTCCCTCAAAAAACATAATGTCATTATATTTAAAAGCAAACTCAGGTGCATTTCTCAGCCTTACCGCCGATTGAATAGCAGCAACATCATTTATAATTGCAGGAGCCAGCGGAGCTGGCGTTCCTGCCATACTGAATTCCCCAATATTATTTTTGAAGTTTATCTGAAAAATATTTTCAAAATGTTCATTGAATTTATCATAACTCATTTCGTTAATAATCCATGAAGCAATTATTATCACACTCGTCAAGCCAATGCTTAATCCAAGTAGATTGAGCCCCGAGAAGAGCTTGTATCGAATCAAATTCCGGATTATTGTTTTTATCGTCATATTATCTGAAAGCAGATGTTATACATAATAATTATTACTAATATAATGCCACAAACATATCTTTTTGATATATAGGCGTATGCATATTTGTATTTTTAAGAAAGGTAAATTAATTTTACGGTAATGTGTAAAAATATTTTACGATTTATTGACTTTGCGTTTGGAATAAGATAATTTTACATTTCAGTAATATCCCTAAAGGAGTCTGCTGAAAAAGTTTTTTTTAACCGCAAAGAACGCAAAGAAGGCACAAAGGGCACAAAGTTTAAATCCAATAGTGCTGATCTTTGTGAACTTTGTGGTTAAAGGATTTCAGATTATTCAACAACCCCTTGAAACTATGCTGAATTATACCCCCTTCTTCGCCTTCGCGTAGCCGCTTCGGCGGAGCGAGGTAGGGGGAAGGGGGCAAAAAAATTTTAAGGATAAAAAAGATTGATAACGAACTATATGCAAAACCAAAAAGGCAATATTCTGGTTGTTGATGACAATAAAAGTATTCTCAGTGCTCTTGAGATTCTGCTCATGCCTGAATTTCATGAGGTTACACTGCTTTCAAATCCAAACCAGATTCCGTCAGAATTAAGAAAGAAAGATTACAACCTGGTAATTCTTGATATGAATTTCAGTGCCGGAGTCAATACCGGAAATGAAGGAATTTACTGGCTTGGAAGAATAAAAGAGACAAATCCTGAGATTTCAGTTGTTATGATCACAGCTTATGGAGATATTGATATGGCTGTAAAAGCTCTTAAAGCAGGAGCCTCTGATTTTATTCTCAAACCATGGGACAATGAGAAATTGCTGGCAACACTTAAACTTGCCATTCAGCTTAATCTTTCAAAAAAGGAGGTCAAGCAGCTTAAAGAGAGAGAGACCGAACTGAAGAAAGAAATAAACCGTGATCAGAAATTTCATTATTGGATCATCTCCTCAGCTGATGAGTGTACTTAACATGGTAAGAAAAGTTGCAAAAACCGATGCAAATGTACTGATAACAGGAGAAAATGGAACAGGCAAAGAACTGATTGCACAGGAAATACACCGTCTGTCGAACAGGGCAAAAGAGGTACTGGTAAGTGTTGATATGGGCGCATTAAGTGAAACTCTCTTTGAAAGTGAATTGTTCGGACATGTGAAAGGTGCTTTTACAGATGCCCGCGAAAACCGGCAGGGTAAATTTGAAATTGCTGATAAAGGAACACTGTTTTCTTGATGAAATAGGAAACCTGTCGTTTCATCTTCAGGCAAAGCTGCTTGCAGCAATTGAGAACCGTCAGATTTCCCGAATTGGTTCAAATCAGCTTATTCCAATCGATATACGCCTGATATGTGCAACAAACAAAAACCTTGAAAATATGGTTCAGGAAGGACTCTTCCGGGAAGATCTTCTTTACAGGATCAATACAATCCAGATTGAATTGCCTCCGCTCAGGGAACGAGGAAATGATATTATTATTCTTGCTGAATTCTTTCTGAAAAAATATGCTTACAAATACAATAAACCAAACCTGAAAATTAACCAGCAGGCACATGAAAAACTGCTTAAGTATTCATGGCCAGGTAATATCCGTGAACTTCAGCATACAATTGAAAAGGCAGTAATACTAAGTGAATCAGCTATTATAAAACCTGATGATCTTTATTTGCGGCAATACCAATATCTGTCAATAGTAACAACTCCTTTCACCACACTTGAAGAGATGGAAAAACAGATGATTCAACAGGCTCTTGAGAAAAATAATGGTAACTTCACTGCTGCAGCTGAACAGCTTGGAATAACAAGGCAGACACTTTATAACAGAATTAAAAAATCCGATTGATGATCAGTAAAAACCTCTATTTTAATATTGTTCTCAGGGTATTACTTATTGTAATTCTGTCATGCTTTCTGGGATATTTTATTGTCATTGACAAATCGTTACGATTTTCACTTATCTGTTTTTTGATGATTGTATTTCTGACAATCAATCTGATATCCTATCTGAACACAACAAACAAAAAGATCAGGTTTTTCTTTGATTCTGTAAGAAATGATGATTCAAATCTCTCTTTCCCTATTGAAACCAGGAACACTGGTTTAAGTGAGTTATACCAGAGTATGAACAGGGTGAATCAGCAGATTCAGCAGTTAAAAATTGAGAACAGACAGCAGGAACAATATTTCCGGATATTGCTTGAACATCTTGCTACAGGAATTATTACATATAATGACAAAGGATTTATTCTGCATGCCAATTCATCGGCAAAAAAGCTTGCTTTCAACTGATGTTCTTACTCATTTGCAGCAAATTGAAAGAATAGACCAGAAGCTTTTTCAGACAATAAAAAGTATTAAACCATCTGAACGAAGACTGATTGCAATTTACTACCGAACAGGGTGAAATACAGCTCTCCCTTAAAGCTACATCTTTCAAGACAAATGATAATGAACTGGTAATTCTTTCAATTCAGGATATAAAAAATGAACTTGATGAAAAAGAGCTTGAATCGTGGATGAAACTGATAAGGGTATTAATGCATGAAATAATGAATTCCATTACTCCGATAACATCCCTGTCGGAAAGTCTTTCAAACATTTATAGCATCAGGAGGACAGCCTGTTTTGCCGGAACAGGTAACTGTTAAAACAATAGCCACAACCCTACAGGGTCTGAATGTTATTAAGGAACAGGGAAAAGGGCTGATGTCATTTGTTGAATCGTACAGGAAGCTGACCCGTGTTCCGGAACCGGAAAAGAAATTATTCAAGGTGGCTGATCTGATGAACCGGGTACAGATTCTTTATAACTCACTTGAAAAAAGCGATAAAATTGATTTGTCCTGTTTCACTGTAAAAATCCTGATCTTGAAATATTTGCAGATCAAAATCTGATTTCACAGGTACTGATCAACCTTGTAAAAAATGCCCTTGAAGCAAATGAAAATAATCAGCCAGGGAAAGATCAGGATTGTTGCAGGCAGGTGATTCAGATAACCATCCTGAAATATGTGTTATTGATAATGGTCCGGGGATTTCTGAAGAAAATCTTGATGAGATATTTGTTCCGTTTTTTACTACCCGGCAAAACGGATCAGGTATAGGACTCAGTATCTCAAAACAGATCATGAGGGTACATGGAGGCAATCTGAAAGTCAGATCAATACCTGATAAAGAGACAGTATTTTGTCTGAGTTTCTAATCGTACCTGATTGCCTTCACAGGAGTGATCCTGCTGATCAGCTGTGAAGGAACAAGAAGCATAAGAATTATTGCAGCCATTGTTCCTGCATTTAGCAGAAGAATATGGATAAGTTCAAGATTTACCGGAACAGTTTTAATATAATATGATGATGGATCGAGTGTAATTATTCCGGTTTTCAGCTGAAGAAATGCCAGTCCGATTCCGATGAGATTACCCCAGAATAATCCTTTTCCGATAAGATATGCAGCCTGGTAAAGAAATACTCTTCGTATTGTATTATCCTCAGAACCAAGAGCTTTAAGAACTCCAATCATATTGGTTTTTTCAAGAATCAGGATAAGCAATCCTGAGATCATATTAAATCCTGCCACAATCAGCATCAGAAAAATAATAATTATAACATTTATATCCTGAAAATTAAGCCAGTCAAAGATCTGAGGATATTTTATCCTTATGTTTGTGACCTTAAATTTTGTATCCTCCTCGGTTATTTTATAACCGATTGCATCTCTTACCGCCGAAGTCATTTCATCGAGTTTGTCAAAATCATCAATAAATATTTCAAATCCGCTTACCTGGTCATCTTTCCATCCGTTAAGCCTTTTAATATGTCCGATATCACAGAAAACATACATTTTATCAAATTCCTCAAGGCTTGTTTCATAAATACCGCTGATTGTAAATTTTCTCATTCGTGGAGGATCCTGGATAAAATGCATTGCAAATGAATCACCGGTTTTCAGCCTGAGCATATCGGAGATCTTTTTTGAAATTATCACCTTGTATCGGTCCGTCCGGTATCAGTTACTGTGAAAACTGAACCGTCAACCATATTGCTGTTGAAATAGCTCCAGTCAAAATCACTTCCAATACCTTTCAGAACAACTCCCTGGATATCCTCATCGGTTTTTATAATCCCTGCTTTTGTTGCAAATACCTGCAACATGAGTAATTCCCGGGATCTTTTTTATTTCGGGAATAAATTTCTGAGTATCGCTTATTGGTGTTGTTTCAAATGAAATATTTGAATCAAAATTCATAATCTGGATATGTGATCCGAAACCGACAACTTTTTCCCTGATCTGCTGTTTGAAACCTGTAAGAATCGCAACTGCAAGAATCATTACTGCAAGACCCATTGCAATACCGATTATAGCAATAACATTTATCGGACGGGAAAATGATGTTTCTTCACGTCTTCCTTTTATAAGCCTCTGTGCTATGAAATATGGTAAATTCATTTTTCTGAAAAGTTCCCAAATTTAAGAAATTTAAGGTTATATTCTCTGTGTAACTCTGTGAATCCTCTGTGATTCCTCTGTGGAACTCTGTGAAAGTTCTTGTATTTTGTTACACAGAGATCCACAGAGAAGTACACAGAGAACCACAGAGATTAAAAAAAAGTTATAGATTTACATAAATATAACAAGTATGAAGATGAATAGACTATTTATTTCTTTAGCTTTCGCATCATTTATTTATCACCTCTGTATCATGCATTCGAAGCTCAAAAAGCTCCTGTTCCGGGAGCATATCAGATTGAATTATACAAGACATCTGATTGAAGGTAAATCAGTTGCTGTTGTTGCAAATCAGACCTCAATGGTTGGGCAGACTCATCTTGTTGATAATCTTCTGGTATCGCATTGGAATAAATATCAAGAGTCAATTTTGCTCCGGAACATGGCTTCAGAAATATGGCTGATGCAGGAGAAACAATTGAAAACGGTAAAGATCCTAGAACAGGAATTACCATTATCAGCCTTTATGGGAATCATCTGAAACCGACACCTGAAGATCTGAAAGGGATTGATGTTGTAATATTTGATATTCAGGATGTTGGTGCCCGGTTCTATACTTATATATCTACACTGCATTATGTTCTTGAAGCCTGTGCTGAAAATAATATTAAATGTATTGTCCTTGACAGACCAAATCCAAATGGATTTTATTTTGACGGGAATATCCTTGATACGGCATACAGATCATTTGTCGGGATGGATCCTGTTCCGGTTGTTCATGGTATGACAGTTGGAGAATATGCAGGAATGATAAACGGTGAAGGATGGCTTAAAGAATGGTATAAAATGTGATCTTGACAGTTATTAAGTGTAAGAATTATACTCATAAACACTTTATGAACTTCCTGTAAAACCTTCACCGAATCTGCCAAATCAGACTTCAGTTTATCTTTATCCTTCGATCTGTTTTTTTGAAGGAACAAATCATTTCACTGGGCAGAGGAACTTCATTTCCTTTTCAGGTTTTCGGAAGTCCCGATCTGCCTGACAGAGGATTCAGTTTTACTCCGGAAAGTGTTCCGGGAGCAAAAAATCCACCTCTGCTTGGGGTTAAATGTTATGGTACCGATCTGCAGAGATGCAATTGAAAAGAATCTGGTGCCATCACCGGAACTTAATCTCGACTGGGTCATAAGTGCATATAATGATTTTCCTGAAAAAGATAAATTCTTTACATACCTATTTTGATGTTCTTGCAGGCGGACCGGTCTTAAGGGAACAGATACAGAAGGGAATGACTTCAGAACAGATCAGGGCATACCTGGAAAGAAGGACTTGAAAAGTTCGGAAAGATAAGGGAGAAATATCTGCTATATAAATAGACTATGATCTCTGTTAGTCCTCAATCCCTTTAGTGCGGGGTCTTATAGTCTTGTCAGGTTGAGTGCAAGAAACATGAGGAGCAGGGCGGTTAAACTCTTCCCGGGATAAACCTTCAATGCCTCTTCCAGTATCATCATTGCATTCTTAAGATCATCGATTTTAAGAACATAAGCAATACGTACTTCATTTTTACCTGAACCCGGGGTAGAATAGAATCCTGAAGCAGGAGCAACCATAACTGTCTGATTCTTATATTCAAAATCTTCAAGAAGCCATTGTGCGAATTTATCGGCATCATCAACAGGAAGTTTGACAACAGTATAAAATGCTCCTTTTGGTTTAGGGCAATAAACTCCCGGAATTTTATTAAGAGCTTCAACCATATAATTTCGTCGTGCAGTATACTCCTTGTTTACATCTTTAAAATATTCATCAGGAGTATCGATTGAAGCTTCACCGGCTATCTGTCCAAGTCCGGGAGGAGAGAGACGTGCCTGTGCAAATTTAAGAGCTGTGGAAATAACCTCTTTGTTTTTTGTGATCAGTGCACCGATCCTTACACCACATTCACTGTATCGTTTTGATACAGAATCGAGCATAATAACATTATTCTCAATGCCTTCAAGATTCATTGCTGAGAAATGTTCAGCACCGTCATAGCAAAACTCACGGTAAGCCTCATCGGAGAAAAGGAACAGATCATGTTTTTTTACAATCTCCCTGAGATGCAGAAGTTCTTCTTTTGAATAAAGATATCCGGTCGGATTATTAGGATTACATACAATTATACCTTTTGTTTTTGAAGTGATCTTTTTTTCAATTTCCTCTAATCGGAGGAAGAGCAAAATCATCTTTAATATATGATGTTACCGGAACAATTTTAATTCCGGCAGTTGTTGCAAAACCATTATAATTTGCATAAAATGGTTCAGGGGTAATTACTTCTTCGCCGGGATTTACACATGACATAAGAGCAAAAAGAATAGCTTCAGAACCGCCTGTTGTTATAAGCATTTCAGTATGATCGATATTGATTCCGATCTTCTGATAATAAGCTGCCAGTTTACGGCGATATGATTCATTTCCTGCTGAATGGCTGTACTCAATCACTTTCAGATTAATATTCCGCATTGCATTCAAGAGCAACTTCAGGAGTATGGAATATCAGGTTGTCCGATATTGAGATGGTAAACTTTTCTTCCTTTTCGTTTTGCTTCTTCAGAATATGGAACAAGTTTTCTGATTGGTGATGCAGGCATCGCTTTGCCTTTTTCTGATATTGATGGCATATGGTACAATTTAAAGCTTATTTTAAAACAGATCACAAAAATAAATAAATTAGAATTCCAAAGTGATTTATTTTACTATTTAGATTCTGTTTAAGGGTTGAAAGGGTTGAAAGGGTTTAATGGGTTTATTTCAGTACATAATCTCATTCAACCTTTTCAACATTTCAACTTCTTCAACCTATCAACTTCTTCAACCTATCAACTTCTTCAACCTTTCAACTCCTTCAACGTTTAATAGTATCGGTTATTTTCATATTTTTGCAATTCTGTTTTATAAATATAATTTCAAGAATAATAATGGATATTCCTTCAAAATACGAGCCCGGAAAAGCTGAGAGCCAGTGGTACAGGTACTGGATGGAAAATGGATTTTTCAAAAGCACTCCTGACGAAAGAGAGCCTTATACGATTGTTATTCCTCCTCCAAATGTTACAGGTGTGCTGCACATGGGCCATATGCTTAACAATACCATCCAGGATGTTCTTGTCCGCAGGGCAAGAATGCAGGGGAAAAATGCCTGCTGGGTACCGGGAACCGACCATGCATCAATAGCCACTGAAGCAAAAGTAGTTGCAAAGCTTAAAGCTGAAGGAATTGAAAAACGAGATCTTTCCCGGGAGGAATTTCTGGAACATGCATGGGAGTGGACTCATAAGCATGGAGGCATAATCCTGGAACAGCTTAAGCGGCTTGGTGCTTCATGCGACTGGGACCGTACACTTTTCACAATGGATGAAAAAAGATACGACTCTGTAATTAAGGTATTTGTCGATCTGTATAATAAAGGTCTTATTTACAGAGGTGTAAGAATGGTAAACTGGGATCCGCAGGCTATGACTGCTGTTTCGGATGAGGAGGTTAATTATACCGATGAAAAATCAAAACTCTATTATGTCCGGTATAAAATAGTCGGAGAGGATGACTATGTTATGGTTGCCACAACACGTCCGGAAACAATACTTGGAGATACAGCTGTTTGTGCAAATCCGGATGATGAAAGATACAAACATCTGAAAGGCAAAAAAGTAATTGTTCCGATGGTAAACCGTGAGGTTCCTTTTATTTTTGACAGTTATGTTGATCCTGAATTTGGTACAGGATGCCTCAAGATTACCCCGGCACATGATATAAATGACTATGAGATCGGCCTCAGGCATAATCTACCATCAATTGATGTTTTCAATGAGGATGGGACGATGAGCGAAAGAGCAGGATTGTTTATCGGTATCGACAGGTTTAAGGCAAAAGAGCTTGCCGAAAAAGAACTTCAGAAAACCGGAAACCTGGTGAAGGTTGAAAATTACGATAACAAGATAGGACGTTCGGAAAGGACAAATGCAGTTATTGAACCCAGACTTTCGCTTCAATGGTTTCTGAAGATGAAGGACTTATCGAAACCGGCACTTGATGCAGTTCTGAATGGAGATATTCACATTCATCCTTCAAAATTCAAGAACCTTTACCGGCACTGGATGGAAAATGTCCGCGACTGGTGTATCAGCCGTCAGTTATGGTGGGGCCAGAGGATACCTGCATGGTACTTTAACAATAATGAATTTGTTGTTGCAGAGAATATTGCTGAAGCCCTTGAACTGGCAAGAAAGAAAAGTGGTAATACAGCTTTGAGCAGAGTGATCTCCGGCAAGATGAGGATGTACTTGATACCTGGTTCTCTTCATGGCTCTGGCCAATAACATCATTTGACGGAATAAATGATCCTGAGAATGCTGACATAAAATATTATTATCCGACAAATGATCTTATTACCGCACCTGAGATACTTTTTTTCTGGGTTGCCCGTATGATAATTGCCGGATATGAATACAGGGGGCAAAAACCATTTGATAATGTTTATCTTACCGGATCTGGTCCGTGACCAGCAACGAAGGAAAATGTCAAAATCGCTTGGCAACTCTCCTGAACCGATTGAACTTATTGAAAAATACGGTGCTGACGGAGTAAGGGTAGGTATGCTTTTATGTTCTCCTGCCGGTAATGACCTTCTGTATGATGACAGTCTGCCGGAACAGGGACGTAATTTTGCAAATAAGATCTGGAATGCATTCAGACTTGTTAAAGAGCTGGGACGTTGATGATACAATTCAGCAACCTGATTCCTCAGAAGCTGCTGTGAAGTGGATGGATGAGATTATGAAAAAATCCATTAGTTGAAATTGATTCTGAACTTCAGAAAATTCAGGATCTCCGAAGCTCTGATGATCACTTATAAACTATTCTGGGATGAATTCTCCGGCTGGTATCTTGAAATAATAAAACCTGAATATCAGAAACCTGTTGACAGAATTACTTTTGATGCCACAATTAGCTGTGTTTGAAAAGCTGCTGAAGATTATTCATCCTTTTATGCCATTTATTACTGAGGAGATCTGGCAACTTACTGTCGAGAGAGAAAGAATGGAGAAAGTATTATGATAACCCGGATGCCTGAAGCTAAAAAATTCAACAAGGAGATGATTGCAGGTTTTGAATCTGTTAAGGAAACCATAAGTGCTGTAAGGACTGTGAGGAAAGAATAAAGATATTCCAAACAAGGAAAAGACTTGAACTTCTTATCCGTTGCTGATAAAAATGGTTTTGATATCTGAATTTCTTCCTGTTATTAGTAAATTATGTAATTTGTCTGAATTATCATTTGTTTCTGAAAAACAGGAAGGTACTGCTTCATTTATGGTTGGAACAACAGAATATTTTATACCGCTTGACGGCAAACTGGATATTGAGAGTGAGCTGGTCAAGAATTCAGGATGAGATTGTAATTATAACAGGGGATTTCTTGAATAGTGTCATGAAGAAGCTTGATAATGAACGTTTTGTAAAGTAATGCACCTGCAAGTGTTCTTGAGCTGGAAAGAAAGAAAAAAAGTGATGCTGAATCGAAGATAAAATCGCTGGAGGAGGCGCTGAAGTCGTTGAAGAAATAAGCGCTGTCCCCCTCAATTTAATCCTTGCCCTCCAATCCCGCATTTTCTAAATATGCCCGAACTAACCCCCCTTTAGGGGGGCGGGGGACGTGAAAACTAGTGAGGGGAAAGACAATTCTCACGGCATCAGCTTCCTTACGAAATAATTCTGTTCAACAGGAACAAGTTCCCAATCGCTATTTAGGATAAGATGCCATCCCTCTCCCGAAATATGGTTTTTATCTTCTTTTAAGCCTTTGGCAGTAATCCGGAGAAACTTAAGATTATTTGATACAAGACAACCACCTTTATCAACAGTCAGTTTCCCCCAGTTATCGGATACTCGAATTGAATTATACAGGGTTCCAAGAGTATCAAGAGAATGAATATCTTCCGGTTCAAAATCAAAATACGGACTTTCAAGTTCAAGAAATACAACAGGTTTTTCTGTAAAGATGCTTATCTGTCTATGAATACTTTCCCTGATATCAGTATCCGTTGTTCTTCTTCCTTATTAATAGTCTCGATATCATAATTTACTGCCAGACTGCCTGCGACATCCCTGCAGATTAGCTGGCAGCTCAATATTATATAGTTCTTTAACGGCATTTCCCAGATCAAAACTCTCACTTTTAATTTTTCTAAAATCGAATCCTTTCTCATAAAGCAAGTGAGGCATATAATGCTCCATGAATAAAACCATACGATCTTGCATAGGATTGCATTGAATAAACTCTATCGAGATTTTCGAAAAGTCTTTTCATGTATTCTTCGGGTGAACTGGTGCAAAGCAGTGTATATGTAAATGTTGCCAGACCTTCATATGTTTCAAACCTGTTCTCATCATTAGCATATTTGTGATAAAGTTCCCTGTTTGAACCTCTGAAGATAAGTGCATCCCTTATTGCAAGTTGTCGTTCTTCACCTTTAGAATTAATTGCTTTTCTCAAAGCTTTCCATTCAAGTTTTATCCAGAGCCTGGCTTCCTTTTCATCCATATTGGGTGCATTGAAAGTGGATGTTAAGATTCCCTGATTCTCCTGGAAGACGGTGAAAAAGACTGTGAATTGCCCTTGTTTTTATTCTGAACGTATCTTCTTCTGGAGGAAGAGGAACCATTGCAAACAGTATTCCTCCAAACTTTACAGGAGTGTTGCTAATAATGAGTTCTTTTGGATACAGACCAGTATATATCCCGTCTTTCTCCTTGAGAAGACCCTCATTGTCAGGTTGATTTGCTACAATTCTGCGACTTGTCCTGTCAACAAACATTATAGGTCCGTAAAGATTTGTCCCCCATAATTTTCCACTGTCGCGGTTGCAGATCTCGTCAATGTCTTTGAAATATCCGGAGGCTTTTTCAGAAGTAAAGTAGGTCTCTCTATTTTTTCCTTTACAACTTAAAAGAATAACGAACAGAGGGAAAAAAATCCATTTTTTCATTATAGAGGATTTGTGGTGCCGAAAGTAATAAAAAAATTTGCACATTGTCAAACCTGCACTTAAGTATGCGAATTGCGATTTATTAATAACTTTGTGTCAGTTGGTAATAAACAATTTTTTTAGCAATAGTTCATGATAGATCACTCAGATAATATATCCCTTCTTTATCAGGTCAGTAAGGTGGTTGCTAAAAGTTCCGATCTGGAGGAGGCCATCATACAGGCTATGGAAAAGATGGCTCAGAAATTTGGTATACTTCAGGCTTTTCTGACAGTTCTAAATCGTAACTCGTCTAAAATATATATTGAAGTAGCTTATGGTTTGACTCAGGAACAGAAAGAAAGAGGCGAATATAAAATTGGTGAGGGTATTATCGGAGAAGTGGTTAAAACCGGTGAGCCTGTGATCATTCCGCATATATCTGATGAACCACGGTACCTCAATAAAACAAAATCAACAAGCAAACTAAACGATGAGGATTCATTTATCTGTGTACCGATAAAAGCAAAAAACGAAATAATCGGAACCTTAAGTGTAAAACTCAAATACTTATCGGCTCGGTCATTTCAGGAAGAGTTGCAGTTCCTTACGATAATGGCATCAATGTTTGCAAGGCTGGTAAGATCACGTCAGGACAAAATAGAAGAACTTGAAAAGCTTCATTACAGGAAACTAAGGGAACAGGGACTATATAGTTATAATGACAGAATTACTTCTCTTGTTGGAGAGTCAGGCAAAATGCAGGAAGTTTATGATCTGATATCCAAGGTATCATCTACAAATGCGACGATACTTATCAGAGGAGAAAGCGGCGTTGGAAAAGAGTTGGTTGCAAAAGCCATACATGATCAAAGTTCCCGCTGCAAAATGAAAATGATCAGTATCAACTGCGCAGCTATACCTGAGATGCTGATAGAAAGCGAGTTGTTTGGATATGAAAAAGGCGCTTTCACAGGTGCCGATAAACTACATAAAGGACGATTTGAATTAGCAGAAAAAAGTACAATTTTTCTTGATGAGATTGGCGACCTGTCGCCCAATCTGCAGGTGAAACTGTTGAGAGTACTTCAGGAAAAAGAATTCCAGCGTCTGGGTGGAGGTGAGACAATCCGTGTTGATGTACGGATTATAACAGCCACTAACCGTGAACTTGAAGAACTGATGCTCAGGAACGAATTCCGCGAAGATCTGTATTACAGGTTAAATGTCTTTCCTATTTTTATTCCACCACTCAGAGACCGTCGGGCAGATATTCCATTACTTGTAAATCATTTTATAGAAAAATACAACAGATTGCATGGATTGGAAATAAAGCGAATCAGTTCCACTGCAATCGATCTCTTAATGACCTACCACTGGCCCGGCAATATAAGGGAACTGGAAAACTGTATAGAACGAGCCAGCATTCTGAGCACCGACAGGGTGATCCGTTCACATAATCTTCCTCCTACTCTTCAGAGTGCAGCATCGACACATTCACGTATAGATGGCGGACTGGAAGCAATTCTTGAAAATGTTGAAAAACAAATGCTGATCGATGCCTTGAACCTTTCCAAAGGAAACATAACCAAAGCTGCCGAGCAACTTAAACTAACCGAACGTATGATGGGACTCAGGATTAAAAAGTACCTGATAGACCCAACGATATTCAAAAAATTCAAACGAAATGCAGTTTAATGGCATTTGTAGGGACGTTGCATGCAACGTCCCTGATGGAATGGACGTTGCATGCAACGTCCCTACAATCAATAATTTACTGACTTTTCCCGTGAATCCTACAATTGTGTAGGATTTTTTATTTGATCTTACCTGTATGTAAGCTTTTTTTATTCCTCC
Organism: uncultured Bacteroidales bacterium; assembly: GCA_963725785.1. Classification (GTDB taxonomy): domain Bacteria; phylum Bacteroidota; class Bacteroidia; order Bacteroidales; family VadinHA17; genus LD21. Next base: position 368,676 of record CAVRZV010000008.1, on the reverse strand, counting down.
CAAAAAATACCTTTTTTTTCAATACTTCGGTTATACCTGTCCTTTAATGGTTTACAGGTTAATTTCTTATTCTTCCTGTCCGATATTTTAAAATGCGGCACGTGTTTGGCCTATATACCTGACATATACAAAAATATACAACAGAGTATCTTTTTTCCTTTATGAACAGATAGAAAAAGTAAATGATAACTAATAATTAAAATGTATGAAGAAAATTGAAGCAATTATCAGGACATCAAAATTCGAAGATGTCAAAACCCAGCTAAAGGAGATTGGCATCGACTTCTTTTCCTACTGGGATGCATCGGGAGTTGGAAATGAACTTCTGCGCGGACATCATACCTACCGTGGAACAGTCTATGACACACAGTATATCCCGAGGATATTTATATCACTTGTTCTTCGTGACATCAATGTTCAAAAAACAATCGATTGTATTGAGAAAGCCGCATTTACAGGCGAGATAGGCGATGGGATGATCTTTTCCTACAATATTGAAGAATCGGTCAGGATCAGTAACGGAGCCCGGGGAGAAACCTCAACGGCAGGTCCGGGTGATGAAAAATTAATCAGGTAATAATTATGTAAAACTTATAACAATGACAAAAAAACTTATATTATTCGTCTTGGTGTTAATAATGACCATTGGATCTGTGTGTTATGCAGATGGAACCAGAAAACCTGATCCAGGCGGAGTAAATACCGGGAATGTATCGGATATTTCAGCTGCTAAGCCCGGTGAACCGGTCATTAACGAAATATCCAATGCTGTTGGTCACAACAAGGTAGCTATTAATATGATGTGGGTGTTGGTAACAGGATTTCTGGTCATGTTTATGCAGGCTGGTTTTGCCATGGTTGAGACCGGTCTTACACGTGCTAAGAACGTTGCTCATACCATTGCAATGAACTTTCTTATCTATCCTTTAGGAATGCTGGGTTTCTATATGACTGGTTTCGCATTAATGTTTGGAGGGGTTGGGGCTCTCGGTACTCTTGGTGGTTTTGATGGTCTGAACAGCGAGTTTAGCCTCAGTGTAGCAGGCCATTCATTCGGACTATTCGGAATGAAAGGTTTCTTTCTTAATTTTAGTGTATATGATGTAGGTGTTCTTGCAATGTTTCTCTTTCAGATGGTATTTATGGATACTACAGCAACAATACCTACAGGATCAATGGCAGAAAGATGGAAATTTTCTTCATTCTTCATATATGGGATTTTTGTCGGGACCATTATTTATCCGATTTTCGGTAACTGGGTATGGGGCGGTGGTTGGCTGGCAACACTTGGTAAAGAGTTTGGTATAGGTCATGGGCATGTTGATTTTGCAGGTTCTTCTGTAGTACACATGACAGGAGGTGTACTGGCTTTTGTTGGAGCATATCTACTCGGACCACGGCTTGGTAAATATAATAAAGATGGTTCAGTCAATGCCATTCCAGGTCATAATATCCCGATGGCTGTAATAGGTACATTTATCCTGGCGTTTGGATGGTTCGGTTTTAACCCGGGTTCTACACTCGCAGGAGGTGATCTGCGCATATCAGTTGTCGCAGTAAACACAATGATTGCATCAGGTACAGGGGCTCTTACAGCTACGCTCTGGATGTGGCTGTTCAGAACTAAAAAACCTGATCCTACAATGATGTTGAATGGTATGCTCGCAGGACTGGTAGCTATAACGGCTCCCTGTGGATTTGTAAGTGTTGGTGGTGCCGCAATTATTGGAATTATTTCCGGAGTCCTGGTCATCGAAGCCGCTTTCTTTATTGATAAAAAACTACGTATAGATGACCCGGTTGGTGCAATAGCAGTTCATGGGGTAAATGGCGCCTGGGGTTGCCTTGCACTGGGGCTGTTCGCTGATGGTACTTATGGTGAGGGATGGAATGGAGTTGCAGGGACTGTAACCGGACTTTTTTATGGTGGCGGATTCAGCCAGTTCTTAGCTCAGATCATCGGGGTAACAACAAATATTATATATGTCGGTGGCATCGGATGGATTATGTTCAAGCTGATTGATAAAGTAGTAGGGAACCGGGTCAAACCTGAAGATGAACTACTGGGTCTTGATATCCCTGAAATGGGTGTAGAAGGCTATTCGGGAATGAAGATGGATAAAAATTCTGAGACTCCTTTATCAAGATAAAGTTAGTTAGCTGGCAGTCGGGAGCATAATACCATTTCCTACAATGAATTGCTCCCTGACTGTCATCTTTCATTCAAAAAATAGTTATATTTTTCTTAATTCTAAAACGTATTATCATGAAAAAACTGTTATTCATTTGCTCTGTATTTTGTTTATTAGTCAGTAAGATCTCCTTTGCAACTCCTTCAACTCAGATATGGATCCCATCCACCGATTTTCAAAAGTGGAAAACAATGCACCTTGGCCTAGATAATTACATAAGAGCCAATAAGATAAATGGTGTGCGTGGTGCTGGTATGTTTGACATGGGATTAACAACGGGTCTGTTGCCATTTGAAAAACTCCAGGGCGAAATCGGTATCGATTATCTGTCAATGGGAGATAGCAATTATGATGATTATCCTTTATTTTTTAATGCAAAACTAGGATTTCCGGAAAGTGCTCTGTTTAAAGGATCTCCAGCCCTGGCCATAGGTGCATATAACTTTGGCACAAAAAAGGATCTGACAAATTACAATATCATATATGGGGAAATTGCCAAGACAATTCCATTTCTTGGGAGGCTTTCAGCCGGTTATTATACCGGAAATGATAAAATACTCATTGATGAGAATCTGAAGAAAGCAAATAGCGGAGTTTTGCTGTCATGGGACAGAACGATGACTGAAATATCGGATAAACTCTGGCTGGCAGTGGATTATCAGGGAGGGAAAAATTATTTGGGTGCATTAAGCTTTGGCGCTTCGTGGGCCTTCTCAAAGAATGTTTCTGTTATTATCGGGTACGACATTTATAATAACAAAAATGCTTACTATAATATGAACAATCAGAATGCCAACAGCTTTACCGCTCAGGTTGATATAAATTTCTAGTATGATAACCTTTTCATAGGGGTTTTTAGTTTGTTAGTTGATCAGAGGAGCTGTCCTGTCCGGGGCAGCTCTTTTTCAATATAAGCTCCTATAACAATGTTGTATTCAAGCGGGTCATGCCATGGCGTGGCCCTTTAACCCTCTAAATGGCTTTAAGGCTCATATCCAGGCTTCTTATATGATGCGTAAGAGCGCCGACAGAGATGAAATCGACTCCGCATTCCGCATAAGATCTGATGGTCGCCAGCGTTATTCCTCCCGAAGATTCTGTTTCATATCTTCCGGCTATTACCCGAACTGCGGAAAGAGTCTCGGATATTGTGAAGTTGTCAAGCATAATACGATCTATCCCGCCCATAGAGAGAATGGTTTTTACATCATCCATTGATCGGGCTTCAATCTCGACCTTAAGGTCAAGGTTGTTCTTCTTCAGATATTCTTTCGTTTTTATTATAGCTTTTTCAATTCCACCGGCATAATCTATGTGATTGTCCTTCAGCATTATCATGTCAAATAATCCCATGCGGTGATTCATCCCACCGCCTATCCGTAACTGCCTCTTTTTCAAGAAATCTGAACCCTGGTGTAGTTTTACGGGTATCAAGAATTTTTGTTTTTAACCCTTTCAGCTGGTCAACATACTCACGAGTGCTTGTCGCTATTCCACTCATTCTTTGCATGATATTCAGAACAAGGCGTTCCGATTTAAGAATTGATTGCTGCCGGCCATAAAGATAAAATGCTACATCTCCCGGAGAGACAACTGTACCGTCTTCAAGCATTTTATCAAACCTTAAATCGTTATCAATTTCGGCAAAGAGGATACCTGCAACTCTTATTCCGGCCAGTATTCCCTTTTCTTTTATAAGGAGTTTGGCCTTACCGTAAGATTCTGCAGGGATAGATGCCAGAGATGAGTGATCACCATCTCCCAGATCCTCGGCAAGGCTATTCAATATGAATTCCCGGAGAATTCTATTTTCCATTGTCAGATTCAATGCGTATCTGATGTATAAGCAATTCCTGGTCAACTTTCTTGAGAAGGAAATAAACCCGGAAGTCTCCTTTCTCCGTCTTGAGATTGCCTATTGCATATTGTGCATCATTTTTTGCACCCTGATGGCGGATACTAAAATCTTTAGTCGGGTATTCGGTAAAAAAATCCTTTAATATAGTCTCAGCTACATTTTTTTTATAGAAATCTTCTTTATCCAGAAGAAGAAGCTCAATCGTTGAATTCATATACTTTGATAATTCACCTGCATTCCCGGCCTTAATGGCCAATGAAATGCCTTCTGGAATTTTTGCCTGATCCTGCGCCGTGGCAGCAAGACTGCTTAAAGCTATCAATACTACCGGAATAATATTTACGGATTTCATGTCAATTCAGTTTAAATATTGCGGACAACTTTATCAATGCACTACAAATTTAATACTAATTTAATTATGATTGACCTTCACACTAAATCTATATATCAATTTAACCGCAAAGTACGCAAAGTAGGCGCAAAGTACACAAAGTCAAAACAATGTTTTTTGTTCTTTGCGATCTTTAATTTGAAACTTTGTGATCTTTGAGGTTAATGGATTTAACTTCTTTAAAAAAACTAAGACCTTACGATGCTATAAAATGCTATTTTTGTAAGTGTGGTTAATTCCTTTATTAAGATTTAGCATTTTTATGAAGATCGCACTGCTGCAAACAGGGAAAACAACAGATAAGCATATTTCAGAAGTAGCAGATCAATATATTTCACGTATAAAAAAATATACTGTGTTTGAAGTAATTACCATTTCTGATATTAAGAACACCAGGAATATGTCGGTGCAGGAACAAAAAATAAAAGAGGGGAAACGAATCATTCAGGCCACAAATACAGATGACTATGTGATATTACTCGATGAAAGAGGAAAAGCTTACAGGACAATAGAATTTTCCGGATTGCTGGAAAAAACATTCATGCTTGCCAGGAAGCGTATAGTATTTATTATTGGTGGGCCATGGGGATTTTCTGATGATGTATATTCAAGGGCCGATTTAAGTATATCACTATCTGAGATGACCTTTCCCCATCAGCTGGTACGATTATTGTTTCTTGAACAATTATACAGGGCATTTACTATAATAAAAGGAGAGCCCTATCACCATGAATAAATCCTGATCCAAATATTATGAGAGGGAAACATTATAGGATATTTCTTACAGTGCTTACGGTCGCTCTGATATTAATGGCGCTTATTGCCGAGTCAGTTTATTTCAGCGATTTTGAGTACCGCTTCAGAACAAAAATGTTCAATAAGATCCTGGCTGCAAAAGAAACTATTCTGGATGATTGCCTGAATGAAATGAAACCCATACTGGCAAGTGAGAATCATCACGGATCAATAACCGAAAACAGGCTTTTCTCAATAGCCGAAAAGAACAGGATAACTATCCTTGAATATGTGGATAATAAGCTTTGGTATTGGTCGGATAATGAATTTGATGTGCCGGTCTCATTTATTGATTCTCTATATAACAGACCATTGGTCTTTTTTCAGAACGGATGGTTTCTTACCAAAACTGTTCAGGCAAGAAATGAAAAAATAATCGGACTGTTGAGATTGCATACAGATTATGGCTTCGAGAACAACAATATTAAAAGCGGCTTCGAAAAGGAATACAGGATGCCTGATAACGTCGAATTAAGCATTGACAAAAAAGCTTCCGGATTTCATGTTTTTAATAAAGAGGGTGATTATCTTTTTTCCCTTTTATTCCCGGCAGTCAAGGGGAATTCATATTTAATTCTTGTCCCATTATGTTTTTGGGCAGGCGCATTTGTACTTATCATTCTTCTTACATTCGAACTTGTTAAATTATTGGCCGGTAAGGGAAAAGGAATGATTGGCATTGGTCTTGCCTTTATTGTTTTTACTTTTATTTACCTGATTATACTCCTGGTTGAAAAACCGCTGGCTATATACCAGACTGAACTGTTTTCACCTTACCGTTTTTCTCTAAACAAGATTTTACCTTCGCTGGGCCATCTGCTGATACTCGGCATTCTGGCAATCTCTTTTTCAACTATACTTTACCGTCATTTCCCGGTTATAGAGAGGAAAAAGAGAAAAGGTGTGGAAAGACTTCTTTTACTTTCTGTATTACTGATACTGGGAGCATTTATGTTAAGTGTATTCCAATGGATTTTCAGTCAGCTGATTTCGTCATCAAATATTAATTTTGAAACTTACAAAGTTCTGGAATTGAATATATTCAGTTTTGCAGGGTATTTATCAGTATTTTTTCTTCTTCTGGTACCGGTTCTCTATTTGTTAAAAGTATTTCAAAGCATAAAAATATCAGGGAGAGAAACAATCATCTGCTCTTTAATAGCTTCTGTTGCAGTACCTTTAGTCTTTTTCCATAACAAACCCGGAACACTTGTACCTCTGGCAATATTTTATTTTATTCTGGTTAATAGCACCTGGATTTCAACAAGAAGAAATCTGGGTATGTTTAATATGACAGTAATTCTTTCGCTGATTACCGGAGTTTACTTTCTTTATTTCATTACAGTCCTTTCTGAGGAAAAGACGAGCGGGAATATCAAAATTCAGGCGGTCTCCTTTTCAACTGAAACTGACCCTGAAGCTGAACACATGCTGCTTGACTTATGGCCTGTTATGGAGAAGGATTCTGTACTCAATAATATGATGAAGGCTGAACAATTTGATAAAGAAAACTTTGAAAAAATATTTAATTATGTACAGGATACATATTTCACAGGATTCTGGAAGAATTATCACCTTGGCCTTTGGCCGTGCAAGAATGATCAGCCTATGCAAATTGGTTCCGGTACTGAAACGACACAGAACTGCTTTAGTTTTTTCGATGACCGTATAAAGAGAAATGGACACAGACTGACCGGTACTAATTTTTATTTCATTGACAATCAGGGAGGAAGGTCCTATTATCTTGGCAGATCATATTATAAATCAGGGGAGAATAAAACGAACGGTTTATTTATCGAATTATACGGTGATGTGAACGATTTTCAACCGGGTTATTCTGAATTGCTTCTTGATAAAAAATACCACAGGTATTCAGGATTGAAGGATTATTCATTTGCCAAATATATAAATGGGGAGATAGTACTGAGAACAGGTGAATTCCCATATGATAAAACTGACGCCGAGTATATTGACAAATTCTCAGATTACAGGATTTTCAGAACGGACGGTTTTAAGCATGTATTATATAAAAACGGTAATGCAACAGTAGTTATATCCAGACCGGTGCTAACACCGGGAGATTTAATAATATCCTTCGCATATATATTTGTATTCATCCTGATATTTTCAAACCTTCTGGTACTTATCATCCGGAAACCGGCTGTTGCCCGGGTGAATACATTTAACTTCAGGCAGAAGCTTCAACTCTCATATATTGGAATCCTGTTGTTTTCCTTCATTCTGATAGGTATAGTGGTAGCGTATATTACAATAGTTCAGTACCAGGCAAAACACTATGAGAACATAAAAGAAAAACTTAACTCAGTATACCTCGAGCTCGACAGTAAACTTTCAATGGAAAAGTTTCTTTCACCCGACTGGCGGACGAGTGGTTATTCGTCGCTAAACGACTTGTTGATAAAGCTTTCGAATGTCTTTAATACAGACATTAATCTTTATAATCTAAACGGATTTCTGATTGCCACCTCACGACCTGAGATTTTTTCGCGCGATCTTACCAGTCATAGAATAAGCGATAACGCACGAAACAATCTGGAAATCCTTAAAAAAAGTGAATATTATCAGAAAGAGAAAATAGGGAAACTTGAATATTTATCAGCCTATGTTCCTTTTTTTAATGCCGATGATAAAGTTCTTGCCTATCTGAACCTGCCTTATTTCAGGATGCAAAGCGTTCTGGCTAAAGAAATTTCAAATCTCATTGTTGCCGTTATTAATTTCACTCTTCTCCTGATAGTCATAACAATGAGTCTTGCTGTGTTTATAAGCGGACGGCTCACTTCACCGCTTACCATGCTAAGTAAAGGGCTCGCATCTGTCGGTGTAGGTAAGAAAAGTGAACATCTTACTTATGCCGGAAATGACGAAATAGGTAAATTGGTTAAACAATATAACCGGATGGTTGATGAGATTGAAGAGAGTACACACAAGTTAGCTAATTCGGAGAGAGAATATGCCTGGAGAGAGATGGCAAAGCAGATTGCCCATGAAATAAAGAATCCTCTCACTCCAATGAAACTAAATGTTCAACAGCTTTTAAAATCGTGGAAAGATAATGTTCCGGGATTTGATAAAATGCTTGAACGCTTTACTAAGAACCAGATCGAATATATTGATGATCTTTCATCAATCGCATCTGCATTTTCAGCTTTTGCAAAGATGCCGGTAACCAACCCTGTCGAAGTTGATATACTGGATCAGATAAGGATAACGATTGAGCTTTTTAACAATACCGAAAATATTACCTTGGATGTTCAATGGCCACATGAAAATAAGATTGTTGTATATGCTGATAAAGAGCAGCTTAACGGGGTTTTCTCAAATCTGATAAAGAACGGGATACAATCAATCCCAACTGATCGCAAAGGATATATTGTTGTTACACCTGTGGTCATAAGCGATAAAGTCATAGTTTCGATTTCCGATAATGGATCGGGAATACCTCAGGATTTGCAGAAGAAACTCTTCACTCCGAATTTTACGACCAAATCATCGGGTATGGGACTGGGATTATCAATAGCAAAGAAGTACATAGAAAGCGCAAATGGCAGAATCTGGTTTGAATCGGTGGCCAAAAAAGGATCTGTTTTTTATTTTGAATTACCGGTTAAGTATACTGTTGAAAAACCAATTGCCTAAAGTGCCTAAAGTGCCTAAAGTGCCTAAAGTGCCTAAAGTGCCTAAAGTGCCTAAAGTGACTAAAGTACTTAAAGTCGTAAATGAGTATTATATTTTTCATTATTATCAACTTTAGGCACTCCAAACTTTAGCTCACTCCAAACTTCTTTTAAAAATATATGTCAGTAGAAATAATCAATATATTAATTATATTAGCGTTCTGATATACGAATGATGACCCGTGATTTATTAGGCCATTACAAGAGTCTTATTCTCAGTTTGCTGATACTTGTTTTTAGCAGTACCGCTGTATTCTCTCAGAAAGCCCTGTCAGGCAATATTAATCAGCCTAAAACACATGTAGTCACAATCGGACCCGACAGGGTGACAGTTGATAATGTAACCGGATTTAATGTTAATGATACTATTCTGCTAATTCAGATGCAGGGTGTTAAGATTCTCACCGCCTCGAATTATGGTACCCTGCAGGACAAACTTGGAGAGCCGGGGATGCATGAATTCATGATAATTTTAAGTATTAATGCGAATGAGATAGTATTTCGCAATAATATTCTCAAAACTTATGATCCCAATGGTAATATTCAGATAATAAGAGTCCCTTATTACAATAGCGCAACGGTTACCGGAAAACTATTCTGCGATCCGTGGGACCCTGTAACAAAAACAGGTGGTGTTCTGGCGCTTATTGTTGCACGGTCGCTGAATCTGAATGCAGATATTGATGTATCGGCACTTGGATTCAAAGGTGGTCTGGATGCAACCGGCGCAGGAATATGCTGGAATACAAATTCTGCTCTTTATGGGCTGGAGTACTATGACGGGAGTTTTACAAATGCCGGATATAAAGGAGAAGGAGTAGGGAATTATTCATCAGAACTTAATCAGCCCCTGGGTTTCAATCAAATGAAAGGATTGGGTAATAACTGGACCGGAGGAGGCGGAGGTAACGGCAGATATTCGGGTGGTGGCGGCGGCTCAAATCGGGGAGCCGGAGGTTTAGGCGGTCTCGAGGACTGTTTTCCTCCCTTGCCCGGAGGAAATGGTGGTATTAAAGCTGATCACCCTTCACTTCTTGACAGGATTTATATGGGCGGTGGCGGTGGTGGCTCTACCAGAACTGTTGCCGGATCTTCAACATACGGAGGAAATGGCGGTGGAATAGTGATAATTGTTGCCGATGGCATTGTTGGGAATGGCGGGAATATTCTTGCTGACGGAGGAAGGGGTGGAAATGAAACAGGTGTTGGAGGTTCAGGAGGTGGTGGAGCAGGAGGGTCAATAGCACTTTCGTTGAACACTTACGGAACTAATCCAATGAAGTTTTCTGCTTTGGGAGGAAATGGTGGAGATAATCCCGGTACCTTTGGAGAAGGTGGCGGCGGCGGCGGCGGACTATTATATCTAAGTACAAACTATACCGGGAATATTACACTTGGCGGCGGAATTGCCGGGAACAATACCGCATCCACTGCGAGTCCTGGTGCAGCTGGTGAAAACAGACCAGGATTTAAAGCAATTCTTAACGGGTTTTTATTTAACTCAATCAGTTCAGAAGTTACAGATAACCAGACTGATGCTGTATGCTCCAATATGTTACCTCCAAAGATCATTGGTACCAAACCAGTCGGAGGAACAGGCCCTTATACATATCTATGGGAGAAAAGCTATGACCAGGTTACCTGGAATCCGCTTACCAACGATACAGATCCTACCAACTATACACCTGCTCTTATTGAAACGGCTACATTCTGGATCAGGAGAACCATTACAGATTCATCAATACCGACTCCTCTGGTCGATGTGAGTAAATCTGTACATATTGTTGTTCATCCTTTTATAAAGAATAATATTATCGGTAACTCCGATACACTCTGTTTTGATCAGAATCCACCGGCATTTACTTCCAAAGCCACTTTACTGGATGGTAACGGGATATATACTTTCAATTGGAAAGTCAGTCTTGATAACAGCGTATTTACCGTACCGGCAAATCCTCATAATGCAGAAGATTACACTCCTCCTCCCGCACTTAAGGTTACCTCCTGGTACAAGCGAATTGTCACTTCAGGCAGTTGCAAGGATTCCACAGCCTTTGCAAAGATCACCATTCTTGATACAGTAAGAAACAATAAGATACTCAATTCACCTGCGGACATCTGTTATGGGATGACTTTTACTGACTTAACAGCTACAACCTCCGGATCAGCTCCGGCCCTTAGCGGAGGAGATAATTTGTACAGGTTCAAATGGGAAAGCAATATAAACGGAGCGGGCTGGGTGACTGCTCCAGGTGTTGGCAACGGGCCCGGGTATAATCCTACGGAAGAATTGTCGCAGAGAATACCATCGAACCAGTATATATTCAGACGTGTTGTTTATTCAGGAAATAACAATGTTTGTGCATCAACAAGTAATGCAGTCCTGCTTAAAGATTACCCTGTTATATCAAATAATACAGTGGCTGCGGCTCCGGCAATTTGTTCCGGATCAGCACCTGCGATCCTGATAGGATCTAAAACCCCGACTCTGAGCGGAGGCAATACCGTTTATACTTATAACTGGCAGGACAGCACAAAATCTCATACCTGGGTAAATATTACCGGAGCAACAGGCCCTGATTATCAACCGCCTGTCCTGACTGATACCACAAGATACAGAAGGACAGTCTTTTCCTCTGCCTGCTCTGATATCAGCAAATCAATAAGAATTAATGTTCATAAACCCATATTAAATAATAGTATATCGCTTCTGGCCGGCGGCCTGCTCGACACTACCATCTGCAATGGACAAACGCCTAACAGATTGAAAGGAACTGTAGCAACAGGAGGCATTGGTACATTTAACTATCAATGGCTCGATTCAACTTCTGCAACCATCCTCAATCCTGTTCCTGGTGCCACAAATGGAAATACTATGATCCCGACCACCCCTTTGCTGGTTACAACATATTATAAACGACGTGTCACCTCTGGTGCCTGCGTTGTAAAAAGTAATTCAACGATAACAATAAATGTTCTTCCATTGATATTGAACAATTCTATTTCAGGTAGTCCAAAGGTATGTTATGGTCTTGTACCTGATCTTATAAACGGAACGGCACTCACCGGAGGATCAGGAACATATTCATATTTGTGGCAGCAAAGCGTTGACGGTGGAGCTAATTGGACACCCGCACAAGGAACGAACAACTCATCAAATTATCAACCGATTGCCTTAACTGCTTCTATAAAATACAGACGTACTGCAAAGTCGGGTTTAAGTGATTGTTGCACAAGTACTTCTAATGTCTTCGATATTGGGATTGATCCGTTACCGCTGGGTCCGATTGATGCTGGTCCGCGATACTTCAATCTTTTCATTTGAGAAAATTTACCGGATGAAAGCCAAAGAACTGAAAGTTGTCGGGGAAACCGGAACATGGTCGGTACTTAACAATGGGACAGGTACAATCGATAATTCTTCCAGTTATAATACAACGGTAAGGAATCTGTCTGAAGGGAATAACTCATTTTTGTGGACAGTATCCAATGGTCCTTGTATCCTGACGGCTTCTGTATCAATCGTATTATTTAAAGATTTTGTACCCCAGGGATTCTCTCCAAATGGCGATTCGATGAACGACGAATTTGTTATTGAAGGTTTGAATCCCGACGATAATTATCTCGATCTGAGTATTGTTAACGGAGCGGGGACCGAAGTATTTTCCACTTCAAACAGGGGATCGCAGAAATGGACCGATTGGAAAGGGAAAAACTCCAGGGGATATGATCTTTCGGAAGGGACATATTATTATATGCTGAAAATTGGTCCTAAAAATCAAGCTGGTTCGGTTATAAAAAAGAGCGGTTTTATTGTTCTTAAAAGATATTGATGTTGCAATTTATTACAAAATCTTACAGCGTTCTCCGGCGAATGAACAGAAATAGGCTACTATTTTTCTTTCTCTTTTTATCTGCATTAACCAGTGTCCCAGGGCAGGCAATTCCTGATTCTACAGGTATCAGCCTGGGGTATCCTGTTTATAGCCAGTATCTTCAGAATGGGCTGTTGATCAATCCGGCTTATGCAGGTTCCCGTGGTGCTTTAAGTGCTTTTCTGTCATACAGGATGCAGTGGATGGGGATACCTGACGCTCCTGTTTTTCAATCAGTTTCGCTAAACACACCAATGAGAAATGATAAGGTTGGCCTTGGGATAATGGCTCAGTTTATGAAATACGGGTTTACAAAATCGCAAAGCATATATGCCAGTTATGCTTATCATATCAAATTAAAAAAAGGGAAACTTTCGTTCGGACTTAAAGGAGGTTTTGACAGATCGAACACCGATTATACGGGTATTCTTACAACAACAAAAAATGACCCTGTTTTCGTCACTAATGACAAACCCTATTTTCTTCCGAATGTTGGAGCCGGGATTTACTATTTCAGCGATAGACTATTTGCCGGATTTTCTATTCCTTCATTTCTTAGCTATCGAAAAAACTCTTCAACGGGTTCCGTTGAAGCATATCATAGTTTTAATGAATATGATCTGATCTTTTCTGCAGGTGGGCTTATAAAATTTACCGAGGCTTTCAAGTTTAAACCCTCTGTTATGATTGATTATTCACTTCAGAACACAAAAAATCTTACACAGTTTGATTTGAACGGTAATTTTATAATAGGTGATCTTGTCTGGATAGGAGGTTCATGGAGGACATCAGAAGAGGTTGCCGTGGGGATTCTTCAGATCCAGATTAATCCTCAGCTGATGTTTGGATTTTCCTATGATTATCCGGTTGGGAGAATGAATTCCTACTCAAAAGGGTCAAGTGAATTTATTTTACGATATGAATTCGGATATAAGGTAAGCACTGCGAATCCCAGGTATTTTTAATTATATGGTGAAAAGGTTATTAAATATCATAAAATCTATTTTAGTAGTACTTTTCGTTTCATTACAGGTGAAGGCGCAACAACCCTCTGTATATCAGGTCAAAAGGATGCCATTCAACTGGAATGGTTTCAGTAATATATCACCTGTAATTGTTAAAGATGGCATTATGTTCTGTTCCAACAGGCGGTTGAGCGGATTTAAAGATATTACCGGTTATGATGGGAGGCGACTTTATAATATTTACCTGGCAGAAAAAAAAGACACTTCGGAATTCAGGAAACCACGGGTATTAAAAAGCGACCGGAGCAACAGATTCAATAACGGTCCGTTGTGTTTTGCCCCTGATGGTAAAACGGTCTATTTTACCAGTGAAGTTGAAACTGGTAAAGCAGCTGAGAGTAAGACTTTTAAGAATCATAGCGGAATATTTATTGCAGATTTTGCGGGTAATGGTACCGATCTGACATCTATACGGCCGTTTAAATACAATAATCCTCAATATGAACTTGGTCAACCATCACTTAGCGCAGATGGCAAATACCTTTTCTTCGCTTCTGATATGCCCGGAGGACAGGGAGGATCAGATCTGTATTACTGTGAATTTCTTAATGGAGATTGGTCCCAACCGGTAAATCTTGGACCTAAAGTGAATTCCTCGGGAATTGAAAACTATCCTTATATTCACCCTTCGGGTAAATTATATTTTGCGTCGAACAGGCCAGGCGGTATGGGCAGACTGGATGTTTATTATACATCACTTTACAATGGTTCATGGGAAGACCCTTATCTTTTGCCCGAGCCTATAAACTCCACTTCGGATGATTTTGCATTAGTTGCTGAGCGCAATCTACAGACTGGTTATTTTACTTCAAACCGTCGCAGAGACGATGAAATTTACGAATTCGTTTCAACAATTATACGAAAAGCCTCTTGTGATACATTAGAAGAAAACAATTACTGTTACCGGTTTTTCGAAGAGAATGCCGTCAAATATGATACAATGCCTTTCCGCTATGAATGGAAATTCGGAGATGGAACTACTGCAACCGGACCGGTTGTTGAACATTGTTTTAAAGGTCCGGGTACATACATTGTTCAACTTGATGTCGAGAACCTTATCACAAAAAAGGTTACTTATAACGAAAAAACTGAGACCCTTGTAATTACAGAAATTGAGCAGCCCTATATTTCAGCACCCGATAGAATCGGTACAAATCAAAAGATAAATCTGAGCGCTGATAGTACTAATCTCCCGGGATGGAAAATTGCCCAGTATTACTGGAACTTTGACGATGAAACCATCGCAGTTGGTAAGGAGGTTGAGAAGACATATTTAAAACCAGGTACATATAATATTCAACTTATGGTATCTACTGAGCCGGAACCCGGAGGGTTGGTAAGGGAAGCATGCATTTCAAAAAATATTATTGTCATACGTCAACCTTGATGCTGAAATTAACTAAATTTGAGATTAATGAAATTGAACAGATCAATAAATAAAATTCTCCTTCTTTTATTATTACTTGGGTTTTCGACGTTTACCGGATTGTATGGTCAGCCTGTTCCCGGGAAAGATGAGAACATACCCTGGCTGGTTACTTTCGGGAAAGAGGGGTTGACGTCGTGGGGAGACGCTGATTTTTTTCAGATATTCTTTTTCAGTATCCCGAAAGATTATACAAAACCGTTCTATATTAGAGTATTTGACCCCGATTGTGGTGGTGAAAATGACGAGATACAGGGAGTATTCAATACCAAAACAAAATTCTCTGTCTATGGCGGTAAAGGTGTGGATCCGGAAAAAAATGAAGAATCCAGGGGATTGCTTAAAGGTGTAAATTATAAAACCGGAAACATGTTGGCCTCCAAAATTTTTGGAAATGAGGCCAGATATGATAATAAATATTATTCTTTCGGACCTTTTAACCCCTCTGAAGGGGACTTCAATCCCAGATGGAACAGCAATATTTTCAAAATTGTATGCGAAGGCATCAGCGGCGATGATGGAAATCTTTACAAGTATTTTCTGAGCAGTGATCCAAACAACGATATCCCTATTGAAGGAGCTAACGCTTTTACTTATTCGTATCATTTCAGGATGTGGAATAATTTTAGAAGTGTTTCGCACATTTATCCATATATCGATACCGGAATAGTATATATAAGGCAACGTAATTTTGATTGGGACAATGACGGCAATATTCTTGTAGTTTCAAGATATAAGCAGGGTATATCTGTGCCTATATCCGATCAGGATTACTGGATTCAATCCAATATACCCATTGAATCTCAGGAAGTAGGATCTTCTCTCGATTTTCAGTTTCATAAAAGACAAGGAGAGCTGGTTAAAAATAATAATGTGGTCATTACTCTGGAAAACCAGCGAGGCGATGCTTTGAAATTCTTTAGTTCACCAATCGGAGGAGTACCGGTATACCAGCCTAAAGTAGGTTATGAGAAAGTAAAGCCAAAGAAATAAGTGAAGCCTGAAATGAGATCTGATATCACCCTTAAAGTAATATACAGCACCATTGGGTGCTTATTTTTATTTTCATCTTTATTAAATGGTCAGACTTACAGTTTCATGAATTATGGAATTGAAAGAAATATCCCCAACGGTTTTGTTTATACAATTATCCAGTCAAACGATGGGTTTCTATGGGTTGGAACTTCCAACGGGTTAACCCGCTTTGATGGTTATAAGTTTTTCAATGTACAATATCCCGATTCAGCAACCGGCCGTTATCCCACAAAAAGCATTAAAGATAAGCATGGAACACTTTGGTTTGGTTGCAGTGATGGCACGGTACTCTATGCGAAAGAAAATAAACTGATAATGGTTCATCTTTCGAATTCAAAAAGTATAAGTGAACTGATTGAAGGACCTGATGGCCTGATTTATGTTATCCCACAGGGAAGAGCAGTTTTTTCAATTGATCCGGTTAAACCTGAAGTAGTGCACCAGTACTATTCTTCAATTGAACCGGAGTTATTGTCTGCTTCTTTTGCTGATTCGGGAAACTTGCTTTTGGGTACCCAGGAGAATCTTTTGATTTGCAGACTTAAGAATGACTCTGTTTCCATAATCAATGTTGTTGAGGGATTTGATTCTTATGGAATCACATCGTTGCACAGGATTGATAATAGTAATGATTATTTTATTGGAACTGATGGGAACGGTTTGTTCAGATTAAGACTATCTGGCAAAAGTTTAAATCCGTTACGTATCCCCGATCACCCGGAATTGAACACTCTGAAGGTTCAATCAATTACTGAAGATTCTGACAGATCATTCTGGATTTCTACTTTAGGTTCGGGTGTAGTTCAGATTAATTTGTCGGATAATTATGAAAAGGTGATTTCAGAAAAATTCTATGATATTAATTCGGGACTTTCAGGGAATGATGTGAATATCTTATTTCAGGATGTTGAGGGGAATTACTGGTTTGGTTTATATGGAGAAGGAATTTCAATACTTACCTCCAATTCTCTTAGTTATTTTTCTCCCGGGAAAAATTTACTGGATAATAACATCCTCTATATAAAAAACTTCGAAAACAACTATCTTCTTGGTACACCGGCCGGATTTCACATTTTTGATCCCGCTTCAGGAAAGTCTCTCTCGTTCGTTGATCTTACAAGACAGACAGGTAGCAGAGAGATAAAATCTTTTTATCTCGACCCGGAGAAAAATCTATGGATAGGTACCTCAGGAAACGGACTTTATATGAGAAATAGTGCCGGTTCGGTAAGACAGATTTACAGGTCGGGTGATACAGGGGCTGATGATATTAAAGATATCGAGATGGATAATAAATATATCTGGCTGGCCACAACAAACGGTGTTATTGTTCTTGATAAAGCAGGGATTGTTCAAAAAAAATTTGACATCAACAACGGACTGCCTCATAACAGTATTAATAAGATATTCCTCGACAAAGATGGATCTGCCTTTGTTGGAACTGAAGGCGATAAATTATATAAGATTGACAACGAGTATAATATTTCTCATGGTAATGCATCGATGTCGGGAAGCACCAGGAATAAGATACTCGCATTCTCGCAAACTGCAAAGGGAGAAATATGGGTGGCTACTGAGGGAAACGGAATATTCGGATTTTTAAATGATTCTGTTACCGCAATTACAAAATCCAATGATTTGATGTCAAATTATTGTTACGGTATTCTTGCTGATGCTGATAACAATATCTGGGTTGGTCACAGTAAAGGATTTAGTATATATAATTCTGTGACCGGAGCAATCAGGATATTTGGGACTGATTTTGCAAAAGCCGGGGTATGTAATCCGGAGGGCATGTTTGAGTCGTCCGACAAAAAAATCCTTATTGGAACAACCGAAGGTTTAATAATCTTCGACAGGTTAAAAGACAGGAAGAAAAAGATCGCTCCCTTCAGCAATATCAATAGTATCGAAATAAATGACATTCCTTATCCTTATCAGTCTGCTTTTGTATTGCCATATATGAAGTATAAGATCAAGGTATTTTATTCAGGCATAAATTTCGGAGCACCGGATAAAGTTTATTACAGTACTTTTCTCGAAAACTTTGATCTTGACTGGAGTAAGATGACTACTTCAAGAGAAGAACTATACAGTCTTAGTGACGGAAAATACAAATTCAGTCTAATCTCATTTAATAGTGAGGGCCTATCACAGGCAGCTCCGGTATCCTTCACTATTTTAATCAAGAAACCATATTACAGAACCTGGTGGTTCGTCCTTTGTGTTATTGTTGTTCTGACAGGAATTGTTATTCTGATAATCAGGGAAAGAGACAAAGCACAGAAAAAAATTCAGGAATACCTTGAAACAGAGCTGGCCGCCAGAACCAGTGTTGTAATGAAACAAAAGGGTGAGATCGAACTTCAGAATATTGAGATCACAGATAGTATAAACTATGCTAAACGAATACAAACCAGTATTTTGCCAGATATTACAAAGCTTAAGGAGACATTTAAAGATGCATTTATACTATTCCATCCAAGGGATATTGTGAGTGGAGATTTTTACTGGTTCGACAAACTTGATGATGATAAATTTATATTGGTCTGCGCCGATTCAACAGGGCATGGTGTACCGGGTGCATTCATGTCGATGATCGGGTCAACACTTCTTCAGGATATTGTGACCAGAAAGAGAATTTCAAAACCATCGGAAATCCTGACTCTTCTTGATAAGCAGATTTTCTCCACACTTAACCAGAATGTGGAACTGGGTGTTTCTAATGACGGGATGGATATGGTAGTTTGTGAGTTTAGTGTGTCAACCCGCCATATCAGATTTGCATCTGCCATGCGACCTGTAATTCTTGTCCTCGATGGTGAACCATTTTACATAAAAGGAAACAGATCATCTGTAGGAGGCGAATCGGTAATTGAGAAATTTTTCGATGATCAGGAATATTACCTCAAGGAAGGGGATACCGTTTATTTGTTTTCTGACGGGCTGCCAGACCAGTTCGGGGGACCGGATGGTAAAAAACTCAAAATAGCCAGGTTAAAGCGTATGATTGAACAGACATCAAAATTATCAATGGATGCCCAGAAAGAAGCTTTGGCCAAATTCTACTTTGATTGGAAAGGGTCCTATGACCAGGTGGACGATGTTCTTTTAATGGGGGTAAAAGTCTGAGAATTTTATTAATAAGTATTGTTTACGGAAAGCACAATTTCACTTGTGGATACGACATTACTTTCGTTAAGAGCCCTGTCTTTAATATAGAAATCATATCTGATCGTATCAGCAGGATTATAAAACAGATAAAGGAAAGTTACTGATATCGTACCTCTCAGTATTTTGTTTTGTCCCAGTCTCTCCATATACGGAATTCTGTATGATGATGGTTTTAAAGGATCATTGTCCGGAACAGGAGACATGATTCCACTTTTTTTTCTGAATAGCGTGAAAAACAAATTTGTAGAATCAATATCATTTCCTGTCGGAGCATTAAGTCCCATGTCGCCGTCGCCGTCCTCAAAATGAAACCTGAGTCTCCCTCCTTTTGACACGTTACCTAATATGTCGGTTGTATCAAAAACAGAGAAACTGGTAAATTCGATGTGAGGTACAGCCGGCAATTGTTCTATCTTTCTGCATGAAACAAGAATTAGCATGAAGATCAAAATCACAATAAGGCATTTAATTTCTCTCATGGTTTTTAAATCAATTATGTTTTACGAACAAAAACCACACCAAATTTGATCATTTTTTTCTAAAAAATATCCTTATCGGCACACCTGTAAAATCAAATTTCTCCCTCATCCTGTTCTCAAGGTACCTTTTATATGGTTCTTTTACATATTGAGGGAGGTTACAGAAAAATGCAAATGCGGGAGTATATATCGGAAGTTGTGTTACATATTTGATCTTTACATATTTTCCTTTTAGCGCCGGGGGAGGGTTGTTTTTAACAACCTGCAGCATCACCTCATTTAATTCCGATGTGCTGATCTTCCTGTTTCTGTTCTCATTAACATGTTCAACCAATTCAAGAACTTTGTGGATCCGCTGCTTATTAATTGCTGAAATAAACAGGATGGGGTAATCTGTGAAGGGAGCAGTCTTTTCCCTGATATCCTTTTCAAAAAGAATTGTTGTATTGTTTTGCTTCTCAATAAGGTCCCATTTGTTTACGAGCACGATCATCCCTTTGTTATTCTTTTGAATAAGCGACATGATATTAAGATCCTGCGCCTCAATTCCTCTTGTGGCATCTATAAGAAGAAGGCAGATATCTGAATTTTCGATGGTTTTTACTGCCCTCATCACTGAATAGAATTCAATATCCTCACTTACTTTTCCTTTCTTGCGCAAACCGGCAGTATCGACAAGGAGAAAATCGTGTTGAAACTTGTTATACCTGGTGTAAATTGAATCACGTGTTGTTCCGGCAACCGGTGTAACAATATTTCTTTCTTCTCCAAGAAGTGAATTTACCAGAGATGATTTACCGACATTTGGCCGCCCCACAATCGCAATCCTGGGTAGTTCCGGAATTGTTCCGGGTTCTTCGACCGGCAGGTTCTTTACCACTTCATCCAGGAGTTCGCCGGTACCGCTTCCGTTCATTGAGCTTAAAGGGAAATAATCACCCAGACCGAGGTTATAAAACTCGTTGGCATCTAACAGTCTTTCTCCATTATCGACTTTATTTACCACAAGCAGTGCTTTCTTGTCAACTCTTCTGAGAAGTGAGGCTACGGAGGTATCAAGTTCATGAATGCCACATGTCACATCAACCATGAAAAGGATCAGATCCGCCTCTTCTATTGCAAGCAAAACCTGTTTGTTTATCTCCTCTTCAAATATATCATCGGAATTCTGTACATATCCTCCGGTATCAATTACCGAAAAATCGATCCCATTCCAGAACGATACACCATAGTTGCGATCGCGGGTAACTCCACTAACCTCATCAACGATAGCTTCTCTTGAATCGGTGAGCCTGTTGAAGAGTGTCGATTTACCAACATTGGGTCTGCCTACTATTGCAACTATTCTGCTCATAAATTTATATTTTTGTTCTATTGATAACCAAATCTTTTAAGGATCAGTGGTTTATCTCGCCAGTCTTTAGTCACCTTTACATATAATTCAAGGAAAACCTTCTTCTTAAAGAAATCTTCCATATCGTGCCTGGCTTCAGTACCAACCCTTTTCAACATAGATCCCTTGTGACCGATAATTATACCTTTCTGACTGTCACGGACAACATGTATCAGCGCCCTTATTTTAAGGATATTCTTTTCATCTTTGAAACTTTCGATCTCTATCTCAACTGAATATGGGATCTCTTTCTTATAATTATTGAGGATTTTTTCCCGGATGATTTCCGATGCAAAAAAACGTTCATATTTGTCGGTAAGCTGATCTTTCGGGAAAAAGGGAGGACTCTCGGGGAGTTTAGCCAGAATTGAATTCAGAAGGGAATCGAGATTAAAATTTTTAAGTGCGGAAACCGGAATAACAGGTGAATCGGGAAATGACCGATGCCACAATTCAACAACTTTTTCAAGATCGGCCTGATTTGTTAGGTCGACTTTATTTACAGCGATCAATACCGGAATTCCTGATTCCTTTATCTTATCAATATATTCTCCCTCATTGGCACCATGTTCTGTGACATCAGTAATATATAGTATCATGTCAGCATCAGAAAGGGCAGTGTTGACAAATGTCATCATTCTCTCCTGGAGCTTATACTGAGGTCGGAGAATACCTGGTGTATCGGAATATACAATCTGAAAATCCTCCCCGTTAACAATCCCCATTATACGGTGACGTGTAGTCTGAGCTTTTGAGGTGATAATCGATAGCTTTTCCCCGACCAGAGCATTCATAATTGTCGATTTCCCTACATTGGGATTCCCAAGAATATTTACAAAACCTGATCTGTGACTCATCATTAAGGATTAAAAAATTCCCCGCTTTAGCATGCTTACTTCCTTATCATTAAGGTATCTCCACTTTCCCCTCTGTACATTCTTCTTGGTAAGCCCTGCAAAATATACACGGTCGAGTTTTTTTACTTTGTAACCGAGAGTTTCAAACATTCTTCGGATTACTCTGTTCTGTCCGGAGTGAAGTTCTATACCTATCTGGCTTTTATCTTCAGGATCGGCATAAGATACTGCATCTGCAATAACCGTTGTTCCATCAAGTTCGATACCCTCTGTCAGCTTGAAAAGATCGTTCTTTGTTACAGGACTATCGAGAAAAACGTGATATATTTTTCTTCTTTTGTACTTTGGATGTGTCAGTCTTCCTGCAAGATCGCCGTCATTGGTAAGAAGAAGCACCCCTGTGGTAGCCTTATCAAGACGTCCTACCGGATAGACTCTTTCACTACAACTGTCACCTATAAGCTCAAGCACAGTATGTTCAGCATGTGGATCTTCTACAGTTGTAACATAATCTTTGGGCTTATTCATAAGTATATATACTTTTTTTTCAGCCGAAAGCCTCTTATTCTTAAATCTTACATCATCTTTATAGCTGACCCTGATCCCCATATCAGTAACAATCTTACCGTTTACCGATATCAAACCGTTTTTTATATGTTCATCAGCATCTCTTCTTGAACATACACCACTATTTGCAATAAACCTGTTAAGCCTGACCGACTCCGATTCCTTATTAATGTCTTTTAATGCCGGCTTTACTGATCTTGAATTTGTTTTCCCTGCAGGACTGCTTCTCCGATTATTACTTTCATCAGCTTTTCTATATCTCCCCGCCGGCCTTACGGCAGGTTTTTTCTTCTCCATATCAATTAATTATCAGGGTGCAAAGGTACAATTATTTGATGATAATCTGATTTGATGTTTTTTTTGCACCTTTGTGGATCTCAAATCCAGTTAATATGGCGCTAATAAAATCTATATCAGGGATACGTGGAACAATAGGCGGAAAACCAGGAGAAAGTCTCTCTCCGGTGGATATTGTAAAATTCGCTGCATCTTTCGGTACATGGATTAAGGACAGACATAATAAGACCGCAATAAAAGTAATTGTTGGTCGCGATGCCCGTAAATCAGGGAGCATGGTAAATAGTTTGGTAATTACTACTTTGCGCAGCCTGGGGATAGATGTAATTGACCTTGGAATGGCAACAACTCCAACTGTGGAACTGGCCGTTTCAGGTACACGTGCCGATGGGGGGATTATTATTACTGCCAGCCATAATCCTGCTGAATGGAATGCCCTGAAACTGCTTAATGAAAAAGGTGAGTTTCTTTCTGGTCAGGATGGAATGCAGTTGCTTGAAATAGCGGCCAGTGAAGATTTTAATTTTGTCCCTAATGATTCAGCCGGATCGCTTGCATTTGATGAAACCTGGGGGAATAAGCATATCGATCAGATACTGGCTTTAAAACTTGTTGATATAAAAGCAATTAAAGCAGCAGGGTTCACTGTCGCAATAGATTGTGTCAATTCGGTTGGTGGAATTATACTACCGCAACTACTCCGTGCCCTTGGAGTGTTAAAGGTAATTGAACTTAATACAATCCCAGATGGTAATTTTGCACACAACCCTGAACCATTGCCTGAAAACCTGACAGCGATTTCTGAATTTGTTGTTAAGGGAAAGGCCGATATCGGATTTGTTGTTGATCCGGATGTTGACCGTCTGGCTATCATCTGCGAAAACGGAGTAATGTTCGGCGAAGAGTATACACTCGTTTCGGTTTCAGATTATGTCCTTAAGAATACCCCGGGGAATACTGTATCTAATTTATCCTCGACAAAAGCATTGAAAGATGTAACAATGAATTATGGCTGCAAACACTACTCATCTGCAGTGGGTGAAGTAAACGTTGTGGAGGAAATGAGAAAAAGAGACGCTATTATTGGCGGAGAAGGGAATGGAGGAATCATATATCCTGAATTGCATTGGGGTCGTGATGCATTGGTCGGAATTGCACTTTTCCTTTCGCATCTGGCTAAAAGCGGTATAAAATGTTCTGCTTTACGCCAACTTTATCCGCAATACGTGATAGCTAAGAAAAAGCTTACCCTCGACCCGGGTACAGATTTTAACCGGATCATTCTGGATGTGAAAGATCATTTCCAGGGACATTCTTTTGATGAACGCGATGGCTTATGGGTAGGACACAAAAATGGATGGGTTCAGATCAGAAAATCAAATACCGAGCCAATTATGCGTATCTATGCTGAAGGAAGAACCCGACAGGAGGCAGATGACCTTGCAGATACTGTAACAGGGATTGTTAAAAAAACAAAATAATGAATTTTTTTTTTAAGTGCCGGAATAAATCGGGTGGCAGGAATGTCTTAAAAACATAAAGCCTACAATATATGCATGTTAAAAATTGTTAATGACTGAAAAGGGAGTACCCTTTTTGATATTTTTGTGGCTGATTTTTTAAATCTACTAATTATTATTTTTTCCAATGAAACGTACCTTAATTATCGCAGGCATTATCGTAGTCGCAGCAATCATTATTCTGATTGTTATCGGCAGAATGACCGCCAAGAAAGATATATCAAATCTTTATGCTGAATCGCAGAAAGGACAGTTTGATATAGTTGTTACAACAACCGGAGAATTACAGGCAAAAAAATCGACTGACATTTTTGGTCCCGAGTTTACTCAGAGCAGGAATATCAGGGCAATGGATATCAAAATCACTGATATGGTCCCTGAAGGAACCGAGGTAAAAAGCGGTGATTATGTTGCTACGCTCGACAGAACTCAGTTTGATAATAGTCTTAAGGATGAACTTGAAAGACTTACGACCTATGAAACCAACCTTGAGATGAAGGTTCTTGACACCGCCGTAACTCTCAGTAACCTTAGAGATAACATAAAGAATCTCCGGTTTTCGGTTGAAGAAGCTTCAATTACTCTTCAGCAATCGAAATATGAGCCACCTACTACAATAAGGCAGGCAGAGATCTCCCTCGATAAAGCAAACCGTTCACTCGAACAGTCAATCAGAGGATATTCCCTCAGAGTTGAGCAGGCAAAATCAGATATGCGTACTGCGAAGACAAATCTGTCGGAACAACGGGTGAGAGTAAGTGATCTTCAGACTGTATTATCGAAATTTATAGTTAACGCCCCCTCTTCAGGTATGATAATTTATAAGCGGGACAGAATGGGTGCAAAACGAAAAATTGGATCTTCAATAAGTCCTTGGGATAATGTTGTTGCAACACTTCCCGATATGTCATCAATGATGTCAAAAACTTATGTTAATGAAATTGATGTAAGCAAAGTTAAACCAGGGCAACGTGTTGAAATTGTTGTGGATGCCTTCCCCGAGAAATCCTATACCGGTACTGTTACCAGTGTGGCAAATATAGGTGAACAGCTTCCAAATGCCGATGCAAAAGTATTTGAGGTTCTTATTGAAGTTGACGGATCAGATCCTATATTACGGCCCTCAATGACAACAGGTAACAAGATTGTAACAAAGACAATAAATGATGTGACCTTTATCCCTCTTGAAAGTGTACAGGCAGGTGCAGACAGTATTCCTTTTGTATACCTGAAAAACGGAACAAGACAGGTAGTCGTCCTCGGAGAATCAAATGAGAATAATGTTGTTATTGAACAAGGATTGAAACCTGGGGTTCAGCTTTATCTGAGCACTCCGGAGAAAGCAGAAAATTTCAAACTGGTTGGTGAGGAGTTAGCCCTGGTAATCAGGGAGCGTGAAAAAGCTAAAGCAGCCGAAGAAACCAGGTTAAGGAAAGAGGCTGAAAAGGCAAAAGAAGAAGGAGGAATGATGGGTCGCGAAGGTATGATGGGCAGACCCGGAATGAATATCACACCTGAAATGATGCAGCGTTTTCAGCAGATGAGAGGCTCACAACCGGGTGGTGCAAATGGCGCCCCGAGAGATACAGCTGCAATGAGAAGGTTTATGAGAATGCGTAATAACCAACCGGGAGGTACCAGAGACACTTCCTCACAACGCAGATCAATCAGACAGCCGGGTCAGCAGAGCCAGGGGCAAGGGGGACAGGTTGCTCCTCCGGCAAGAAATAATAATTAATTACTAAAAACAGGAAATAAAATGTTCAAATTTATATTACGATATTTCCACGATATTGAAATAGCTGTTGAATCAATTGTCTCAAATAAGCTGAAATCGATGCTTACAGCCCTTGGGATCATATTCGGAGTGGCTGCAGTTATAGCTATGCTGGCAATCGGGAAAGGTGCGAAGCAGGAGATAATGGAACAGATGAAAATGGTAGGGGTTAACAACATCCTTATTAATCCGGTAATCCCTGATAAGTCATCTTCTTCCGCAGAGGGTGAAAAACAACAGAAAAAGTTTTCAAGAGGACTGAATCTGCTCGATGTAGATGCTATAAAGGAAACACTTCCTTCTGTTAAAAGAATCAGTCCTGAGATTTCTTTTAACTCAACAGCAATGCTCAACGGAGTTAAATATACTGCTAAGCTTGTAGGAGTCTCAAATGATTATTTTCACCTGTACAACCTGCCTTTGGTAGGGGGAGCATTTTTTAATTCATTTCAGGAAGAGAATGGGATACAGGTTTGTATTATTGGTGCCAATATAAGGGCAAAATTTTTCAGTAAAATAGATCCTCTGGGACAGTATATCAAATTTAACGGGATATGGTTGAAAGTGATCGGCGTACTTCAGAAAACCAATGTAAGCCTTACAGGATTTGAAGAAAAAGGTGTAAATGTTTATAACGACAACATTTATATTCCGATCCAGACAATGTTGTTAAGATATCAGAACAGGGCACTTCTGAATACAAAACTTGTTTCGGAAGCCACTTCAGTTCAGTTTTTTGGCGGCGGAGGCGGAGGCGGAGCAATGGCAAGAGTCGTTGTCAGCAGCTCTGATGCATCGAGCGACGTAGAGACAAATTATAATCAGCTCGACCGAATAGTTGTGCAGGTTACTGAAACAGAGCAACTTCAGCCGACTACTGAAATACTCAGCCGCATGCTTACCAGAAGACACACAGGTGTTAAAGATTTTGAAATAACTGTTCCTGAACTTCTTCTTAAACAGCAGCAGCGTACAAAAGATATTTTTAATATCGTACTCGGTGCTATTGCAAGTATATCACTTATAGTAGGTGGTATTGGCATTATGAACATCATGTTTGCCTCGGTTATGGAAAGGATAAAAGAAATAGGTACGAGAATGGCAATCGGAGCTAAAAAGATGGATATTGTTGTACAATTTCTTTCAGAAGCTGTCCTTATAAGCGTGTCAGGAGGTTTTATCGGGGTATTCTTTGGAGTTATTATGGCTAAGCTCATAGAGCAGATAGCCGGAATTATGACAATTGTATCCTTCTTCTCAGTGTTTATAGCATTTGGAGTATCGGCAGCAGTTGGGGTAATTTTTGGCTACTCACCTGCTAAAAGAGCCTCTGAAAAAGATCCGATAGAATCTTTGAGATATGAATAATCCTTATTGCCTTTCATGTTCGACATATTCTCCCGGTATGGAAGAATAAATGGAATAAATTGTTAAAATATTAAAAATGAAGAAATTACTTTTATTTTCTATGATAGGTGTGTCTCTTTTTTCAACAATGAAAATTGATGCACAGGAAGTTAAAAAACTTACATTCCAGGAAGTTATAAAGCTATCCGAAGAACAATCACCAAATGCCTTAATAGCAAAACACAGATTCCGTTCCAGTTACTGGCAGTACGTATCTTTTAAGGCTCAATATCTGCCTTCCCTGACCTTATCTGGGACCACGCCCGATTATTCAAACAGGCTTACTCAGCAATTTGATTTCAACACTCAGCAATATCTATACGTCCCTAAGAATACTGCAAGTACTCTTGGTACATTATCCATCTCTCAGAATATAGGTCCGACAGGAACGGTAATAGCTTTAAGTTCTGATCTGACACTATATAAAGATATTGCGCAGAAACTTCCGGTAAATTATATTGCGAACCCTACTTTTGTCCGCATTACTCAGCCTATAAGGCAATATAACACTCTGAAATGGCAAAAAAAGATAGAGCCTGTAAAATATGAAGCTGCAAAGAAAACGTATCTGTCAAATATTGAAGCTGTCCATCAAAGTGCAGTGATGAATTTCTTTTCCCTTGCTCTCGCCCAGATAAACAAACAGATAGCTGAAATGAACTATTCCAATGCAGATACTTTGTACAGAATTGCAAAGGGAAGGTATCAACTGGGTACTATTGCTGAAGACGATCTCCTTCAAATGCAGCTCTCGTGGCTTAATTCTGAAACCGCCAGGAAACAGGCTGATATGAATTTGCGCGACAGGGAGATAAGATTGAGATCATTTCTCGGATATAATGAAAATGTCAGACTGGAACTTGTTCTGCCGAATGAAATACCCGACCTGCAGGTTGAGATGAAAGAAGTTCTTGATCTGGCAATGCAGAATAATCCTGAATTAATTAATCAGCGGATAAATGTGCTAAATGCCCAGAGCAGTGTGGCACAGGCAAAAGCTTCGAAAGGATTAAATGCAAACCTTACCGGGACTTTAGGATTCAGCCAGCAATCAGAGGAATTAGCAAACGCTTATAAAAATCTTCTTAATGCACAAACAGCTACCATAAGGTTTTCATTACCTATTCTTGACTGGGGTCTTGGGAAAGGGAAATACAAAATGGCTCAGTCAAGTCTTGAACTTGCCCAGGTTCAGGCAAATCAGGCCATTGTTGACTTTCAGCAAAATCTATTCCTGGATGTTGAACAGTTTAATCTGCAGAAAAACCAGGTCGCAATTGCTGCAAAATCCGATACAGTTGCTATGAAAAGATATGAAGTTACCAAGCAGCGTTTTCTTATTGGAAAGATTGCTGTTCTTGACCTGAATGACGCCGATAGCCGTAAAGATCAGAACAGAAGAGCATATGTTCAGTCTTTACAGGATTACTGGAACTATTTCTATAATATGCGTAGTCTGACCCTATTCGACTTTATAAATAGAAAACCTCTTGAGACCGATTATGATAAACTGATAAAATAATAAAATCTTACCCCCAACCTCACAAATTGGGGGTTTTTTAAAACTGAAAATTCTAACGGGAGACTAAAAGTCCCCTTATTTCATTTAATTAGGGGATGTTGAAAAAGTAGTTTGTTATTTTTCTTCTCCTTTGTGTTCCTTTGTGTTGTACTTTGTGATCCTTTGTGGTTCAATGTTTTAGCTTTAACCACAAAGGTACACTAAGGTTATCACTAAGGGTCACAAAGGACTTTTTAAACAACCCCATTTTTTCCATTAGTCTTGTGGCGTAGTTGCAAAAAATTAATATCTTTGCGCCTCAATCAAAGAAGAATAGAAAAAAAACTCATAAATAATCCCAAAAGACTAGACAAATGCAGAATAAAGCAGCAATCATCGTTCTGGCAATTGCATTAGGGTTGGTATCGCTATACCAGCTTTCATTCACAGGCGCTACCTATAAGGTGAAAAGAGAAGCCAAAGCTTATGCAAAAGGAAACCTGGTAAAAGAAACGCAATATCTCGATTCGATTTCCACTTTGCCAAAAGAAAAATGGAGTTTCCTGGGGTACACATTCAAGGACTGTCAGAAAAAAGAGCTGAACCTTGGTCTCGATCTAAAAGGCGGGATGAACGTTATCCTTGAAGTATCGGTACAGGATATTTTAAAAGCTCTTTCAAACTATAATCCTGATAAATCATTCAATGATGCGCTTCTCCGTGCAAAAGAGCTGCAGAAACAAAGCCAGGCAGATTATCTTACTTTATTTGGCAGAGCCTTTCAGGAAATTGCCCCAAATGCGAAACTTGCCTCAATATTCGGCACAGTTGAACTAAAAGAAAAAATCAATTTTAATTCAACAAATGAAGAGGTCCTTAAGGTACTCGACAGCGAAGTTTCAGGTGCCATAACCAATGCTTTCAATATTCTTCGGACAAGGATTGACAGGTTCGGTGTTGTTCAGCCTGATATTACCCAGATGTCAACAAAAGGGCGTATATTAATTAATCTGCCCGGACAGACTAATCCCAAACGTGTAAGAGAGCTGCTTTCGGGTACTGCAAATCTGGAATTCTGGGAGTGTTATGAAAACGGTGAGATTATGCCTTATCTTATACAGGCAAATACTCTTCTGAAAGAAATTCAGGTCAATACAGAGAATGCAAGGATAAAATCTACCGAACCGTCATTGAAAGGTGCAGCTTCGGATACAACCAGGAAGGACCAGTCACTTCTTGATCTGATCAATAAGGATACCACTAAAGCTGCTGCAGCAACTACACGCGAAGGCTTTACTCTTCAGAATCCATTATTCGGTATTCTCAATCCGAGGGTAAATGAACAGGGACAACCTTTACCATCAAGCATGGTCGGTCTTGCAAGCTCAAAAGATACAGCTAGAGTGAATGCTTATCTCAAAATGAATCAGATTAAATCTCTTTTTCCGCGCGATCTCCGGCTGGCATGGAGTCAGAATCCATATAAATATGATCCTACAAAATCAATGTACGAACTACATGCTATAAAAGTTACGACACGTGATGGCCGGCCGCCTCTCGATGGAGATGTAATTACCTCCGCAAGAACATCATCGGGGATTACTGGTTCTGAGATCAAAGTAGATATGTCGATGAACTCAGAGGGAGCAAAGACATGGGCAAGAATGACACGCGAGAACATCGGGCGTTCAGTGATAGTGCTTCTTGATGGTTATGTACGCTCATCCGCAACAGTTCAGAATGAGATCACAGGCGGTAATACCGAGATTACAGGGAACTTCACTATTGAAGAAGCCGATGACCTCGCTAACATACTGAAATCAGGTAAATTACCGGCTCCTGCGCATATTATTTCCGATACAATTGTCGGACCTACACTCGGCAAAGAAGCAATTGATGCAGGTTTTAAATCATTTATCATTGCATTTGTTCTTGTTCTTGCATTTATGATATTCTACTACAGCAAGAGTGCAGGAACTATTGCAAATATTGCTTTGGTTTCAAACGTATTTCTCCTTTTTGGTGTGCTGGCCTCACTGAATGCTGTTCTTACTCTTCCGGGTATTGCGGGGATTGTGCTTACAATGGGTATGGCTGTTGATGCAAACGTGCTTATTTATGAACGTATAAGGGAGGAATTAAGAGCCGGAAAGGGAATAAAGCTGGCTATAGCTGATGGCTATCGTCATGCTTACTCGGCAATTATTGACTCTAACGTAACTACAATTCTTACAGGTATCGTACTATATCTTTTTGGAAGCGGCCCGATAAAGGGTTTTGCAACAACCCTTGTGATTGGTATTCTTACATCGATGTTTACGGCTATTTTCATAACAAGAATTATTTATGAATCGCTTCTGAAAAGGAACGCAAATCTCACATTCTCTATTAAGATCACTGCTAATGTATTTAAACACACTAAGATAGACTTTATAGGGCTGAGAAAATATTTCTATATTGTTTCCGGAGTTATTCTGCTGGCAGGAGTTGTTTCTTTGTTCGTAAGAGGACTGAATCCGGGTATTGATTTTACCGGAGGAAGAACCTTTGTCATAAGGTTTGATAATCCTGTCAGGACTGAAGATATTGCAGCCAAATTAAATGTGGCGTTCGGTGAGCTTCCACAGGTAGTTACTTTCGGCAGCGAAAACCAGGTAAAGATCACAACAAAATACAAGATCAACGAAACCGGTGTTGACGATGAAGTTGATACCAAACTTTTCGATGGATTAAAAGGAATCATACCTGGCGATGTAAGTAAAGAGGTATTTCTGAATAAATACAGGGTAAGTTCTGAGACTGTGGGCCCCGTTGTTGCGGCAGACATCAAAATCAATGCATTCTATGCAGTTGGTATCGCACTCGTTCTAATCTTTTTCTATATCTTCATGAGGTTCCGATACTGGCAATACGGTTTTGGAGCGGTTATGTCTCTCGCTCATGATACGCTGCTTGTTATTGGAGTATATTCAATCTTCTGGGGCCTTATGCCTTTCTCAATGGAGATTGACCAGGCATTTATAGCGGCGATCCTTACAGTTATCGGTTTCTCTGTAAACGATACTGTAATTGTCTTCGACCGGCTTCGGGAATATATTCCGTTGTACCGGAAACGACCATTGAAAGAGGTTCTTAATATGGCCATTAACTCAACTCTGAGCAGAACCATAAACACTACTTTAACTGTGATTCTTACAATCGTAGCGATGTTCATTTTTGGGGGTGCAGTAATCCGTGGATTTATGTTCGCCCTTCTTGTTGGAATAGGCACAGGAGTTTATTCATCTGTCTTTGTCGCAACAGCTTTAATGTACGACACAACACCAAAGGGAAATGAAATAGCTGAAGAATCCAAAGCTAAGATTAAAGCGTAAATTCAACTTTTGATCTGATTCAGTTTAAAATATAGTGCAGAGGCTATCTCAAAAATTCTCTGTGGCGCTCTGTGGCCCCGATAGCTATCGGGACTCTGTGAACTCTGTGTCAGTTCTTAATTAATTGTTACACAGGGGACCACAGAGAAGGCACAGAGCTCCACTGAGAAAGCATTACTGTAATTTTAGACTTTTGAGACAGCTCCTGTTTTATTTACAATGGAAATCATATCACTGGGAATATCATTAAACTTTTCTAACTTTGTCAGGTCATGTGGGAGGAACATTTATTATAAATTGTTATGAGCGGACAGGAAATATTTGTTATCATCATTGTTGCCCTGCTTCTCTTTGGTGCCGAAAAGCTTCCCGATATTGCCAAAACTCTGGGGAAAGGAATGAGGGACTTTAGAAAAGCTACTGACGAGATCAGAAGAGAGCTTGAAACGAACACTGAGGATATCAGGAGAGATTTGACCGATGTTACCGATTCGGTAAAGAGAGATGTAACAGCTTTTTCGGAGAAGGTTAATAAGGATATGAATGAGGTTTCTGATTCAATAAAGAGTGATGTTAATAATGTTGCTTCAGATGTCAGGCAAAATATGGATGATGTTACTCACAGCATTCATAATGACGTCAATGAGATAAAAGAAAACATTCATAATACGGGGAATGAAGTAAAAAGTGATGTTCAGACGGATATGTCCAAACCGTCAGAACCCGCTCCGAAAGATGTAAATGAAGTCAAAGAAAACGTTGATAAAGATTCCAATTACGATGCTTACGGATACTTTAAAGAAGTGAGTGATTAACTTCAATAATCTCTAATATTCCAGCTACCTGCAGAGAAAAGTATGATCAGAACAACCGGTATTACAAAGGCTTATGGAAACCTTAAGGTTCTTAAGGGGATTGATATCCGGATTGAAGATAAAGAGGTAGTATCAATAGTCGGTGCCAGCGGCGCAGGTAAAACAACACTTCTTCAGATAATCGGAACACTCGACAGACCCGATAGCGGGACAATTTATTTTAACGACTCGGATATAAGCCGTCTGAAAGGGAAATTTCTTGCAGCATTCCGTAATAACAATATCGGATTTGTATTTCAGTTTCATCAGCTTCTGCCCGAATTCACTGCACTTGAGAATGTTTGTATTCCGGCATACATAGCCGGTAAAAGTAAGACTGAGGCTGAGAACAGAGCCTCCGAACTTCTTGGATTTCTGAATCTTACCGAAAGACTTGAGCACAAGCCATCAGAGCTCAGCGGCGGGGAACAACAACGCGTTGCAGTTGCCCGTGCCCTGGTGAATAATCCTTCAGTAATTCTTGCTGATGAACCATCCGGTAATCTCGATACTGAGAATAAAAATGAACTTCATAAGCTTTTCTTTAAGCTCAGGGACACTTTTGGACAGACAATTATAATAGTTACTCACGACCGTCAGCTTGCATCAATGTCGGACAGAATTCTGCAGATTAAAGACGGACTTATAGTAAATGAGTCTTAAGCAATCATACAACGGTATTCCTGCAATTGAACTTAAGGTGTTTCTCGACGAGAAGTTTCTTCAGTATAATAATCCTTCATTTATTGATTCTGATCCGATCTCTATCCCTCATAGTTTCCCGGAGGATCGTGACCGGGAGATTTCCGGTTTTCTGACAGCAGCAATCGCATGGGGTAGAAGGGACCTTATCGTGAGAAGTAGCCGGTTATTGATGGAGTTGATGGATAATTCTCCTTATGAGTTTATTACTACGGCCGGTGATAAAGACTTTTCAAGATTCTACCGGTTTGTTCACCGCACATTTAATGGTACCGATTGTATATATTTTCTCAAGGGACTAAGATATATCTATTCCAACTTTGATAGCATGGAAGATGTTGTTACCGAGGGAATGAAAGACTCTGGTTTGATCAAAGACGGTTTGTCACATCTCCGTCTGACTTTCTTTTCTCTTCATCACGAAATCAGAAATGAAAAGCATTTTGCAGATGTGAGCGGAGGATCTGCCGGGAAAAGATTAAATATGTTTTTGAGATGGATGGTACGTAAAGATAATTTTGGAGTGGATTTTGGTATCTGGAAAACCATTGATCCCGCGATGCTTTACATTCCGTTGGATCTTCATTCCGGAAATACGGCCAGAAGACTAGGTCTGCTGACGCGAAAGATCAACGACTGGAAAGCAGTTGAAGAACTTACTGAAATACTCAGGGAGTTTGATCCTGCTGATCCTGTGAAATATGATTTTGCCCTGTTTGGACTTGGTGTCAATGAAAAATTCTGAGGATGGCCAATAATTATTTCAATTTCAAGAAGTTCACAATTTATCAGGACAAATCGGCATTCAAAGTGGGTACAGATGGAGTCATGCTGGGAGCATATACCGACGTTAACGGTATCAACAGAATTCTGGATATAGGTTCAGGAACAGGGCTTATCTCAATAATGCTTGCTCAAAGATGTGAAGCTGAAATTGTCGCCATTGAACCCGACAATGAATCTTATATCCAGGCCTGTGAAAATGTCAGCCTCTGCAACTGGCACGAAAGGATAACAGTGGAGCATACCAACCTTCAAAACTACAGTCCAGTTAGCGGAAAATTCGACCTGATTGTAACAAATCCTCCTTATTTTTCTGATTCCCTCAGGAACCCCGATCTTCGAAAGTCTTTTACCAGACACAATGATTCATTAACCTCTGATGAAATTCTGGAAGGTGTTATTAAATTGCTTGCTGATGAAGGGAGGTTTCAACTGATATTGCCTTACGTTGAAGGGAATGTCTTTATAGCTGAGGCTCATAAATTTGGTCTGTATTGTATTAATATATTGAAAATAAAACCCCTGGCTTCATCGGAAATACGGAGGCTTATATTAACCTTCAGAAGAAATCAGATAAAACCTGCAGAAAGTTTCCTCACCATTGAGCACGGCAGAAGACATGAATTCACTGAAGAGTATATCAATCTTACGAAGGAGTTTTATCTGAAATTCTGATATTGTAGGGAACGGTCGCGACCGTTCCCTACAATATCATCTCGCTTTCCGGCAAACCGAATTCCTCCTTCATCTCAATACCAAGGATCTTTAATTCATCCAGAACAGGATTGTAAATCTGAGGAATAACAGGTCTGTGAACACCCTTAACTTCAATCTTCTTTTCCAGTATCATTCTGACTGCTATGGCAGCAGGTAAAGCAACCGTTCTGGCAATTGATGTATTCGTGGAAGGTGATCCGAAATCAAGCATTGATGATTTTATCACTTCCCTTGTCCCATCGGGATAAGATGCCAGGAAGATATGCTGTAATACAACCATATCACGCTCATTATCTGATAACAGCATTTTTTTTATCATCCTGTCGGATGTGATCTCAAAGGGGGTTGTCTCATGATATTGAAGTTTTTCATCGCTGAAAAATCCAAGATAATCAAGAGACTGAATAGCTGTGGATCCTATTGAAATTCCTAATTTTGATGCAATATTTTTTTTAAGTTCACTTGTGTCGAAACCACCTCTTTCTGCCAGAAATTCGGCATAACTCAACCCTTGCCAATCTTTTACAGAATCATCCAGCATATTAAGACTCTTCATCACATCGAGCGTTTCACACCACCCTTTGTATCTGAATGTGCCACGGTACATCGTATTTGTCTCAGGGATGCCGTAAATGTCAATATAGCTTATCGAATCCCTGTTGGGATATACATCGAGATCACCAATCAAGGGAAAATTATAACTGAACCTGTCTTTAAAGAGATCGGCAGGTTCGATGTATACCTTTTTCCCATTTTTCAGATATAGTGCACTGTTCCTGCTTGCAAGGATAACACCTTTCGGACTCCAGGAGAACTTATATTTCAACGGATTATCTGCAGACTCAGGAGCCGGCAGTGCACCGCAAAGTGAATAAAACTTTTCAACTTTTCCTCCTTTATTATGGATATGATCGATAATCCGCATGGCCGACATATGATCTATCCCGGGATCGAGACCAATCTCATTAAGAAATAGCAAACCGGCATTTTTAGCAGTATCATTCAGATCCTGCATACCAGGCTGAACATAAGATGTGGTAACAAGAGATTTTCCATTCCGTAGGCATACAATTGCAACATCGGAATGATACTTGTAAGGTAGCAGACTTACAGTTATATCAGATTCAGCAACAAGCTTTTCAAGCATCGCCGGGTCATCCATTGACCAGTCGATTGAAGAACCAAGAGGATTCCCATTAATCATTTCATCTGCTCTCTCTTTCATCGGAGATGCAATAATCAGTCCTATATTGTTTTTAAGCAGATATTCTACCATCGGTTTGACAACCAATCCTGCTCCGAGAATTAAGACTCTTTTCATAAAAAGCACTTTTTGTCAGATTCCAAGATAGTAAAAATGAAACAGAGAATTTATGACTTTAACAGGATCATAACCGAATTAAGAGCAACGAACAAAAGAATGACGAATTCAGAACTTGATGACAATTCTTAATTCTAGATTCGAATGTTCGTAATTCTTCCTTTTCATTTAAATTTCACAAATTATATTAAATCATTGTAATAAACATTGTAAACTATTTCATTAATGTAACGGGGAGTGTATCTTTGTTAAGAACCATCTGATTAAAAATTAATCAATTATTACCTTAACATTCCAGATGTCTGATTTTCAGAAGTATGTAGAGACGCCACTGATGAAACAGTATAACGACATCAAGACTAAACATCCTGATGCGATATTACTGTTCAGAGTAGGGGATTTTTATGAGACTTTTGGTGAAGATGCAATAAGAACTTCCGAAATTCTTGGGATTACGCTTACTCGTCGAGCCAATGGCTCGGCTTCAT
Organism: uncultured Bacteroidales bacterium; assembly: GCA_963725785.1. Lineage (GTDB taxonomy): Bacteria > Bacteroidota > Bacteroidia > Bacteroidales > VadinHA17 > LD21. Next base: position 331,170 of record CAVRZV010000008.1, on the reverse strand, counting down.
TTGTTGAGCTTGCCGGATTTCCTTATCATGCGCTGGATACCTATCTGCCACGTCTTGTAAGAGCAGGGCAGAGGGTGGCTATATGTGAACAGCTCGAGGACCCCAAACTGACAAAAAAAATTGTAAAAAGAGGAATAATTGAACTTGTTACTCCGGGTGTTTCACTCAATGAAAATGTTTTAAATCACAAAGAGAATAATTTTCTTGCTGCTGTGCATATTGATAAAAAAATTGCCGGAGTGGCATTTCTTGACATATCCACCGGAGAGTTCCTTACTTCGGAAGGTACAATTGAATACATAGATCAGATGCTTAGTAGCTTCCAGCCAAAAGAGGTGCTTTTTGAAAAAGGAAAGAAAGACCAGTTCATCGATTATTTTGGTCCGAAATTCTATACTTTTAAACTGGATGACTGGATCTTTACCCAGGAAGCAGCAAACGACAGACTGCTAAAACAGTTTGAAACAAGTTCTTTAAAAGGATTTGGTGTTCAGAATCTCAATTTCGGTATCATTGCAGCAGGCGCAATCCTATATTATCTCGATATCACTCAGCACGAACAGCTTGGCCATATTACCAGTCTGGCAAGGATTGAAGAAAACAAATATGTCTGGCTCGATAAATTTACTATCAAAAACCTTGAGCTGTTCCACTCTCCTTACGAAGGGGCAAAAACGCTTATCGATGTCATGGACCGGACCATTTCCCCTATGGGAGGAAGAATGCTGAAGAGATGGTTATCTCTGCCATTAAAAGATATTCAACCTGTTAACGACAGGCTGGATGTTGTACAGTATTTAGTTGAGAATCATGAATCAAAAGATGAAATTGCAGGTTTGATTCGTCATATTGGTGACCTGGAGAGACTTATTTCTAAAGTTGCGGTTAACAGGATAAACCCAAGGGAAGTGGTCCAGCTTAAAAGAGCCCTGAAAGCAATCGAACCACTCCGCGAATTATGCGATAAGAGCGGCTGTCTTCCTCTTGTTAAAATTGCCGAGCAATTAAACCCCTGCAAGTCAATAGCCGACAGAATTGACAGAGAGACTGAATAACGATCCACCAGTACAACTTAATAAGGGGAATGCAATCGCCAGTGGAATATCAGTGGAACTTGACGAATTGCGTAAAATTCTTTATTCTGGCAAGGATTATCTTGCAGATTTACAGACACGCGAGAGCGAACGTACAGGAATCACTTCCCTTAAAGTCAGTTTTAATAATGTTTTTGGTTATTATATTGAAGTCCGTAATACCCATAAAGATAAAGTTCCTGCGGAGTGGATCAGAAAGCAAACACTGGTAAGTGCAGAACGTTATATAACTGAGGAGCTAAAAGAGTATGAAAGCAAGATTTTCGGAGCTGAAGAAAAAATAATTTCTCTCGAAACAAAATTATTTACTGATCTTGTTTTGGCCATACTGGAATATATTCCGCCTATACAACTTAACTCGACACTTGTTGCACGGCTTGATTGTTTGCAATCATTTGCAGTCATCACTGCAGAGAACAATTATGTAAGACCAGTGCTTAATGATACCCGGATACTGGATGTAAAGGAAGGTCGACACCCGGTTATTGAAAAACAATTGGCTGCCGGAGAATCAGTATATTCCAAACGACATTTTACTTGATACGGAAGATCAGCAGATTATTATACTTACCGGACCAAATATGTCGGGTAAGTCTGCTCTGTTACGTCAAACGGCCCTAATTGTACTTATGGCCCAGACAGGCTGTTTTGTTCCGGCTAAAACAGCCAATATTGGAATGGTCGACAAGATATTTACAAGGGTTGGCGCATCGGATAATATTAGTCTGGGTGAATCAACTTTTATGGTTGAAATGAATGAAACTGCCAGTATTCTGAATAATCTATCTGACCGGAGTCTTGTACTTCTTGATGAAATAGGAAGAGGTACGAGTACATACGATGGCATCTCGATAGCCTGGGCAATGGTTGAATTCCTTCATGAAAATAAGCTTAGAGCAAAGACGTTATTTGCAACTCATTATCATGAACTTAACGAAATGGAGAACTCTTTTCAACGGGTAAAAAACTATAATGTTTCCATTAAAGAACTTAATAATAAAGTCATTTTTCTCCGAAAGCTTAAGAGAGGCGGAAGTGAACATAGTTTCGGAATTCATGTTGCCAGAATGGCAGGTATGCCCAGAAGTGTTGTCCGCCGGGCTGATGATATACTTAAGGAACTTGAACAGAGCCACAATAAAAAAGAACTTACAAAGCCAATTGCAGAATTAGCTGGTCACAGGGAAGGTATGCAACTGAGTATCTTTCAGTTAGATGATCCTGTGCTAAAACAGATCCGTGATGAGATTCTTGAAATTGATATTGATAACCTGACTCCGGTTGAAGCGCTGAATAAATTATATAACATAAAAAAGTTGCTGAAATAGTTTGCCTCGCTATATTTATGCAAATTATTTCTGAGAATATGATTTATTAACTATCAAATATGAATTATAAAAATAGAAGAATCTTAATTATTGAATTTACTATATTTCTAGGCTTTTTCTGTTTCTTTAATACTCTTTCTGCACAGAAAAACAATAGCTCCGGAATTGGAAAAATTATTAAGGAGATCAACCTTAGACAAGATACTGCGCTTGAACAAAAAAAACAGAATGTACTGACTGCAGAACCTGATACAAATTTTACCTGGGAGAAATACGCAGCTTTTCTAAATAAAGTAACTGATACCAGCAAATATATTGTTCTTCCATTAAATGAATTCCGTCAGACCTTTAATAGTAAAAAAATTATTATCGGGTTACGACACGATGTCGACAATGATCTAAACGTGGCTTATCAGTTCTCTGAGGTGGAAGCGAGACTTGGATTCCGTTCAACATATTTCATATTGCATACTGCTCCTTACTATCTGGCCAATTCAAATAATATGGCTTCTCATTCGGAAAAGATCATTCCCATTTTACGAACAATGCAGGACAAGAGACATTTCGAAATCGGCTGGCATAATGATCTGGTTACCTTGCAGGTGATTTATAATATTAATCCGGTCAAATTCTTACATAGTGAGCTTAAATGGCTCCGGTCAAATGGATTGAATATTATTGGTACAGCAGCTCATGGATCAAATTACTGCAAGAAATATCACTATATGAATTTTTATTTTTTTAAAGAATTTACTTTTCCGGTTGTACCTAACAGAGAAAATAATATTACAGTTCCGAAAGATGGGAAGTCTATTGAATTGATCAAAGGGAAGTTGAGTGATTTTGGACTTCAATATGAAGCATATTTTCTAAATAATAATATAGCCTTCTCAGATGCTACAATAACAAATGGAATAAGATGGAATATCGGAATGATTAATCTTGATCAGCTTCAGAAGGGCGACCGTATTATTATCCTTCTTCACCCCATTCACTGGCATAAGGGATCAGAATATGCCGATTTTGAATCTTTCAGTCTTGCCGGGCAAAAATCCTCTTCAATAGATTTGGCCAATGCAAAGATTATTGTTGAGATGCCTTACGGAACTGATAAAAGCTCTCTTAAAGCAGTATTCTCGCTTTCTCCCGGAGCCTATGCAAAACAATCAGGGAAATTGCAGGTAAGTAAAAGTACCCTGAACGATTTTAATAATCCATTGGTTTACACAGTCTATGCGGAAAACCGTGATATAAAAAGAAAATGGACTGTGGAGGTGCACAACACAGATTAGTCTGGACAGATTAACACCAACCTGTTCCAAAATTGGATTTTAAAAGTACTTCCTGAATTTATCACCTATCTTAAAATATGTATACCGCCCGGCATCCTCACCGGCAATGTGCACTGACTCTCCATCTGTTGCAAATGTACTATGTTCACCTACTACACGGGAAAAATATACATTATTGCTGTTGCCCTTTTCATCGAGAAGGATAACGTGAGCAAGGTTTTTATGAATATCTGAAACAAGTGATGCATTGCATAACGGACAATAAAACTCAAGTGACTCACCCGTCTTAATCTCAAATGTCCGGTGCTTGTGACTGGTATAATTTCCAATCTGCGGACTTAAGAGAAGAAGTGAAGATTGTTTCCTGCTGTTCTTTACTTTGAAGATAATATTTTCACCCACACGGATGTGTTCCTTACATTTCGGACATAAAAAGTCGTGCATTCTTACCTCCTTCTTTTAGACTTTATGTAAAACAAAAATTCAAAGGGTTTTGTTGAATTTTTTTATAGTGATTTAACAGATCTAAAGAGAAATATTTTCATGTAGTTCTTAACAGTTCAGTCAGTGTAGAGTATTGGCCCTCAATAATTTCTGAAAAGGAAGTCTGTTTTGTTCAAAAAAAAACTTTAAATTATCTTATTTTAGTGTAACAAATTATTACATTAGACGTTTAATTGCTCGTGTTGGTCAATAATTGCCAATTATTCGTCAAAAAGGTTGCTATGAGAAATACACTAATATTTCTATGCCTTTGCGTAAGTATAACTATATCAGGAGCAACATATTATGTTTCACCGGGGGGAAGTGATTCAAATAGTGGTACTATCAATCTACCCTGGAAATCACTTAATTATGCGTTTAACAAGCTCGTGGCCGGAGACATCCTTTATGTCAGAGGCGGAACATATACAACTATGGGGAGTGGTAACAGGGGGATAAAAATCAATGGTCATAATGGTACTTCTTCAAGTCCGATAAAAGTTTTAGCCTACCCGGGTGAAACACCGGTATTAGACTGTTCAGGATTATCGGCTTCCAGCGGGGATATAATAGGATTGGAACTTAGTAATAGTTCTTATTGGTCAATAAAGGGATTAGATATCAAGAACGTGCCCGAACCAACATCTCTTAATGGACCCGGCCCAGGTTGTTCTATCTCGGGATGTTCAAATATAACATTTGAACAGGTAAATGTTCATGATTGCGGCAACGGGTTTATAACTTATCTTGGCGATTACATCTACTATAAGAATTGTGATTCTTATCAGAATGCTGATGCACTTAATAATGGCGATCTGGCAAATGGATTTTATACACGCGTTACAAAAGGACAGCATGTATTTTATGATGGATGCAGGGCATGGCTAAACAGCGATGATGGATGGGATTCTTTCTGTTTTAACGGTGCCGGCGATGGATATATTAATTATAATAAATGCTGGGCTTTTGAAAATGGAGCATGGGGTGGATTTGTAGGTAACGGATGCGGATTTAAAACAGGAGTAACATCTGTTGCTGCCATAGGTGGTGTTCAAAGGACATTGACTAATTGTATGGCTTTTAATAATTCCGGAGCCGGATATGATGAATCACAGGATTTATCTTATGGATATTCCATTCCTCATGTAATATACAATTGTGTTTCTTATAATAATGTAGTGGGATTTGATTTTGATGCCCAGGCAGGCAACTTTGGAAGTTTCAATGCAGATATTATAAAGAACTGTGTCAGTTATAAAGACGGAAATGTCAGTTGGAAGAACTTTCCAAATAATATCGTGAGTAATAATTGGTTTCAGACAGATGGCTTCGATGATTATTTTGCCAGTCTTGATGCTTCACAGGCGAAAGAAAAAAGACAAGCAGATGGTAGTTTGCCTGTTATGACGTTCATGCACTTAACTGATCTGGCTACTCCTTTAATAGATGAAGGTGCAGATGTCGGGATTGCTTACGCCGGCAAAGGTCCGGATATCGGAGCATTCGAAATGGGGACCGGATCAAATACCGGACCATCATCAAATATGCATCCGGTTATCATGATATCCAACCCCAGCAAAGGGAAAGTATTTGAAAACCTTACTACTGTCACGATCGATGCAATCGCATCTGATCCTGATGGTACTGTCACTAAAGTCGAATTCTTCAATGGTGCAGTCAGGCTTGTCGAATTAACTACAGCCCCTTATTCATTTATCTGGAAAGATGTTACTTCCGGTAGCTATTCAATAACAGCGAAAGCAACAGACAATTCAAATGATACTACAATTTCATCACCGGTGGAATTTGTCGTAGGATCAAAAGTCAAATACGATGCAAATTCGGATATTATCAAACTTTATCCAAATCCAAATGATGGTCATTTTTCTATTGCATTTATTAATCCGCTTGAAAATAAAAAAAGTGATATCGTAATTACCGATATGGCTGGAAAGCAAGTTTATAACGGTCCGGTATTAAAAGAAGAAACAATAAAAAAGTTTGATTTATCTGACAGTAAATCTGGTGTTTATATAATGATGATCAGGGACAAAGATATATTAGTTACGAAGAAATTCATTAAAAAATAACCACTCCCTTTCCTTTTATTGAAATCCCATGGATGATTTATTGTCCAGGGGATTTCTCATTTAATAGCACCCCTGAAGGTTGTGATTATTGAATGATACTTAGTTTGCCCTTTTCCTGAATAATTTATTACATTGTAGCGTCATTATAATTTGGAAACTTAAGTATGAGTTAATCAAAGGAATCTGGTCAGGACTTTGGGAATGGGTTATGTGGTTATTTTCGTTATTGCAAATATCATCGGATCGGGAGTATATAAAAAAATTGCTCCGATGGCGGCAGAGCTGGGCTCTTCAACATGGATACTGGCAGCATGGATAGTCGGTGGAATTATCACCCTTTTCGGTGCATTGAGTAATGCGGAAGTTGCCGGATTGCTTGCCGACACAGGTGGTGAATTTGTTTATTTAAAAAAAATCTACAACCGTTTTTTTTCATTCATGTACGGTTGGTCTCTCTTTACTGTCATTCAGACAGCTACAATATCCTCCCTCGCATATGTATTTGCACAATCATTGAACAGTATCATTCCGATTCCTGAGATTTTTAGCTCCATGCAACATTTTACGATTGGAGGAATATTCTATCCTTTTCAGGATTTTGGTGTCAAGCTGACCGCAATTCTGTTGATTTTAATATTGACAGGACTTAATATCTCCGGATTAAAAAGCGGAGCAGGGGTGAGTAAAGCCATCATTTTACTTGTTTTCGCGGGACTCTTTACAATTGTATTTTTTGGTTTGATCAGCCACACTCCAGGACCTGCACATATTATGAATATTAAGGATCTGACAAGCGGAACTGTAACACTTTCATCTTTTTATACAGCTATGCTTGCCGCCTTCTGGGCCTACCAGGGATGGGTTTCTGTCGGATTTATCGGAGGAGAAGTTAAAGACCCTACCAGAAACATACCGAAAGGAATCGTAACAGGAGTACTTATAGTGATATTCATTTATGTCCTGGTAAATGTAACATATCTGTCTTTGCTGTCCATTCCTCAACTGGTTCACATTCATGAATCAGGCAATCAGATTGCGGCAGTTGAGGCGGTAAGGACTTTCTGGGGAACCGGGGGTGTGATGTTTATTTCATTGTTGATACTTATTACTACCCTGGGATGCACCAATGCCAGTATACTTACGGGAGCCCGTCCATATTATGCTATGGCGCGTGAAAAGCTTTTCTTTTCTTCTATAGCGAAAATCAACAAAGCCAATGTTCCTTCCAACTCCCTCCTGTGGCAGGGGATATGGGCATCTATGCTGGTATTGTCAGGAACATTCGATCAGCTGACAGATATGATAATTTTTGCTGTTTTTATATTTTACGGAGCTACCACCCTTGGAGTATTTATTTTACGGCGAAGGATCCCCGATGTACACAGACCTTACAAAGTATGGGGTTACCCTGTGGTACCGGCTATTTTTATTCTCTTTTGTATCGGTTTGTTTCTCAATACTATTATAACAAGGCCCCGCGAAGCTGCTATAGGCATGATCCTCATTTTCTCAGGAATTCCTGTTTATTTTTTCCTGAAAAGAATAAATAGGAACTCTAAAATCCCGTAGTACCCCTTTGTTTCCTCCATCTGGTGGACGCAACGTCTCTCCCAGTTAATCTTTATGCACATCTTTTGATAATATTTGAGGAGATTTTCCATTCTGCTTTTTACCTCCTAAAGGGCTTACTCTCTTCCTGTATTTCTGCCCCCGGGGGCGTTGCTCCGAACCCCTGCCCTGGTGGGAGCGCCCGTAGAGCCTGCCCCGCTTTAGCGGGGGCGAGGGCGTGTATCAAGTCGGCGGGTGCAACCGCTTGTTGAACCATGTACGTACAGAGCGCATTTTTTCGAGTTGGTTTGGTGGTGAATGCCGGAGACATGTAGAGCGCTCTTCGCTTTTTTCCGGTGCGCCCCATCGGATTTCTATCCCATCATTGGGATTATAGGCCATCTCAAAAGCATCTCTTCTTTTTAGTATTTCCCCTATGGTTAGTTTTTGAATAGTACCATTTGTCCGTGTATAACTAATCGAAAGTTCGGAAACTTTTTTTTCGAGAAGCGACTCAAGTTTATTCTTAACTTGTTCCGGAGTGACATTTCGGGAGATTTTATAGTCATCCGGTGAACCTACTATCCGGTCAGGGAAGTCGAGTACTGCATCCATAGCGATCAAAAGCCTGAGATCGCGGTTAGGAGTTGAAAAATTTTCCCATTGCCCACCTGCCAGAAAAATTCCTGCGGCAGTGGAAGGTATCGGAATTATCACACCCGGGTGCGATTTGAAATATGTTTCACCATTGGCTACTGAAGTGACGCGTACCAGCAGCTGTTCGTGCAAGGCCGTTATCTGGTCAAGCAAAGCGGCCTCAGGATCGAGTGGCTTCGGATTGATCAACCTCTCCATAGTGTGGTAGAAAACATCCGGTTCCATCTTTCTTTGCTGAAGTGAGAAAGGAACGAACCCTGCTGCAGGAGTAAGCTCTTTGTTCATCATCATTTTAGTCACACCATTATTAAACGAAAGAGGACGAAAAGCCTTAAATCCTGGTTCCCCGACCACTTCAGAGGTTTTAAACAGGAAATTCCCTTTCCAGAATCGCTTGATCCCAACAGTCCCGTCAGGTTGAGCATCTGCTGCCAGCATCAATCCGGGATGGTCACTGGTTTGTGGTATCCAGCCAACAATGATGAGCGTATGCCCGTATGGATCGGCATAAACAATACCCGGATGCAGGGCTCCCTTTTCAAGTGAAACTGGATAATAATCGGAATTTTCATCATCCAGTGCAGTTCTGGCAGTGGCCGACTGGACACCGTTCATGATCATTCTCAGGAAGTTGTTAAAAGCCTGAACGGAATTTGTTTTTGAGCTGGCGACTTCATTTGTGATCCATTGGCCCGTTCTGGGAGCATGCACCAGGCTTCCCCGATCGCAGATATGATAGCCAAAGGGCAGACCCATTTTCCAGGCAAAGTAAGCCCGCAGGTAAAATGGATTGTCGGCACAATCGGGTTGCATAATCAATGTGTTTTTCGATGCAGGATCATCTTCCCCGAGTGAGAGATAATTATACAGGAAATTCTGATTTTGATTCCTGGTAACCTCGTCCAGTGAAGACCAGGAAGCGCGTTCGTCGCAGCCATAAAACAAAGCGTTTATCCAGACAGTATAAATTGACTCCATACTGCTGTTCCAACCGCGAAGGGTCTTCCATACCACCCCGCCCGGAAGAACCACTTCACCCGGGGAAATGGTAAAATCCAGATTACTGACCGTAGTATTACCAACCGTTACAGTGGCCTTGTATTTTCCGGCAGAGCTTCCGGCAAAATCATCTATTCGCCAATAAGGAGGTTCTTCAGATGTTTTACTTCTCAGCGATTCCAAACTACCTGTTGGACCGCTGATAATAATCTTTGCTTTGAGGATATTTCTCTCTCCTGTAATCAGAATACGGAATGGTTGCCCCGGAACCGGATTTTTTGGTAAAACCAGAATCGAATAATCTGACTGGTATTCATCAGGAGATTTACTATTCCTGATTGAATCTTGCCATGGAACCAGAAGACAGGTCCTCTTTAATGGATGAGCGATGGCTGTTGCAAGCTAAGCAATTGAATATTAACGTTATAGTAAAGCCTGAAATCAGCGATCGAATATTTATTCGGGCCAGGTTTTTTCTGATTGGCATATCTGTTTTAATCTAAATGAAATCAAATTCCGGTTGGACTAATAATTATTACTCTTCATGCCACTTTGACCTGTCAGGTGGCACAGGAGCGCTTATTTTTCTGACAGGTTTATCTTTGAGCTCCTGCAGCAGAACTTCAACTGCTTTCTCGATGCAGGGATCAATACCCTTTGCGAGTTGTTCGGGACGATCAACTACTTCGATATCAGGATAAACACCGACACCCTCAATAATCCATTTTTCATCTTCATCAAATACTCCGAATTGTGGTACAGAAATATTGCCGCCATCAACAAGTCGGGCATTACCGGAAATACCAATGAGGCCTCCCCAGGTACGGGTACCTATAAGCTTTCCTAATCCCAGCTTTTTGAAGAAATAGGGGAACGCATCACCTCCGGACGAAGAGTATCCGTTAATCAACATCACCTTGGGACCATCATGAGCAATTTCCGGGGATTTTGAAGGCAAAAGCCCGTTGCGGTGCCAGTAGACAAGTGTATGACGGTCGAGAAGATCCGCCATTCTGTCGGGTATAAAGCCGCCTCCGTTATATCGGTCATCGATTATTAGTGCCTCCTTATCAAAGTAGGTGTACATACCGTGAAAGAGCTCCTTGTTCCCGCTTGTAGAAGTATTGGGTACAAATATGTATCCTATTCTTCCACCTGATAGTTTATCTACCATCGCTCTTCTCTCGTTTACCCAGTCAAAGGACATCAGTTCAAGTTCGCTGGTGATCGGTTTTATTAGTGAGGTCCTTACATTGCCTGATAAAGGTGTGATGGCAACAGTTATTTCAACCGGTTTCCCGGAATAATTTTCAAGAAATAAATATGGATTGACTGCTGTAGTAATATTTTTTCCGTTAATACTGATAATGTAATCACCTTCATTCACATCAACTCCCTGTTCAGTAAGCGGTGAACGACGAGCAGGATTCCAGTTTTCTCCTTTGTATATTTTAGAGATCCTGTATCGTCCTGTTGCTTCGTCTGGTATAAGCTCAGCGCCAAGAAGTCCGTTATCGATTCTTTTTGGCCTTTCGAAATCTCCCCAGTCGACATATGTATGACCTGTGTTGGTCTCTGCAACAATCTCACTAAGAATATAATCGAGATCAGCCCTGTGACTGACAAATGGCAATAATGCGTTATATCTGAGTCGTATCCCGGGCCAGTCAACTCCGTGTAAGTTATTTACGTAAAAATAGTCGCGGAAGATGCGCCATGCATCAACATAGATCTGATTCCATTCCTTCTGAGGATCAATCTTCATCTCGAGTCCGTCAAGGTTTAACTTTCCGGCGCCTGTTTTTTGGCCCGGAGTAAGTTTTATTATACCATAATCGCTGCCTGAATTATAGATAGCCATTTTTCCGTCTGCTGTCAGATAAGCATCTGATGCATTTTCCAGTATCTCCTCGGTTTTTTCATCTGTCAGATTAAATTTCATCAGTTTATCATTACTGATATATATCAAGCCTCCCTCGACAGTGCCTATAATCCTGTATTCACCAGCTTCACCCGGGAGAGCTGTAATACGGTCGTTGATACCATTAAATTCGATTTCCACTTTTATATCTTTTTTACCCGTTGAAGCACTGTCTGCAACAACGGTTTTATTCTTCTTATCCTTAGCGGCATCCCCGGACAACTTAGGTTTTGCTTCAGGTTTAACAGGCTCAATATCGTTTTTATCCTTGAAAATCTTAGGACTCTTGCGGGTCAGGGAAATGGCATAGAGACGCGTAGCCTTGTTATAGATATAATCGAATTCAAAGCTGGAGAATGAAAGATTGTAGTCGCGGTTTGACTCAAAGAAAATATAGTTTCCACAGGTGCTGAAAACAGGATTATCATCGGAATAGGTGCCATCAGTTACCTGCTGTTTATTTCCGGTTGAAATTTCATATAACCACAGGGCAGATTTTTCGTTACCACCCTCTTTGGTGTAAGCTATCCAGCGTGAATCGGCAGAAAAACTGTAACTTCTGAATTCATTGCTTGTGGCATGATCGATATCGGTAATCTTACCTGTCGCAACATCAATAAGCCTCAATTGAAGTGTTCTGTCAGAAAACAGTAATGAACGGCTGTCGGGTGACCAAAGCGGCTGATATTTCCATGCTGATGAATTGAAGGTCACCTGCCTTGGGCTGGCGCCTTTTTTATTTTCAAGCAGAAAAAGCTCATACTCACCCGTAAGATCAGAATAGTATGAGATGTACTTTCCATTGGGTGACCATGCGGGATATATTTCACGAACCCCCTGGCTTTCAGTGAGGTTTTCTGTAATTCCATTCTCGGCCGGGACAGAAAAAATATCTCCCCTGGCATCAAACAGTGCACGTTTACCGGTTGGGGAAACAGAAAAACTATGAATGTTCCCTTTAACATTTTTATAATATGGGATTAGATTTGGATTATCGAAATTTATACTCACCTTCAGTTTTTCCGTCTGACCGGATTTCAGGTTCAGTTTGTAGATATATCCTCCATTCTCATATACAAGAAAATCACCTCTTCCTGAAGGCCACATTACATCAAATTCCGTATGATGAGTAATCTGTTTAGTTTCTTTTGTAACTGTGTTGTATTGCCAGATGTTCAATTTAAGATCGCGGTCAGAGGCAAAGAATATATTATCGCCCGACCAGGTAGGAAGCTGGTCAGTACCTTTGAAGTTTGTGATCTGTTCCGAGGTATTATTTACAAGATCATATATCCATAGATCTGTAGCTCTTCCGCCCTGGTAACGTTTCCAGTTTCTGAATTCACGGTCAACCGGTGTAAAAACTAGTTTGGAGCCGTCGGGTGAAAACACTCCGAATCCTCCATTAACTATAGGAAGCGGCTTTTCCAGACCACCATTCAGACTGACAAGGAAATACTTGCCGTTCCGTTCGCCGAATGTGGTACGATTGGCACGGATCAGTATCTGTTTGCTATCAGAAGTCCAGTCAAGAACCACGTCGTCGAATCCTCCCCTCGGAGGCATTACACCTACCGAATTATACCAGGTAAGTTGACGGGGGACACCTCCGGTTGAAGGTATAACGATATATCTGGCGACTGCCTGAATATTCACCCGAAAAGGCTATCCATTTGCCGTCAGGTGAAATTTTCGGGAAGAGCTCAAACCCCTTATGTGAGGTCAGCCGGCGGGCTTCCCCGCCATTTGAATCTACGGTCCATATATCGCCGGCATATACAAAGGCTATGAGATTGTTGTTTATATCAGGAAACCGGAGCAACCGGACATCATCTATTGCTTTGGCATTATACGACATGCAGAGTGTCAGTGTAAAAACCAGGAGTTTTAAAACTTTATTTTTCATGATTAGTGATTTACTTTAGTTGATTGAAGGCTTTTATTAATAGTAAACATGAGAGCCATAACTGGTTGAAGGACTTTTTGTTTCTGATTAAGTTATTTAGATCTGAGATATTGCACCGGCCAGGTTACATCCACACCCAATTCCCTTGCAGCATTCAACGGGAAATAAGGATTTCTCAGCAGTTCCCGGGCCAGAACCACCAGATCGGCCTTTTCTTCCTGAAGGATTGATTCCGCCTGTCTGGCTGTGGTTATGAATCCCACAGCTGCAGTTAATATCCCTGTTTTCCGTATTGCTTCAGAAAATGCGACCTGGTAACCCGGACCGACAGGTATTTTGGCATCAGGAATATTACCGCCTGAAGAGCAATCTATCAGGTCAACGCCCATATCTTTAAGTATATAAGCCAGTTTTACACTATCATCAATAGTCCATCCTCCCTCTGTCCAGTCGGTTGAAGAAATGCGGACAAATAACGGATTTTCATCCGGCCAGACCCTTTTAACAGCGGAGATGATCTCCCGTAATAAACGGGTGCGATTCTCAAAGGAACCTCCGTACTCATCAGCACGATGATTGCTGAATGGAGATAGGAATTCATGTAGCAGATAACCATGAGCGCTATGAATTTCAATCACTTTAAAACCTGCTACCCTGGCACGTCCTGCTGCTTCTTTAAAATCGGAGATAACTTTTTTTATTCCTTCTTTGCTAAGTGACTCAGGTACCCTGTCTCCGGCAATGAATGCAATATCGCTTGGGGCAACGGTTTGCCATCCGCCCTGTATTTCATTAAGCTGTTTGCCTCCATCGTGGGGCACGGCACATGACGCTTTTCTTCCGGCATGGGCAAGCTGTATCGCGGCCACGGCACCCTGTAAATTTATGAAGTCCACAATCCGGCTTAAACCTTTTATATGCTCGTCCTTCCACAGGCCCAGGTCACCAGGAGTGATACGTCCTTCCGGTGAAACAGCTGTTGCTTCTGCAACAATAAGTCCTGCCCCACCGACAGCCCTGCTTCCCAGGTGAACCATATGCCAGTCATTTGAGAATCCATCTGCTGAGGAATACTGGCACATAGGAGACATTACTATCCTGTTCCTTAAGGTTACATTCTTTATGCTCAGACTTGAAAATAGTTTTGACATATATCAGGAATATTAATACAAATTATTAGTCTTATTAAATCAGCCTTCAAAATATCCAAGATATTCCTTCTGCCCGTAGGAAATACATAACCCACGGAACTCTTCCAGCAGTTCATCATTGAATGGCACGCCTTTATCTTTTCTTTCAAGCCATGTATAATGTTCTTTTTCTCCAGCTGTATAGATACGGGTCTGACCGGGAATTTTCTTTGATGCCCTGAGTTCGCGCAGAATATCACCTGTGGTCTTTTTAAAATCTTCAGGATCTATAAAAGCACTGATATCTATTACAATAAAGAAATGACCTACGGAATATGGTACTTTCTTTCCATCCTTTGATCCAATGAGCATCTTCATGAATGAACCTTGTTGCAACGCTGCAGAAAGTATCTCTACTACCGTAGCATATCCATAACCTTTATATCCGCCGGTTTCTTCGCCTATTCCGCCGAGTGGTGTCAGAGCAGCATTTCCTGCAATCAGATCACCAAGCACCTCCGAAGAATTCGTTTTGCTCTCACCATTCTCATCTATTACCCATCCTTTGTGCAGTTCCTTTCCCTGACGTGCATAAAGCTCAATTTTCCCTCGTTGAATAATTGATGTGGCACAGTCGAGCAGAAACGGAAAGGACTCATCGCTGGGTATTCCGAAAGTCATGGGATTTGTGCCCAGCATGTTTTCCACACCAAAAGTCGGAGCAACAGAAGGACGTGCATTGGTACCTGTTATGCCAATCATATTCTCTTTTACGGCCATTAGAGGATAATATCCGGCAAAGCCATAGTGGCTTGAATTACGCACAGTTACCATACCCATGCCAAACTTTTTGGCTTTTTCAATTGCCAGCTTCATAGCGTTGTACGATATAACCTGGCCCATCCCATTGTGACCATCAATGACAGCTGTTGTTGGTCCCTCTTTTATGATTTTATAACTGGTGACAGGATCCAGTATGCCTTCTTTAATACGGTCAAGATAAATACTCTTAAATCGATTCACTCCATGGGAGTCAAATCCAAGTTTGTCGGCCTGGAGCAATACATCACTTACAATTATGGCATCTGCCTCCGGAATACCTGCCTTTAACATTACTTGCACCATGAATTTCTCCAATAAATCAAATTGTATAAATTTCTTCCCCATGAGGTCTTAATTTCGTTATTTAAATAGATGCATATCTCAAAATATTCTAAAAGGTAAAATTAGAAAATATTATCCGACTTTAGTTGAAATCATCCCACTCACATCATACAGGTTAATATGTGAATGTTGTAACTTTTCTACTCAACTGTGTAACAATCAAAACGGTTAGTATACATAACTTTGTTCTGTAAACAAGTTATCCGGAGTTTATGTCAATTTACCCTGAAAAGTTTAATATGATTGTTTTGAAAAACTTATTTAGAGTTTCAGGGGCATTATTCATATCGATTTTAATTAACTCGTGTATTAAAGAGCCGTCTCTTCCTGAAATTGCAACAACAGATGTAACTGTAATATCAATTACATCTGTAATTACGGGGGGAGTTGTTAGCAATGACGGAGGAGTATCAATAATATCCAGAGGAGTCTGCTGGGGATTAACGCCCGATCCTACAACAACAAACAATAAAACAACTGACGGAACCGGAACAGGAGCTTTTGTCAGTTTATTAGCTGAACTTAGTTCAAATAGTACTTATTATGCAAGGGCTTATGCTACAAATATTATTGGAACAGTTTATGGGAAAGAAATTGCTTTTAACATTGGCGACACCAATCTGGCCCTGCAGGTACTGGATGTTGAAGGTAATGTCTATAAGTCTGTTATAATAGGTGATCAGGTATGGATGGGTGAAAACCTTAAAACCACCAGGTACAACGACGGCACACCCATTAGCCTGGTAAGTGATGGATTAATCTGGGAAAGCATGACAACTCCTGCCTATTGGAGCCACAATAACAAAACTGCGAATACTAATATTAAATATGGAGCTCTATATAATTGGTACACAGTAAATACCGGCAAATTATGCCCCCAAAAATGGCATGTGCCTTCCGATTCTGAATGGAAGCTATTGGAAATAAATATGCTGATGGATCAATATGAAGTTGAAAAGATAGGATGGCGTGGCACAGATCAGGGAGATGCACTTAAGACTAATGGAGGATGGCATTCACCAGACAATGGAACTAACACAACAGGCTTTTCAGCATTACCGGGTGGATATATTAATAATTCGGGGGAATTTGTTTTTCTGGAAATTAATGGTAATTGGTGGAGTTCTACTGAGTATTTTGAAGAAAATGCCTATTATAGAAGACTTTACTATAACGAAAGCAAAATCGGAAGATTCAATACATTTAAATCAGCTGGCTTTTCTGTCCGTTGTATCAGGGACTAAAAACCCGTATTCCTGTTTACGAAAATTTGAAGTTTGATGAAAATCAAATTGAAAGGGACCAAGCTGAAAATTACTTTAATAAAGATTATAAGCTTGAAATTTATTGAAGGAACGGCTTCATGGATTTCCACTGTCCTTTCCAGATAATCGGTACAAGCACTTTTTTTACAATCCAGGGTAAGTATTTAATAAATGCTTCACGATCGCTGCCTTCAAGATTATAGATCATGAAAGGCAAAGCATGAGGCCCGGGGCCTGAGTTTTTACTGCCGTGTCTGCCGAGCTTTTTGGCAAGAATAATCTGCTCTTTCATACCAACCACTTTCCCCAACTTTTCCGTTGTAAAATTCTCTTCCTCAGTCCTTATATGAGGTGCCCACAACTTTTCAAATTTGCCAAGCACTTCCCGAAGTTTGCCCACTCCACCGGAAGGTATCTCTAAAAGACTCTTATCCAGCTCGTCCAGGATGCTTGCCATGACAATGTGATCATCACTCAGACGATCATAGGGGGCTTCTAAATGCTCTTTGAAAAATGGGAAGGCTATTTCATCTTCGCTTAGATGGTGAGAATGCGTTACCCATTTCAGGGAAGTTACATATATTGAAAAACCGACTGCTTCCTCCACTGGTATGCTCTGCTTTGCATGATACTCGTCACACTTTCTTATCGAAACGATAAGTCCCTGCGATATAATCTTGTGGATGTTTAAAAGACCCCCGACTAATGGATTCATATCCGATATAGTTTTATCCACTTTCTTTATTTTTAAGTTAATCAATTGTTCAGAACCAAAGTTAACAAAACAGAAATCAGGTTGCAAATTATTCTTTGCTGCTTTAAGGAGGAACAGGAATATTAGAATGTCATCTACCGGTGAGTTTCTGTTACACGCCGATTTAAGTTTTTTCTGCTATCATATTATAGATTTCTTTGGATATTATTCTTAAAGCTGCTTTTAGGTTTTGGTATTATAAAAAAACTGACAGATGAAAAAAAAAATAGTAATTATCGGAGGTGGCGTTGCAGGACTATCGGCCGGGATATATGCAAAGCTGAATGACTTTGATGCAGAGATCATTGAAATGCATTCAATTACCGGTGGTCAATGCACTGCATGGGACAGAAAAGGATACAGATTTGATTATTGTCTTCATTGGCTTGTGGGTACCAGGAAAGGTCCTTTCAACGATATCTGGAAAGAGACTAACGTTCTGAATGATAGCGTTGAAATTATTGATCATGAAGTACATACCAAAGTATTTGCTGAGGACGGCAGGGAGTTTATAATCTATACTGATCTTAACAGGTGGGAGGAATATCTGTGCAAATTTGCTCCGGAGGATAGTTTAAAGATCAAAAAGATGTGCTCGGATATGAAGAAATCTTCTTTTCTTCAGCCTTTTTCTGAACCTGCCGGATTAAGAACAATTGGTACTTCTGCTACTTCAATACTCGGAATGATGCCAGTAATGATACTTTTTATGAAATATGGCCGGAAAAGTTGCGATGAATACTTTAGAAAACTGGGATTCAGGAACGAGTCTCTGAATTATTTTTTAAATAGTATATACGGCTCACGCGATTTCTCGGCACTTGCATTCATAATGATGTTTGCATGGTTTAACCAGAAGAACGCTGGTTATCTTATTGGAGGTTCATTACCAATGGCAGAGAGAATGACCAGCCGCTTCCTCGATCTGGGAGGGAACTTAAGGACCCGGAGCAGAGTTAAAAAAATAATTGTGGAAAACGATACCGCTAAAGGTGTCATTCTTTCTGACGGAACAGAGATAAAGGCAGACTACGTTATCAGCGCCGCTGACGGTCATTCGACTATATTTGAAATGTTAGAAGGAAACTATGTAAATAAGAAAATTTCAAATGCATATGAGAAATGGGAGCTATTTACTCCAATTGTGCAGGTGTCATTTGGCATTAATAAAACAGTGGATTCAGAAGCTCCTATGAAAATGTGGTTGTCAGGGGATCAGACAATAGGCAGAACTAAAACAAAGAACGGTTATTACATAATGAACTATGGATTTGATCATACCATGTCACCTGAAGGGAAATCAGTTATTGTGATGAGGTTTGATTCACCGTGGGAGTTGTGGAAAGATATTGATAACAAAGAATACCAAAAGGAAAAAGAGCAAATTGAAAAAGATTCAAAAGCAATACTGGAAAAGCATTATCCCGGGATATCCGGCTATATTGAGATTTGTGATGTTGCAACTCCAGTTACAGATGTTAATTATACAGGTGTCTGGAAAGGATCCTATGAAGGATTTATGCCATCAAGCAAAAACATCATGGATAATCTCCATTCTGTGCTTCCGGGGCTTAAAAAATTCTATATGGCCGGACAATGGTTGTTCCCGGGTGGAGGGCTGCCTCCGGCAGGTCAATCCGGCAAGTGGGCAGTTCAGTATATATGCAAAGAGGAGAGAACAGGTTTCAGGACAAAATAACCACTTCTCAGGAAGTTGAGCTTACAGGAGTATATGAAATATTTTTTTAAATTTATGAGGCTTTTCAGATATAAACCATTTAATCCTGTATGAAATGAAAATCAAATTTGTATTTCTTGTTGCCTCTTTGTTTATTATAACAAAATTGTACAGTCAGGTACCTGATAATTGTGTAACCAATGTTATTCTTTCGGGATACTCCGAAAGAGCCTATAGTTCTGAACCAGTAACTGAGCAGCAGCTCGATCTGATTCTGAAATGTGGTCTTAAATCTCCCAGTGCAAGGAATCTGCAGCCATGGAAATTCACTGTAATAAAAGACGAACCCGCTATGAAGGAGATAATCAATAATATTGTTGCCGGAAATGTTCTGATTATTATCTCGGGTGTTGAATCGGAAGGCGGAAAAACTCCTGATTTCGATTGCGGTCTGGCCACAGAGAGTATGTTTATAGCTGCACATGGCCTTGGTCTCGGTGCACGGATCTATGGTAGCCCGACAGGAAACATAAACTTAAAAAAAGAGGTGTTTCAGATCCCTACAGGGTATAAAGCCGTGATGGTGCTGCGAATTGGCAATATTGAAAAAGGTGTGGATGCTGTCTCTTCAGCAACCCCAAGGAAGAAAGCCGAGGATGTAATTAATTACAAAAAATAGTTATCAGAAGCGACACCCACTGAGTCATTGCTCACTCAGAAACTTACAATCAGGATTACCCAAAGCTCACAAAGAGTTTAAAATTAATACTTTGTCTTTGTGTTCTTTGGGTAATTTGTTATTCCTTTATTCGTAATTTTGTTATTATCGCTCAATAAAAATTTAAAATATGAAAGAAATAGTACTTATAGGAGCTAGCGGCTTTGTAGGCTCGGCTATCCTGAATGAAGCTCTTGATCGTGGCCATAAAGTTATCGCTGTCGTCCGGCATCCTGAAAAGATAACACTGGTGCACAAAAACCTTGTTATAAAACAGGGTGATGTTTCGTCTGCTGAGACCGTAACAAAAGTTAGTAAAGGTGTTGATGCTGTAATAAGTGCCTACAATCCGGGATGGCGGAATCCAAAGATTGCAGAAGAAACCACAATGGTTTACAGGGCAATACTTAATGGAGTAAAAAAAGCTGGAGTTAAGAGGCTCCTGGTTGTCGGCGGAGCAGGATCTCTTTTTATTTCACCCGGGAAAAGACTAATGGAAGCCGGATTAATGCCGGAATCGTTCCTTCCCGCTGTCAAATCATTAGCGGAAGTTTATCTGGTTGATCTGATGGCTGAAAACAGTATTGACTGGGTATTTTTCTCTCCGGCCGGTATGCTGGAACCGGGATTACGAACTGCCAAATATCGTTTGGGTAAAGATGATCTTATTGTCAATGAATCAGGAGAGAGTAAAATATCTGTACAGGATTATGCTGTGGCAATGATTGACGAACTTGAAAAACCAGCTCACCACAGGGAAAGGTTCACTATTGGTTATTAGATCCATTCCTGGATTATTGAGGCTTTTTTTATTCTATTAAAGGCCGGCAGATGCAACATGTTAGTTAAATATTTAAATAAAGATGGTGTCTCAAAATTCTGAGACACCATCTTATAAATTCAACTAATATTTGTAGAAATCCTGATTAGTCACAAAACATGAAGAATCAGAATTCCACGATTATCTTGGCCATGCAGAGTTGTTATCTATTTCGCTCTGTGGTACAGGAAGAGTCAATGACTGATATCCCTGCCAGCCGTATTTTGCTTTCACAAAACTTGCTCCCACTTGCCAGCGTTTCATATCTTCTTTTCTCCAACCTTCGCAATAACCCTCAACATAACGCTCGTGCTGAATGAGTTGCAGTAACGTCCAGCCTTTGGTAGCCATAAGGGCTTGTGCAGTTGGCAATTGGCCAGGGAATCCTGCACGTGTACTGTAAAGATTTGGCTGATCAACGGCAACATTGTTGGCACGGGTTCTAACCAGATTGATCCAGTATATTGCACTGTTCACATCTGCCGGAGCAACATTTGAAGGATTAATATTAGCCAGACACTCTGCATAAAGCAACATAACATCTGATAAACGGATTATCCTGACATTATTATCTGACCATAAAGGATCCAGTCCTGCCGGTCCTTCATTGCTTCTATCCACAGCATATTTACGAATTCCGTAAACACCATTCAGTCCAACGACAGTTTCAGCAGCCCAACCCTGAGCTTGCCAATCTTTTACAACACCAGCTTCAGTGAATGTTGCACCGTTTGGTACTCCCCAGAAAGTTTCATAAGCCCTGTAGTCATACACTTTTGTTGGAACACCAAGGATAGTCTCTGTCCAGCTTTCAAATTGAGATACATTTGTTGCAGGAAGACTGGGATCTTCAAGCTTGAAATTTGGTACAGCAAAGTTCCACCACATAATCGACCATGATGTACGATTCAATGTAAAATTCTGGAATAACCAGTTAACATCGTTGTTACTCCAGCCGCCTTGCTGATTAAAGTCAAACATCTGGATCTCAAATACAGATTCGGCGTTGTTCTTGGTCAATCTGGTAAAATTATCCCTGTAATTAGCCATAAGCGAATATGTTCCATAAGAAGCATCGCCAACTCCCGGAAGGATTTTTTTAAACTCAGCGGCTGCTTCAGCATACCTGCCTCTGTTTAAATAAAATTTACCCAGAAGGGCAGCAGCAGACCCGCGTGTAACCCTTCCTTTTTCGTAACCGGCAGTGTTATTAAGGCCAGAGGTAAGAAGAGATTCAGCCTTTTGGAGATCTGATATGATAAATGCGACTGTACTGTCAGCTGGTGACGGTGCCCTGGCAAATTCTGCTTCGGTTTTTGGAACTGATCTCCTGATAATAACTTTATCATCGCCGAAGTACTGAGCTAAGTTATAGTACATAAATGCCCTTAAGAAATATGCCTGACCCATATAATTGTTCACAACATCCTGTGTGAAACTCGGATCATTTGCAGCCTTCTGGGCTGCGGGCATCACTTCTATGGCATTATTCACCCACAAAATGTTAGTATAATACCCGTTCCAGGTATCACTTATGGCACTCTGAGTAGCCACGAGATCAAAATTAGTTACAGCGCCCCATGGTGTAAAACCAGCGGCATAACCTGTTTCATAAAGATCATCGCCAAGTACAAAATGCATGAGACCTAAAAACCACACATACCCGTTCGCCCATTGGTTAAGCCCTGAATAGGCAGCATTAAGAGCCTGCTGGGCATGATCTTTTGTATTATAAAAGGTGCCAGGTGTGTATCTTGATTTATCATTATCCCTTGTAATGAAATCCTTCTTACAGGAAGTGACTAACAAGATCACAATAATTAAGAACTGAAATATTTTGTTTTTCATAATAATAATTTTTTTTAGTTAAAAATCAATCTGAATTCCCATGATCATTGTACGAGCCTGTGGGTAGTAACCATTGTCGATACCACGAGACAAGTTAACAGAACCTCCGGTTCCCAATGCACCTGATCCGATCTCGGGATCGAAGAATGGATATTTGGTGAAGGTCAGAAGGTTACGCCCGGTTACATAGATTCTGAGATTGCTGATTTTCAGCATTTCAGTTGCACTCTTTGGTAAAGTATAACCCAATGAAACATTCTTCAGCCTTGAATATGCTCCATCTTTTATATACCTGTCAGATACCTTGGTAATATTGCCATTGGGATCGTTACGGACAGCTCTTGGGACATCGGTAACAGTATTTGTTGGTGTCCAGCGTCTGAGAGCGTCAACACCTGCATTGAAATTATTCTGCATACCCTGGGTCCATGCAACCAGTTCAGCAAAAATCTTATTGCCGGCAACACCCTGGAAGAATAATGACAGGTCAAATCCTTTATAAGCAAGATTTGCGTTTAAACCATAAGTAAGCGTTGGGATTGGACTTCCCATGTAATAACGGTCATTCTGATCAATTACACCATCGGGAGTAAGATCGGCCCATTTTATATCACCGGGTTTTGCATTCGGCTGTATCTTGGTACCATTAAATGTATAGGCATCAATAGAAGCCTGATCAGGGAATACACTGATCATATGATAACCATAAAATGCTCCGATAGGGTGACCTTTATCAGTACGTGTGGCAGATCCGGGTTCAACAGAACCGGAAGTAATCGGGAACCCGCCCATATCCAGTACCTCGTTATGTAAAGTAGTAAAGTTACCGGTAATTGAGAAATCAAGTCCTGAGAAATTCTTATGTACTGTTGCAGAAAACTCAAATCCTCTGTTCAGAATACTACCTAAATTTTTGGTAATGGATCCTGAATTTCCACTGGATGCGGGAAGTGGGACAGGGATAAGCATATCGATAGTTCTCTTGTCAAAATAATCAACTGTAATTTCCAAAGCGCTCTTGAACAGACCTATATCAATACCGGCGTCAGCCTGTTTAACTGTTTCCCATTTAAGAGAGGCGTTGTTAAAACCATTGACTGAAACACCAGTATACCTGGTGGTGGTTTGGAAGTCATAGTCGAGACCTGATGACAAACCGCTGATATAAGAGTAAGGGCCAATTGGATAATCATTACCTACAACACCATAACTGGCTCTTAATTTCAGGTTATTGAGTGCACTGATACCCTTTATGAAGTCTTCGTCGCTGATGCGCCAAGCCAATGAAGCGGATGGGAAATTTCCCCATTTATTGCCTGGTCCGAATTTTGATGAACCGTCACGCCTGAAATTGGCGGTTAACATATATTTTCCTTTATAGGAATACATTAAACGTCCCAGGTAGGAAATCCGGCTTTGTTCATTTTCATAACCACCAACTGTGAAACCACTCTCCAGTTTTGAGAGAACATCGTTGGTTTCGGTCTGAAGTGTTGTACCTCCCGCAGACATATTATGGGTTTTACTATATTCTGTGGTATAGTCAGCCATTACAGTCAGATCGTGATCACCAAAGATCTTATGGAAAGTCAACATATTCTCAGCAATCCAGTTGTAACTCCATGTTGAAGATTCATTCAGAGTAGTGTTGGCAAAATTCTTGGGCTGCATATCAGTTTTAAGAACTAAGTTCCTGTTCTGACCTTCTGTGCTGTTAATCCCAAAAGTACTCCTGAAGACAAGGTCTTTAAAGATCTGATACTCACCGTATACATCTGCCACGAACCTCTTATTGAAATTGAAATTCTGATTACGGACCAGCGAACCAATAGGGTTACTGGCATCATGACCAACCAGAGTAGCATTATAGCCTGAGTATCCACCCAATACATTTGGATTTAATATTGGAATGTTCTGAGTGATCTTAATTGATTCTTCAAGCGGATCACGGCCTCCGTTGGAACCTTCATCCCTGTTCCTTGAGTAATTGAATGTGATATTTTCACCAAATTTGAATTTTTTGGTCTGCCAGTTGGAGTTCATACGCACTGTATACCTTTTATAAGGAGTGGTGATTATGATCCCATCCTGTTTGTACTGACCTGCAGAGAAGAAATAGTTTCCGCTATTTGTGCCTCCCGAAACATCAAAACTATTCTCATAAATAGCCCCTGTCTGGAATAATGCACCCAACCAGTCAGTTGACTTACCGTCCCAGTTTGGCCATGGGCCGTTAGGAGCGCTTCTGATTTCTGTTGCGAGTGGAGGCGCTGTGGTTCCACCTGCTGTGTTTGCTTCGTAAACCAGATCTGCCCACTGCTTCATGTTCAGCACGTCAAGTGTTTTCCATGCTTTCTCAAATCCATAGTATCCTTTGTAACTTACCTTTGGAGCACCGGATTTACCTGATTTTGTTGTTATAATAACAACTCCGTTAGCACCACGGGAACCATATATAGCGCAAGATGCTGCATCTTTTAAAACCTGCATGCTCTCGACATCCGATGGATTAACAGCTGAAATATCAGCAGGAACGCCATCAACTACATACAAAGGATCGGTCGAGTTTACTGAACCAACTCCACGTATCCTTACAGTTGGCATCATACCCGGAGTACCCTGGTTACCCTGAACCTCAACACCCGCGGTTACTCCCTGCAAAGCAGTTGTTAAGTTAGCAACAGGTGACTTTGCCATTTGCTTTACATCAACAATTGCTATTGCAGATGTAATATCCTTTTTCTTTTGTGTACCGTAACCAACAACAACGACCTCTTCAAGCGCCAATGTCTCAGAAGTCATTTTTACATCAACTGTAGCCTGACCCTGAAATTGCACTCTTTGAGTAACATATCCGATATAAGTAAAAATAAGGGTTCCGCTTGAAGCAGGAGGAACAAGAGAATAATTTCCTTCTACATCAGTTATAGCACCCACAATAGTTCCTTCAACTGCTACGTTAACACCAATAAGTGGTTCATTTGTAGTGGCATCCAGAACCTTACCTGTAACTTTCTGTTGTTGAGCTTCGGTCGCTGAAGAATTAGCTATGCCCAAATCCAGAGCTAAAGCATTAAAAGTGGTTAAAATACTTAAAATGACAGTTAGTTTTAAAGGTAGAAGCAGTAGTCTAAGTTTCCCATGCGGAAAACAATAGGTCATGAAATAAAAACAGTTTTTCTTCATAGTAAAATAGGTTTTGATTAGTAATTAATTGAAATTCAGGTAATTCATATTTATACTTCTTTTTAATAAAGATTTCTGCCAGTAGTTAGTTTTAAAAAATTATGCTTTGATCTGAACATTTCTTTATCACAAAATAGACAACCTAAGATTTTAGTATTTCCCTTATTAAACAGTATTGCTCTAACGGTTCAGGTATATTTTAGGGAACCAAGTTAATAATTTCAATTGAATTTAACTTATTTTAACAATATTTTTTTTAAGCCCTACGATGGGAGAAGGCCTAACACTAGCATAATGAATCAAATATGTACAATTTAAAATTCTTAATTTCTTTTAAATTGTACTATTCTTTGACAAATCATGCTAATAAACTTCCTTAAATTCGGAGGTTGAATTGTGCTCATTCCGGTTTATTTTCGGCGAGTCACTAACTAATTTGCAAACTGAATCCAGTCAACTTCAAGACGACTATTACCTTTCAGCACTACAACCAGGTTATGAATTCCCTTTTGATATTTTCTTAATCGTGCATCAACAGAATTCCAACCAGTGCCTTTGGGTATTTTAACTTCAGCAACTAAGATGCCATCTGCTTTGTCTATCCTGATTTGTATTATCCCGCCTGTCTGAGACAAGGCTTTTACCCTGACCGATTTAAGCTTTTTATTTCCAAAATCGACGGCATTATATTGGATCCATGCATTTTCTTTATCGAGTATGGTCTTCCAGCCATTGAATGTATTGAGAGTATCAAGAAATGCAACAGCTGCACCTGTTTCGCTTATCCGACTGTACCGGTCTACCTCAATTTTTTGCAGAGCGCTTGTTACTCCAACACCACGAAGGGTTGGAATAACTTTACGGATAGTTCCATCTGAATTAAAGGACAGGCTGTCAATCCTTACAGCACGATTTTTATCGAAATTCGGAGAGTAATCTTTATCATGATAGAAGAGATACCACTGTCCTTTGTACCTGACGATTGAGTGGTGATTTGTCCAGCAGCCCGAAGGCGATTCGTCCATTATAACACCAACTTGTTTATATGGGCCCATTGGACTATCACTCATGGCGTATTCGAGACGTTCTATTTTATTTTCAACATGAGGGTAGGTGAGATAGTATCTGCCATTGAGTTCGAAAGCGAAGGGGCCTTCAATGAGGCCTTTGGTAGGCAGGTTGGCAATTGTCTGTGGCTGGCCATCGGTTTCAATCATATTGTCTTTGAGTCTGGCAACGCTGATGCGCCCCATGGAGGTGAAGATATACGCCTGGCCGTCTTTGTCTATAAGAATACATGGGTCTATACCACGAATGCCTTCAACCGGTTTATCAAGGACATTGTAAGGGCCTTCGGGTTTGTCAGCTGTGGCAACGCCTATTCTTCCGCCAACCGGGAAATAGAAATAATACTTGTCGTTTTTAAAGACACAATCGGGTGCCCACATGTCATAATTGATGCGGGTGAGCCATGGGACCTTGGTCTGGGTCACAATGACACCATGGTCTGTCCATTCGGTCAGATTTTCGGAAGAGAAAACATGATAGTCTTCCATGCAAAACCAATTTTCTCTCAGCTTTTTACCGGGAGGTGTAGGGATATCGTGCGAAGGATATAAATATACCTTACCGTTGAAAACCCTTGCAGTTGGATCAGCAGAAAACTGGTCGCGGATAATCGGATTTTGCGCTACTAAGCCACTCATTGTAATTACTGTTAATGCAAATAATAAGAAAATACGCACGTGATTCTTCATCTTAAGTATTTTTTAAATTGTACAAAAGTTGGTTTATAGATAATAAAAGTTTTTGTGAAATCTGTCACATTATTTTCAAATTTAATTCTTTTCTGAAATCTGATCGCTGATATGGAAATAGTCAAAATCGACAAATCCACCCGGTGTTTTGGCAGCATAATTAAAGAGTCCGTAACGGTATCCCATAAAGTGTGGCATTGAATATTCCATTTTAAGCTGCGATCCGACAGGTATCCATTTTTTACCATCGAGGCTGTAAAAGAAATTTGCAATGTCTGCCTTTTCCCTGAAATCGCATTCAGCTTTCAGGAATACGGTTTTTTGTGTCAAAGGAACACTCTGAACTTCAACAGGCTTGCCCGATTGGGCATTTACCATAACAATCGATTTGGTACCATTATTAAATCTGACACCGACCTGACCGTATTTTCTCTGCAAAAGGGTAAGTCCTGCAAAATCACCTTCCTTCATGTTAGAAACATCAATACAGGTTGAACCGGAGCAAACAGGTCCTATTGTACGTTGAGTCAGAGTATTTCTTGCTGTTACCAGAATTGTGTCGATACGGCCTGTCGTAAGCCGGAGATAGCCTTTTCGTTGTGTAACAGACCATAACTTATTATCGGGGTTGTGATTCCATTGCCATACCAGCGGGAGTGCAGGTTCACCTTTCCGTCGTGAGAATTCATCGGATGCAACTATACCCGGGATTAAACCCTTGCTTGCCGGGAGATTCAAAGTTTCCGGAACCTTCCCATTAACGCCAATAACAGGCCACCCGTCTTCCCATTTCATTGGAACGATGTAAGGGATACGACCAACTGATCCGTAATCACGGAACAAGTAAGCAAACCAGTTGCCTTCAGGTGTATCGACCATACCGCCCTGGGCAACACCTAAGTCCTGGAAAACAAGTTTGCCTTCCCATGGACCTGTTATCTTATCTGCCCTGTGAACAACCACTGTACGCATACCTCCCTTTGGCCAGGTTATATTGTAAAGATAAAACCTGCCATTAACCCTGAACACCTGTGAACCTTCTCCCAGACCGCTGTCATTCCCTGAAGGTGCACTTGAATTTTCAATGATAACCTGATTTATTCCGCCGGCTTTAACCCCTGACAGATCAGCATTTAATTCAACAAGGGTCAGTTTCTTATTGCCATAGATCAGATAAACACGTCCGTCATCATCGAAAACCAATGAATGGTCATGAAAGCTTGGACTGAATGATACCTCTTTCCAGGGTCCCTTCTCCAGATCCTTTGTCGACCAGATATATGTTTTATCAGTTGTTGATGAAAAGGTCGATACATAGAAGGTGCTGTTATGATAACGAATGCAACTGGCCCATGACCCTTTTCCATAAGCATTTTTCCCGTTATTGAGTGTTAACGCATCATTATCACCAATAGTCTGATATGCATAGTTGATGAGCTTCCAGTTAACAAGATCTTTTGATTTCATAATCGGGACACCCGGGCTCATGTGCATTGTGGTGCTGCTCATGTAATAAGTATCACCCACACGAATCATTGACATATCGGGTACATCGGCAAAAATAACCGGATTTCGGGCGGAGTTTACCTGTGCAGAAACAGTGATTTTGGTCTCCTTTCCGGTGTACAACACTTTTTTTCCGGGTTCAGCCGGACTAATACCAAATCCTTCGGATTCATTTACGAAAACGATGTTAAAAACTCTCTTTGTAAGGTTTCCGGGATAGGATCCTTGTTTTTCCCCGATAGTTAAGGTTTGGCGTTTTTCATCCCAATTAAAAGGAATAGCCGTATAATTCCCTTTCTCGTAATTATAATTATCACCTTCATCTTCATATAATTCAAACCTGCCATCGGCTCCTTTATATACACGGATCTCAAGGGTGTCGGATGGTTTTTGACCAGCATATTGGATAAATTTGCCCATGGGAATAATGGAACCTGCCTTGATAAACAAAGGAATCTTGTCCAGGGGAGCAGCAGTTTTTATTGTCTGGCCTCCCTTATATTGTTTTCCGGTCCAGAAATCATACCATGTTGCCGGTTCAGGCAGGTAGACGTTCCATTCCACGACATTGGATTCGGTAACCGGTGCAACCAGTATGGCTTTGCCGAACATATATTCAAAGGGTTGCTTCAGTGCTGTTGTGTCATTATTAAAATCCATCGCCAACGGACGCATCAGTGTTGATCTGTTGTGAGTGATTTGCCAGGCTTCAGAATAAATATAAGGTAGTAAGCGGTACCGCAGGTTAAGCATTTTCCTCATATTATCCTCAACCTGTTGTCCGAATTTCCAGGGTTCGGTCTCAGACTGATAGCCGTGAATCCTGAAGATGGGATTAAAAGCTCCCCATTGGTACCACCGTGTCAGGAGCTCCCGGTACTTTTCATCGGTATACTGAGATTTGCCAGGGCGAAAGAATCCCCCAATATCTGTTGTCCAGTAAGGCAATCCGGTAATGGTAAAGTTCAGACCTGCCACGATCTGTCGTTTATAAGTGTCCCATGTTCCTCCAATATCGCCTGACCAGTTTATGATCCCATATTTTTGTTGCCCGAGGAATGCTGACCTGGTAAGGATACAAACCCGTTTATCAGGTGAAGTTTTCCTTTGTCCTTCATAAACAGCCTGACTAACAAACAAGGGATATGTAAGACGGTAGAAGTCGCCTAGGCCCAAGGTAGGTTTCTTTCCCTTTTAAGGCATCATTTTCCGGTTCTGTAGCATCCATCCACCATGAGTCTACACCAAAAGAAAACAGATTTTCGTTTAAGAGCATTCCAGTGAGTATCCCTGCCAGAGGGTTAAAAACATCTACCCAGCGGCTATTAGGGATATAAAGATTTTTTGCAACATATTCCTTTCCGATTTCCGATTTTTTATCGAGGTTTTCCCAAACCGAAATGCTGAAATGGGCATTCAAATCGTGCAACTCTTTGATGAACCCTGCCGGATTGGGATAATTGGTTTCATCAAACTTTGGAACTCCCCAGCCGTATTTACCCCAGTATTGCCAATCCTGCACAATAACATCCATTGGGAGATTTCTTTTACGGAACTCTTTTACTGTTTCTACCAGATTTGAACCTGAAGTGTAGCGTTCGCGGCATTGCCAGAAACCATAAGCCCAAAGCGGGAACATTGGAACATCACCTGAGAGATTCCGGTATGATGAAATAACACTGTCTGCTGAAGGTCCATAAAAGACAATGTAATCGATGAACCGGGCATTGGGAGAACGGAATGTTGTTAAGTTATCAGTTAGTTTCCACGACACTCTTGGTGTATTATTTGACTTGCAAACCAATTGTATCTGATGTTCCCCGGCTGTTAGATTCATAAACGCACCGGCTGTAGGAGGGAGCCACATATTGGTCTGATCAATGCAGGGCTTCCCGTCGATTACAACAAGTTGACGGTTACCCATATCACCCAGATCAAGGAAAATTGAATACACCCCGGTTACTGGTACGTTGAACTTGCCAAGGTAAAGAGACTGATTTTGTGACACTTTTTGAGTCCCGCTTGTAGTGGTTACCTCAGTGGCTTGATTATTATCAGGAGAAGATTGCTTCTGTTTTTCGAGGAGTATAAAATTATCGGCCGGATTAAAATCAGTGAGACCGTACTGATGCCACAGTAATCCATAACCTTTGTTGGAATATATAAATGGTATAGAAATCTGGGAGTTGACCTGTGTCAGACGACGTGAAACATTCCTTATATTATAATGTCCGTCCTGAAACTGCCCCAGTCCAAAAAGATATTCGCCGGCTGGTGATTCAAAACTCTGTTCAGCCAAATAACAGGATTGGCCCATAATTGAATCAGGTAATAGTTTCCGGGTCTCTGCTTTTTCACTTAGGAAAATTTTCCCTGAATTATCTGCAAATGACAATTTGCCGGTCTGCTTATCAACTTCTGCAACAATGTTTTTTCCTGTAACCTTAAGTTTTGAAGGTGAGTCGGAAACATAAAAGGGGGGAACCGGAATACTTGAAGTAAAAATAAGCTCAGGCACCCGGACTTCTGCTTCTTTGAAGAACCTTATCCTGACAGCGTTATTCGTAATAGGGTAAATACTAAGTGTCCCATCAGACAGTGTAATGTCTACTCTGTCTGCAGCCTGTTTAAAGCTTTTAACAACCTGACCCTGACAAAGAACAGGGAAAAAAATGATTATTAAAAAGTATTTGTACTTCATTTCTATATTCATTTTAAATTTATATTATCTCTTCAAGACCTTTCAAAGCATATCCTGGAATTATCTATTTCACTTTAATTAAAACCTCAGCTGTCTGAAGTCCTTCGGATATTGCGGAAAGATGTATTTCACCTCGTACTTGTTTAGATCGAACAACAGCTAAACAAAGACCATGGAATGCCTTTCGCTCGCTGGCTTTAAAAAACTCGTGGCTTGCAGGGTTCCCATTATCCACTCCGGCAATGACACCATCGCCTTCAATTTTAAATTTTACGAGGTTAACGGCGTTGGGGCATATACGTCCTTCCTTGTCAACTATCTCGATTTTTACAAAGGACAGATCTTTCCCGTCTGCGTTGATTTCGTTCCTGTCGGGAGACAGTACTATTTTGGAAGGAGCTCCTGCAGTTTGGATTTCAGTCACGCATATTTTTTCTCCATTGTTTTTAGCAACGGCTTTTAGTGTTCCCGGAGTGTATGGAACCTGCCACAATAAATGCAATTCCTTAGTATCGCTGAATTTTTTTTCACCAAGGGATTTCCCATTCAAAAACAGCTCCACCGATTCACAGTTGCTGTAACACAAAACCGGAATTTCCTGACCTTCGAAACCCTGCCAGTTCCAGTGTGGCAGAATGTGAACCATTGGTTTGTCAGTCCATTGGCTCTGGTAAAGGAAGAAGCGATCTTTTGGGAAACCGCACAGATCCACAATACCAAAATAAGAACTGACTGAGGGCCATGAAAAAGGAGATGGTTCGCCAATATAATCGAAGCCTGTCCATGCGAATTGACCTGCAACCCACGGCGCCCTTTTAATTGCCTTAAGGGTTGTTTCCGCAGTACTGTCGTTATAGGAAGAACACTGGTTGTTCAGTTCTTTACTGATTTTAAGTTTGCCGCTATCCAGTAAAAGGTTGTATTCTCCCCGGGTACTGACAGCTGATCCGGTTTCAGAGCCGATCAGTTTCGTTTTTCCCTTCAAAAACTCATAATAGGGCATTGAATAATTGAGACCAAAGACATCGAGTGGTTTTGAAAAGCCGCTTTTAAGAGCATATTCAGGAGTATTGCAACCCGATGTGACCGGTCGTGTCGGATCCACCTTATGACAGATATCAGTTAGCCGCCTGGACATTTCGTAGGCATTGGTATTATCCTGTTCAGGGATTTCGTTGCCGATGCTCCACAGTATAATGCTGGGATGATTCCTGTCACGACGAATCATATCCGTCAGGTCTCTCTCGCTCCACTCGTCAAAAAACTGACCATACCCATACATGGTCTTCGACCTTTTCCATTCGTCGAACGACTCGTCCATAACCAGAAATCCCATACGATCACATAAATCGAGAAATTCAGGAGCAGGCGGATTATGACTAGTCCGTATTGCGTTACATCCCACGCTTTTCATGATTTCCAATTGACGTTCAATAGCACGTTCATTTATTGCAGATCCCAGGCATCCCAGATCGTGATGCAGGCAAACGCCCTTAATATTAACATGTTTACCGTTCAGGAAAAATCCTTTATCTTCTGTAAATTCAAACGTTCGGATACCGAAAGGTGTAACACTCTTATCTTCTGTCTTGTTGTTAATAAGTACTTTGGATTCAGCCCTATAAAGACAGGGATTTTCAATCGACCACAGTTCCGGCTTTGGAACTTTGATGAGTTGTTCGAATATAATGATACTGTCAGCATCCACTTTCTTTATGGAGATGTTCTTAGCGACTTCGCGTCCTGTATTATCCATTATAACGGTCTCAAGCGTTACCTGTTGAGCCGGGAAGGATTGATTCCTGATCTTTGTTTCAATGCGAACAGATGCTTCATTTTCAGACACTTCAGGAGTGGTAATATATGTTCCCCACTGTGCTATGTTGACCTGGCCGGTTAACTTAAGACGCACATGACGGTATATGCCTGCGCCCGAATACCAGCGGGAACAAGGCTGCTGCACTTCTGCACGAACTGCCAGAACATTTTTCTTATCACCGAATTTCAGGTATGGAGTCAATTCATACTCAAAGCCTGAATAACCGTATGGTCTGTTACCGAGATGTATGCCATTGATCCACACGCTGCTGTTCATATACACGCCGTCGAACTCTATTGATACCCGTTTGTCTTTAGCGTCTTCAGGTAATTTAAATTCTTTTCTATACCAGCCAGTGCCAGCATTTATGTACCCTGCACCGCTTCCGCCCGGGCAGGTTGATTCAAATGGTCCTTCAGTCACTTTTGTTCCTTTATCATAAATTCCACCACCCATTATCCCGTCGAACACCCTGACGGCAATACTGTTTTTACCACCGTAACGTATGATTTCGTGGGGCACTTTATAATGCCGGTAGATATCCCACGCCGATACATAGCCGGGTGGGAGATGCCCCATGCCGCCTACTTTAATGCCATTGAAATAGGTTTCATCAGCATCGTCGACTTTACCCACATTGATAAAGATGTCCTTCCCTTGTAAATCTGCTGGTATTGTCAGTTCGCGGCGGAACCATCCGAAGACATTGTCAGTTGTATATTTCGAATGTTCTTCCCATGTCGACGGGAGCTTCACTGTCTGCCAGGAACTGTCGTCAAAACCGGAAGCCTTCCAAAGCATATTGTCGCCTTTACTGAATTTCCAATCTCCTTCCACAATCTGTAACTCAGGAGCATCGCTGACATCTGATCGGGAGAGTCCTTCAATGCTCCAGTCGTGCGGAACTTCCACTTTTAACCACAAAGAGTCATTATATTCTGGCACTTCGGCTCCGTTAATATCACCAGGATAAAACCGCCAGTCCGATTCAAACGATTGAACTTGCATGGGTTCAGCTGTGCCTGAACATCCACCGATCAAGGTGATAACAAGTAATGAGATGACCAGACAGGTGATTGGGATTTTTTTCAGAGTAATCATTTTTTTGTCATTTGTTCAATTTCACTTCAGACCTTACAGTGGCAATTGCATCAGTTAGTCCTGGCGAACTTACTGTAAGCTTTATATCACCTGCATTTCGGGTACTTCTGATTACAACGAGTGCACGTCCATGCCACGCTTTGCGTGCAGTTGCACTATATGGATCAAGGTCTTTGATATCTGCATTATCGACACCGGCAATTACTCCAGGTCCATTGATACTGAACTGTAACTGATTCTGAGCATTTGGCTGCAGTTTTCCTACCTTGTCGGTCACCTCAATTGTTATAAATGAAAGGTCCTGCCCATCTGCCAGTATCTTTGTCCGGTCGGGAATTAGTTTTATTCCTGCTGCATTACCAGAGGTTTGAAGGGTGGTTGTTTCTGATTCTATATTATCAGATACACCAGCTGCGGATAAAATACCAGGAGCATAAGGTACAGTAAAAGTAGCTTTGAACTGTTGCTCTTCCGCTATTGACTGTTCACCAATAAGTTTCTTATTAA
The DNA here is from genome assembly GCA_963725785.1 of uncultured Bacteroidales bacterium. Classification (GTDB taxonomy): domain Bacteria; phylum Bacteroidota; class Bacteroidia; order Bacteroidales; family VadinHA17; genus LD21. The sequence goes on along the minus strand of CAVRZV010000008.1, from coordinate 295,898 downwards.
GGTAAAGCCGAACTTTCGGATATTTGGAATACACTTCAACCTGAATATCTTTTCCCTCATAACCCGGCCATGTCCAGCTTTCCCATGTTGGCCAGACAGACCATATTGTTTGTTTGATTTTTAATGTATCACCATCAGGTTCCCGTACTGCCATATAAAGCTTTTCGGTATTATTGTACAACATGCTCCGATAGTGTGAAACTGGCTTTCTCCATCCTGTTAAGTCTATATCACCACAATAAGCGCCATGCCAGGGGAATAAATCACTTTCCCAATGTTCACCTGTTTTTTCGCCGGTATAATACCAGCGTCCGATACCTGACTCACCCAGGTAATCCATAGCTGTCCAGACGAAATCCCCAATGATGTAATTATGGCTCAGTGCCATCTTCCAGTTTGAGAAAGCATCTCTGGGGTACGATTCAGTCTGAACGATAATCCGCGAAGGAACCCTTTCATGGTCAGATGGGGCCCTGTGCAATTGATAGTTGTATCCACCTATATCATGTGCAGCAAATAAAGGATCGAATATTGCCCAGTCATTATCCCATGTGGTCATAGCTGAGGTAACAGGACGCGTCGGATCATTTTTACGAATGCAATTTGCGAGCATTTTTGCGGTTTCAACAGCTTCCGGCTTCTTCCTTTCAATAATCTCATTACCGGTACTCCAGATAATAATTGAAGGATGATTACGGTCACGCAACACCATTGCTTCTACATCGCGTTTCCACCAATCATTAAAATTAACAGAATAATCGAAAGGTGTTTTACTCTCTTTCCACCCATCGAAGGCTTCGTCAATTACCATCATCCCCAACCTGTCGCATGCATCCAGGAACGCTTCTGACGGAGGATTATGCGATGTGCGAATTGCATTAAATCCTGCCGATTTAAGAAGCTCTATCCGCCGTTCTTCAGCCCGGTCAAAAGCAGCTGCCCCCAGACAACCATTATCGTGATGTACACATCCTCCGTTGAGCTTGAGGGATTTTCCATTTAGCTGAAAACCATTTTCAGTTGTGAATTTTATCGAACGAATGCCAAAGCTGGTTTTCGTTTCGTCAGTTACTTTGTTATTCTTTAATATATTTACTACAGCCTGATAAAGATGAGGCGTTTCCGGGGTCCATAACAACGGTTCAGACATGACAATAGTCTGGTCAATTTCTTTTTCGCTGTTCGCCGGAAGTTCAACTTTTAACTGACTGTCTCCCGCTTTGACAACATTTCTACCCAGCAGACGTGTCTTGAGAAGGACGCTTTGCGATACGTCTGTTTCGTTCTTAACCCGGATTTTTATCTGAACTTTTGCCTTTTCCGCAGACACCTGTGGTGTTGTGATATTCACACCCCATGTGGCAACATGGACAGGATCTGTAACAATCATCCATACATGGCGGTATATTCCCGAACCACTATACCAGCGGCAGTTTATCTGCTTTGAATTGTCGACTTTTACAGAAAGTACATTTTCCCTGCCAAAATCCAGGAAAGGAGTAAGGTCGTATCTGAATGTTGTATAACCATATGGATGTACGCCAAGTGATTTCCCATTAATAAATACCTCGGAATTCATATATACACCTTCGAAATAAATTGAAATGCATTTACCCTTCCATGCAGGAGGAACATTGAATTTTTTCCTGTACCATCCTATACCAGCCGGGAAATAACCACCCGCACCACCCATAGGGTTTTTTTGATCTATTTTTCCTTCGATGCTCCAATCATGCGGTAAATCAATATACCTCCAGCTATTATCATCAAAATCCTTAGCAGCTGCCGTTGGTTGATCTCCCAAAAAGAATTTCCAGCTATAATCGAAAAGCTGTTGTCGCTGAATGTTTTCCTGCGCTTTGACACTCATAACTATACCTGTAAAAAGTATTATGGCTATGGATACAAGTTTTAAATATTTCAACATGTTAATATAATTCTTATTATCTCAAGCAACTATTTATCGTATGTAACTTTTATTCCCGGTCAGGTATACTAAAGCTCACAGTAGTCCCTTTGCCAACTACGCTTTCAGCCCATATATTACCACCGTGTTTATCAACAAATTCCTTGCATAACAATAATCCTAACCCGGTACCTGTTTCATCAGCAGTCCCTTTTGTCGATCTGTTGGGTGTGAAACTAAAGAGCTTTTCTAAAATGTCTGGCCTGATACCAACACCGTTATCTGAGACTTTTATTGTCGAAAGCGAATTTGAATGGAAGGCAGAAATTTCAATTTTACCACCTTCTTTAGTAAATTTTATCGCATTCGATATAAGGTTTCGTAATATTGCTTTAAGCATATAGACATCTGTATTTATATATAACCCATTGACGGAAGTATATTTTATTGATATTTTTTTTGCATTGGCAATGGGTTCAAAAATTTTTACCACTTCAGACATAACTTCGGTCATATTGGCAACTGAAGGAGAAAATGTTATTTTTTTTGACTGGATACTTGCCCACAAAAGCGTATCTTCAAGAAGCTCGTAAGTTTGTGCAACTATATTGTAGATTAGCTCTGCCATTTCTTCAATTTTTTCAATGGGGTAGCTTCGTAGTTCTGTTCTTAATAAGTCAGTGACCCCCAAAAGGCTATTAAACGGGCTTCTTAAATCGTGGGCCAGGATAGAAATAAAGCGGTCCTTATCGGCATTAAGCTGAATTAATTGCTTTTCCAGATTCTTTCGTTCAGTTACCTCGTGAAAGGTCCATATCCGGCCATAATTTATTCCGTCGGGGCCAATAACAGCAGAAGAGTAACGGTCAAGAACCGTACCATCAATCAGTTCCACTTCATCGCGGGTTTTATCGTTTGGATGTTCCCTGAGATAATCTACTTTAGCGAGAAATTGCTGTGGGTTTACAGTCATATGCATTACATGGTCGACCTGTTTCACATCGCTTGGATCATCCGCTACTTCCCGCGGTATCTTCCATAAATTAATAGTTTGATTGTTCTGAAGTATTTTCTGACCGTCAGGATTAACCACAAGAAACCCATCGATAGCAGAATTGGCAATTCCTTCAAGAAACATAATTTTCAGACGGAGCTCTGCTTCGTTTTTTTTGAAACCACTTATTGCCTCATTGTACTTTACATCTAATGCCAGATACTTTTGTTTTAGCTTCTTCAATTCAGCATTTAGTTCAGCTTCTGTCTTTTCCATATCGCAAATTATTTCACCCTTACATAACTAAAGTCGATGCCTGCACTACAGCTTAATAATAACTTTCATTCCGGTATAATCTACAACTTTATTGAACTTCTTAACCTCATCCATACCGGCACCATTACCGGTGGAGACCTTTACAATATTGAATTTACGGCCAGTAAGCATTCCGGGAAATGAACCTTTTCTGTCGCTGATGGTTAAAACTTGTTTCGTATCATTCCAGTTGAAAGTAATCGTAGAGTATACGTTTTTCTCATAATTGTAGTTATCGTTTTCATCTTCATAAAGTGTAAACTCACCGTTGGCACCTTCATACACCCTGATTTCGAGATTATCCCATTTCTTTTCAGTCGCATACTGTACTTTAGGTCCGAACGGAAGAATAGACCCTGCTTTTACATACAACGGGATGATATCAATGGGTGCTTCCTTTTTTATAGATTGTCCTCCGGCAATTTTCTCGCCTGTCCAGAAATCATACCAGCTGGTCTCTTTCGGCAGATAGAGTTCCCTTGATTTCAATGTACTGAAATCTTCTTTTGTATCCTTCGAATACATCGGACTGGTAACGGGGCAAACAAGTAACGATTTGCCAAACATATACTCATCGTTAATATCCAGTGCCTGTTTGTCCTCAGCAAAATCCATCATCAAAGCGCGCATCATAGTCGATTGATTGGCTGTAATATCCCATGAAGCGGAATAAATATACGGCAATAAACTATATCGCAGGATAATAGATTTTTCTATGGCATCAAAGACCTTTTCGCCTTTTTTGCCGAACTGGTAAATTTCACGTGGGGCATCGGTCCCGTGAGAACGCATCATCGGGCAGAATGTCCCGAATTGTATCCAGCGAGTGTAAAGTTCACGGTATCCGGCGTCGTCGAGTTTCTTTCTGAACCTGCTGAGAAAAAAGCCGCCTATATCACTGTTCCAGTAAGGAATATCGCTTAGTGAAAAATTCAGACCTGCAGAGATCTGGTTTTTTAAAGCATCCCACGATGCTGTAACATCGCCCGACCATGTATTGGCTCCATACCGTTGCTGACCGGCGAATGCTGATCTGGTTAAGATAAAAACACGTTTATCGGCAGATACCGAGCGTTGATGCTGGTATATACCTCCTACTGTCATAAGGGGGAATGCATTCCGCACTTTCCGGAATGAACCAAGGTATGTTTTATTATCGAGATCGGAAGGTTTGAAATCCAAATGGTCAGGTTCTGATGAATCCATCCACCACCCGTCCATTCCAAGCGATAGAATACCTTTATTCAGATACTTCCAGTAAATATCACGGGCTTCAGGATTAAAAGGATCGTATACTCTTACACCTGAAGGGTAATCTCTGTTAGGAGGCCATTTATCAGAACCTGATTGTGGCCATGTCTGAAAATTCATAAGAGCACCTATTTTATCCAGTTCTTTGTATTGCTTTGTCTGAGGGCCAAACGAATTCCAGATTGAAATAATCATATGGGCATTAAGGTTGTGTATATCATCAACCATTTTCTGCGGATTGTAAAAGTCTGAATTGAGAAATTCCATGGCATTCCACAGGTAATTATTGCCCCAATATTGCCAGTCCTGGATTATACCATCGAGAGGAACTCCAATCTCGCGGTATTTCTTAACAACGTCAACCAGCTCATCCTGACTCTTATAGCGTTCTTTACTTTGCCAGTAACCGAATGTCCAAAGCGGGAACATTGGTACCTGGCCGGTTAAGTCGCGCATGCAAGCGATAACACCATCGGCATTGCCGCCATACATAAAATAATAGTCGGCACAATCGCCCACATCTGATTTGAAAGAAGTGCTTTCAGGATTGTCCTCAAAAAGAGTTGGTGAATAATTATCCCAAAAAAGCCCGTAACCTTTCACCGACAGGAAAAATGGAATATAATCATCAGTATTTCCCTGAATCATATTCAGTTTCAGGTTACGCTGTATCATTTTACCGTTCTGCTGCTGGCCCAGACCATAAATAGCTTCCTCTTTATCAAGAATAAATGACTGAGATACACTGTAAGTTTTAACACCGGCATCGTTGAAGTCTGTAAAAACAATACCCTGTTCTTTCTCACTTAAAAGAGTCTTGGGCTTAAGTGCAGAATATGAAATCCTGCCATTTTTCAGGTTTAGCACTACCAGGAGGATATCGCTTTTAAGAGAAAGTTCATCTCCTGATTGTTTAATTCTGAAAGACGTTTTTTGAGGAGCTTTAATAACCGAAAGGCTTTCTTTTTTAAATGTTTTGCCTTCAGGCCATTTCAGTACCCTTACAATTGAAGGACTGTAAAATTGAATCTCGATCCCCACTGAGTTGATTACCGATTTTATGCCTGATTCGGTTTTCTGGAAAGGTTGAGCCTCAGCACTAAAAGCTATCGCAATAGCCAGTGATGTCATTGCTAAAAAATTTTTCATTTTCTTTTTTAAATGGATTTTAATAATTACAAAGTTCGAGATACTTTGGTGCTTAAAATAACTGTCTTAAAGGTACAATATTTAGGAGATTATCAAAACTTTTTATCGCTCCGGCATTAATGCATATTCTCATGCTAAGCCCCGACAGTACATAAATTTAAAATAAACAAATTGTTTTGTAGTGAATTAGCGTTTGAATATATACTATCGGTGGTTCCGAAAGATAGTTTGTGGAGGATAAAGTCCTGGCCTGAATTAATTCACTGTTTGCTGTTCCGCCGGCCTGGTTAAAAAGCTTTGTTTAATCGTGATACAATGAATATTTATTTAACAGAGATGCAGTCGAATCTGCTGTAAGATGTTATAAATACCATTTATAGAATTTTGCTGGTTACCGGATATGTCTTTTGCAGTGCCGGAGACATCGGGACTGTAAGCTGCCTGAACCTGTCCGGGGATCATGGTAACAGCGGTTGGTGCCATACCTCCCGATAAAAGAAACATGCGTCTTGAAAGATTCTTCTTTTTCATTTTTCTAATAATTTGAAAATTTGACTACAAAAAGACTTAGTCTTTTATCTAAGTGCCTTGTATAACAATTGTTTCACCTTTAGCAGGACTGTAATTTGTCGTTTTTCCGTTAATCCTGACTACACATGAATTACCGAGCAGTGACTTAATCTCAGCTTTAGTCAGCTTTCCATCCTTCCATTCAATATTAACTTCAAAGCCACCCCTTGCCCTTAAACCGGTCACTGATCCGTTTTTCCAGCTTACAGGTAAAGCAGGCAATAAAGAAATTTCTCCTGCATGGCTTTGCAACAGACATTCGGTAATAGCTGCAGTAATTCCGAAGCTGGCGTCTGATTGGTTAGAAACTATGTTATGGAGATTATTCGCAATTCCTGTTCTCATCATCCCTGCTGGTATTGGTGGTCCTGAAATAGCTCCAGGTATTACATTTCCACCCGGTCTCAGAAAACCTTCTTGTCTCAGCGCTGGGGTACGGAAGATTTGCCGGATGCAGGAATCAGTCATCACCCCATCTTCAAGCCTGGCCCAGTCGCAAATAGTCCAGACACTACCCCAGTCGGCAGATACACGACGTGGTTCAACCCATTTCTCAATAGCAGCAGCCAGTTCGGGATCACCGCGCAATGTAATTGAATTTCCCGGGAACAATCCCCATACAGGAGAGGTATTGTGACCACCAAGTCCTCTCCAGTCTTCAAGCCAGGTCTTAATATTACCGGCACTATCTAACTGATATGGAGGTATTTTGGTGAGGCATCAGCAAGTTGAGCACCGAAATCCTGATCTATGTCCAATATCTTTCCTGCTTCTATGACATGTGGGAAAAGATCTTTGATCAATCCAATGTTAATTGTCGGAGTCATCGATAAGCCTGCTATTTCCCCATTTGAGGCTATAGCTCTCTCTTCAGGTGACATTGAGAAAGGAATAACCAGCCAGCCATGTTCAGGTTCAGGAACCATAACATCCATAACGAACTGTGCCGCCCCTTTCATGATCGGATAGTATTCTTTTAGGAAGTCCTTGTCCCCGGTAAAAGATATAGTGTTCCCATAAATGCTGGCATAAGCCATAAACCACCTCCCGGCCAGAATCCCCAACGTGCCGAATCGACAGGAGCAGTACCGCGCCAGATATCCGTATTATGATGTACCACCCATCCTCCGGCATTGTAATAAGCCTTTGCAGTTCTCTCACCACTTTCGGCGAGCTCCTTAAGCATTGTAAACATAGGCATGTGACATTCCGACAGGTTTGTAACTTCAGCAGGCCAGTAATTCATCTCGTAATTAATGTTAAGGGTATATTTACTACCCCAATTTGGCAGTAACTCCTCATTCCATATTCCCTGCAGATTGGCCGGCTGTCCGCCGGTTCTGCTGCTTGAAACCAGGAGATAACGGCCAAACTGGTATATCTTCGACCAGAGATCCGGTCCGGGATACCTTTTCTCAGATCGGCAAGCCTTTCATCAGTTGGCCTTTTATTCATCATCGGATCACCTATTTTTAAGGCTACCCGGCCCATAAGGTTACTGAAATCACTTAGATGGATATTCTTGAGTTCTTTAAAACTTTTATCCTTAACTCCTTCCAGAATTTTTTCACACCTGGCTGCAGGATCGCCACTTATATCCAGGTAATTAACAAAGCTTGTTGCAGCTGTCAGAATAAATGTCACGGAATTGGCATTGGTAACAACAAGGCTTGAATCGGTTGCATTCAGAGTCCCTTTTTCCGGACGAGCAACCAATGAGGTCTGAAAATTCATTCCCGTTCCATCAACCTTTGCTATCAGCCAGCTTTCAGCTGTCGGTAAGATATTTCCATGTACCGTTTATATTTAACCTGTTAGGCTTTTGCATATTGTTTCCCGAGAAAGGGACTCGTTAATTTTGCCTCAACAGATACCCGGCCTGGTTTGTCAGCCGACACTTTCATAACCATAACATGGTCGGGATAAGACATAAATATCTTCCGTGTCATCTTCACGTCACCGTTCAGTGTAACTGATCTTGACCACTCCGGTTTCCATATCCAGTTCGCGATAGTAATCCTTAATAGAATCACCCGCTTACACTAAAAGTTCAAAAGAAGATCTCCCAAGGCTCATAAGCCTGCTGACCGGTAGGAATTCCATAAAAATGTTCATTTACCATCTTTTCAGCTTCTTTGAATTTTCCGCAAAAACAAGTGTCTTTTATCTTGTCAAAGTACTTATTGGCATCTGATCATTGTAATCATGAGGCCTACCCGACCAGAAGGTAGATTCATTTAATGCAATCCTTTCATTCTCTACTCTTCCCAAAACATTGGCGCCCATATAGCCATTACCGATAAAAAACCATCGAGCCAGACTCTGTCGGCAGGCTTATTATACCAGACAACCATCTCCTTTGAATCAGATGGTTCTTGCACGGGAAGAACATGATACATGCAACGCCAAGATTGCCATAAACACAACATATAGTGAATTTATAGCCGATTTGTTTCTTTTCATGATTATTTCTGATTTTGGTTAATATAATAGTATTTATTCAGGCCACGCTCTGTGAGTACCATTGTCTTAATCGAATTATTTATTTAATTCTTAATTACATCTGCCAAAAAATGTTTCAATTTTATTTCACTATAGCGTTAACTATCTAGTATAAAGCTATGATAAAGAATCTAATTAGAACTAAAAAAGTTAATAAAATATTGAAACGTCATCAATAATTTCTAATTGTCGCATATACACCTTAAGATTGACCTTCTATATCATGAAGTGGAGCATATTTTTCAAACAGGATGAATATTTAAATATCCTTTTAATTTAATAACTTACACTGTTCTTTAAGTGGGGGATTAAAAGTATTTACAGTAATTATATTAAACTAAAATCAGGTGAATGAAAAATAATATAATGAGCATACATATTATTGTTATGGTTTGTTTTTTCCTGTGTGGGCAATCTCTTTACTCCCAAAATAATAACGAAGAAGTCATACAGGATGAAATGAGTTGGTGGTATAATAAACCGGCAACAAAATACTGGGAAGGACTCCCTGTCGGGACAGGGCGATTTGCAGGGATGATTCAGGGGAAGACTTCAGATGAGGTTATCCCATTTAATGATGAAACATTGTGGACCGGGGGTCCTTATAATCCAAATAACCCGGATGGTCCTGAAATCGTAAAAAACATTCGAAAATATGTTTTGGAAAAAGACTGGGTAGCTGCCAATAAAGAAGCAGAAAAGCTTTCCAGCAGGCCAATAAGTGTGCAATATTATCAGCCAATGGGACGGCTGAATGTTCAGTTTCCCGGACATGACCAGAATAAAGTGGAAAAATATATCAGAAAATTAAGCATGGATAGTGCTGTGGTTAATGTTTTATATAAACTGGGAGGTGTGAATTATAAAAGGGAAATTTTTGCCAGTTATCCGGATCAGGTGATTGTAATGAGGTTAACAGCCAGCAAAAAAGGTTCAATTGATGTTAACACATGGTTATCCAGTCTTCAACCGTCAGCAACTATTCATTTGGAAAACAATGTTATCGTGATGGAAGGTACTACCATCGAGAATACTACAAACCCTTATAACCTGAGAATATTGCCTGCACAAATGAAATGGCAATCCAGATTAAAAATAATTCATGAAGGTGGCTGTTTAATAAAAGGTTCAGGTTACGATAGTAATAAAATTATGATTAAAAATGCCGATGCAGTTACTCTGATTTTAGCAGGAGCTACGAATTGGAAGAACTGGAATGACGTTTCAGAAAATGAAAAAGAAAAATGTAATGAATATATTTCCAAAACATCGCAATATACTTTTGCCCAACTCAAAGAACGACATATTAAAGACTATTTTCCCTTGTTTCATTCCTGTAAAATTGATTTAGGTAAAAATGAAAATTCAAAGTTATCAACAACGGAAAGAATGGATAAACTAAGAGCCGGAGAAGATGATCCATTATATATATCACAATACTTCCAATATGGCCGGTATCTTTTACTTGCAGGGGCCAGAGAAAATACGCTGGCTTTTAATAACCACAACTTATGGTTGGATGATATGGAAGGACGCTGGAGAGGAAGATGGACATTAAACATAAATATTGAAGAATGCTATTGGCCTGTTGAAAGCACAAACCTTCCGAATATCAATGAATCGTTGCTTTTATTTGTTGAGAATTTGGCTAAAGCCGGAACCAGGACAGCCGAGGAGTTATATGACTGCCGAGGTTGGACAGCCCACCATGGAACAGATATATGGTTTAATACGGCGCCAACCGATGGAAATCCTCAATATGCAACCTGGCCAATGGGAGGAGCATGGCTTATGCAACAATTATTTGACCATTATGAATATAGTCGCGATACGTCATACCTTAAAAGGATATATCCGTTACTAAAAGGGGCCTCCGAATTCTTTCTCGATTTTCTAATGGCAGATCCTGAAACAGGATGGCTTGTGACTTGTCCGTCTACAACTCCTGAAAATAGTTTTCTTACTGATGAAGGAGAAGTTTGTTCTGTTTCAATGGGGACATCTATGGACAATCAACTTATCCGCAATCTCTTTCGTAATTGTATCAAAGCATGCAAAGCACTAAACAGGGACGGTGAAATGCAAAAAAAACTTGAAGCTGATCTGGAAAAGTTACCTCCACATCAGATTGGGCGCTTTGGGCAATTGCAGGAATGGTTGTATGACTTTAAAGAAGCAGAACCTACGCATCGTCATATATCACATCTTTTCGCAGTATATCCGGATGATGATATCACATTACGAAAAACGCCGGAACTGGCAAAAGCAGTTGATGTAGTACTTGAAAGAAGAGGCAATATTAATCTCGGATGGTCCGGTGCATGGAAAATAAATCTTCATGCAAGGCTCGAGGAGCCACAATCAGCATATAAGGTTCTAAGAAATATGTTAACAGATGTAAGTCTTCATCCCAGGGAGGAAGATAGTCGTATTACTCCTTCCTTTGAGGGAAATCAGGCAATCCAGGGGGTGACTGCAGGTATCACAGAAATGTTAATGCAAAGTCATTCTTCTGAAATATCAATATTGCCTGCTTTGCCAGATGAATGGGAAGCTGGAGGCATTCAGGGACTTGTTGCAAGAGGGGGCTATAATGTGACTATCCTATGGCGTGATGGTAAGTTAAGCAGGGCAATTATAGATTCCAAGTTCAACAACAGATGTAGAATTCGAACTAAAGCCAGTGCAAAAATATTTTCTGAAGGTAAAGAAATGAAAACATACAATGCTGAAGCAAATGTATTGGAATTTAATGCAGAGGCAGGAAAGTCTTATGAGGTAGTTAGTTTAGTTAATTGACATTGTATAAAAAAGAGTTATCCTGCCAGAAAACCCTGGCAGGATAACATACCTCCCTAAAAAAAACCTAACTCAATACTCCGGATATCAGTTATAGCCAGGTGTTTGTGTTAACCCGGTATTACGCAGCATCTCATCCTGTGAGATAGGAAGAAGGCTTTTATAATCCTGAAATGTTCCTGTCCGGTCAAGCAATACTACCTTTTCGTACCTTTTTAGACCAGTCGTCAAATTCTTATAAATATCGTACGTTGTAGTCTTTGCATTCTCGACCTTGGTGCCTATTAACCAACGCCTGACGTCAAAAAACCGGTGACCTTCAAATGCCAGTTCTATTCTCCGTTCGTTATAAATTCTTCTCCTCAGCGCCTCCCCGGTAACTGATGCCGGAATGCCTGGCAGATTCACGCTTGTCCTGCTTCTCACTAAATTCACATACTCTCTGGCTGTGGCTTCGTCACCCAGCTCAAACTTTGCCTCGGCATAGTTCAGATATATCTCTGCGATCCTGAAATACGGCCATTGTATTGTGAATTGCGTTTGCCAGTTAAAAGGACCTGATTCAGGCATAAACTTCAGGAGTACAGTGTTTGTCCTTGGATTGTCACCTGTAGCTTTATAGGAATCATACCCCCAGGATTTACCATCTTCTGCGATCCACATTTCAAAATGAGCTCCCCTGAAATACATATCGTCATGAAGAATAGTGGCTTCAAACCGGGGATCACGGTTCGCAAAAGGGTGTTGTGGATCATAGCCTGAGGCAGGGTTGATCAATCCATTCTCCAGGAATGCTGGTTCTCCGGTAATCATGTCGTAATCATCAATCAGGTTTGCGGAAGGCCCGTTACTGCCCCACCATCCGCCATAACCTTCATAACGGCGGTTGAAATTATTCATGGGTGCCTGTTGACCGTTAGCGGTGGTAAAGCCCCTGGAATAAATCACTTCGTTATTGGCATCTCCCTGGTTGAGTTCAAAAAGCTTTTGGTAATCTGAATACAGCGCGAAACCTTTGTTTAGCAGAGCTTCAGCAGCATCAGCGGCTTTCTGCCATTTTGCCAGGTCTTTTGTCGGACTGAACAGAGGTGAAGCTGCATAGAGGTACAAACGTGAAAGCAGAGCCTGGCAGACAACCCCTGAAGCTCTTCCGTAATTAGGATCGGTCGATTGATACTTATCCGGCAAAACTGCCTTGGCCGCAGCAATATCCTGTTCGATAAAAGTCACACATTGATCAAAGGTACTTTTCGTAAATTGTACTGCATCACCTAGTTTATAAACCTGGTCGACTATGGGTACCCCGCCAAACCTTTCAATGAGATTGAAATAAATGAACGCTCTTAAAAACCTGGCCTCTCCAACCATCTGGTCCTTATCAGCCATTTGAACAGTTGTTGTTTTCATTTTATCCAGGAAAACATTGATCTTGCGAACATAATAGTAGCCCAGGTCCCAGTAATAAATGAAATTAGTACACCAGTTCTCACCTGTGCTTGTGCCACCATAACCACCAATGTTATCGGGTGAATAGGTGTTTAGTTTAAAATCGGCGGCGCAGCAACAGGGAGCATTGTTAAAAGCTTCATCCGTATATTTTGAATACATGTGGATGTAAAAACCGTGAGGTATCGCGTTGTAGAGTTCAGTTTGATACGCATGTATAAGGTTTGCATCACTCCACACAACATCTTCAGCAATACGATCCTGGGGCGAAATATTCAAGATATCCTTACAGGAAATACTGAATAGTATAAGTAATACAATAGGTATTATTCTTCTTATTGTTTTCATAATTACCATCATTTTAAAATTTGACATTAATACCAAAATTTATAATCCGCAGGGGCGGATAGGTACCAAATCCGCCACTTATTTCCGGATCTCTCCACGAAATTTCTTTCGCCCAGGTCAATAAATTAGTACCACTTACAAATAAGCGGACGTCATTAAGGCCTATCTTTTTGGAAAGTTTGTTTCCCAGGTTGTATCCAAATTCAAGGTTTTTAATCCTGATAAACGTAGCATCGTAAAGGAAGAAGTCCGTAGCTCCAGGTTGATAACTGTCTGCGCGGGGCATGGTAGCGCCCTCCTGGTTGTCCACAGTCCAGCGGTTGGTTGACCGGAAAACAGTATTATTGTCAAGATTTGTTCGCGCAAATGATTCAAGATTACCGTCATATGTCCAGGCATCGGTTTGTCCCTGGAAATATAAGGTCAGGTCAAACCCTTTATATTGCAAATATGATGACAGGCCAAAAACATATTCCGGAGTTGCTGAATTGTTGGTCATATACCGGTCATCTCCGGTTATTTTACCATCGTTATTCAGGTCAACTAACTTTATGTCGCCCACCTGGGTTCCGTCGGCGTGCGGGTAATTGTCGTACTCTGCCTGGGTGTTGAAAATTCCATCAGACTTGTAATAAAGTGCTGATCCAAGGGGATGTCCGGTTTGTGCCATATAAGCTTGAGCCGGCGGCACTTCGTCCATAAATATGATCTTGCTTTTTGCGAAAGATACGTTTGCATTCACTGAATAGGTCAGTTCTCCAAGAGTGTTTTGATGAGTCAACGTCAGTTCATATCCGTGATTCTTCACCTTCCCGATATTCTGGTCGGGTAATGCGGGAAATCCAAACAAATGACTTACCGAAAGGACAGGCTGGAGAAGGATGTTAGATCTTGTTTCGCTAAATATTGTTAGTTCAACGCCAAGCAACCTGTTCCAAAGAGAAGCTTCCAGTCCAAAGTCCAGTTTCTTGCTAACCTCCCAGGTAATATCCGGATTGGGCAATGTACTGGAGTAAATACCCGGCGAATCTTTGCCGCCATAAACATAATTGTGACCAAACTGGAAAGCCTGCAGGTATTGGTATGCAGGTACCCGGTCGTTACCCAACTCGCCATAAGAACCTCTGAGTTTCAACTCGTTTATGAACGGCAGATTGTTCTTGATGAAATTTTCTTCTGAGAGTCTCCATCCTGCTGAAACCGCAGGGAAGAATCCATATCTTTTCGCTGACGGAAAAATCTGTGAACCATCGTAACGGAATAAAAATTCGAGCAGGTATTTGGATTTGAAATCATAATTCAGACGGCCAAAAAAGTTATTGTACGCACTCTCCGAAGCGCTACCACCATTTGCCGCATCATCCGGATTCGTACTTCCAACATCGATCTGGGGAATGGAAGCGCTGACAAAATTCTTCCGGTAGGCCATTACATAGCTATAGTTCGCCTTCTGTTGCTCTGTCCCCAACATAGCCGAAATATTATGGTACTCGGCGATCGTTTTTTTGTATGACATCCTGAAATTGAACAGGGATGTCGTCCACTTGCTATATGTGTCCCTTACCTCGATAGGTTGAAGAGTCCAGCCCAAGTCATATTGTCCGGTTACAACGTTGTACTCATTATACCAGGCCGGTTTGCCGAAAACCTTCTCGAACTGATTTCTTAAATCGAAATTGTAGGAAGCATCCAGTGTAAGACCCTTAAGGAATGGTACTTTATAAGTGGCCGTAAAGGTTGATTGTATAGGATAATTCTTAATTTCATCGAATCCCCGCCGGTCAGACAGGAGAGAACTTTGACGGAATCGTCCGGGAGCAATCAACCCGTTGGGATATATTGCCACCACAGTTGGGTTCGAAAACAATATGCTGGCAAAGTCAGTTCCAACTGATGCATGTCGGTTAGAGGGAACAGCACTAATATTCGCACCAACGGTCAAATTCTCAGATAAATCAGCCTCAACCTTAACCCGTGCATTATAACGCCTATAGTTGTCGTCTTTATGTACATAATTACCACCCTGATCTGACGCTTGGAAAGAGAGAAGATATCTTACACTTTTTGATCCTCCGCTTACCTGAACATTTACATTTTGCTGAATCGCCCAATTTCTCGTCGATACTTTACTCCAGTTGGTATTCGGGTATAAAACGGGGTCGGAACCGTCACGGTATTTCTGAATAGCATCAGCCGAATAGAATGGTACGAAACCAGTGGAAGGCCGGCCCTGCCTGTAAAACTCGGCTTCATTGTATGATTCTGCAAATACGACCGCATCCTCCATAACCGGGTTCTGCGTAGGCTGGTTAATGGCATAATTGTAAGTCACACTAAACATAGGGCTACCTTGAGATCCACGTTTTGTGGTGACCAGTAGTACCCCGTTGGCTGCCCGTGCACCATAAATAGCCGCCGAAGCATCTTTCAGCACTGTTATACTTTCAATATCCTGTGCATTAAGGTCCTGCAAAGTATTATCACGTGGCACACCATCAATGATAATAAGTGGTGCATTAGTATTAATACCATCATTCGGATTAAGATCAAAAGTAGCATTACCACGAATCAATATGCTGAGATCCTCAGCTCCGGGCTGTCCGGTACGCTGGTTGACGACCAGGCCAGGAAGTTTACCCGCCAGAGAAGTTGTAACGTTTACTGAGGGACTTTGAGCAATCGCCGCACCGTCAACTTTTGATATTGAACCCGTCAGTGTTTCCTTTTTTTGAGTACCGTATCCAACTACCACTACTTCCCCAAGAGCCTGGACATCTGATATGAGCTTGATATTGATAACATTCTCATTGTCATAAGTTACCTTCTGAGCTACATACCCTATAAAGGAAAAAGAAATGGTCGCACCTTTATCTGGTCTTTGAAGGATGAAATTTCCGTTTACGTCAGTTATGGCTCCTGTCGTAGTACCTTCAATGGTTACGTTAACTCCTGCAAGTGGCTGATTTGTAGTAGCATCTACAACTGTACCTGTAACATTCTGTTTTTGAATATTAATCACCGAAGTATTAGTTATGCCTAAATCAAGCGCTAAGGCATTAAAATTGGTTAAAATACTTAAAATAACAGTTAGTTTTAAAGGTAGAAGCAGTAGTCTTAATTTCCCTTTTGGGGAATAAATAATCCATTTACATTTTTGTTTCATAGTTTTAAGTGTGTTTTAGTTAATAAAAGAGTTAATGTTAGTTTTTATATCTATGGTTTAATGGTTTCTTATCCACAACCCTAACCTTATATCCCCTTTTTAATTATTCCACTACAATGTATCCGGTTATAAAATCCCCATACCCCTGTCACTTCCGTTTCTTCATTACTATTTTTTTTTGTTAATGATATTAGCCTGTCAACTCTTAATTCATATAGCCAACATAAAGTTACTTTCTCGGTTACTTTCACGGTAACTTTCCTAGATAAAAATATAAACTTTTTCTTTAATTTGCAATTAATTAGTAAAAAAATCACTGATTTAAATTTAAATAATTAACTATCTGGCATTTATAAATGTTTTTCCACATTCGACCAGCAGCTTCTTATTCCCGTTCAATATTTATACATGCCTAAACTGGTCGCAAAAGGGTATTTAAAAAGAAAGGGCTGTGTAGTTTTAGCTTACACAGCCCCTGAATAAATTCAGGTAATCAATATCAATAATTCTGTATCAGATTAGGATTCATTCCCATTTCTGATTGCGGAATTGGCCATAAATTCGTGAAAATATATTTGCTATACATTCATTTTTATGAACCTTCCACCTGGCACATAATAACATCCTTTTGCAGGATTGTTCTTTCTTTCACTTAACAGGATGTGACCCTGACTGTTTTGGATGATTAAATCAATGGATTCCAGCGGTGCATTGTTTATCAGGACAATAAATTGTCTTTTTTAAAGCATGACAAATTTCCAATGAAGAATTGATTATCGTTTTAAAATCGAGGTATTCCATTGAAAATCTTCTTCAATGAGTATCTCGGGATGTAAATTCTGTGAAACACTCTGAATTTCATCAATCAATAAATTGGCGGCTATTCTACCCATTTTTCTCGGATCCTGGTTGATAATCGACAAGGTTGGACTGAACAAGTGGGCTGTATCGCTGAAGCCATAACCCATGATACCAATATCATCAGGAATTCTCAATCCTGTCTTTCTTATGGCTTTGTAAGCACCCAAAGCAACACGGTCATTAACTGCCAATATAATTTCAGGCAATTTTTCAGTTGCACTTAATTTTTCAAATGCCCTGATACCATCATCCATCTCATATCCGCCTTCGATAATCCATTCTTCTCGAATTGGAATTCCATTATTAATCAATGCTTCCCTATAACCATTGCATCGCTCGCTGCCAATACTGGTACCGGAATAGCCCGCAAAATGGGCAATACTATTATAGCCCCTGGAAATTAACTGATTAAGGGCTTCCAAAGTGCCGATTTTATCTTCAAAAGCAACATGACTAAAACCCATTCCTTTGATTGCACGGTCAAAAAATACAAGAGGAATTTTCATTTTACGGGCGTATTCAAATACCTGATGACCTGATGTCTGTTGCGAAACACACACAAGCAGACCGTCAACACGCATGCCGATCAGATTCATAATATTATTCCTCTCAAACGCTTCTTTTTCACGTGACACCGTGAGAATAATATGATAACTACGTTCAGTAGATGCATCAATAATGCTATCGACCAGGTATGCAAAAAAACTGTTCTCGAGGTCGGGAATGACAATGCCTATCGTAAAGGTCTTCTGAAGAGTTAATTGTTTGGCAATGAGGTTTGGAGAATATCCCATATCCTCAACAGCCTTTTTAACCCTTTCTTTCATCTTGGTAGAAATGTCGGGATGATCTCTCAGCGCTTTTGAAACGGTAATGCGTGATACGTTTAACCTGTCAGCTATGTCCTTTTGAGTTGTATGATTTGTTTTCATAATAAACGCCGTCAATTACCTTCATGTTAACTATTCTGTAAAAATATAATATTCCTTTAAATTTTAAGTACTCATCTATATGCTGAACCATATTTTTTTTGATAAATTAAAATTAATGCTGTTCCGCCCAAATGACCGGGTTTTAAGCAGATTTTACCGGGCTGAAATACCGCCATGGAGAAATATGGTGAAAATAACCACTATGCATAAATATAATATTTTCACTGTAAATGTTTTAACAGTACAAACATGAATAAATATTCTGTTTATATCAGTCGGTTTCTATCAAATGTATATTACTTAATGAACCGTAAGGATTTTATGAATATTGTGCCCTCTTTCCCTGTCGGGAATTTTATAAATACATCGTGCTGACCCGTTACATTTTTCACATTTTTGGAGAATGTCTTCCAACTGTTTTCACCTCCTGTTGCACTAAAAGGTATTGTTGCGATTAATTTGCCAGTCTTTAAATCATCAATCCATATTTCAAGTTTTCCATTTGTTCCTGAAGAAGCTGCCACCTCAACAGCAGTCGCGGATTTTTTGCCCAGTTCAACTCCGGATATCATTAACCAGCCTCCATTCGGGGATGTATTTGTAACTGCTTTCCCTGATTCTTTTACAACTGTTCTTACGCCAAAGTAGTTGCTGTAACCAGCTGCAGAAAGTGAGGAGTAACCGTCTTTACAGATAAAGAAATCAAAATCAGCCGGTTTGCCTTCTGCAAACAGACCCACACTTGTACCTACCCAGGAGTTATAATTTGGCTGAACCTTATCAATACTTACAGCACTTATCGGATCTCCAAGTGATTCCCATGTATTGCCGTCGCTGCTGCAGAAACCTGTTAAGCTATGTTCATTTCTTTCGAGTTTTAACCAGACACTATTGCCCGACTTATTAGAAATACTCCGGGTTTCTTTACCCAGTGCAAAAATGATTTTTTTACCGTCCTTGTAGCCGGTATATAGTCGGCCAATAACCCGTTGATTGCCGTTAGTTATGTAAATTCCGGCTTTAGAAGTGGAATCATTTGCATCGAGATCAACCCGGGTTACGGCAGTATAGTAATGATCAGTTTCTTTCTGAAGCAGATGTGTACGTTCAGTTTCAGGTGTAAGCCTGATCCATCCTTTTCTGGCGGTTAATGAATAGCTGGCAGCAGCCTTTTTGGTCATGAAATGCCAGTTTGGGCTCAATACATTTGATTCAAATTCATCACTTTGAACACTTCTCCACAAAATACCCGATTGAGGAAGGTTCGGTTTTTCCAATGGTTGCGTTGTAGGAGCTACACCCCAGGGACGATCACCTTCCCAGACAACCTGGTAGAGAGAGGTTTGACGGCCAAGACCTGACCAGTCATCTCCATTATATTTTTCATAACTCTGAGCGAGAGTCCACCATGTACCGTCAGCCAGTTGTACTGGAGCCGACATATGGTTCGGACGATGGAAACCAACATCAGGGTCCGTCTCAGGTTTAAAGAAGATACCCAACCTTTCCCATTTTGTTGAGTCGGCCGTTAATTCTTTAGTTCTTAAAACATATTGACCACCCGATACATCTCCTGCAGGAAAGTAAAAATAATATCCGTTACGTTTACACATTACCGGTCCTTCTGCCCAGCTATACTGCAACTTCGCGTTTATCCAGTCAAGATTTATTACAGTACCTTTAAGCTGACCATCCTGGCCCAGAGCCTGTATCCTGTTAACTTTCTGACCGTTCTTTATAACCATGTAAGGCGTTCCATCATTATCAATAAAAATAGAGTTATCGTAACCTAGGGGACCGGTGACAGGGTTGGTTTTTACCTCAACAGGATCAGACCATGGCCCGGCAGGAGAATCTGATTTACAAAACCATTGTCCGTTAGATGAAAAATATATCCAGTATGATCCATAGAAATATGTTATTGCCCCCTGCCATGTACCTGCTGATGGCCGATCGGAAACCCAACCTGCCTTTGAGGGCGGGAGTACCCTGCCAATTACTTCCCAATGGACCAGATCCTTTGAATGGTAAACAGGCATATAAGGAGTGAAATGAAAGCTTGAGCCACAATGATAGAAATCATCCCCCACTTTTAACAGAGTCGGATCAGGATGATCACCGGGCAGAACCGGGTTAATATAAGTATTAACCTGCTGATAATTAGATTTATCCGAATTGTTTTGAGCCAGTGTGAAAGATGCTTTTAATAGGGTTATAACTATAATCCCTGCAGTAGTATAAACAGATTTTCTCATATTTATATAATTAATTTGACAAATTACATAAATCCGGGAATTTAAGGTGCATAATAAATGCCAATGTTGGAAATTACAGGACAACTTTTGGAATCTGTAATATTAAAACGAAGCCGGGTTGCTTTGACATCCGGGAAAAGCAGAATGCGTTTATAACCGATAGTCGTAGCTTTTGCCAGTTCTTTCCAACTTCCATCAACAAGCGCCTCAATCGTGAAGGCTTTTACACGTTGACCAAGGCGGATATATTCCTGAACAAGAAAGCGATTGAAAGTAGTTGGTTTGCCAAAATCCACTATCACGGAAGCTTTAATCACCCCGTCGTCCGTAGCCCAGTAGGATTCTTTATTGCCATCTATCGCTTTTCCCGGTCCGAAATCTTTTGAATTCCCACGCACATTCGAAGCGCTGATTTTCGCTTTTTCAGCGAGGTTAACAGCAAACGTCTCCCTGACAGCTGCTGCAAGATCTCTTGATGCTTTTGCATCATTTTCATGAATAAGGCCTCTTGTGTCAATCGGGAAGTTTAGAAGCAAAGTTCCGTTACGTCCGATTGAGCTATAATAGGTATTCATCAACTGAGGCAGAGTTTTTACCCTGTTGTCTTCAAATGTATGGTAGAACCATCCGGGCCTGATGGAAGTATTCACTTCACCGGGTACCCATGAATTGCCGTTTTCTACTCCGTAACGCAACATTTCTTCAGGTACATCGCCTGTTGCATTCAGCAAACTCCAGTTTGTCTCACCCACATAACCAGATTCGGTTCCAACCCAGCGGAGATCACCTCTGTCACCACCATCGTTCCAGATCACAATATCAGGTTGAAGTTTGCGGATCAGCTTGTAAGTATTCTGCCAGTCATAGTAGGTTTTCCGGTCGATCCTGCGCGTTTCCCTGGCGCCGCCATAATATCCTGAACCGCCATTGGCTCCGTCAAACCACACTTCGAAAATTGGCCCATAGTTGGTGAGCAGTTCGGTAAGCTGGTTCCTGAAATAAGTAATGTATTCAGGTTTCCCATAATCTGCAGAGTTTCTGTCCCAGGGCGAAAGATAAACACCTAATTTCAGACCATATTCTTTACAGGCATCCGCCAGTTCGCGAACAACATCCCCTTTGCCATCTTTCCAGGGAGAGTTTTTTACAGAAAACTCGGTATACTTTGATGGCCAGAGGCAGAAACCACAGTGGTGCTTGACTGTCAGAATGATCCCTTTCATTCCTGCTTCCTTGCAAACACGCGCCCACTGGCGGCAATCCAGGTCTTTTGGATTAAATAGCTTTGGATCTTCAGCTCCATCCCCCCACTCCTGGTCGGTGAAGGTATTTATAGAAAAATGGAGAAATGCATAATATTCCATTTCCTGCCATCTCATTTGATTCTCATTCGGAACCGGCCCGAATGGTTTTGGTGGTTGAGTCTGGGCATAAGATGTGCCGGTCACAAGAGAGGAAAATCATTATTCCCCGAATAATTTTAATAATCATGATGTATAAAGTTTGTTTGTTATTATAATACTTCATATTTGTTGTCAATATATCTGATCAACTGGTCAATAATTAAACTGGTGACAATTCATAAGATTTGCCCTTTTCGGCGTTGAATTCCAATATATAAATGCCACTTTGTTCTCTGGATTTTTCGGCCATACCCTTCCCTTTCAGCGCAATGGCTGAACGGATTATGCATCTGTTGTTGACGTTTGATTTTACGATGACATTTTGTGGCTTGTTGTTTTTCCATTTGATGTCCACAACGAAACCTCCGCGGGCAACCAGGCCTTTTACCTCCCCGTCTTTCCAGGCTTTTGGCAAAGCAGGTAGTAATTCTATACAGCTACTTTGACTTTGCATCAACATCTCAGCAATTCCGGCTGTACCGCCAAAGTTCCCGTCAATCTGGAAGGGGGGATGGGCGCAGAACAGGTTCGGGTAGGATCCGCCTCCGTTTGACATATTCAGCGATGTAGTTTCAGTTGGTCTGAGCAGGTTTTTAAGCAACTGGTAAGCACGGTCACCATCCTTGAGTCTGGCCCAGAAATTCACTTTCCATGCCAGTGACCAACCTGTACCTACATCTGTCCTGACATCCAGACTCTTACGTGCAGCTTTAGCCAGGTCAGGCGTTGTTAGAGGGTCGATTTGATTTCCCGGGTAAAGCATGTACAGGTGGGAAACATGTCTGTGTCTTATTTCAGTCTCCTTAAATTCCTCGCTCCATTCCATTATTCTTCCATCGGAGCTTATCCGTGGTGAGGCAAGATTCGACAAGGCACTGGAAATCTTTGCCAGTAAACGATTTGTATCTTTCACAATTTCAGATGCTTTCAAAACATTTGTGAACAATTCGTGCAATACTTCCTGATCATGTGATGGTCCCATACACACTGATCCGGTCGAACCATCCGGAGCAACAAATTGATTTTCCGGCGAAGTCGACGGGCCCGATACCAGCTTACCGGTCACCGGATCTTTTACAAGCCAGTCGAGATAAAACCGGGCTGCTTTCAACATCACGGGGTAAACCCTTTCCAGGTATTTATGGTCCATAGTGAACTGATAATGGTCCCAGAGGTGCCGGCATAACCATCCTCCAGCGGCCACATACATACCCCAGTTTGTTCCTTCTCCCGGGGCAGTGTATCCCCATACATTAGTAATAGTCTCAACGCACCACCCTGTTGCATTATATTGTACTGATGCCGTTACCTCACCTGGTTTTACAAGCGATTCGATCAGATTAGAAAAGGGTCCGAAGCATTCCTGAAGATTTGTTACCTCGGCAGGCCAATAGTTCATCTGAACGTTGATATTTGAATGATAATCGCCGTTCCATGGTGTTTGGGTCTTGTTTGACCAGATCCCCTGGAGGTTTGCGGGTAGCGAGCCTTCCCGGGAAGAGGCTATCAGCAGGTACCGGCCAAACTGAAAGTATATTTCCTGTAAACGGAAATCATCAGGATCCTTAGCCTGATTCTTCAATCTTCTGTCGGTCGGAATAGTGTCAGGTCCAATACCTGAAAGGTTCAGGCTTACTTTGCCAAATATGGCCGAGTAATCATCAATATGGTTTTTTAAAAGTGCTTTAAAAGGAAGGGATGCTGCTTTATTCAGCTGGGCGAGAGATGTTACTTTTGGATCGACACCAATGTATTCAGGATAATCCTGCTTGTAATTCGTAGAGGCTGTCAATAGCAGCACAACTTCATTGGCATCCTGGATAGAAATAAGGCTGTCTGAATAGACTACTTTTCCACCTGAAGCCATGGCTTTTAACCGGGCAGCATATTGCATTCCATCACCACCTTTCCCATTCATTAAAGCTCCGTACATCATCAGGTTATCTTTTTCATTACTGGTCATAAATCTTTCGGGGCGGGTCAGTCTGGCTTTAAAACTTAGCGATCCTTTTTTGCTTGCTGTTAAATGAATTACCAGAGCACGATCGGGGTAACTGACAAAGATCTCCCTCTTATATGCTGTACCTCCCTGATCATAAGAAATATTTGCAACACCACGGTTAAGGTCAAGTTCACGTGTATAATTATTGTATACTGAGTTCTTCCCGAAATCCAGCGACAGGTCGCCCAGGGTCTGGTAACTACCATATGGCGCCTTGGCGCCATTTCCGCCTGCTGAACCGACACCTTTGCAAACCTGGGTTTTACTGGTAAGCTCATTAGCTTCCCTGTATTTCTTTTCAAAAAGCAGCTGTCTTATTTTACCCAGCGAATCTGCTGCAACCGGATTATTATTATCATCAGGGCTGCCAGACCATAATGTCTTTTCATTCAACTGGATAATTTCGCGGTTTACACCGCCAAAAATCATGGCTCCAAGGAACCCGTTGCCGACAGGCAGTGCCCTTAGCCACTCTGCATCGTTCCATTTATCTTTTGAATCTGGCTTTAGAGAAAGGGCGGGTTTATCATACCATATTCGTAGTATATCCTGAGTGACATTCTGTGCAAGAAGACTATTTCTTAAAATAAACAGAAGAAATATGGTTATTGAAATTTTCCTAATCATCTGATATGTATTTTGGGCTGAAACAATTAAAATAATTATTGGGAATCAATCATAAGTAGTTTATAGCAAAATAATATTAGTTTTATAGTGTTAATATCCAATTACTTCCATCTTATTTCAAATAACCCCCTTTCCCGTCCCGCCTAAGCGGGAGGCTTTATTTTCAGCTCCTTCCCCCCTGGGGGAAGGCTGGGAAGGGGGTAAACCTAATTAAGAAATTATAGTTTTATTCATGATTACCGATAGTTATAATAATTATTATACTTATAGCCTTTTCCAAATTTTCTTATTCAAGTTTTGCGCCGGGATACTCCAGGATAAATCCATAGGAATAAGGTTTGTTCCCGGGATTGGTATATTTCTCCATCGTTTTCGCACCCCAGGTATCATCGCCGCCGACACCATGAATATTCAGGTCAATATTCAGGTTTATAAAGTCACGATGTGGAAGCTGATAATCATGCTGAGCTATTTCCAGATCTTCCTCGGAATAAGGCCATGCACGGAAGCACAAAGGTTGTAACCCTGATATTTTTATGATATTATTATTTTGAGTGCTCAGGGCAATCCAGCGGACATCACAACGGTTAGCATTGTCCTGGGGTGCCGGATAAGGAACAATGAAATTCTCCATTTTCGAATTATAAATACCGATAAATGAACCTGTTTTTCTGTCAGGATAGTTTTCGTAAGGTCCGCATCCATACCAGGTAATGTAATTGAAATCCGCAGGAATCCTGACACGCATTCCGAATTTGGGTATCTTAGGAATCGTATCACAAAGTGGAGTATAAGTTACTTCTGCCTGGAGTTGTCCCTTTCCGTTCAGCTGGTATAACAGATTGTAGTCCGCACCAATTGTAGATAAATTCATTACAAATTTTATAGATACAAGATTATCCTGTTTTGATATTTCTACGTTTCTGACAACAATATTTTCAGCTGCTTTTTTCCACTTACCCATTTCTCTCACGTAACCACTGTGCTTCTGATTATCGTTAGGAGTTTTCCAGAAATAAGGCTCCAGTGCACCTTTCAGAAGTTCCTGCTGATTGACTTTCCAACTTACTAAGGCACCATTACTTTTACTCAGAACAAATGTCATAGTTTCTGTTTTCAATTCCACCCTGGAAGGTGATTCTGTGACATAAACCGTCTTCCCGAAAGGAATTATCTTTTTAAGCGTATATGGTTTAATTAGAAATTGTTCGCGGGCGACACAGTATCCATTCTCTGCCCAGAGTGTTGCTTTTTTAAGCCTTGCAGCAATATTCAAACATACATCAGAAGCGAGTGTATCAGCAGCCTGTATTTCAGGAATTACTTTTTCAGAAGAAGTTCCCGGCAATATATCATTGCACTGAAACCTGCCCTTCTGGAGAGACTTTCCGTTCAGGGTGTATTCATACTCAAAATCAAAATTTTGCAGCGAAAGAAAATCAAAGCGATTTGTAATTTTAATAGTTGTTTTCCTGTCGTTCAAAAGCTGAAAAGTGATTGGCTGATATACTTTCTGAACTTCAAAATAGTGAGGATAGGGTTTCCTGTCTGAGGAGACTAACCCTTTGATACAAAAGTTTCCATCATTTGGTTTATCACCAAAGTCACCACCATAAGCCCAGAATTCATTATCACTCAGCCGATAGTCATCAGGGTGTGCGTTTAGTTTTAACGGCGACCCATCTTTATTCTTTGCAAGTCCCTGGTCTACCCATTCCCAGATGGCAGCGCCTGTAAGGCTGGAGTCAGCATAGATAACATCCCAGTATTCCCGGAGATTTCCTCCGGAATTTCCCATTACATGAAGATATTCACGAAGGAATACCGGTTTATCTTTCATTCTTTCCCCCATTCTTTTCAAAGCGTCAGGATGCAGATAACCTTCATCATATATAGGTGAAACATCGCGCTGAGTATCCGAGTATATGATCCTGCCTGAATCAAGTTTTTTTATGGTGTCTGCCATTGCCACCAGGTTTTGTCCCCTGCCGCCTTCATTCCCCAACGACCAGAATATGACGCATGGATGATTTTTATCGCGTTGAACCAGAGAGACAGCTCTTTCGATATGTGATTTCTTCCATACCGGATTATCCCCCAATACTGTGTTTCCAATCCCAAGCCCATGTGATTCCTGGTTTGCTTCATCCATTATATAGAAACCATATTGATCACAAAGTTCATAAAACAGAGGGTCGTCCGGATAGTGGCTGGTCCGTATCATGTTGATATTTGCCTGTTTCATCAGTTCCATATCGCGGACCATTGTCTGCCGGCTTATATACTTGCCGGTCCGGGGATGATGCTCGTGACGGTTAACTCCTTTAAGTTTAACCGGTTTGCCATTGATAAAGAAGACATCCTTCTTTACTTCAATCTTACGCACACCAAAATAACATTCAGCCTTATCGATAATTTCGTTCCTGGTATCTTTAAGTAATATAGTAAGATGATACAAATCAGGAGTTTCAGCAGACCATAACCTGGGATCTTTTAATAAAGACTTCATTTCAAGAGAAGCCTGTTTTGATACTGATATTCCCTTTACTTTATCAGTAAAAGTGATATGCACAAAATCTCCCTTATTTGAATAGCCCTCTATCTCAGCTTCAAGGGACAGTTCGGGAACAAACCTGGCTGAACGGTTTTCAATATTAATGTTCAGGGAAATGTTTGCATTGTCATAAGTATTATCGGGCGATGCTTTAACAAAGAAGTCGCTGATAAATGTTTTTGGCCTGGCAATTAAGTCCACATCCCTGAAAATTCCGCTGAATCGCCATATATCCTGATCTTCCAGATAACTGCCATCGCACCAACGGTATACTTCAACTGCCAGTTTGTTTTCACCTTTACGGATGTATTTTGTAATATCAAATTCAGCCGGGGACATGGAATTTTCACTGTACCCTATTTTTTGTCCGTTTACCCATACATACATAGCTGACTGAACGCCGCCGAAGTTTATGAATATCTGCTTATTATTCCAACCTTCAGGAATAGAAAAGGTTGTAGAATAGCTGCCGACCGGATTCCTTTGAAGGAAGCTGGTGAAATTTTTTGCAGGCTCGCTTGTAACTTTAGGTGGATCAGGCTTGAACGGATAAGCAATATTAGAATAAATCGGTATACCGAATCCCTGAAGTTCCCAATTCCCGGGAACCAGAATATTATCCCATTTGTCTGTTGAGTAATTTTCAGAATAGAAATCGGCTGGCCGGGATTGTGGATCGGGCGACCATTTGAATTTCCAAATGCCGTTAAGAGATTGGATCAATGGATTACTCGATTTTTCTTCTGCCAGAAATCCATACGCATGAGGTCTTTCCTTGTTAATGCCATTAACAGCAGGATTTTCCCAATCATTAATTAATTGTGCGTTAATTTCAATACCCGACAATACAATATTCGTACAGAATGTGACTAAGAATATATATTTTTTCATTTTTCCGGAATCTAAAATAAAATACTACTGCCTCCCTTCCTTTGATATAGGAATAATTTCATAACACAAAAGATTTTCATGCTAAATTAAATTTTTTATCGACTAGATCATGTAGTTGTCACTTATAAATATAAGTACTTTTGCAATACCGGTGGCAGGATATTATTCATCTTTTAAACTTTACCGAATCAGGGAAAATATTGACCAAGTCTATTCATTATTGCTATCTTCAAATAACTCCATCAATAGGCTATTTTCAGCTCCTTCCCCTGTGGGAAGGTTGAGATGGGGGTTTAAATAATAAAATTTGAAATTTTTATTCACGATTCCTGATACTCATAAAATGTGAATAAATAAAACAACAAGTCTGATTTAAAAATTTATCCTATGAAAAAGAAATTATTAGTTTTTATTGGAATCATTTTTCTGTTGACAGGATCCTTAACAGCGAAAGAACCGCTGAAAGATTACAGTTTCATCCGTGGAGTTTGCCACGATTTAAGTCCCAACCAGGAAACACTGGAGAGGGATCTGGGATTTATGAAAAGGCTTCAGTTAAACAGCACTCGTGTCTGGCTTAGCCAAAGGGCTTATGAGAATAATCCTGAAGAGTATATTAAAAGAGTGGTTAATTATGTCCGTACCTGTAATAAATATGGAGTAACTGTCATGCCCATTTTCTTTAATGGCACTTTTCCTGCACTTTTGGAAAAGAATGCAAAAGAAACTGGTGAAAAATATGTAACAGCTATAGTCAATGCTTTAAAAAATGAAGAAGGCCTTTTAATGTGGGATATCATGAACGAACCCGAAATGAATGATTACTACAGGAAGGCACCACCGGAAGAACAGGAGAAACGTCTTAATGAAATTGAAGGATTTGTTCGTCACTTTATTACATACGTAAAGAAAATTGACCCGGTAAATGCTGTAACAGTAGGCCACTGGCTATCTAAATTTTGTGCAAATACATCTGATCTGGTTGATGTAATTTCTTTTCACGATTATCTTGAAACCCGTTCCCGTGTTGAGAAAAGTTATGCAATTGCCGAGGGGTATGCAAAAAAATACAACAAACCTTTAATCAATAGTGAGTTGTGCTGTATCGGCCGTTCCAATCCTTATGACATGGCTATTCAAATTGCAGATGAGCATAATGTAGGGTGGTATGTTTTTAACCTTATAATAAGCGGATACTGGGGCGAAATCCACGGACTGGTTTATCCTGATGGAACTATCAGGGATCCATCATCAATAGCTGCAATCTACGGTTTTTACAGAAAACGCGATTTAAATACTACAGTAAAAGCTCTCCCTAACAAGGAAAAACATGCAGAAAAAGCTATCGCTCTTTTAGAAAAAGTACTTGATGGCGATCTTGATGTATTTCCAGATGTATTTGGAATTGAGCCTTTTAGAGCTTCGGGAAAGAGAGCTTCGGGTAATTCGGTTGATGATATTCTGGAAGCTGCCGAATATTGCGCAAACCTGCTTGAAGGAGCTGAAATGGTTCCAATGCGGGAGTCGCCTACTGCTAAAATAGAAACCTGGCGGAAAATGTCCGCCGAAGATAAAGAAAAAGCAAGAGGGGAAATTCGAAAGTTTGCTTATGATCTTGGTCTGCAGCTAAAAAACTGGTGCGAACTATACTAAATAGCTGCAGCAGCCAGTTTTTTTCTTCATTTCCCCCCAAAACAGATGAACAGGTTATCGCGTCTATCGGTAATGTTCAAAATCTGATTATTTTGCCCATGCATCTCCCTCAGGTGTCCTTCGCCATGCGAAATAGGCATCGAGACTCTTTAGTGATCCGGCACTGGGAACTGGTCCGGTGTGGGGAGTCTGCCCGAAATACATTACCACAGGATTGGAGTCACTGAATGCCGGCCAATCAGGGAACCCCTCACCACTGGGATTGCCACGTTTGGCAAAATTAGTCCAGTAAGTAGCCATAGCATCGGATATTTGAAGGTCTGTCTTTGTTGTTTGTGGATTTGAGGCATCGAGATGCTGGAAGACATAAGCTACATCCTGACCGTGGGGTGAGCCATATCCGGCCCGGGGCGAGTCTGCCGGATAGTCGGGGTGTTGATCAAAATAATAATAGAATGCTTTTGATTTTCCAATCTTTGACTGAAGCCGGGCCCATATCCAGGTATGCCATCCGAAAGCAGCATCACGGGCGAGGTCACGGGCAGTTTTGGGAACTGTTGCTGAGTCGGTGGGATAAGCCTTCAGAAGGTTCTCCGCAAATTGACCATAGCGCAGCTTTACACCTGAAATATAGGCTTGCGGTGTGCGGGGAGGAGAAAAACTTGCTCCCTCATCAGAGTTGTAGCCCACCAGAATTGGTGTATCATTGAACCGTTTCGACTCGTAGAGTTTGTACTGATCATCGGGGATCACCCATCCATCTATGATAGGCCACGACATTCCGAGCCCACGGCCTGCAGGTAGTTTGTCTGCATCTATTTTACGCAATTCGGCTACTGATGAAACCCCTGCACTTTTGAGGTAAGCTTGCCCGTCGAGTTCTGCATTGGCGAGTCGTTTCAGGTTCTCACCGGGGAATGTGGTAGGACGCGGAGGACCGAATGAACCGCCGCTTTGAGAGATGGCGCCATGAAACAGTCCTTTAGCCAGTGGTGAAGCGCACAGCATGCTAACAGCGATTCCGCCTGCCGATTCGCCGAAAATGGTCACCTTATTTGGGTCACCACCAAAAGCGGCAATATTCTTCTTCACCCATTGAAGACCTGCCATCATATCCAGAAGTCCCCAATTCCCTGAAACATGATCAGGGCTCTCCTTGCTCAGCTCCTGGTGGGCAAAAAATCCCAGCTGACCGACCCGGTAAGCTATGCTGACCAGCACAACACCCTTTTTAGCCAGATTCTCACCGCTGTAATTCTTTTCTGATGTGGCTCCTGCACCGAATCCGCCGCCGTAGATCCAGACAAGCACAGGGATATTCTCCCCTGCGGATTTCGCAGGTGTCCAGATGTTCAGGTACAGGCAGTCTTCACTTTTACCCGAGGGAGGATTTCCTCCCTGTATCGGGCCGGGAGCAAACTTATTGGCTTGCTTTATGCCGTCCCATTTAGCGGGGGGCTGAGGGGCACGCCATCGCAGATCACCAACAGGTGGCGCGGCAAACGGGATACCTCTGTAAACAGTCAGGCCGTCTTCAGACGTTCCCTGTACTAATCCGCCGTCAACTTTGACTGGCAAAGGTTGCTGGGCAACGCCAGATCCGGTGCAAAACATTGCAAGCACGGCAAGTAAAACAGTTATCTTTCTCATAAGAGTGGTTTTAAATATTTAAGATGTTTTTTGATATGTTATTCATTACCTGTTTTCAATATACTTTGAGTGGTCGTTGCTGCAAGACTTAATTTTTTTGTAATTCCAATATCACTTACCTGACAAGAATTGCATCAACAGCCACTGGCCCGGGGCCGCGGTTTACAATATTAATGACATGTCTGCCCGGAGTCAGATCAGTCAGCTTAAACACAATTTGTTGAGGTTGTCGTGCTTCCATTGCGGATAGATCCACTTTTGCCCGGGTTTGTCCGTCTATCTGAACCTCAATCGTTCCGGCTCCTCTTTCTTTCGGAGCGATTACAGAGACGTTGTTGCCGGTGAAATGAGCTACTCCAGATGTCACCAGGATTATTGCTGATTGTAAGATCGTTGTTGAAGTCTGCCGTACCCAGGTTGCAGCGGCGCATCCATCCGGGTGCCTTGGTACCAGGATCATCGTCATTGATCCAACCCTTGTCATGAGTAATCCGAAGAACACGACACCTCGATGCCAGCTGCTGATCAGTGATTGTGTGCATGTGCTGCACCGAATCACGGGGCGTTATTGTCAGTCCCTGATCGTTCTGAACAAACGTAAATGATATATCAGAACCGAGCATCTCGACTTTGGATACTTTACCCAGCGTTGCACCATCAGTGTGCAGAGCCCTGAGTGTTATCGGGCCGCCTTGCCAATCGAGAAGCGCGGCATAAACATTGCCGTTGTTGCGCGTGTAGCAAACTGCATTTTCACCATAGACTTCAAAAGGACGTGATCCATAGACAGATTCACCGTTGACTTTTAACCAGGCGCCAATATCTTTACATAATTGTGTTACCTCCGGATCAAGATCGCCACGACCATGCTGGGTGATGTTGAGCAACATGCTGCCGTTGCGTGAAACATTCATCATCAGAAGCTCAACAACCTTTTTTGCGTCCATATATTTCTGCCCTGACTGGTAATGCCAGTCGGCAACGGTTGTTTCTGTCTGGAATGGATAGGCCATTATCTCTGATTCTATAATTGCTTCGCTGCTCTTGACCAGGGCGCGTTCAACGACCGGAATCAGTTCGGGATTTTTTTTAAAGCTGTTGTAACGACCGCCAACACACTTGAGGTTAATTACCACATCCATCTTACCCGGATTCCACTTCAGGGACTTGTTGTAGAAGTTCGCGACTAACGGGGGAGCCAGAAATCCCAGCCCCATTTTCACACCCAGATCCATCAAGGTATCACCTGCGGCCTCATCGAAGTAAATCACATCGGGGTGATATTTAGTGATGGCGTCATCGACCCTCCACATGAACTGGTTCGCAAAGGGTGAATTCAGCGGATCCTTTTTGTCGTGAACCGGTCCGTAAAGGTCCACCGGGTCCAATCCTTCCCACCATTTTCCTTTTCCGTCCCAGATAGTTTGTAGTGCATCGTAAGGCACACCCTTCATCGGACCGGTTTTGTCACTTGTGTACCGGACGGTCATGAACTGCCCCCATGTTCGGGGCGGAGAATTGTGAAAACCGATGCCAAAACGTAATCCACGCTTCCGAGCTTCTTTTTCCCAGGTTCCGATGATGTCGACTTTTGGACCAACATTTACAGAATTCCAGGGCTGGTAAGCAGAATTCCAGCAATCGAAGTTGTCATGGTGAACACCCATTGCCATAAAGTAACGGGCCCCCATTTCCACGAACAAATCCATTAACTCAGCAGGATTCCATCGATCAATTACCCAATTATGACAGATGTCCTTGTAGCCATATTCAGATGGATGACCAAAGTTCTTAAGGTGATATTCATATTGCCTGTTGCCCTGAATATACATGCCGCGAGCATACCAGTCACCCTGTTCTGGCATGGATTGAGGATCCCAGTGCGCCCAGGCTCCGAACTTTGCTTCGCGCCACCAATCAGGCACAGTGTAAAGCCGGCTCAATCCACTCCAGTCGGCAGGATAGGGTCCCGCAGTTACTGTCAATGGCGGAAGGTTCCAGATATCCGGAGGTAGTCCCAGGTCACCATCACCGACAATTATCTGATCAATATTCACAGTTATATCATTGGTAACCAGACTTATGGTTACCGTAGCTTTTGTGGGAATAGCGATATCAATTGCGGCATTAAGAAAGGAACCAGTAAGATTTCCGGACGAATGTACATTCAATTTTTGTACAGGTTGATTGTTTATAGTAACACTGATCAAACCCACTCCCAGCGATGAATAACGAATTGCCAGTTTGCCGGCAGTCGGAAGACCGGCGAACCTGATCCCATCGTCGGGTTTGGTCAGACTAACTAAATACCCTCCTGATGCCTTGATATCAGCCACTTTGGAGGCAGAGCCAATAAGTCTGGCAGATTCTGCCTCAAATGCGTGTTTTTCTGCAACTGTTTGTGAGAAAATATTCAATGACGATAAAACGAATAGAAATAATGAAAGAATGCGTGTTTTCATAATTGCAGGGTTAATTCTAACTTCGTAGATGCCACTACTTTCGCTTTATGTCTTCAATTCCTTTTAGCAAGACTCTTATAAAGCTCCGGATCGAACTCTTCCAACCCGGTAATACCATACAGATGGTTAGCAGAAACCCAGGGTAGCCAGAACCGGTGTCCTCCAATACCACGGCCTGATCCGCCGGGTCCCATGCGCCAGCCTTCCTGCTGCCATCCTATTCCTTTCATGTCGTACTGCCGCCCGGGAAGTGCAACCATAGATTTAGTGTTGTGCAATAGTATTCTCGCAACATCCAGATAATGCTGGTCCCCTGTATATTTATAAAGCTTCGCGTATGAAGGGACAGCCCAATCAAGGTATTCATCAACACTGCCGGCAACCTGTGCTGTTATTCCCTGAACTCCAATGGTGGAAACACCTTTCTTCCAGTGCAATTGTGCGTCGGATGCATCTATTGGCATTGGCAGATTCCAAATCCATATCCAGCTTTCGGTGAAGTCGCCAGCTACTTTGGCGCGTTCCAGCCATTTCGGGTCCTTACTCACTTCATAAAGAGAAAGGAAAGCCTCCATGCTGAGCATTCCGGCCTCCTTGTCGGTAATATTCGGATTGTCGCTGGCACCTCCTATGAAGAGTCCACGTATTCCCCAGTTTACCCATACATATTCAGCTGCCCGGATGGCAGCCTGCAAATATTTCTGATCACCTGTCAGTTCAGTCATAATAACGAGAAGCGGTACAGGACAGTAGCTGGTTGTACCTGTTGTCTCGGCAACCTCGTTGCTTCCCGGTTTCCACCTTCTTGGAAAAGATCCATCTTCCCTCTGTTGCAGCATAAGCCAATCAATGTACATCTTTACCCAGTTGAACCATTCAGGATGATTATGACCAAGCACACGTTCACGCTTGTATGCCCGCATCAACACGCGCATATCTTCGGTTGCATTGCGTAGCCAGGGGGCAAGCCAAATATGGTCCCAGGGTTTTCCGGTTGCCAGATCATAGCCTGTACCCTGAAGTGGGACAGTCGGAAGAGCCTGAATCATAGATGATATGACAGCCAGACCTGTATGACGCATTTTTTGTCCGCGACTGGTACTATCCCTGTCGCTCTCTCTCAATAATTGATCAGCGCACTCAATATTTTTGCCAACGAAACCCATTGCTGCCATCGTCCAATTCCACTGAAGCTTATTTGTATCAACACTAGACATTACGAATGGAATAGCCGTTCGCCCGTCAATTGTTGCTGCCTGTGCCTCAAGGTGGTCGGTAAGTACAGTTCGCATCTGCTCAATGTCGGTGTAATTAACAGCAGGTGTTAAGGTGTTCCAGGCCCATCGCCATGTATTTCGGGTAACCTTTGAGAAAGATTCCTCAAGTCCGAACCGGAAATTTACCATATAGCTATGAACGACACCCTGGGTTATTGGGTGATATCGACGTATCCATTTAGGTTTAACAGGTGTTATAGTATCTCGTGGATAAACTGTTGTAGTGCCGGGAAAGAAGAAACCAAACTCAATTGGGCTATTTTCTGACTGCCATGCTCCCAGTGCACCGAATGAAAATCTTCTGTCGGTCATCACAGCTTCCGAAAGCTTTGTTTCCTGGAACGTGGATTCTCCTTTCGGTGAAGGATCCAATACAGCTACAGACGAGCCGTTACTGAACGAAATGGCGAACAGGGGAGCTGGTAACATATCTTCCCGCATAATGAATCGTCGTGCCGTGTGGTTCAGTGTGCCACCAGGTGATCGCTCGCCATCGTAAGTAGGATCACCATATAATGCTCCCGGAGCAAGACAGTTAACGTCAAACCAGCTAACAGTAGGATCAACCATCAGCACTACAGATGAATTGAAACCACCTTTGGCATTCCCTGAAACTTCCACTTTTCTCTGCAATAAAACAACTTCATCTTTAAGACTCCAGATGTCGTTCACGTGAAAAATGACATTTTCGCCATATGCTATTTCAGCATAAGCCTCAATTTTTAAATTTGACTTTTTTACAGTCTTGTACCCTGCTGCAAACTCGTGAATATCGTCTTCTGTCACAAAGACCTGAAGGCTGAATGGTCTGGGTTGTATGACAACCGGAACCTTTGAACCTTTGATTTCGATACCCCACTCTCCACCAGTGGTCCTTATGAATGAAACTTTTGCGCCTGTCTGCAGGCTTCCAAGATCCACCCGATCGCCTTGTCTAATACACGCAGACGACAATGTCAGACAGATACCCAGTATTATGCTTTTGCCAATCATCTTATTCCTGCTATATATATTCATTAAAATATTTTGTTATGAGCGTGGCTCGTGTGACAACATTCCGGCCGCCTATGACCCCATTGTCTCTTTGGGGTATAACATCCTCAGATTCAGCTTTTATTCGGGGATAGTGATATTATAACCCAGAATTGAAAGCATTTTAGCCGCATATCTCTTTCCAAATTTCCGGTATCCTTCAGCATTAAAATGCAGATTGTCGCGGGCGTCTGTACAACCGCTTGAAGAAATTATATATGAATTGGGAACAGTCTGAGGCAATTTGGCAATGATTGAATTCATACTTGCACAAACGCCTCCCTGGTCGGCATTCACAACTTCACCTGCGAGGAGAGGGACTGCACCAGCGTTAAGATGCAGGTCATTTATAAGATTGTCGTAAACTTGTTTGACTTTTGAAGGCCAGATTGTATCATTGGTATTTGACTCTCCCTGATGCAACAGAATTCCCTTAATAACCCCATCTTTCTGAGCCAGTTTAGCCATCTCTACAAGTCGATCATAAGGATTGCCACCATATTCATTGATCATATTAGTCATCCACGAAGGAGCTGTTGATATATACGACTGATAATTATCCTTGTCGAACAGTTCAATTTTGCAGCCGCCCACAGAAACATTAATTACACCTACTCTGGTGTTCTCCGGCAGATTAGCAATCATTGTTCTTCCAAAATAATCCGCAGGAGTTAAGCCAGTATGGCATCGGCACAAAGGAGGTTTTGCAGGGTACCACTGACCTTTCATTCTGCCCAGGTTGGGACAATCAACTGCTTCCATAACCTGAAACCGGTTGTCTACAATTGTATCCTGTGCTTCAATTCTTGCATTACCCTCCATATTTGACTGTCCAAAACACAGGAAAATGTAAAAATTAGGATCCTGAGAAAATGCGTTAAAAGTCAATAAAAATAATGCTATAACTACTAGCAATCCTGATTTTGTTTTCATATTATTTAAAATAAAATTAATAATTATTCTCAATCGTTCTGGCAACTATTGTTCTGGGTTAGAGGTTTTTCAGTCCTGAATTCAGAGTTTGCTTATTGCAATTACTTCACCCTTTCGGGTCAAAATGTCATATTCATAAACTTTCCTCTGGCTTAAAGTCGGGGATGTCAGTTCTGAATGTATCAGTGGTTTTCTTAATTCAGGAGTATTAAAGAATGTATTCGGATTCATTCCCCTGGCTTCAGTGAGTCCATTGCCTTTTAGCGGAACGTACGAACGCAACCTGCAGATTCCTCCGAGTGATGATTTAATTTTAGCAGAAGCGATTTCGCCATTCTTCCATTGAATATCTATTTCAAAACCGCCCCTGGCTTTTAACCCATTTACACTGCCGTTTTTCCATGCCCCTGGAAGTGCAGGCAACAAATGAATTGCTCCATCCTGGCTTTGCAGCAACATTTCCGCAATACCGGAGGTACAGCCGAAATTACCATCAATCTGAAAAGGAGGGTGAGCATCAAAAAGATTTGGATAAGTACCTCCCTTTTGCCTTCCATTGGGCTGAATAGACGGTGTTAACTGGTCTGTGATCAATTTATAGGCATGATCACCGTCAAGAAGACGTGCCCAAAAATTGACTTTCCAACCCATAGACCAGCCTGTTGATTCATCACCCCGGGCAAGAAGGGATGTTCTGGCTGCTGAGAATAATTCAGGTGTTCTGTAAGGAGAAATCTGATTTGAGGGATAGAGTCCATATAAATGAGAAACATGACGGTGTTTGTCATCTTGTTTGTCCCAGTCATACATCCACTCCTGTAACTGGCCCCACTTTCCAATCTGCATTGGGGGCAGTCGTTTTAATGCAGCATCAAGTTTCCCGATCAGTTCCTTATCACAATTGAGGATTCTGGCAGCTTTAATTGTTTTTGTAAACAAATCAAATATCAACTGATTGTCCATTGTTGTACCGGCAGATATTGAAGATTCAGGATGGACTGACGGAGAATTCTCAGGTGACACCGAAGGGCTGACAACAAGCCACTTATTTTCAGGCTCTTCAACAAGGAAATCGAGAAAGAATATCGAAGCTTCTTTTACAACCGGGTAAACCGACTTTAGAAACTCTTTATCGCCATTGAAG
The DNA here is from genome assembly GCA_963725785.1 of uncultured Bacteroidales bacterium. Taxonomy (GTDB): domain Bacteria; phylum Bacteroidota; class Bacteroidia; order Bacteroidales; family VadinHA17; genus LD21. The sequence continues at coordinate 257,779 of CAVRZV010000008.1, read as the reverse complement.
TCATATTTGTCGAATAAATGCTGTGAAAGCCAGGCACCACCCATTGGCCACATTCCCCAGAAAGCTCCGTCAATCGGACCATTGATCCGCCAGATATCTGTATTGTGATGAAGTACCCATCCCCGTGCACCATACATATCTTTTGCCGTTTGTCTGCCTGTCTGAGAAAGTTCCTGAACCATCTGTATAAGTGGTTCGTTCATCTCAGTAAGGTTGGTGATTTCTGATGGCCAGTAATTCATCTCGGTATTAATATTTACAGTGTATTTGCTGTCCCAGGGGGGTGTAAGCTGGTCATTCCATATTCCCTGCAGATTGGCGGGTTGTCCCCCGGGCCGTGATGAAGAAATTAACAGGTAACGTCCAAACTGAAAATATAATGACACCAGTTGAGGGTCATTGCCTTTGGCAAACTGTCCCAGACGGATATCAGTAGGTTTCTTAACTGAATCTGTTATTCCCAGATCGAGACTAACTCTTTTAAAAAAGCTTTGATAATCAGCTATATGATCTTTTAAGGCCTGGTCATAGTTTTTTTTCAAAGCATTCTGGAGATATGCACTTGTCCTTTCACCGGCATTGGCACTAATATCATTATAGTTCTTAAAACTGGATGCCATCGAAATATAAATGGTGGCAACATCAGCATTTGTAACAATCAAGGACTGTATCGATGGCAGACACAGTGCCACCAGTAGTCAGGATTTTTGTTTTGGCTTCAAATTGTACATTACCTTTTACTTTCTCAAAATCATTTGTCTTTCCGGATAAAACAAGTTCATTGTTTCCTCGTGGTGGATAGATCAACTTTTGAAGGTCTGTCCATACTTGCTGAAAAACTTACCGAACCTGGTTTGTCAGCGGAAATTCTCATAATTATTACCTGGTCGGGAAAAGAAGAAAATACTGTAGTTTTAAAATTTACCCCGTTCTGCGTATAATGTGATGATACCACAGCTTTTTCAATATCAAGTTCCCGATAATAGTTGGAATAATTTTCATGTCCCGGGAACCGGAGCTTCAGGTTGCCGACTGTCTGGTACGGCATCCCGCTGGATATTTTGCTAATGAATTTCTGATTGATCAGATCCTGGGCTTGCTTGTATTTGCCCTCGAATATCAACTTTCTGACCTCGGGCAGTGCCTCCCTGGCGTCAGGATTATCATTACGGTACGGTTGCCCGGCCCATACGGTGTTCTCGTTAAGCTGGATTACTTCATTTACAGGATCACCATAAACCATAGCTCCCAGACGGCCATTTCCGACAGGCAGAGCTTCAACCCATTGTTTGGCAGGGTGTAAATACCAAAGCTTCAGATTAGTGTCGCTTTGAGCAATTCCTTTAAAAAATATCCCTGACAGGATACAGATCAGTATTATTCTATTTTTAATCATTTCTTCGGTTTTATGTGTTTTTTGGATAAAAGTGTGAGGGTATACCGACTACTCAGTTAAGTTCTGTTTCGAACTATAAATCTATTAATTATTTATTCGCCGACCAGTGAACTTTAGAGAATTTTTTAATGAAAGAATTCCTGAACGGCTTCCGGAAAGGTAAAACGGCATTAATTATATCATGTGATTTTTAAGAAAATCACTTATATTTAAGTTAGTACTAGCAGCAAAAATTATAATTTTACCTGAATATTGTAAAATTGCTTTAAATCTGCGATTATAAACTAACACCTGATTTTATGAAAAAAGTAAACTTTGTTATGAACGCATTATTTATTGTGTTGATGGCTAATCTAATCCTTCAGACGTCCTGTTCAGTCTCAGGTCAAAAAACCCCGGATAAAAGGGACATGGTTGTGTGGTATAGTAAACCTGCTGATCGTGTATGGCTCGATGGATTATTCATTGGGAATGGTTATATGGGCGCAAATGTATTTGGGAAGGTTCATAATGAAAGGATTGCCTTAAACGAATCAACATTCTGGTCGGGGAGACCGCATGATTATGATGATCCGGAAGCATACAAATATTTTGCAAAAATAAAGGATCTCGTTTTCGCTGATAAATTCCAGGAGGCTGAGAAATTGGCAGATGAACACTTCTATGGAAAACCCGGAGCCCAGCAGGCATATCAGCCTATAGGAGATATGATCCTGAACTTTAATACGACTGGTGATTCTATTAAGGATTACCGTCGCGAACTTGATATGGAAACCGGAGTAGTTAAAGTCACTTATACCGAGGGTAAAGTAAAGATGACCCGGGAAGTATTTATGTCATATCCCGACAGGGTAATGGTAATGAAAGTATCGGCGAACAAACCAGGCAGGATATCACTTGAAGCAAAACTCAGGAGTCCCTTTTTGGAGAAAGCTACAGCAAAAAACGGCAAACTGAGCATTGTTGGTACATGGAAATATCTTCCAAATACGGTAAGCTGGCTTATTGCAAAGGTTGAAGGAACCGGTCTCAATTTTCAGGCTTCAATGGTTGCTATACCGGATAAGGGAACTCTTGAATCAACCGATTCGAGTCTTGTAGTTAAAAAAGCCAATTCGGTAACATTCATTCTTACTATGGCTACAAGCTTTGTCAATTATAAAGATATTTCCGGAGATCCGGCAGCCATATGCGATAAAATTATGGCCGGGATCAATGGTAAGGACTTTAATACATTGAAGAATAACCATTTAAAAGATTTCACAGGCCTGATGGGAAGGGTCCATCTAAAAATTGGCGACCCAAATATGAATCAAAAGCCAACAGATGTAAGGGTTGCCGATCTCAAGAAAGGACTGCCCGACCCCGATCTTTTAGCCAAATTATTTCAATTTGGGCGATATATTCTGGTCTCAAGCAGCAGGCCAGGCAGCGAACCTGCAAACCTGCAGGGAAGGTGGAATGAGTCTTTGCTGCCAAACTGGGGAAGCAAATACACTGTAAATATAAATACTGAAATGAACTACTGGCCCGCGGAGGTCACAAATTTATCGGAATGTCATATGCCGTTATTTAGTATGATTAAGGATCTTTCTGAGAACGGAGCAAAAACGGCAAAGACTTATTACAATGCTGGTGGATGGGTGGTGCATCATAATACTGATCTGTGGAGGGGCACTGCACCTGTGGATGCAGCAAAGTATGGTATGTGGCCGGTTGGCGGAAGCTGGCTTTGTCAGCATATATGGGAACATTACTTGTTTACCGGTGATGTCGGATTCCTTAAGGAGTACTACCCGGTAATGAAGGGTTCAGCCCAGTTCCTGATGGATATTATGACAATTGAGCCAAAGCACAAGTGGCTGGTCATTCCATTCTCAATGTCGCCTGAACTGGGTTATTTTACAAGTGAAAAAGCACCGGAGGCATTTTTATCTTCCACAACAACAATGAATATCGGAATAATCAGAGATCTGTTCCCACATATCATAGAAGCAGAAAAGATATTGAATACAGATAAGGAGTTCGGTGAGAAACTCGCTGAGGCTTTGAAAAAGATCCCTCCTTATCAGATAGGGAAAGACAGCCTTCTCCAGGTATGGATTGAGGACTGGAAAAGAGGTCCGGAGGGTCACAATATGTCTGCAAACTTTGGATTCTACCCGGGCAACTCCATCACATTAAGAGGGAATCCCGAAATAGTCACAGCCATTAAGAAATGGCTTGAACCGCGTCGTGTGAGAACCAGTTGGACCAGTGCATGGGATTTATGCGATTGGGCCAGACTTGAAGACGGAGAAAGGGTTGATTCAACTATAAAGAATTTCTTCCGTTCCCGCTCACCCATAGGAGGAATTGGAAATAATCTACATAATACCGGCAGTAACCAGTCAGATGCTAATTACGGATATACCGCAGGTGTTGCGGAATCCCTGCTGCAAAGTCATACAGGTGAAATATCCCTGCTGCCTGCCTTACCGCCCAGCTGGAAAAACGGATCAGTCACCGGACTAAGAGCAAGGGGAGGATTTGAAGTCAGCATTGAATGGAAGGACGGAAAATTGACTAAATCCGAGATCAGGTCCCTGCTTGGCAATCCATGTATTGTGAGGGTTAACGGTAAAACCACAAACTACACTCCTGCTAAAGGAGAAACTATAGTGGTACAGGGCAGTTAATCTGATTTTTGATTATCATATGTTTCAGCAGTTAGAGGGTGTCTCAAAAGTCTTTTTTAACCACTAAGCACACAAAGTATGCACAAAGGACACTAAGAAAAAACATTGATTTTAAATTCTTAGTGTACTTTGCGCTCCTGATAGATATGTATTACTTCAGAATTTATGTGACAGTTTTTTTGAATGCTATTTCACAATTTCAAGTCTTCTTCTCATTATCTTTTACCCCCTTCCCAGCCCCCGCCGAAGCGGGGCAGGCTTTCCCCCACGGGGGAAGGAGTGGCTAAACATTTCCCCCTTGGGGGAAAATGAAAGGGGGTTCAAAATAAAAAAGAGTCGCTTAAATTTGTTTCCATAATTGTGAAGTATTACATAGTTATCGGGACTCTGCTGTTAATGGATTTTGACTTTTGAGACAGCCTCTTGGCAACAGGCTTTTAACTGATGTCTAAACTGACCTGTCTGGTAATAAACTGTGAATTTTACCAGACTGTACTTCTGTATAAAATATTTCTTAACTTTAGAGCCCTACAATTTTAACTCCTTAATTCAACTAAAATGAAAACAAAAATTGCCAGATTCTCTTTTTTAATTCTCGCCTGTTTTGCCATAATGGCCTTCATGCCAGGCGGTGAAAATGCAAAAAGACCTATTTATCTTAACACAGCATATTCTTTCCGTGAAAGGGCTGCTGACCTTATTTCCAGGATGACACCTGAGGAGAAGCAAAGCCAGCTTGGTAACACTATGCCTCCTGTTCCCCGGTTGGGAATCAACAAGTATGATGTATGGGGTGAAGCCCTGCACGGAATTATGGGTAGAAATAATAATAGCGGGATGACAGCAACATCGTTCCCAAATAGTGTAGCCGTTGGGTCTACCTGGGATCCGGCATTAATTAAGCGTGAAACTTCTGTCATTGGTGATGAGGCAAGGGGTTTTAACCACGATCTGATTTTTACACTCACATATTGGTCGCCTGTTGTTGAACCAGCTCGCGATCCAAGGTGGGGGCGAACTGCAGAAACATTTGGAGAAGATCCATTTCTTGTTTCGCAGATTGGTGGTGGCTTTATTAAGGGATTAATGGGAGATGATCCTCTTTATTTAAAAGCAGTTCCATGCGGAAAGCATTACTTTGCAAATAATACCGAGTTTAACCGTCATAGCGGAAGCGCCAATATGGACGACAGGGATATGAGAGAGTTTTATCTTTTCCCATACAAAACGCTTATAGAAAAAGATAAGCTACCGGCAATTATGACCGCGTACAGCGCTGTTAACGGTATTCCAATGTCGGCAAGTAAATTTTTGGTGGATACAATTGTCCGAAGAACCTATGGGATGGACGGATATGTTACAGGAGACTGTGGTGCAATATCTGATATGTTATCGGGCCACAAGTATGTAAAAAACAACGCCGAAGCAACAGCTATGGGGCTTATATCAGGTGTTGACAACGATTGTGGCAGTGTATACCAGTCCAATGCCCTCGAAGCACTTAAAAAAGGATTAATTACTGAAGCTGATATTGATAAAGCTCTTGTAAATATTTATGCAATAAGGATGCGCCTTGGAGAATTTGATCCGCAAAATATAGTTCCTTATGCCGGAATTAAGTCGAGTATAATCAATGATCCTTCACATAATGACCTTGCCGTTGAAATTGCAACAAAAACACCCGTACTCCTGAAAAACGAATTAGTTTCGAAAACCGGAAAAAAAGCATTGCCCCTCAATGCAAATGCTATTAAAAGGATTGCAGTATTAGGCCCTCAGGCCGACAAAGTTGAACTGGGTGATTATTCAGGAGAAGCTGAACCTAAGTATAAAATTACTCCACTCGCAGGTATTAAAAATTGGGTTGCACAGAATAATCTGAAAACAGAAATTGTTTCTAAGTCAGGTGGAAATACTACAAAAAGAACCGATTTCTTTACAATGGCCAGTTTTTCAACTGTAACAAATGGAGTTGTTAAGCAATATGATGCAACAAAATTTGATGCTTCTTCAGCTGGTTTAATCACATCAGCCCGGTTTGGTGCAGCTTCTGTCAGAGGTATCAAAGATGGCGACTGGACATCATATAATAATGTTGACATTACCAATGTGGATTCAATACGGTTCAATATGACTGTCTCCGGCGATGGAGGATTACTCGAAGTAAGAGTTGGTTCTAAAACTGGTAATATCCTTGCTTCACAAAAAATTGTGGGAACTCCTCAGCAAGGGGGAGGTTTTGGGGGTTTTGGCGGAAGATCAAAAATTGTTCCTGTCAAAATTACCACGCTGGGTGTAGCAGGACCGCAAACCATTGTGCTGGTCTATCGTGCAGCTGAAGTGCCTGCAACAGATAAAGAAACGCTCGAAATGGCGGTTTCAGCAGATGTTGCCGTTATCTTTGTTGGTACCGATCAAACGACGGGAAGAGAAGAATCTGACAGGTTCTCATTAGGATTGCCTGGCAACCAGAATGAACTTATTAACGCTGTAGCAGCAGTAAACCCTAATACCATTTTGGTAATACAGGGTATGGGTATGGTTGAGGTAGAGCAATTTAAGAATAATCCGAATATTGCAGGGATTATCTTTACAGGCTATAATGGTCAGGCACAGGGAACCGCTATGGCTAAAATATTATTTGGTGAAGTCAACCCGGGTGGAAAAACTAGTCTTACATGGTATAAATCTCTTGATGATCTTCCCGGCTTCAATGATTATACATTAAGAGGCGGTGCCGGAAAGAATGGCAGAACCTATATGTATTTTAATAAGGAAGTTTCTTATGAATTTGGGTATGGATTGTCATATACAACTTTTGAGTACAGTAACTTCAGTATTAATAAGAGCAGTATAACACCAAACGATAAGGTTACTATTACGGTCGATGTTAAGAACACAGGTGGCGTTGACGGAGATGAAGTAGTACAAATTTATGTAAAAACTCCTGGCAGTCCCTCATCACTTGAGAGGCCAATTAAACGGTTAAAGGGTTTCAAAAGAGTAACCATTCCACAAGGCCAGATAAAAACAGTATCTATTGATATTGATTGTTCTGATCTTTGGTTCTGGGATACTAAGAATAAGAAAATGATATATGATCAGGGCAAATACGTGTTTGAAATCGGTGCCTCGTCGAAAGACATCAAAGGGAATGTGGAAGCCACTATGAGCGGTTCTTACATCGCTGTTTTGGAGACAGTTGTTGCTGATTGTGAAAAAGTGGTATTAAGGCCTGGCAATAATGTGCAGACAAGCGTAACTGCTTCATTGTCGGATGACAGTTTCATTAATATTAAGGATGCAAAAGTTATATATAAAAGTACCAACCCATCGGTTGCCAGTGTTGATGCAAACGGAAAAGTGACTGCTTCCGGAGTCGGAGTAGCTTTAATATTTGCTGAGGTGACGTTCAATGGAAAAACAGTATCGAACAGTTACCCGCTGAAAGTAATGCCTGACCTGAGTCTGAAATCAATAACTGTTAATGGTAAGAATATTGAAGGGTTTAATAAGGAAGTAAAAGCTTACAGTTATCTTTTAAAAACCAACGCTAAAATTCCGGTTGTTAAGGCATCTGCGATGGTTAGTGATATTGTCGTTGATATTGCGCAAGCGAAAGGGGTCCCCGGAACTGCTGTTATTAAATTTACTGACAACATCACTCTTGAAACGAATACTTATTATTTGAACTTTGATGTTCAATCGACCAGTGATGAGTTCAACAATCCTGTCATCGGGAAGCCATGGGAATGGGTAAGAGAAAATAAGGCGACCTATAACCTTTCAAAAAATCCAGGCAGTCTTACAATTACAAGCGAAACAGGAGATGTATCAGAGTCAAGTAACAATGCTAAGAATCTTCTTTTACAGAGTGCAAACAATGATTGGACCATTGATACAAAAATGGTTTGTTCAAGAAATCCATCTCAACCTGAAAATGCAGGAATTCTGGTTTATGAAAATGATGATAATTTTGTAAAACTAATGCTTCGGGCAGTTATTAAAACTACCAGAGCTGCCCGATCATCGGATGGTTCGGAAGTGCAGCCTGGAACAATAGACCTGATTATTGAAGAAAATGGTATTGCCAAGTCTATGGCATCTTTTAATCTTAGAAAATCTGTAACCGGCAACAATCCATTAATGCTTAAACTGGAGAAAAATGGTAGTATTTACACAGCATTTTATTCAATGGATGGCGAGAAATTTGAAAAGCTGGGGACCGCTGATATCTTGTTAAAGGATATCAGGGCAGGGTTGATTGTATGCGACGGTATAATAATACAGGGCATGAAAAGCACATATTATTTTAATTCGGATACCACCAAACCGAATACCCCATTTGATGTATCTTTCGACTACTTTCACATTGTAAATAAAGGCCTGAAGTAAGCCTGAAACCCGGCCGTTTGCCGGATATAAATAACTGCTTTCATATTAAACATTTATATTAGTCTCCTGGCAATGTTCATTTTGCCGGGAGATTTCTATGAAATCCTGTAAAGTTCTGATTTTCAGATTTAAATAAAGCTAACAGACATTATCATCCTCGATGGACAATACCCTACCCGATAAGCTCAATCTGACTTCTGAGGAGTCGGACATTCTGTATTCAAAGATCACCTGGCGTATAATTCCGTTGCTGTTTGTATGCTATATAATTGCATACATTGATCGTATAAATGTCGGATTCGCAAAGGTACAGCTTCAGGAAGTGCTTGGTGTGGATGCAAGTGTTTTCGGAAGTGTGTATGGTCTTGGAGCAGGGCTATTCTTCATTGGCTATTTTCTTTTTGAAGTACCCAGCAACCTTATCATGCAACGTGTCGGTGCCCGAATCTGGATCGCCAGGATCATGGTCATCTGGGGTCTGGTGTCGATGACAATGTTGTTTATTCACAGTACCACAGCTTTCTATTCAGTGAGGTTTTTACTGGGAGTTGCTGAAGCAGGATTTTATCCGGGTGTGATCTTGTACCTGACTTATTGGTTCCCTGATAAACAGAGGGCTCATACGGTAGCCCTTTTCGCCACAGGTACAGTTATCGCAGGAATAGTAGGGTCACCTCTTTCCGGTGCTATTCTTGAACTCCACAATAAGGGTGGACTGGAAGGCTGGCAGTGGCTTTTTCTTCTTGAGGGTATTCCGGCAGTATTGATGGGACTGGTTGTCTTTTTTATCCTTCCAAACAGACCTCAGAACGCCAGGTGGTTATCTCCAGCAGAAAAGGTCTGGGTTCAGTCACGTCTTGATGAAGAAGTCCTTCAATCAAAAGGAAATGCCCATCTCCGTCTGTCCGATGCTTTTAAGAGTGGTCGTATATGGCTGCTTTGTTTTATCTATTTCCTGCTGACTGTAGGAATATATGGCTATGAAATGTGGTTACCATCGATTTTAAAAGAACTTTCCGGTCTGAGCTATTCCCTTGTAGGAATGATCAATGCCATTCCTTATCTTATGGCAATAGTGGTTATGCTCCTGGTCGGGTACCATTCCGATAAAACAGGTGAGAGACGATGGCATATTGCGATTACAGCATTTTCTGCAGCACTTGGGTTCGGGTTAAGTGCGTGGCTGCAAAATCCATACTTCGCTATGGTTGCACTGATGCTGGCATTGATTGGATTGAAATCTGCAATGGCGCCTTTCTGGGCTCTCTCAACAACATTTTTGAGCGGAACTGCAGCTGCCGGAGGCATCGCACTGATCAATTCAGTTGGTAATCTCGGGGGATTTGTTGGCCCAACGCTGGTTGGAGTAGTATATGATAAGACCAACAGTATGTCGATTTCGTTATGGATTCTCGGGGGAGCTTTGCTTCTTATGGGGATACTTATCCTTCTTATCCGACCTTCTCGTCTGACAAATTACTAATAAAGTTCACTGGTTCTGAAAGGTGATGCCGGTAACCCTTCTTTGTTGTACAAATTTGGATTAATCGGATTATTTGCCCATGCATATCTTACAGCAACCGGACTTGCAACTTTCTCATTCCACACTACGATTTTATCCTTAACAATTTTCGCCTTAGCAGGATAATATTCATTGTCGGCAGCGCATATTTCAAAGCAATTTAATTCTTCCCCGTTCTTTGCGATTAATCCGTTTCCAATGTTGGAGAAGGATAGTGTTACTTTATTGCCTTCAGCTTCCGATGATTTGAATACAGGTCCGGAATATACGATTAGTTTTTCACCATAAGCTATTTTCCGGGCAGCCAGGGCAAGTCGATATCCGACATCCTTCTTATTAACAGGGTGAATGTCATTATATTCGCCTATATCTATTGTGACAGCCATTCCTGTATTGGGAATCGAAAGGGCCTTTAACTGTGTCTCACGGAAATAGGCCCAGTCATATTTTGTTGTCTCCGTATTTACCTCCACAAAATTCGGAAGCTGAACATACAGGAAAGGAAAATCGCCCTGGTGCCAGTTCATCCTCCAGTCTTTTATAAGTAATTTGAAAAGTTCAAAGTGTTCAAATGCACGGCTTGTGTTTGATTCGCCCTGATACCATACAACACCCTTTATGCCATAATTTAGCATCGGAGCTATCATACCTTTAAAAAGTCCGGTTGGAATCTTCCCGGTAAATAAACGATCTTCAAGCTGTTCAGCACTAGCTCCGAAATGGTATTTCCAGTCGCCTTCAAGATTTATAGTATTTCCCTCAGCAGATATTTCATATTGCTTCCCGGGGACAAAACCACCATAGCGGATATAATTGATTACCCTGATAACAACAGTATTTTCACCTTCGTTTAACAAGCCGGCAGGAATTTTGTAATTTCTTTGGGAATACTGAGATCCGGTAGCGCCGACAAACCGGCCGTTAATAAAAACAGAGTCGGCATCAGCAATCCTTCCTAATTTGAGAGATGCCTGTTTACCAGCCAGAGAAGCAGGTATTGTAATTTCCTTTCTGAACCATACAACTCCGTTTACAGGGCCTGTTTTTGTATCTGACCAATAACCGGGTAGATGCATTGTATTCCATGTGTCGGTGTTAAGTTCACGGGAATACCAGTTTCGCTGAGGGTCCTTAAATCCTTCATCATTCTGCCGGAGCAGCTTATTCCAGCTTCTGACACGTTCAATATCCATCTTATTGATCCTGTCTATATATCCGGGTGTTTTGAAGCGTTGTGCGATTTCATAAAAGTTCGGGAATGATATTATTGATTCTTCGCTTATCCACGCTTCGGCAGATGAACCTCCCACGGAGGCATTAATAAGTCCTATAGGCACTTTGTAAGTTTCATAAAGCTTCCTGGCAAAAAAATAGCCGACTGCAGTAAAGCCAGGAACATCTTTAGGATTGGCAGAAACCCATTTTCCGGATTTGTAGTCTTTTTCCCTTTCAATCATATTGAATCCGGAATAGATCAAAAATTGTCTGATATTGGGGTTCTCCGATTTGTCAATCTCCTCCTGATAAATTGAAGTTAATCCACGTAATGAAGATTGCATGTTTGACTGGCCCGAACATACCCATACATCGCCTACAAGGATATCGCTGATAGTGATGGAATTGCTTCCATCAATCTTCATTTCATGCGGCCCGCCTGCTTTCAATTCAGGAAGGATCACTTCCCATTCGCCGTTTTTGTTTGTTGTAGCACGGTATGTTGAACCCATAAAACTTACAGCTACCTTTTCACCCTCTGAAGCCCAGCCCCAAACCCTCACCCTGGTATCCCTCTGTAAAATCATACCATTACTGATAAGTTTAGGTAATCTGACCTGACTATAGGATACAGCAGGTATAAGAAATAAGAATAAAAACAGATTTCTAAGTTTTGAACTTGTATTCATATAATAAATCCTCATTTGATTTTCTGAATTGGCTATTTCGATGAGCTGATATACGAAGATACCTGGTCTTGCGGTCCTCCGGTATATTTCGGATAATTCGGATACGTGCAGAGAAGATATCCTTTACCTTCAGGATTCACTCCAATTCGCCCTTCGCTGCTGACAACAAGCGTTTTCGAAGGAGCGCTGCCTTCTTCAACCCACGATATTATCAAATCCATTTTGTCATTGGAATTTGGTGCCGGAATGTTTTTTACTTCAACCGTTTCGCCGTCCCCGTTCATCTTATAACTCCTGCCTGATAATCCGTGGCCTCCCTGTGGAACAACGTACAATCGCGCAAACTTATCCAGTTTTTTCTGTCCGATCTTATTTATCAACGACTGATAGTAATCAAGCTGAGCTCCGGAAGAGGCAATAAAATCTTGTGTGCCGACCGTAAGAATTATTTTTCCTCCATGTTTATAAAATGCACTCAGATCGGGATTTGTGGCATCGAGCCATTCGGATATCTGTTTCCGGCGTTCGTTCATGGCTGGTCCTTCTGCGTAGTCGAGTGGATTAGCCGATGGATCCTTCATAAGGAACCCTGTCACTCCAAGAGTTCCCAGGGATGAATGTACCTGAGCGTTCTCCGGTGCACCTTCCTGTCCTTTGTACCGGGTAGAGGTGATCGTCCCAAAAGATTCCGGGTCGGTAGTCGGAAGCCACATACCGAACGATTTAACACCATTTGCAAGTGGAGAAGGGAACTTATACGGACTGTACACAAATTCAAGCGTCTTGATCTGTTCATTGGTGAGTCTGGCTGAAGTTGATTTATCTTCAGGTTGTGGATCCTTTTTGCCCGGCTCACGCAGGGCTGCCCATGGATCAGCAGGACCGGTTCCGTCAGTTACATCAAATATAGTACGTGAGGCCATATAGTTATTGATAATCCCATCAGACAATCCGTCAAGTTTGTCACATTGTCTCAGGAACTCAGCCCTTATTGTATTGACCTTTGCAGGTGTTACCCAGTTTACCAATGGTTTTTCCTGGATCCTTATCAGTTCAGGAGCGAGCATAAGCGTTGAAAAGCTGACTATCGGAACATCAGATATTATACCGTTGTAATCAGCTGGATATCTTTGTGCAACCATAAGTCCTTCGCGTCCACCCTGTGAACCTCCGATATAATAGTTGAAACGGGGACGTTCTCCATAGATTCTTTCAATTATTACCATTGCAGCATCGTGAGTCTTCTTCATTTGCATATATCCAAGATTGCGGATGGCCTCATCGTTGAGAGCCCAGTCATCAGGTTTAGCTCCGGCAGGGCCTGTAGCCAGAACTGTACCTCTGCCACCCATTCCTCCCTGGTGACCTGAGTCGCTGCCATACATCACAAATCCCTTATTGATCATCGGATTTTTACCTTCCCTGACAGTGATTGATCCATTCATTCCACCACCACCGGCCTGCATGGAGCGGTGAGACCAGCTTGCCGGAAGAAGCACACGGAAATTAATGGGCCAGCCATTTGGATCGACCGGGAATATCGAACCTTCAACAACAGCGTATGCAGGCGTTGCTTCGGTTGCTTCAACCCAACGTGGAGTATAGAGTCTGACCGAACCAACAGGTTCTCCGATTGCTGAAACCCCGATAGAGGTACCAGCCTTTTCAATGTCGGTTTTGGTGATTACTGTATTTTTTGAAGAAGAATTCTGACCGGCAGCGGTTAATTCTGCCAAAATCAAAGTTGCAGTGATTAAAAAATAATGTTTTTTCATAATATCATATATTGTTTCAATTTTCAAGCCCAATAGCTGAACAAACCGCACTAAATTACTTATTTATTTACTTCTTTCATCGCTTATTAAAATACGCTATTCGTGTTTTAATGTTTCAATCAGGTTGGTTCTATGTGTTTTTATTATGAAAAATGATATTGCAAGTATCGTAAAAACAAGAGTTATAAGCAATGTTTCGAAATAAATCAAAAATCCAATATCTACCCTGTACTGAAAATAGTTCAGCCATGCTTTATTCGCGAATATTGAAATTGGGAGTGCCACCATATTTGAAATGACAACAATCCCGACTTGTTCTGCAATAAAAAGTTTAAATGTATCACTTAACTTTGCTCCATATAATTTTCTTATGCTGATTTCTCTTGTTTTCTTCCTGATCAAAAACAGGGTCAGTCCAAAAAGGCCGAGCGAGGAAATGATCAGTGTGATTATCGAATAAAATATAAAACTGCTTTTTAAATTAATTTCTGATTTATATAATTTCCTGATCCGGTTTTCCATATATGAATACTCACCATTAAAATCAGGAGATAATTCTTTACATGACCGCATGATCGAATTTAATGTTGCATCCCGGTTGTCTGATGATATTTTTAACTGGACAACATTTCCTTCTGCACAATTGATGATCAAAGGTTCAATTCTGTTATGCAATGAAGTAAAGTTGAAATCGTTAACAACACCAATTATTTCCTTATTTCCGACTAATTTGCCAACAGGATTTTCATCACCAAAAGCTCTGCAGGCAGTTTCGTTTACAAGGCAACTCTTACTATAATCAGTCATCAGGTCGAAAGAAAAATTTCTTCCATACTTAATTTTTATCTGATATAAATTCAGATAAGCAGGGTCAATAGAAAAGAAATTACAAAGCTTTTCAGTTTCTCCGATCTTTTTAGTGGATTTTCCAAAACCTTCTCCGATTAATCCATCTGAAAATGCAACACTTTTAATTTTCGGATTTTTTAAAAGATTATTTTTAAGTATTGCTTTCCTGTCAAACAGGGCTTTATCTAATTTCATGTAAACAATATTTTCATAATTGAACCCCAGATCCTTATTCAGAACAAATTTGATTTGCCTGTTTATACTGAAGGTCAAATTCAGGGAGGTAGCAACAATAATAAACTGGAATAAAAGCAGTATTTTCCTTTGTTGTCCTCCTCTTTTGAACAACAGCTCATTTTTCAAGGCTCTGATCACATTGACCTTTGACAGGAAAACACCCGGAAAGATTCCGGCAATAATTCCGGTTGCTGCAACTGCCAGGAAGCAGTATATATATAAAAATGGCATTTTCACTGATTGAGAAACCGGTATGTTTAACAGACTACTCAATTGAGGCAATAATACCTTAATCAACAAAAAGGCTGTGATAAACGAAAAAAATGCTATTCCCAGAGCCTCGAGTAATTCACGTTTTACAATTTGTCCTCTTCCGGCACCATTTATCCTTCTGATAGCAATTTCCTTTATCCTGCTCCCTGATATAGCTGAAGTAAGATTTATATAGTTTATTATAACAATTACAAGTATTAAAAATGATGTAGCCAGATACAATTTCACAATTTGAAGGTTTCCATGTTCAGAACCGTCATACTTATTGTTGTCATAGTCAAAATACACTTTCCTGAATTGTTCAAGTTTCAGAGGTATTTTATTGTCGGTTGGTCCCATCAGAAAATCCTTAAGTTCAGAATTTATTTTTCCTTCGGTTTCCCTGACATTGGTTTTTTCGGAAAGGCATATATATGTTAAAATAGACCAGTTTCTGCAGTCGGAAGTCTTATTTTCGCTTATTTGTTTAAGTGTTTCGAATGAAATAAATGCCTTACCTTTAATATGTGAATTATAAGGGATGTCCTCCATTATACCCGTAATAGTATAAGCAGTACCATCTTTCTCCCTGATTATTTCACCTAAAGGAGAGGCACTGCCAAATAGCTTGCTGGAAGTTGACCTGTCAATAACAATTGAATAAGTGTTTATTAATACACTTGTTGGATTGCCGGCATAAAGCTTAAAAGAGAAGATCCTGAAAACGTCAGGATCGGTGTAAAAAACTCTCCCTATGCTAATCTCCTTATTATTATTAACTATCGACAGATCTCTTGCACTGAACCTGGTAACAGCAGTTATCTCAGGAACCTGATTTTTTAATTTTTCAGCAAAGCACGACGGGGTAACGCCGTAGCTTCCTGCAGTGATTCTATAGATATTGTTTGCATTTTTATGAAACTTGTCAAAGCTTAATTCCTGATAAACAAATGTGATAATCATTGTAATCACAAGGAATCCTGTAACAAACCCTATGAGGTTTATTGTATAGAAAAAGCGATTTTTCTTAATGCTTTGAATAAATGATTTTATGTAATGATATATCATGACCTCTGGTATTAATAAATAAATGATTTGGAAAGCCGGGGATTATAAGACCCTGGTGGCAGAACTTTTAATATTAAGAGAGGTTATGATCGTCCTCGTTTTCAGGAATCGGGTGTAATGTTCTGAATTTTTTCCTTGTTAATGGTTTAAGATCAATAACTTTTATCTGATATAATTTCAGAACAGAAGCTGACAGATCGTTTGTATTGGAATCATAATTCCCAATAATGGTTTCATGGACAGATCTGAAAATTTTCGTCCATGTGAACAACTTTTTTTGGGATAAGCTGATTTCAGGAACATAATAAGATATACTGCTTAAAATGTGTGAGATACCGGATGTAAGATCACCGTAAGCAGGTTTCTTGTCCGGACGGTCTGAGCCTGCAATGATAATGAATATAACAGCCAGGATAAATAAAATCCTCTCTCTCATATGGTAAAATTATTACTTTTTTTGTAATTAACCTCAACCGGAAACAGGAATGAGTTTGAAATATGCCGACTTCCTGATAGGCAGAACAATTTAATTAAGTTTTTTTAACCAAGGTTATTTATATCACCCGTACTTTTTTATTATATTGGCATGATATTTAACCAATCAAATTATCATATTATCATAAAGACATAATAATATTCGGAAATTTTTTGAGAAAGAAATAAGCATAACATAATTAATTAATCTAAGACTATGAAAAACATAAATTCAAGAAGAGCATTTTTAGGCAAAGCTGCATTGGCTGCTGCTGCTGTAACTGTTTCCCCTTTGACTGGTTTTGGAAAAGGTTATGAAAAGGCTATACAGGACACACCAAAATCTTCAACTCCTTCTGATCTGAAAATTACAGACATCAAGTGTGGTTTCGTAGGGGGAAGTCTTTTTGTAAAAATATATACCAATCAGGGTATTTGGGGATGTGGCGAAGGAGTAGATGCCATCTCGGGAACTTATTACCTGGTTCAAAACTTCGGGAGAAGACTGAGAGGTCAGAACCCCTTAAATGTTAGCAAGATTTTCGAAGACATCCGGAGAGGAGGTCATTTCGGAGGGGCACAGTCAGGTATGTATGTTGCAGTACTTTCTGCTATCGAGTCGGCGTTGTGGGACCTGGCCGGGAAGGCGCTTAATGTTCCCGTTTATCAGTTATTGGGCGGAAAATTTCGTGATAAGATAAGGGTGTACAGTGATACAGCACTTTATAGGAATAACCTGCCGCAACCCAAAGATTTTGCTGATTCTGCACTTAATGCTGTTAAATTAGGATTCAATGCAATAAAGTTTGATTTGGATGAGGCCAACGATCCCAATAAATACGACAGGTACAACTGGACTGCAAGTGAGGGTGAAGTGGAACGGATGTATAACCAGATTGCTGCCGTCAGGGAGGCAGTGGGACCCAAGATTGATCTGTGTCTTGATATGCATGGCAGGTATGATCTGGTTTCTGCCCTGGCAGTTGCTAAACGGCTGGAACCGCTGCACGTGATGTGGCTGGAAGAACCAATCCCTGCAGAAAATGTAGATGCGTTCAAGACTATCGCTGACTCCACAAGTACACCAATCGCAGCAGGTGAAAATATTTATCTGGCCTATGGGTTTAAGAGGGTATTGGAAATAGGCGGGCTGGATGTTGTAATGCCAGATCTGCAAAAATGTGGTGGACTGGGTGAAGGACAACGTATTGCAAACCTGGCAAATCTTTATTACATTCCATTTGCCCCGCATATGGTTGCTACGTTTCTGGGTGCTATGGCATGTGCACATGTGTGCGCTTCGGTACCTAACTTCCTGATCATGGAGTGGCAGTCGTACTTCATGACCAATCCGATGTATAAGGAAATCATGACCTTTGATGCAGAGAACTGGGTGGATAAAAGTTTTATTAAAGTTTCAAATAAACCTGGCATCGGAGTGGATATTAACGAAGAAGCAATGAAAAAATACGCTGTCAGGAACGTGCCTTTCTTTGAATAAAACTGACCTAACGCTGAAACAATAATAATTGAGGGTGTCTCAAAAGGACTTTTGAGACACCCTCTTTCTTTTTATCATTTAACTCAAAAGAGACCTGGCAATCAGCAATCTATTTATTCCCTCTTACAAACGAGAGTATCGAAAGCCCAAAAACACGAAACTTTGCCTGTGAAATTTCAATTTGCGAAAAACCTGAGGATTCCATTATCGGCTTCAATTCTTTCAAATCGTGCTTTAACATAAATCCAAGAAGTATCTTTACGATCCTTCCTGACACGGGATTCGCCGGCAAAGCCAGATCGAGAACTAAAAGAGTACCTCCTCGTTTGAGAACACGGAAGATCTCTGCTATCCCTTTACTTCTGACTTTTTCTGACATATGGAAAATCATGAAGCTGCACATAACAACATCAAAATATTCTGCAGGGAAAGGAATATCTTCAATATTTCCCAGTTGAAATGTCACATCCAATTTGGCTTCTTTTGCCTTCTTCCGGCTTACCTCAATCATCCCCGGGATAATATCAATGCCAAAAACACTGCCCTCCTTACCAGCTTGTCTTTTTGCTGCAAGCGACAAAGAACCCGTTGCGCACCCAATCTCAAGAACGCAATCTCCCTGTTTTACCTGTGCCAGGTCAACTGTCATCAAGCGTAATGCATTTTCACGACCTAGAGTAATTCTTTTCATGTATAAGTCGTAAGAATTAACCATCCGTTCCATTTGGTTCTTAATGATAATGTCTTCGCTATCTCTGTTTTGGTTTGCTTCATTCTTTGTCATAGCATCCGTTAATTTATGTGTTATATTAGATGAGTATGTTCAGGTTCAATATCGACAATTACGTTTGTTACATATTTTATGTGATCCATTATCCCGTGCTTCACATCTTCACTAATTCTGTGCGCATCAATAACACTTAGATTTGAATCCACTTTGATATTCACTTCGGCTAACAGCTGATGTCCCGACCACCGGGCTCTGATGTTTAAAATTTCTTTTATCCCTGTTACATGACTTACAGCATGTCGAATTTCATTAAGATCTTCAGGTTCAACTCCATCCAGAAACCTTGTGAATACCTTCTTAACAGAATCCCACACGATTTTTAGAATTGTTAATGTTATCAAAAGTCCGATAATTGGGTCTGCAAGGGGGAATCCAATAATCACTCCAATTGCTCCGAAAAGTACGGCAAGACTTGTAAAACCATCAATCCTGGCATGATAACCGTCTGCAATCAATGCTGCACTCCCAATCTCCTTGCCAACTCTGATCCTGAACAGTGCAACACCTTCATTCCCTGCAAATCCGATGATCGAAGCGACTATAACTGCCCATATATTATGAACCGGAAGAGGATGAATTATCCTGTCAACAGACTGGTAGCCGGCAACAAAAGCGCTGAACATTATTATCAGGACAATTATGACTCCTGCAAGATCCTCAACTCTTCCTAAACCATAAGTGAATGTTTTTGACGGTTTTCGTAATGCAAACAAAAATGCAATTCCCAGGGGGACTGCTGTGACCGCATCACCCAGATTATGTATTGTATCTGCCAGTAGTGCCACACTCCCTGTATATACTACAATGGTAACCTGAATGAGAAATGTTATCATTAAGATTATAAATGACCACATTACTGCCCGGATACCTTTTTTTGTTGAAATAATAGCAGGGTCTAACGAACCATGTGAATGTCCATGTTTACCACTTTCCTTTACATAGTGATTCTTTTCCATAGATACTAATGTATATAACTGTCCAGAGCTTTCTTAAATTCAGTCAATTCTGCTTCAAGTGTTTTGTCAGTGACTTTTCCCATTACACAATGATCAAAATGATCTTCAAGCATAATTTTCGAAGCATTCTTTATTGCAGCCTGAACAGCTGAGAACTGAATAAGAACCTGGTCACAAGGTTTTCCTTCTTCAAGCATTTTCTTTATGCCTCTGACATGACCTTCAATTTTTGAAAGCCTGCTTATTACCTCTTTAATGTGTTTATGTTCTTCCATATCTTTTTGTATTATCCTATCCCCCGGGGGGGGATAAACAAAAATAGATATTTTTCTCTTATGAATCTCAATGGTTTCTTATATTTGTCTGAATTATTTTTTACAGACAGGTATTATTAGTAAACTTTATTTTATAGCACTAAAGAGATGAGACGTATTTTTATTTTATTATTAGCTTGCTGGACTTTCGCATCAATAGATGCTGCTGTAATCGATACTATTCAGGTATACAGTAAGTCGATGCAGAAGAATATTCCGGTAGTAGTAATCAAACCCGATAGTTATACTACTGTGAATGAATTACCTGTAGTCTATTTATTGCATGGATATAGTGGCAATCACCTCGACTGGATTAAAAAATCCAAAGGTTTTGATAAGGTTGTCGATCAGTACAATCTTATAGTTGTTTGTCCTGATGGAGGTTTTAACAGCTGGTATTGGAATAGTCCTGTCGACCCGAAATCACAATATGAGACTTTTGTGTCAGATGAACTTATAAAATCAATCGATGCAAAATATTCTACAATAAAAGACCGGACAGGACGTGCTATCTCCGGTCTGAGTATGGGTGGTCACGGAGCCCTGTATCTGGCTTTCAGGCATCAGGATGTTTTCGGAGCTGCCGGAAGTATGAGTGGAGGAGTTGATATCAGACCATTCCCAAACAATTGGGATATGGCGAAACAGCTCGGAACATTTGCTGAACAACCGGAGAGGTGGGAAAAGAACACTGTGATAAACATGCTGAACCTTCTTACGCCGAACTCATTGGCGATTATCATTGATTGCGGTACAGATGATTTCTTCTATAAAGTAAACGAAAACCTTCATCAGCAGTTATTATACCGGAATATTCCACACGATTACATAACCCGCCCGGGAGCTCATACATGGCCCTACTGGACAAATTCTGTGAAATTTCAGTTACTTTTCTTTAAGAACTATTTTGATACTGCAAAACGTTAAAGATTGGTTTTTTCCCATATGAAAACTGGTAGAATTATGCGATTTATTTTTCACGTGCTTCTGATAGCTGCAATTATTCCGGTAAAGTTGAATGCCCAGCCATTAAAAGTGAATTCTGCACTTGATGAAAAAGTAAAGAAATTTCTTTCCGCCCATTCAGGGCAATGGTATGATATGAATATCCCGGAATCAGACGGGAAGTTACTTTATGATCTTATTATTAAAGGAAATTATAAGAGTGCCCTTGAAATCGGTTCCTCAACAGGCTGCTCAGGAATTTATATTGCCTGGGCTCTCAGTAAAACGGGTGGAAAGCTTACTACTATTGAAATTGATGAAGGCAGACATAAGACTGCACTCGATAATTATAAGCAGGCAGGTCTTTCCGAATACATAGATGCAAGGCTGGCGGATGCCCATACGCTTGTTAAGGAACTTAAAGGACCTTTCGATTTCGTCTTCAGCGACGCAGACAAAAACTGGTATAAAAACTATTTTATAGATATTGACCCAAAACTGCTAGTGGGAGGTTGTTTCACAACACATAATATATCGGACAGAGGTACAGGTGGTCGTAGTGGGAGAGGAGGTAATATCTACTCAGGAGATTACCTCGAATATATAAGAAGTCTGAAAAATTATGAATCTTCTTTGATAAATAGTGTTTTGATCAGTTACAAAAAAGCTGAAAAGTAATACAGAATAAAAAAGATCCCTGGTTGAATTATTTCTGCATACTAAGGAAATTAAGAACCTCCTGGGAATCCTTTTCCGCATTGACAGCCTCATTTTTATAAATGATCTTCCCGTCTTTCCCCACAACGAAAGTCCATCTTCTTATAGTTATATCGCGAACAAGTTCATGTTCGATACCATCGACGGTACGTTTTATAGATGCACCTTCGCCGACAGGAACACCAAAACTTTTTGCAATAGTGCCCTTTTCATCTGATAAAAGTGGAAAGTTCAGGTTCTCTGCATGTCTGAATAGTTTAAGATTCTCAATTTTATCACCACTGATTCCAACAACTATTGCATTAGCTGATGTCAGATCTCCCAGGTGATCACGATAGGAACATGCCTGCTTAGTACATCCGCTTGTCATGGCCCCGGGGAAAAAGTAAATAACAATGTAATTTTTCCCAATTGATTTACTTACATCCCAGGTTGAACCATCATCAGCAGTAGCTTTGAATAAGGGAATCTTATCTCCGATTGAAAGGGTTTCCTGACTATACCCGGAAAAAGATACCAACATAAAAAGTGATATTAAACAGATCTGTTTTTTCATAATTAAATGTTTTAATCATCTTTCTAACAAAATAAAACCGGAAATGTTGTTTTTTTCTGAGCTCTTTCTTCTTCTGTTGGCGATTTCAGAACTTACTCCTGAAGAAATCAGACTGCAAGACCGCAAGACTGCAGGACCGTATAGCAGAAATGTAAGATTTTGAGGAATTCAAAAATAAAGGGGTTGATGACGAGCAGGAGGAGAAACGGAAAATATGAATTATTCCAAAAAGGAAATTCCCGCTCTCGCACCTACTCCACGAATATAATCGGCAGCTAACTTATACTCTTCCTGTTTTTCCAAATGTTCCAGCATTAATGGAATATCCTTAAGCTTACCAGCTTCCTGTAAAAAGACAGTATAATCCAGATACCCTGTTCCTGGCCTGCATTCCTGTAAATGGACAGTATACTTTGGAGCAATGGCAATATCTTTAGCATGGATAGATTTTATATAAGGACCCAGCTTGGAAAAACACTCTTTCAGGAATGCAGCATTCTTGTAGTATTTCTGGGGACTCGAAATCATATTTACCGGGTCCAGATGAACAGCAAACTGCTTTCGGTTTATAGCTTTGATTATTTCAAGATAGGAATCAGGAGAATCAGGGAGCATATAGGGCATTGGTTCAAGTGTATAAAAAGTGTTTAAAGGTTTTACCTGATCGATGACATAACGAACAGTTTCAATGATCAAATCAAATGTAGCTTTAGAATAGTTTTCAGCATAAGGTCCATCCCATTGTTCTCCTCTGGCACC
Organism: uncultured Bacteroidales bacterium; assembly: GCA_963725785.1. Classification (GTDB taxonomy): domain Bacteria; phylum Bacteroidota; class Bacteroidia; order Bacteroidales; family VadinHA17; genus LD21. Next base: position 234,691 of record CAVRZV010000008.1, on the reverse strand, counting down.
GGAAATATTTACACAGCAGTTTGCTCCTATCTCATCTGCTAACTGAAGCGATGCAATATTTTTCAGAATTGCTGCTTTACTTAGAGTGTCATCAGGATCGAGCATGTTACTCCAGGCTCCCACTTCAGGGATCAGGATATTGTTCTTTTTTGCTTCTGTTCTGAAGGCTCTGATCACCTCAGCGGTTGCTCCAGGCTGAACAGGGCAATAGGCAGCGCTGTATCTTAAAGACTTAATAGCTTTTACCCATTCGACAGGATCAGTAAAATCACCTGCCAAAGGTGCTCCAAGCCTTATCGGAGTTCCTGAGTTACTGCCTTTTCCAGCTTTTATAATCATCGGACTAATTGCTAAACCTGAACCTAAAATGGCGCTTGTCGTTATAAACCGGCGTCTGCTATAATTTTCCACCATTATTTTTAATATTAGAAGTACCTTCCTATATAACTACTTCCAACAATAAGCTTTTTCATTGAAAGCGGGTCAATAGTGTCCTGTTTTCTATAAATGACTTTTCCTCCCGGTTCAATGACAATTGTATAGGGTAAAGCACCCTGCCATTGAGGATCTACTGCTTCAATAAGTTCATATACATCATCTTTATTGAAGATGTAATTTTTATTTGAAGCTTCCTGTTTTTTAAGGAATTTCAGAACATTATCTTTCTGCGTCAATTTATCAGCACTTATTGAAACAAACTCAAAGGCTCGTCCACGATACATACGGTCGATGATAACCAGATCGGGGAATTCCAGGATGCATGGGCCACACCATGAGGCCCAGACATTTATTAATCTGACTTTTTCGGAGGAATGTGTTTTTAATTAGCTCCTTTACTCCCCTGGCATCTATCTCTTCGAGTGTTACCGGTAATTCAGACCATTCTTTATACAACTTTTTCGTTGCTTCATCCTTCCATGACCATTTAATGGAACATCCGAACACTTTTGTCACTGGATTCTTTACTATTCCACCTGACAGTACGACATCAATAGCATTTCTGATATCTTCTCCTTTCCCTGTTCCTGGTTTTTCCGATCCATCTATCCGGCCAACATACTTCAACACGCGATTACTGTCAAAAACAAAGCTGTGTGGAGTTGCAACAGGGCCGTAGGCCAATGCGGCTTTCTGATCATCTCCATCATATAAATAAGGATAAGGGAATTTTTTTTCAGCAGCACGTATCTTCATCTCAGCGTAACTGTCTCCGATATCAGACCAACCTAATTCCCAGTAATTTAAAGCATTTACGTTACTTGATGAAATTACTGCTAATTCAACTCCCTTTGATTTGTAATCATTTGCCAGCGCAATAACACGTTCCTCATAAGCCTGTGCAGTAGGACAATGGTTACAGCTAAAAATAACAACCAGCACTTTAGCTTTATCAAATTTTTTTAATGTATATCTTTTACCATCTACACCTAAAAGGTCAAAATCAGGTGCTTTCGAACCAATTTCAAGAGTTTTTGGTTCAGGATGAGTAGTTTGTCCGGAAGTACCATCGAAATAGGATAAACTTATCAGGAGTATTAGTAATGATTTGATAGTTCTCTTCATAGTTACATAATTTTAAAATTGTCCTTAATCCGGTCAGTGTGTGATATGGCTCATACGGCAAGTCTCTAAAAACGATATGCTGTCACCATATTCCTGTTCAAGACGGGAGAAAATATCATATGTTTGGATTCAATAAACTCAAAGTCAGCACAGCTGAATTTCTCTTTCCTTGTATTTAAAAGTTCCTTAACCACACCTTCTTTGTTCACCATATAAATGTTACCTTCAACATGTGAAACAAGGTAATTATCCCCAAATTTTCTGATGCCATCAATTGTTCCCCTGCCAAGAAATGCGATATTCTTTATCTCTTTGGTTGCAATATCGATTGACTTCAGGTAATTATCACTGTTGATGCCTATAATTAGTTTACCATTATCGTAGAGAATTCCATTGGGTGATGCAACTTTTTCTCCCTCAACAAATATCTCAACAGAGTCGTTTTCAATTTTATATACACACTTTTTATTACTATCGGTAACATAAAGTATCCCATTTTCATCGGCAGTGACATCATTTGGGAAACCAGCATCCATGATGGGAATACGTCTTTCAACAGTACCTTGCTCGATATTGATTATTGCAAGTGCGTTCCTCTCAGTAGCAATCAGCTTTCCATTATTAATAATGATCCCGGCAGGCCGGTTAATATTCTCAATCCATTTAAGTTTAATGATGTTTCCGTCCAGATCAAGTTTTGTGATATATTCGGCGAAAATGGTATCATTACTATTTGCACCAGGAGTAATGTTAACATTGCTTACATATAATACGTCTCTTGCGTTGTCATAAACGATAGATTCGGGGCTTAGCATTATACTGTCTGTATCCCATAACTTGGTCAGCACAATAGATTTATCCTTACACGATGACAATAAGATAATGTTTATGAGAGCGATAGATAGAATCAGATATCTGTTCATGGTTCAGATTTTTAGTACATACAATATTATTTAAATGTACAGTTTTTTGAAGAAGAATTAAAGAATGAGACAAAAAAACATTGAGCAAATGATTCTGATCGCTTTATGGCCATAACCAAAACCCACCTATCAGGATTGAATTAAAGGCAGAACCTTTGTTCACTGCCGGATAAATCGCAAAGAAATAAATACCTATTGATGAAGTTCCTTCAAAATCCTTAATGCTTCATCCACATGTTTGGTTGCTTCTGCCTGAGAGTTAAAGATATAGATCACCTTACCCTTTTTATCCGCTATATAAGTTACACGGCCGGGCAATAAGCCTAACAAATCGGAGGTTACTCCAAATTGCTTACGTACTTTATTTCCTTCGTCGCTAAGCAACGTAAAACTGAGCCTGTGTTTTTCGGCAAACTCTTTATGGCTTTGACGGATTGGCCACTAATTCCAATTATAACAGCATCGGCTTCCTTAAATACCTCAAACTGATCGCGAAACGAACAGGCCTCTTTCGTGCATCCGGGGCTATCGTCTTCTGGATAAAAATAGATTACAAGGTTCTTTTTACCGAGGACAGCACTGATGTCGAATAAATTTCCATTCTGATCAGGCAAGCTAAATGTTGGAATGCTACTTCCGATTTTGATTTTGTTCATAGTATTTTTTTGACTAAAGGTTAAGTAGGATGTAAACAAAAGCAGGTAAATGATTAAGTAAAAACGATAAAAATTCCTTAATTTCAGGTAATTTAGATTATGAGGATATATGTTTCCAAAAAGTGCTTGAAGTTCTTTCAAAAACAATGGTTTGATGTTTATGGTCCATTTATTGGTCTGGTAAACAAGCTTGCGAAATTTGCTTCGATATAAAGTCAGTGGCAATCCCCATATTACAAATAGGATAAGCCAGATATTCTTGAATAAAAATATATGTGCAGGTGAAGTCAAAGTTGAAGTAATATTCACATTTAATGTTTATTAGAAATATAACAATATAAGGGGAGGAAAGGTTCATACTGTATAAAAGTCTGGAGCCATGACCATATTGAGATTTTAGATCCGATTCTTTAGATTCTCGCACGGTCAGAGTTTGAATATTTTCATTTTAAATGAAACAAAGCAGTCTGATCTTTGTATCTATTATAATTTAAAGTTATAGCAACATGATTCAAAAACGCAAACTGGGTAACAGCAAACTTGAGGTCTCAGCAATCGGACTCGGTTGCATGGGAATGAGTTTTGGCTACGGAACTATTGCTGATAAGAACGAGATGATTACACTCATTCATAAAGCAGTTGAAAGTGGCATAACTTTTTTTGATACTGCAGAAGTCTACGGTCCATTTATTAATGAAGAACTTGTGGGGGAGGCTTTAATTCCATTTCGTGGGAAAGTGGTTATTGCGACAAAATTTGGTTTCGACACAACTGGTGCTTCAGCACTTAACAGCCGGCCTGAACATATCAAAAAGGTCGCCGAAGCATCTCTGAAAAGACTCAGGGTAGAAGTTATTGATTTGTTTTACCAGCACCGTGTCGATCCGAATGTACCAATCGAAGATGTTGCCGGTGCAGTAAAAGACCTGATTAAAGAAGGAAAAGTAAAACATTTTGGTCTTTCAGAAGCCGGAGTAAAAACTATCCGTCGTGCACACAAAGTTCAACCGGTTACTGCTCTGCAAAGCGAATACTCAATATGGTGGAGGGAACCGGAAGCAGAAATAATTCCAACACTAGAAGAACTTGGAATAGGTTTTGTCCCTTTCAGTCCGCTTGGCAAGGGTTTTCTTACAGGAAAAATAGACCAAAACACAACATTCGACAGTAAAGACTTCCGCAGTACAGTTCCACGATTATCTCCCGAAAACCTTAAAGCAAACCTGGCATTTGTTGATTTGCTTTCGCAGGTTGCGAATCGTAAAAATGTTACGCCTGCTCAAATCGCACTTGCATGGTTACTTGCACAAAAACCCTGGATAGTACCTATTCCCGGAACGACAAAATTACATCGTTTATATGAAAATCTCGATGCATGTACAGTTTCTCTTTCCACTGAGGAACTTCAGGAAATAGAAACCGCATCATCAAAAATCAAAGTGCAGGGTGATAGATATTCGGGTAATAGTGCAAAACTGATAAATCGTTAGTAGTCAATATAATTGGGAAATTCCATAAGCTTCTTCCATGTAGTGGGTTGTGTAGATTATTGTCATCCAATTGCTTTCTGGTTTGAATCAAAGACTTGAACATATTAATACATATCTATCTCACAAAATTTAATCAATTTTATTGATATGTACGGGCTCTGTTTCTACTGAAGTTTGAGCAGGCAACCTGTTATTTTTTTAAAGCTGGTTTCAGTTCTGTCAAAATCAGCTTTACTGTAGTTGTCCCAACATTTTTTACCATATGAGTTTCGGCCGGCATAAACAATGCTTCACCTGCTTTAAGATTCAAAATGGTTGCCGGCTTACCCTTCTGAGTAGACTCAAGCTTTCCATCTGTCAGAGCATACAATAAATAATCCGGATGTGAATGCCATGGTGTTACCCCTCCTGGTGCTGTTTCGATCTGTACCACTCTTACCTGGTCATTTTCAAGGAGCACCTTGGTGGTGCCTTGCGTTGCTACCTTTACAAAGTCTTGTGCATAAATGACTGCACTGAATGTCAGTAATATTCCTATTAACAATGACGCTGAAATCATCTTATTTGTTCTCACGGAATTAATTTTAAAGTTTTCCTACTCTTATGGCTTTTCAGTTCCGCCCCGTTTTTTTTGTGGTTTCTGGTCTCCACATTATCTAATACATATTTGGGTTATGTTTTAGAATTAATATAAACAGATATTTACATGGATTGTTCAAAATATAGCGAGGCCCCGGGTGCTGTATGGTACCCGATCGGACAAAAGTTACAATTATTTATCAGGATGATAAAAATGGTGCATTGGAAATGATTAAAAAAGGTAAATTAGCAGTTTCAGCTATTTTATATAACCTAAAATTTATATTATGAAAAAGTTATTAATATCAATAAGCCTTTTTTTGGCCTTGTCGTTCTGTTTTGTATCCTTTGGACAGACTAAAGTTGATCCGGCTGAAGTTTCTTCTTCAGTTCAGGAACTTTCTGATTTTCATGATATTATATACCCGATGTGGCATGATGCATATCCTGCAAAAGATTACAGCGCATTAAAAGGATTTGTACCAAAGATCAAATCAAATATTGAATCAATCAATAAGGTAAAACTTCCGGGGATTTTACGGGAAAAGGAGACTGCATGGAAAAACCAGTTAATTGAATTAAATAATTCTGCACAGTATTATTATGCAGCTGCAAGCAGCGACAACAATAATGACTTACTAACAGCGGCTGAAAAGATTCACGCCAGTTATGAGAAAATGGTAAGGGCTTTACGTCCGGCTTTAAAAGAGATCGACGATTTTCATCAGACATTGTACATAATTTATCACAAGCTCTTACCTGATTCAAAGTACGATGAAATATCCGGATTAACCGGAACTTTAACCACAAAAGCAGAAGCTATTGTAAATTATCCACAGGACAAGTTAAAGTCAAGGCTTGGAGAAAAACTTGGAGCATATAATGTTTCGGCTGAAAAACTGTTAGCTTCTGTGACATCTCTTAAAGAGGTATTGAAAAGCAATGATCCTGTTAAGAAGAAAGAAGCAGTTGAGTCAATGCACAAAGCATACGAGGGTGTGGATTCTGTATTTAAGTGAATTGATTCAAACAAGGTTTGGCCGGCTCGTCAAAAAGTAAAAGATATTAAAACCGGTAGCTTACGCTATTCGTAGTATGAAGGAAAATGGAAGACATTGCCGGATTTCAAAAGTCTTAAAGCTGTAAAGACAGGAATTGCCGACAGTTCGTTCACCCTCGAAAAACTTCCGGCCAGGACGAATTTTGGATGTGTATTCGAAGGTTATCTTAAGATAGATATAGAGGGATATTATAATTTTGCTCTTTGTTCCAGCGACGGATCGAAGTTTTTTATTAATGGGCGGGAAATCATAAATAACAATGGATTGCACGGAAGCGACTGGTACAAATCATACGTTGTTCCATTGCAAAGAGGTTTTTATCCTGTTCGTTTGGAATATTTCCTGAGTGAAGGTACCCCTCTACTCGATGTCATTTACATTTCACCAAATGATCATGAGACAGTAAATTTGACGTTTAAGATGATGTATTTTGATTCTTCCTTATAGTTGCAACCAGCTTGCCGGTCAATTTATTACCACTAGATAACAAATTGTTAACGGAGCATGCAGCAAAATCTCCTGCAAACTGTCATTAGAAAAATATTTTCACAGATAGATTTCTTTATGCAAGGGGACAGTTTATTTAAATTCTTAAAGGTATTCCGTCGATTTAATGGATTAGTATTACTCAATATTTCGGGTCTGGCGCTTGGATTAGCTGCTGTCATATTTATTGCCATATGGGTCAGTCATGAACTAAGTTATGACAAATTTTATAAGAATTCAGATAGGATTTACAGAGTCGAATCGCTTATTAATTTTTCAGGCGATCCTTCAGTCTGGAATATTACACCTGCTCCTGTAGCTAAATCCGTTATTATTGATTTTCCGGAGGTGCAGGATGCAGTAGTACTACAATCTGGTTACCAGAGTGCAATAAAAGTCGATGATAAATTATTTACTGCTGATAATCTGTATTATACGAATCATTCCTTCTTCAATATCTTCTCAACAAAGGTACTCTATGGCAATCCTTCCAATTTATTAAACCGGCCTGATGAGATTGTATTGTCAAGACATTCTTCAGAAGCCCTTTTTGGGAGAATTGATCCGGTTGGGGAAACAGTTTTGTTTAACAATTCTGAATTACTTACTGTCTCTGGTGTAATTGAAAACTCCCCATCAAATACGCATATGAAAATTGATTATCTTGTTCCGTTTGTATTACTGGAAAAGAAGGGAAACGATCTTGACAGCTGGGGAAGAATCGATTACATAACTTATATTTTATTAAAGAAGGAGACTGATGCAGCGAAGTTTAACACTAAATTATCAGCATACTGGCAAACAAAGATACAAGGTCTTTCAGGAAAACTTTTCATCAATCCGCTAACCAGACTTTATCTTTACAGAGATCCGGGATTTTCCGGTATAAAGTATCCTTACACCGACAAAGGACCAATAACAAGAGTAATATTGTTTTCTGTGATCGGTTTTGTGCTTCTTCTTATTGCCTGCATCAACTTTATCAACTTATCCACGGCATTCGCTTCTCAAAGAGCGAAAGAAATAGGTGTCAGAAAGGTGAATGGAGCCAGCAAAACAAATCTTGTTTTACAACTTTTCGGGGAATCACTTTTTCAGACTTCCCTGGCAACAGCTGCTTCAATAATTATTGTCATTATCCTTCTTCCCGTTTTTGTCAGGGTTAGCGGAGTGGAATTTACCCTTCCGTTGTTGTTTTCAGTGAGGAATATATCGATCTATCTTGTATTAACATTATTTACAGGATTCATAGCTGGAATTTACCCTGCTATTATACTTTCCTCATTTAATCCGGTTAAAGTATTCAAGCCGTTGCCCGGTGATGCAATGCAAGGTGCAGCCTTGAGAAAAATACTGGTTGTCGTTCAATTTGGACTGGCAATAATATTTATATTCTGCATTCTTGTCATCAGCAGGCAGGTCAGATATATGCAGAGTAGTGACCTTGGGTTTGATAAAGAGAGAGTTATGACAATGTATCCACGTATAAAACCTGAAAACGTGGAAGCGGTGGCTGAACAGATTGAAAAGATCCCTGGTGTCAGTAAGGTTGCGCTTGGTGGAAATGTTCCGGTGAATATGGGAAACTTTAATACATTAAATAAATGGGATGGGAATATAACAAACAAGCCTTTAATGTTTTTTATGATGCAGGTAGATGATAATTACCTGGACCTCCTTGGCATAAGGATTTCTGAGGGAAGACAGTTTTTCGGAGGTACAATAAGCAATGAAGTGATTGTAAATGAATCAGCAGTGAAAAGCATGGAAATGGATGACCCTCTTGGGAAAATAATCTGGCTGAGTGATGTTCCATATACTATAATAGGAGTTGTTAAGGATTTCCATTTTCACAAGCTTCAGGATGAGGTTATGCCGGTATTTATTTATAAAAACAAAGATTGGTGGGCAAAGAGGATATTTGTTAAGCTCGAACCTGGATATCATTTTCAGGTAGTTGGTAAAATAATTGAAGTCATTAGGAAAAATGCACCCGGATTTCCTGTTAATTATATGTTTCTAGATCAGGAGATTGACAAATATTATGAAAATGAAAGAAAATTAAGTGCTTTGATAAATGCTGCAACGATTCTGACAATTGTACTTTCATGTATAGGGCTGTTCAGTCTGACGGCATTTACCCTTGGTAAAAAGCGGAAGGAGATAGGTGTTAGGAAAGCATATGGTGCTACCATTCCGGCAATTCTGATAATGCTTCAAAAGGATTTTACATTGCTGATGCTGATATCCTCCTTAATTGCAGCACCTGCCGGATACTACATTATTAGCCAATGGTTGAGCTCTTATGCTAATCATATCAGGTTAAGCCCTTTGTATTTTCTGATTGCGTTCCTTATTATTGTAATTATTTCAGCATTAACAATGGTTTTTCACACTATCAAAGCTGCAAATCTGAATCCCTCTGATAGCCTGAGGAATGAGTAGTTTTAGTATCTACAAGTATCGAATTCGAACGCACTTCCTCTTGCAACCAGTTTGGAGGTCTTCTGTTAATATATTGATCACTTGAAGTTCAAGACGGCTGGACACAACGGGTAACAACGTCTTAAACAGAGTTATGGAATTATTCAGGATAGAACTATTTTATTCTATTTCTGTTTAATATGTAATTTGATATTATTCAGCAATCGTCAGCAGAAAAGATATCAGATTCAAATTCTAAGTTTATTTTATTAAAAAAGGTTACAATGACTATTACGGTATTTTTATCAATGATTTTGGGAATATTTTTGTTGTTCCTTGGAAGAAGGCTTTTCTGGCTTTTTGTGGGAGTGGCTGGTTTTATAGCAGGACTAACCCTTGTTCCGCAATTAATAAGCGGCCAGTCAGAACTGGCCATTCTATTGATAGCCATAATCGCTGGAATTATTGGTGCCTTCCTTGCCATTATGCTGGAAGGGTTGGCCATCTTGATCGCCGGTTTCCTGGCTGGCGGTTATTTAATGACTACATTAGTAGTTTCCATCGGCTTTTCTGTCTCAGCTGAACCTTCGGTAATTTACATCATTGGAGGCATTATAGGACTTCTGCTGGTGGCTGTCTTTTTCGACTGGGCAATTATCATTCTATCCGCGTTGCTGGGGGCTGAAATACTTATGCCGCTCCTGCACATCTCCGGCTCCGTTTATTGGCTGGTTTTCCTTGGATTGGTTGTTGTTGGTATAGCTGTACAGGCTGGTATCTGGCATCGTCGTTATCCTGTTCAACGTACATGGGGTCGTCGCCCATGGTATTAATCCCAGATAAAGATATTATGTTTCATTTTTTTTTCAAATCTGGTTTATATTCACTGACCTATAGTTGATGATTCCGTAATACATTTCAATTTCAAATGTTCTTTAAATCTGGTAAAATGATGAAAACCAAGTAGATTTCAATTATGGTTATTGACCCGACTCAACAATTAGCATGAATTGTTGTTTATTCTTAATTAATATCTTAAAACAAAATAAAGTTCAATTATTAACCTTTTAAAATTTAAGAAAATGTTTAACGAAACCTCTTTAAAGGAATTCAGGGAGGGTCTGCGGGGTAATTTATTAGAACCTCCCGATAAGGGCTATGATGAAGCCCGTAAAGTCTATAACGCGATGATCGACAAACGTCCGCGTTTTATTGTCTATTGTGCTGATGTAGCTGATGTCATTCGGTCAGTCAACTTCGCCAGAGAAAATAAAATCCTTCTCTCTATTCGCTCAGGAGGACATAATGCAGGTGGATTAGGAATCTGTGATGACGGATTGGTTATTGACCTTTCAAAAATTAAATACACCCGTGTAGACCCGGTAGCGAAAACAGTTGTAGCTGGAGGAGGGTGTACATGGGGAGATGTTGACCATGCAACTCATGTATTTGGTATGGCCACTCCAAGCGGAATTATTTCCACTACTGGTGTCGGTGGACTGACCCTTGGTGGAGGAATAGGTCATCTCACACGTAAATGTGGACTGAGTATTGATAACCTTTTGTCGGTTGATATAGTTTTAGCAGACGGAAGATTCGTTACCGCCAGTGCAAATCAAAATCAGGATTTATTCTGGGCCGTCAGAGGGGGAGGAGGTAACTTTGGAGTTGTTACAGCATTTACTTTCAGGCTGCATCCTATTGACATGGTTTATGGTGGTCCGATGTTGTGGGAATTAAGTGAGACCGCTGAAGTTATTAAATGGTATCAAAAACTAATTAAGAACGCTCCGGATGAGCTGAATGGTTTTTTTGCTTTTATTACAGTTCCCCCTGGTCCACCTTTTCCGGAGCATTTTCCACTTAAAGAAGATGTGTGGAGTGATTTGGACATACACCGGACCTCTTGAAAAGGCAGAAGAGGTGTTTAAACCAATTCGTGCCTTTCAAAAAGCCTGCAGTCGATCTTGTAGGACCTCTGCCTCAGCCAGCCTTGCAAGGAATGTTTGATGCACTTTATCCTACAGGTTTACAATGGTACTGGCGTGCTGACTTTATGAATGAGATAAATGATGCAGCTATTGCAAGCCATATCAGGTTTGCAAACACACTTCCGACATATGCAATCATCGATGCATTTATATCCTATTAACGGGGCAGCGCACGTATAAATAAATCAGATACAACATGGAATTATCGTGATGCACTCTTTTCGATGGTAATAATCGGGGTTGATCCTGATCCGGAAATAAAGATAAAATTTCAACCTGGACCAAACAGTATTGGGAAGCCCTGCATCCGTTATTCAGCCGGCGGAGCTTATCTGAATTTTATAGGTGAGGAAGGGGAAGATCGAGTGAAATCTTCTTATGGTGGAAATTATGAACGTCTTGTGACACTAAAAAATAAGTATGATCCTGATAATCTATTCAGAGTAAATCAAAATATAAAACCGAAATAAATAGTTAGCCAGGCAGTCAATCAATACTAAAAGAAAGCTAAAAGTCGGTTGCATCTTTGCCGAAAAACTCGTTTTGGAGAATCTACTCCTTCGCTAAAGCTTCGTAGGATAAAAGGAGAGTTGCAGGAAATAAGTAAAGAGCGAAGTCGGAAATCCCAGACTAGAAAAAATTCGTGCGCTTATACATAACCTGATTTGTAATAATTCACTGGATAACCGTAAAATGATGATAAAAAATAGAAATTGTCAATGCTGCGTATTTGTATTGAGTTTAGTATTAATTCTGTTGAATGGATGTAAGAAAGACAGCAGCAATAATCCATCAACATCGATTACCGACGCTGATGGAAATATATATACATCCGTTACAATTGGAACACAGGTGTGGATGGTCGAAAACCTTCGAACTACAAAATACAAAGACGGAACGTCTGTTTCTTTAGTTGCAGATGCAACTGCCTGGGGAGCTCTGTCATCAGGAGGTTACTGCTGGTACAATAATAATGAAGGCTCTAATAAGGCCACTTATGGTGCCATTTATAATTGGGAAGCTGCAGTTAATGTATGTCCAACTGGGTGGCATCTGCCAACTGATACAGAATGGAAGACCCTGGAAAGAAGTCAGAATATGAGCAATTCTGATGCTGATGCCACTGGATGGCGATACTCCGGTCTGGTAGGTGGGAAGCTTAAGGAATCAGGAACTGCTCACTGGACAATTTCTTCAGCCGATGTAACGAATATCACCGGTTTTACTGCACTTCCGGGTGGCGACCGCGATAGTGACGTCGGTTTCATTGACTTGGGTAATTACAGTTTCTTCTGGTCAGCAACAGAAGATGGTACACCTCGGGCCTGGTACCGTCGTTTAAATAACGACAATGCTGGTGTTCACCGCAATAGTAGCAGGAAAGCTACCGGTTACTCGGTACGTTGTTTAAAGGATTAGATTGCATAATGAGTGAAAAAGATTGAGTAAATGCGGCTCGATTGTCAACGTCCTGAGTTCCATAATTAAGTCATAATAAATGAAAAAGCCCCGCATTTCTGCGAGGCTTCTCCGTACCCCGAACGGCACAAAGTTGCAACTTTTTTGAATATTGTCTATTGTATAAAATGATTGTGCATGAATCTCGTTTAAGGATATGGATTTTGCTTGAGAATAACATAACACCCGACTTATTATCGGGTAAAAGAAGCATCACCAATTCTTTCTCCCATTTTAACAGCAGTTTCATATCCCATTGCTGTATTGATCAATAGGTCCTTGTCAATGTAGATTTTGCTTTTTTCAAACAGCAATACTACTGTTGAGCCTCCAAATTTAAAGTAGCCTTTCTCTTCACCTTTCTTTACGGAACTTCCCTTATAAGTTTGTACGATGCTTCCAACCATGGTGGCACCAACTTCGGCCATAATAACATCGCCATACAATGGATTTGAAAGAATCGTATATTCCCGTTTATTCAAACAGAATATTTCAGTCTTTTTACGCAAGGCAAATGGGTTGACGGAATAATAGTCACCTTCAACCTTTTTGTTTGGAGTCAAATTCCCACTGACCGGAAAATGAAAGCGATGATAATCGACTGGGGCCAGCCGGATGATAAGAATGGCCCCATCACGGTACTTTTGTGCAAGAACAGGGATTGTCCAGAAAGGAAGATACATCAAAGCGAAATCCTTTTATAATAAAATCAGAGTTGCTGATATCGGCATAAGCCAGGATCTTCCCATCCGCAGGAGATACAACAGTATTAAAGCTGGTATCAATTGGTCTTACATTATCCTTTAATTTTCGGGTAAAAAAATCGTTAAAATTTTTGAACTCCTGTTCTTGAGAGCCGCTCATATCAATATTAAAATCTTCAATAAAGGGATGTATCCTTTTCGCTGAAGAAGTGCGATCCATCATTTTACCATAGATCGATGAAACCAGCTTTCTCTTCGCCAACGCCCACAAGGTTGCTTCTCCTATCGGATTGTTATACAACCATACCAACCACTTATCTCCGGCTACCTTTTCAGTTTTTAACTGACCGCTTTCTCTTACATAATATTGAATGGAATTTTGCGGTGTTGGCGGAAAGCAACCAATGATGATAATTATTGCAAGCAACAACAAAATTATACTCCACCTTTTTTTAGTTTTTGTTATTTTCATTTTTGGTTTGATTGCTTTAAGAAGCAAAATTAAATCAATATCCTCTATTTTAACCCACATTCCATTAACCAATATATTCTTAAATGCATAAGTCACAGTCCCTGACCATATTGGACTGGTATTTTCTCAATAACATAAAATGCATCATAACAGTATTTAAAACCCAGAATAGGTAGTCAATTAACTCTGGCTCGAAGTGGTCAATGGGATCAGCTTTTCCAATCCAGGATCATATCAGGAGTCGCATTCATCCTCGCTACTTATAATTAAACCACTAAAGATAAATTTAATTTTTATTTTAATAAATATAAAATCCTTAAATCTCACTATTGTAACTACTTAATGAAAAATATCTTCTCTTTTTATTTTATTGAATTTCATCTTTTATTTCTGCGAAAATAAGCTTATTTTCAAGCTGTATTTCTTTTTATCTTTTATTTTACTCAATACCATTATGTTTTTATTATCAAACCAAAATATACAATTTAAAAATTGAAGTCAAACTAACAAAAAAATTATGAAACGTAGAGTTTTTATTAAAAACAGTGCGATAACTGTCGGACTGGTGGGTTCAACATCCCTGTTGTTAACGACAACTGAGGGATGTGCTCAAAAGCCATCCCGGATTTCCGGAGTTACACCAGAAGAAATCCGTTCCGCTGAATATCTTCGCCGTGCGCAGTCTGATCCTTATTTATCAAAATTACCACAGTTTGCCAACCGGCAATTTATTCCAATGCCTTTAGAGGAACGGATAAGTCGTAAGATTGTGCCGCAGCGGGGTTTTTGTAGCCTGGCCCCAGGTGGTGAGGCTCATCTTTCCGGCAATGGAGCCGTAACCATAGAGGTAGTAGGTAATCCCTATAGCGAACGGATCGCTTTCAGTCATGAAAGTTTATTTGCATCCCGTACTAGGTCAGAGACAGCCAAGATTGCAAATGTTTTTCCGAAGGTACGGCAAATGATAATGGACGGAAAATACCACGAAGCTGCAATGGTAGGCTATAATGAATGGCAAAAAAATCCTGTCACAAAGTCACATGGTGGTTTTGGCGGCGGAAGATCCTCCATGCTTCTGGAATCTCCGGCGAGTGAATCAGCTAAAAATTATCTTCGAACGGTAGATTTTGAGAGTACAGAAGTTAAGGTATACTGGTCGGATGAGCGCGGAGACTGGGTTCGCGAAACCTTCTCCTCGAGGCCTGACAATGTTGTTGTCCAGAGGTTAACAGCACCGGCCGGACAATCGTTGAATGTTCGTATCACTGTGTCGAAAGGTAGTGGAGCACCCCGTATGGGTGGTGGGGGTCTGGATTTTGCAGGAATACGTGGCCGAGCAGGAGCGCAGGGGATAAGTGAAGAAACCAAAAACTCCCAGACGGATTTCAACGAGCAGCGTCTGATTATCAAGGGTCGTTTGAACCCATCGGTTGACAACCGGGGCTATGCCAACGTTACCCGTGTGGTCCGCGACGGCGGTTCTGCCCTCATGGATGGCGACACATTGGTGGTAGAAAATGCATCTTCCGTAATGCTTCTCACTCGCTATGAATATTTACCCGACTACAGCGAAGAAAAGGTGGAAGCTGTCCGGCAGTCGCTGGAAGGACTCGCCCCTGACTATCCTGCACTGTTGGAGCGGGCCCGAAAAGTACAATCAGAGATGCTAAATCGTGTTACTGTGGATTTTGGAGACGATTCCAAATATGGGCTGTCATCAGAAGAACTTCTGTCTGATCAACGTTCCAGTACAGGCTATTCGGGCGCTTTTCTCAAGACATTTTTCGAGATGTGCCGTTATTGGTTTATTCTAACAACCGGAAAGTATTTAAATCTGTCGGCACTGACCAATGTTAATACCAACCTGCAGGTTGCGCCAATATCCATAGGCAATTACCTCGAAAGCGAGATGGCCTATTTTGACTGGATAGAAAGTCTAATTCCGGATTGCCGCACTAATGCAAAGAATATATACGGTTTTCGTGGCACATTTTATCCCATTGCGCCGTTTCAGGATACAGGCGTTTTTAACATGTATGATTATGCTGATAATACCGGTGAGACCTGGGCACATCCTTACTGGATAAGTGCAGGCGGCTGGGTTGTGCGCCCGTTCTGGGACCACTATCTTGTAACCGGCGACCTGGATTTCCTCCGCAATCGTATGGTGCCGATCTATAAGGATATTGCACTGTTTTACGAGGACTACCTGACAGTTACGGACAAAAACGGAAAATACATCTTCGTCCCTTCATTTTCTCCGGAGAATAATCCCGGCAACCTGAACCCCGGGTGTATGGCAGTGATTAATGCCACCATGGACATTACAGTATGCCGGGAGGTCCTGGTCAATTTGATAGAGTCATGCGAGCTACTGGGCATTGAGGCTGATAACATACCAAAATGGAAGGCAATGCTAGATAAGCTGCCGCCCTACTTGCTCAATCCCGACGGTACTTTGAAAGAGTGGGCATGGGCAGATCTGGATGATCGTTATAACCACCGTCATATCTCTCAATGTTACGGGGTCTGGCCCGGCGATGAATTTGATCCGGATCGTACACCTCAACTGGCCAGGGCTGCTGTATTGGCAGACCGGAAACGCGTGCCGGAGCGGTTGGCCGGACATAGTTATTGCCAACGAGGTTTGGTTGCGGCAAGGCTCAAAGACAATTTTATGGTAGACACCATGTTACGGCAATTGCTTGAACAAGGCAATGTCGGCGACACTCTCCTGTGTTCTCACGACCCATATACCAAAATGCGAATGGGAGATCCACAAGGCGGTATTCCTGCAATTATGATGGAGATGCTTGCGTACTCGCGTCCCGGAGTTATTGAGGTACTACCTGCTCTTCCTCCCACGCTTTTAAAAGGGTCCATCAACGGAATGCTTCTTCGTACTTTTGCGAAACTTGACAAACTGGCCTGGAATATGGATGAACGTACCGTGGATTTAACGGTTACCTCTTTGAAAAAGCAGGATGTGACTTTAATTGCCCGGTATGGTATCGAAGAAATTTCTGCTTCTTCAGGAGTGTTATCGGTGAAGCCCCAATCCGACATGGCTACCTGCGATTTGCACTTACCGGAAGGAAAACCGGTGGAAATTCATCTGAAAATAGGCCAGCGCAACCCACTGGACTGGGTTAAATGGGTGTAATCAACAAGATAAAATCAAAAATATATATATATGAAACGCAGAAAATTTGTTAAAACAGGTGCGGCCGCTGCCGCCCTGGTGGGTTCTCTGGAGATATTGCCATCTTTCGCTATGGATGAAAAGAAACCACCAAAAAAAGGAGCGCCTTTGTCGGACAATCGTCCGGCAGAATATCTTAACCGCGTGAAAGGGGTACCATTCTTACCCAAGCCACCTGAAGCCGGGAGAACGTATCCGATCACACCGATGCCGCTGAAGGAACGGGTCAGTAAGAAAATTGTGCCGCAGAGAGGCTTTTGCAGCATTGCCCCCGGGGATTTGGTCAGGGAGGCTCTCACCTCTGGTAATGGTATGATGAATATAGAGTTGATGGGTGATCCCTACGCAGAGCAAATCCTTTTCCACCAGGAAAGCCTGCTAATGCCATGGAAGAAGCCTTTGGAGGCCCCCAACGTTGCAGGCATATTTTCAGAAGTGCGGCAAATGGCGCTTGATGGGAAAAACAGAGAAGCAGTTGCTCTGGCGCTTCAGCATATGAATGAAAGCCCAATCAAACAGGACACTGAGCCACACCTCACCATTCCTGCATTCCTGATGAAACTCGACCTTCCTAAAACCGCGTCGGTCAGAAACTATTTGCGTACAGTAAATTTCGAGAACAGCGAGATTAAGGTTATCTGGACAGACGAACAAGGCGACTGGATTCGTCAAACTTTCACTTCCCGGCCCGACGATGTAGTTGTCCAATGGCTCACTGCCCCGGAAGGTAAGACGATGAATGTCCGAATCTCTTTGCAGAAATCTGCGGAGTGGAGCATGGTTACCGGTATGGACTGGGGCGCCCGTCGGGGGATTGGCACCACCGATCCTGACCTGAAAGCATTTGTATCACTTGCAGCAGACCAGAAAAAACTTGCTCCAAAGGGTGTTGAAGCCGGAGACGTTAAGCAGAACTCCAACGAGCAGCAACTGGTTTACAAATGTCGGTTAGACCCTTCCATTGACAACAGTGGTTATGCGGGAGTTGTCCGCGTGGTTCGCAATGGTGGCTCAGCCAGGATGGATGGAAGCACTCTGGTTATTGATAATGCATCCTCGGTAATGTTACTTACACGCATTGAGCATTTCTCTGACTACAGTGAGGATAAGGTGGAAGCTCTTCGACAGGCCTTGGAAGGACTCACGCCCGACTATCCGGCATTGCTGGAGCGGCATCAAAAGGTTCAGTCAGAAATTCTTAACCGTGTCACTGTTGATTTTGGAGGAGCGTCACAATATGGCATGTCAGTGGAAGAATTATTGTCAGACCAGCGGTCAAGGCCAGATTATTCGCCTGCTTTGCTGGAGAAGATATTTGAAATGGGGCGGCATTGGTTTATCATCAACAGCGGTAAGTATCCGAGCATCGCAGCCGGGGTCAACTCTACCATTAACCTGCAAACAGCGGGTGCTGTACAGGGTGATTTACAGGAAGGCATGGAGGCCTACTTCAAATGGATGGAAGAAATCGCGCCGGATTGCCGGGGCAATGCAAAGAACATCTTCGGTTTTCGGGGTACTTCATATCCCCTCTTTCCAGATAAGGGATTCGGAGTCAATTTCTACTATACCGGCGCTTCCGAAATAGGAATCTGGCCCTACTGGATTTCTGCCGGAGGCTGGTTAATCCGTCAGTTTTGGGAACATTATCTGGTCACCGGAGATGTGGAATTTTTAAGCAATCGTATAGTTCCGGCCTATAAAGAATTGGCGTTGTTCTATGAAGATTTTCTGACAGTCACCGACAAAGATGGGAATTATATTTTTGTCCCATCCATCTCGCCGGAGAATGCGCCTGCCAGAGCATTTCCAGCGGGACCGACGATGCTCAATGCCACAATGGATATTTCAGTATGTCGGGAAGTACTGACAAATTTGATTACAGCTTGTGAGTCTTTGGATATTGAAGCCGACAGTGTGACAAAATGGAAGACAATACTGACCAAGCTGCCACCTTACCTGCTGGAAATAGACGGCACTCTTAAGGAATGGGCCTGGCCTTCAATTCAGGAACATTACAGTCATCGGCATATCTCTCATCTTTACGGCGCCTGGCCGGGTGATGAAATTGATCCGGATCGCACACCACAACTGGCTCGCTCTGCAGAGATAGCCAACCGGAGGCGCACATTTGATACGATGTCCACCGCAGTAGCGGGTGAAACAATAGCTGCTTATGCCCGCTGCCATAGGGCTTTGGTTGGGGCGCGTCTCAAGGACAACATCATCGTTGACACCCAGCTGAGGCAAATGATGGAACAGGGACAGATCAGCACCACGTTGCGTTGTTCACGTGAGACATATGGCATACCAATACCTGATGCACAGGGAGGGATTCCGGCAATTATGATGGAAATGCTTGCCTACTCACGTCCAGGTGTGATCGAGGTGCTTCCCGCGCTTCCTCCCACGCTGGTAAAGGGAGCAATCAACGGAATGCTGGCCCGTACTTTTGCAAGAATCAATAAGCTAACCTGGGACATGGAAGCAAGAACAGTAGATATTACCATCACATCCATGAAAAAACAGGACATTACATTGATTGCCCGCTATGGAATTGAAAATGTCACTGCACCTTCAGGAGTTTTAGGAGCGTTCAAAAAGGGCAAAGCAGACTGTGAACTGCACTTGCCGGAGAATGAGCCGGTGGAAATACATCTGGAGCTTGGACTGCACAATCCTTTGGATTGGGTTGCTCAGGTAAGTTAGTAACCATTTATATAGTGAAAATAAGAAATCAGTAAAGAAGATAATTGAGGATCTTAGAGAGCATCACTGTGAAAAAGGTGATGCTCTTATTGTAAGTAATGGAAACCAATTATTGTCGTATTTTGACCCCCAACCCCCCATGGGGCAAGTATGAAGAATGTAAACGAACTCTTGACACAGTATTTTGCTTAGAAAGTGTAAACGAACTTATGAAATCATAAAGGGTATCTCACCAGTCGCTTGGCAGCATGTTAACCTTTATGGAACTTTTGAGTTTACCAAGTCACAAACAAAAGTTGACATAGATGCTCTTGCTGCAATCTTTGATGAAGAATTCTGGAGAAAGGTTCAGAAAGGTGCTGATAATAAGGATGATTTAGGCTAACTTTAGAATTTTGTAGCGTTGGGCATAAATAGCCTAATTGAAAGGTTTTTGTTTATATGCCGGATTAATTGTGGTGCAAATAAATCAATTAAGTAATTTATTAAGTCATATTATGAAGAAAAATGTAATTATTCTCAGTTTGGTCTTTCTAAACATTCTTTCTTTTAATGTTTGGTCTGCTATTCCAGACACGCGTCAACGTTTGCTTATGGATTATAATTGGAAATTCATACAGACAGATGTGAAAAGTGCTGAAACAAAGAGTTTTGATGACAGCAAATGGAGAACACTTAATCTTCCACACGATTGGAGCATAGAAGGTGAATTTAAACAAGATGCATCGACAAATGGAGATGGAGGTTATCTTCCAACAGGAATCGGATGGTATCGCAAACATTTTAACCTTTCCTCAATTCCGAAGGATCAGCAATTCTGGATTGAATTTGAAGGAGTTTATATGAACAGTGATGTCTGGATAAACGGACAGCACTTGGGCAAACATCCCTATGGCTATACAGGTTTTTACTATGATCTGACTCCCTTTGTTAAAGAAGGAGAAAACGTAATAGCTGTCAGAGTCGATAATTCACTTCAGCCAAACAGTCGCTGGTATTCAGGTTCAGGCATTTATCGCCATGTATGGTTAAATATTGCCAACCCTGTTCATATAGCTCAATGGGGAACATATATTTACACACCCATTGTAGATACAAAGTATGCAGTGGTTAAAGTTTATTCTACAATTGAAAACAAACTTCCTGTTGCTAAACAAATTGTATTGAGGGCTGTTGTCAAAGATAAGACAGGCAAAGAAGTAACAACTTTGGAAACACGTGCTTCACTGCCAGCATCAAGCAAAACTGACGTTGAACAAGTCATAAAGGTTAATTCTCCTTCACTTTGGTCAGTGGAAAGTCCTGCATTATATACTCTTCAGTCATCTATAATAGAGGATACAAAAGTAAATGACAATGTTGTTTCAACTTTTGGCATTCGGAAAATCGAATACGATCTTAATAAAGGCTTTCTTCTTAACGGGGAGCAGGTAAAGATGAAAGGTATGGCCTTACATCATGATGCAGGTTCTCTTGGCACTGCAGTTCCTGCTCGGGCATGGGAAAGGTATTTGGAAGAATTAAAAGCCATGGGATGCAATGCTATCCGTACAGCTCATAACCCACCGTCTTCTGAATTTCTTGACCTGTGTGACAAGATGGGATTCCTGGTAATGGATGAACTTTTTGATGAATGGATGAGACCAAAAATTCAAGGGAATGTGAAATACGCTTATCATTTGTATTTTGAAGAAAACTGGAAATCAGATTTGACTTCCTTTGTCCTTCGGGATAGGAATCATCCATCGGTTGTAATGTGGAGTGCTGGTAATGAAATTGTTGACGCAGGTGACGAAAGAGGTCAGGTAATATTGAAAAACTTACTTGATGAATTTCATAAATTAGACATTATACGACCAGTTCTGGTAGCAAATGACAGGATAGAACACACTGAACTTACTGCATTGCCTGGGTTTCTTGATATGCAGGACCTTATAGGGTATAATTACGTTAGCCGCTGGAGGGGACGAAGGGAATTGTATTATAGCGTTGATAAGGTCGACCATCCAAAATGGAAAATGGTAGGAACAGAAGTTAGTAATGTTGGGGGAGTTCGTGGGTCGTATAGTCCGTTTGGTTTCAGTTTCAATAAACCAACTATTCAAAATGGCGAGGCGCCTGCAGCCCCAGGACGTTCAGCTGATTATAGAACCAGGATGGTCGCAGCCTCGCAGCAATGGCGATTTGTTGCAGTAAATGACTATGTCATAGGTGATTTTATGTGGACTGGTAAAGATTATATTGGAGAAAGTCGTTGGCCAAATAAAAGTGGAAGTTCAGGTGTCCTTGATCTTTGTGGTTTTCCCAAAGACGGGTATTATTTTTGGCAGAGCATATGGACCACAAAACCAATGGCTCATGTTTTTCCTCATTGGAATTGGGCTGGCAATGAAGGCAAGATTGTTCCTGTAATTGTTTATACTAATTGTGATAGTGTTGAACTTTTTCTTAATGGGAAATCCTTTGGTTTAAAGACACTTCAATTTCCGCAACAAAGTCTTATATGGTCCTCCCCATCTGCAGGAGCAGTATATGCTAATCCATATGTAATGGCAACTACATCAGATCTGCACCTCTCATGGGATGTACCTTATGAACCGGGAACATTGAAAGTAATTGGCAAAAAAAATGGAATAATCGTAAATGAGGAAGTAAGCACAACTTCCAAACCCGCGGCTATACGTCTATCAGCGGATAGAGTTGATATTAGCGCAGATGCGCATGATATCATAAATATTAAAGTAGAAATTATTGATCAAAATGGATTAGTTGTTCCTGACGCGAATAACCCTATTGAATTTAAAGTTGAGGGTGAGGGAGTATTGGCAGGTACTGATAATGGCAACGGGGCAGACAAAACGATGATGAAAAGTAAACAGCGAAATGCCTTTAACGGACTGGCACTTGCAGTAATTCAATCCACCCTGAAAAGCGGGAATATTCGAATAAGTGCAGTATCCCCAGGACTCAAAGATGCTACTCTGCAAGTCGTATCGCACACATCAGACTACCCTGCAAATACAGTTGAGAGTTTAAAGTAAAAAGGATAACAAAAATAGCATAGATTCAATCTGATTGATAAAGTGTAGCATAAGAGTTTTACTTGCAGACATGGATTGACCTAGTAAAAAGGCACAATATGGAATGAAATATTTTAATTGATGTTTTTTGTTAGATGATATCCCATGAAACTGTTTTAAAATACATGGTTCAGGATGACTCTTACCCTGAAGAAAATAAACCCTCTGAATTAATTGATATTCAGAGGGTTTCGTGTTGAAGTGGTACCCGGAGCGGGACTTGAACCCGCACAACCGTAATGGTCACAGGATTTTAAGTCCTGCGTGTCTACCATTCCACCATCCGGGCTTTGTCAGCCGGAGCATTCTTTGACAACCGAAGGTTGTAGCAAAGGCTGGCGCTTTTTGGTGGTGCAAATTTAAAATAAAAAATCATCAATAAAAACAATTTAACCGCAAAGCACAACGAAGAAGGCCCCGCCGCTTCGCGGCTTTCCCCTAAAGTGGGACTAATCTGCATAGTGTAATTGCTCTATAATATTAACCCACTTTAGGGACAGAGGAGCCACAAATTTGCGACCACTGAGGTTAATGGATCTGATTTTATTTTTCTTATTTTACAAGAATCGGTTTCCCCAGATCCAACTTTCTCAAGATCTTTAAGTTGTGTATTAGCATCGCCAACAACAACATAATACATTCTTGACGGGTCGATATACTTATTTGCAAGTGCAAGCTCCTTTTCAACTGTAAGTCCTTTTACAAATGCCTCTTCCTGTTTGACATAATCTGCCGGAAGGTTGTAAGCAGACATGGTATTCAGCATACCTAAAAGGTTGTCCAGAGCGTCTCAAAGTTACGGGCATTACTCTTCAGAAGAGCAGATTTTGTAAAGTCAATATATTCCTGAGGAATGTTCTTACGATACTTCTCCATCTCCGTTCTTGAAAATATTTACAGATTCAAGCGTGGAATTAGTCCGAACCATGGAGGATGCAACAAATGTCCCGCTATTCTTTAGTCCATTGAAACCTGACCGGGCGCCATAAGTAAATCCTTTCTCTTCCCGAAGGATCAGGTTAAATACCCCGTTAAATGATCCGCCAAGTTTGTAATTGGTAACATAAGCAGGATAAAAATCAGGATTAGTACGGGGGATTGATGGACCTCCGATATAGATAACTGATTGTTTTGCACCAGGTACATCCACAAAGTAAATCATGGATTTTGCAGGGGGCTCGGTGGCCTTGATTTCAGGTATTGTAACCTCTTTTGCCGGCCATCTGGTATTTAGACCTGTCAAAGCTGATTCAACTCTTGGCTGATCGATATCTCCGACAATAAGGAACTGAGCTAACAGACGGAGAAAAATTCTTATTATAAAAGCTTTTCAAGATCATCAATTGTCAAAGCGCTTACAGATGCTTCTGTCCCAACTGTCTCAATTGAAAGGATATTGTTTTCACCAAAAATAAGTTTGTTACAGGGTATTTGACGCCAGGTAACTGGGATTTGCCTGATTGCGTTTTATTGTATTAATGATACGACTTTTGGCGAGATTAAATTGTTCTTCATCCCAGCGAGGTTCGAAAAGCATTTCTTCTGACAAGGTCCATTGTTTTTTCGAAATTCCGTGCAAGGGAACTTACCCTGATTGTGATACTCTCAGTTCCGGCAGAAACTGAAATGCTTGCACCAAGTAAGCCTTATCGCATCTTCAAGTTCTTCGGGAGTTTTGTTTTTTGTTCCCTCATTCATCAGAGAGGCAGTCAGGTTGGCTAAACCGGCTTTCTGCATGTTCATCAAGCATATGGCCGCCTGAAATAACAATTGAGTACTGAATAAGTGGAAGTTCTTTCTGAACAATACCCCATATTTTCATTCCGTTGCCAAGAGATCCTTTCCATACAGGAGGAATTGTAACTTCAGGATCAGTACCCGGTACCGGCTGAACTGAACGGTCAAATTTTGTTGGGGTTTTTACAATAGGCTCATCTGGCAACTGCAGCCTCTTTAACCTCTGCAGCTTTTGTGACATCCTCTTCAACAATACCAGCATTCACTGAGTTTTCAGCTACAAGATTAACCTGTCCTTTTGGAACAAAGCTGGTCTCAACAAAGTTTTTACCTTTTATATATTTCTGAAACACGTTTTTTATTTCCTGCGACGTCACTGCCTGACTGTTAGCAAAATCAGTCTGAATAAAACTGAGGATCATTTTTAAACATCTGATATTGTCCTAAGGTGAAAGCTTTACTCAGGATACTGCTGAAGGAATTATAGAAACTGGTTTCATTTCCTGGCTTTGATACCTGTCAGATCATTCTTCAGTGAAACCTTCCTTTTCAAATAGGTCAAATGCTTCAAAAATTGCTTTTTCAACTTCAGTAAGATTTACGCCAGGATTAGCAGTAACCGTTATCCTGAAGTCTCCTGCAAGCTCCATTGAACTGTTGTATGCTGAAACAGATGAAGTAAGTTTCTTATCCTTGACAAGTACTTTATAAAGTGGTGTCTTTTTCCCGTTAGACAGCAGATCAGCGAGATAATCGAGTGCATATGCATCCTTTGAAAACTGTTCAACAGTTGGAAATACAAGAGTCAGTCTGGGGGCTTTGGCAAAATTATCTTCATGATAAAGCTTGCTGGTTGATGAAAGAGTTGCCCGCAATGGTTCTCTTGTTTCAACACTTACTCCCTGGGGAATCTCGCCAAAGTATTTTTCGACCAGCGATTTAACTTCTTCTTTATTAATATCTCCCGCTATAACAAGAGTCGAGTTATTTGGGGAATAGAACTTTTTATGGAAAGCCTTTACATCGTCAACGGTAGCATTTGTGAGATCTTCCATCTCTCCAATAACATCCCAGCTATATGGATGTCCTTTGGGATAAAGGGTTTTAAGAATAAGGATATTCATTAAATCCGTAAGGCGAATTGTCAACGCTCTGGCGTTTTTCATTCTGAACTACATTCTGCTGATTTGCCAAAGCAGATTTTGTGACAGTATTCTCAAGATAACCCATCCTGTCTGACTCAAGCCATAAGGCCATTTCCATGGCATTCTTTGGTACAACTTCATAATACATTGTCGCATCCTGCCCTGTGCCTCCATTCAATTCGCCTCCTGCCCCCTGGATGAGCTTAAAAAACTGGTCCTCAGCTACATTTTCAGACTTCTGGAACATCATATGTTCGAACAGGTGAGCGAATCCGGTTTTCCCGGGAACCTCCCGGCTCGATCCGACATGGAAAACAACTGCTACAGCCGCAATGGGATCAGATTTATCTTCATGAAGGATGACTGTAAGCCCGTTAGACAAAGTATATTTCTCAAAGGGAACTGAAATAGGTGGCTCATTCTTTTTAACTGTACATGAGAAAAGAATCGCCATTACCAGAACTAGCAAAAACGTAAAAGATTTTTTCATAATGGAAAGATTAAAGTTTAAGGTATGATTGGTTGATGGAATCGAAAGTACTAATTAATTGCTTTATTGCAGCAATAATTATAATATTTATTGTCATTTAATATAATTATTGTAAAAGGTGAATTGATGAAACAGGTGTCTGGATGGGATGACCCAAGGGGTGATTGTCGTCGGCATTCGTAAATAATAAAAATCCCGCCTAATGCGGGACTTTATTTTTTGAGCGGGAGACGGGACTCGAACCCGCGACCCCGACCTTGGCAAGGTCGTGCTCTACCAACTGAGCTACTCCCGCAATTTCACGCGCAAAAATAAGAATTTTTTTTTATCTGCAAAGAACAGCAGAGAAAATAACATTATATATATTAAATACGGGAAAACTATTTTCTGGTGGGACCCCAGTCGACAAGTGTGTTATTCTCAAAATAGAGCCACGTATTTTTGAATATCCATTCCTCCTTGACGATGTTTCCGCTGATGACCCTGTTGATCTTTTCAGCAGTGCCCCAGCTGTCTTTTACCATTTCCGAATTCATCCCTTTCCAAATCTTACCGGCTACAAGCCTGGCTGCCATGTTCGAACCATACTTATTTTCAAGATACGAAAACCTGCTCTGCTGTTGTTCCTGGTCTGGTTGAGTTTCCTGAACTGCCGGTTGCGACTGGATAGTCTGCCGTGTAATTACAGGTGTTCTGTCCACTACAGCATGGCGTTTTAAAATAAATCCTTCATTTTCTTCATAAACGACATGCAGGTAAGTGCTGTCTGAGTCCAGAACTGTAACTGTCGAGTCAGCAGGAATGATAAGAATAACTGAAGTAAGATC
Source organism: uncultured Bacteroidales bacterium (assembly GCA_963725785.1). Taxonomy (GTDB): domain Bacteria; phylum Bacteroidota; class Bacteroidia; order Bacteroidales; family VadinHA17; genus LD21. Next base: position 207,694 of record CAVRZV010000008.1, on the reverse strand, counting down.
ATCCTTTGCTCCAAACAGACGGCTCGACGATTTTAGTTTTGCTGTTATTGTAACCTTCTGATTGACAGACTGATTTTGCTCCAAAGCCTCAAGCTTATCAGCCTTATTTGTCTGAGACATTAGTGAGATGCTTCCGGCAAACAGGAAAGAGATAAATAATATTTTTTTCATATAATTGTTTTTTCAGTTAACACAAAAATTGTACCAAATATAAAACGGCGCAATGGCGCAACGGCACAACGGCACAACGGCACAACGGCGCAACGGCACAACGGCGCAAAGGTCGAGGTAGAGGTTAAGGTTGAGGTTGAGGTTGAGGATAAGGTTATGTATACAGATATTCATAGAGCTTTCCTTCTTACCGTTGAGCCTTGCGCCGCTGAGCCGTTGCGCCTTTTTTCTTATTAGCATCAACCCATCACGAATAGGGATAATGACATCCTCCGTGATAGTCTCATCCCTGATCATTTTGTTAAACCGGATTATACCCAGTGCCTGCGGATCAATTGTTTCATGATCCAGTACTTTCCCGCCCCAGAGAACATTATCAACAAGAATAAACCCTCCAGGTTTTACTTTATCGATAATCAGGTTATAATATTCAATATATTCCCTTTTATCTCCATCAATGAAAACAAGGTCAAACATCTGATCAAGGCCGGGAATAATCTCCTGTGCCCTGCCGGTCAACTGTGTGATTTGTTCTTCTGATCCGGCACGGCAAAAGTACGACTGAGCAAAAGTCGCCAACTCATCGTTTAATTCGATAGTAAATAATCTGCCTCCCGGTTTAAGTCCTTTCGACAAACAAATTGCAGAGTAACCAGTGAAAGTACCTATCTCGAGGATATACTCGGGTCTTATCATAAGAGAAATAAATTCAAGGAATTTCCCCTGGAGATGACCTGAAACCATATTCGGATTGACAAATCTTATATGTGTTTGTCTGTACAGATCTTCGAGTACAGGATCTTCCGGAGTCGAATATTCTTCTAAGTATTGTTCCAGCTTTTTATTCATTTAAAGAAGTTTGAAGTGAGCTAAAGTTTGGAGTGACTAAAGTAAAAGAAAAGTTTGAAGTGAGCTAAAGTTTGGAGTGACTAAAGTTGATAAATATGAATTCTGGTAAACTGATCAAAACTCTAGGCACTTTAGGCACTCTAGGCACTTTAGGCACTTTAGGCACTCTTATTTATATATTAGTGTTGACATTTTCGACGGTTCAAAGATGTCATTTGCTGTATCAAGTAATTCGGATGCTGTAACAGCATCTATTTTATTACACAGATCTTCAATTGTGTCAATCTTATTAAAGATAAGGAGACTCTTCCCGAGACTTAGCATAAGACTCTCATGATTCTCATATCCTCTCGCCAGGTATCCTTTTATCTGGTTTTTTGCTTTGCTTAACTGTATAATTCCGAGTTTTGAAGTACGAAGCTTCTTCAATTCAGCCATTGCAATTGCGATACTTTTATTAAGATACTGATTATCTGTACCAAAATATATAGAAAATATGCCCGTATCGCAATATGGATTATAACTTGATTCAACATTATATGCGAAACCATGTTTTTCACGCAATGACAGGTTTAACCTTGAATTCAGACCCTGCCCGCCAAGAATATTATTGAGGAGAAACATCCCCATCCTCCGTTTGTCTTTAAGATCATACGCAAGATTTCCCATTATACAATGATTCTGGTATGTATCCATTTTCTTAATAACAGAAGCTGGTTTGTACAACCATGTCTTGTCGGGTCCTTTCACTCTTCTTTCTGTAACAATATCTGCAAAATATGTTTTAAACAGGTCTAATATTTTTTCGTCCGAAATATTACCCACGGAACAGAATACCATCTGTTGTGTGTTGTAATTATTTGAAATAAAGCTGGATATCGTTTTTTGAGAAAATGATTTTACCGATTCAGGTGTACCAAGAATATTCCGGCCTATCGGCTGGTTTGAGAAGACAAGTTCTTCAAAATCGTCAAAGATCAGTTCAGAAGGATTATCGAGATATGAATTTATCTCTTCGATCACCACATCTTTTTCTTTTTCTATCTCTTTTTCAGGGAATATAGAATTAAAAGTTATATCGCTTATTAATTCGACAGCTCTCTCATAATCTTCCCTGAGAAAAGAAGCATGAATTGCTGTTTCCTCCTTGGTTGTATAGGCATTAAGTTCTCCTCCCACATCTTCAAGGCGACTTAGAATATGATATGCTTTTCTTTTTTTTGTCCCTTTAAACAGCATATGTTCAATGAAGTGGGCGATGCCGTGTTCCTGTGGTGTCTCATCGCGTGAACCGGTATTGATGATCAGTCCGCAGTGGGCAACCAATCCGGGTATACGGTAATGAACGAGCCTGATACCATTGTTGAGTGTGTTGAGAAGGAGATCCATCTTGTGATATTTAGTGAGGATGCAAATGTACCACATCATTAAAATGATTCCAAATAGAAATTTTTTAACCAAAGTTTTTGGTTACTCGGATTTGAGATATATATTTGCAGTCCGAAAAGGAGGTGCCATAGCTCAGTCGGTAGAGCAATGGACTGAAAATCCATGTGTCCCCGGTTCGATTCCTGGTGGCACCACTTCTTTAAATCGCAAATCCCGCAAGATCAATGATCTGCGGGATTTTGAGTTTTATCCCAAAAACTCATTTCCCACTTTGCGGGCTCTTTCAGGTTTATCCAGGTTGATACCGATGGCCAAACCTATTTCAACCAGCAGATTCCATCCGGCGCACAATAGAACGTAAGGATTCATCTCCCCGCCTGATGGAACCCGGATAGTTGTAAAAGGTGTATCCCGATCAGATATAGCAACCACATTAAGACCTACCCCTTTGACCAGCACTTCCTGAAATTTTTCGATTTCTTCTTCGATTGGATCAACAACAAACACAATATCATTACTATTCATAACTTCTTCAATTCCATGTACTGCATAAGTGCCTTCGAGGAAATCTGATTTCTTGCGGGTAATTTCATTTGTCTTAAGAGTCAATTCTTCAGCCACACCATCGTTATAACCGGCAAAATAAATTGTAGGTGCTTTAGCTGCCATCGCGATAATATTACCAGGTATTTTCATTGTCAATGCTTGCTCTAATAACGCCGGGAGCTTCGAACATTCAACTGTTTTATCAATACCACTAAGATGCCAAAGAATAGATTCATAAAAAAGTGTTTGTTCAACGACACTTTTCGTTGCAGCTACGGCCTGTTCCCAGCCGCAGTTCAGAACAAATGTTTGAATGCACTCTTTTTCCAACAGGGTATCTTCGTTAGCTGTCAATGCAAACCTGTTTTTGTTTCCTGTTTCAGCAAGTTTTTTTGCCAGCAGTACAACTTCTTTCGTCCGTCCGGAATTAGAAGCACAAAAAACTGCAAAATGAGATAGGTCATATTGTGCCGACTGACGGGAACCATCTGTCGAGATTGAAAGGTCTATACCCCATGTCAATGCTTTGCGTATTGCATTCTTGGCAGGTAATATGCGGCTTGAGCCTTCACCTGTAAGGAAAAGTTTGCCGACAGATTTTATGGCTTTTGATACATCTTTTGTCTGGTTTGGATTGAATTTTTTGACAATTTCGACCGTCTGCATCATTTCCTTAACCAAAGCATACTCAGAATACTTGAGATCATTTAAATTCATAGACTTCCTCCTTTGTGACAGTTTTATTTGTTGTTTAAATTAATTGATATCTAAATTGGCAAAAGCTATTTCCTGTTCATAACATCTTTTACCATTTTTTTAAATTCTTCTGTTTCCTCTCTTACTTGAACAATAAAGCTATTATCATCAATAGTTCCAATAGCAGCTTTCATTTCATCTTTATTTCTGAAAGTTGCCTGACGGAATGGGTTGTCATAATCTTTTTTTCGTGAAATATAGACCTGATCACAAATGTATTTCTGGATTTCAACAGCCTTCTTTAAGGACGATTCCCATTGTTTATAATTGATATTGTCAGTTTCCAGTAAGTGGCAAAGAACTGCCAGAGCATGTTTCTGCTTATCAAGGGTATATTTATCCCAGAGTTTATTATATCGTTTATGAATAGCTTCCCATGAATTGAGCTTTCCAGAACCAATGTCGGACCGGAGTTTATCCAAATCCTCCTTTTGGACGATCTGACCACCAAGATTAATCCATTCGAGATGACGTTTCACTTTTAAATCAATGCACATCGATGAGAAGGTAGCCTCAGGGTGCGAAATTATATATGTCAATAAATTCTTTATCGAATAATGGAGCAGCATATCTCCATAAGCATGATAGGCTTTATGTGTCTTTAAAATCATTACTTTTCGTTTGGTGTTCTCCATATTTTCACCCAGAATTTCAAGACTATTTATCGTGGCTTCTTTTTCCGATAGGAGATTGCGTCCCAATCTTATAAGTTTATTTTTATCAATTATTTCGTCTGATGATCTTTTTTGTCTTAAACTGGCTTTTGCTGTCCATATCTCCATCAGTTGGCGGGCAATTATTATTTCCTCAATGGTGTCGGGAGCAAAGGGTTCAAATTCAATATTCTGAGCCTTAATGATCCGTTTATCCCGATTCTTGAATTTCCATGAATTGCGGGCAAGTGCGTACATATTATATAGCCACCAGTATGCTGGCATGACCTCCAACTGATCCTTGGAAGCATTGTTGTTAAGCAGGGAAAACGGCAACGGAATATCAAGTTCTGCCGGATAATCTGATTTAGAGAGTAAAGTAAATGAAGCAAACCGGCATGAATGTTTTACACTGGTGCATAAACCAGGCCAGAATCCACGACCTGCCTGAATTTCATTGTCATTAGACCGGCTGTTATGATTAGAACCAATTGTTGCGCCGGCTGCCATATTACTTTGTCCCATAACAACCGATGCAATGAGAAAGGAATTATTATGATGCTGTTCGTGTGCCGGGAAAATCAGATTATTTAATACTTCACAACAGGAAATGGTAGAATTATCGCCAAGGAATGAGTTAATTAGTCTGGCTCCGTATTTTAGATTTGAATTATTTCCAAGAATAAATTTAACTGCTTTGCATCCGTAGAATATATGGCACCCGTATCCGATTATACCGTTAACCAGTTCCACCCCTTCACCAATCTGGGTGGGTTCTGATTCAGACGAATTAATTGTCAGGTTCTTTAATTTATTAGTCCCCTTTATATAACAATAGGAACCAATCTTCACATCTTTGAGAATGTGTGAATTCTTAATTACGCAATTGTTACCAGTAGTCCCGTAAAATCCACGGCGATTATCAACACTGTTTTGTGTTATCTTTTTGAGATTTGACTGTAAAGGTGAGTCATCAATGAACTTTGCCCATAAATATGCATCGGCAGTTATCATACCATCAAAAGGAAGTATTCTACGGCAACCTGTTTCGTTCATTACATCAAGCCATGTCCGAACATTTTCCGGTTCCCCTTCCTTAACTATTCCATTGCCAAATTTGGAATGATCGGTAGTCTGCATTTCATGAATATTGAACAGGATATTGCGATCACCGATAATATAGTGAGCAAGGTAATGGACATCATGAATAGCCACATCATCCCCAATATCACACGATAGTATCAGACTGTTCGTAATTCCTGCGGGAACCATGAGGTCGTGATGTTGAAGAATAACATTCCTTAATGATCCGATCCTGACCAGTCCGAAAAACTTTGTATTTTTAATCTGATTGGTTTCAAATTGATCTGTAACAAATATTTCATCCCAGTCATCAGCCGAATTGTCGTTTTTCACCAGTCTTTCAATCTCATCCGAGCGCAGATGTCTCCATCCCGATTTTGGGGGTTGCATCTGATTGTTGCGGTGGTAATATTCATCCTTCCCTTCAGGCAGATATTTAGGAGCTATGAAATTTTTACCAATGTTCTCTGCATTCAAAATCAATACATTATCCATTTTTTGATATTGTTAGTGACATACTATATCCTTGCTTTCTGTTGTTAAGTTGTTCCAGCAAATAGTCTGTTTCAGTATTATTTTGTTCTAAGTTATAAAACTTGTCATAAGTTTTTATAACTCAAGGTAGAAAAATTTCTGGAAGAGGAAATTAAGTTTATATATTAAACTATGAAATATCAGAGTCTGGTAATCAGTTGAATTATTTCATGGCAGCAATACAGTAAACCTTATTTACCCCTTTGAAAACATATGCATCATATCCCAGGGCAGCAGACGCCCAGAATTTATCTTTTATCCTGTTTTGTGATACAATTTCAAACTCTCTACCTGATTTAATAATGGTAGTAAAGCCCCTTTCGTCGGTTATATAAAGATTACCCTTATAAAGCCATGGTGTAGCCCAGCATGAAGATACTTTTTCAAGTTTCTGATCGTAAACTGTTTTGCCGGTAGCTGCGTCAATGCAACTCAGGTTTTTCCCATTACCCGCAAGGAGATAAATAAGTCCATTATGCAATACCGGTGAAGGGTTTTCAATGGAAGCCTTAGGATTATACCATTCAACTCCTGAACTCACCATGGTAATTGTATCAGGGGTAATATCCCCGGCAGCCCCTGCCTTTATGGAATATAGACCACCAATTTTATCATCATCACCAGCGTTGCCAATATAAAGATGATCATTGTCAGCCACAGGTGTAGGGATACTCATATCGCCTTTCATTTTCATCTCCCATATAACCGTTCCAGTCTCAGGATCATATGATCTTGCTTTTTTTCCACAAGTCACAAGCTCGGTTCCTGATTTATTTTTCCAGATCAAAGGAGTGCTGTATGTTGTTTTTTCATCACGGGCTACTCTCCATTTTTCCACACCTGTTAATGCATCTAAGGCTACAATAAATGAATTTACTTCATTATCGATCTGAAGATAGATTTTATCGTTATATAATACCGGCGATGAACCTGTTCCCCAGCTATTAAGCGTTTTATATGCTCCAAGATCATTTTTCCAGATGAGATTGCCTTTCATATCATAACAGAAAATACCAGTCATCCCAAAATAGGCATAAACCCTTTTTCCGTCGGTAACCGGAGTTTCTGAAGCATATCCGTTTCCATTGTGTGAGCCGATCCTTGGACTACCTTTAAAGGCAACTCTTTTCCATATTTCCTTACCAGTTTTCAGATTGAGGCAGATAACTTCCCATCTGTAAACTTCTGATTTATAGGTAGTGTCTTCAACCTGTACACGTGGAGGGGGAGGACCCTGTGGCTTTGGCGGTTGCGCATTTGCACCTCCTGTAGCCGGAGGTGGAGGAGGTGGAGGAGGAGCCTGTTCCGGTTTTTCCACCTCAGGAACAGGTGGTTTCGTTTCGTTGAATGCGGTTGTAATAAAGACTTTGTTACCATAAATTACAGGAGAGGACCAACCTCTTCCGGCTAAATCATAACTCCATCTGACATTTTTGTCGTTACTCCATGCAGAAGGAAGGTTATCGCCGGGGCCTTTTCCTGTATTCTCATCTCCTGAACTGCAGGAAGGGAGCATGCTGAGTGTCAATGATAAAAGTATAATTATCAACGCAAAAGAGTTTTTTTTATTCATGAAGATTAAAGTTTAGGGTTAGCCAAATTATTTTTCGAAATAAATATAACCTTTTTTTTAAATGATCAATCTTCTGACATGCCTCCATTGACCTCAAAAACAAACATTTAACAAAACTTTAAGAAATCATTCGATTTTTCATGAGTCTTTATTCCACCTGTGAACAGGATTCGGGGATCAGGAGCATTAAACAGTGAGCATTCTTTCACTTGTTTTAAGATACCCGGTCAATGGCTCACCCATATATTTCACATCAATCCCAAGCATCTTTAATTCTTCTGTAACTCCAAAGTGGTCACAGCAGGCTTTACAGGCTTCGATCTTAATGCCGTTGTCAATCATTTCAACTATATCTGCCTGAATATCAGGGTCAGTCCCTGCCAGTTTGGCTGATGCTCCCCAGATAATAATATTAACTTCCTCCCACCACTGATTGGCCCTTGAGTTAATTGCATACATTACCAGCATATGCTGAACAGTATCTTTATTATCTGTTGTCCAGAGAATATTTAATTTATCCATGGTTAGTTTGTTTTTAAATAAATATCATGCAAGCTTCTAATAGTCAGATATCAAATCTGAAAATGATACGAACTCCCAGGTCTGAGACGTTGGGGTTGTTAAGATAGGAAAATCTTACCGAAAAGACTATAACATCAAAGGAAATGGTTGATTCCCTTACAATCTTTAATTGCTGAGGTGTCTTAAAAATCGCTATTTTTACCGGTGATTAAACAAAGTATTTTAAATCGGTTAATGATTCATTGAGGTGTTATTTTACCTGACAAAAGAGCAGTGAGATTTGTGATCAGTTAATTCAAAATTTTTTTGTTCGATGATAACAATTATCGATTATAAAACCGGAAACCTGGGTTCCATTCAGAATATTCTGAAAAGAATAGGAGAAGAATCTGTAATTACTTCCGATAAAGATGAAATTGCGAGAGCTACAAAACTTATATTGCCGGGAGTAGGAGCTTTTGATACAGGTATGAGCAATTTGACGGAACTGAATCTGATCGATGTTTTAAATGAAAAAGTAAGAGTTGAGAAAGTACCGGTATTAGGGATCTGTCTTGGAATGCAATTACTATCCATGAAAAGCGAGGAGGGAACTTTGCCCGGACTTGGCTGGATAGATGCGGAATCCATCAGATTCAGGTTTGAAAATAGCCTGGAATATAAAATTCCTCATATGGGCTGGAATTTCATAAAACAGCACAAAACAGCAAAACTTTTTGACAATATGTATACCGATCCGCGATTTTATTTTGTTCATTCATATTTCCTGCGGGTTCACGATGCGGAAGATATTCTGACTTCAACAACTTATGAAATGGAATTTACTTCAGCGATTGAAAGAGGAAATATTCTGGGGGTACAATTTCATCCTGAAAAAAGTCATAAGTTCGGAATGAAACTTTTAAAAAACTTTGTTGACTTTTACTGATATGAAGATTAAGAGGATTATTCCCTGTTTGTTACTGAGAAACAATGGATTGGTAAAGACCATAAGGTTCAGGGATTCTACCTATATAGGTGATCCGGTTAACACGGTAAAAATATTTAATGAAAAGGAGGTCGATGAAATATTCTTCCTTGATATTGATGCTACAAGATTAAAAAAGGAACCTCCATACGAATTAATACAAAATATTGCCAGCGAATGTTTCATGCCTTTTGCGTATGGTGGAGGAATTCATTCATTAAATCAAATAGAGAGAATTATAAAATCCGGTGCTGAAAAGATAATTATAAATACCCGGGCATTTCTGGAAAAAAACTTCCTTAAAGAGGCCGTTCGCCAGTTCGGAAGTTCAACAATTGCCGTGTCTGTTGACGTTAAAAGGGAATTTCTAAAAGGGAATATTGTATATATAAAAGGAGGGACGCAGAGCACCGGGGAAAATCCGGTCGACTATGCAAAAGAGATTGAAAATTCAGGTGCAGGTGAAATATTAATCAATTCAATTGACAGGGATGGAGTTATGGAGGGGTATGATATTGAACTCATCAGGAGTATTTCAAGTTCAGTTAAGATCCCAATAATCGCGTGCGGAGGAGCAGGGAGGCTGAGCGATTTTGGATCAGCGGTCAAACAGGGCGGCGCTTCAGCTGCAGCTGCCGGAAGCTTTTTTGTATTTCATGGGAAAAGACGTGCTGTTTTGATTACCTATCCTTCATATTCAGAAATATCGACTTTATTCCAATAACTTAATATGACTTCAAATAATTACCAGATCTGCAACAGGTGCATAATGGATTCAACTGACCCGGAGATAAAGTTTGACGAGTCGGGGAATTGTAATCACTGTAATTCCGCTCTTATGCTTGCACAACAAATCTGGTTTCCGGATGAGCGGGGAGAAAAACGCCTGGATGAAATATTCGGAAGAATAATACAATCGGAAAGGAAGAAAGAATTTGACTGCATAATTGGTTTAAGCGGGGGAGTGGATAGTTCCTATCTGGCGTATCTTGCTGTTAATAAGGGCTTACGTCCGCTCGTTGTCCATGTAGACTGCGGCTGGAATTCGGAACAGGCTGTTAAAAACATAGAAAATGTAGTAAAGAAACTCAATATCGAATTGCATACTTTTGTTGTTAACTGGGAAGAAATGAAAGATTTGCAACGTTCATTTTTCAAAGCCAGTCTTCCTGATCAGGATATTCCTCAGGACCATGCAATTTTTGCAGCATTATACAATTTCGCCGACAGGAATGATATTAAATATGTACTAAATGGATTGAACTTTGCCACAGAATGTATAATGCCTTCTAACTGGGGATATCAGGCAATGGATTACAGGCATTTGAAATCGATTCATTCCAGGTTCGGAGAAAAAAAGTTAACTGATTATCCGCATGTAAATTTTTTCCAGCGCTATATTTATTATACTGTCATTAAAAAAATGGAGATTATCAATCCTCTGAATTTTATTGATTACAGGAAAGAGACTGTTATAGAAACAATGAAAAAAGAGCTGGGATGGCAGTATTATGGAGGGAAACATTATGAATCGAGATTTACCAAATTCTTTCAAAGCTATTATTTGCCTGTTAAGTTCAATTATGATAAAAGGAGGGCTCATTTGTCAAGTCTGATCATCTCTGATCAGATCACAAGAGATGAAGCCCTTGATATAATGAAAGAAAATGTATACTCTGAAACTGAAATAGGCAATGACCTTGAGTATGTTGCTAAAAAACTCGACTGGTCACCACAGGAATTCCGGGCAATTATCGATCTGCCACCTAACCGGCACCAGGATTTTCCGACAAATGAATACCTGTTCAGTTTTGGTTTAAAGTCAAAAGAGTATCTCAAAAATATTTTTAAATAGCCTCTTAAGTTCCCTGTGTTACTCTGTGCTTCTCTGTGAACTCAGTGTAAGTTCTTTATATTGTTACACAGAGAGTCACAGAGGACATCACAGAGTGCCACAGAGAGTAACGAGATTAGAAACCGTTCAGTTTCATTGTTACTGTCGGAATCAGCAATAAAAATCCAAGAACGATCAGTATTAACAGAATTGGCCATATCCATTTCAGCCATTTAACGTACGGCACCCTTGCCATTCCAAGTACTCCGATGAGAACACCAGATGTTGGAGCAATCATGTCAGTAAATCCTGCACCAAACTGGAAAGCGACAATAGTAGCCTGCCTGGTTAACCCAACAATATCGGAGAACTCAGCCATAATGGGAATTGTGAGAGCAGCTTTTGCTGAACCGGATGTTATAATAAGGTTTAAAACAGACTGAAATACATACATGATTGATATTGCCGATATCTGATTTGCCCCTTTTAATGCACCCGACAAAGAAAACAAAACGGTATCGATGATCTGACCATCAGTGAGAATGGCAATTATTCCACCTGCGAAGCCAACAACAAGAGAGGCTGAAACAATATCTCTGACACCCTCCACGAAGAGCTTCGTTGTTTCGCCGGGCTTTTTGCCTGATGCGAAACCGGTTACAATACCCATGGCCAGGAATAGGGCGGCAATCTCCATAATATACCACTGATAACCCAGGACACCAACTACAAGATAAATCATTGTGAATGCAAGTATATTCAATACAAAAAAGTGAATTGAGCGTCTCAGTGTTATAAAACTGGAAATAAAGAACAGTCCGGCCAACACTGGAAGTAAAGGAGCGGAGAGGGTTGATAATCCTACAACCAGGTTCGTCACAGGATACCTGAATGCAAAAATTGTCAGTACTACCCAGGTAAGAAATGCAACGATCCAGGCTGACCTGGGTGTATAATATTTCATCTCCTCCAGATGCGAATTTCCTTTCTTTCTCCAGTATTCATCTGCCTCATACATCGGACTTCTTTGCGGATTTTTTTTGATCCTTGCTGCATACCAGAGCACGAAGGCAATGCTGATAAATGTTATTATTATCCAGCAAAAAGTACGGTATTCGATACCGGTAAAAAGCGGAACACTGGCAAGTCCCTGGGCAATCCCGACAGTAAATGGATTCAGTATTGCTCCTGCAAATCCGATATGAGCTGCGAAATAACATAAACAAATTCCAATAATTGAATCGTATCCCATTGATATTGAAAGAGGTACGAAAATAACTGCAAATGCAATAGTCTCTTCGGCCATTCCGAAGATCGCCCCGAAAAGACTGAACAGAATCATTATTAACGTTATTATGATATTGTTCACACCAAACCATTTAACAATCCTGTAACGTTCCATCCTTTGAGTAAAACCGAGAAAAGAAAAAATCCCCACATCAATTGCTTTGGTCTCATTCATAATCCAGAATGCTCCACCGATCATAAGAATGAAAACAATTATATGTGACATATTTATAAATCCTTTATAAAAGGCGGAGAATACCTGCCATGTCTGTGGCTGGCTTTCTACATAGTGAAATGAATCGTTTACAATTACGCTGCGTTCAACCCCGTTTACGGAAACGGAATGGCGGTCGTACTTTCCTCCCGGAATGATCCAGGTCAGAACTGCGGCAATTATTATAATACTGAAAACGATTACCAGGTTGTGAGGAATACTGAATTTGAAACGCATCGGCGATAAGGTTAGGATGATAGAACAAATTAATAAATCTGAAAAAGCTTTACAGGTCTAGAGTAAAAATAGTCAAAAAATGAACATTGGTTCTTTTTAATCTTAAGAATAACTAATTTTACTATTAACTCTAACATTAAAAAAATGGACTTATGCTTCTAATAAGGAATGCCGTTGTTTATACACCTGATTTTCTGGGGAAAAAAGAGGTATTGATCGGAGGTGATACTATCCTGGGAATATCAGATAAAATTGGATTGTCGCACGGGATTGATATTGAGGTATTCGACGCAAATGGTCTCCTGTTAGTCCCGGGACTTATTGATAATCACGTTCATATTGCTGGCGCTGGTGGAGAGGGCGGACCTTCTACCCGTACTCCTGAACTTACTCTTTCGTGTATGTTTCAGGGAGGAGTCACAACAGTTATCGGATGTCTTGGAACAGATGGATTGACACGCTCAGTTGAATCGGTACTGATGAAAGCTAAATCGCTGAAATATGAGGGAGCATCGGCATGGATCTGGACCGGCGCATATCAGGTCCCATCCCCGACGATAACCGGTGATATTGGCAAAGATATAGCACTTATTGAAGAGATAATAGGTGTTGGCGAGCTCGCCATTTCAGATCATCGGAGCTCATGTCCCTCTACTGATGAGCTAATAAGGATTACTGCACTTGCAAGAGTAGGAGGGATGCTGGGAAAAAAGGCAGGTATGGTAAATATACACCTGGGGGATGCAAAGAATCCATTTTCGCCACTTCATGAAGTAATAAAGCATAGTGAACTTAAATATAACCAGTTCCTTCCCACTCATTGTAACAGGAATGATTATATTTTTGAAGATTCAAAGATCTATGCAAAAGCAGGTTATGTTGATATTACAACAAGCTCATGGCCCTACTTTCAGGATGAGGAGATCAAGCCCTCAACCGCACTTAAAGCATTACTTGAAGCGGGTGTTCCCCCGGGTCATATCACATTTTCTTCCGACGCCTGCGGATCTCTTCCCGGGTTCGATGAACAGGGGCATCTGATAAAACTTGAAATGGGTCTGCCGTCTGCAAACCTTAGAGAACTGGCAGATGCTGTAATAATTGAGAAAATTCCTCTTGAAACAGCTTTGAAAGTTCTGACATCTAATGTCGCATCCATACTTAAACTTTCGGGGAAAGGATTTATTACGCCAGGTATGGATGCCGATCTTCTTTTCCTCGATTCAGGAATGCAAATGGTACATCTTCTCGCTATGGGGAAATGGGTGGTCAGATCAGGAGAAGTAATAAAAAAAGGAACTTATGAATAATTGAATCTGCCTTCATCTTAGTCTGAATTTTTGTCCTGGCAGGTATACACTCAACTGAAGTCCTCCGGTTCCAAGTAAACCATTCTTAATAATTTTTGTCTTTCCGGTATTTTTAATGACAATCACCTGACTGATACCTGTCACAGCAGCATAATCACCATCGACAATTATCGCAGTTGATTCATCGATACCGACACACAACTGATCAGGGTTTTCGATTGATGCAGCAACCAGTCTGTTTAGCCTTTGACGTTTAATAAAGTGTTGATCTATAATTACATCGGTTAAAAGCCCCAATCCTTGAATGGTCTCAATATTATCTGATTCTACAGTTATGAACCCTGTCTCGGTTCCCTGGTGTTTTTTCTGGTTCCCTGTAATCATAATTTTACTCATAACTGCCGCGCCGGCGCTTGTTCCTGCAATTACCGACCCGTTTTGATACGCCTGATGTATTGCATCCATAACAGGAGTATTAAGTACAACTGACATAAATCTTGACTGATCACCACCGCTTATAAAAATGAGTCTGGCATTTCGCAATGAGTCAAGTTGTGATTGCGGAGGTGTTACACCTGCAAGGAAGTTGAATCCAAAAACCTTTTTAATTCCTGTAACACTGAAATCTTCTTTTGTCCATATAATCGAACTATCGGGTACTGAACTCGACATTGGCAGGATATAAACATATCCGGCAGTCCGGAGCCCTGCAATATCTATCAGTTCATTCATCATTGAATCGGTCCGGTTTCCTCCTCCGATAATAAAAAGCTTGCCGGCAGCATTTGTATGAACTTGTTTTTGCGTGCAACTTGAGAACAAAACTGAGATTATCAGGATCGTCAGGTGTGATACTTTCATCATAAAGGGTTTTATTTAATTGTCTGAAATTTTTTTTCAAACTATATTATTGCCTGCTTCTGGTTTGTATTGAAAAATATATCCTGTGACAATCAGGTATTGTGCAATTATGTAAGTTGACATTATCACAATTCCTGATGAATCAAATTGCCGGACGAATTTATTGAAAGCAATAACCGAGTCGGAGATGACAAAAAATATAGCCCCTGCAAGAACCATGTAGAAACTGAATTTTTTCACCTTGTCTATTCTGTTCAGGGCTCCTGCCATCATTGACAGTATAACTATTGTATACAGGATAACAGGAAGCCTCATGCCATCCAGATCAGCATATAGATAAGAAACCAGGATTATGCCGTATATCAGTACAGGTATCAGAAGGTAAAATCGATTATTCAGAACGGAATTATGACCCGGAGTAAGAAAGAATGCTGTCAGATACATAATATGTGCGAGCAGAAAACAGGCTAGCCCTACGATAAACAGCTTGTCGTTATTTTTTGAGAGCTCAAGAAAAACATCACCGGCCCATGAAAAAAACAGACCTGTAATCATTAATATGTGCAACCGGCCGGATAGAAGATTTATATTTATAATAAATATTACAATCAGAACCGGAATGATAAGTGCTTTGGCAATAAAACCCGGCCAAAAGGCTGACTGATCCAGAAGTATGATGCAGATGAGTCCGACAATAAAATAGACTGTAGATATTACTGAGTATTTCATACTTATATATTATAAAAAATCGGTTGTGAATCAGGATTTCCAGTAAAGAATTTCCCAGTCTCTTTCCACAGCTGTTTTTTTAAGTTTTTTATCAGGATTGATACAAACAGCCTTCCCTACTGCCTCCATGGCAGGAAGGTCTGAAATTGAATCGCCATAATACCATGCCTCAGATCGTAAACTGTTGTTTCTTTCACAATACTCTTTCAGCCTGACAGCCTTCTCTTCACCAAAACAGAGGTGGCCAACGGGCCGTCCTGTCATTTTACCATTATATACTTCAAGTTCTGAACAGATAATATCGTCGATATTGAGATTGGTTGCCATTTCCCGGCAGACATTGGTAAGCGCAGAAGAGAGAATTACTAATTTTGCATTTTTCGATTTATGGAATTCAATTTCATCTATTGCATCTTTATATACAGACGGGAAAAGTACTTCACGGAAAACTTCGGAACACAGATCAGCAATTGTCCTTTCAGGAATGTCCCTGACCCAACCAACCATTTGGTCTAAAAGCTTAAGGGGATCTTTGAGCCTCACTCTGAACAAAAGGGAAAGAAAAATTGCATTAATAATATTCCGGTGCGATATAAGACCTTTCCGGTAAGCAGCTCTGGCAAGGGCTCTTCCGCTGATCGATCTGGTTATGGTCAGATCAAGGTCAAAGAAAGCAATGTAGCTTTTCAGGTTATTATCATCTTTTGAAAAAGTGGTTGCCATCGGGATTGTAGATTATTTTTATCGCCTCGGGTAGAATCTTTACACTAAATTTATTGGAAAAGTTTAATTCTCCGTCCACATGATAGGGGACAACTTCCGGGAATTCAAGATTGATATCTCTGGTCTGATAATAATTAACTCTTTTATCAGTGGTGTGTTTACCTTCAGGAACCATCAGTAAAATAGAAAATCTTTCAAAAAGGGATAGCTTTTTGATCATACAAACATCGAGCAGTCCGTCATTCGCTATAGCCTTAGGTGTAAGGTAGAATCCACCTGCAAATCTTCTGCCAACCGCAATAGTATTTATAAAACAGTCTGTTTCATGTCTGCCTGTCCCGGTGATAACAGTCATTCTCTTTTCTTTGAAGAACAAAAGAGTTTTAACAATATGCCAGATATATTTATACTTGCTTCCCCTTTTCACTTTCCCGGGTTCAGTATAATTCTCAGCTGCCACCTGTGCATCAAAGCCTAACCCCATGCCATTAAGAAAGATCATCCCGTTGCACATACCGGCATCCATTGCAATCATGTTTCTGTTAAAAAAGATATCCCAATCCTTTTCTCCAAAACGGTTTGGGAATCCCAGAATTTGAACAAAGTCATTCCCGGTACCTGCAGGAACTATCCCGGTTATAACATCATTATTATTAATAAGGGGTCGAGCCATCTCATTAAAGGTTCCGTCACCACCAACTGCAATAATATATCTGAATCCTCTTTTTGCGTAATTCTCTGATAATTCTGTAGCATGTCCGCTTCTTTCAGTGAAAACGATCTCAGCAGCGACATTATGTTTTCGGATCATTTCCTCCAGCTTTGGAACAATCGTTTTTGCGAAACCATTTCCCGCTATCGGATTAACAATGAAAACCCACTCCTTCTTTACTTCATCCATGATAAGATCTTAATTTATTTTATAGAAATTATTAATACTTAAGTATTTCAGCTAATCTGTTAATGATATGCCGATTCAATTACGGTTTTTACAGCTTCCAGTATTTCATAGTCGTTTTTATCAATTAACTCTTCTCTCCTGATGGGTTTATGAATGACTACATCCAGTTTTGAATCGAAATTAATGGAAAACCTGTTTTTTGGTTTCAACTTATAAAATCCATTTAAAGTTACCGGCAGGATTTCAATATCTCTGGTCCTGAACAGGTAAATAAATCCTCTGTAGAATTGATTGATTTTCCCGTTAAGAGTCCTTGTCCCTTCCGGAAAGATCGCAACAGACTGATATCTCGATTTTTGAATAAGCTGATTAATCATCTGTTTTGTGTTTCTGTAGTTTGGTTCTTTAAAAGGGACATAATCCATAATTTTCAAAAGGTTGCTGAACAGAGGGACTTTAAGAAGCCGTTCATGTCCAAACCATGATATTCCGGGGAAAAATGATGTTATTGCTACAATATCAAAAAGGCTGGCATGGTTAGCTACCAGAATATACCTTTCTCCCTTTTTAATGTTTTCTTTTCCAAAAATGCGGAATTTCTTCCACATAATTATAAAAACCGATTTTGCCCACATCTGAAAAAGAAAACGAACAGGTTTTTTCAAATGTAAAAAGGTAAGAATTAAAACAATAAATACGAAGATGGCTGTATAGCAATAGAGTATGCCAAATAATGGAATCGAAATAACTGCGTAAAGTCGTGAACGCATAAAATCTAATTGAAAAAATTAAAGATATATATTTTGGATAACATAGGATAAGCTGTTTAATTATATAATCGAGTTTGTCGATTCTTATCCGATTCATTGGCTTTCACACTGAAATAAATTACTGCAATCGGTTGCATTATTAAAAAGATATTAATATTTTTGACACCTCAGTTATATTCTCCGGACCAATTGGTCAAGATTTTTTACCTGATCGTAATCGGGCATTATGATTTCAGAAAAATATTTGTCAAAACAATCAAAAAGTTATTCTAAATGAATGATATTCTTCAAAAGCTTGTGAATTGTGTCGAAAACGGTAAAATTAATAAATCATCGCCGTATCCCCCAAATATGAAAGATATGGATGGTGCTGATGAATTGGCAAAAATGGCTCTTGAAGAGGGTGTACACCCTGACGAAATTCTCGAATCTCTCATTCCTGCCATGGCTGTTGTAGGTAACAGATTCAGCAGAAAAGAAATATATGTGCCTCAGATGCTGATGTCTGCAAAAGCAATGAGCACTGCCATGTTACATCTTAAACCATTTTTTCTGTCGGGCGAGACTAAGAGAAAGGGGAAATTTATAATTGGTACTGTTTCAGGGGATCTGCACGATATTGGTAAAAACCTGGTCGCTATGATGATAGAAGGAGGCGGATGGGAAGTGATTGATCTTGGCGTGGATGTAGGAACCGACAGGTTTCTTAAAGCAATCGGTGAAAATCCCGACGCCGTAATTGGCCTCTCCGCGTTACTGACTACCACGATGGAGAGTATGAAAAACACAGTTACAGCTATCAGGGAAAAATACTCCGATTCGAAGATCCTTGTTGGTGGAGCTCCAGTCACAATGGACTACTGCAACCTGATCGGAGCGGATTTTTACTCTCCCGATCCTCAGGGAGCTGTTAATTTTCTTAAACAACTAGTATCTTAGCATAATAATTGCATAAGATGAAAACATTGCTTAGGGGGAAAAACAGAGAGGTGGTTATTGATACAAATGGTCCGGTTATTATTATCGGGGAATGTATAAATCCTACCAGGAGAAAAAAACTAGTAACCACATTACAGGAAGGAAATTTTGAGTATGTTCTGGAACTGGCTGAAAATCAGATTAAAGCTGGTGCTGATATTCTTGACGTAAATGTCGGATTTCCCGGTGTCGATGATGTTAAATTACTCCCTGAGACAGTTCTTGCATTAAGAGAAAAATTTGATATTCCGCTTTGTCTCGATTCTCCCAATCCAAAAGCTATCGAAGCTGCTTTGAGAGTAGCCGGAGGAAAATGCCTGATCAATTCTGTTAATGGAGAAGAGAAATCAATGAACGCACTTCTTCATATTGCAAAAGAGTACGGTTCAGCTATCATTGGCCTGACTATGGATGACAATGGTATCACTCATGATCCTGAAAAGAGGTTAGCTATTGCTGAGAAAATACTTGAAAGAGCCATTAAAGCAGGTATCCGACAGGAGGATGTAATTATAGATCCTCTTGCAATGGCTGTGAGCGCAGATCCCATGGCCTGTCTGGTAACCCTTGAAACAATCAGGCTTGTCCATCAGAAACTTGGATTAAATATTACTCAGGGTTCCAGTAATATCTCTTTTGGATTGCCAAACAGAGAAGTACTGAATTCTGCATATATGAGCCTGGCAATTTTAAACGGACTTACCTGCCCGATTGCCAATCCTGAGAAAATTACTGCTGCTGTAAGGGCAACCGATCTGATACTTGGAAGAGATGATTATGCTGTAAGGTATGTGGAAAATTTTCAGTCAGGTTGTAATTAATTGATTTTCTGTTTTATATCTCAATATATCTAATATGTCCGTTTTTAAACCTGCACGCAGATGGCAACCTGCCTTTTACCCTTTTAAAAGGGAAAAGTTCAACAGGCGGATTCTGGCAAAGACAGAACTATGGATTAAAGGACCTCTATTTGGCTGCCGGATGTGTGGGAATTGTCTTCTTCAGGAGACTGCTTTTATTTGTCCGATGGAATGTCCCAAAGGGATGAGAAATGGTCCCTGCGGCGGAACAACACCTGAAAAGAAATGTTACGTCGACGAAACCCGTAAGTGTGTCTGGCATGCCATATATCAGAGAGCTCATAATACAGGCAGAGAAGCGACTCTCCTTGAGGTATTACCTCCCCTGGATTGGGATAGAGTAGGTACAGAGACATGGGGTGATGTTGTCAGACAGATAAGAAAAGTTGGTACAGGAAAGTTCATTAGCGGTGTATTATCGACAGACAAAGATAAAAAGAGCGAAGTATGGGATAGTGTCTTTAAGACTATACGTCAGCCGGAATGGTGGAAAGGTGACACAGAATATCATCCCGCTCCTCCCTCTGAAGCCGTCTCCAGTCTTGAAAAACGATTTCGGGCAGGAGAATTTGTAGTAGCAACAGAAGTCACACCGCCGACGGGTGCGGGTACTGATAAACTTATTAGTGACATCGGAATGGTAAAGCCTTTCGTAACTGTTATCAATTTTACTGATTCTTCTTCTGCACGTCCCAAGATGTCCAGCATTGCATGTTGTAAGGTGGCTATCGATCAGAATGCTGAACCGGTATTACAGATTGCTGCCCGCGATACGACAAGAACCGGCCTGCAATCGACAGTTATCGGTATGAACTCTATCGGAATCAAAAATATTCTCTGTGTAACCGGCGATAATCCCATTACAGGCTCTCTCCCCGCAAGCAGTATGAATATTGTGGATATAGACTCAGTTCAAATGATTTGGATCCTCCGCAGGATGAGAGATGATGGAATTTATCTGGACGGAAGAAGAATCAGGAATCCTCCAAAAATGTTTATTGGGGCCGCAACTTCTCCTTTCGCATCAGATCCTGTATTACAAGCAATTAAAGATCACAAGAAGATAAATGCCGGTGCACAGTTCTTCCAGACAAATCTTATTTTTGAACCTGACAGACTTGACTTGTGGCTTGAACAACTTGATAAAAGGAATATCCTTAGTAAAGTATTTATCCTCATAGGTGTTGCTCCTCTCAAAAGTTTCAAAATTGCACAGTATCTTCATACTAAGGTTCCCGGGGTAAGTCTGCCTGATAAAATCCTGAAGAGGATGGAGAAAGCAGGAGAATCGGCACCTGAAGAAGGTGTGCAGATTGCGCTTGAAGTAATTGATTCTGTTAAACGGAAACAAGGAATTAATGGAATCCACATTATGGCATTAAGCTGGGAATCAATTGTTCAGAGGATTGTGACCGAATCGGGACTTGGAAGAAAAGAGCAATAAACGATATTTATTACCTCGTAGAGGTTAAAGAATATCCGGATGGGAATCAAAACTCAGATATGATAAGTTCAACATTCCAGTTTGACTTTAAAGACCTTAAATTGAACTCTTTACAGATTGAGTCTGTTTTAGGGTATAAGGAAGGTGAGGACCGTGTACTGGTGACTGGTCTGATTAAAGATATACTCTCAGAATCTCAGGAGATTTGCAATATCAGGGCCGAATATAAAGTTTTTGAGAATATCCGTTTTGACAATGAGACAAAATCAGTCACGATCAGCAACGTCAGATTCCAGTTAGAAAAAATAGTGTATGCTCAACTGAAGAAAGCTGATTCATTGGCTCTTTTTCTTTGCACTGCCGGGCAGGAGATAGGTACCCGCTGCAGGAAGGCTATGAAGGATAGAGATTTTTTAAAGGGTTATATTTATGATGTTGTTGGCAGTGAGATTGTAGAAGCTGCCGCTGACCTTTTGCAGGAAGATCTCGGGAGAAAGATGTCTGCTTCAGGAATAAAAATCACCAATCGTTACAGTCCGGGTTATTGTGGATGGGATGTCACAGAACAGCATAAACTCTTTCAGCTTGTACCGGAAAATTTTTGCGGTATACGCTTAACCCCTTCAGCACTTATGGATCCGGTGAAATCAATTAGCGGAATAATAGGTATCGGAAAAAATGTAAAAAGTAATCCGTACACATGTACAATGTGTGAGATGGAAGATTGTCTATATAGAAGAGTGAGGCAATAGAAGGCACGCTACAAAAATCGCGGCAACTAATTATCTCTTCATTAGGCTCTTAAAAAGTAATCAGGTTTTAATATAATCAGTTCCGTAGGGTGCCCTCTGCGGGCGTGAAAGCATGGCGTTTGCTTCAGTATCGTTCACGAATTTCTCCTTATCCGGATCCCAGTTTAGCTTTCTGCCCAACTTCATGGCTATATGCGTAACCAGACAGACTGTGCAGGCCCGATGACCAATTTCAACGGGTGAAATCGGTTCTTTGCGCGATTTGATACAATCGAGCCAGTTACCCTGATGTGAATTACTCACGTAAAGGTGTATTTCATCGGGGCCAATTACGGATGTGAGAATCTTCGGATCACTCGCTGTTAACGCTTTGACATTTCTTTCCTTAACGACTGGATCACTTGCTGTTGCAGTATAGCCACCACGTGTCACAAAAATCCAGCCTTCAGTTCCTTCATATCTAACACCGTTAGGATAACCTCCACTGGTAAGCTGCGTTATTCCATTCTTGTACTCAGCTTTTGACATAAAATCGCCATGGACATCCCATAACCCTGATTTTGGGAATTGGGCCACTGCTTCAACAGATATAGGGCCTGTTAACTCAGTATCCATGCCCCAGGCAGCTGAATCGAAATGGTGTTGTCCCCATCCTGTGATCATCCCGGCTCCAAATTGCTCGCATCTGAGCCATCCGGGACGGTCGTTAATGCTATTTTGAGGATGCACACGCATCTCGGTGTAATAAGCCAATTGTGTTGATCCTAACCACATATCATAGTTCAGGTTTTTAGGTACAGGCATCTCCAATGCTTCAGGACCTGACGGATCTCCGGGCAGTCCAATTTTTACCGTATGCAGTTTACCTATCCTGCCATTTCTTACAAGTTCAGCGGCATACCTCCACTGTACACTTGAACGTTGTTGGGTTCCAACCTGCAGAATAACCTTTTTCCGTCTTACAACATCGCTCAGTAATCTCCCTTCTGCAATAGTCAGCGAGGTTGGTTTCTCGAGATAAATATCTTTACCAGCAAGTGCAGCTTCTATTGCAGGCTGGGCATGCCAGTGATCAGGTGTTGTGATCAGAACGGCATC
Organism: uncultured Bacteroidales bacterium; assembly: GCA_963725785.1. Classification (GTDB taxonomy): domain Bacteria; phylum Bacteroidota; class Bacteroidia; order Bacteroidales; family VadinHA17; genus LD21. Next base: position 184,653 of record CAVRZV010000008.1, on the reverse strand, counting down.
TATGGATTTATCATGAAGCAACTCCTTATAATCTTCATAAGTCTTTATGTTGACGTAATCAGTTTTGCCGGAGCTTCTTGCATATGTGTCCTCAATAAGTTTCTTTCCCAGTGCTGCCCTTTTTGAATCTACATCTGATACAGCTACAAACATGGCTGTGTCAAATCCAATTGTAGCTCTCAGGTCACCAGTTCCCTGCCTGCCACAACCGATCCATCCAATGTTGATCTTATCGCTTGGTGGGTTTTTACCAATAACAGATGATGGCACAATTGTGGGTAAAATAATTGTTCCTGCGGCAGCACTCATTGAGTCAGTAATAAATTTTCTCCTTTTCATACGTATTGCACTAGTTTTAATTACCATATTTTTTTGAATATGATTGTGATAATAAAAAGTTTATAAAAGTAAAAAATTATTCTTCAATTTTTATATTAACCCTAAGAGGATTAGCAAAATACTGCCAGGCGCTTTCCGCTTTATTCTCTATCGATAGGTCCATTAAAAACGAGCATCCTGTATTTCAATGAATATATCTTACGAGGTTCCAGTAACCAGTCCATATCTTTGGTCGGACAAAAATTAGCGAACATATCACCGCGGTTATATTGATTTTCTGGCCAGATACGCAATGGTTCCGGGAAATTATAATTGGTAGGATAAGACATCATTACAACTCCGGCATAATCGTTATCAATCTGGCCCTGAACAATACACCAGCGTGCTTTGGAACCGTCAGCATCTTTACGTGTTTTGCCTTCTGAAGTCAGGACCATGCTATTCCTGTTATCCCACTTCTCTGTTGTCCTCCATCCAAAACCTGCATAACGGTATTCAAGTAGTTTTACCGGGCTTTCGTTAGCAGTATTCATCTGAAAATTGAAATCAACAATAAAGAAATCCTGATCTTCCTGTGGACGAAATACTCTGACACATTGCAACTCATTCATTGCGACCTTTTCTCCACCACCCTTTTTAAATACGACGTGTTCATGTAATGCGGCGAACCCTGAAAATACTGATCCGTTCTCAATTGTCACAAATTTGGCAAAACGAACAGTTCCCTGTTTGGTATTAATATTCCAGAAATCAATCGTATCTCCTTCATATGCAACATGAGTCCAGGGATTCCATATTCCATAATGATGACGATGATCAGGGGGTTGTATACGTGTAAGGATCTGACCTTTAGGTGACCACAAAGGATGGATAAAACCACTTCTTTTATAGGCAGAATCAACCCCTGCAGGAGGATAAACGGTTTCGAACTGATACTGAAGCTGATTTTGCTGACCTTTATGAATAGTTAAGGCTCCATTATTTACAGTTGCTACAATTAACGGAGATTGGACGGCCCTGGATTTTACCAGTTCGAATGTGCGCCTGCCAGTCAACCCTTCACCAGTTTTAACTATCCAAAATAATTTACGGGGGTCTCCCTGTTCAATCTGAAAGGAGACAGGTGTCTTCTTATCGCCCCTGACTTCAAGAAGATTTAGTATCGAATCGGATAGTGACGTCACCTCATCAAGATTAATACTTACCGGGATATCCAAACCAAATGTAGCCAATGGAAGATCAACATTTAGAGTTGCAATCTTTTGGGAATAGCAGGCAGCACCAAACATGCCCAGGCAAGCTAATAGTGAAAGTTTTTGAAACATGACAGAATGCTTTAGGATTAAATTTAAAGTTTAACTCAGTTAAAAATTTTCTATTTTTTTACACAATTCTTAACATCAATTTGCTATCTGACTTCCTTTAGTCTGCTAAAAAAACTCTCCGGAGGACCCAGATAGCTTGGCTTAAGTCCTCCTGAATCCACGATAATCTTTTGCAATACAACACCCTGATCGACCATAAATATTTTTAGAGTATGATAGCCGGATGTGGTTACAATATGAGTCGAATGGCTGAGGCGTGCATTATCACTGACTGATTTTTCCCATTCTCTGTTCCCATTCTTTGCATTAAAATTTTCAGGAACAATAGTTATAATCTGAGGTGTCTTCATTGTCAAACGAAATTGCATACTGTAAGTGGTCTGCCTGCTAAAAAATTTAAGGTAGGTGAGAAGATTGAAGTGACATCAAATGTGCCAGTACTGAATAAATACATTTTATATTCCAGAACCGGTGAATTCTCACCCGGAGTAACCGGAGAAGCATCAGCTAATCCGGTACTCCTCATTGCTGATAAAGTATGTCCGTAATTTTCAATCCTGATCCATCGGCTGGTTCCCATCATTTGATATCCTGGTGTAATGTTCCGCTTCGACAGAAACATATCCTTCTCCTTCAACGAATCCCCGGAGGGTCCCGGGACTACTCTCTACCGGATTAAAAGTATTTATCAGTACAGTAATGACGGTATCTGTTCCGTAAATTCTGACAGACCCATTGCTTTTCCCTTTTGGCACTTTGTCCCAGTCTATTGTGACCCATATGCGTTCGTCATGTCCGAAGACACCTTTTGTTTTTTTAAGAATTATCCAGGGATTATCCGAATCGGCACTATAGGTTAAAGAACCTTTTCCTTTATTAAATACGTCAATATACCTGCTCGTTTGTTGAAGACATCAAATTGGGGCAAAACTGGATCACTTTGTTCTCCGGGCCAAACACCTTCAGATCCCTCAATCGATACACCTGTTGATGCAATGTCCGGAACTTCTGATTTCATTAAGTTTTATTGCTCGGAAACTGTTCTCAAGAGGGTCAGTCCAGCTGTATATCCAAGATGTGACTGGTCCATAAAGTGCATTCCATTTACCATTTGCAAAATCACGATTGAAATATCCCATAAGACTTGTATCTGCCTGAAATAATTGTCTTGTCTGATCAGCCATATCATTTGTACTGGCACGTGCCCTGGCGGCGAATAAAGATCATTTTTACCGGCTGCAAAGATATAACTCGTTTACAATGCGCACAGGCTTTAGCGGAAATAAAACCAATCTGATAAAATGCATCGTGCATCTCAGCAGGTAGTTTATTGAAAATATCTTCAGCTTTCAATGCGATCTTCCTATAATCTTCAACAACTTTCTCTGCTTCCCGATAGTTGACAAGACTGTAGGTTGATGGTGAGAGTAACTCGGGTTTGCGACGGTTATTAAATTTTGTGTAAGTAGACAATAATTTCACCGATTTCTTTAGCAATATGTTTTTCCGAATTGTCTGGCTGCCCATAACTCTGTGTATTCATCTAAATTTTCGTTGGTCCATTTTTCAGTATTCCATGCAAGATCGATAAAATATTCAATAGGAAATTCATAGCCTTTGAAATGACCGACATTAACAATCCAGATCCTGTCAGCTCCATATTGTTTTGCAAGTGACATCTGATCCCAGATCTTGGGAATCGGATTTGTATTTATCCACTGATAACTTCTTGGTCCGCCATGATAATCAAAGTGATAATAAATTCCTGCACCTCCGCTTCGCTTACGTTCTTCCGCAGTAGGAAGCACGGCGGATATTGCCCCAGTTATCTTCTGCCCACAGCAGAGTTACATCATCCGGTACCCGCATTCCGGCATTGTAATAGTCCTGATACCTCCTTATAAAGACACCACAGCTGAGGTATTTTTGTTATATCAGTGGTTATCTCTTCAGATAGAATCTTTCTCTGCACATCTACAATTTTTTCCAGCATTGCCATATTCGCCTGTGGACCGCCCGGAGCCATCTCAGTATCATTTGCACCACTGAGTCCGATTGTTATCATACTTTCATAATTCTTGTTGCGCTTATTCCATCACGCCAGAAAGTTTTTAAGAGTATCCGGATGTTTTGCATAGTTCCAGTCCCAAGAATTTTCAGATAACGGCGGTCCCATTCCTTTTGTGCACGGAAGCATTGGTTCCTGATGTGAATTTCCCATTACGATCCCATATTCATCTGCCAGTTTTGGATTATCAGGATCATCTTCATTAAATGCATTGTTCCACATTGCAGGCCAGAGATAGTTTCCTTTAAGCCTTAAAATCAGCTCAAACAACCGTGTATAAAATTCATGGCCGTAGTTAGCAACACCTTTTGGCATTGGAGGATTCTCACCGACAGGGAACCAAACCGATATTTTTCCCTTATCCAGTTGGTCAGAGTCAGGTGCCTCATCATTCAGGAAATATTCCCCTGTATTTTACAGAAGGTGAACCCTGAGAATATTTTCCGTTGTTCACATAAAGATTTGTTTTTCTTTATGACAGGAACATCAGCCCACCAGTACCATGGTGACACCCCAATCGTTTTGATATCTCATAGATTCCATAAATTGTTCCCCGTTTATCGCTTCCGGCAATAATCAGTGCTCTTTTTACTCCGGGAAGAGGTTTGTTAACTACCTGAATTAAAAAAGCTTCCCATTTTCCGGTTATTCCTTCTACATCGATTTTTTTGTCTTTCACCAGTTTGTCAATTATGACATTTTTCCCAATAGTCCCGGCAATAATCACCTCGCCGGCATCCTGAACAATATCATAATGCAGTTCCGGAACAATTGAAACGGTTTTGCCGATATCCGACTGGAGATCTTTGAAGGCTCTGATAACTCCCGGCCACTCATTTGAGCTTATCAGAAGGGGAGCTGATTTACCATTAGCTGAAATAGGAAATTTCCCTTTGCCTGCATCAGTTGAAATGAATGATTCATTATTTGACTGAGCATTAATGAATAGCAGAGAGGTAATTGCAGAAGATAACAAAAGCACTAACTTTTTCATTTAATTATAAGTTTTTTTAATTTCTCTGTGCAGCTCTGTGAATCCTCCGTGACTCTCTGTGTTAGTTCTTTTGTTTTGTAACACAGAGGGGCACAGAGAAGACACAGAGACCCACAGAGATTTAAAGATTAGAATTTAATAACTTCAAAAAATGCCTTTTTTGGTTTCATGTTCTGATCAAACAGCAACGGGTAGTTTTTCCTTCCTTTTACCGGAAAATTATCCAGCCAGCTCGATTTATCGGAAATATTCCAGAATGTCACCCCTGTAATCACATTTTTATATTCGCGGAATACTCTGAATATCATCCCATATTTATCAATCTGTTTCTTTTCCCTGTCGGCTGTAAATACATTATCATCAGGATTAGTTTCATTTGAATTATAAACCGATACATCAAGCTCTGTGATCTGTATCTTCAAACCAAGCGAGGAAAATTTTTCAAGCGCGTCTCTGAGATCTTTTTCAGACGGATAATTTATGCTCCAATGTCCCTGCAGCCCGACACCATGTACAGGAACACCATCATCAAGCAACTGCTTTAACAAACTATATACTTTATCTCTTTTTACAGGAAACTCGGTATTGTAGTCGTTATAAAAGAGTAGTGCATCAGGATCGGCATCATGAGCCCACAGGAACGCTTTAGCGATATACTCTTCTCCACATATTTTATACCAGTCACTCTCCCTTAAATACTTTGAATCATCATCATCAACAGCTTCATTTACAACATCCCATGCATATATCTTTCCTTTATATCGTGTTACTACCTGTGTTATATGATCTTTTAACCTTGACAGCAGTATCTCTTTCGTAACATTATTACCTTCTGCATCTTTAAACATCCACGCCGGAGTCTGCTGGTGCCAGCAAAGAGTGTGCCCGCGTATCAGCAAGCCGTTTGATCCGGCAAAGGATGCAATATTATCAGCATCATTCCAGAAATACCTGTTTTCTTCAGGATGTACAGGTGCAGGTTTCATTACATTTTCCGCCGTAAGACTGCCAAACTGTTTCAGGATAAAAGCAGAGGTTGCCCCGGTAAGGGAATTTGGGGCAACTGCAACCCCGATTGGAAAATAATCCTTGTAATAATCCTTTAATCCTTTCAGAGTGTCGGGATTTATTTCAAGGACGGACTCATTACTTAGTTTATTGTTTTTCAGACAACTGCCGGTTACCAGGAGAGCAACTGCAAAACAGGAATAAGAAGTAATTCTTACTAAGACACCCAAAGAAGAAATTTTGATTTTCATAAATCAGGTTTTAGTACCGGATAGTCATTCTGCTAAAATAGTAAAGACTTTTCATTGGAATGAGCTGAAACCATATAAAAATGCTCCTTGTTAACAAAATTGCAATCGGTTGAAAATTATTTATGCAACCGATTGCGGACTTTATTGATTTTTGTTTCATATTTCGCGGTTTTTACTAATTTTGCTATTTATTTTTTCCATGATGAAGAGCAACAAAGAGGTCACAATATATGATGTGGCAAAAGTCCTGAACATCTCGCCGTCAACTGTAAGCAGAGGATTGAAGGATCATCCTCATATCAGGAAGGAAACAAAAAAGAAGATTGTTGAAACTGCCCGGGAAATGGGCTATCAACACAACCAGTTTGCCAGCAATCTACGTCAGAAGCGCACAAATACAATTGGAGTGGTAGTCCCCAAGCTGAACAGCTATTTCATGGCTGCGGTAATTGCAGGAGTTGAAAAAATTACATCCCAGAACGGGTATGGTCTCATTATCAGTCAGTCGCAGGAGTCATGGACAAAAGAGATATCTTGTATTTCCACACTTTTCAGCAGCAGGGTCGATGGATTGCTCATATCACTTGCTTTTGATACAAAAAACACCGATCATTTCAATATTCTATTTAACAAAGATATACCAATAGTCTTTTTTGACCGTGCTGCAGATTATCATGGCTGCATGAGTATAGTAATTGATAATTATAAGGCTGGATATGAGGCAACATCTCATCTTATCGGGCAAGGCTGTAAAAGGATTATGCATCTTGGAGGAAATCAGCTGAGAAATGTATATTCAGAGCGTTTCAGGGGATATAAACAGGCTCTTGAAGATTATAAAATTAAAATCGACAAGGACCTGATTATTTTAAGTGATCTAAGTATCGAATCAGGAAAAGAAATCGCAAAAAAAATATTGGAAATGGTACCCCGGCCTGATGGGATCTTTGCCTCTAACGACACTTCCGCAGTGGCAGTAATTGTAGAACTCGAAAAAGCAGGACTGAATATTCCGGATGACATAGCAGTTGTCGGGTTTAATAATGAACCAATTAGTCAGGTAATTAAACCAAATCTTACTACTATTGATTATCCTGCAAGAGAAATTGGGGAGATTGCAGCAACGTCACTTATTAATAAACTTAAGAATTCACATTCAACCAGTCTCAGCACAATTATCCTCAAGCATAATCTTATTCCGCGCGAATCATCCATAAGAATCAGGAAAAAATAGGAAATTGCCATGAATGGTTATATTAACAACAAAATTGCAATAATCACAGGAGGAGCATCAGGGATCGGCTTTGCCATTGCAAAAAAGTTTGTAAAGAATGACATTAAAGTGATCCTTATCGGGCGTGACAAAACCAGACTTAAACTGGCTTGCGAAACACTTGGAGTACTTTCCGATTATGTTGGTTGTGACCTGGCTCTGCTCAATCAACTGCCAGTGGTAGTGAAAAACATAAAAGAAAAGCATGGCAGTATTGATATACTTGTCAATAATGCAGGGATGCATTTGAAAAAGTCTATAAATGATGTTACTGATGAGGACTTTCAGAAGGTTATTCTGACAAATCAGACCGCCATGTTCAGTCTTACCAGAGAGGTAACTAAGATTATGCGACAGCAATGTTCTGGTGTGGTATTGAATATCAGTTCAATGGCATCGAGGTACGGAATACCTTTAGTAATTGCGTATACAGCTTCAAAATCAGCAATTGAGGGAATGACACGTGCAATGGCAGTTGAGCTGTCTCCCTTTGGTGTCAGGGTAAACTGCATTGCTCCCGGTTTTATCAGAACTAATATGTCAACTTTAGCTCTTGATAAAGATCCTGACCGGAAAAAGAAAGTACTCTCGAGGACTCCGCTAGGAAGATTGGGCAGACCTGAAGAGGTTGCTGATGCTGCTTATTTCCTTGTTTCGGAATCAGCATCCTTCATAACAGGTGTTGTATTACCTGTTGATGGCGGAAATTCAATCGGTTTCTGATATTGACTATTAAAAATACTCCCGTGAAAATAACTGATGCAAAAGTAATAGTCTGCTGCCCGGGCAGAAATTTTGTAACCTTGAAAATATATACTGATCAGGGGATATACGGACTTGGAGATGCTACACTCAACGGAATGGAAAAATCAGTTGTGGCATATCTTGAGAATTATTGTATTCCTTCACTGATAGGACGCGATCCACAAAACACAGAAGATATCTGGCACTATTTTTACCGGGGGGTTTATTGGAGGCGGGGAGCTGTATCGATGACTGCAGTATCGGCTATCGATATGGCCTTGTGGGATATTAAAGGTAAAATCCTGAATACTCCATTATATAATCTCATAGGAGGTAAAAGCAGGGAAAAGGTTCTGGTATATTGTCATGCCAATGGTATAAACATTGATGATACTATCCAAAAGGTTGGGATTGAGATTGAAAGAGGATTCAAAGCTGTCCGGGTACAGTCGGGTATTCCGGGCATTGAACATACTTACGGAGTCGCTAAGGATAATAAATCATATGAGCCTGCTCACAAAGGATTGCCTCGTGAAGAATACTGGGATACATCAAAATATCTGAATTTTGTGCCCTCGTTATTCAGGAAAGTAAGGGATGTTTTTGGCGATGATATTCATCTGCTTCACGACGTTCATCACCGTTGTTCGCCAATTGAGGCAGCCCGGCTATCGAAAGAACTTGAACCATTCCATCTTTTCTGGCTTGAGGACCCGGTTTCCGGTGAACTTCAGGAAGGACTCCGGTTAATCAGACAACATTCCGTAACACCCGTGGCAATTGGGGAGGTATTTAACAGTATTTATGATTATACAGATCTGTTTACTGAACAACTGATCGATTATTTCAGGATGCCGCTTGTACATGGAGGTGGTATAACTCATCTTCTTAAGGTTGCGTCGATGGCATCGTTCTATCATATCTGTACAGGGTTTCATGGGGCTACAGATCTTTCTCCCGTGAATCTTGCTGCATCAATTCATTTTAATCTTGCTGTTAATAACTTTGGGATTCAGGAATATATGCCACATCAGGAAGTTGTAAATGAGGTGTTTAAAACTAATTACCAATTTGATGATGGTTTTCTTACAATAGATGATTCTCCTGGAATAGGTGTGGATATTGATGAGAATAGAGCCTCAAATTTTCCTTATTCGATGGCTCGTCTTCCTGTTAACAGAAAAACAGACGGTACAATGTTTAACTGGTGAAATCCTTTGCACTTACCTGCTATAATGAGCTAAAGTCAATATTTTAACGAAATTTACAACCCTTTTGGGGCGGGGATCAAAAAGTTTATTGGCAGACTGGTTGGACAGAGAGAAAAATTGTTAATTTTGGACCAATTTTAATTTTAATTTTAAAGTATGTTACTACTTGGGATAGATTTGGGAAGCTCTTCGGTTAAGGCTTCGGTTATTGACGGGGAATCGGGCAAATGTCTTGCTACCGCATATTCACCTTCAGATGAAATGAAAATCGTTGCTTTGAAACCCGGATGGGCAGAACAGGATACGGAAATCTGGTGGACAAACCTGAAAATTGCAATTTCTGACTGTATTCTTAAGCTAGGACAAAAGAAAAACGACATCGGTGCAATAGGGATCTCTTACCAGATGCACGGACTGGTCACTGTTGATAAAAATAATAAAGTATTGCGGCCATCTATAATCTGGTGCGATAGCAGGGCTGTCGGATATGGCGAAAAAGCTTTAAAAGATCTGGGCAGTGATTATTGTCTTTCACATCTTCTGAATTCCCCCGGAAATTTTACAGCTACCAAATTAGCCTGGGTTAAGGAATGTGAGCCTGAGTTGTATTCCAGAATACATAAGATTATGTTGCCGGGTGATTATATTGCGTTAAGGCTTACCGGAGAAATAAGCACTTCATTCTCAGGACTTTCCGAAGGTATCTTTTGGGATTTTTCGACTAACGGAATTTCAGCTGAGCTGATGAAATATTTTGGTTTCGATTCAGCTCTGTTGCCTCATGCCGCTCCTTCATTCTCGATAACCGGAAGACTTCTTAAACAGGTAGCAACGGAATTAGGTTTGCCAGAAGGAATACCGGTTTCTTACAGAGCAGGAGATCAGCCAAATAATGCTCTCTCCCTGAATGTTTTTCATCCGGGCGAAGTTGCAGCAACTGCCGGAACTTCCGGAGTTATATATGGGGTTACTGACAAGAAAAAATATGATCCACAATCAAGGGTTAATACATTCCTGCATGTAAACAATAGCGACATTAATGCCCGTCTGGGTGTCTTATTATGCATAAGCGGAACAGGGATACTCAATTCATGGCTGAGGAGGATTACCGGTGGAAACTTATCGTATAACGATATGAACGGTTTGGCGGAAAAAGTTGCACCGGGCTCAGATGGTCTCTTCATATTGCCATTTGGTAATGGTGCAGAAAGAACTCTCGGCAATAAGGATACTGGTGCAAGGATTGAAGGACTAAACTTTAATACTCATACCAACGCCCACCTCTACAGAGCGGCACAGGAAGGAATTGCATTTTCGTTCAGGTACGGTCTGGAAATAATGAAGGAGGTCGGAATTGATCCCCAGGTGATAAGAGCAGGTGAAGCAAATATGTTCCTCAGCAAAGTTTTCCGTGAAGTCTTATCATGTATCACCGGAGCTGTTATTCACCTGTATAATACTGACGGATCAATAGGTGCGGCAAGAGGTGCCGGAATCGGATGCGGTTTTTACAAGTCGGAGAAGGAAGCTTTTATGGGACTTGCTGCAGTAGGTGTTACTGAACCTGATAAATCCAAATCAGCAGAATATGAAAAGTCATACATAAAATGGAAGAAATTACTTTCAGAATTGTAAAAAATTGATTCTCTTTGCTGTTATTACGCAAACTTTACGACCTTTGCATTTAATGTCTTAAATTACTAATCACATATAAAAAAATTTCATTATGATTTACAAAGGAAAAAAAGAGGCATATCCCGGTATCGGAAAGATAGAATATGAGGGTAAAAAGTCAAAAAATCCACTGGCTTTCCGATGGTATAATCCGGAAGAAGTGGTAGGTGGAAAAAAGATGAAAGATCATCTTAGATTTGCTATTGCGTATTGGCACTCATTTTGCGGTGACGGATCTGATCCGTTTGGTGATCAAACGAGGATATTTCCCTGGAAGGATGCAAAAATTGACGATAAAATAAAAAGCAGACTCGATGCTGCTTTCGAATTTATAACTAAAATCGGTGCGGGTTATTATTGTTTCCACGATGTTGATGTTGTAGGAAATGGTACCGTATTTGAAATAGAAAAGAGACTCGAAAAGTATGTTCCGGTAATGAAACAATTGCAGGATCAGACTGGAGTAAAGCTGCTTTGGGGTACTGCAAATCTCTTCTCCAGCCCGAGATATATGAACGGTGCTGCCACAAATCCTGATTTTGCTGTTGTAGCAAGTGCTGCCGTGCAGCTTAAGAATGCTATTTCCGCTACTGTTGCACTTGGTGGTGAGAATTACGTTTTCTGGGGTGGACGTGAAGGCTATATGAGTCTTCATAATACCGATATGAAAAGAGAACTTGAACATATGGGTATGATGCTCTCCCTGGCGCGCGACTATGGAAGAAAGATCGGTTTTAAAGGTAACTTCCTTGTTGAGCCTAAACCAATGGAACCTTCTAAACATCAATACGATTTTGATGTAGCTACAATAATAGGATTTTTACGCCAGCATGGTCTTGACAAAGATTTTAGGCTTAATATTGAAGTCAATCATGCAACTCTGGCCGGCCATACATTCCAGCATGAACTGCAGGTTGCTGCTGATGCAGGACTTTTGGGCAGTATCGATGCCAATAAAGGAGATTATCAGAACGGATGGGATACAGATGAGTTTCCCACAAATATCTATGAGATAACTGAAGCCATGATGGTTATACTTCAGGCAGGAGGCTTCACAAAAGGAGGTATCAATTTTGATGCAAAAATAAGACGTAATTCGACCGATGTTGAAGATATTTTCATTGCACATATAAGCGGCATGGATACTTTTGCCAGAGCTCTTGTAATTGCTGACAAAGTTCTGAAAGACAGCGACTATCTTAAGATGAGAAAGAAAAGATATGAGTCGTTTGATAAAGGTACCGGGAAAGATTTTGAAAAAGGTAAACTGACCCTGGCTCAATTGAGAGATATTGCTTCCAAACTGGGAGAACCTGAAACAAGAAGTGGTAAACAGGAACTCTATGAGCAGCTGATCAATATGTATCTGGCATAAAATAATGTAGGGACATTGCATTTGTAGGGACGTTGCATGCAACGTCCCTATTATTTTTATATTGTTGAAGTAATAACTTCAAAAACCGGGGGAGAGGCCATTGTCTTTTTTACCTTGCACAATTCGGCTACCGAAATAACTGCTTCTTTATATTTATCCGGAAAATCCGGAGGTAGTTTGATATCCAGTTTTATATTAACCGGTAATCCAGTTTCTTCATCATAATCGGCACTCTGAATGATCTTAATGTTACCGGTCGGGATATTTCGATTGTCACAAAAAGATTTTACGTAGATACCTGCACAGGTTCCGATAGATGCAAGGAACAGTTCGAATGGCGAAGGTGCAGAATTTTGACCACCGCTATGCAATGGCTGATCGGTTTTTATTATATGGCCATGCGAATGTGCAGTTACCACTTTACCTCCATCAAATGTTATTTCCATCATATCTGATTTATAAGATTATATGTTACTTTACTTTAACAAATAGTTTTAAGGATTGTTTCAGAAATTTAACTATATGATTGTATAACCGTAAGGCAATCAGACTATTTGATCTTATAGTGATCTTCAAGGATCATTCCAAACAGCTTTCCCGGTAAAATATATTTCAGCATCACGGCAAGTTTTTGTTCGAATGAAGCAATAATATATCGCTGGCGGGGATTTTTACATTCCACTATACTGACAAGTTTTTTCGCAAGAACTTCCGGTTTCCATCCATTGGCTTCATCTTTCTCAATTATAGACAGAGTTTTCATAAATTGTTCATGATAAGGATCATTTATATCGGTTGGAGCAAGAAAATTTCTCCTGTTGGCAGAGTTGCTAGTATGAAAATCGCCGGGATTGATAAGTACAATTTTTATATTAAAATGTCTGACTTCCATCCTGAGCGCTTCACTGAAACCTTCGATGGCAAATTTACCGGCAGAGTAGAATGCCTGGAACGGCAATCCCATCAATCCTCCTATTGAACTGAAATTAATTATTGTACCGCCACCCTGTTTCCTCATAACAGGCAACACTTCCCTGGTAAGATTTACCATTCCAAGGAAATTTGTATCCATCTGAAGCTTAATATTTTCAATCGGTGATGTTTCGATTGGTCCTCCGGTATGCATACCGGCATTATTTATAAGGACATCAATTCTACCTTCTTTTTCGTAAATTGTTTGAACAGCTTTCTCGATTGATCCAGTATTCGTCAGATCCAGCTTTAACCCTGTTATTGATGAGTTCATTTCAACTTCTCTTCTTACCGTACCATAAACAGTATGTCCGCTTGCAGCCAAAAGTTCGGCAGTCTGTTTTCCAAAACCTGAAGAGATTCCTGTAATAAGAATAACCTTTTTCATATGAATGTTATTAGTCTCACAGAGTTACACAGAGCAAGACTCAGAGTCACACAGTTAAAGTATTGACCTCTGTGGTTCTCTGTGAACCCTCTGTGCATCTCTGTGTAAGAAATAAATATATTTTAAAAAGTATTAACTTAAGAATACCCAGTGTTTTTGCTGCTTTGGTAATCTTTTCAATAGAAATCTCAACCTGTTCCTTTGTATGCGTTGCCATAAGGGAATATCTGATAAGACTATCCTCTTTTGGTACTGCAGGAGAAACAACAGGATTAACAAAAACTCCTTCTGCGAGAAGAATCTGGGTCAATTGCAAAGCTTTAATGTCATCCCTGATAAAAAGAGGAATGATCGGAGTTTCAGATTTTCCGGTGTCAAAACCTGCTGATTTAAAACCTTCAAGCGCCAATGCGGTCATATCCCACAAATGCTTGATCCTTTCAGGTTCATTTTCCATTATTTCAATTGAAGCAAGTACTGCAGCAGCTGAAGCAGGAGTCATGCTGGCACTGAAGATCAGAGATCTTGAATTATGTTTAATATAATTGATAACCTCTTTATCGGCGGCAATAAATCCTCCGAGTGATGCAAATGATTTTGAAAAAGTACCCATTATAAGATCGACTTTATCAGTCAGTCCGAAATGTGAAGCTGTTCCTGACCCGTTTTTCCCCAGAACGCCGAGAGAATGAGCATCATCAACCATAATTGATGCACCATAATGTTCAGCGAGCTTAACCACTTCAGGTAATTTGATTATATCGCCTTCCATTGAAAAAATACCATCAACAACTATGAGTTTGATCCGGTCTTTATGGCAAAGTTTTAATTTGTTCTTGAGAGCAGTCCATATCATTATGAGCAAACTTAAGTACTTTCGAAAAAGAAAGTCTGCTGCCTTCAATAATTGAAGCATGGTCGAGTTCATCAAGAAGAAGATAATCGTGACGACCTGCAAGTAATGAAACCACTCCAAGATTTACCTGGAAACCCGGTGCTGTAGCATAATGCAGCATCTTTATTTACCAGCTGTGCTAAGCTTGTTTTCAAGTTCAATATGGATATCAAGTGTTCCGTTAAGGAATCTTGAACCGGCACAACCTGTACCATATTTATTAATTGCAGCTATTGCAGCAGCTTTAACTTTTGGATGGTTTGTAAGCCCGAGGTAGCTGTTCGAACCGAACATCAGAACCTTTTTGCCGTCAATGATTACTACTGTATCCTGTTCGGATTCTATTGCCCTGAAATAGGGATAGATGCCAGCCTGCATGGCTTTTTGCGGGGCATCATAGCCTGAAAGTTTGTCTTGTAAAATTCCCACTATGTAGTATAAATGATTATTAAAATCGAGTCCAAATTTAGTAAAAAAAGAATAAATCAGAAGAAATGCAGCTCTTTTGATCTAACATATTAATAAATTTAGCACATATTCCGACTTTTTATTTAAGAAAGTGACTAAAGTGACTAAAGTGACTAAAGTGACTAAAGTGCCTAAAGTGCCTGGAGTATTGCCCCCCTGCCCCCCTGAAGGGGGGTTAAAAGTTTTGTACTAAGGACTTCTTCTAACTCTAAACATCTTCAACTTTTCAACCTTTCAACTTTAGGCACTCCAAACTTTAGCTCACTTCAAACTTTTCTTTTACTTTAGGCACTCCAAACTTTTTCTATGAGAGTTGATAATATTATAATTATTATTTGGAAAGTAAGGATATGAAATTTACTTTTGTTCGCGAAATCAATTTTCAGAATTTAATGGACGACGACCCGGCGAATATATTAATCATAACCCTGATATAGAAGGGTAACCGGAATTATTGGTCACTTCCTTCTGTATCAGAAAAGCAAGGAGGTGACAATGACATCACTCACAACTTTTTATTTAAGCGGAATAATCGGGAAAGAAGCTTTTGGTGCCGATGGTGATGCTATTGGAATAATCAAAGATTTACTTGTAAATACAATGCCTTCGGGCAACAATGATCCGAATCAGCAACTCGTAACCGGAGTAAGGCTTAAAATCAACAAAGAAATCAAGTTTTATTCTTTTAAAAGCTTCATGGTTACAAAAGCCAGAGAAATGCTTAATGTAACCTGCACAGGTCTTATTGAACTTGGCAACAGAAGAGGTCAATAATGGTTTGCTGCTTGGTTGAAAATATTCTCGATAAACAAATAGTTGATCTGAATGGTCGAAAGCTTGTAAGAGTTAATGATGTAAGACTTGCAACACTTCCTACCGGAACATTTGCAATCGCTGTTGATATCGGGATTGAAGGACTTTTACGAAGGATTGGAATTGCATTACCGATAAAAAGAATACTTTCTCTTTTTAAAATAAATATTCCGGCAAAATTTATTCTTTGGGATGATGTTCAGGCAATTGATCATTCAAATCTTAATATCAGACTTTCAAAAAGTTATGCCAAGCTTCATACTCTTCATCCATCGGATCTTGCTGATATTCTTGAAGATCTGGGCAAAAAATCGAGTATGTCGGTATTCTCTTCACTCGATGAAGAAAAAGCTGCAGATGTTCTTGAGGAACTCGAAACAAATGCACAGATACATATTCTTGAAAATCTTCCGGTGAACAAAGCAGCTGATGTTCTTGAAAAAATGCCGGCTGATGAAGTTGCCGATATTCTTGATGAACTTGAAGATGATAAAGCTGAAATGCTGCTGAAGGAGATGGATACGGAATCTTCACAGGAAGTACAGGGAACTTCTTGAATATGATGATGATCTTGTTGGAAGTATTATGACAACCGATTTTCTTTCATTCAGCGCAACCATGACTGTAGCAGAAGTGCTTGTTGAACTAAGAGCAAAAAAACCGGAATCTGCTGAACTTTACAATATGTTTGTAACTGAATCAAATGATGAACTAATCGGACATTTAATCTGCGCGATCTTGTTGTTTCTGAACCAAATGTGAATGTAAGTCAGATAATGAAATCAGAACCTGTTTACTCTCTTCGATGATCAGAAAGTTGGTGCAATTGCAGAGATAGTTTCAAAATACAATCTGCTGGCTGTTCCTGTTGTTGATCAGAATAACCAGTTACAGGGGATGGTTGTTATTGATGATGTTGTTGAAGACCTGATACAGTAAAAGAAGAACAAATAAAAGATAAACGTATCAGAGCTATGCCAGAGTTCAAAATTCAACACAAAGAAAGCTCTTCCAGCAAGCTAGCTATCTTTTTTGCCATTCTTGGGTCCCGGTATAATTACCGGAAGTGTTGATAATGATGCAGGAGGAATTACAACCTATTCAGTTGCCGGTGCAATGTATGGTTATGGTCTGATATGGACACTTATTCCTTCATTTATTGTATTGCTGGTAATACAGGAAATGAATGCCCGGATGGGTATTGTAACAGGTAAAGGACTTTCTGATCTTATACGCGAAAATGCCGGTTTAAAGATCACTTTTTTTATTTTTATCGGATTATTGTTTTCCAATATTGGAAATACAACCACTGAATTTGCAGGTGTAGCAGGCAGCATGGAGATATTTGGTGTAAGCAAATATATTTCAGTTCCTGTTGTTGCAATTATGGTATGGTTCCTGGTTGTTAAAGGAACCTATAAGATTGCAGAACGTATATTTCTGATTTTCAGTGTTTCATTGCTTACATATGTAGTTTCAGCATTAATGAGCAAACCTCACTGGGGAGAAATAGGTTCTTCAATTATTCATCCCCGAATTGAGATGAACACCCAGAGCCTTGCAATGGTAATTGCACTGGTCGGAACAACTATTGCTCCATGGATGCAGTTTTATATGCAATCATCGGTTATTGAGAAGGGTCTGAAGATGAAGAATTATAAATATACCATTATTGATATTATTGTTGGTTGTGTTGCAACTGTCGTTGTTGCATTTTTTATAATGGTAGCATGTGGTTCAACATTACATCCGAATGGTATTCAGATAAATGAAGCAAAAGATGCTGCAATGGCACTTAAACCACTTGGCAGGAGAACTGGCTTCACAGGTATTTGCTTTTGGACTTTTTGTTGCTTCTGTTTTTTCAGCAACAATATTACCTCTGGCAACAGCATTTTATGTTTGCGAAGCATTTGGTTTTGAAGCAGGTATTGATAAAAAATGGGATGAAGCAAAAGAGTTTTATACTCTCTATACCGGAATACTGATTATTTCAGCACTTATAATTCTAATTCCAAATGCTCCGCTAATTCAGATTTCAATCTGGTCACAGGTTATAAACGGTATACTTTTGCCTGTTGTACTGGTATGCATGATCCTGCTGATCAACAGTAAAAGAATAATGGGAGTCATATGTTAACAAACCTGTCCAGAATATAATCGGCTGGAGTGCTGTTATTATTCTTACCGGATTGTCATTAACTCTGATTATTCTGCCATTGTTATCAAGGTGAAGAGAATTTATGCGGAATAAATATTACTTTCATCTTTTGAATAATGCTAACTGATACTAATAGCGACCATGAAACCATGCACTCATCCCTGGCACTGTATCGAAACAGGTAAAGATGCCCCGGCTTTTGTAAAAGGGATTATTGAAATTCCCAAAGGATCGAAGGGTAAATACGAAATGGACAAGGAATCGGGTATGCTACGGCTCGACAGAGTACTGTTTTCATCCGTTCATTATCCTGCCAACTATGGTTTTATTCCTCAGACCTATTGTGATGATCATGATCCACTTGATATTCTTGTTATCTGTTCAATTGATGTGTATCCGATGTGCATTGTTGAGGCAAAGGTGATAGGAGCAATGGAGATGGTCGATGGCAGTGAACGGGATGACAAAATTATTGCTGTCGCCAGGAATGATATGTCAGTCAACTATATAAATGATCTGTCAGAACTACCCCCTCATACGCTTGTTGAACTTAAAAGATTCTTTGAAGACTACAAGTTGCTGGAACATAAAAATGTTATTGTCGAGCAATTCATGGAGAAGGAGAAAGCTTATGAAATAATTCTGGAGGGAATGAGGCTCTACCAGGAAAAGAAAGACTCACTTTTCCCCCTCTAAAATTTAATACTGTATGCAGAAAGGCTATTTTGATTCGACTTCTTACAATACACCTGAAAAGGAACATTTATCATTTAAGGAGAAAATTCTTCTGAATAACAGGATTTACTTTACTCTAAAATACGCCTCTACTGTTCTGCGCACAAGAAAAGAAGCAATAAGAAAAGTGTACGATACAAAAGCCTGGACAGATTCTTCATTCGAGATACTGAGGTTCATTGAAAGGACGGGTGGAATATTTCATATTACCGGAATGGAAAATATCACAAAATCACCGGGTTCAGTACTGTTCATAAGTAACCACATGAGTACTCTTGAAACCATGATTTTGCCCTCTATAATCGGACCTCATAAGGAACTTACATTTGTTGTAAAGGAGAGTCTTGTCGAACATCCGTTATTTGGCGATGTGATGAGGTCGAGAAATCCTATCGTTGTTGGACGAACCGATCCGAGGAAAGATCTTGAAGCAGTAATGAATGGCGGGGTTGATTTATTGAACAACGGAATTTCTATTGTCATATTCCCGCAAAGCACCAGGAGTGTCGAGTTCAAAACGGAGGAGTTCAATTCGCTGGGAGTAAAACTGGCAAAGAAAGCCGGTGTTGATGTTGTTCCTATCGCATTGAAAACCGATTTCTGGGGAAATGGGAAATGGATTAAGGAACTTGGTCCCTTAGACAGACATAAGCATATTCATATTAAATTCGGTGAACCAATCAGTATTACCGGGAACGGGAAAGTGGATAATCAGAGGATCATAGATTTTATACAAACCTCGCTGGGGGAATGGAAGTGACCAGGTGAGAACAAATCGTAATTTCAAGAATTATTTTCTTTGTATTTATTTTAAGTGTATAACCCACATTTAAAATTTTTATTAATATATTTGATTCCAAATCTGTTGAATCTGATTAACAATTAGTGAAGTTGATTGAGGGCCTTGCACAGATCAGATCTGGAACGCCTGACATAACTATTTAATAATTAACCATTTGATATTCAATTGTATAACTCCAAAATATTAACTTGATAATTACAAAAAATGGACAACGGGAAATCGAAAATCTATCTCATTATGCTGACTCTGACTGCGACCCTCGGTGGTCTGCTATTTGGTTATGATACAGCTGTGATCTCCGGGGCAGTGGCATCTTTAAAACAGTTTTTCATTGCTCCTTTGCTTAATAGTCCTGAGGCTGCCTCAAAGGTTATATTTCAGTTTAAATTTATCGGAGTATTAAGCTTCTTGTTTATATATTTTCTAATAATTTCTTTTTTGAAGAAATTATTTATCGATACAAAAAAAACTATTATATACTCGATCATTTCCGGAGTATTTATCGGAGCTATTATATACTATCTTTTCCTGCAATATGGCAACACCTTGAATGAAAGTCTGATTAATGTGATCCATGGATTCAATATTTCAAGCGCTCTCATCGGCTGTATTATTGGAGGATCTCTGGGAGGATATGTCAGTCAGGGTATCGGACGAAAAAACGGATTAATCCTGGCCGCATCATTATTCATTATTTCAGCTATTGGTGCAGCTCTGCCAGACAAACTTAATTTCATTGGATCAGAGGATATCTGTATGTTCATGGTTTATCGTATAGTTGGTGGCATAGGTGTTGGACTGGCTTCAATGCTGTCTCCAATGTATATTGCAGAAATATCACCGGCGGAGATCAGGGGCAGGCTTGTCTCCTTTAACCAGTTTGCTATTATTTTCGGTATGCTTGTAGTTTATTTTGTAAATTATTTCATTGCTAAAGGTCAGCAGCAGTCATGGATCGATTCTATTGGATGGCGTTGGATGTTTGCATCCGGAACAATTCCTGCAGTCCTTTTCTTCATCATGCTGTTTTTTGTCCCTGAAACACCCAGGTATCTGATGTATAAGAACAAGGAAACCAAAGCTCTTCATGTACTCAATAAAGTGGTTGGAAATGAAAAAGCTTCTGTTGTGATCGCGGAGATTAAAAATTCTTTAATTGAAAAAAGCGCCCCGTGGCTTTCATTCGGAGGTCTGGTCCTCGTTATAGGTATCTTTCTTTCAGTATTTCAGCAATTTGTTGGCATCAATGTAGTTTTATATTATGCTCCTGAAATATTCAGAACGCTTGGAAACGGTACAGATTCTGCTTTGCTACAGACGATTCTTGTAGGTATTATTAACCTGAGTTTTACTGTTGTAGCTATCATTTCAGTTGACAGATTCGGACGCAGGAAATTGCAGATTATCGGAGCACTGGGAATGGCTGTTAGTATGTTCGGACTTGGAATGATATTTTATCTGCAGAAAATGGGATTTGGTGCATTAATCTGTATGCTGCTTTATGTTGCCAGTTTTGCAATGTCGTGGGGGCCGGTCACCTGGGTATTACTATCGGAGATTTTCCCCAACAGTATAAAAGGCGCGATGTCGATAGCTGTTGCCGCACAATGGTTAGCTAACCTTTTTATTTCAACCACTTTCCCAATGATGAATGACAGCTCGTGGCTGACCAGCTTATTTCATCATGGTTTTGCTTACTGGATATATGCAGTAATGGGGATACTTGCAGCAATCTTTATGTTCAGACTTGTTCCTGAAACCAAGGGCAAGACACTTGAGGAAATTCAAAGTTTCTGGAAGAAATAAAATACAAAAAATGTTCGTGTAATTCAATTATGAAAATATGACTTTTGATTCCGCTTTACTTGATGTCTTGTAGGTATTGTTCTCCAGGTGGTCAAGCACAAAAGGATGATGCTCATAGTAGCATGTTCACAATGCCAGAATTTTTGTTAAAAAATTACAACAAAATAAATTAATAAGCTTAAAATTATGAATTGGAACTCACAAGAATTTATTTGGCTCGACTGGACAATTATAGCAGTTGGGATTTTGGCTGTAGTTTGGGCCGTATGGCGTTCAATACAGAAACACAATCGTTTGATACAGGGTGCCGATAGTCAGGACTACCTGTTTGGTAAAGGCGAACCTTGGTATATCATAGGTGCGGCTATTTTTGCTGCTAACATCGGCTCTGAACACCTTGTTGGGCTTGCCGGCACAGGTGCAAAGGCGGGTGTTGGCATGGCGCACTGGGAAATGCAAGGATGGATGATTCTAATCTTAGGCTGGCTCTTTGTGCCATTCTACCAACTTATGAACAATAAATTGGGAAAAATCATCACAATGCCCGACTTTCTAAAAAATCGCTACACACATCGTACAGGTTCGTGGTTGTCGATCATTACACTTATAGCATACGTGCTCACCAAAGTGAGTGTAACAGCGTTTACCGGTGGTATCTTCCTGCAGAGTCTTCTTGGCTTGCCTTTCTGGTACGGAGCTATTGGATTGATAGTGTTAACGGGTATCTTTACTATTTTGGGCGGCATGAAGGGTGTGATGACACTGTCGGCAATTCAAACCCCTATACTTATTATTGGTTCATTCCTTGTACTTTTCTTAGGATTGTCAGCGCTCGGAGGCGGCAATATTGCTCATGGTTGGACTGCAATGATTGATTTTTCAAAATCACTAAGTGTTGGAGCAGACGGCGTTTCGTACGGAACAAACCACATGTTCCACTTTGAGACAGGGGACCCGCTGTATGACAAATATCCGGGCTTTTGGGTATTCATTGGAGCTTCTATTATCGGTTTGTGGTATTGGGCAACCGACCAGCACATTGTTCAAAGAGTACTCGGACAACAAAAAGGCGAGTCCAGTGATGTTGTAATGAAACGTGCCCGCAGAGGTACTATCACTGCCGGTTATTTTAAAATATTGCCTGTATTTATGTTCCTGATACCCGGCATGATAGCCGCGGCATTGTCGGCACGTGCCGGGAGCGGCTTTACGTTAGAAAATCCCGATACAGCCTTTGGTTCAATGGTTAAGTTTGTGTTGCCCGCCGGTGTGAAAGGTATAGTTACTATCGGCTTTATATCCGCATTAGTCGCTTCTTTGGCGGCATTCTTCAACTCCTGTGCTACGTTATTTACTGAAGACTTTTATAAGCCAATCTTCAAAGGTAAAAGCGAAGCCAGATATGTTTTAGTAGGCCGTATTGCAACAGTTGTCGTAGTGATACTTGGTATTATATGGATACCGGTCATGATGAGTCTTGGCAGCCTTTACGAGTATTTGCAAGACATTCAATCGCTGCTTGCTCCTGCTATGGTTGCGGTATTTGTGCTGGGTATCTTCTCCAAAAAAATTACGCCCAAGGCAGGTGAAGCAGGTTTAATTGTAGGCTTTCTTATTGGTATGGTTCGCTTGATGACCAATATCATTACAAATTCAGGTCATAATGTAATGACCGGATGGTGCTGGGAATCAACTCAATGGTTCTGGCATACTAACTGGCTTATCTTCGAAATATGGCTGCTTGTCTTCATCATGTTGTTTATGGTTGTAGTATCATTCTTTACACCAAAACCAACAGCTGAACAAATAGAGTTTATTACTTTCACAGGTGACTATAAAACACTCATCAAACAGAGCTGGAACAAGTGGGATGTAATTGCTTCATTTGGTGTGGTACTGTTTTGTACTTTATTCTATATTTATTTTTGGTAATCATTTTAAGGAATTATTATTAAACTAATAAAAAAATTATATGGACAGTCTTAAAAAACTTGAAGTCTGGTTTGTTACAGGAACACAGCATCTGTATGGTCCTGAGACTCTTAAACAGGTTGCAGCTGATTCAGCCAAAATTGCTGCTGCTCTTGATAAATCACCAAAAATATCCGGTGAAAATTGTTTTTAAACCTGATTCTCACAACCCCCGATTCAATATACAGAACTTTGCACTGAGGCAAATAATTCGAAACAATGCATTGGTCTTATAACCTGGATGCATACATTTTCACCTGCTAAAATGTGGATCAGAGGTTTGAATCTATCTTAATAAACCATTCCTTCATTTTCATACCCAGCTCAACAGGGATATCCCCTGGGAAACAATCGATATGGATTTCATGAATCTTAACCAGTCTGCTCATGGTGACCGTGAATTTGGATTCATCGGTACCAGAATGAGGCTGAACAGGAAAGTGGTTGTTGGTCATTATCAGGATCCTGAGGCTATCGATCGTATTGCTGTATGGATCAGGGCAGCATCAGCATATAATGATGCGCTTAATATGAAGGTTGCACGATTTGGAGATAATATGCGTGATGTTGCTGTTACCGAAGGAAATAAAGTAAGCGCTCAGATGAAAATGGGCTATTCGGTTTACGGATTTGGTATCGGCGATCTTGTTAAATCTGTAAATGAAGTATCTCCCGCTGCAATTAAAAAACTTCTTGCTGAATATGGTGCATGAATATAAAATGACAAAAGCTGTTGCTGCTTCCGATACTTTGAAAGAAGCTGCCAGAATTGAACTTGGAATGGAAGCATTCCTGAAAGCAGGTAATTTCAAGGCATTTACAACAACTTTCGAAGATCTTCATGGACTGAAACAACTACCCGGTCTTGCTGTTCAGCGTCTGATGGCCAAAGGTTACGGTTTCGGAGCTGAAGGTGACTGGAAAACAGCAGCCCTTGTTCGCTCAATGAAAGTTATGGCAACCGGGCTTAAAGGCGGAACTTCATTTATGGAAGATTACACTTATCATTTCGATCCGAAAGGAATGAGAGTTCTTGGTGCTCATATGCTTGAGGTATGTCCGTCAATAGCTCTTGGCAAACCTTCAGTTGAGGTACATCCGCTATCAATCGGTGGAAAAGAAGATCCGGCCAGACTTGTTTTCAAAACTGCACCCGGTAAGTGCAATAAATGTTTCTGTTATTGATCTTGGCAACAGGTTCAGAATGATTGTAAATGAAGTTGAAGTCGTTAAATGTCCCGATATGCCAAATCTTCCTGTTGCAAGTGTATTATGGAAGCCAATGCCTGATCTGAAGACAGGTGCAGCTGCATGGATACTGGCCGGAGGAGCTCATCATACAGGATTCAGCACATGCAATAAATTCTGAATATCTCGAGGATTTTGCCGGAATGATGGGAATCGAATATGTACTGATTGGAGAGAAGTGTGATCTTGACTGCTTTCAAAAACGAATTAAGATGGAATGAAATATATTATCATCTTTCCAACGGGATAATTTAACAATCAGACCAATCTTTCTTTTTTAGAAAGCAGGAACTTTTTTTGAAGTAATGAAAATTTATTCGAGCAATTCCAGGCATCTTGTTGCAGTTGACTGCATTATATTTGGCTATGATATACTTGAAAAGGAGATAAAACTTCTGCTTTTTAAACGTATTTTTGAACCCGCCAAGGGCAGATGGTCACTTGCAGGTGGATTTGTTGAAGAGAATGAGAGTCTCGATGAGGCCGCCAGCAGAATTCTGCGCAAACTGACAGGACTGGAGTCTGTTTATATGAAGCAATCTTTTACTTATGGTGAAACCGACAGAGATCCAGGAGACAGAGTTATCTCTGTTGCATATTTTGCCCTTATCGCCATCAGGGATATCGATAAAGAGCTTGCTGAACGTAACGGAGTTAGCTGGCATTCATTATCCAGGTTGCCAGATCTGATCTTTGATCATTCCCTGATGGTTAAACGTGCCCTTACCGATCTGCAGAAGTCAAATCAAGATAAAGCCAGTGGATTTGAATTGTTACCTGAAAAATTTACTCTTGTTCAGCTTCAGGATCTTTATGAAGCTATTTACCAGAGAAAAGTTGACAAAAGGAATTTCAGGAAAAAAATATTATCAATGGGAATTCTTGAAAAACTTGATGAAAAGGAGAAGGAAACTTCAAAAAAAGGAGCTTATTATTATAAGTTTAATGAGGAAATCATATAAAAGATTAAAACAGAATGGATTCTATTTCAACCTGGATGTAAACTAATTATAAGTGCCATAAAGTGCCTAAAGTGCCTAAAGGTTGGAGTGACTAAAGTTAAAAAGAGATGCTGGAAAAACTTAAAAATACAGTATGCAAAGCCAATCTTGATCTGGTAAGAAATGGATTGGTTATACATACCTGGGGAAATGTTAGCGGAAGAGATAAAGAGAGCGGACTAATAGTAATAAAACCCTCCGGTGTGAGTTATGAATCTATGAAACCGGATGATATGGTTGTAATTGATCCGGAAGGTAAGATTATTGAAGGGAAATTATAAACCTTCTACTGATGCCCCCACTCATCTGCTTACTGTATAAAACATACAGGTTATTAGGAGGTGTTGTACATACGCATTCCACCTATGCTACATCGTGGGCCCAGGCAGGGAGAGCTATACCCGCCCTTGGGGACAACTCATGCTGACCATTTTTATGGTGAAGTGCCATGCACAAGACTTCTGACTCATAAGGAAATAGAAAATGATTATGAAATTAATACAGGAAAAGTTATTGTTGAAAAACTGGGCTCACTCAATCCATTGACCGTACCATCAGTTCTGGTTAACAGTCATGGTCCGTTCTGCTGGGGAAACGATGCAGAAAATGCAGTGTATAATGCTGTGGCTCTTGAAGAGATTGCTAAGATGGCGTTTTATACCGTGCTGCTCGGTAAGACAGAATCTATTGATCAGATTTCTTCTTGATAAACATTTTAAAAGAAAACATGGAAGTAATGCGTATTACGGTCAGGATAAATCAAAATGAAATTATAAAGTAAAGATATGGCAAAGAAATATGTAATTGGGATTGATTACGGTACCGACTCTGTTCGTTCAGTTGTTGTTGATACAACTAATGGAGAAATTATCGGAACATCGGTATTTGAATATCCAAGATGGAAGAAGGGTCTCTTTTGTGATCCTTCAATCAATCAGTTTCGTCAACATCCTCTTGATTATATAGAAGGTCTTGAACAATCTGTAAGAGGTGCTATTGCAGGATTGGCTCCGGAAATTGTCAAAAATATAGTCGGAATTACTGTTGACACAACCGGTTCAACTCCTGTAGCAGTTGATAAGGAAGGAGTTCCTCTTTCATTGAAACCTGGATTTGAAAACGATCCCGATGCAATGTTTGTATTATGGAAAGATCATACAGCTGTTAAAGAAGCTGCTGAGATCAATGAACTAGCCAGAACATGGGGAGGAGAGGACTTTACAAAATTTGAAGGAGGTATTTATTCCTCAGAATGGTTCTGGGCCAAAATACTTCATGTTCTCCGTCATAGTGCAGAAGTAAGGAAAAATGCCTGGTCATGGGTTGAACATTGCGACTGGATACCAGCTATTCTGACCGGTAAAACAAATCCTCTTCAACTAAAAAGAAGCCGGTGTGCAGCAGGACATAAAGCGATGTGGCATGATGACTTCAATGGATTGCCTGACGAAAAATTTCTTACAAAACTTGATCCTGTTCTATCCGGACTGAGGGAAAGACTTTTCAGCAAAACATATACCTGTGATATTGAAGTAGGAAATCTGTCTGATGAATGGGCAAAAAGACTTGGTCTCTCAACTGATGTGAAGGTTGGTGTTGGTACTTTTGATGCACATACGGGAGCTGTCGGCGGAGAGATCAAACCATATCATCTTGTTAAAGTTATGGGTACTTCTACATGCGATATGATTGTTGCACCAATGGCTGAAGTGGGAGACAAACTGGTTGCAGGTATTTGCGGACAGGTTGACGGATCTATCATTCCCGGGAATGCTTGGACTTGAAGCCGGACAATCTGCATTCGGAGATATCTATGCCTGGTTTAGCAAACTGCTTGATGTGGCCGGTAACTGACATCATATCAGAAATGAGCTGGCTTGATGAAAAAACAAAGAATAAGATAAAAGAAGAAACGGCAGATAAGATAATTGCAGAATTAAGCAAACAGGCTGAATCTCTTCCTGATGAAGAGACATCTGTCATTGCACTTGACTGGATGAATGGCAGACGTACACCTGATGCCAATCAGGCACTTAAAGGAGCAATCACAGGATTATCCCTGGGATCAGATGCGCCAAGGATATTTAAGGCACTGGTTGAAGCTACAGCTTTCGGTTCAAAAATGATTAACGAACGTTTTATTTCAGAAGGAATCCGCATCGATGGAGTAATAGCTATTGGAGGAGTTGCTAAAAAGAATCCGTTTGTAATGCAGATCGTTGCAGATGTTCTTAATATGCCCATTAAAGTAGCTGCTTCAGATCAGACCTGTGCTCTTGGCTCAGCAATGGCAGCCTCAGTTGTTGCCGGATTCATAATGATATTCCTGCTGCCCAGAAAGCTATGGGTGGCGGATTTGAAAAAGAGTATCATCCTGATCCTGCCAGAGCTAAGAAATACGATGCTCTGTTCAGAAAGTATAAAGATCTGGGTTCATTAATTGAGAAAGAACCTTAGATTAATTAAGACTCTTTGAGAACCTTTGTGCGCCTTTGTGGTTAAAATTTTTACCACAAAGTAACACAAAGGAAACTCAAAGTAACACAAAGGAGAATAATGTATTAATATTAATTATTTACTATGAAAAGCTCTCTCTTTTTATTAACAATTGTATTCTTTATGGCCATAGGTCAAACCAATGCTCAGAAAGAAGACCTTGTAACCAATAACCAGTTGGTTTTAGTAACAAATCACTCCGGACCGGTTATAAGCAAAGATATTTACGGACATTTTTCAGAACACCTTGGAAACTGCATCTATGGTGGTCTGTGGGTTGGCACAGATTCCAAAATCCCGAATACATATGGAATAAGGAATGATGTATTGTTTGCTTTGCGTGAGATCAAAGTACCTAACCTTCGGTGGCCGGGAGGTTGTTTTGCAGATACATACCACTGGAAAGACGGAATAGGTCCGAAAGAGAAAAGAGCTACTATCGTAAATACCAACTGGGGTGGTGTTACTGAAGACAATTCCTTCGGGACCAATGAGTTTATGAAATTAACCGAACTGCTTGGTTGCGACGCCTATATTAATGGTAACGTAGGATCCGGTACAGTTAGAGAGATGGCAGACTGGATTGAATATCTTACCTCTGATGCTGTAAGTCCAATGACAAAGCTGAGGAAAGAAAATGGCAGGGAGGCACCATGGAAAGTCAAATATTTTGCAATAGGTAATGAAAACTGGGGATGCGGTGGGAACATGACTGATGAGTTTTATGCTAACACAATGAAACAATATTCAACTTTTCTTGGCAACTACGGCGGAAATCAACTTTATCGTGTTGCATGCGGCCCTTCCGACTATAATTACGGATGGACAGAAACATTAATGAAAGATGCAGGAACCCGCGATAGGTTTCAGGGATTATCGATTCATTATTATTCAGTTGTAGATGGATGGGATGTTAAAAGTTCCGCCACTAAGTTCGATGAGAGACAATGGTTTGAAACAATGCGGCTGAATCTTCAGATGGATCCCATTATTAAAGGACATGCTGATATTATGGACCGCTATGACCCCCAAAAAACGAAAGGACTTGTAGTTGATGAATGGGGTAACTGGTTCAATGTTGAACCTGGAACCAATCCTGGTTTTCTTTTTCAGCAGAATTCAATGCGCGATGCAATAACTGCTGCAATCCATTTGAATATTTTTAACAAGTATGCAGATAGGGTAAAAGTGGCAAACCTGGCGCAAATGGTAAATGTACTTCAATCTGTTATACTCACCAGGGATGATAAAATGGTTCTCACACCAACCTACCATGTTTTCAGAATGTTCAGGGTACATCAGGAAGCCAGGCTTCTGAATCTTGACCTCAGATGTGAAGATTATTCATTTGGCAATAAAAAGATTCAGGCTATTTCAGCTTCAGCATCTGTCGACAAAGATGGAAAAGTTCACATATCTCTGGCAAATCTGAATCCGAACAAACCTGTAACTATTACCTGCCCTGTGATAGGTGATTCATACAAAAAAGTTACAGGAGAGGTTCTTACTGCAAAAGAAATGAATTCATTTAATAGTTTTGAAAATCCCGAAATAGTAAAACCTGTTGCCTTCAACGGTTTTACACTGAAAGATGGAATTCTGAACATTACAATGCCTTCAAAATCAGTCGTGGTTCTGGAACTTACCAAATAGATGAAGCTGGCCCCTCTCCCGCTAAAGCGGGATCTCCCCTAAAGGGGAGCTAAATTGTGGGGGTAACCAGAATTTCATTTGTGTCCAGAAATTAGCCTCCCTTTAGGGGGGTAAGGGGGCAAAAAAAGTATGACAAAGAGAATAATTATCTCGAAAGCAAACTTTATGAAAAAATCAATCAGTATAATTTTACTTTTTGCATGTATTTTTTCCTTTCTTTCTGGATGTAAAATTAAATCCTCAGTTAGAGCAGATTATCCTATTCAACCTGTATCATTTACCTCAGTAAAACTTACCGATAATTTCTGGGCTCCCAGGATTATGAAGAACGCTTCGGTAACTATTCCAATTGCATTTGGGTACTGCGAATCTACCGGCAGAGTGAAAAATTTTGAGATTGCTGCCGGAAAAGATACCGGGAAATTCCAGACTATATTTCCATTCGACGACTCAGATATTTACAAAATAATTGAAGGAGCCAGCTATTCTCTTCAGACGTTCCCCGATCCAAAACTGGATGCATATCTCGATACCCTTATACACAAGGTAGGCCTGGCCCAGGAACCTGACGGATATCTTTATACTAACCGGACAATAGCGGAGAAACATGGTGGAAGGGGACTTCATGAATGGGCAGGTAAGAACAGATGGGAAATGGATTCAGTTCTCAGCCATGAACTATACAACCTCGGACATCTTTATGAAGCAGCAGTTGCCCATTATCAGGCCACTGGAAAAAGGACACTTCTCGACATTGCATTAAAATCTGCTGACCTCGTCAATAAGGATTTTGGCAATGACAGGATTAAAGTATATCCTGGTCACCAGGTAATTGAGATGGGTCTTGTAAAACTTTACAGGGTTACAGGTGAAAAGAAGTATCTCAATCTGGCCAGGTTCTTCCTTGATATCCGTGGCCCTGAAGGCAGATCATATAATCAGGCAAATCTGAAACCAGTTGATCAGACTGAGGCAGTAGGCCATTCTGTAAGAGCAACATACATGTATTCAGGTATGGCAGATATCGCCGCAATTGAAAACGACTCAGCATATCTTAGAGCGATTACTAAAATTTGGGAAAACCTTGTTAATGGGAAGATGTATGTAACCGGGGGAATAGGGGCTACCGGGGGAAATGAAGGATTTGCCGATCCTTTTGTATTACCAAATATGTCGGCGTATTGTGAAACCTGTGCCTCTATCGGCGACATCTTCTTCAATCAACGACTCTTTCTTCTGCATGGTCAATCCAAGTATATCGACATCCTTGAAAAAACCCTTTACAATTCGATGCTCTCAGGTGTATCTCTGTCGGCTGACAGATTTTTCTATCCAAATCCCCTTGAATCAAATGGCCAGCATCAGCGCCAGGCATGGTTTGGGTGTGCATGCTGCCCTTCAAATATTGCCAGGTTTGTTCCTGCCATACCTGGCTATATATATGCCGTTACAGATAACGATCTTTTTATCAATCTGTTCATTTCAAATGATTCCAAAATCGTTGTTGGGAAAAGAAAGATAAGCATCTCACAAAAAGCAAATTTTCCATGGGATGGTAAGGTCGAGATAGTTGTTAATCCGGAAACAGCCGGGAAATTTATTATCAACATCCGGATACCAGGATGGGCTCAAAATATCGCTCATCCGGGCGGACTCTATAGATTTACTGATAAGGATAGAGAACAGGTAAAACTTAAGATTAACGGGAAGGATTCTGAGATCATTCTTGCAGAGGGATATGCAGTTATTTCAAGGGAATGGAGATCAGATGACAGGATTGAAGTTGACTTTCCAATGCCTGTACGTAAAGTTATTGCTGATGAAAGAGTTAAGGAAGACAGAAATAAGATGGCATTTCAGAGAGGGCCGTTGATCTATTGCGCTGAATGGCCCGATAACCCTGCAGGGAATGTACGTAATCTGCTTATAAAAAAAGATGCAGCTTTTACGACGGAATTTGTTCCTTCGTTACTTGAAGGTACACAGGTTATCAAAACCTCCGGAATTCAGACAAGAACTGATCGTGATGGCAAGGTGGAGTTGATAAGGGAGGAACCGGTAACGCTAATCCCCTACTCATTATGGAATAATCGTGGAGCCGGGCAGATGATAGTCTGGATTCCTGATTCAATTCCCAACTTTCGTTAGCTGACGAATCCCTGTAAAGAATTTTCTTCCGGATGACTCGCACTTCTTGCTCTGGCAGCCTTGAAGTTCACAACAAAAGAATAAGAAAAAATCAGTCTTCAGAGAAGAAAGTTTATTAAATTAGCAAAAATTAATCTTTACTAATGATGAAAAAAGTTCTATTATTATCACTGACTTTGGTTACATTCATTTTTACCGCTTGCAACCAGTCTACAAAAAACAAGGAGATGGTTAAAAAAGACGTATTCGGAACTCACAATGGGAAAGAGGTTTATCTGCTAACCCTTACAAACAAAGCAGGTAATGTAATCAGGCTTACTAACTTTGGAGCCAGAATCACATGGATAGAGATCCCTGATAAAACAGGCAAGAAGGATAATGTTGCTTTTGGATTTGATACATTTGAATCAACAATAAAGGGTGATCCATATTTTGGTTCAGTTGTAGGAAGGTATGCCAACAGGATAGCTAAAGGTAAATTCACTCTTGATGGAGTTGAATATTCACTTGCAATAAACAATCCGCCTAACTCGCTTCATGGCGGACCAGGCGGATGGCACAGTGTTGTTTGGGAAACATCTGTTGATGAAAAAGCCAAAGAACCGACTGTTATATTTTCACTGAAAAGCCCCGATATGGAAGAAGGCTATCCTGGAAATATGGATGTCAGGGTTGTTTATACATGGACTGACAAGAACGAGATTGTAATTAATTATACTGCCACGACCGACAAGAAAACGGTATTCAACATTACAAATCATGCATATTTTAATCTGCATGGTGCCGGTAATGGAAATATTCTCGATCATCAACTGGTTATTAAAGCATCTTCCTTCGTTCCGGTTGATTCAACGCTTATCCCCACAGGAGAGATCCGGCCGGTTGCCGGAACACCATTTGATTTCACTACACCTCATACTATTGGTGAAAGAATTGATGAAAAATATGATCAGCTCATTTACGGGAAAGGATATGATCATACCTGGATATTAGACAAAAAGGAAGAGGTCCTTGCGACTGTTTATGAACCAGTCAGCGGACGACTGATGGAAGTGATTTCCGATCAGCCCGGAGTACAGTTCTATTGTGGCAACTTCCTTGATGGTACCATGATTGGTCATGGCGGCAAACCATATGTTTACCGGTCGGGGCTATGCCTCGAAACTGGTCACTATCCTGACAGTCCTAATCATCCGGAATTCCCGACAACAATTCTTAATCCGGGGGAAACGTTCAAATCGACAACTGTTTTCAGGTTTTCAGTTAAGTAGATAACTGTTTAAAATGTCTTGCCGGAAGTGAAGAAAAACTTTTTTTGCTTCCGGCTTTTTTCTTTTTCAGATTCTAAATATTCAGAGTGATATGAAGAAACAAGCGAAGGGTCAAAATTCTATACAGAAAGCTCGGGGGCTTAGCCGGCGGCAATTTGTGAAAATGGCCGGGGTTACAGCGCTTGGGGTATCCTCATTCGGCCTGTCTGATTTTTATACAAAAGGAGTATCAATTATTTCAGATCCTGACGACATTATTGCAGGATCACCATCAGCACAATGGGCGTCAAAAAGACTGGAAGATTGCCTGACCTCACGGGGAATTATTGTCTCCAGATATAAAAGCCTTTCTCAGGCCAACACCGGGGATTTCTGCATTGTAGTGTCAGGTTTGGGTTCTTCCATAGCAGGAAGATTACTCAAAACCGGAAAGACATCTATCCCTGCTTTGCCTGAAGCTCTTGGTTTAGTTCCGGTTGTATCGTCAGGGAAACAGGTACTGCTGACCTGTGGCCATGACCAGCGAGGGATTATTTACGCCCTGCTGGAACTTGCCGACAGGGTGGAAAACTCCACCCAACCCCTTGATTCGCTTAATATAACGAAACCTGTTGTAGAGGTACCCGCTAATGTTATACGTAGTCTCAACAGGTTATTTGTCAGCGATATAGAAGATAAACCATGGTTTTATGACAGGGAAATGTGGCCCGAATATCTTACAATGCTGGCAACACATCGTTTTAATCGCTTCAATCTTAGTCTGGGGATCGGTTACGACTTTCTACAAAATGTAACTGATGGTTATTTTCTTTTTGCCTATCCGTTCCTCTTAAATGTACCAGGGTATAATGTCAGGGTACCCCAGTTACCGGATTCAGAACGTGAAAAGAATCTCGAGATGATTAAATTTATCAGTGCTCAGACAGTAGCCAGGGGACTTCAATTTCAGCTGGGCATATGGATGCATGGATACGAATGGATAAAAAGTCCTGATGCTAATTACACAATTGAAGGTCTGACACCTGAGACTCATGGACCCTATTGTCGCGATGCGGTGAGGGCGCTTTTGAAAGAATGCCCTGATATCAGTGGCATCACCTTCCGGGTTCATGGTGAGAGTGGTGTTACAGAGGGGAGCTATGATTTCTGGAAGACCATTTTTTCAGGGGTAGCTACCTGTGGCCGGAAAGTCGAAATCGATATGCATGCAAAGGGTATGGACCAGACAATGATAGATTCAGCACTAGCCTCAGGAATGCCTGTCAATATTTCTCCGAAGTACTGGGCTGAACACCTGGGTATGCCATATCATCAGGCCGATATCCGTGCTCTCGAAATTCCAAAGACTGACCGGAAATCCTCAGGTCTGATGAATTTGAGTTCGGGATCACGCAGTTTTACACGCTACGGCTATGGCGACCTTTTAAAAGATAACAGAAAGTATGGAGTTCTCCACCGGATCTGGCCTGGTACACAACGCCTGCTTTTATGGGGCGATCCGAAAGTAAACGCAGCACACTCCAGAGCATTCAGTTTCTGTGGCAGTATGGGTGCTGAACTTATGGAACCTCTTTCGTTCAAGGGACGCCGAGGTTCCGGCATACCCGGAGACCGGTGCGGGTATTCTGATAAAACTTTAAAGCCACGGTGGGACTGGGAAAAGTATGATTATAGTCTCAGGATTTTTGGAAGACTTGCTTATAATCCGGATTCTGAGCCAGACGTATGGCGCCGCTACCTGGTTAAGAAATTCGGAGCAGGAGCAGAGTCAGTTGAACTTGCTGTGGCAAATGCCACCCGGATACTCCCTATTGTGTTAACTGTACACGGTGCTTCGGCCGGAAACAATACTTACTGGCCCGAAGTATATACTAATCAGTCAATCCCTGACCCACAAAACAAGAATCCATATACCGACAGTCCTTCACCCAGAGTCTTCGGCAATGTAAGTCCGATGGATCCACAACTGTTCCTTCGTATAAATGATTTTGCTTCGGAGCTGGTAAA
Organism: uncultured Bacteroidales bacterium; assembly: GCA_963725785.1. Lineage (GTDB taxonomy): Bacteria > Bacteroidota > Bacteroidia > Bacteroidales > VadinHA17 > LD21. The sequence goes on along the minus strand of CAVRZV010000008.1, from coordinate 149,556 downwards.
AAATGAGCGAAGCGGCAAGTATACGCCCATTGAAGCTGCACAGTGGTTAGAAGATTATGCCGACACTGCGGCAAAATACCTTTCACTGGCAGAAAGTACTTCAAAGAACACAGAAAGACCGGAATTCCGTCGGATGTCGATTGATATTGCCATTGTAATTGGTTTAGGTCGTTTCTTTGCATCTAAATTTCGTTCTGGTGTACTGTTTGGAATTTTTGAACAGAGCGGCGATTACAATGCTCTTTTGGAATCATTGAATTATTACAAAAAAGCCCGGACCTATTGGGCTGAGCTGGCCAATCGTGCACGCGATGTCTATAAACCTGATATTACCATTGGTGAAAATCCTTCTATACGAGGGCACTGGCTCGACAGGCTTCCCGCCATTGATGAAGATATCGCCTTTATGACCCGAATGGCCGAACATTCAAAAAGTAATGTCACTTCCCCATCGGAAAATGTGCAATCAGCAATAAGAGAATCCAAGGGAAGACCGGTACGGCCATTTGTAGTATGTCATCATAACAGGCCACAGGGATTTACAGCCGGACAACCACTTAATATAGAAATTTCTTTCGATAAGACACCCGCAACAGCACATCTTTATTACAGGCACGTAAATCATGCTGAACGGTATGAAATAGAGGAGATGCATATACATGATTCAGGTTATCTGGCGACCATTCCTGCAACTTATACGGATTCACAATATCCTATTCAGTATTACATAGAACTCAGGGACGGACCAGGCAAAGCATGGTTATACCCTGGATTCATGGAGGATTTGGCGAATCAACCTTACTTTGTGGTGCACAGGATCTAGAGCATTCTTTTCCGCCTCAGATACTTTTATTTGTTCTACTGACGGCCTGATAGATTATTGTAGTATTTTTATTGATACTTTACTTATAAAAATTTTATTTTATGACAACGCGACGTGTATTTTTAAAAAACACCGTAATAACTACTGCCGGGCTGACTTTGGTTCCGACACTATCTGAGGCATTGACAGGCTGCGCCCCCTCCGACAGGATCAATGTAGGACTAATTGGTTGTAATGGTATGGGTTTTGCTGATCTGAGTGAATTTCTTAAACATCCACAGATAGAGTGCATAGGTTTGTGCGACATCGACGAAAGTGTGCTTAACCGGAGAGCTGCCGATGTAGAGAAAATCAAGGGGAAGAAACCGGCAAATTTGTATAAAGACTGGAGAAAGCTGATCGATAATAAAGATATAAATGTTGTGATCGTTGGAACACCCGATCACTGGCATTGTCTGCAGATGGTTTCTGCATGCGAAGCAGGGAAAGATGTATACTGCGAAAAACCGATCGGCAGAACTATTGAAGAATGTAATCTTATGGTAGGTGCTGCTAAGCGGTACAAAAGTATTGTTCAGGTTGGTCAGTGGCAGCGGAGCGATCCGCACTGGCAGGACGCAGTTAAGTTTATCCGGTCGGGTAAGCTGGGGAAAATAAGATTGGTCAGAGTATTTTCATACCAGGGTTGGTGCCCGTCTATTCCTGTCCTGGCCGACGAACCTGTTCCGGCAGGAGTAGATTACGATATGTGGCTTGGCCCTGCAACCAACCGACCCTTCAACAGGAATCGTTTTCATTTTACCTTCAGGTGGTTTTGGGATTATGCCGGCGGATTGATGACCGACTGGGGAGTCCATCTTCTCGATTATGCTCTGTTTGGAATGAATGTCACTGCTCCGAAATCAGTTATGGCTATGGGTGGGAAATATGGTTATCCTGATGATGCGTGTGAAACTCCCGACAGTTTACAGACAGTATATGAATTCGACGGATTTAACGTTTTGTGGGACCATGCCATCGGAATAAATGATGGCGCATACGGCCGAAATCATGGACTGGGTTTTGTCGGTGAAAACGGTACTCTGGTGATAGACCGGGACGGTTGGGAGGTCATTCCTGAAGACGTAAACGGGAAAATCCGCATGGAAGCTGTTCCACTTAGCAAAGGAACCGGACAAGGTTTGAAGAACCATGTGAATAATTTTCTGGAATGTATTAAAAGCCGTAATCCTAACACCAATGCAAGCGTGGAGATCGGCGCTCATATTGCCAAATTCTCTGCGCTGGGGAATATTGCATACCGTACCGGTAAAAAGCTCATTTGGGATGGCACAAAATTTACAAACGACACGGATGCCAACAATTTTCTTAAGCCGGATTACAGAGAACCATGGAAACTGCCAGAAGTATAGCTTACAGTTTTATACTATCCAATTATGTAGTTTTAGAGTGCAGTTCAACCAGATTGTAACGGGCAGAATCAGATTACCCGGGAAACATGTGTTGTTTGTTTACTGAACAGATTAATGTTTGTAATAACCGGTAGGGAAGTTGCATGCAACGTCTCTACCTAAATGCAAATACCATGAATGAAGAAAACCATGTTTTTCAAAAACGGGTAAATCTTTTCGACGGGATATCAATTGTTGCCGGTGCTATGATCGGCTCAGGTATCTTCATTGTAAGCGCAGATATTGCCAGGAATGTTGGCTCTTCAGGCTGGTTGCTGGTAGTTTGGCTAATAACAGCTGTCATAACTTTGATAGGTGCAATAAGTTATGGGGAACTGGCCTCAATGATGCCTCATGCCGGAGGGCAATATGTCTATCTTAAAGAAGCATATCATCCGCTCATAGGTTTCCTTTTTGGATGGACAACATTTCTTGTTATTCAGACAGGTACTATTGCAGCTGTAGCTGTTGCATTTGCTAAATTCAGTGGTGTCCTTTTTCCATGGATCTCCGAAAAGAATGTTCTGGTTAACATGGGCCCTGTGAAGGTAAATAGTACGATGATTGTAGCTATTGTAATGATATCGTTTCTTACCTGGCTCAATACAAAAGGAATCGTCACAGGTAAAACAGTTCAGAACTTTTTCTCATCTACCAAAGTAATTGCCCTTTTTGGATTTATTGCAATAGGGGTTCTGGCTACTAAGAACATTAACTCTCTTGAGATTAATAAAGAGGTCTTTTGGCAGGCTGGCCATATAGGTCCAGGAAATCAGGCGATGCCTCTTGTCGGATTGGCACTTATCGCAGCGATCGGAACTGCACTTGTTGGCTCTTTGTTTTCATCTGATGCATGGTATAACATTACCTATTTATCGGGTGAAGTTATTAATCCTAAAAGGAATGTTCCTCTTAGTCTCTTCTTCGGAACTCTGATAGTTTCTGCATTATACCTGCTTACAAATTTTGTCTATATCAAAGTTCTTCCTCTGACCGGTTCGCCTGATGGTGTGAATGCATTGAGCAGAGGTATTCAGTATGCAACAGATGACAGGGTAGCGACTTCTGCAATGAGTGTTATCTTTGGAGACTCAGCCGCTATTATAATGGCAATCTTTATTATGATAAGTACTTTTGGATGCAATAATGGCCTCATAATGGCCGGACCAAGAGTATATTATGCGATGGCAAAGGACGGATTGTTCTTCAGCAGAATAGGAGAGATCAATAGGAAAGGCGTTCCCGGTTATGCAATTATGGTACAGGGGATATGGTCTATACTTCTTTGTTTGTCGGGTTCCTATGGTAATCTGCTCGATTATGTAATCTTTGCTGTCTTAATATTCTTCACACTGACAATCCTGGCAATATTTATACTCAGGGTGAAACGACCGGACATTCCACGACCATATAAAGCATTTGGATACCCTGTGATACCATCAATTTATATTCTGGCTACAGTTTCTATTATGATTATCCTTTTAATATATAAACCCAATTATACATTCCCTGGTCTGGGAATTGTGATACTTGGGATACCTGTTTTTTACCTCTGGAGAAAACATAGCAATATCAAAGAGTTGACTAATAAAACATCGCCTTAGGGAAATAGTACGCCACAGGCTCAAACCGGATTATCAAAATGATTCCTGAAGAATTTAAAAGTAGGATTCTTACTCAAAAATACATTGATGCAGATGCTCTTCTGAAGTCACTGGAGGAGCCTTCAACGGTCAGTATAAGGGTCAATCCGTATAAATGGGACAGACACCCTTCCAATTCAGAATCAGTTCCCTGGTGCAGAAACGGGTATTATCTCGATACGAGGCCATCATATACTTTTGATCCGCTGTTTCATTCAGGATGCTATTACCCGCAGGAGGCATCTGGTATGTTCCTTGAACAAATTTTAAAGCAGACTTCGGATTTCTCTGAAAATTACCGGGTACTGGATCTTTGTGGAGCTCCTGGCGGGAAAAGTAGTCATCTTTCAGAGCTTATCGGACCTGAAAATTTATTGGTCGCCAATGAAACAATCAGATCGAGAGCAGCTATTCTTGCTGAAACGATAACCAAATGGGGTTCCGCAAATACAATTGTAACGCAGAACGACCCTGCTGTATTCGGAAGATTATCAGGATATTTTGACATAATAGTAGTTGATGCTCCGTGCTCCGGGGAAGGGATGTTCAGAAGCGGCAGTGCTATAAGGGAATGGTCAGCAGGGAATACACTTCATTGCGCCGAAAGGCAGAAAAGGATCCTGATGGATGTCTGGCCGGCTTTGAAAGAAAATGGATTAATGATTTACAGTACCTGTACATTTAATCCCGGCGAAAATGAAGAAAACATAAAGTGGCTTATTGGAAAGCATAAAGCAGAAATTGTTCGTATAAATATTGATGATTTTACCGGGATTAAGGAAATTGATTACATGGGAATTTATGGATATGGTTTTTATCCTGGTAAGGTCAGGGGAGAAGGATCTCTTTTTTTCGGTGATCAGGAAAACAGGTAAGCAGGAAAAAAATCACATCAGGAGCCAGTATAAGTCAGAACTTCAGGCCGGCCAGAGAGGATTACAAGATTGCAGATAGCTGGACGAGTTTTTCAAGAGACAGACTCTTGAAGTGGGGAGGAGAACTTTTTGCTGTTTCGTGTAATATGGATGATTACCTTCACCTTTATCAGAATCTTAAGATAACAAAAGCCGGAACAAAAATATTTGTTTCAAAAAACAATGATTATCTTCCTTCCCATGAACTTGCTTTGTCGATCCAATTAAAGACAGGGGCTTTCCCTGGAAATGAAGTTGATCTCAATGAAGCGCTTGCATTTATGAGACGCGATAATTTTGCACTTCAGAATGCGATAAAGGGATGGAATATTGTAACTTACAAAGGCGTTAGATCTTGGATTCGTTAAAAATATCGGCAACAGGGTGAATAACTATTTTCCTGTTGAATGGAGGATAAGAATGAATCTGCCTGAATCGGGTAAAGAGAATATAATAATATGGATCAGAAGATTACAGGGAATTTCAAATATTTGCCAAACCAGTCGGATCATCCTGCAATCTGAGCTGCAGATACTGTTATTACCTCGATAAGAAAAGCATTTCCAGGGCTGAAAACACTCTACATGGCCGATGATATTCTGGAAAAATATATCTTTCAACACATTCAGGCGTCAACAGATGATAAAATTTGTTTTTCATGGCATGGAGGTGAACCTTTGCTTGCAGGCATTGATTTCTACAGGAAAGTTCTGAATCTTCAGTCTGCTCTCAAACCGGCTGGTAAGACTATTATTAATGGAATACAGACTAATGGAACACTTCTCGATGAAGAATGGTGCAAATTTCTTGCAAAGGAAAATTTTGTAATAGGCATAAGTATTGATGGTCCGGGTGAATTTCATAATTATAACCGTCGCACAAGGCAGGATTCTAATACTTTCATAAATGTAATCAGAGGTTATGAGCTTTTACGGCAACATGGAGTCACGCCTGAGATTCTCTGTGTTATAAGCAACGATAATGTCAAGTATCCTCTTATAATCTACAACTTTTTCAAGAGTCTTGGAGCAAAGTATATCACTTTTTTCCCTCTGGTTGAACCTGATCCCGCTTCGTCAACAAGTGTCAGCAAAAAGTCGGTTCCTTCTGTTGAATTCGGAAATTTTCTGAGTTCAGTTTTTGACGAATGGGTTGAAAAAGATATAGGTGAAATTAAAGTCCAGATCTTTGAAGAGGCAGCCAGAACTGCATTTGGTCAGGAACATACACTATGCATCTTCAAATTGAATTGTGGCGGAGTGCCGGTCGTCGAGTATAACGGAGATTTTTATTCATGCGATCATTATGTAGATTCTGATCACCTGGTTGGAAATATAAAGGATAATTCTTTGGCTGACTTCCTTGATTGTGAGAGGCAGCTTGTTTTTGGAAGGGCTAAATCTGCCTGCCTTCCAAAATATTGCATCAGTGTGAAGTAAGATCAATGTGTAACGGAGAGTGTCCAAAGAACAGATTCATTACCACACCTGATGGTGAGCCCGGATTAAACTACCTGTGCAGGGGATACAAATATTTCTTTAACCATTGCCGTCCGTTTGTTGAGGCAATAGCTGATCAGGCGTGGAATAAGCACGCAAAACCGAATTAACCTAGATATTGTATTTATTATTTCAGTTTTTCCTTAAAGAAAGCTATTGTTCTTGACCACGCAAGTTTCGCCGCTTTTTCATTGTAACGTTCGGGATTGGAATCGTTATTAAATGCATGTCCGGCTCCTTCATACATAAATATCTGATATTCTTTCTTATTCTTTTTCAATGCTTCTTCAAAAGCCGGAATTCCCTGGTTGATCCTTGCATCATCACCTGCATAATGAGCCATTATCGGAGCTTTTATCGATGCGACCTGGTCTGTTGTTGGTTGCATACCATAATAAGGCACTGCAGCATCAAGATCAGGTGAATTTACTGCAACCTGATTGGTCATTCCACCTCCCCAGCAAAATCCTGTACATCCTACCTTCCCTGTCGACAGAGGTTGAGTTTTAAGGTATTTTACTGCTGCGACAAAATTTTTTATCGTCTTCTCCTTATCAAGCTGACCAATCATTGTGGCCGCTTTAGCCGGATCATTTTCAGGTGTACCTCCAAGCGGGGAAAGAGCATCAGGAGCAAGTGCAAGAAACCCTTCTTTGGCCATCCGGCGCGTAACATCCTGTATATGAGGCTGAAGACCTCTGTTTTCATGAATTATCAGCACAGCCGGAAACTTTTTATCGGCTTTTGGCCATGCAAGAAATCCTTTTACCTCACCCGTTTCTCCCGGGTATTTAATGAATTCAGTCATCAGCTCAGGATCAACCTGAGTAAAGGTGGAAGCATTCGCGCTCGTTATCCTCCAGAACAGGAAGAAGAGCCATTGCAGCAGCAGTACTGCCCGCAACCATTGCAAGTTTCCTGACAAAATCACGTCGATTTGTCCGTCCTTGCTTGTAGTCATCATAAATGGGAGTAATTCTTTTGTCCATAATTGATTGGATTATGTTTGTTTATTGCCTGGTATTAATGAGACCTGAATTAATTTTTTACATTTGTAACTAGTAGAGACTGATAGTTATTAAGGGGCCAATCCAATAATTTTAAGACTATCAATTTACGAAAAAGAGAGAAGTCCTGCAATAAAAAATGATTTTCGTTTTCGAATTTATATATTACTTGAATGAAACCGGACATTGAAATTGCGCAGGAGAATATTATCAGGCCAATTGCTGAAATAGCTGCAAAGCTTGGTATCCCGCAGGATGAGTTGGAAATGTATGGTCGGTACAAGGCAAAGATTCCTCTCCATTTTATTGATGAGAAACGTATTAATAATGCAAAGCTGATTCTCGTCACTGCCATAACTCCCACTCCTGCCGGAGAGGGAAAAACTACAACATCTATCGGGCTTGCACAGGCACTTAATCTACTGGGGAAGAAGACAACAGTTGTGTTGCGGGAACCATCGCTTGGTCCTGTTTTTGGAATAAAAGGAGGTGCTGCGGGTGGCGGTTATTCCCAGGTAATTCCGATGGAAGACATAAACCTGCATTTTACCGGGGATATTTCAGCAGTAGAAAAAGCCCATAATCTTCTGGCTGCTCTGATCGATAATAATATCCAGCGTAAAGGAGAGTAATCTGGGAATTGATCCAAGGACTATTGAATGGAAAAGGGTTATGGATATGAACGAAAGATCCCTCCGTGATATTATAATTGGTTTGGGTGGACCAAAAGAGGGTGTTCCCCGGCAATCGGGTTTCAACATTACTGCTGCTTCAGAGGTGATGGCAACTCTATGTATGGCTAAGGATCTGGAGGATCTGAAAGAAAGGCTGGGAAATATTTTTGTGGGTTATACCTTCAATGACAAACCGGTTTTTGCCCGCGATCTTAAAGCCCAGGGTGCAATGGCTGTCCTTCTGAGTGATGCCATCAAACCTAATCTTGTTCAGACCCTTGAGGGTACACCTGCAATTATTCATGGAGGTCCGTTTGCAAATATTGCTCAGGGAACAAATTCGATAATTGCAACAAAAACAGGTCTTTCTTTAAGTGATATTGTTGTTACTGAAGCCGGATTTGCAAGCGAACTCGGTGCTGAAAAATTTTTCAATATAAAGTCACAGTTTGGAAATCTGCGTACCAATGCAGTTGTAATTGTTGCGACTATACGTGCATTAAAGTATCATGGCGGGGCCAGGTTATCTGGTCTGCATAAAGAGGACGCTGGTGCTCTTCAAAAAGGATTTCAGAACCTGGATAAGCACATCGAAAATATGAAGTTCTATGGATTCAGACCCGTAGTAGCAGTAAATAAATTTGACTCCGATACTGTGACGGAGATAGATCTTCTAATGGAACACTGCAAATCACAAAATGTAGAAGTTGCCTTGAATGAATCATGGTCAAAGGGAGGGGATGGAGCAATTGATCTTGCTAAGAAAGTATTGGAAAGCAGTAACGAATTGCCCTGATTGCTTCAAACCTCTTTATGATCTTTCATGGTCAGTTTTGAAAAAAAAATTGAAACAATATGTCTCATGATGTATGGTGCCGATCATGTTGAATATTCCGTTCAGGCAAAGCAACAGCTTGAAAAGATTGAAAAGCTTGGTCTTGGGAATCTTGCAGTATGTATTGCTAAAACACAGAAATCATCTTTCTGATGATCCATGAAAAAAAGGCCGGCCAAGGGGCTTCACTGTAAAAATAAGGGAAATTGAACTTTCATCCGGTGCAGGATTTATAGTTCCTATTGCAGGTACAATAATGAGAATGCCGGGTCTTCCAAATAACCCGTCAGCAGAAAATATCGATATAGATAAGAATGGTGTAATTACAGGTTTATTCTAATGGTCCATAATATTTCAGCGGCAATTCTGGCTGGCGGTGACGGAAAACCAGACGGACCTTTATGAACATTACTACACCTTACGATGTCTCCATTACTGAAAAATTTCTGAAGAGTAGCTGGAATTCCTGAATTCTGCAGTTCTCGTTTGCAGGAATGAATTGGCAGTGTATACAGATGCATTTTTTATTAACTTTATCTTTATTAAAATTCAAGATACTATGAAGAGAATATCATTTTATATCCTTATGATCGTAGCCTTGTCATTTTCCGCCTGTAAAAAGCTAAGTAAATATGAAGGTGTGGCTTTCACTGAAAAGGAGCCACGCGACTGGGAGAATCCTGAAGTATTTAATATTAACAGGGAGGATCCGCATGCATACTCTGATTAGTTTTCCGGATGAACAGAGTGCCCTTGAAGCAATAAAAGTAAATTCCCCTAACTATATGTCTCTTGACGGTATTTGGAAATTCAACTGGGTAAAATCTCCTGATCAGCGTCCATTCTGGTTCTTCAAGGATGATTATGATACTCGCGACTGGAAAGATATTGAGGTGCCATCAAACTGGCAGATGAAAGGTTATGATGTTCCGATATATGTTAATATTTCGGTATCCTTTTAAGAAAGAATCCTCCGTTTATCCAACATGATTGGAATCCTGTTGGTTCTTATAAAAGGAATTTCAAGGTTCCTTCCGACTGGAAAAATAAAGAAGTTTTCCTCCATTTTGGAGCTGTCAGTTCGGCATTTTATGTATGGGTAAATGAACAGCTGGTCGGTTACAGTGAGGATAGTAAAGTACCTGCTGAGTTTAATATTACAAAGTATCTTAAAAAGTGGGAATAATTCAGTTGCAGTAGAAGTTTACCGATGGTGTGATGGCAGTTATCTTGAAGATCAGGATTTCTGGAGATTAAGCGGTATTCAGAGAACAGTTTTTCTTCATGCACGTCCAAAGACATTTATCAGAGACTTTTTTGCCGTTGGAGACCTTGATAAGAACTATGATGACGGTCTGTCTGAAAGCTTGATCTTTCATTAAAAAGTCAGCATCAGCAAATATAACCAGTTTGTCGTTGATGCGTCTCTTTACGAAGGAACTACATAAGCTTTTTACCGAATCTAAAGATGTTAAATCAGAAGAGGATAAGGCAGTAGTAAATTTTGAAAAGATGATCCCAGCTGTAAAAAAATGGTCAGCTGAAAAACCAAATCTATATTCGTTGGTTATTAAGTCTGAAAGACAAGAATGGGAATACATATCGAAAGTATCAGCACAAAGATAGGATTCAGAAAGATAGAAATTATTAATTCACAGCTTCTTATTAATGGTGTGGCAATCCGGCTCAAAGGGACTAATATGCATGAGCATAATGATATAACCGGACATGTAATAGATGAGTCAACAGTATTGAAGGATATCAGGATGATGAAGAGCAATAATATAAATGCTGTGAGAACATCATCATTATCCCCAGCAGGAATTATGGTATGAGATGTGCGATAAATATGGACTTTATCTTGTCGATGAGGCTGATATTGAATCTCATGGAATAGGGTATGATAAGGATGTGACTTTAGCTGATAAACCGGAATGGGCAGCTGCACATCTCGACAGGATGAAGCGAATGGTTGAGAGAGACAAGAATCATCCTTCAGTGATCGTCTGGTCTATGGGTAATGAAGCGGGTGACGGTCATAATTTTCTTAATGGCTACAAATGGATTAAAGGAAGGGATGTGACACGTCCGGTTCAATATGAACGGGCAGAGAAAAGCACAAATACTCCTGAAAGACATACTGATATATGGTGTAATATGTATGCAACCATTGAAGAAATAGAAGCTTATGCAAAGGATGCAAAGAACGACCGGCCACTGATTATGTGTGAATATGCTCATGCCATGGGCAACTCAACCGGTAACTTCCAGGATTATTGGGATGTTATTGAAAAATATCCAAAACTTCAGGGTGGATTTATCTGGGACTGGGTTGATCAGGGACTTCTGAAAACAACTGAAAATGGTGAAAAATACTGGGCTTATGGCGGAGATTTTGGTGATGAAGGAATACCAAGTGATGGTAACTTCTGCCTAAACGGACTTGTATGGCCTGACAGAACGGCTCATCCTGGTCTGTATGAGGTAAATAAGGTCTATCAATATGTTGGTTTTGAACCGGTTGATCTTAAAACTGGTATGATAAAAATTAAGAATAAATATGATTTTACAAACCTGTCAGAATTTAATTTTGATTGGGAAGTTGTATCGGATGGAAATGTGTTGCAGATCAGGTAAAATTCCTCTTCCTGATTTCAGACCTAAAGCTGAAATAGCATTCTTGCTGCCTTTTACTAAGATTGATCCTGCTCCCGGGGACCGAATATTTTCTTAATATGAGAGTTTCAAGAAGTGACGAATGGAATTATGTTCCTGAAGATCATGTATATGCTTCTGCTCAATTTAAGCTGCCGGTTGAAGGTAAACCCGTTAAGTCAAATCTGATAAGCCACTTGCAGTTCTTCAAACAAGAACTATTGATAAGAAATCTTGAAGTAAGCGGAGTTGACATGAAAATAATTTTCAACCTGGCCTCAGGGTCGCTCGATATCATTCAACTACAGGGGGAAGGAACTGATTAAAAAAGGTCCTGAACCTGATTTCTGGAGACCTCCTACTGATAACGACTATGGCTACAATATGGATAAATTATTTGGTGTATGGAAAAAGGCCGGTGACGAGAACTGTTGTGACAAAAGCGAATATAAGTCAGCCGGAGTTAGGAAAAGTAGTTGTTACATTTAATTATGATATTCCGGATGAAGCTGGTAAAAAAATTGCCGGTTATGCCACAACATATACCATTTACGGATCAGCTGATGTAGTGGTAAAAAACCAGTTCTCAAGGTTATCTGATTACATTCCTGAAATACCAAGGATGGGAATGCAGATGCAACTTCCTGGTGAGTTTACCAACCTTAAATGGTTTGGGACGCGGACCTCATGAAAATTATGTTGATCAGAAAAACGTCGGCTGATGTTGGTCTTTATGAAAGTACAGTTGCCGATCAGTATACTCCATATATCAGACCTCAGGAAAATGGCTATAAAACCGATACACGATGGCTTACTCTTACTGACGACAACGGAACCGGAATCCTTGTAAGCGGAGATCCGTTAATCTGTTTTGCTGCCCTGAATAATATTCATGATGATTTTGAATCTCCCGGGAAATTATCACAGTACAGAAAAGATGCGAAAAGTGCAAATACTCATACTATTGATGTTAAACCACGCGATCTTGTAAATCTGAATATTGATCTGGGCCAGATGGGTGTAGGAGGTGATAATTCGTGGGGTGCTATGATACATCCCCAGTACCGGCTTCTTGGTAAAAAATATGAATACTCTTTCAGGATAAGACCTGTTGTAAAAGACGATGATATACTAAAACTGGCAAAAGAAAAATTTTAAAAAAGGTTGAAAGGTTGAAAAGGTTGAAAGGTTGAAAAGGTTGAAAGGTTGAAATATTGAAAAAAGTCAGTACTGACAAACTCTTCAACCCTTCAACTCTTCAACCCTTCAACATTATAACTAATATTTTAACTCCACCTTCAGGATTTCCTTCTCACCTGTAAGGACATTCTTTACATCATAAACAAGAGGTGATTTTATTTTTTCCCCAATAACAATCCTCGTCACTGAATTTGCAGCAAGTGTCAGTTTGGCCGGTGTACCAGCGATACCATTAATAAGATAAAAGGGAATATCAGATCTGTTGGTCACCTCAAGATAGATGTTCTTGTCATTCTGATAGAAAGGTTTCCCTACAGAGATGCACTGATAGAAAAATGGCTTTGTAAATTCTTCTTTCCCAGCAAGCATGTCCCTGAAATACACTGTTGTCCGGCCTGCAAACAATGCTTCTTTCAGGGAATCATGACTTCTTTCTTTTGCGAAAACCAGAGTCATTGGTCTGTTGGAATAATCCGGCTCAGAATAAGTCTCACTTATAACTCCATGAATATCACTGTTTCCCATGAGTGCCAGATTATATTGTTTGCAAAACGTGAAAACAAGCGGATAATATTCAGAATCGTTAAAGAACTCAATTCCGTGAAGCCAGCCATTTTTAATAAGACGTTGATGGATTTCATACATCCTTGGAATTCCGTCAGGTTGCTGTGCTTTCCATCCCGGATGGTTCCACTGAATGAATGCACCCTGTTTTGCAGCTGCTTCGAAAGAATCCCAGACAGAATCTTTTGCAATGAGTGAAGCATCATTGATAAACAGTGCGTTGAAATGTCCGGGAGGCATTTTTCTGGTGATCTCAGTTCCGTGTACAAGTATAAGATTTCTTTCTCTTGCATATTTTTCACCAATTGTCCATGCTGCATTCATATTCTGAGGAACAAAATCCTTTTTCGGCGTGTATTCAATGTGGTCTGTGATCGCAATAGCATCAAGGCCATCGCGGAGTGCCTCATCAATTCTCACTGTAGGCCAGACGTCTCCATCTGAAAATACAGTATGCATATGAAGATCACATTTCAGAGTGACATAACCCGGAATATCCGGAAGATTTATAATTTTCCTCTGCCCGAAAACAGTTGTTCCAATTGATATAAGAAGTACTGCAGCTAAAATCAGTTTTTTCATATTCAGATAATTATTTTGAAAGTTCAAATGTTTAAATAATTATATTACCTCTTACCCAACTCTTCCCATCACCCCATCACCCCATCACCCCATCACCCCATCACCCCATCACCCCATCACCCCATCACCCCATCACCCCATCACCCCATCACCCCATCACCCCATCACCCCATCACCCCTTCACCCCTTTCACCCCATCACCCCATCACCCCATCACCCGGTCTTTATTATTATAATTTCTCATAAAAATATGCCTCCTTTTTATCAACGTCATCCCATGTGTAGATCTTTTTATCCCTGTTCAGGAAATAAAAATTCAGCAATGCAAAATCACCTGCACACATTGTAGTATGAACAAACAGAAAGGCCGACAGACTCCATTTCCACAGACCAGGCACCAGGAATATAAGAAGCAAAAGGATCAGGCTTATCACAATAAAAGGGGTAATAGCCACTATCCGGAATTGTATCGGTGATACGACATACCTGTGTGCCGTAACATAAAAAAGATACTGTTTAAGATCCATTCCTATCCGGATATTTTTTGCACCGGAAAGGTAGTAGGGTATAATGTGCAAAAACTCATGTACCGGTATGCACAAAACAGGTATAATAACAAACCCCATGAGAGAATGAAAAAGAATCTGAGACAAAGGAAAATTTCCGGCAACTTTTATTCTTACATTGACGGCAATGAAAAGAAAAACAAGGCCGGCTGACCAATATATTAGTGAAAGTGCTGATCTCTTCTTAAGATAATCAAAAACGAACTGAATTAGATTTTGATATTGAATGGTAAGGAACAACCTGAAATTTTTCTGATCCTCAAGATCTTCCACCCTTAATGTCATCTCGATACTTTCTATTTTAGGATAATCCTCTTACAAATTTACTTTTTATAATATTCAATACAAACCTCAAGCCACGTTTTCCTTTGTCCTCTTTCGTAAAAGCACCCGGCACAGATACAATATGTGGCCCGGAATTTGATACATTTGTAAAAACAATCTTTTTGTGAAACTACTGTCAGCTATATTGATATCTCTTCTCTGTGTTACTAATATATTAGGACAGGTTGATTCAACGAAACATATAAATGACACTATTCCCGGACGATCTTACCTGTTACAGAATGTCAAAAGAGATGGCGTTACTTTACCGGAGGTTGAGATAAAAGAGGTCACTGTTCTTGCTCATCCAAATATTTCAAATAAAAGAGATTTAAGAAAGTATGAAAGACTAGTCTATAACCTTAAAAAAGTTTATCCCTACGCATTTATGGTAAGGCTGAAGTTGAATAAGGTAAATGAAGATTTATTGAATGTTAACACCGAGAAGGAACGAAAAGACTACCTGAAGGGTGTGGAAAAGAATATTTTCGCACAATATGAAGGTGATGTGAGGGATATGACAATAACACAGGGGCGGCTGCTCATTAAGCTTATAGACCGGGAGACACAGAATACATCTTACGCGCTCATAAAAGAATATCGTGGAAAAGTTGCTGCAGCTTTCTGGCAGGGTATTGCGCGCATCTTTGGTACTAACCTCAAAGAGGAGTATGATCCTTATGGTGCTGATGTCATCATCGAATATATAATTCAGGAAATAGAAGCCGGCCGGTTATGAATTCTATTCTCCTGACAGTAGTGAAAAAATGAAAAGGATATTTATCGCTTTAAAAGTTGAGGCGGGGGATACTCTTTTAAAGATGATTTCCTCATTTAAGTCGACATTAAGGGATGAAAACATCCGGTGGACAAATCCGGAAAACATCCACATAACTCTTTCCTTTCTGGGCGATACTGAGGAGGAGAGTATAAAAGATATTGGCTCCATGTTGCAGAAAAAATGCGAAGGATCAGGTAGAGTAGAATTGTTCATCAGAGGATCAGGCGTTTTCCGCAATGTTAATGATCCCAGGATTATCTGGATTGGAATTGCGCCTTCAGAAAAACTATTGAATCTCAATAGTCGAATTATGAAAGGATTGACGGAATTGGGTATAAAAATTGAGGACAGGCCTTTCAAACCGCACCTGACAATCGGACGTATAAAACGTTTAAACGATAAAGAGACACTTAGAGCCCTGATAGAAAAATACCAGAACCTGGAAATTCAAAAATCTGTGATTAAGGAGGTTATCCTTTACGAAAGCATTCTCCTCCAATCAGGACCGGTATATAAACCTTTAACAAGATATAATCTTGAGTAATCTGTGATTCTCCCACTCTCCCTTTCTCCCTCTCTCCGTTTCTCCCGGTCATTCTCCTGCTATCAGTTCCCTTGTCCCTTAAAGATTATAACAATAGTACATAATGCAATTCTCACATCAAACCAGAAAGACCTGTTATCAAAATAAAAAAGGTCATATTCGAGCCGTTCAATCATCTCATCTACATTTGATGCATAACCATACTTTACCTGTCCCCATGAGGTTATTCCGGGTTTAACCAGCTGGAGTTGCCTGTATCTTGGTTCTCTTTTTACAATCTGGTCAATATAATATTGTTGTTCAGGTCTTGGACCAATAATAGACATTTCACCCTTAATGACATTAATCAGATTTGGGATCTCATCAAATTTGTGTTTTCTCAGAAATCGTCCGAGAGCAGTAACCCTTTTGTCTCCTTTTTCTGAAAGTAAACTTCCTTGTTCCTTGGTTCCAAAACGCATTGATCTGAATTTATAGATAAAAAAAGACTTTCCTCCCTTACCAATACGTTCCTGTGAATATATTACCGGACCCTTTCCTGTCGCCTTGATTAATATTATAACTACCACTATAACAGGGATCAGCAATATCAGGCAGGAAATTGCTATGAAATATTCAAAAAGTGTTTTAATTACATTACTTGAATTCCGCACGATCAGATTCATATGATAAATATACAAAAAGAAATGTGTACAACTTATGGAGACGGCTGTCTTACATTTTTTATACTTTTGTCGCATATTAAATATAGATACGGAAGATCAGATGACTGATACATTTGAAGCAAAAGGTAAACGAAAAAAACTTGTTTCTGAACTCAGGCAGAAAGGGATAGTTGATGAAGAGGTTTTGAGAGCCATAGATGCCGTACCCCGTCATTTATTTATGGACCCTGCATTCCTTATACATGCCTATGTTGACAAGGCTTTTCCTATTACATCAGGTCAGACCATATCTCAGCCCTACACAGTTGCTGTGCAAACCTCACTTCTGCGGGTTAAAAAGAGGGATAAAATTCTGGAAATTGGAACAGGATCAGGCTATCAGGCTGCAATACTTGCCGAAATGGGAGCAAAAGTTTATACAATTGAACGTTTCAGAGAACTTTTCATAAAAGCACAGGTGATTTTAACATCCCTTGGATATTCTGCAGATTTCTTTTACGGTGACGGATATGAGGGCAAACCTCAGTATGGACCTTATGACGGGATCATTATAACAGCAGCTGCAAAAGAGATACCTACGGCACTCCTTCAACAACTTAAAACCGGAGGACGGCTTGTTATACCTCTTGGTGATTCAGGTTCACAGGTTATGACTGTAGTGGAACGAACCGGTTCCGATAGTTTCGAGCATTCCCAACATGGGAATTTTGTATTTGTTCCTATGCTGAAAGGAACTGTTAATGGAAAATAGAATAATATGAAAATCTATAAGCTTGTTTTTTCACCTATTGAAGTAAACACATATATTCTGGAAGATGAATCGGGTGATTGTGCAATTATCGACTGCGGATGTTATACCAGGGCGGAATCAGACCAATTGGAGGATCTTATAAAAAATAAAAATATTAATCCGGTTTTACTTCTTAATACTCATTGTCACCTCGATCATATTTTCGGGAACAAGTTCATTCTGGACAAATATAATCTCAGAGCTTTCTCAAATGAAAATGATGAGATGAACAGGAATGATTCAGTTCAACATGCTATGCTATTTGGTCTGACAATGGATACTCCGCCCGAACCTGCAGGTTTTTTGACTGATAATCAGACAATTACATTCGGGACTACAGAACTTGTGGCACTCCATGTTCCCGGACATAGCCCGGGCAGCCTGGGTTTCTACAGTGAAAAAAACAACTGCGTATTTACCGGTGACGCTCTGTTTGCCGGCAGTATAGGAAGAACCGACCTGCCAGGAGGTGATTTTGATACTCTGAGAACGAGCATAAGGAGCAAATTGTTTGTTCTTCCTCCTTCAACAGTAGTCTATCCTGGTCATGGTAAGGAAACGACAATTGGAAAGGAGATAAACTCGAATCCTTTCTTCGTATGATTTAAATCCTGAAAATTGTGTATATAAATTCTTAATATTATAGTTTGAAACCCTTTCAAGATTTTATAAACGAATAAGACTTTAGGGGTATCGGGAATTATGAATATAAAATGTATTTCTTTTGTACCATTATTTAGTTTCTTATTATTGGAGATTCCTCACTTCTCCCGCTATGCGGGATTCGTTCGGAATGACAATTCATTTTGTTGGGGGGGTAGTAATGGAGGCTCGCCCAAGCGAGCCTCCATTACTACCCATCTGACACAATAAAGACCTGTCATTCCGAGCGTTAGCGAGGAATCTCATTATCAATTATTTTGTAATTGTAATTGATTACCAACACTCATATAAAATTAAAATTACTTCTATGCTATCAGATAAATTTGTTAACCGCGAGATCGGACCACGTGAACAGGAACTGCCATATATGCTGAAAACTATTGGCGTAAGTTCTCTTGACCAGTTAATTGAAAGAACTGTTCCCTCATCCATTATGCTCGAAAAGTCTCTGAGGCTTCCTGAAGCGATGAGCGAATTCGAATACCTGAATCATATTAAATCGATCGCTGGCAAAAATAAGATGTTCCGTTCTTTCATCGGACAGGGTTATTATGGTGTTGCCCTTTTGTCTGTTATCATCCGGAATGTGCTTGAAAATCCTTCATGGTACACATCGTACACTCCCTACCAGGCTGAAATTTCGCAGGGTCGCCTTGAAGCATTGCTTAATTTTCAGACAATGATTATTGAGCTTACAGGGATGGAGATCGCCAATGCATCACTGCTTGATGAATCAACTGCAGCAGCAGAGTCGATGATAATGATGTTTAATGCACGATCAAGAGCCTCTGTGAAAGCCGGAGCAAACAAATTCTTCGTTGACGACGATATTTTTCCTCAAACAATGGATGTGATTAAAACCAGGTCAGGACCTCTTGGTATTGAGCTTGTTACAGGAAAATACACTTCAATTACCTTTGATGAGTCATACTTTGGATCGATAATTCAATACCCCGCCGCGTCAGGCCAGATAAGAGACTATAAGGCTTTTTCCGATATGGCTCATTCAGCGGGAACTCTCGTCGGAGTGATAGCAGATCTGATGAGCCTTACTCTTTTAATACCTCCCGGAGAGTGGGGTGCTGACGTTGTTGTCGGTTCCAGTCAAAGAATGGGGCTCCCAATGAGTTTCGGAGGTCCGCATGCAGGTTATTTTGCAACAAAAGATGAACTCAAGCGGAATATGCCCGGAAGAATTATCGGCGTATCGGTTGATGCCCAGGGAAACAAAGCTTTAAGGATGGCTTTGCAGACAAGAGAACAGCATATAAAACGGGAAAGGGCTACATCAAATATTTGTACTGCTCAGGCACTTTTGGCTATCATGTCGGGGATGTACGCCCAGTATCACGGTCCTGAAGGATTAAAAAACATTTCAGAACATATTCATAAGTCTGCCTGCACCATCAGCTACTATCTCAAAAAGCTGGGATTCAGACAACTGAATTCTATGTTTTTCGATACCATTAAGGTTATTCCTGGTGATGATATATCAACTGAAACCTTGAGAAAGCTTGCACTTGAGGCAGAGATGAATTTTTATTATCCCGATGACGATTCAATAGTTATAAGCACAGATGAAATAACAACAATAAAAGAAATAAACACAATTATAAACATTTTTGCAGCTGCGGCAGGAAAGCCGCCGGTGAAGATTGATTCTC
Source organism: uncultured Bacteroidales bacterium (assembly GCA_963725785.1). GTDB lineage: Bacteria > Bacteroidota > Bacteroidia > Bacteroidales > VadinHA17 > LD21. The sequence goes on along the minus strand of CAVRZV010000008.1, from coordinate 129,712 downwards.
ACTGCAACTGTGAGGTTATTGAAGAAAAGCTCCTGAGAAAGTCCTCTTTTTTAAAAGGCGGAACTTTTAACCGATACCATAGCGAAACGGAAATGATGCGGTATATTAAGATGCTTGAGAGAAAAGATTTTTCACTTACTCACTGCATGATCTCTCTTGGTTCCTGCACAATGAAGCTAAACCCTGCACAGTTCAATGTTTGCAATGAGCTGGCCTGAATTTGGGAATATTCATCCATTCGTTCCAAAGGATCAGGCTCTTGGTTATTACCAGATAATGGATGAATTGGGAGAAGCTCTTAAAGAAATAACAGGATTCTCAGCAATCTCATTTCAGCCAAATTCAGGAGCCGCCGGCGAATATTCGGGATTAATGGTAATACGCGAGTATCATCTGACAAAGCAGGAAGGACACAGAAATATAGTTCTGATTCCCTCTTCAGCACATGGAACAAATCCTGCAAGTGCCGTTATGGCCGGTATGAAGATAATTGTTATAGAATGTGATGAAAAAGGAAACATAAGTGTTGATGATCTGAAGAAAAAAGCTGAAGAGCACAGAGATAACCTTGCCGGGTTTATGATCACTTATCCTTCAACACACGGAGTATTTGAAGCTTCTGTAAAAGAAATGTCAGATATTATACATGCAAACGGCGGACTTGTATATATGGATGGAGCAAATATGAATGCACAGGTCGGACTTACTAACCCCGGTCATATTGGTGCTGATGTCTGCCATCTGAACCTTCATAAGACCTTTGCAATACCTCACGGTGGAGGAGGTCCGGGTATGGGTCCGATTCTTGTTAACAGCAAACTGGCTCAGTTCCTTCCTTCTCACCATTTCGCAAATACCGGTGGGAGCCATGGTACCAGTGCTGTCGCTGGAGCTCCTTTCGGAAGCGGACATATACTCACAATCTCACATGCATACGTATTGATGATGGGTTCATTCGGATTAACACAGGCTACAAAATATGCGATACTCAATGCTAATTATATTGCAGCCTCATTAAAAGGTTGGTTTAATACTTTATATACAGGGACGGAGGGATTTGTGGCACATGAAATGATACTCGACTGCAGGAATTTTAAAACAGAAGCAGGCATCACCGAAGCAGATATTGCTAAAAGATTGATGGATTACGGATTTCATGCACCGACTCTCTCATTTCCGGTTCATGGTACCCTCATGGTAGAACCTACTGAATCAGAATCACTACAGGAATTAGATAAATTTGTATCGGCCCTGAAATCTATATGGAATGAGATCGAGGAAATTAAAACAGGTAAAGCGGATAAAGATGATAATGTTTTACGCAATGCACCTCACACAGTTTTAGTTGCAACAGCAAATGAATGGAGCCACACCTACGATCGTCAGAAAGCTGCGTTCCCGAATAAATGGGTTGTTGAGAATAAGTTCTGGCCTGCTTCCGGGCGTATCGACGATGGTTATGGCGATAGGAATCTTGTTTGTACCTGTGATTCGCTTGATTCGTACAGACAGGAGGTATTGGAGAAATAAATAACCATCTTTGCTTTAGAAAATATTTTTGAACCAGATTTTAGATTACTATGCGCAATTCTTCATGGAATGATCTTGTTGCCCTGATCGACGGGGAACAACTAAATTACTGCCCGGTGGGATTTATTATAGACAGTCCCTGGATCCCCGGTTGGTACGGGATTTCAAATATTGATTTCTATTCATCAGACGAACTCTGGATTAAATCTAACCTTAAAGCTATCAATACTTTTCCGGAGGTATGGTTTATGCCTTCATTCTGGTCTGAGTATGGTATGTGTACAGAACCTTCTGCCTTCGGATCACGGATGATATTTCTTGAGAAGAATCTTCCTCATGCAGAGAAGATACTCACAGGACTGGAAGGAGTAGATTCCTTACCTCAGCCCAATGTAAAAACAGACGGATTGTTACCGTTTATGATAAGTCGCTTGAGAAATAATCAGCAAGCCATAATCGAAGCTGATCATCAGATCAGATTTGCAGTCGCCAGAGGGCCTCTTAATATTGCCAGCTTCCTGATGGGAACATCCGAATTCATGATGGCAATAGCTATGGATCCGTCAGGTACACATAAGTTTCTAAAAAAAATCACCGATTTCATTTGCGAATGGGTTTCCTGGCAGAAAGAGTGTTTCCCATCTATCGATGGCATTCTGATCCTGGATGATATTATTGGTTTTGTCGGAGAAGTCGAATTCAAGGAATTTGTTATTCCATATTTCAAAAAGATATTTAATTGTACCGGTGCTAAAGTCAGGTTTCTTCATAACGATGCGGATGGTCTCATAACTGCCAGGCATCTTAACGAAATGGATATAAATATGTTCAATTTTTCGTTTGGGCATTCGCTTGGTGAGATCCGCGAACTGGCAGGTCCTGGAGTTATCCTGGTCGGTAACATCCCTCCAAGGGATATTCTCGCCCGGGGTACACCTGAACAGGTAAAATCAGCTGTAGATAAGGCATTTGGAGAGATCAATGATTACAACAGAATTATCTGGTCTGCCGGAGGGGGAATGCCTCCCGATGTAAACAATGATAACATTAACGCTTTTATTGAAGCCGTTAAAAAACAATCAGATAATCTGAAGCTATGATAAGTGTTGCAAGCTCAAATGCCATATTTATTGACCTTACTACTTTAGGTTAGCCACAAAGGTGCCAGGACGCAAAGTTACACATAGAGTTAAGTCAGGTTATTCTGGTGATTCTTTGCGCCTTAGTGGAATTAAAAAGAATTAACTAATCATCCGGGAACTATGAGAAAAACTTTAGCCTTTCTATCTTTTATATTGATTTTACCTTCATGTGGACAGCGTGGTTCTAAAGTACAAACGGTTAATTCTGATTCTTCAATGGAAAAAAACTATCAGGTAAAACTGATTACTGTTGATCCGGGCCATTTTCATGCTGCACTGGTACAGAAAGTTATGTACGAGGAGCTTTCTCCCGAAGTACATGTTTATGCTCCGGATGGACCTGATTATCTCCAGCATCTCAGCAGGATCAAAGGGTATAACGAAAGGGCTGTCAATCCGACGAAGTGGGATGAAAAAGTATATATAGGTCCCGATTTTTTTGAAAAGATGTTAGCAGATAAAGCAGGTAATTTAGTGGTGTTATCGGGAAATAACAGGAAAAAGGCTGAATATATAACAAAATCTATCGAGGCTGGTCTTAATGTACTGGCGGATAAGCCAATGATAATTAGTCCGGAGGATTTTCCTGCATTGGAAGCTGCTTTCACAGCAGCAAAAGAAAAGGACGTTCTATTATATGATATAATGACTGAGAGATTTGAAGTGACAACAATTCTTCAGAAACTTCTTTCGCAAAATGCTGAAGTCTTTGGCAACATGACGACAGGGAGTAAAGAAGAACCCTCTGTAACAAAGGTGAGTGTCCATCACTTTTCAAAGACTGTATCAGGAAGTCCTCTGCTTCGTCCTGCCTGGTTTTTCGATGTTGATCAACAGGGGGAAGGTATTGTTGATGTAACAACACATCTTGTTGACCTTGTTCAGTGGGAATGTTTCCCGGAACAAATTCTCAACCCTTCCGATATAACTATGATAAGCGCAAAGAGATGGCCCACAATTATTTCAAAAGCAGAGTTTAAAGACGTCACAGGTCTTGATAATTTCCCCGATTATCTGCTGAAAGATACCAAAGACGGAAACCTGAGTGTTTATGCAAACGGAGAGATGATTTATATGATAAAAGGTGTTTATGCAAAAGTTTCTGTTGAGTGGAAATATCAGGCTCCTCAGGGTGGAGGCGATACTCACTATTCTGTTATGCATGGAACAAAATGCGATCTGATCATCAGGCAGGGTGACGGTGAAAAATTTCTTCCCACGTTATATATCGAAAATATTAAAGGAGCATCGATGAAAGAATTCGTTTCCGGATTAAAAAATGTTGTCAGCGCATTACCTTATGACAGCCTTACTATTGAAACAGTTAGTTCTTCGGCGATTAAGATTAATGTCCCCAAAAAGTACCGGGTATCTCATGAAGAGCATTTTGGTCAGGTCACTTCAAAATTTCTGGAATACATTAAAGCAGGTAAGTTGCCGGAATGGGAAGTACCGGGAATGATAACGAAATACTATACTACTACCAGTGCCCTGAAACTGGCAAGGGAGAATAAATAAGCACAACGGCTCAACGCGGCGCAACGGCGCAGCGGCTCATTATCATTCCATTTGAGAGCAGTTACAAATTGTCTGAATTTTATTATTTTTGAAATTGTAATTATATGAGTGGAATCATATAATGAGTACAATATTGTTAAACTAAATCGCTGCATTATGGGAAATTTTCAAAAACTTCGTGTTTGGGAACTCTCCAAAGAATTAGCTGTAAGAATTTACAAACTGACACAAAACCCGACATTCTTAAAAGATTTTGGACTTCGGGATCAAATCCAAAGATCAGCTGTAAGTATACCGTCTAATATTGCTGAAGGTGATGATCTGGAGACTGATAAACAATCTATCAAACATTTTTATATAGCAAAAGGATCAACAGCAGAATTACTAACTCAGCTTATTATTGCACGGGAAATTGGATATCTGGATACTGAGACAAATAATTCTTTGGTCAATGACTGTAAAATAATTTCTGTTATGCTTACTAAACTTATACAAGCTCGGAGTAATTAGAGGTACAATGGCTCCACGGCACAACCGCTCAATGGCAGAATAATATCAATATCGACAATTTAACCTTTTAGCCTTTGCGCCCTTGCGCCCTTGCGCCATTGCGCCGTTGCGCCATTATTCAAACATATTCTCAACAGCTAAAGAATATAGTTCTTCAAGAGGTATACCGGCAGCTTCTGCCTGTTGAGGCACGAGGCTTTCTTTTGTCATGCCGGGTACAGTATTTATTTCTATGAAAAAAGGTTTTTCCCCGACAACTATAAAATCAACCCTTACAATTCCCTTACAACCAAGAAGATCATAAACATACATACTGATCCTTTGTATTTCATTTGTTATCGATAACGGCATATCCGCCGGGGTTACTTCACTTGATCTTCCGGGTGTATATTTTGCTTCATAGTCGAAAAATTCATTTTTACTTATAATTTCGGTTACTGGAAGAACAACGGTTTTGCTTTTTGTTTTAATCACACCGCAAGCTACTTCTCTTCCATTCATGAATGCTTCAATCAGGACCTCATCGCTCTCCTTAAATGCTGTTTCAATAGCCGGTAACAATTCCTCTTTCTGTTTCACCTTGGTAACACCGAAACTGGAACCACTGGCATTGGGTTTAACAAAGCAGGGCAGCCCTAATTGTCTGATTATATTAACCAGATCCATATGCTCTCCTTCTCTTAACAGCACAGCGTTAGCCATTGTGATCCCATATTCTTTAAGAAAGAGTTTGCAGGCCTGTTTGTTAAATGTGAGGGCAGAACAGAATGCATCACAGCTGGTGTAAGGAATCCCCATCATATCGAAATATCCCTGGAGTATCCCATTCTCCCCGGGCGTACCATGAATTGCAATGAATATTCCATCGAATCTGATAATGTTTTCGTCAAATACCAGGCTAAAATCATTTTTGTCAATATTATGATAACGCCCTCTCTGGTCTTCCCAGTACCAGTTGGTTCCGCGGATAATGATAATATATACTACATATTTTGCAGACAAAACTTTGCCTACTTCACCAGCACTCTTTACAGATATCTCAAACTCAGAGGAATCCCCCCCGGCCACTACTGCGATCGTCTTCATATTTTGTTAAATTAATGATCAAAATTAGTCAATTAATTATGTAAATTTTCAAAATCTGATTATTAAAATCAGTTGCACAGAGATACGCAGAGAAGGCACGGAGAACCACTGAATCTTGTTTCTGTGTAACTCTGTGTGAACTCTGTGGCCCTCTGTGTAACAAAAAATTAATATATTCAATAAACATCGAATAATCTGCAGATATATTACCTTTGATGGAAATTTTAAAAAAGTATAAAAATGAAAAAAGGTTGCTTAGTTTCGATTATAGTAGTTGGTTTTTTGGCCATTCTTGTATTAGCCCTGGTTCTTTGGGGCACAAAAGTTTACAATGGCATGGTTACCATGCAGGAAACTGTAACAAGTCAGTGGGGTAATGTTGAAACATCATACCAGCGCAGGTCAGACCTTATTCCCAACTTCGTAAATACTGTCAAAGGAGCTGCCAATTTTGAACAGACTACTCTAACACAGGTTATTGAAGCCAGATCGAAGGCCACTTCTGTTACAATTGATCCTACAAAGATGACAGCAGAAAACATGCAACAGTTCCAACAGGCCCAGGGACAGTTATCATCAGCTTTATCTCGATTAATGGTCGTAGTTGAGAAGTATCCCGAGCTTAAAGCGACGCAGAATTTCAGAGATCTGCAGGTAACTCTTGAAGGGACTGAGAACAGGATATCGACAGAAAGAAGAAAATTCAATGAAGTGGCCCTGACTTATAATACTTATATCAGAAGATTTCCTCAGAGTTTTCTTGCCGGTATGTTTGGATTCCAGATCAAACCCTATTTTGAGGCTGAAAAAGGTGCTGAAAAAGCTCCGGCGGTTCAATTTTAATTTTTATTCATCTATTCAATTATGAAAGCTTCATCGTTCTTTTCGAAAGAGCAACAGGCTCAGATTCTTGCATCTGTCAGAGAAGCTGAGATGGACACTTCGGGTGAAATCAGGGTACATGTCGAAACATCTCTAAAAGGCGATGTCCTTGACAGAGCGGCATGGCTTTTCAAAAAGCTTGGGATGGGCAAAACTGCTGAACGGAACGGTGTTCTGTTTTATCTCGCCGTAAGCGACAGAAAATTCGCAATCATCGGTGATGCAGGTATAAATGCAAAAGTCCCTGCTGGTTTCTGGGATGATGTTAGTGAACTGTTGAAGAAAAATTTCAAAGAGGGTAAATTCACAGAAGGTCTGTCAGAAGGCATTTTGCTTGCAGGGAAACATCTCAAAATGCACTTCCCTCGCAGGGAGGACGACGTAAACGAATTGCCTGATGAAATTTCTTTTGACAAAATAAAAGGGGAGTAATTATAATGATAAAAAAAAGCTTGTATTTCCTGATCTTTTCAGTTTTATTTTTCACAGTATCAATTGACTGGATTTTTTCACAGGATATTCCGGAACGGCCAGTTCCTCAGAGGCTGGTTAACGATTTTACAGGGTTGCTTAAGTCAGAAGAAGTAAACATGCTGGAACAAAAGCTGGATGCCTTCAGCGATTCCACTTCTACTCAGATAGCTATAGTTATTGTTCCGTCGCTTGGAGGATATGATAAGGCGGATTTTGCACAGCGCCTGGGTGAAAAGTGGGGTGTAGGTCAGAGAGGAAAGAATAACGGTGCGCTTATACTGATTAAACCAAAAACATCTGGTTCTGATGGTCAGGTGCAGATTTCGACAGGATATGGTATGGAAGGTGCAATTCCGGATCTTCTCAGTGGTGAGATAATTGATCGCGAGATTCTGCCTTCATTCAGAAATGGTGAATACTATGAAGGACTGGATAAAGCCATCAACGTAATGATGTCACTGGCCAGAAAAGAATTTTCTGCTGCAGAATATGGTCAGAGAGCAAAGAAGGCTACCGGTAAGAACATTCCTTTTGGACTGGTAATATTTATAGTCATTATTATTATAGCAATGATCTCAAGAGGGTCGGGTGGATCGAATAACAGGCATATAAGTACTGGTAGTTTGCCATTCTGGATGCTTTTGGGAATGATGAACTCCGGAAGAGGTTCTGGCGGCAGCTGGGGTGGATTTTCTGGTGGTGGCGGCAGCGGTGGCGGAGGCGGCTTCGGTGGCTTCGGAGGTGGAAGCTTCGGTGGAGGCGGCGCCGGCGGAAGCTGGTAATTAATGGTTTATAAAACTGAAGTAAGAACGCAGAACAAACGAAAGGTGAAGTAAGAATTCTGTTTTAGTTCTGCATTCTGATTTCGTTTGTTCTTCATTCGTTTGTTCAATAAAAATTATATGTGATTTATACGGTGGATTCTCTTCCGGAGATATATTTCCTCCATTTTTCTATAACCTGTACCATATCATCCGGAAGATCAGAATCAAATGAAAGTCTTTTCCCTGTTACAGGATGATCGAATGCCAATGATTTTGCATGAAGAGCCTGGCGCGGTAATATCTTGAAACAATTTTTAATGAATTGCTGATATTTCGTAAATGTGGTGCCTTTTAAAATCTGATCTCCGCCGTATTCTTCATCATTAAATAAAGGATGTTTTATATGACTGAAATGAACCCGGATCTGATGTGTGCGCCCTGTTTCAAGTTTACATTCAATAAGCGAAATATATCCAAGATCTTCTAAAACCTTATAATGTGTTATTGCAGGTTTGCCTTCATTTTCATCGTTGAATACCTGCATTATCTTCCTGTCTTTTATGCTTCTGCCTACATTACCGGTAATTGTTCCTTCCGGGGGATCAGGTATTCCCCATACAAGCGCATTGTATCTGCGATCGGTGGTTCGGTCAAAAAACTGTTTTGAAAGCCTGTTTAATGCAAATTCATTTTTAGCAATAACCAGAATTCCGGATGTGTTTTTGTCCAGCCTGTGAACCAGTCCTGGTCTGCTTTCACCGGTATTAAAAAGAGGAAGATCTTTAAAGTGCCACATAAGGGCATTTACCAGTGTGCCAGTATAGTTTCCATATGCAGGATGGACAACCATGCCAGGTTCTTTATTAACAACCATGACATCATCATCTTCATAAACTACATTTAAAGGAATGTTCTGAGGAATTAGTTCAATTTCTCGGGGAGGAGTAGGTAAAACAACCTGTACAATATCTCCGGGTTTAACTTTGTAGCTTGGCTTTACTGGATTATTGTTTACGAGAATATTTCCGGCGCTGGCAGCATTCTGAATGCGTGTTCTGGATGAATTCTCGAGTCTGTCAGACAGAAACTTATCAATCCTGAGTAATGATTGCCCGGGATCTGCCTTGAAACGGTAATGCTCGAAGAGTTCTTGCTGATCAGTTAATTCTTCCTCTTTCATATCTGGTTATTACCTTGATTTAATTAACCGGTTATATCCAACCGGTCGTCCATTCATGTTTGTGACAATAAAGTACACTCCCGGGTGAAGCGAAGAGATATCGATCTGTTCACGGAAGGGAACTTTTATCAGTAATCGGCCATAAATATCGAGGATTGTTATGGTTGATTTACCTGACATATTGATTTCCCCCGGGTCAATATTGATTACTTCTGTTGCAGGATTAGGCCAGATATTTATGTGGTTTTTATTTCCATTATCGGTTTCATCATTGACTGATGTTACCTGAAGGGGAGCTCCGACAACTGGTCTGATCATAATACTTCCCTGGACCTGTGACTGTCTCCACTCACCATTCAGCCAGTAGAATTGTCTGCCTGCATGAGCAGTATTAACATCAAAGCCTGCATTCAGAAATGTTTCAGAGCGTTGTCTCCACCCTATATAAAAGATTCCATTTACCACAACACCTTCAGGAATAGTGTAGTTATAGAAACCATTTATTGTGTTTCCCTGTTCAACCATGACCTCTTCCCTGGTATAAATAATATTTCCGGGGACACCATTGTTGTTATCCCATACCACCAGATCAAATGCTCTCTTATTAGCTTCAAGATAGCTGTCGTTAAAACATATACGTATTGCTCTCAAGGTATCCTGCATGAAGGATGTATATTTGTAAGCAACCATAGCGTTCCTGGAGCCCAGTCCGTTTATGCCATATCCGCCTTCAGATGATCCATCGTCGAAAGCAAAATAGTTGTTGAAGACCTGAAAATAGACCAGAGTGTCATTTCCTTTTGGATCAAAATTATCAGTCTTAAGAGATGCTGTAATTCTGAATAGAGCCGAATCATTACTGGTGGTATTGTAAGTATATACAAGGTTGGCATTATAACCAATACTGGTCAAAGGACTTATATTTGTAGCGCCGGCAGATAAAAAATATGCCTGAGAGTTTCTGTTTACATCCCATATCTCAAAATTACGGGTAACATTTCTTGTTATTGTATCGTTATTACGATAATGGACCGTCACTGAAGAACCCATTTCCTGAAGATAGACCTGCCTGAATTGTTTCCATGGCATAGCTTCATATGTCTTCAGCAGGGACCGAAGAGGAAGTGTGAGTGCCACATCAGCAAAAACCGTATCACCAGCGTTCCTGTTCCTGTCAAGAAGAACATAATCGATATTCCAGATATCACAGTTTCCAACCATAGAAGGATCACTTAGATTTGGGCTGAGGCTGGCATAATTTATAAACCTGAACTGGAAACCTTTTTGAAGAAAACGGTTATTATCAATTCTGATCATTGCAGGTTTAAATCTTTGATCAAGGTTCCCTTCAGATTTCCATACGGAATACCATTTATTATCATTTGGAGCAAAGAACTGAAGTGTAAGACTGTCATTTGCTTCGGGTGCATCTGCAAGACCACCTGCCTGGTAGAAGAAGCTTAACCATATATTATCTGAAGAATTATAGTTAAGGTTTATTGGCTGAGATGTAAGTTGATCTGCTTTAAATCCCGACGAGGAGGCCGTTGCATACAATTTACCGGTATTATCAAGGGCATCGAATGTAGCAATTCCGATCGTGGGCTGCCGGTCTGAATACGTATTATTGATGAATACATAATTATCTTTCCATTTTTTACTGTCAGGGAATGAAGAATGTCCTGAGAAATCATCAAACAATGGAAGATTAATGGTATCAAAAGAAGTTAATCCTTTTTTTTCATTGGTTTTCTTTAAAGCATCAGAGATACCTGAGTTTGATTGAAGACCGATAACAACCTCCTGCGCAGGCAAATATACCAGGAATAAATTGAGAAGAATTGTGTATAAGGTTATATGCTTGAACATCAGTTTTAATTAGACTGGTCGTCTAAGGTTTTTATATCCGGGATCGTATCTGAAATGCTCTTTGTACTTTCGGCCGGCATTTTAGCGGAGTCAACTGTAAGCCAAAGGTATATTTCTTTTCCAAGTTGAACAGTTGCATCGTTTTTGAATTCCGGGATCTGTTTATATACAAAAGCATTTAGCGAATCTTCTCCGCCGACAATTGTTTTGTCGTATTCAAATGCAGCCAGATTAAGTGATGAACTGAGAATTTTATTTTTTGCCGGTTCAAGTTTCATCCCCAGGAGATCAGGAACAGAAGTATGCTGGTTGCTAAATCCTTTACCCAGAACCAGGTCCACCACTGAACCTTTCTGCAGAGAATCTCCTTCAGGGATATTCTTTCCGTTGTAGAGTTGATCGATAACAACGTCGATTGACAGATCGGGTCTGTATTTTAATTGTCCGACTTCGAGGCCAGAGCTCTCCATTACGAGAAGTGCCTGTCTTTTTGGAAGATTAATAAGATTTGGCATTGCTACCATTTCAGGATGAAAAGCATTGATGGTAAATAATATACTCCTCCATTTTTTTACTTTGAAGCCTGGTTTGGGATTTTGTTCAGCAATACAGCCACGTGGAACCACAGTTGTGTAAATCGAATCAATTACCTGATATCGCAGTCTGCTCTTCTTTGCTAGTTTTGCAGTCTGTTCCATAGTGAGTCCGTAGAAATCCGGTACTGGTCGGGCCTGTCCGTGTCTTGTGTAGAAATTCAGCCAGATTAGTAACAACATTACAGCTCCAACTACAATTACAGCAGCAAAGCCAAGATTTTTTAAAAATACTTTACTCAGAATGAAGTTTTTCAAACTCATATGGAATAATTGAACATTAGTAATAACGCAAAGGTACTGATAATATTACTTTATTCATCCCTGTCCCGTACCGGGAGATTCTATTCCTGCTTCTGTTTTAGCTCCCTTAAGGGGTGATGAGGGGTAAATCGGATTATACAGAGAGTCTCTTTCAACAGGAACGAAATTTGCCTGGCGAATTAAAGTGCAGATCTCTTCACTGCTCATTGCCGGATTCTCCTCTTCTGAACCAGCCATTGAATATATTCTTGTTGTATCATCTATTGTCCCATCCATATCATCCGTACCAAAAGAAAGAGATAATTGTGCACACTCTTTTCCGGTCATTGGCCAATAGGCTTTGATATGATGGAAGTTATCGAGATAAACTCTGGAAACCGCATAGTTACGAAGATCTTCAATCGTATTTACCTCACCCAGGTACGACATACTGTTATTCGACTTTTTGTACTTTAAAGGAATAAATGCATTAAAGCCACCTGTTTTATCCTGAAGAATACGAAGCCTTTCCATATGATCAATACGATGAGAGTAGGTTTCAATATGACCGTAAAGCATGGTGGCATTTGAAGGAATTCCCAGACTGTGTGCTGTTTCATGTATTCTCAGCCATTGGTCGGATGATGATTTTTCAATACAGATCACCTTTCTGAGTTCTTCATCGAATATTTCAGCACCGCCTCCGGGAATGGAATCAAGACCGTACTCTTTTAATTGAGTAAGCCCTTCCTTTAAAGTGCATCCGGTACGGGATATCATATGATCAAGTTCAATTGCCGAGAAGGCCTTTATATGGAGGGATGGTCTGTGCTCCTTAATCTTCTTTAATAGTGAGCCCCAATAATGAAGATCATGGGTGGGATGAACCCCTCCGACTATGTGAACCTCGGTAACGGCCTTATTATCAAATTGTTTCACGATACTGAGCATTTCTTCATGAGTGAATTCCCAACTTTCAGGATCACCTTCGGGTTTGTGGTATGAGCAGAACCTGCAATTATATATACATTTATTGGTTGGTTCAATGTGAAAATTGCGATTGAAATAGGCAAGATTGCCGTTATGCCTTTTTCTGGCGATACCTGCCAGCAGACCGAGCAAAGACAGACCGGCCTTTTTATAGAGTAACAGACCATCTTCCGGAGTAATCCGGATATTGCCGGCTATCTTATCGGCGATCAGCCTGAGATCTTTATCGTCTATATGGGATAGAAGGGTTTGCATACTAATATTTAATAAGTCAGCAAAGGTAATAATAATCAAAACGGATTCTATAATTGATAAAATCCCTCCGGGATTTAAAAAATCCTATCTTATTGTCTAAACCGCGGAGCGGTTCCATAAATAATAGGGAAATTAGCGAACAAAAAATAAACCCCGGAGGGGTTTCATCCGCAGGTCATAAATAAAAAAGGTGCCATATCAATGACACCTTATAGTAAGATATGGTTTGAAAAATTTATCCTTTTAATTTAAGCTCAGGTGAGGCAGAAAGCTTCTTTCTTCCTTTTGCTCTGCGGGCGGCAAGAACTCTTCTTCCGTTAGGAGTTGACATCCTTTCCCTGAAACCATGCTTATTAGCTCTCTTCCTTCTAGACGGTTGGTAAGTCCTTTTCATTTTTTTAATATTTGTTGACTAACATTTTGATTTGAGACTGCAAATGTAGTACTTTTTTGAAATATAAAAACCGGGATGATGTTTTTTTTCAAAAAAATCAAACCGGAAGATAAACAATCACTTTGGTTTCGAAAAATGATTCACCAAAAAAGTCTTTAATCTTCCACACAGTTGGTATGTTCTTTAACCTCGATAATTCAACTGATAAATCACCTCCTTTGAGATACAAAATACCATTTCCCAGACTGTTCGTTCTTTCCGTGCTGATGTTTTTTGAAGTAAGTCTTACAAATTCAGGTAAAGCCATTACAGCTCTGCTGATTACAAAATGGTATTTCCCATCTTCATCTTCAACCCGTTTACGTACCGGGATTACATTTTCTAACTGAAGTTCATCTCTTACTGCAGAAACAACTCTGATTTTTTTTTCAATTGAGTCGAGAAGCGTAAACTCGGATCCGGGGAATAAAACAGCCAGGGGAATACCCGGGAAACCACCCCCTGTTCCGACATCAAGGATCTTTGTTCCCGGTAAAAAGTCGATGACCCTGGCTATTGACAAAGAATGTAGAACGTGATGGACAAAAAAGTTATCCATATCCTTCCGGGATATTACATTAATCATTTTGTTCCATCTGTCGTATACCGGTTTAAGTTTCGACAGTTTCTCTTTCTGGATTTCTGACAACAATGGGAAATACCTGAAAATACTTTCTGACACTACCTGTGACCAGTTTTGATTAAAATATTGTATAACAATGTTTTGGCCCTGAAGAGTTGAGCCTTTACCGTTCCTATCGGAAGATTAAGTTCAGATGAGATCTCCTCATAAGAGTATTCCTTATAATACCGGAGCTCTATAAGTGCCTTATACCGTGGTTTTAGCTGACTTACAATATCTTTTAATGCAGCTATCTTTTGATGATTAATCAACGACTCTTCGGGATCAGGCAGATCCGATTGAATGTTGACAGTAATAGTTTCGAGATTATCCTGCAAATGATCAAACGGGGTAGGCGAGAGCTGCTTCTTTCGTATAAAATCGACGCAGTTATTTGTAGCTATTTTAAAAAGCCAGGTGCTGAAAGCGAATTTGGGAGTATAAGAATCAAGGTTCCGGAAAGCTTTCCCAAAGGCTTCAATAGTAAGATCCTCCGCATCAGATGCATTATTTACCATTTTAATAAGCATATAATAGATGGAATCCCTGTAACGGTTCATCAGATTGGCAAAAGCCTTTTCATTTCCTTTCTTTGCTTCTTCAACAAGAAGCAGGTCGCCTTTCGCTTTGTCAGATAATTCGTGAGCTATTTCCATTTATTTTCACCTGATTTGGTCCGGGTATTACTTAAGAATACAATGCTATTGATCACTGGTGATAAGATATCAAAAAATAGCGAATATGCCAGTATTCCAGGTTCATTTAATTTTTTCTGCACGACATAAAAAATAATTAACTGTGTTATAAGCCTGATAACAAAAACAGCTAATACATATGGCCAGAGAAAAATATTGGAGAGCAGTATAATTAATGTTGTGTAGAAAAGAACCCTGGTAAAGGGTTCAATTATTAACAGGAGTTTATCTCGAAACTTATAATATGGGGCTGTAGTCAGATGTCTTTTCTTTTGAGCAATCCACTCTTTAAATCCCGGACTTGGTATTGATCTGGTATGAGAACTTTTTCTAAATTCAATCCGGGTATTTTCAGATGTAGCCAGAGCATTAATCAGCAGGTCATCATCGCCTGATACAATATGATTATGTGCACCAAAGCCTTTGTTCATAAAAAAAACTGAACGGCGGTAAGCCAGGTTACGTCCGACTCCCATATAGGGTATTCCGCGAATTGCCATCCCGAAATACTGCATTGCGATGGTTACGGTATCGTAGCGGATGTATTTGTTCAGCAATCCATTCTCATTGAGGTACCCTCCGTATCCCAGAACAAAATTAATATTCTCATCAAAATGAGATGTCATTTCTTCAAGCCACTTATTAGAGCCGGGCTGACAATCTGCATCAGTAAAAAGCAGAATTTCATTTTTCGCCGCTTTTATTCCTATGAACTGGGCAAATTTTTTGGTATGTGTAAACTTGGGATCTCTGTTCACATTAGATACCCTAAGATGTGGATATTGTAACAGGTAATTTCCAATTACTTTATAGGAATCATCTTCAGAACAATCATTTACAACAATTACTTCATACCCGGGATAATCCTGTTCAAGAACCGCAGGAAGAAAATTCCTGAGGTTTTCTGCTTCGTTCCTGGCACATATTATTACAGAAACAGGCTGGTTGGTTTTTTTTGATTCAGACGACCTGTAAAAATGGACAGACAGATAGAAGAAAAGGTAATAAAACAACTGAATAGCTGCAGCTGAGGAAAAGATATAGAATAAAACTAAAAGTAAATTATTATCGTAATCCGCCATTTGACTTCCAAATATGTCAGCAATATTAATAAGATTAATGGAAAGGCAAAAAATATATTTCAACAATAATTCCTTATAATTTTATAACCGGTATGGAAAAATTAACTTTGTGCTTCTAAAAATGTTAATCGGTATGTTTGTTATAGAGAGCAGGGATAAGGAATCAAAAGCACGGTCGGGAGTTTTAAAAACGGCTCATGGCGACATACCAACTCCAATATTTATGCCGGTAGGCACAGGCGGGACAGTAAAAGGAATCCTTCAGCGCGATCTTTCTGAGGATATAAATGCAAAAATAATTCTCGGGAACACCTACCACCTTTATCTGCGTCCAGGCACTGAAGTTCTGAAGGCAGCCGGCGGGCTACATAATTTTATGTCGTGGGAACGTCCAATTTTGACTGACAGTGGGGGTTATCAGGTTTTCTCTCTCACCGGGAACCGAAAGCTTACTGAGGAGGGCGCAATTTTTAAATCGCATATTGACGGATCGAAACATATCTTTACCCCTGAAAATACAATCGATATTCAACGTATTATTGGTGCAGATATTATGATGGCTTTCGATGAGTGTGCTCCGTGGCCCTGCGACTATAAATATGCCAGGAAGTCTGTGGCACTCACCCATAACTGGCTCGACAGGGCAATTGTTAGGTATCATGAAACTGATCCTTTATGGGGCAAGGAACAATTGTTGTTTCCAATCGTTCAGGGAGGTACATTTGATGATTTGAGAAAGGAGTCTGCAGAAAAAACAGCTGCTGCCGGTCTGGAAGGAAATGCAATCGGGGGATTGTCGGTTGGTGAACCAGCCGACGAAATGTACCGGATCATTGAGATTGTCAATGAGATACTTCCTGATGAAAAGCCACGTTATCTAATGGGAGTAGGTACACCGGCAAACATCCTCGAAGCTATTGAGAGAGGAATAGATATGTTTGATTGTGTTATGCCGACAAGGAATGGGCGAAACGGAATGCTTTTTACAAGCGAGGGTACTATTAATATCAGGAACAAAAAATGGATGGATGATTTTAATCCGATAGACCCGGATGGACCATCAGTTGTAAGCCTTAACTATTCAAAGGCATATTTGAGACATCTGGTTATCTCGGGTGAAAACCTTGGAGCACAGATTGCAAGTATACATAACCTGGCATTTTATCTGAAGCTGGTTGGTGAAGCCAGAAAAAAAATTGAAGAAGGTAATTTTAAAAAATGGAAAGACTTAATGGTAAAAAAACTTTCAGAGAGACTATAGATTATCTGAAGATTAAACTTATTGATGCTTATATTATCAGGAAATTTCTTGGTACATTTTTCTTTTGTCTTGCATTGATACTGACTATCGCGGTCGTATTTGACTTTGCTGAGAAAATCGACAATTTCATGGAGAGACAGGCACCTGTGAGAGCAATTATATTTGACTATTACATGAATTTTATTCCATATTTTGCAATGCTTTTTGCACCTCTGTTTGTCTTTATTGCGGTTATCTTCTTTACATCAAAAATGGCGGTAAATACCGAGATTATTGCAATTCTGAACTGCGGAATGAGCTTCAGGAGAATGATGTGGCCATATTTCCTTTCAGCTTTTGTCATTGCGGCATTCACATTCACGCTGACCAATTTTGTTATTCCAAAAGCAAACCTCAAAAGGATTGATTTTGAAGATAAATATTACCATGCATCAAGCAGACAAATTACTGTTGAGAATATTCACAGAAAAGTATTTAAAAATACTTATGTCTATATGGGATCATTCAATCCTTTAGCGCAGCGGGGACAAAATTTCACAATTGAAGAAATCGACAGCGGCAGACTAATCTCAAAACTATCGGCCCCTACCGTAACTTATGATACTACGAAACATAAATGGACAGCACTTAATTACTATATACGGCAAATTAAAGGAAATGAAGAGATTATAACCAGAGGCAGACAGATTGATACTACTTTGATTATTGAACCAAATGATTTTTCAAGGGATCCGGATTTTGTTGGGACCATGACATCACGTGAGCTCGAAAGTTATATAAATCTCCTCCGGTTGCAGGGATCGGATGAACTTAAGCTTTTCCTTATTGAGAAATACAGACGTTTTGCTAATCCTTTTGCAGTTTTTATTCTGACTCTGATTGGCGTGACCCTTTCATCAAGGAAGATAAGGGGAGGGATTGGTATGAATATCGGAATAGGACTGGGCCTTAGTTTTTCGTATATCCTGTTTCTTCAGTTTGCCTCTCAATTCTCGCTTAAAGGAAACCTTGGTCCTATGCTGGCAATGTGGATCCCAAACATTCTGTATTCAATAATTGGATTGGTGCTTTATAAATTGGCCCCAAAGTAGGTTATTACTCGAACAATTTCCTTAAAATTGTATCCAATTTCAAGTACTCTATATAAAAATATTAGTAATGTAATAAAATCGAATTATATGCCAGTCAACAAAAAGATACGTGAATTACAGGAAAAACGCGAGAAAATACTTCTGGGTGGAGGAGAGCAGGCTATAGAAAAGCAGAAGGCAATGGGTAAACGAACAGCCCGTGAGCGTATTATGGCACTGCTGGATAAAAATTCCTTCAATGAATATGATTTATTTGTTGAACATGACGCACGTGATTTTGATATGGATAAAAAATCACTTCCAAGCGATGGAGTTATTATCGGCTCCGGAACTATATATGGTGCACCTGTTGCTATTTTTGCCCAGGATTTTACCGTGGCCGGTGGTTCCCTGGGTTTGATGCATTCTAGGAAGATTACCAAGATCATGGATCATGCCCTTAAAATGAGAATGCCACTCATTGGAATTAATGATTCAGGAGGGGCCAGAATTCAGGAAGGGGTAAACTCACTTGCCGGGTATGGTGAAATTTTCTTCCGTAACACAATATCCAGCGGCGTAATACCTCAACTCTCCGTCATTCTGGGCCCTTGTGCAGGAGGAGCTGTTTATTCCCCTGCCCTTACAGATTTTGTTTTTGTAGTAGACAATATTTCGAAAATGTTTATCACCGGTCCGGAGGTGATAAAAACTGTTCTTGGGGAAGAAATATCAATGGAAGATCTGGGTGGTGCACGGGTACATAGTGAGGTCACTGGCAATGCTCACTTCTTTGCTATGAGCGAAGAGGAATGTTTTGATCAGATCAAAAAGCTTATCACGTTTATCCCATGGAACAATGGGCAGAAAGCCAGAATGTTCGAACCAGGTGAGCCTAAACCTGAATATAATATTAATAAGATCGTCCCGGAGGATCCTACTCTTCCCTATGACGTAAAAGATGTAATCAGGGCAATTGTAGACAATTCTGATTTCTTTGAGATAATGGAACTTTATGCAAAAAACATTGTGATTGGTTTCGGTCGTATGGGTGGTCGCACAACGGGATTTGTAGCAAACCAGCCTCTCGAAATGGCTGGTGTTCTCGATGTTGACTCTTCCGATAAAGCTGCAAGATTCATACGCTACTGTGATGCTTTCAACATTCCAATTATAACATTGGTTGACCTGCCGGGATATCTGCCCGGTGTCGATCAGGAACATGCCGGCGTGATACGCCATGGTGCTAAAGTTCTCTACGCCTATAGCGAGGCCACAGTACCAAAACTGACTGTTATACTGAGAAAAGCATATGGGGGAGGATATATAGCAATGAGCTCACGTCATCTGCGCGCTGATTTTGTTTTTGCCTGGCCATCGGCCGAGATTGCAGTTATGGGCCCGGAAGGAGCTGCAAATATTATCTTCAAAAAAGAGATAACATCTTCCGATGATCCGGATAAAATGAGAAAAAAGATGGTTGAAGAATATAAAGCCAAATTCGCAAATCCATATGTTGCTGCCTCAAGAGGGTACGTGGATGCCGTAATAGAACCATCCGAAACAAGAAGATTCTTAATGCACTCTATCGAAGTATCAGAAAATAAGGATGTTACAATGCCCATCAAAAAGCATGGTCTTCCGCCTTTGTAGTTAAATGCACTTTCAAACACAAATAGGCCAATCATGAACAAAAATGATAAGCTCGGATCCCTGAATATTGATACCAGTTTATATCAGACAAGGATCAGCAATAAATTTAAAAACAGAAAACCTTATAAACCTGTCGATCCGAAGATCATTCTTAGTTTTATACCTGGGACAGTTCTTGACATCTTTATCGAACCAGGCCAGGATGTCACAAAAGGACAAGAGCTGATGATACTCGATGCCATGAAGATGCAGAATAAACTGAAATGCAACATGGATGGCAAAGTAAAACTGATAGCAGTCAAAAAAGGTGATAAAGTTTCAAAAGGAACAATTCTATTGGAACTGGAGTAACCTCTCCCTAAATCCCTCCCCCAAGGGGGAGGGACTTAATACCATAATATGTTTTTTTTGCCTCCCCCGCTCTCCTGGGAGCGGGGGACGGGAGGGGGTGAGGTAAATTTAAGTGGGTGAAGTCACAAACTACCTTCCCAGATGACATAATCTTTAAGTTTCTGCGGTAGTTTTGGCTTCTCAGAAAATATCCCGTAAACACTCGATCCGCTTCCCGACATAAGACTGAAAAGTGCATCTGACCGGTATAGTTCCTCTTTCATTTTGCCTATTACAGGATATTTTTTAAAGGCAAATTCCTCAAAGTCATTTAAAATATTCTCTTTCCATTCACGAACCGGATAATCAATCAATATAAGAAGACTTTTTGATGGTTGTCCGGCCCGGCAGTTTTGATAGGCTTCAGAGGTGTTGATTCCAACTCCAGGGTTCATGATAACCAGGTAATAACCGTTGAGAACGGGTTTGACAGGTGTAAGTACCTCACCCCTCCCGGAAGCATAAGAAGGAACGGAATCAATGAAAAACGGACAATCGCTTCCAATCTCCAATGCTAAGGATTTCAATTGGTTGATGGGAATACGGAGGCTAAAATATCTATTTATAGATTTTAAGATACAGGCGGCATCTGATGAACCACCTCCCAGACCTGCACCAAGCGGAATAACTTTATGAAGATGAATGTTCAAAAACGGGAAGGTGTTTCTTTCCCGTAATTTTTTAATGACCTTGATAACAAGATTATCATCCTGATTAGTCCCGGTATTTATACCTGTAACCACAAGAATATCTTTAAGAGCTTTCTGATCTGAAACTGCAAATTCAAGGCCGTCACTCAATCCGACAGGATAAAAAATTGTTTCGATGTCATGATAGCCATCCGGACGCATACCTGTTACCCTCAATCCGAAATTTATTTTAGCATTTGGGAATGTGATCATCTGCCTCTATTTGATGTAAAAATACCACATGGTTTTGAATTTAATACCATTGATCCTTTTATTACCTTTTCAACAAGTTTTTAACATTTCTTGTTTGTAACAATAATCTGATCTTTTTAGCGACCAACTATGGTTATTCATACCTTTGAAGCTAACCTGGTAAATAAATCTCTTACTCTATAAGTATTTAGAAATAAGCAACATAATATTAATGGCAAAACAAAGAAATAACTCACGGCCAACGGTAACTACTCTGCCTGATTTTGGTAAGGTGCCACCACAGGCAAATGATATGGAAGAGGCTGTTCTCGGTGCAGTTATGCTGGAAAAAGAAGCAGTAATTACCATTCTTGATATTCTCCGGCCGGAGAGTTTCTACAGAGAAGCTCATCAGAAAATATTTAAAGCAATATCCGACCTGTCTTCCAGAGAGTATCCTGTTGATCTGTATACTGTTACGGAAGAATTGAGGTCACATCATGAATTGGAAAGTGTAGGTGGTCCTGTTTATCTTACCCAGCTTACTTCTAAAGTTGTATCAGCTGCTAACGTCGACTTTCATGCAAGGATCGTGGCACAGAAATACATCCAGCGTGAACTTATAAGGGTATCAACGGAAATTCAGACCAGATCTTTTGATGATACATATGATGTAACAGAACTTCTCGATTATTCGGAAAATGCTCTTTTCCAGATTGCTGAAGGAAACATTAAGCGAGAAGTTGCACCTATAAATGTTGTTATAAAGGAAGCAATAAGAGAGATCGAAGAAGCAGGTAAAAGAGAAGATGCCCTTGTTGGAACACCTTCAGGTTTTACAAAACTTGACAGACTTACATCGGGGTGGCAGAAATCTGAGTTGATTATAATTGCAGCAAGGCCTTCGATGGGAAAAACTGCATTTGCCCTGTCAATGGCCAGGAATATGGCTATCGACCATGGGAAAAAGGTAGCGATTTTCTCCTGCGAAATGTCGTCTATTCAGCTGGTTAACAGGTTAATAATAGCTGAAACCGACATCCCGGGTGATAAGATTAAAAACGGTCGTTTATCAGAAGAAGAGTGGAAACAACTTGATACGAGGATAAAAAAGCTGGTACAGGCTCCAATATTTATCGATGATACTCCGGCAATTTCGATTTTTGAGCTCAGGGCAAAATGCCGGCGTCTGATGGCTCAGCACAAACTCGATGTGGTAATAGTTGACTATCTTCAACTCATGTCGGGACCTGAGAATGCAGGAAGCCGGGAACAGGAAGTAAGCAATATCTCGCGCTCACTGAAAAGTATCGCAAAAGAACTTAATGTTCCTATTCTCGCTCTTTCTCAGCTTAACCGTTCGGTTGAAATGAGAGGAGGTACAAAAAGACCGCTTCTATCGGATCTCAGGGAATCGGGAGCAATTGAGCAGGATGCCGATATGGTTGTATTCATACACCGGCAGGATAAGTTCGGGATCCAGACCTTTGAGGATGGTTCATCCACCAAAGGTATTGCGGAGATCATTCTCGCGAAGAACAGGAACGGTCCAGTTGATGATGTGAGACTCCGATTCCGTGAAGAAAAGGCTCAGTTTGTAGATATTGATGATTTTGACATTGATGGTGATACAGATTTCAGCACATCACAAAGCATCACGCTGGGATCAAAGATGAATCATGATAACCTGAGAAAACTTGGAGGTGGATTTGAAAATGAATCCGATATTCACGATGAACCTCCTTTTGCCTGACCAGTTAAAGAAGAATTTTAGCCTCGGAAGTCACGGAATAACACGGAAAAGAACACTGTTTTATCCGTGTAAATCCGTGTTCGCCGTGGTTAAAATAATCATTTGAATTTAAAGACAAGTTTAGCTCCCACACTCCTGTATTTAATATCATCAAATCCAACGTATACTCCTAACTCTCCCAGGAAGAGTATTTCGCTTACACTGTAACCCAGTTCCGTATAATTTGTGCGGAACCGCGAACCAAAATAAGAAAAACTGATATTCTCACGCATCAGCGTATTGCTTAGTCCGGGCAGTAGTTTTAACAATAAATAGGGGGTTGTATATTTTACATGTGCCTCAGCATAAAACTCTGGAGTGCTCATAGAATAAAAAGATGGTATCATGAAAGCATCCTCATAGTTATTCAGGAGCAGTGGCAACGGCTGAGAGTTGATATGGAAGAAGTCGTAAAAGGTTAAACTCCTGTTGTCGAGGTACCCGGCGGCCCTTACTCTCCATCTGAAATTACTGAATGCTCCTACACTCCGGCTCCTGGATACTTCAAACCTGAACATATCTGACCGTCTTAATCCTGATGCAGTTTCCTTGAATTCGTTAATGCCATGTTGCCACGTAAGCTCGAAAGTAGGCCAATCAGAACCGACAGGTACCTTGGTGCCTCTGGATATTCTGTATTTCTGAAATGGCGTATATGATAATTTTGTCATAATGTCAAAGTGTCTCTGATCGCGTAGCTCATTTATTGGGTTCGATCCGGGCAACAGGTAAGTATTTACAGGAGTATTATCAGAATATAACTTTGAGGACTTTAACAGAGAAAAGTTTGTTGTATTCTGAAGTACTCTCCGATCTTCATAATTGCCGTTCAGGTTTAGTGTTAAACCATTAACGATCTCAGTAGAGTAACCGATTGTAAGATATCGTGATTCATATAATTTAAGATAGTTTTTCTTAAAAAGAAGGGAATAATCGAGGTTGATAAATGGATTGATCCCCCCGCCGTTATTAATGTCTTTGCTTGTAACTCCCGCTCTGACCAGAATCTGTCTGAGTTTTGTTTTGTTAAACCAATAGTTGGTATATATTCCCCACATTAATTGTTTCCGGCTGAAAGCCCATCTTATATCAGGAACCATTAAGAACGAGTTCCTGCTTTTCCACGATTTTGAAATGTTGAAATTTAATCCATAGGTAAAGCCATCAACTGAATTGAAACTGAGTTTATTGAGCTCGATTAGTCCCCCATAGGTAAACCTTAACCCGGCAGTATCTGACCATGTATGTCCGAACCCTATCTCCCTGATAGTTTGCAGGAATTTATTCTTTTCCTTCTTTTTGACCGATATGGTTGTATCGGTTTTTTGTTCCATTAAAGAGGATGCCGATCTAATGCTATCGCTTATTCTTAAACTGTGTATCTCAATTTCCGACAATGGAATTGGACGTACTTCAGCCCAATAAGTACTATCCTTTTTATTAGCGCCTTTTTCAACTTTCAGGGTCGTATTATCTTTTATTTCCAGCGATTTTCTACTGCTGTCATTAATGCTTTTCTCTGATTCTTTTTCCATCAGTCTGGCTAACTTAATCATATCGCGGTTTGATAACTGTTCTTTTTCCAGAATTTTATTGATCTGGTTTCTGGATTTGGAAACAACACTGTCTGATGCATTTTTACTGCTAACCGCTCTTCCTGAATAATCGGTTGTTATGCTTTTAGGTTTCTCAAGTGAAATGTTTGGCTTTACTTCAACATATTTAACTGAGCTTCCATAACCGACATCAGCCTTAAATCCTATTATTGAGATATTAATTTCAAATTTATGACTCACAGGCATCCAAATTCCATCCTGAACAGGGACATATAATTGCTGTATCCTTACTTTGCCAATCAGGTTCTCATTTGTCAGATCAACACTTTGAAGGCACCAGAGATCTTCAATAATATAAATTGTGCCATCAAAGAGCTGCTGGCTTTTCCTTTTAGGGATCACCTGTATCTTATTGATTGTATATTCTCCTTGTTGTGAGGCACCGAGGTATTTGTAGTTATAGTGTGAAAAAGCATTTGGAGCAAGGGGTGATATAGCCATTTCTGCCAGAACAGGCTGGTAAAAACTAGCCTGAATAAAACTCATTGGTGATATCTCATTACCTTCAGCAGGGAAGTTACTATTGTACGATATCATCCTCTGATTATACTTATCCGGTGCTGTAAACTCAATTTCATTAAATGATTCCATCAGAAATGAGTCGCCCGCCTTTAATAACTTTTCTTTACTTTTAGATTTTGATCCCGCAGAAACTGAAGTCCCATGATTATCTGATCCTACTTTCATTGACTTTTGTAACAGCCTTGGAATTTTATTTATAACTAAATTTCCTTTTAGGTAAACATCTGCTTTATAATGACTTACATTGCTGAGGTAATAAGGAGCCATCCCAATAGCCTTCCGCATGATGATATATGCCGGGTCCTCACCTGATGCTGAAATTCTTACCTCAGGAATCTCATAATACTGAAGGGGGAGGACTACATCTTTTGTTATAGTTTTGTCAGACAGTATGATACTGACATTTACAGGCTGAAAGCCAAGACTTTGATATACAACAGTATATTTTCCTGAAGGCAACCTGATCTCATAATCACCTTTTGTGTTTGAGGTAGTTCCCTGCCTGAGTTCCTGTATATATACCGTGGAATATTGTACCGGCTCTCCTGACTGGTTAGTAATTTTGCCCTTAAGAATCTGGGCTGGTAACACAGAGAATGTAAATAGCAGGATCAGAGATGTAAGAAGAATATGTTTCATAAAATAATCGAAATATTATTTTGGGTAGGGAACGGTCGCGACCGTTCCTTACCACATTTATTCCTTTTTCCCGGCCACGATTATAACAATCTCTCCTTTTGGAGGTTTGTCTGTATAATGAGCTGAAAGTAACGATAATGTACCTCTGATATTCTCTTCAAACATCTTGCTTAACTCCCTTGAAACACATGCAGAACGATCGGGACCTAAATGGGTTGCCAGTTCATCAAGTGTTTTTACTAAGCGATAGGGTGATTCATAGAAAACCATTGTCCTGGTCTCTTCACTTAAAATTGTCATTCTTTTGTTCCTGCCTTTTTTAGGAGGAAGGAATCCTTCAAAGCAGAACCTGTCACAAGGTAGTCCGGAGTTTACCAATGCTGGTATCAGGGCTGTCGGACCCGGGAGAGTTTCAACAGTGATCTCTTTTTCAATACATTTTCTGACGATCAGAAAACCCGGATCAGAGATGCCGGGAGTTCCGGCATCTGATACAAGAGCAATAGTCTGACCGTCTAAGATCTTTGAGCAGATAGATTCTACACTTTTGTGTTCATTGAACATGTGGTGCGACTGGAGCGGGGTACTGATATTGAAGTGGTTTAGTAATTTTTTAGTCTGACGGGTATCTTCGGCCAGTATAAGATCGACACTTCCAAGCACTTCAAGAGCCCTGAAGGTAATATCCTTCAGATTGCCGATTGGAGTAGGCACCAGAAAAAGCTTACTCATTGGAGGAAAGTTTGAGCTTTACCAGTTCGAGGAGATGGGCGACAGCCTCATTTTCAGAGTTATCACCCAGATAGCTCATGATTATTGCCCTGGCATCATCGAGACTTTCGGCTTTGTCGAGCCTGGAAATTGCCTGGTTGTAATCATCTTTATTGCTATTGAATAATTCACCCATAAAAAGGAACTTGTCACTGATACCTATTGCATCTGATAAGCTTGTTATTTGTTTAGCCTTCAGATGGTCGGATAAATCTTTTTCAGCCTTTATCTTTGCTGACTGTTCATCGTACAAACCCGCGGAAGGAGCGAATTTATCCGCAAGAATGGGAGTCTCTTCATTTTTTTTCAGCGATTCTTTTGATGCAGTCTTTTCCGGTTTATCCTTTACAGGTACCTTTTCCGAAGGAATTTCGTCACCAAGACTTTTGAGAAGGGCAATTACATCTGCTGCGCTTCTGCATTTAGCTTTCGCAAGCTCGACCTGCAAAGCCGGGACACCAGGGTATTTTTTCAGATCATCAATGATTTCTGAGGCTTCCTTGAGATCTTTAATAATTAAATCGATGGTTGAATTGAAATCCATACAATTTGATGTTAATATAACAAACCATTTTCTTTATTTTGTAAAAGTAACGATTATTCAGCAAGTCATCGATGAATAAAACTACAATTTAAGTTATCACAGACATTCATTACAGATGGACTTTCTAGAAAATCCGGTATGGGTAACCGGGAAAAAAGGATCTATTGAGGTAATCACAGGTTCCATGTTTTCAGGCAAAACTGAAGAGCTGATAAGACGCTTGAGAAGAGCTCAGTTTGCGGGTCTGAAAGTAGAAATATTTAAACCTTCTCTGGATAAAAGATACTCTGAGACAAGAGTTGTTTCGCACGATGATAAATCGATCATTTCGACTCCTGTCGATAATGCCTCGGCAATTCTGCTGCTGGCTGACGATGTTAATGTTGTGGGGATAGATGAAGCGCAGTTTTTTGACAACTCCATCGTTGAGGTTTGCAATACGATGGCAGATAACGGTATAAGGATAGTGATTGCGGGCCTTGATATGGATTTTATGGGGAAACCTTTCGGTCCTATGCCTGCACTTCTGGCTGTAGCAGAATATGTTACAAAAGTTCATGCAATTTGTATGCGGTGCGGCAATCTTGCACAAAATTCCTTCAGAAAATCTGAAGATGCACAAGTTGTATTACTAGGTGAAAAAGATCTTTACGAGCCTCTGTGCCGGAATTGCTTTAATGCAGCTTTAAATAAATAACATTTGAAACTCAACTCATCAGATATCGCCACAATCGTAAATGGTAAACTGACAGGTCCCCCGGAACTTTGGGTTAACGACATTGTGACAGATACACGCCAGTTTAGTTTCGCTGAAGACCTTCTTTTCATTGCGTTAAAAGGTAAAAATCATGATGGTCATAATTTCATTGATACTCTTTACAAGAAAGGAATCCGGGTATTCGTTGTTGAAAAGCTACCTGACGATCGTGATATCTATAATAGTGCAGCCTTTATAGTGACCAGCAACACAATTGAAGCACTTCAATTATTGGCTTCCTATAAAAGAAAAGCCTTTAAATCACCTGTAATCGGTGTTACCGGGAGTTCAGGTAAAACAATTGTTAAGGAATGGCTTGCAGAAATTCTTGGTCTTACAACATCCGTAATCAGAAGTCCGAAAAGTTATAACTCGCAGATTGGAGTTCCTCTTTCAGTCTGGAAACTGGATGATAAATATAAGATGGGAATATTTGAAGCAGGAATCTCCCTCCCGGGAGAAATGGATAAGCTTCAGCAAATAATTGATCCGGATATAGGTGTTATAACAAATATCGGGGATGCTCATCGTGAGAATTTTCGGGATGATATTAGTAAAGCTGAGGAGAAATTAAAGCTTTTCATAAATTCTTCCTTAATTGTTTATTGCCGCGATTATGACATTATTCACCGGTCAATAGTAAAGAATAAAGTTTTCAATTCGAAAAATCTGGTGGACTGGTCGTGCGAGGATCACAATGCAAAAGCTTTTGTAAAGAAAAGTTCTGCTTCCGAAGGACATACCGGTATACATATAAGCTTTAATGGCAATGCATATACCTTTGAAATTCCATTCACCGACAGGGCATCAGTTGAAAACACAATAACCGTTGCAGTTGTGTGTCTGGCTCTTGGAATAAAACAGAATATTATTTCCAAAGGGATCAGCGGACTTGTTTCCGTAGCGATGAGGATGGAGATGAAGAGCGGTATCAATAATTGCCAGCTCATTGAGGATTATTATAACTCAGATCCGGGTTCACTTGGAATGGCTCTTGAGTATCTTAAGTCGCAAAAAGGCAGGGAACCTGCATTAATACTATCTGATTTTGTTCAGAGTGGCAGAAATGAAGAGGAGCTTTATGGTGAGGTAGCAAGGCTCGTAAAGAAAACGGGAATAAAAAGGTTTATCGGAATAGGAAGCGCACTTGTAAGGAATCGCAGGCAGTTTGAGAAAGGATCCTTGTTTTTCTATACTACTGATGAACTTATTAAAAGTTTAAATACGATTGACTTCAGGAATGAGATTATACTTATAAAAGGAGCAAGGATCTTTGAGTTTGAAAAAATAGGCAAGTTGCTGGAGCAGCAGATTCATCAGACCGTTCTCGAGATTAACCTCGATGCAATATCTCATAATCTTAATGAATTCCGAAGACTTTTGAATCCGGGTACGAGGATAATGGCAATGGTGAAAGCATTTGCTTATGGAGCCGGACCAGCTGAAATATCAGCACTGCTTGAGTACCATCGTGTAAGCTATCTCGCAGTGGCATATCCGGACGAAGGAGTGGAATTGAGAAACGCCGGAGTAACCTTACCGGTTATGGTTATGAATCCGGATCCATCTGCATCGGAATTGCTGATAAAATATTCTCTTGAACCTGAAATCTACAGTCTTTTATCTTTCGAGCAGTTTATGGGTATCGCTTCAAGACATGGCCTGATAAATTATCCGGTTCATATTAAAATTGATACAGGAATGCACAGGCTTGGATTTATGCCGGAAGATGTTGACGCACTGGCGAAAAGAATTATAAACCAGGAGTGTGTAAGAGTCGTTTCGGTTTTCTCGCACTTATCAGGAAGTGAGGATCCGTCCCTGGATTATTTCAGTCATCAACAGGTAAAAGTTTTTCTGAATGCAGTTAAACAGATCCATGATGCAGTTGGGTATCCTTTTCTTCGTCATATTCTTAATTCCTCCGGCATCGTGCGATTCCCTGAGTATCAGTTTGAAATGGTACGACCGGGCATCGGGATGTACGGGGTGGGACATTTTGAAGGACTGGCTCTGAAAACAGCCGGACGATTCAAAACAAGGATCTCACAGATCAAGAAAATCAAAAAGGGTGAGCCAGTAGGCTATGGATGTGCCGATGTATCGGAAAATGATAGGATTATCGCGATCTTACCTGTAGGCTATGCTGATGGTTTAAACCGGAAACTGGGTAACAGGCAGGGGAATCTTTTTATAAAAGGGAAGAAGGCTTCAATAATAGGAAATATTTGTATGGATATGTGCATGGCAGATATTACAGATCTGAATGCTGAAACAGGTGATGAAGCAGAAATTTTCGGTGAACAAATTTCAATTGATGAAATTGCCGCTATTTGTCAGACAATACCTTATGAGATACTTACTTCAATTCCAAAAAGGGTTAAGAGAGTCTTTTTCAGAGAATAATCAAAATCATTCCTGACTTTATTAAGTCAACCCAGTTCGCTGATATGTTCAAGATTAGTGCTGTCGAGGATGCTTATCCTCCTTCCATTAATCTCAATAATACCTTCGGAAGCCATGTTCGACAGTGTCCTGATGGCGTTTGAAGTAGTCATATTGGAAAAATGTGCTACATCTTCTCTGGAAAGGGAAATACGGATCGTCTTGCCATCAGCTTCATAACCGTAGGTGTCGCGTAATATCAGCAGCGATTCTGCCAACCGTCCTCTTATATGCTTCTGAGTGAGTGATATTGTTCTGTTGTTTAAATACCCCAGTTCGTCAGCTAACAGCTTAATGAATTTCAAAGCGAGGTCAGGATTCTTTTTCAGGATTTTGACAAATGTATGTCTTTCAAATATGCAGATGGCAGAGTCTTCAATTGCTGTGGCCGATAAGGACCATGTGTTCTCAGAAAACAGAGCTCTGTAGCCAATAAATCCCTGTTGACGCATCATCTTAAGTATTTGTTCTCTTCCACCAACGCCCACTTTAAATACTTTTACCTTGCCTGAGGCGATGCAGATTAATCCTTTAGGCTTTTCTCCTGCTTTGAAAAAAGACTGGCCTTTTTTTAGGATTACAAGGGTATGATGCTGAGCGAGAATCGCTTTATCTTTCTGATTTAATCCTTTAAAAATTGATGAAGCGCCTTCAAGACACAATTCTATGTAAGGATTTATATATTGCATGAATTGATTATGCTTAATAACATATCAAAGGTAGTAAAAGAAATTGATAATAATTGAATTAACATTTTTTAACATATTCAATTACAGATAGTTGTAAATATCACATTAGCAGATTTTTGCCGTATGTTGTATAACATGCCGGTTTAAAACACAATTTGATTTTTACCGGGGAAAGAACTTTTGAGAGTCGATTTATAAATCAGCGATGCTGAATCAGGTTTGATTAATATCTTGCAACCAGTGGCATTCTTCTTCCGGCGCCAAATGCTTTTGAAGAGATTCTAAGCACCGGAGGGGCCTGATATCTCTTGTATTCATTGGAATCGATCATTTTTATAACTTTTAAAACAATGTCGCTGTCGGCTCCTTCTTTAATTATTCTACTGGCAGGTTTTTGTAATTCAATATACTGGTATAGAATTGCATCGAGTATACTGTAATCGGGGAGTGAATCAGTATCAAACTGGTCAGGTTTTAATTCAGCAGAAGGCAGTTTCCTGAGTATATTATCAGGAATAATTTCACTTTTCCTGTTTATGAAAGCTGCAAGTCGGTATACATCAGTTTTATATACATCGCCAATGACGGATATACCTCCTGCCATATCTCCATATAGAGTGCCATAACCCACAGCAGCTTCACTCTTATTCGATGTATTCAATAAAATACATCCTGATTTATTTGAAACTGCCATGAGAAGGGTGGCTCTGATGCGGGCCTGAATATTTTCCTCCGTTACATCCTGGTTCATCCCTTCGAACAGAGGTGAGAGACCTTCCTCGAAGGCACGGAAAGGCTTCTCAATATTTATTATATCATAATGCACCTGAAGAGTAGTGGCAAGTGCAACAGCATCTCTGACTGAATGATCCGACGAATAGCGGGAAGGCATCAGCAAAGCCCTTACGTTTTTATTTCCAAGAGCCTCAACTGCCAGGCACAGACACAGAGCCGAGTCAATCCCCCCTGAAAGCCCTATTATACTTCTTTTTAAGCCGGTTTTAGTAAAATAATCCTTCAAACCTGTTACCAGGGCTTTATATATAAGATTAACAGGGTCAGCGTCGCGATCTTTTGCGGAAATTTTGCCAGATTTAATTTCATCAAATGAATAGGTACTAACAGCTTCATCGAAAAACGGGAGCTGATCGAATATTTTACCCTTTTCGTTTACTAATATTGAGGCACCATCAAATATAAGTTCTGTATTCGCACCCGTCTGGTTAACAGAGATAACGGGTATTTTGTATTTAACAGCTTTAGAAATGAAAATGTTCTCTTTTGCTTTAATTTTGGTATATGAAAATGGTGAAGCTGCAATATTGATTATTATATCAGGATTCTGCTTTATAAGCTCTTCCATAGGTGAGATCGTATAAAGTCTTGATTTTTCGAATTCGTTATCGAATGGCTGTTGGTCCCAGAGATCTTCGCAAATAGTAAGTGCAATCCTTAATCCTTTAAAAGTAAACACTGAAAATTTTGTTTCAGGTTCAAAATACCTGTATTCATCGAAAATGTCATAAGTAGGCAGTAAAGCTTTATTTGCTGAAAAAATAATTTTCCCCTCAGAAAGTATCAAAGCTGAATTTAAAAGTTTTTTCCCCTCTGGCTTTTTGTTAATCGTTGGCGAACCGACGATTGCAGTAATTCCCTTACATTCTTCAGCTATTTCTGTAACAGTTCTCTCACATTTTTCGATAAAATCAAGACGATCGAGAAGATCCAGGGGTGGGTATCCGGGAATGCAGAGTTCAGAAAAAATAATAAGATCAGAACTTTTTGCTTTTGCATTTTTTATTGCGTTGCAGATTAATTCCTTGTTTCTGACAAAATTGCCAATATGATAATTCAACTGTGCAACAGAAATTTTCATCACCGTAATGTTAAAAATTTACACCAAGTCTGAAGCTAAGTATCCTTTGCGATACTTTGTCAACTGGCTTATTCCCATTGTCTTTGGTTATGTCGAGGAAATTATTCTCAAAACTCAAACCAGCTACCAGGGCGGTGGTACCTCCCAGGGAATACTCAATGCCTGCTGCAATATGATACGAAAGGTTGAACATCCTTATTTCGTTTGATGCATTTTCACCGGTGATGTTGAGAGAAGGTATGTCTGCTTTTCTGCTTATAACTATTTTCGGATCGAAACCCAGATCTGAAAAGAACGTAAGGTATCCTATCTGGTTTGTCTGAAGCTTCAATCCGACTGGAAATGCAAGGTATTTTATTTTATAAACTACAGGATTGCCTGGTAATACAGTTGCTTTGAAATTTGAAAGATCCATCACAACTGTATCGCTGTTTACGAGTCTCCCACCGGCATTCAGGAGACTTATGCCGGTTGAGAAGGAATAATTCGAAGTGAAATATTTATTATAGGTCAAGCCAAAATTGAAGCCAGGTCGGGCACCAACATTTTTGACCTGCTTTATATCGCTTGAGAACCAGCTGATAACAGGATCTGCATGTAATCCGAAAACTATTTTTTGCTGACCATTTAAAATGACCGGTATGAAAATAAATAAAAAGAGAATTGTTATTTTAATTACTCCTGATAGAAAACTTTGTTTTTTATTCATATATCAGTATTATGTAAAGATCGTAAATCACTGTTAATTCATTTTTGCCACTAAGGCTCAAAGGCACCTTTGTTTCAATTCAATTGTAAAAATAACAAATAATAAGAGAAGTTATTGTATCGTTTATATTCGTAACCTTACAACAGAAAAAGTGTGTATTTTAGACTTCTTAAAAAAAGCTATATGAGAATCAGGTCTATCCCCTTCTTGATTTTGCTTGTAATGCTGGCAACGGCAACTTCCTGCAGAAGGAACCATTACAAAGTAAACACCTCCCCGGTTAAAGTAAAGATTGAAATAAAGAGACTTGAGAAAGACCTTTTCACCTTAAATCCCGATGGAGTGATATCGGCGGTTCCTTCTCTTAAACAAAAGTATGGTAAGTTTCTTCAGTTATTCAGTTATGTTATCAATACAGGCGATATTTCAGATTCTTCTTTTGGTGATAATCTGTTAAGGTTTTGTTCGGATAAACAAAATAACGAAGTCTATTCGCTTACAATTAGACAATATCCCGATGTCAGGTTGATTGAAGAAGGGCTTCAGGATGCTTTCCGGCATTATCTTTATTATTTTCCAGGGAATAGTGTACCGGAAGTATTTACCTGTATCACGGGATTTAATAGCAGTATCATAACCGGAGATTCTATTCTTGGTATTGGTCTTGACCGATATCTGGGGGCAGATTGTGAATATTATCCCCGACTTGAGATTTTCAAATATATGGCTGCAAGAATGACACCTGAGAATATTGTTCCTGATTGTATGTATGGATGGGCAGCCTCAGAATGGGAATTTTCGACAATTAAATACCCGGCTGACAATGTACTGGCAGAGATTATTCATGAAGGTAAACTTAAGTATTTTGAAAAATGCATGTTACCTGAAACCAGCGATGATGTTATTTTCGGTTTCACTCCGGATCAGATGAAATTCTGCAGGAACAATGAATTTCAGATGTGGCAATATCTTATAGAAAATAATCTTCTGTTCAGCAGCGATCAGTTTACAATACGAAAACTTACAGGTGAAGCTCCGATGACAAGTTATTTCTCAAAGGAATCGCCGGGACGGGCTGCTGTCTGGCTGGGATTCAGAATTATCGAATCATTCATGATGAGGAATCCGGGAATAAAAATGGGGGATATAATCAGGAACACGGATGTTCAGGGTATCCTTGAGCAAGCGAAATACGACCCGCGATAAAATAAACAGGGACATACCATCGTATGTCCCTGTTACATTTTCGTGAATTGTAATACTATGCTGGATGAATAGCCTCAACCGGGCACACATCTGCGCATGCACCACAGTCAGTGCATACATCCGGATCAATTTTATAGATGTCGCCTTCTGATATTGCTTCAACAGGACATTCATCGATGCATGTTCCGCAAGCAGTACAATCATCATTAATTTTGTAAGCCATCTTGATTATTTTTTGAATTAATTAATTACAATTAGCGCACAAAATTACTCATTTTTTTCAATTGAAAAAGAAACGAGCTAAATATATAACCATAAATAATTAACTAATCAAATTTCTGACAATAAAATCGAACAATCTTTAAGCTCAGAAGCAAGTCCTTCGTGTACCTTTGTGTAACCCTTTGTGTACCTTAGTGGTAAAATTAAATATTTCTTAACCACAAACCTGCCTGCCGGCAGGCAAGGGATCACAAAGTAAAACACAAAGTAGAACGGAGAAAAACAGTTGATATCCCGTTATTTAATTTTTTTCAGGACGATAACTAAAAATCGAGGCTGAATGAAAGATAGAAAATTCTTGGAAGCAGATAACGGTTCTCGATACCCCAGGCCCAGTCAGCCCTGATGAAATATCCCAAAAGCTGAGCTCTTACACCTGCTCCAAATCCTTCCACGATAGGATCCCTGTTCGAATCAAGTGTAACTGAAACCGGTCCATTTGTTATCTTTTCTACATCGTAACCGTTTTTACCTGACCATGGCGATTTACCTGACCAGGCTGTTCCTACATCACCGAATCCAATAATCTGCAGACTATTGAGAAAATTTGACTTCAAAGGATGACCGGCAAAATATCTGACTACCGGCCATCTGATTTCGCTGTTTATAAGGGCGAAACTATTACCGTTTCTTATGTTCTGGGAGAAACCTCTCATATTGGTCGCAATCGCCTGGAATCCATAGTTCACATTAGGTGTTACCGGGATAGTGTTATCGAACATCTGCACTTTATTAAACAGATATCCCATCCAGTTATCAACGCCACCGAGGTAATATATCAGTTTAGTAGGCCCAAAGGATGTACTGGCCGCAAATCTGTTTGCCCAGATCAATTCCCTGTGTATCCGGGTATACTTGCGGAAATCCACACCAAGAACTATCATATCTGATTTTTTCCTTGTCAGTTCCTTATAATATTCGCCGAATATTTTAAACCTGGTACCAAAGTAAATATTAATACTTCTTTTGCGTGTATTATCATATATTATTTCTCCTTTCAGGCTCGCCCATTGTTGTGAGATATTTTTGTAGTTGAGAGTGGCGATATCTGTAGCCAGATATACGTGTTTATCATATCTGTAAGAGATAGTGCCCTTCAACGCCAGGACAGGAGTAATAGGTTTGGAGAGTGAAAAATATATATTCTGCGTATAAGTTTTGAACAGGCTGGAATCGTCCGAACTGAAATAAGTTTGCCTGTGATAGATCAGCTGTTTATCAAATTTCCCTTTAAGGTTTTCGATACTTAACAGATACTCATTACTGTCGAAGTTACCGGCAAACCGGAACCCACCTGTTATCCTGTAGTCCTCAAACAAGTCCACTGTTCCTATCTTTGTCAGAACATTCACCCCGGGATTAAAATAGGGGGCACCGCCGCTGTAGACCTGGTACGAGTTATTAAGAAAACTAAAGTCGACCTGGGTTGCTATATAATTATTATAAAAGGAGGTTTCATAGATTCTTATCAGCGGAAGGATAATATGTCCGGTATCAAGATCGATATTCATATATTTCTTCCGCCATAACTGATCATAGTAGTTTTGCTTTTCTTTTTCAAATATGTAATGATTAATGTCTATTGGTTCATTCTTTATATAATATTCATAAAGAGGTTTGGTAAGGGTATCCCTTCGCCTTTTGTCTTCTGCAACCAGCCACTGCCGTAACTGTTCAATGCTGTCAGCTTTATGAAAATATTGGTTTTTCTCTTTCCGTAATACGGTGTTTACAATCTCGCCTGGTGGTACAGCACCAGATTGGTTCAGGAGTCCCTTCCTTAAGACATATTTTCTTTTGCTGAAAAGCATTTCTCCGTAAGAGTCAGATCCGCTCGCAACCGATTGGTTTAAAATATTCCTGTCATAATTAGTAGCAGGTTGAGAATTAATGTAATATCTGTAGTGAGCGGTAGTGTCAATAAAGCTGATTGAACTATCGAACTTTGCCGTATACCTGTTAAATATCCCGTTCTGATCGCCTATATATGTAAATTTATTTTTTGCGAGCTCACCCGGCTGAAACCTGCTGGTATATTTACCTTCCGAAAGCCTTACCAGGACATTATTACTTTTTGCGATATTATAAGTAAAGAGATCGAAAGTCTGCGATATTTTCTCAAAAGGACTGCCGGTATTAGTCAGGGTATCAGATAATCTGTTTGATGAGAAAATTATTTCGTCGGGAGATTCTTTCATGAATGCAGGATTGAGATCATCTGCAATGTCCCTGGTAATCTGCTCATTTGTTCCTGATGCAATAGTGTGAATGTATATATCTGTTATTCCATCTTTTACAGCTGAGAAGACAAGACGAGATCCTTCGGGTGAATATGAAAAGTCGAGCACCTTATCAAAATAAAGAAGGATACGTTTTTCTGTTTTTCTTTCGTTGACCCTGTAGAAATACATTTGAAGGTCAGATTTTTCATCATTGATAATTGTCAGGATTTTTCCACTTGGATGCCATGCAATAACAGGGTAAGTATTATCTGTAACCTGTTCGAACCGAGGTTCTTTCCTGAAAACAATTTTCCGTTTGCCTGTTGTCTGATTGTACAACCAGACTCTCTTTCTTCCCCAATCGTTAGTAACATAAGCTATATATTCACCTCCGGGGCTTACCCTGACCTGCTGATAGATCTGTTCTTTTTTTGATTTTACGACAATATTACCATCATCAGCCGGAAGGTTTTTATCATTCGGATATTCTTCGTTGTAATAGTTCTTCCATTCTTTCAGGAGATCCTTGAGATCCACTCCCATAACATAGAGGAAACCATCGTCAATGTTTTTGTAGATCTTAGTAAGGTAAATAATATTTGGAATTAGCGTGTTGCCGTACTTCTTGCCAATGAATCTCCAGAACGACATACCCGCATCTATTGCATCATCGTATTCAAGATGGTTTATTTTCTTGAATTTACCTGATTTGAAACCATCTTTAACTCTGTTTTCAACTTCATAATCCCAACTGCCTCCTAAATAATGAACAAGACCTTTTATGTACCAGTCAGGCATATAAATTGCCGATGAGCTTGATATTCTGTCTTTTATGTCGGCATTGTATAGCATTTCATTGATTATAACTTCAGTTATAGAAGCTGAAATCTGTCGTTGAAACGACTCATGGTCACCTTCATAATAGAGCCTTACCTTATTCTTTATAATCCTGTTAAATCCACCGGTATTATAGCTGTCTTCATCGAAAGTGACAAGGCCGATATTGGATTGCCTGAATTCTGAATTTTTATTGAAAATTATGAATATGATCCTCTTTTCGAGTTTGTAATCAAGCAGATCCTCTATTTCCGCAAGCTTCTTTACGGCATAATTTGCTGTAAATTGAGCCAGATCCCGTCCATATTCATTAAAGTAGCAGTCAAAATCGTCGAACCGGTAGTATTGCCAGTAGAAATCGTAATACTGTACTTTATTTTTACCAAAAGACATCTGAAGCCCGTTATAGAACTGACCTTTCGCACTTAAATATGAAACTAAGGCTATAATGATGACAATCAGTCTTTTGATATTATTGAGTTTTAAGGTTTTCATCGGGTAACCGGAACTACAACTTACAAATTTTGTTCCAAACAATACGAGTATTGCAGCAAAACTAATGATATTCTGTTTTAAACTATCTAAAAATCTCAAACTTTCTATATTTTTACATCACTTTATGTTAGTTGAACTGTCTGGTCCGATTTTTGCATAATGTGGTGCAACCAATTACTGACCGGAATTGTTATATCAAAGAAATTGAATTTCTATTTAATATATTTGTAAAAAACATAAATGATTATTCTTCAAATGCTAAAATCTCAAATTGATATGAAACGATTATTTTTAATTATCTCGCTACTCATTTTCGGAATTTCGGTAAAATCGCAGATTGCAATAACAAAAATGCAGCTAGCGGTCACCGAACATGATTTCGGAACTTTCAAGGAAGAGGCAGGACGACAAACCTTTGACTTTATTCTGACCAATACGGGTACGGAACCGCTTGTAATCCAAAACGTTGTAGCTTCCTGCGGTTGTACCACACCGGAGTGGACAAAACAACCTATTCCGGCAGGGGCCAAAGGTAAGATAACAGCAATTTATGATCCGGCAAACAGACCTGGTCCGTTCAATAAAACACTATCTGTATATACGAATACCAAACCGGAAGTTGTTGTTCTGGTGATCAAAGGGGAGGTCACTCCTCATGAAAAAACAGTTGAAGAATTATTCACTTTCGCTGTCGGAGCAGTAAGGTTCGAAAGTAACCATCTTGCTTTCACAAACGTTAAGAAGACCGAAAAAAAGATGAGGGTTATGCAGTTGATCAATACCTCTGCAACACCTGTTAAAGTAGAATTTGACGGAGTTCCGGCCCATCTTGCACTTAAAGCCAATCCGGAAACAATTAAACCGGGTCAGAAAGGTTTGATAGAAGGAACTTATGATGCAACAAAAAACAACGCGTGGGGCAATGTGAGCGATATGGTTAAAATAAAGCTTAACGGTGTAGTTCAGGAAAATTTGTATTATTATGTATCGGCAAATCTTGTAGAAGATTTTTCCAAATTATCAAAGGAAGAACTTGCAAATGCACCCATTTTTAAAGTTGAATCATTAACTTTTGATCTTGGTAAAATAAAGGGTTCAACACAGAACGAGGTTGAATTCAAATTTCAAAACGATGGGAAAAGCGATCTTATAATCAGGTTTATCAGATCTACATGTGGTTGCACAGCTGTACAACAGGGAAATCAGGGTCAGGGTATTAAGCCTGGTGAGAAGAGCAGTATTAAAGCAGTATTCAACTCGGGTGGTTATAAGGGTATTACTACAAAGGCAATCTATGTGTACACTAATGATCCAAAGAATTCAGAGGTTGTGCTTATG
Organism: uncultured Bacteroidales bacterium; assembly: GCA_963725785.1. GTDB lineage: Bacteria > Bacteroidota > Bacteroidia > Bacteroidales > VadinHA17 > LD21. The sequence goes on along the minus strand of CAVRZV010000008.1, from coordinate 89,849 downwards.
CTGAGTGCAGATGTTGAACAACCTGCTCCGGCAAAATAATTATTTAATAATCGAAGAGAAATCAAAAGTTCACTAAAGGTACATCAGGGGATCCCACAGCCATCAAGCATTAATCCTGACGTGCTGACAAAATCCGGCAGAAAGAAACGCAGGAAATATTCAGCTGATGAATTTGTCTCAGGGATCCTTGCGCGGGACAGGACCATTTTGAGTCAGGCTATTACTTTGATCGAAAGTTCATTGCCTGAACATTATGAGATGGCCCAGGTCATTATTGAGAAGTGTCTCCCTTTCAGTTCAGGATCGCTAAGGATTGGGATAACTGGTGTTCCGGGAGCAGGGAAGAGTACCTTCATTGAGACCTTTGGATTACACCTTACTGAAGAGGGACGAAAGCTTGCCGTACTTACTATTGACCCCAGTAGCGGGAAGACAAAAGGAAGTATTCTTGGTGACAAAACCAGAATGGAACAACTAAGCATTCATCCTGGTGCTTTTATCCGTCCAACCCCTTCAACCGGCACTCTTGGCGGTGTGGCAAGAAAAACCAGGGAGACAATAATACTTTGTGAAGCGGCAGGTTTTGATACGATACTTGTTGAGACTGTTGGTGTAGGGCAGTCAGAAACAGCAGTCCACTCAATGGTTGATTTTTTTCTTCTTCTTATGCTTGCCGGTGCAGGTGATGAGCTGCAGGGTATAAAAAGGGGAATCATGGAGATGGCAGATCTGATCGCTATTACAAAGGCCGATGGACCAAATGTACAGGTTGCAGGGAATGCCCGGATATTATACCAGAACGCACTTCACTTTTTTCCCAAAAAATCATCCGGATGGGTACCGAAGGTTCAGGTCTGTTCGGCATTAACAAATATTGGTATAAAAGAACTCTGGGAAATTATTATGGAGTACTTTGCTCTTACAAAAAAATCAGGATATTTTGAGACTCTCAGAAAGGAACAGGATGTAATCAGAATGCATAATACAATTGGTGAATATCTGAATAGTTCGTTTTATAACCATGAACAGGTTAAACTTTTGGTCCCTGAGATAGAAAAAAGGTTATACGATGGAACGATAACCTCATACAAGGCAGCTTTAACCCTGCTTGATAAATACTTCAAAAGTCTGCCTGATTAAACAATAATTCATAACTTTGCCAGCTCTGATAGATTTTAATTAGTTTAATTCAAAAAGTACTTAGTATGAAAAAGGTCATTTATTTTTTTATTGTTTGTCTGATAATATCATCATGTACTTCAAAACCTCATTATGTTATAAGGGGGAAAATTGCCGGATCCGACAGCATTACTTTCTATCTTCAAAAAAGAGAAGGTGGCAAGATTGTTTCAATTGATTCTGCAAAATCCAGGAAAGGTACCTTTACAATGAAGAACGGGGCAGTTGAGTACCCTCAGTTGATCCAGCTGGTTGCAGGTAATACAAGGAAAAGAACATCTTTTTACCTTGAAAATTCAGAGATTACTGTTACCGGGAACCTCGATTCATTGTACAAAGCAAGCATTACAGGTTCCAAAACACAGGATGAGTATGATGCCCTGATAAAGTCAAATAAACCTCTTAGCGATCTATATTCGAAAAGTATTATCAAATACCAGGCTGCAAGCATGTCAGGGGATGTGGCAAATATATCAATGCTTGAAAAGCAGGCTGATTCCATTCAAAAAGAGATGATAAACCTTCAGAAGGGCTTTGTCAAGAAAATCCTTCCTCTTATGTTACACCATCTGTTCTGTTAAGCCTTAGTTATGATATGGATTCAGGTGAACTTGAAACAATGCTTAATGGACTTGACTCTTCAATCGCAGATTTGCCTGAAATGAAAAGTCTGAAAGAAAGAGTTGTACTTATGAAATCTGTCGCTATAGGTCAGAAAGCTCCCGATTTTACTCTGAACGATGTTAATGGGAACCCTGTGGCACTATCATCTAAAATAGGAGCCAGGCTGCTATTGATAGATTTTTGGGCTGCCTGGTGCAATCCATGCCGCCAGGAGAACCCAAATGTTGTAAAGGTTTATAACGAATTTCACAAGAAAGGATTTGATATTTTCGGCGTTTCACTCGATAATACCAGGGAGGACTGGGTTAGGGCAATTGCCGATGATAAACTTACCTGGACACAGGTGTCAGACCTCCAGCGCGGGAATAGCGCAGCAGCAAAATTATATTCAGTGAATTCAATTCCGGCTAACTTTCTTCTGGATGAAACCGGAAAAATAATTGGCAGGAACCTCCGGGGCGAAGAGCTGTATAATAAAATAAATGAGATTCTTGGCGCGAAAAAGTAATTAGGGGTGAGGGGTAAGGAGAATAGTTTTATACCTCACGCCTCACGCCTTCTTTTATACTTCCTTCTTTAATTCCTCCAGTATAAACCCCGTACCTCGTACGGTACGGATATCAATATTGTTATCCTCCGAAACATATTTTCTCAGACGGCTGATAAACACATCCATACTTCTTCCGAGAAAATAATCATCCTCACCCCATATTTCAGTAAGAATATCTTCTCTTGCAAGTATTTTGTTTTTATTGATAATGAAGTACTTAAGGAGCTGTGCCTCTTTCAGCGTCAGCTTTTCTTTAGTATTCCCGCATATCAACTCGAGAGTATTATATTTTAATACTGTCTCGGATACTTTAAATTCATCATTAGTAGCAGAATAAGCCCTTTTCAGTATGTTATTGATCCGTAGTATGAGTACTTCAGGATCGAATGGTTTTGTTATATAATCATCTGCCCCTATCTTTAGACCTCTGACAATATCCTCCTTCAGGCTTTTGGCTGTAAGGAAAATTACCGGAACATCAGGATTCATTTCCTTTACTTTTTCAGCAAGGGTAAAACCGTCCATTTCAGGCATCATCACATCAAAGACACATATATCGGGTTTGTCCTTATTGAACAACTCCCACGCTTCTTTGCCATCTCGTCCAAGTACTACATCGAAACCGCTGATTGTTATATATTGTGTCAATATATTGCCAAAATCTCTGTCATCTTCTGCAATTAAAACTTTCATTTTCGATTTTTTTGATTATATGGATATTGTTATAGTAAAGATACTACCTTTTCCCGGTTAATCAGTAAAGTCTCTGTACCCGAAATTTTTATGAAATGTTAGGTATTGTTACAGTAAAGGTACTACCTTTTCCCGGCTTGCTGCTTACAGTCACATCTCCTCCGTGAGCTTCCGCGATTTTTTTTACATAATACAGGCCCAATCCCAATCCTTTGAATTTATGTATGTTACCAGTTGAAGCTCTGTAGAATTTATCGAAAATGTGCTTCTGATCATTTTTATTAATTCCTATTCCGTTATCAGCAACTCTAATACATACGTTATTATCCAGTACAAATCCCTCAACATCAATAACAGGTTCTTTGTCGGAATATTTGACTGCGTTGGAAAGCAGATTATTTAAAAGTGTGGTAAAATAAACTACATCAAGATCAATTTTTGTCCCGCTGAAATTGTATTTCTGATTAATTGAGGCATTGTTGCCCCCGCCCGATTTAAAAGAATCAACAACGTCATTCATCAGTTCTTCTATCTCAACTGTTCGCTTATCGAGCTGGAACTGAGTTCTTTCCCACATACTGATCTCAAGAATCATATTAATAAGCTGATTCAGATGAATACTTTGTTTCCCGATTAATTTAGCTGTTTCAAGTATCTTCGCATCATCTTTTCTTATCTGCACCATTTCAAGAGTTTTTCCAGCAACAGTTATAGTTGACAATGGAGTTTTTAATTCGTGAGTCATATTGTTTATGAAATCAGTCTTAAGATTTGAGAGCCTCTTCTCTTCCATAAGGTTCCTGTAGGTTATCATAAACATTATACCAATGAGAAGTATACTGAGAGTACTCATTCCCAGAGATGCTGCCATCTCTTTTAAAACCAATTTCTGCTGATTGGAAAAGTCAATAAAGTAATCAAATACCATTCTGTAATTGTTATCCTCCCACGGGAACCAGTTGACCAGGATTTTAGACCTGACAACTTCAGGAGTCGAAGGTCTTCCCGCCCTGTCAGGCGGCCGGCGGTTTGTGTAATTATCACTCCGGTACACCGTAATTGTATCGTTACTAATTATCTCAAGGTCGTTGATCAAAATCGAAAAATTGAATTTCTTTTCAAATCCTCTTCTGTTAAAATAGTCTGAAAGCATACCTGAAAGATCCTGTTCATGATTCAGATAGAATGTGAAATGTTCCAGAACATCCTTTTTCCTGGCTGCAAGTTCATTTTCATCTTTTGTTTCATGTAACAATTTAACAGCTTCTTCTGAATATCTTCTCAAAAGAAATCTAACAGTATCAAAACCATCAGTAGACATTCTTCTGCTCATAAATGACAGAGCTTCTTTTGACAGAATTGTATACCTGAGGGCGAAAGTCTCATTTTTTTGTTTCCAGATACCCAATATAATGTAAACCTGAACTGATATCATAATCAGAATCGATGTAATACCAAGTAGCAGGACAGTATTTCTTTTTTTCATTTCATTTACTTTACTTTCTCAAAATTATTCAATTTATTGATAAGTCTGCCCTAGATGCCAAACATTAACCCTGCGTTAACCCTGTGTTAACAAAATAACATTCGATCAGGCTGTATCTTTACAATGTCAAACCAATAAACGGCACCCATGAAAAAGTTCAGATTATTTTTAATAGGTATTTTCCTTATCTCGGTTGTTTCTTCTTTCCAGCAGATAGCTGCCCAGGAGAAGTCAAAAGAAGAACTGGATAAAGAGCAGAAAATCCGGCTGGAAATCGACCAGCAAAAAAAGGCTATGGCCGAACAGAAGAAGACCAAGGAAGATGCTGAGGCAGCAGCAGGCGACCAGTGGAATTTTGTAAAGGCAGAAGCTGGGAAAAGAGACAGTTTATTCAGATACATGCCTCGAGGGAACAGGTCGGTCATTTTCAATGAACCTTTTAATCTCAGCGGCGCTGATATGCAGGCATTTTACGGACATTCAATGTATGGTGATTCTGAGCGGACAACTTTGGATTTCTCAAAAACGGTAAAAGACAACACCTTTTCAAGAGAATACTCTTTTGCAGTGGAAAAAACTGTAAAATCAGTTGTGATGTCAGTTATGGGCGATTGTAAAGCAGGTGAGATCCATATAAAGATTGTAATGCCGAACGGCAAAAATTACTCAGACATCCTGATTGATGAATCGGGTAATCTCAACTGGAGAAAATCATTCACGATTTCTGAAACAGAGAACCAGGATAAGACCGGGGACTGGAAATTTCAGATTTCGTCGACTAAGGCAACCGGATATTTCAGAATTTCGCTTCAGTCTTTTTAGTTTTCATAGTTTGTAAAAAGGAGGTTGTCTCAAACAAAAAGAGACAACCTTTTTTGTTGTGTACTTTGTGGTTAAAGAAGAAATACTATTTTTTGCTCTGGCTTACAGGTTTTTTCGCAACAACTTTGAGCTCGCAGTTATTAAAAAACGGATCCCAGTTCCTGTTCTGATAGAATTCAGATGTTTTGATGTTGAAATATCCAAGCACATGTTTGGGCGACAGAGTGAAGATCAATTCATCATTGTCGCCGTAATACGGATCAGTGACTGTGAGAACTTCTTCAATACCAACATCTTTTTTTATTGAAATATCAGTGTACATCTCATAAATTACTTTGGGTATGGCTATAATTATTGTGTATGTGCCATATTCTTTTCTCTGAAAAAGAAAGTAGGTGACTTCAATGGGTTCATTTGGATTTACGTGGTCGGTGGAATGAGGCAACTGGCTTTCGAAAACAAACCCTTCGTTCATAATATCTTCAACTATATGGAACTCCCTTGTATTATGAAGGAAGAAATAACACTCCTTAAAATTCTTAAGTATTGATGCGAGTATCTCACCTTTATTCTTCATCCGGAACAATTCAATTCTTAGTTAATCTTATCCAAAAATAGCTTATATTATTTTATTTGCAACACTTTAGCCATTTGTTCTGTTATATGTTAAATTTGTAACCGGCATTGAGTTTTATGTCTTATGAGAAGAGTATTCTGTTTTCTGATTATAGTGTTGTTTATTTCATGCGGACGGAAGAATTACAATTCTGGCGATAGGATAATTACTGTCAGTATTGCACCTTTCAAATACTTTATTGAAGAGATCGCCGGTACTGACTTTGCGGTTAATATTATGGTGCCTGCCGGAGCAGATCCTCATACCTACGAGCCTTTTCCTGAACAGATTAACAAACTCAGAAAATCTGTTGCCTACATAAGCAATGGTTATCTGGGTTTTGAGATGAACTGGCTGGAACGTTTTTACGAGACGAACAGTAAAATGAAGAGGTTATCTTTAGGTGACAAAATTGACCCGCTGAACTCAGCACATCATCATGAAGGGAGTCAAATAGAAAGTGCGGACCCGCATTATTGGGTCTCTCCCGTATGTGCTTTGATAATGGCCTCTTCCATAAAAGGATTTCTGTGCGAGCTTAATCCATCTCAAAAAGAGAAATACGAAAAAGGTTACCAGGCTCTCCTTTTAAGAATCGGGGAAGTTAATGATAGAGCAAGAGAACTTTTTGCAGGTGTTAAAAACCGTTCTTTTATGATTTATCACCCAAATCTGGCATACATGGCAAGAGACTATGGACTAGAAGAGATCCCGGTTGAATCTGAGGGCAAAGAGCCTTCTCCTTCCAGATTGAGAGACCTTATTGACAGCGCCAGGAAGGACCATCTGAAAACAATATTTGTACAGAGAGAATATGACACAAAAAATGCCAGAGCAATAGCCGGTGAAATAGGTGCCCGGATAGTTTTGATAGATCCTTTGTCGGAAAACTGGCAACGATCGACAACTGAAATTATTGAAGCTTTGCACAAAAGTCTAACTGAAAGTTCCAAATAGAAAGGATCTATGGCTTATTTATTCGAAATGCATTCTTTGTCAGCTTCTTATGGTGCAAATATGGTTTTGCAGGAAGTGGATCTTAAGGTAAATGAGAATGATTTTATTGGCGTAATTGGTCCCAACGGAGGCGGGAAGACAACTCTTTTAAAAGTAATACTGGGTTTGGTGAAACCGTCTGAAGGTAATATTGTTTTCAATACTGAGCTTTTAAATAGCAACAGCATCGGATATCTGCCTCAAATATCAACCGGAGATATTAACTACCCTGTAACAGTAACAGACATAATTCTATCGGGACTCATGATCCGTAAGGGCATCATCTCCAGGATGTCTTCATCCGACAAAAGCAGAGCTATGAAGGTTATGGATGAACTGGGTTTGGAAAAGATGACGGATTCTACTTTAAATGAATTGTCAGGTGGCCAGATGCAACGGGTGTTCCTTGGGCGGGCGATTATCGGAAATCCAAGATTACTGTTACTCGATGAACCGGGAAATTTTGTTGATACAACTTTTGAAAATGATTTTTATGAAAAATTGAGGGAGCTCAATAAAAGAATGGCAATACTGATGGTTTCCCACGATGTAGGGACCATTTCATCGCATATTAAATCGTTTGCATGTGTGAACAGGAGTCTTCACTACCATCCATCGCATGAAATTACAAATGAAGATCTGCTTGCTTATGGGTGCCCTATTCAGCTTGTTACACATGGCGATGTTCCCCATACAGTACTTAAATCCCATATATGATTGGAAACTAGCATTTTTCAATATGATTTTATAATAAAAGGCCTCCTCGGAGCAGTCTTTGCCAGTATAACTGCCGGTTTGGCAGGAACATATGTTGTATCGAAGCGAATGGTTTTCCTCAGCGGTGGTATCACACATGCTTCATTCGGGGGTATTGGTATTGGCTATTTCATCGGCATCAACCCTGTGATTGGTGCAGCTGTATTTGGCATACTGTCAGCTCTGGGCGTTGAGTATCTGTCTGTCCGACAGAAAATAAGAGAGGACTCGGCGATAGGGATATTATGGGCATTTGGTATGGCAATCGGAATAATATTTATATATCTGACCCCCGGATATACTCCAAACCTTATGAGTTACCTTTTCGGAAGTATTCTTACCGTGTCAAACGCCGACATCATAGCATTGGGAATAATGTCCGTAATTTTGATCCTTTATTTTGCAGTATTCTACAGAACAATTCTTTATATCTCTTTTGATGAGATCTTTGCACGGACCTACTCCTCATACGTGGATATTTTTAAATACATTACAACCTCGCTGATAGCCCTGACAATAGTTTTAAATATAAGGATGGCCGGTGTGGTACTGGTTATCTCATTACTCACTATACCACCAAACATTGCGATGTTATTCACCAGGGTCTATCTGAAAATTGTAATATGGTCGGTCCTTGCCGGTTTTGTTGGTACTGCAACAGGTTATATTATTTCATACTTTGCAGGAATACCGGTAGGAGCAACAATAATTTTCACACTTGTTATAATATGGGTAATCGTAAAAACAATTACTTTTTTAATCATGAAAATGTCAAAAATGAAAACAGTACATGCTTAAAAGATATCTAAAATACTATTTAGACTATTTTAAAGACCCCCTTTCCTGTTTCCCCCAAGGGGGAAAAGAGAAACTGATTTACCCCTTCCCCCGTGGGGGAAGGCTGGGAAGGGGGTAAACTGATAGTCTGTAAAAAAAATAATTTAATTTTTAAAGTACAAATACAATGGATTATGATCTTATAATAATAGGAAGTGGACCCGGCGGTTATGTTGCCGCTATCAGGGCATCACAGTTGAAAATGAAAGTGGCAGTTGTTGAAAGAGCTGAAGTCGGAGGAATATGTCTGAACTGGGGATGTATCCCTACAAAATCGCTCCTGAAGAGTTCCCAGGTATTCGATTATCTTACTCATGCCTCTGATTATGGAATTACTATCTCAGGCGAGGTAAAACCTGATTTTAAAGCGATTATTTCCAGAAGCAGAAATGTGGCCAACGGAATGAGCAAAGGGGTTCAGTTTCTTTTTAAAAAGAACAGTATTGAACACATAAAAGGGTATGGCCGTATTGCAGGCATTAATAAGGCTGAGGTTGAGGCTGAGGTTGAGGTAGAGGTTGAGGCTGCTGATGGAACAAGGAAAAAATATTCGTCACGGAATGTTATTTTAGCTACAGGAGCAAGATCAAAGGAACTTCCCAATTTAAAACAGGACGGGAAGAAGATAATTGGTTACCGCGAGGCTATGACACTTGAAGAACAACCAGGCTCAATGGTCGTTGTTGGGTCAGGAGCCATCGGGAGTGAATTTGCTAATTTCTATCAGTCACTGGGTACAAGTGTTACCCTCATTGAGTTGTTACCCAGGATAGTTCCGGTTGAAGATGAAGAAGTCTCTAAACAACTTGAGAGATCCTTTAAGAAAATTGGCATGAAAGTATTGACCAGTTCATCGGTTGAGACAATTGACACTTCAAAAGAGAAGTGCCTGATAACCTTAAAAACACAAAAGGGACAGGAGGTCATTGAAGCAGATATTGTCTTATCCGCAGTTGGTATTACACCAAACCTTGAAGATATTGGTCTTGAAAATGCAGGAGTCAAAATTGATAAAGGAAAGGTTATCGTTGATGATTACTACAGAACTACTGTTCCGGGTATTTTTGCTATCGGAGATATTGTTCACGGGCAGGCTCTTGCACATGTGGCCTCGGCAGAAGGGATTATTTGCGTGGAAAAGATAGCAGGGAAAGAAGTTGAACCTCTTGATTATAACAATATTCCAGGTTGTACTTACACAACTCCGGAAATAGCGTCATGTGGTCTTACTGAAGCAGCAGCCAGAGAGGCTGGTTTTGACATAAAAGTCGGAAAATTTCCATTTACTGCCTCCGGGAAAGCAAGCGCTTCAGGGGCAAAAGATGGTTTCATTAAACTGATATTTGATGCGGCATACGGCGAATTGCTGGGGGCACATATGATCGGAGCCAATGTTACGGAAATGATCGCAGAGATCGTTGTTGCCAGAAAACTTGAAACCACAGCCCACGAAATCATTAAGTCTGTTCATCCTCATCCTACTATGTCGGAGGCTATTATGGAAGCTGCAGCTGCAGCGTATGGAGAGGTAATACATCTGTAACGGGCTATCGGCATCGGGCATCAGGCTATCTGGTTGGGTAAAATCCTGACTTCTATAGTCTGTCGCCTGTCGCCTCACGCCTCACGCCTCACGCCTTTTATAAGCCCACGCAACCTTTTTTACTTTAATTCCATCAATCTTTTTAGAATTACTGGCATTTAAGATAATTATTTTATATTTTTATAATCTCAATCAGGAAAAACCTTGTCGGAGATTAAAAAAATTATTAAAGGTTGTCTGGCCGGTGACAGGAGAGATCAGGAACTTCTGTACAGGAGACATGCATCCAAACTATATGCTGTGTGTCTTCAGTATTCCGGAAATGATGAGGAGGCAAGAGATATTTTGCAGGAAGGGTTTATTAAGATTTTTGAAAATCTTGAAACTTACAAACATGAAGGTTCTTTCGAAGGATGGATGCGCCGGATAACTGTCAATACGGCACTTGAAAAATTCCGCAACAGACGTAACCTGTATCGTGTAGATGATATTGATATGATACAGGAAGTGGATATGGAGCCTGATAACCATGATTATGCCGGCCTTGAAGCCAATGATCTCCTCGAAATTATCAGAGAGTTGCCTACTAAATACAGGATGGTATTTAACCTTTATGCAATTGAAGGATATTCACATAAAGAGATTAGCAAAATGGTGAATATTTCTGAAGGAACTTCAAAATCAAACCTTTCCCGCGCAAGGGTTATCCTGCAACGAAGAGTCGGATCATATACAGGAATTAAGAAGAAAGTAGCAAATGAATGAAAAAGGGGCAAATATTGATCTTCTCTTCAGAAACGGTCTTAAAGATTATGAAGTGCTGCCGCCATCTGACGTTTGGGACAACATTCACCCTGTAATTAAAATTAATTCAAAACCGATTATACTGCTAAGGATTGCTGCAGTTATAACACTTCTGCTGACTCTTAGTTTTTTAACATACAGATGGAACAGGGAAATATCGAAGAGTACCTCTGAATCTGTTGTAGCCTTCAATATAAAAACTTCATCTCCAATATTTTCGAATAATGCGGCTAAACGCCTGTATATACCTGAAGAGTTTAGTCAGGTAAAAAACTCTTCTGATATTTCAATTGAAACAGCCAGCAATGATTATGCTTTTAAGGAAATTGAACCTGCCATATCATCACAACAATTATTCGTTGCACAGCAAACTGAAAACCTTTCAATAATTAATTTCGAAACGACCAGAGGCACACTCCCGCCACATCTCGTTATTAGCGGATCAATACAGTTAATATTAAATATCCGGATCTTCAATATACTCCTGAGAATACCGTTGTGAGACTTCAAAACAGATGGTCTGTTGCAGCAATGGCTTCTCCAACTTATTATTCAAGTTTTAATTCCGGAAGTGATGCACTTTCAAAAATGCTGAGTGCAAAGGAACAACCTCTTGTTTCATACTCAGGTGGTGTGGCATTTTCATATAAGATCAGTAAAAGATTCAGTATACAATCAGGGCTTTACTATTCATCTTTAGGGCAGAAAGTAGATGGAATTAATTCCTACAGCGGATTTATACCATATGGCAATGCAAAAGGGGATCATAACTTCGAAGTACTTACAACAAATGGTACGGTTCAGACAAGTAACCCTGATGTTTTTCTTTCGGCAATTGGTTCAGACAGGATTGTTACCAACTATACAAAGGATGTTTTTGATCCGAATAAAGCAAATCTTCAGCCCGTGAACAGTTCACTGGATCAGAATTTTGGTTACCTGGAATTACCGGTTGTTGTGAAATACAAGATTTTAGACAGATCAATTGGCATAAATGTTATCGGAGGATTATCCTACAATCTTCTTGTTCATAATTCAGTATATACAACTATTGATGGAACCAGATATCCTGTCGGGGATACCAAAGGACTAAATTTGCTTACTTTAAGCAGTTCTCTCGGTATGGGTATGGAATATAATATCTCGGGTAAACTATCTCTTAACCTCGAACCAACTTTCAGATATTACCTGAATCCGATTAGTTCTACGACTGGTTCATTCATTCATCCTTATTCTTTCGGGATCTTCTCAGGATTATCATACAAGTTCTGAAATCTGATTAACCTTCCTGTTCATACATTGTTTCCCTGATAATGTGCTTATCGACGATTGTGGCATTTATTACACAATTAATTTACTCTTCCGGAAATTATTTTTCAGGTGCAAAAATGTTACCTTTGCACTTTATTTTAAATATCCTGAATTATTATGATAAATACAAACAGGAAATCAGTGCTTACCGCTTTTGTTCTGACCGGTACAATTATAATAATTTTGTCGATTGCGCAGGGCTTCAGTGGATTCAGCAGCGGCCAGACAGGAATTCGCCAGCTATCAGATACTCTTTATAATAAATCGTATAAATTACCTGATATTGTTACTTTCGCTGGTGAGAAAATGCCTCTTGACAACTTTGATACCAGAGAGAGCCTCGAACGTGAAATACTTACAAGTGCTTACAGACATTCCTCAACAATTCTAATAATCATGAGGGCTCACAGATACCTTCCGATCATTGAGAGGATCCTGAAAAAAAACAACATTCCTGATGATTTCAAATATCTTGTCGCGGCAGAAAGTGAATACAGTAACATGGTTTCTCCTGCAGGAGCTACCGGTTTCTGGCAGATCATGCCTGAGACAGGCAAGGAAGAAGGAATGGAGATAAATACTGTTGTTGACGAAAGGTATGATATTGAGAAATCAACACAATTTGCCTGTGAGTACTTTCAGAAGTCGTTTGAAAAATATGGGAGCTGGACACTCGCAGCAGCCTCATATAATGGAGGAAGAAGTGCAATCGATGAACAGATCGAAATTCAGCATCAGAAAAACTATTACGATCTTCTGTTGAGTGAAGAAACTGCAAGGTATATTTTCAGGGCAGTGGCTTATAAACTTGTTATTACCGATCCTGAGAATTATGGATTTAAAATTGCCAAAGAAGATCTGTTTCCTGAACTTAAATTCTACGCGGTTAAAGTTGACACAGCAATAACAGATTTTTCAGTTTTTGCCGGGAAGTTCGGGACGAATTACAAGATGTTAAAACTTCTGAATCCCTGGCTTAGGAAACCATACCTGACACCTAAATCAAATAAACAATATCTGATTAAGATTCCTTCAGAGGGGATGAGAAATATTGAAAAACCAGAAACTGAGAGCATGTCTTTTGTAGAGGGAAAGTAAAGATGAAGGAGGAGATAAGGGTTCTTGGTGCAAGAGTTCATAACTTACAGAATATTGATGTTACTATTCCGCGAAATAAGCTGGTTGTAATTACCGGTTTAAGTGGCAGTGGAAAATCGTCTCTTGCCTTTGATACTATATATGCTGAGGGCCAGAGGCGATATATGGAGACTCTTTCAGCATATGCCCGTCAGTTTCTTGGAGGCATGGAACGCCCCGACGTTGATAAGATAACCGGTCTGAGCCCGGTAATATCAATCGAACAGAAGACAACTAACAAAAACCCCCGGTCTACAGTTGGTACAATTACCGAAGTATACGATTTTCTCAGGCTCTTATTTGCAAGGGCTTCAGAAGCATATTCATATGCATCAGGTGAAAAGATGGTCAGATATACTGATAACCAGATTCTTGAACTTGTAAAGAACCGCTTTTCAGGAAAGAAGGTCCATTTTCTGGCGCCAGTAGTAAAAGGGAGAAAAGGTCATTATAAAGAGCTATTTGAACAACTAAGACGAAAGGGTTTTCTCAATGTTCGTATAAATAATGAAATCAGAGAACTCACTCCCGGAATGAAACTCGACCGGTATAAAACTCACTTTATAGAACTTGTTATTGATAAGTTCAGGGTAGGCGATACTACTGATAAGAGACTTAATGATTCAATACTGACTTCACTTGATCAGGGCGATGGAGTGATGATGGTTCTTGACACTGAGAATAATGAACCCAGGTATTTCAGCCGCCACCTGATGTGCCCATCCACCGGATTATCCTACAATGATCCTGCTCCTCATACTTTTTCTTTCAATTCACCGCAGGGTGCTTGCCCTCATTGCAACGGACTAGGGGAGATATCAAGTATCGATGAAGAAAAACTTATTCCCGACAAGGAACTAAGCATAAGAAGAGGAGGAATAGAGCCGCTCGGAAAATACAGAAATATATGGATCTTCTGGCAAATAGAAGCAATCGCTGAAAAAAACGGATTTACTCTTGATACTCCCATAAAAGAGATTCCTGAAGATGCTCTGAACAAAGTGCTTTATGGATCAGATGAAGTACTCAAGTTATCGAATACTCCTCTGGGGATGTCTTCAAATTATTTCTTAACATTCGAAGGGGTAGTTAATTTTGTTGGGAATATTGAAACAATAAACGGGAAGAAAAACGGGACAAAAATAAAAGATCAATATGTGCAGTATAATATTTGTCCCGACTGCCAGGGTACGCGGTTGAAGAAAGAGTCATTGTTCTTCAGGATTGCCGATAAAAATATCGGAGAACTCTCAGCAATGGATATCAAAGAACTATCTCTCTTCCTGGGCAACATTGAAGAGAAAATGACCGGAAATCAAAAAATAATCGCTGCGGAAATTCTTAAAGAGATCAGAGCACGACTTGGTTTCCTGCTTGAAGTAGGCCTGGAATATCTGTCACTCAACAGGGGTGCAAGAACTCTCTCTGGTGGAGAAAGCCAAAGGATCAGACTTGCTACTCAGATAGGATCACGGTTGGTTAACGTACTCTATATTCTTGATGAACCAAGCATAGGACTTCATCAGAGGGACAATCGCAGGCTGATAGCTGCATTGAAACAACTCAGGGATGCCGGAAACTCTGTCATTGTGGTAGAGCACGACAGAGAGATGATCATGTCGGCTGATCATGTGATTGATATGGGACCCGGAGCCGGACGTTTTGGAGGCCTTATCACCGCTTATGGAAGTCCGGCAGAACTGATGAAACATGATACTCTTACCTCTTCTTATCTTAATAATAAGAAGAAATTCCATATTCCTGAGGAACGCAGAAAGGGGAATGGGAAATTCCTGGTTCTTTCAGGTGCTTCCGGACATAATCTTAATAATGTGGATATTACATTTCCTCTGGGGACACTTATTTGTGTCACAGGAGTATCAGGAAGCGGTAAATCGTCACTTATTAACCAGACGCTTCATCCGGCCCTTGCCAGAAGATTTCATAATTCAGGCAAATCACCATTACCCTACAGGGAACTTACCGGACTCGAACATCTCGACAAAGTTATTGAAGTGAGCCAGTCACCTATCGGCAAAACGCCACGTTCTAATCCGGCTACATATACGGGTGTCTTTACGGATATCAGAAAACTATTTGAGCAGACAACCGAAGCTAAAATACGAGGATTCGGTGCCGGGAGGTTCTCTTTTAATGTAAAAGGCGGACGATGCGAGGGATGCGAAGGGGCAGGTATGAAAACTATTGAAATGAATTTTCTTCCCGATGTCTACATTCATTGTACGGAATGCAATGGCAAACGTTACAACCGTGAAACTCTGGAAGTCAAGTATAAAGGCAAGTCAATCAGCGACGTCCTGGAAATGACAATTAATATTGCTGTTGAATTTTTTACCAATGTACCTTCAATCTATCATAAAATCAAAACACTCCAGGACGTCGGACTAGGCTATATCCGGCTTGGACAGCAGTCGACGACACTATCGGGAGGTGAGGCACAACGGGTCAAGCTGGCAACTGAGCTTGCCAGACGTGATACCGGTAAAACCCTGTATATTCTCGATGAACCGACAACAGGATTGCATTTTGAAGATGTCAGGGTGCTGCTCGATGTGTTGAATAAACTTGTTGACAGAGGCAATACAGTGATCGTAATCGAACATAACCTCGACGTAGTTAAAATGGCTGATTTTGTTGTTGATTTGGGAAAAGAAGGTGGGAGAGGCGGAGGTAGTATCATATTTTCAGGATCCCCGGAGAAACTGGTTCAATGCTCAGAGAGTTATACCGGGAAATATCTAAAAGCCGAACTTAAGGCATGAGAATTTAATTATATTTGAACTGACTAACTTTTATCGAAACAAAAATGGAGAAACCTGCTGATCTTATCAAAGATGCTTTTGAACAAAAAACATGGCATGAAATTCATACAACAGATTCGTGGAGAGTTTTTAAGATAATCTCTGAATTAGTCGAAGGTTTTGAAAAACTTGCCAGAATCGGCCCGTGTGTTTCAATATTTGGTTCTGCCCGCACACAACTTAATAATAAGTATTACATACTGGCGGAAGATATTGCATTTAAGCTTACTCAGAACGGATATGGAGTAATTACAGGAGGCGGACCTGGTATTATGGAAGCGGCAAATAAGGGAGCGGCCAGAGGAAAGGGCAAATCGGTAGGTATTAATATTGATCTTCCTTTTGAACAGCATCCAAATCCATATATCGATTCGGATAAACTTATAACTTTCGATCATTTCTTTGTCAGGAAAGTTATGTTCATGAAGTATGCCCAGGGATTTATTGTACTTCCAGGCGGATTCGGAACATTCGATGAACTCTTTGAAGCAATAACCCTTATCCAGACCAGGAAGATCGGTAAATTTCCAATAATACTTGTCGGGAAAAAATACTGGAGTGGTTTGGTAGAATGGATCAAAAACGAAATGCTTGCCGAAGAACAGAATATTAAAGCCGAGGATCTTAATCTGTTTACGCTGGTTGATACCTCAGATGAAGCAGTTGATTATATAGTTAAATTCTACTCAAGATACCTTCTTAGTCCTAACTTCTGATTTTGGATTTCTAGACTTTCCTCATCCGATCCATTTCACGGGTTGCATCTTTGCGTTTGAGGGTCTCACGTTTGTCGTATTCTTTTTTGCCTCTGGAGATTGCTATTTCGGCTTTTGCGAGACCTCTGTCGTTAATAAAAACTTTTAAGACTATTATCGTAAGACCAGTCTCTTTTATCTTCCTTTCAATTTTTCTTAATTCACGTGCAGTGAGGAGGAGTTTTCTTTCGCGGAGAGGATCATGATTATTGAGATTTCCCCACCAATATTCAGCAATATGCATTCCCTTGATAAAGAGTTCACCCCCACTAAAGAAGCAATATGAATCAGCAATGGTAGCCTTCCCAAGTCTAAGTGATTTTATTTCGGTTCCTGAGAGAATAATTCCTGCCATAAATTTTTCGAGGAACTCATAATCGTGAGATGCCTTTTTATTTCTGATTACAATATTTCCTGTACCGCCTTTCATTTCAATGATTATGAAAAGAATGCTTTATAGATTTTATCGATTATGACTGTAAGCAGAAGGTTTGTGGTGATATAAATCCCAATGAAGGTCAGTGCCGTTGCTATCAGCATTGGTATTTTTTTATGCGCGGGAGGAGTTAACATCCTTTCTGCACCGGTATAGAAGATATACAGACCATAAAGAGCTAAAACATTTACAAAAAGAAGAGACTCGAATAAACGGCTTAATACCTGGCATAAAAGAAAAGGTACAATTGAATATGCAATCAGTCTGAATGAAATTGTAAAATCCCTGCCCAGATCAAGAGGATAAGTGATTTCCCTGAGGATAAATGCAGAAGCATAAACAGTAATATAATACAAAAGGAAACATTTTAATCCGACAAAGACAGAATAAACTGGTGATATTTCTGCATTTGTATAGATTAAAGAACCTGCAGTGGCTGAAACTGAAACCAGAAGTATAACCGGAAATAAAAAACTATTTCTCGTCACGCTCTCCGACTTGTTCTCAGAATCAATTATCTCCCAAGCCTTTACCGGATTAATAATTATATCTTTTACCCTCCAAAGAAAAAACTTGTTATTCATCATCTGTCTGATTTGAATGCCCGTCAAAAATAAGTAAATTTATGGGATATTGCTTTTCATGCCTGAATGAATAAGAATGTGATTGCAGAGTTGAATACAATTTATGATTTATTAGTTGTAACGGGGCCTACTGCTTCCGGAAAAACTGCCCTGGCTGCAGCCATTTCTTACAATTTGGGAGGTGAGATTATAAGTGCTGATTCCCGTCAGGTTTACAGGGGGATGAATCTGGGTACCGGGAAGGACTATGATGATTATCTGGTAAATGGAGTACAAATACCTTGTCATCTGATTGATATTGCTGATCCGGGCTATAAATTTAATGTATTTGAATACCAGCGTGAGTTTATTAAAGTCTATTCTGATCTGAAGAAACGAAATATCTTCCCTGTTGTGTGCGGAGGATCAGGTATGTATGCTGATAGTATTATAACAGGATACAGAATGTTAGAGGTACCTGCTGACAGCGGATTGAGGTTTGAACTTGAGAAAAAATCAATAGAAGAGCTGAAAAATATATTATTAACTTTTAAAAACCTTCACAATAAAACAGATATTGATACCAGGAAGAGGGTTATAAGGGCAATAGAAATCGAATATTTCACCAGAAACAAGGGGAAACAAATAAGTGACTTTCCAATTATAAAACCCCTTGTAGTTGGTGTAACATTCGAAAGAGACACTAGGCGAAAACGAATTTCGGACAGGTTGAGGCAGCGTCTTGATTCCGGGATGGTTGAGGAGGTGAAACAATTAATTGATAAAGGTATAAACACCGAAACTCTGATTTACTACGGACTTGAGTATAAGTTTATTACACTTTATCTGACTGGGGAAATTTCCTATGAAGAGATGGTTCGTGATCTTGAAATTGCTATTCATCAGTTTGCCAAAAGGCAGATGACCTGGTTCAGGGGAATGGAAAAGCGAGGAATCAGGATTCACTGGATTGACGGTGAATTACCAATGGAGGAAAAGGTCAGAATTGTACTAGAGAATCTCAAGCATTAATTTTATATCCCGCTGATCACGCAGATCTGCGCAGATATTTTCTGCGGTAATCTGCGAAATCTGCGGGGAAATTAAAACTCTCTCAACTCAATCTTCCTGGATCTATTTCTTTTATTTCAAATATGTCTCTAACCACTCAAAAAACTCCCGCTGCCATACCACTGCATCCTGTGGTTTAGTAACCCAGTGATAAGCATCCTCGAAGAAAAGAAGCCTGCTTGGAACACCATGTAACTGGGCAGCCTGGAAAGCTTCAAGGCTCTGGGTATAAGGTATCCTGAAGTCGTTAGCACCGGTAATTATCAGGATTGGAGTATCCCAGTTATTAACTAACAGGTGAGGAGAGTACTTATAGCTTGGCAGATTTTTCCAATACGGACCTCCATAATCTTTGTCGGGAAACCAGAGCTCCTCGGTGGAACCGTACTCGCTTTCGAAATTGAATACCCCGCAATGCGAAATAAAAGCTTTGAATCTTCCCTGGTGAACACCAGCAAGATAGAAGACCGAATAACCACCATAACTTGCTCCAACTGCACCCATCCGGTTCGCATCGATATATGATTCTTTTGCCATCGCATCAGTCGCGTCAAGATAGTCCTGAATATTTTTTCCTCCATAATCACCGGAGATCTGTTCCTTCCATTCCTGACCAAACCCGGATACTCCACGGCGGTTAGGTGCAAAAACTATATACCCTTTTGCTGCCATCATCTGCATGTTCCACCTGTACGACCAGAATTGATCCAGTGCTGACTGAGGACCTCCTTCACAAAAAAGAAGTGCAGGATATTTTTTTGCAGGATTAAAGTCAGGAGGATAGATTACCCACATCTGAAGGTCTTTCTTATCTTTAGTCTTAACATATTTCTCCTCTACTTTTCCCATTTTGATGTTATCGTAGATGGTCTTATTTATAGAAGTGATCTGTTTAATTGAACCAGATTTCAAATCAATAACTGAAAGTTCAGGCGCCATCGACATTGAAGTCAATACCGAAACAAGAACTCCCGATTTTAAAGTGAATGGTCCCAGATTATGAACTCCTTCTGTTACTTCTAAAACTCCTTTACCCTGAAGGTCGGTTTTAAATATCTGAGAGGTACCCAGATGGGAACATCCAAAGTAAATTGTTTCATTACCATCCCAAATAATATTTGATATGTCAAAATCCCATCCCTTTGTTATCCATGTCCTGGTTCCCTTCGCAATATCATAAATAAAAAGACGATCAAGATCAGCCTCATAACCATTTCTTTCCATGCTCTGATAGGCCACCTTTGATCCATCAGGTGAAAAAACAGGGTATCTGTCATAACCTTTATTCCCTTCAGAAATATTAATCTCCTTACCTGTTTCAGAATTGTAAAGCCAGATATCCGAATTTGTGCTTACCGCATCTTCTTTGCCGAAAAGTCTTTTTGAGGTGTAGGCAACAGATTTCCCGTCGGGACTCCATGCAATCTCACCTTCATCAAAATAGGGTGCTAAAGGAGATTCAAACCGCTGCCCTTCCATAATATCTTTTCCTTCTGAAACGGAACTCCCGTTAAAAGTGGCAATAAAAATATGACTGTATGAAAAATCACTCCAGTAGTTCCAGTGTCTGTACATCAGGTCATTGATGATCCTTACCTTTGCTTTGGGGAGGTTATGTTTCTCGTTTGCAGTCTGATCTAATTTTACTCTCCTGGTATAATAGATCTTATTCCCTGATGGTGATATGCTGAATATTTCAAAATCGCTGATTCCTGAAACGATCTTTTGATCAGATCCATCAGGATTCATTGTATACAGTTTTCCTCCCTTTAGAAATGCTATTGATTTTCCGTTGTTAAACCATTGCGGAGAACTGCCTTCATCCAGAGTCAGTTGGACTGGATTGCTTCCGGTAGCAGAAGTTTTAAAAATGTTCGTTCGTCTGTTCTCACTCTGTAAATCTATATCGGTGACAGTAAATAAAATATTTGTACCGTCGGGGGAGAGAGCGAAAGACCCAAGCCTTCCGAATTTCCACATAATTTCAGGAGTCATCACTCCACCTGATTTTTCTTCAGAGGTAAGCTGGTTATTGAACTGAGGCAACAGCCTCTTTTACCACCGTAGGATTCTGTTTACAGGATACAGCGAAAATCAATGCCAATAAAAATACTGACAGAAGATATTTTTTCATAGGTGAACTAATTATTTATCTTTATTATTCAAGTCGACTTCAAGTCTTTTTTTGCCTTTGTGTTACTTCGTGTATTCCTTTGTGATCCTTTGTGGTTAATATTTTTATACCACAAAGGTACACGAAGGTTTTCACTAAGGTTCATAAAGGTGTTTTTATTGAATTACTATTTCTTCAGGGCTTCGGATACCTTAGCTTTAAGTTCATCATATAATTCAGGATTGTCCTTAAGGATTTGCTTTACAGCATCGCGTCCCTGACCAAGTTTAGTATCACCATAACTGAACCAGGAACCACTTTTCTTAATAATATCAAAATCGACACCCAGGTCAACAATCTCTCCAAGCTGTGATATGCCTTCACCATAAAGAATATCAAAATCTGCTTTTTTAAATGGTGGAGCAAGTTTGTTCTTTACGATTTTGACTCTCGTCCGGCTTCCGATAATTTCTTCACCTTCTTTAAGCTGGCTTGTTCTGCGGATATCGAGCCTGACAGATGCATAAAATTTAAGTGCATTACCGCCAGTTGTAGTTTCCGGGTTACCGAACACAATACCGATTTTGTCCCTGAGCTGATTAATGAAAACACACGATGTGTTTGTTTTATTGATATTGGCAGTAAGTTTTCTTAATGCCTGAGACATCAGTCTGGCCTGAAGACCCATTTTTGAGTCACCCATTTCACCTTCAATCTCAGCCTTTGGTGTGAGCGCTGCAACTGAGTCAATAACCACAATATCAAGTGCTCCGGAACGAATGAGGTTGTCTGTAATCTCAAGAGCCTGTTCTCCGTTATCAGGCTGTGAAATAAGAAGATTCTCGACATCCACACCGAGTTTCTCGGCATAGTTCCGGTCAAAAGTATGTTCTGCATCAATAATTGCTGCAATACCTCCGTTTTTTTGGGCTTCAGCTATTGCATGAATGGCCAGTGTTGTTTTTCCTGAAGCTTCCGGACCATAAATCTCAATTACTCTTCCCCGGGGTATTCCACCTATACCCAGAGCAGCATCCAGACCAATAGATCCGGTCGAAATTACCTGAATGTTGTCAATGGCATGATCGCCTAACTTCATTATTGTTCCCTTACCGAAATCCTTCTCTATTTTCCCAAGTGTGACCTCAAGTGCTTTAAGCTTCTCTTTGTTTATTTCTTTTCTTTCTTTGCTCATATAATTGGTTTTATTGATTATACATATCAAAAATCTGTTGAGTATGACTTGCTGTATCGACTTTCGTGATTATCTTTTCAATGATCCCCTTCTCATCAATAATAAATGTTGTTCTGATCACACCTAAAAAAGTTTTTCCATACATTTTTTTTTCACCCCATACGCCATAGTCATTCAGGATTTTCTTCGAGATATCGGCGATAAGTGGAAAAGGAAGTGAATATTTGGATGAAAAACCCTTATGGGATTTTTCATTATCAGGACTTACTCCAATTACAGCAAAGCCCTTCTTCAGTAACGAATCATAATTATCCCGCAGATTACATGCTTCCGCCGTACAACCCGGGGTATTATCTTTTGGATAAAAATACAACACTACTTTTTTCCCGGCAAAATCGCTTAGCTTTACATTTTTACCATTCTGATCGATACCTGCAAAACCGGGGGCTTTCATCCCCTCTTTTAACTGTATCATGATTATTTATTTTGTTATTATGGGTAAATTTACGAAGTTTGAATTGTTAATTGCAAAAAATCAGCCAATTGTTATTAACATAGTCAATCATATCTGGAATTTGGGAAAGTCAGTAATGCATTGAAATATAATTATTTACGAAAGAGTTAGAATTGCAGTTATGAAATTAAAGAAACATATATTCCTGTTTTGCCTGATGGCGGTTATTGTTTTAGCTTCCGGTAATCTTTTCTCCCAGGAAACACAGAAGAAACCTACGCGCCAATCATCTTTTGAAGCATTCTCACAGGGAAATTATGAACAAGCGTACGTCCAATTCAGGGAACTGCTTAAGACATATTCAAAAGATCCTTTATATAAATACTACTCAGGTGTTTGTCTTATAAAACTGAACAAAGATCCTGGTGAAGCGGTAGATCTTTTACAGCAATCACTTCAGGCAGCCGGAGCTGTAAAAACCTTACCTTCTGACGGATTATTTTATCTTGGAAGAGCACAACAGATGGCTGGGAAGTACTCTGAAGCTGCATCTTCCTATGATCAGTTCACAAAACAGGCTGGTAAAAAAGCTGCCAGGGAGCTTGGTGTCCCGGAATTTTTACAGCAATGTAATTTAAAACAGGGACAAATCGCCAATGCCGAAATCAAACCGGCTGTAATCTTAAAAACTGAAAAGGCTGACTCTGGCAAAGTTGAAGTTAAAACCCAGATAAAGGAACCGGATCAAAAGACTATTGGTAATGAGGCTTCTGCAAAAGTGACACTTCCGCAGAATTATGAAAAGATCCTTAGTGAGGCAGTAGCATTTCAGTTCAAAGCCGATTCAGTTCTTGCGGTTGTTAAGAAGCAGAAAATTGCGTTGGGAAACGTTGCTGCTTCTGATAAAATTGTGTTAAATGCCAGGATAGCCGATAACGAAAAACTTGCCGCATTTTTTCAGAAATCAGCTGATCAGAAGTACCGCGAAGCTCAGGCAATGAACCCGTCTCAAGATACTTCGCGATATCCGAAAGTTATAACTAAACAAGAGTCATATCCTCCTGCAAGGGACACAGCTTTAAAGGTTAACAACAAAATTGTAAATTTTTCCGGTAATAAAACAGATAGTATAAAATCAGTTAGCCCTGTCGTTAAGCCCCAACCGGAAACTTTTGCTTTTTTCGAAATACTCACCAAACCTGAATCTGACCAGGGTAAAAAAATCTCTATTGATCCGGTAATTCCTGAAGGGCTTATTTATCGCATACAAATTGCAGTCTTTCGTAATCCGGTGGCCCCCTCATTTTTTAAAGGGATGAATCCGGTTTACGGATTTAAGATTGCCGGGACTGACAAAACAGGATATTATGTTGGCATGTTCCGGAGAAATGCAGATGCGACCAAAGCTCTTGCCTCAGTCAAAGCCAGAGGGTTCAAAGATGCATTTATAGTCGGCTTGTCAGGAGGTAAAACTGTTTCAGCCGACAGGGCGGCATTGCTTGAAAAGGAGTGGGGGAAGAAGCCTTTTGTTGGTACACAGAAGACTTTACCGGAGAACAAAGCCGATACTGTTCCCCCTGCACTCTCATTCAGAGTTGAAGTGACACGATCGGTTAAACCTCTGAAGGAGGATATAGTTGAAGGAATCAGAAAAATTGCAGGTAACAGGGGTTTAGATATTCAACCGGTTGATGACGGAAAAATTGCTTATTTGATTGGGAAATTTATTACTTTTGAAACTGCAGCCGAATATTCTGACCTGCTAAACAGGAACGGATACCGCGAAGCGCATGTTGTTGCTTGGATGGGTAAAAAAGAGATATCACTTGATGCAGCGAAACAACTTCGAGAGAAACTGAAATGAAGGAAAGAACATTACATAAAGATGATAAGCTGAAAAGCAGAGGTGAATCAGGCTCTCTGATTCTTTACAATGATGATATAAATACTTTTGAGCATGTTATCAAATCGCTGGTTGAAGTGTGTGGCCACGATTCAGTTCAGGCGGAACAATGTGCACTTATTGTCCATTTTAAAGGTAGCTGCGAGGTAAAATTAGGTATTGTTGAGGTTCTGGCAGCAATGAGCCGGTCTCTTAATGCAAAAGGACTTAATTCCAAAGTGGAAAGCCTGTAATTCAGGGGGAACGACGCTAAACGGCCAGGGGTTGATTTAAAATTATTTCTCCCGGTGAAATATTCCAAAGAGAGCTCTATCGAATAGCGTAAGGACCAGGATACCAATAATGACATAGATTAAAAACGACGGGAGATGAAGTTGCAAGATTGATGTCAGGTTTATTTCAGGCAAAGAAAATTTAATGTTTTTAATAAGATTCAAAACCGAATAGGCTAAGGAGTGAGACTCACTGAGTGGAACTAAAAAGGCAGCAGCCAGCAGGCAAAGTGTAACCGCAGCATAGATTACCGGCACGAGGTTTATTTTCTTCGATCTGCCTGAAACCACTAAAGATTTAGATTCTATCTTAATGTTGGTCATAACTTTTGAAGTGAATCCAACAGGAGCATTTTCAGTGTAATCAGGGCCGATATACTGCCTTAGAATTTCATCATTATGTTTTTCCAGGTTATTATTCATGATATATCAGTTTATTCTTTTCAGCTTTTTCAATTATTTCCTGCATCTTTTGTCTTGCCCTGAATAATTTTACTTTAATATTTGATTTGCTTATCCCGGTCACTTCTGAAATCTCTTCGGTGCTCATCTCATCATAATAATACAGACTTATCAAGCCTCTTTCATCTTCCCTTATTTTCTGAAGGGCAAAGTTAACCAAAGAATTCCTATATTCCCTTTCTGCTGCCTCCTCACTAATATCGGATCCTATAAAATCTGAGGCATCAGCAGGAAAATCTTCGAGTGATAGAATCCCTTTCTTCTTTGTTCTGATATGAGAGATTGTGGTATTGTAAACGATCCTGTATAACCATGTAGCAAAACTACTTTTCATTTTAAAACTCTTTAAAGATCTGTAAGCTTTTAAAAATGAGTCCTGTGCAAGCTCTTCAGCCTCTTCATGACTTCCACACATTCTGAAAGCAAGGTTATACGCTTTGTTCTTATGCCGGTCGACTATGAAGCTAAAAGCATTGCTGTTCCCTTCAAGGATCTGCCCGATATAAAATATGTCACCTTTATAATCCATCCTGCCTTTTGACGCGCAAAGTTATAAATTGGTTACCATGAAAATGAATTTATTAATAAACAATATTTTGTAACCAGACTCCCCGCGATGTAGTCTAAAAGGACAAAGAGTTTTAACCAAATTAATAAAGTCATGGAAGGTTTAGTAGGTTTTATCGCATTTTTCGCCACAGTGTTTGGCATTTATTATGTTCATGTTTCCACCCGTAACAAAGAAAGAATGGCACTAATCGATAAAGGAGCTGATGCCAGCCTTTTCAACACCGGGAAAGAAGGTCTGAAATCTTTGTTTAACTGGAACAAATTAACCCTTAAGATTGGAATGCTTTTTATGGGAATTGGATTCGGAATAATAGCAGGGGCTATTCTTGATTCATATAATGTCATGCCCGATGGCCCGGGTTATGTGTCAATGGTATTCTTATTCGGTGGCTTAAGTCTTGTACTATTCTATATTATTGACAGGAAATAATAAATGTAGTAGGGACGTTGCATGCAACGTCCCATTTTGTAGGGAGGTAGGGACATAGGATGTTGGGAGGTAGGGACATAAGATGTTGGGACGTAGGGACATAAGATGTAGGGAGGTAGGGACATAGGATGTAGTAGGGACGTTGCATGCAACGTCCCTACACAACATTTTATATTATTTTATATTGAATTCAATAATCTCTTTTATTGCGTTACGGCAAACAGAACAATACCCTTTTGGGCCATTGCTTTTCATCCGGCAATCCAACTCAGGACGAAAAATTCCTTTGGCTGAATATCCGCCACCCTCAAATAATCCGGTCACATTCATATATTTATCTTGTGCCGGAGTCGGTATAGGTGTCTCAATGGCAATCAGTTTTTTCCATTTCGAATCAAAGTTCACTCTGGTAGTAATATTTGGTTCCCAGGGTTCAACATCCGGAGGGTAAAACTCATCGTAAGCAACCGACGAAGAGTAATATTCATCAGCAAGACCAGCAAATCCATGACCGAATTCATGAATAAAAACCTTTGGCGAGA
Source organism: uncultured Bacteroidales bacterium (assembly GCA_963725785.1). Taxonomy (GTDB): domain Bacteria; phylum Bacteroidota; class Bacteroidia; order Bacteroidales; family VadinHA17; genus LD21. The sequence continues at coordinate 62,907 of CAVRZV010000008.1, read as the reverse complement.
GCTTATTCCCGGTTGTTGTTCCGCTGTAATAGTTGTATACACCTCCTCCTCCGTACCTCGAGCTGTTAATCAGGACGATTATATTATCGTGAGGAACTGCAGCTGCAAAATCGTTCACAGATTTGATATCCTGGGTAGTCAGATATCTGTCAATACCGAAAGTATAGAAGCTTGAATTCAATGCTGTATTAGCATATATCTTTTCACCCGGTATATCAGTTCCCGAATCTTGAGATATTGCTTCAACAGCCCATATATTAAACCTGTCTTTATAATCACAGAAAGGTGCTTCGGCAAAAAGATAATCAGCCATCTTTTTTACATCATCTCTGAATTTTCCCATTTCACTGGCTTTATAACCCTCGGCAATAAATGCCAGATCAACAGAGGTATGAGGGTCCCCGCCCGCGTAAATTTCTGATGTAACAGCAGTTATTGGATTCTCTTTTCTTATATTGTAATCTGAAGGGTCGATTACCGTTTCATACAATTTTGAAAACTGACCATTTAGTTCCCTTTTACTGAGCATGAATCTGACCTTATTTATTGGATATGGCATTGTAGCTACTTCATAGAAGCTTTTGTCAATAGTTTTTGCTTCAGCTGTTGTTTGCCATTCCTGGAAAAGCGTACAGAACGCTCTGGAATAGATTAGCATATTCGTTGTATCATCAAAGAGCTCATATTTAAAATTACCCAGATTAAACAGATCAATAAGATTGGTTCTGGATCCTGCCCAGAATGGTTCTTCTTTCATACCGGCAGGGTATACGGAAATCTTTGTACTGTTTCCTGCAAGCATAAAATCAAACCTTAAGACTTTGTCGGTAAAATATTTATCAAAACTGTTTTGAGCAGTTAAATTGAATGATAAACCAAACAAAATGAGTGAAATGATTGTTTTCATTGCGATATTTTTTCACTAGAATTTTGTAAAGCTAAAAATATTCATTGAGACGGATTGATAATTTATCTATTTTTGCCACTAAATATTTAATTGATCAGATTCGACTAAGAAACGATACGGAAATATGCTTTAAAGATGACTTACAAATATTTTCGGTAAAATGAATTATTTAAAACACATCAATACTTGAAACCATGGCTGACATTAAGTACCAGAATTAGCGATTTTGTATGGAAGAATCTTAATGAAAAACATGTTACGGGCAAAAGCGACCCCTTCTGGGAATCACTCATTGATACCGGAACAGAACTCTGGCTTGATACTGGTGATATGGAGGAAGCTGAAGCAAACTGGTCGGCTGAAATGAGTGCTTTGACAACAAATAATTCATTGCTAAACAATGAGATACAAAAGGGAATATATGATGTCTTTATTTCAGAAGCAAAAAGTGTTGTCAGGGATCTGCCTCAGGAAGAGAGAGTTAAAGAGATAGCATTTATTTTGAATGCCCGACATGCTCTGAGACTGGCCTCAAAGTTCGGTGGATATGTAAGTGTTGAACTTCACACCGATACTTCACACGACATTAAGGCAATTCAATCGTATGGGAAACGATTTCATGACATTTGCCCCGAACAGTTTATTGTAAAAGTACCTTTTACTGCAGAGGGACTGATAGGAGCAAGGCTCCTTAAAGATTCCGGTGTAAAAATTAATTTCACCCTTGGATTCAGTGCCCGTGAAAATGTGCTTGTGACAAGAGTAGCCAGACCTGATTATGTGAATGTCTTTCTTGGCAGGATAGGTGCATATATGATCAACAACAAACTTGGTGATGGTTCAGGAGCCGGAGAGAAGGCTGTCATCTCATCACAGAACTGGGTAACCGGTCTGTCAGCAGAAAACCCATGGCAGACTAAACAGATAGCAGCAAGTCTGCGAAATCATAACCAGCTTGAACTTCTGGCCGGTACCGATGTATTTACTATACCTCCAAAGGTAGCTGCTTCCGGACGAAAGGAATTAACTGGAAAATTCTCCTCACGGACACATGAGAACTACGATGTAAGTATCTTTGATGCGGCAAAAGATGCTAAGATTGAAAAATTCTGGGAAGTTGATAATAAAGTACTGAATCTTGCGGAAAAACTTGCTAAAGAAAATTCCGGCTACTGGTTCGGAATTGATTCATATTGCTCATGAAGCTGGTTGTGAAGATATGTTCCCCGGCCTCACAAAAGAAGAGAAAGGTTTTATTTCATCTGATGGAAAGATTCCCGTACACTCAAGATGGGAAAAGAAGATAGAAGAAGGTAAAATTGCTCCTGATACACTGTTGACGCTTGCCGGTCTGGCTTCATTTACTGCCGATCAGCAGATGCTCGATCAACAGGATTAAAAGTATAATAGAATAAAATCAGACAGACCTCTGTCTTATTATTTCATATAACAGAATACCTGTCGCCACTGACACATTCAGGGAACCTATAGAGCCCGTCATTGGTATCTTTATCTGATGATCAGACAGAGCTATGAGTTCACGGCTTATACCTTTATCTTCTGAACCAAGAATTAAAACGGAAGGACCGGTTAATGATATCTCCGAGGCTGGTATACCTGATTTCTCACCTGCACAAAATACTTTGAGCCCGGATTCTTTAAGGTATTCTATTGAACGGACAATACTTTTTTCCCTGCACACCGGGAAAGAATGCAATGCTCCTGCAGATGTTTTAACTGCATCTGCCGTTATTCTGGCTGATCCTTTCTCGGGGATAATAATTGCATGTGCTCCCAGGCATTCCGCTGTACGGACAATTGCACCAAAGTTTCTGACATCCGATACCCCGTCAAGTGCAATTATCAAAGGATCTTCACCCTTTTCAAATATCATCGGTAGGAGATTTGCAATGTATTGATATTCAATAACTGATAGCCATGCCAGTACCCCCTGGTGGTTTTTTCTGGTTACAAGTTCAATTCTCTCGACCGGTACAATCTGATATACAATGTTATGAGTTTTGACCTCTGTCATAAGTTCATGGTAAAGAGAACCCTGCAGGCCCTGTTTTACAAGGAGCCTGTCGATCTGTTTTCCGGCTCTGATTGCCTCAATTACAGGCCTCAATCCAAATATACAATCGGTTTCTTTCTGCATAAATTATTTATATTACAATTGATTTTGAAATTCTTGATCTTTAAATTCATTTGTGTTCCCTTAGATGTCCTTAAGTCGCACTCTTGTGATTATTCTTCTTAACATTACAGAAAGCTCTCTAAAGGTAATGCACCGATTTTTCACAGAGGGTTCTGATTAGCACTCTAGTCACTCACTTCACTAAATGTCTTTTGGATTGTCAAGCCGGAATACGATTCCTTTTTTCCAACTGGCAATAGCTTTATCCCAGAATGTAACAAGTGTCTCACTGCGGCTAAGATAAAAATCATTATCTGAAAAGATGTTTTCTCTTTTTTTAAAATTGAAGAAAAGATAAGAATCGGCTATTGTGAACCTGCTGCCCCATCGCGATCTGACTACAGGTTTTTTATATCCCCAACTCTCTCCTTCTGTTGTTTTATAGACTTTATCGGGCGGTCCGTAAATAATATATATCATACCTCTTTCACTCCGCCAACCTTCTTTATATGAAGTGAAATAGTAATTTGAGTACATTACACGGGTATAATAGATACGAATCAGTTCGCGGGCTTTATCAACATTCCCGCCGCATTTAATCCAGAATCCGTCAAGTGCTGCTTTGGGCTTAACAGCAGATCTTAATTCGGCCATTTCATCCTGAGTCGCCAGGTAGGCAAGGGGTTCTATCATTACTTCCGGAGTAGAAAGCTTCGGATATGTGGTACCCAGGTTTAATAACGTGAATCCATCTTTTATACTCCGGTCGATGGAACAAAGATAAACGCCCTCTTTTGGGAACATCATGGCTAGGGTATCAGAATACGGTAATGCTACAATTTTCTGAGGTTCATAGTCAAGGGTCTTCTCAGGAAGCAGCATGGAAGGCGGATCAGGAACTTCCATGAAGGGTTTGTAGAATGAGACGAACAGGCTGTCAACATGACCACGGGAATAAACCAGATTAACGTATTCATTCAGACTGAGAACCGGGCTGAAGAGCTCGTTTTTATCGAAATGACCAAGAACCTTGAAATTATATCTGTTATTGGCTGACAGGGTATTAAATTGAACAAAAGCCTGGGTCACCAGAAGACGAAGCCTGTCAAGTATTTTTATCTCAGCCAGATATTCGGTTCCTTTTTCAACTTTGAGAGGTACACTATAAATATATTCCAGTTTTCCTGTTTCCTTTAATATGCTTAAACTCAAGACTGTGGTATCAGAAAGGGCTTTACCCTGACTCATATTATAAAGTTTAACTGAGAAAAGTACCATCGCTTTGGGAACACCTTCAGCATTTGCTTCCGAGAAAAAAAGATCGTTCACGGAAAACCTCACTGATAGTATCGACGACTCATCAGATTGATTAATAATATTATAGCGGGGATTAATCGGATTTTTTGTGGGGTTATAAAGGTAAGACAGATCTTTGTAATCAACACTACGCTGTGTGGTTTTGCAGGAATACAATACTGTGGCGAGCAGAATCCCCGCAACCAGTGAACAAATGGTTCTGACAGAGGCATTATTCTTCATACCAAAATTAATTAGCCTGTTTCGAGTAACTTTTTTTCCATCCGATTCTTACCCTGCAAAGTTCCTTGTTGTCATGTAACCTGAATATTGAATGATTATAGTAACAATCATTCTCATTTCCAACAGATGTTCTTATCAAAATCTCTTCATCGAATCTGGATTCTGCAAGATAGTTTATTTCAGCAGATTGGGGCCAATGATTCATAACGAAATCAAGATTATAGCTATCGCTGACCCATTTCAGATATCTGACATTATTTGTATGCAGGTTCACATCAAGATCGCTGACTTTTATTCTGAACAATGGTGAAATCTCACCATTTTCTGCTGCAGACTCAATTTTTGTGGCATATCTGATTGGTGAAGTTTTATGAGGCAGATCAGGATTAAACTGAGCCAGTACAGAATCGGGTCTCTGGACTTTTTTTGTAGCCCGGTCTAATATGAGCCATGAAGATGTACCTGAGGCAATGTGTCTTCCATCAGGATATCGTACCTCATAGTTTCTCATGGCAAATATCTTGTCAGTTCCGTTTGGCCATGTATTCACAATTATTGAGTCTTCCCACACCGGCCATTCACTAACGACTGCATATATTCTTGAGAGTACCCAGAAACGGTTGTCTCTTAAAAGGTCGTCCCTTCCAAATCCAAGTTTAACAGCATGGTCAGATGCAATATCCTGCATATAATTGAATAATGAATACAAATTTAGTTTGCCATCCGGCCCGGTTTCATAAACATGAACCCTGTACTCTTTTTCAAACTGTAGCAACTCCATCATTATGCGTTTTTCAGTAAAAACTCTTCGACATCCTGACTGTACTGTGCCCACTTGGTCATCTCAAGGTTAAGTTGTTCCTTCAGATCCTGATAATTCTTATAATCAATTTCATGAGCTTCCGAGGAATTTCCGGGTTCCATAAACGATTTGTCGACCGCAATTATTTCAGATTCAATCTTTTCAATCACGATTTCCGAATCCTCAAGTCTTTTTCTAAGCTTTCTCAGATTTCGCTCATACTCCTTCTTGTCAAGGTATTTTTGCTTGTTAGCCGATACATTTGTCTGTGTGTTTTCGTTCTTAATTTTGTCTTTTCTTTCAATTTCTTTCAGGTTCTCGATTTTCTTTTTCCTGAGGAAATCATAAATACCTCCTATATTTTCCTTAATCTTGTTATACTTGAATTCATACACCTTCCCAACAATCCCATCCAGAAAATCCCTGTCATGAGATACCACAATTAGTGTGCCATCAAATTTAATCAATGCCTGTTTCAGTATATCTTTTGAACGCATATCAAGGTGATTTGTCGGCTCATCGAGTACCAGAAGGTTACTGGGTTCAAGGAGAAGTTTTACCAGAGCAAGCCTTGCTCTTTCACCTCCTGACAACACTTTGACCTTTTTCTCAACATCATCTCCTCTGAAGAGAAAAGCACCAAGCATATCGCGGATCTTTGTCCTGATATCACCTTTGGCAATATCATCAATTGTCTGTAATACAGTCCTGCTCTCATCGAGGAGTACATCCTGGTTCTGGGCAAAATATCCCACTTTTACATTATGCCCGATCTTCAAATCGCCTGTAAAATCCAGTTCACCGATAATTATCTTTGATAATGTGGTTTTACCTTCACCGTTGCGGCCTACAAATGCAACTTTTTCTCCTCTTGAAATTTTGAAATCGATTTTGTTAAGGACCGTTAAGGAACCATATTTTTTAGAAAGGCCAACTGCTTCTACAACAACAGTTCCCGATCTGGGTGCAGGAAAAAACCTTAGATTGATGGCGCTTTTATCCTCTTCATCAACTTCGAGTCTATCAACTTTATCGAGCTGTTTGATCTTCGACTGTACCTGTACTGCTTTGGTGGCTTTATACCTGAAACGCTCTATGAACTTTTCAGTGTCTTCTATCATCTTCTGCTGGTTCCTGTATGAAGCAATCTGTTGTTCCCGTCTCTCCTCTCTCAGTACAAGATATTTCGACCATGAGGCTTTATAGTCATAAATCTTACCGAGGGAGATTTCGATTGTCCTTTTTGTAACATTATCCAGAAAGGCCCGGTCGTGTGAAACAAGAACAACTGCACCTGAATATCCTGAAAGAAATGACTCAAGCCATTGGATCGATTCAATATCCAGGTGGTTGGTAGGTTCATCCAGTAGAAACAGGGAAGGCTTCCTCAAAAGGATCTTTGCAAGTTCAATACGCATTCTCCAACCGCCGCTTAACTCCATTGTTGGTCTGTCAAAGTCTTTTCTTTCAAACCCCAGTCCGAGAAGAGTCACCTCCGCTTCTGCCATATAGTTGGACCCTCCAAGCATTCTGTATCTTTCTTCAACAACTGTAAGGTGATCGCAGAGTTTTAGATAATCGGAAGACTCATAATCTTTTCTCCTTGCAATCTCCGAACCGCAATATTCTATCTCCTCAGAGAGACTTATAAGTTCTGAAAATGCTGTTATGGTTTCATTTAATACAGTCGTCGTGTCATCAACCTTCATTTGTTGGGGAAGATAACCGATTGTAATATCCTTTGACATATCGATCAGCCCCGAACTGGGACTCTGAAGACCTGAAATAATTTTAAGTAAAGTTGATTTTCCTGCCCCATTCTTTCCGGCAAGACCAATCCTGTCCTGATCATTTATCAGAAAGGAAATATTAGTCAATAGATCAAAACTGCCAAATGAAACTGAAATATCCTGAACCGAAACCATAGAAAATATTAAATGTCTGCAAATATAGGAAAAGTATGGCAGTCAAGAAATGTGTTACATTCTAAAAAGGGAACTTTGCGAACTTCAGGGTAAAAAAAATAAACGCAGAGAAACGCTGAGCTATTCGCGAAGGGCCGCGGAGCTAACGTATATTAATTGACCTTTATTGGCTAATTACTCTGCGGTACTTTGCGTAATCTTTGCGAACTTCAGGGTAAAATAAATAAACGCAGAGAAACGCTGAGCTATTCGCGAAGGGCCGCGGAGCTGAGGTATATTAATTGACCTTTATTGGCTAATTACTCTGCGGTACTTTGCGTAATCTTTGCGAACTTCAGGGTAAAATAAATAAACGCAGAGAAACGCTGAGATATTCGCGAAGGGCCGCGGAGCTAACGTATATTAATTGACCTTTATTGGCTAATTACTCTGCGGTACTTTGCGTAATCTTTGCGAACCTTTGCGGTAAAGAAGAATTAAACACACAGAGACTCTGTGTCATTCGTAAAGAATTGTGTAGCTAAAGTCTATATACTAACCTTTTTAATCCATCTATTAGACGTAGTACATTAAAGTTTATGAGTAGACCTAATTTGCAGCCTGAAACTTTAAGATAGGTCAGAACCTGAGCAGTATGAATATCATTTAAAACTTCAATAGATTTTACTTCAATAATTACTTTGCCTTCTACAATAAGATCTAACCTGTATCCAGCATCTAATTTTACTTCTTTATAGATTAGTGGTAAAGGCTTTTGCTTTTCGACAATAAGACTTGCTTTTTTAAGTTCATAGAAAAGGCACTCCTGATATGCACTTTCAAGTAATCCGGGCCCCAGAGATTTATGAACTTCAATTGCGCAACCGATTATTTTTTCTGATATCTCATTTTCAGTCATAGGTATAGTTTTTAAATTAGGAATTCTCCTTTATCTAAAATATCTGATGGTCAGTTTTTTAGTCAGTTGTTTTTAATAAATTTACTGGTGACGTACTTACTTAAGGTACGAATGCTAATTGTGTAGATACCGTTGGGAAATCCTGAAACAGGTATAATAACTGACTCCTCTCCGAAGTAGTCGTTTGACCATACATATGTCCCCATAAGGTTTTGAATATCAATATGCTGAATGTTTTTTATTTTACTGATAATCAGATAGTCAGTTGCAGGATTCGGATATATGACTAATTCCAGGGGCTTTTCTGGCGCAGTATAGGTTGCCACATTTTCTTCAAATGCAAAATCATCGAAATAGGCAACGCTATTCTGATAAGTTCTTACTTCAAGATAGAAAGATACAGAATTAGACGGTGCTTTTATATCAATTGAAAATTGCTGCCATGTGTCACTTTTAAGATATTTCGAAGGACGTAAGATATCATCTGTCGGAAGATCAGTCATGTTAATGCCTTCACTATTTTTCCAGTAACACCAGATCCTGCATCCATTGCCCGATCCGGTGATTACAGTTTTGTAGAAAAAGGTAAGCCTGTATTGTTTATCAGCAACAACCGGCAATGATTGTCCAAGGTATTTTGTTCCTCCCTCATGTCTGCATGAGTACCTTCCCGATTTGATATTTATTGAATCTTTCAGACAGCTCTGGGTAGTTGTCCAACCTGCAGGCTTACTTGATTTTTCCCATACCTCAAAACCAGCATTTAAAACCAGGTTCTGAGAAAATGAGACGAAACTTAAGTAGCAAAGCAGCACGAAGAAAATAACTCTTTTCATAAAAGTCAGTATTATAGATAATTAATATATTAATTTGTTGCGAGACAAATTTCTAATGCTAATTTCCAGCTATTAAAATAAAAAAGCAAATTTTTTTCATTTTGTTTATCCGGCATACGGATCTTTCTATGTTAGAAGTAACAAGAGATATCAGCTAATATTAATTCCAGACAGAAATTCTCCCGGGAACAGCTATCTTTGCGAAAATAGAGTCTGTGTATTAATATTTTGAAAGGTTAGAAACGTGGGAAGAAGAAAAGAGCTCCCTTTACTTGAAAAAATAAGGATAACTGATATCGGAGCTGAAGGGAATGCAATAGCGAGGGTAGATAACCTTGTTGTGTTTGTGCCAATGCTGATCCCTGGTGATGTCGTCGATATTAGAGTTGTCAAAAAAAGGAAGAAGTATCTGGAAGGAAGAGTAGTAAAGTTTCACGAGTACTCACCCGACAGAATTGAAGCACGGTGTATCCATTTCGGAGTATGTGGCGGATGTAAGTGGCAACATCTTCCATACAATCTTCAACTTAAATATAAGGAAAAACAGGTAATTGATAATCTGACCAGAATAGGGAAAATTGATCTTCCTGACATAAATCCGATTATAGGTTCCTCTGATGTATTTATGTACAGGAATAAACTGGAATACACTTTTTCAGATAAACGGTGGCTTACAAGGGAGGAAGTTGTAACTGGTACTAAATTTGAAAAGGAAGATGCACTGGGATTTCATATTCCAGGTTTATTTGACAAAGTTCTTGATATAGTGGAGTGCCATCTTCAGCCGGAGCCTTCCAATTCCATAAAAAACGCAGTCAGACAATATGCACATAAAAATAATCTTCAATTCTTTGATCTCAGGGAGCAAAAAGGATTCCTCAGAAACCTTGTGATCCGTAACTCGTTGGAAGGCAAAATAATGGTTATAGTGGTCTTTTTTCATGAGGATATTGAAAAAAGAGAAGGATTACTTGATTTTCTTGCTTCACAATTTCCGCAGATCACGTCCCTGATGTATGTTATTAATTCAAAAAGAAACGATTCTCTGAATGACCAGGATCCGGTACTCTATAAAGGAGATAATCATTTAGTTGAGGTCATGAATGGACTGATGTTCAGGATTGGCCCCAAATCGTTTTACCAGACAAATACCAGGCAGGCTCTGGAGCTTTATCGTATTGCCAAAGATTTTGCTGAACTGTCTGGTAATGAAATAGTATATGATCTCTATACCGGAACAGGTACGATCGCAAATTTTATAGCAGCTTACGCTCATAAAGTAATTGGTATTGAATATGTTAACGAAGCAATACAGGACGCTGTAATAAATTCTGAGATTAACGGTATCAGGAATACTCATTTCTTTGCCGGTGACATAAAAGATGTGCTTAATGAAAGGTTTATAATTTCCAACGGAAAGCCTGATGTTATAATTACTGATCCTCCAAGGGCAGGAATGCATGAGGATGTGATCAGAAATATAGCAGGAGCGGCTCCTGATAGAATTGTCTATATCAGTTGTAATCCTTCTACTCAATCGCGTGATATACAATTGCTTTCAGAAAATTATTTTGTAGCCGGTGTACAACCGGTAGATATGTTTCCACATACGCATCATGTTGAGAATGTCGTTATTCTTAAGCGAAAGAAATGCTAAAAAGTACCTTATCAGGTAGCAGTAGATTAAAAAAAACGTATTTTTATTGTTCGTATTAATGAGATAAATATGAGCGTCGAAAAGCAAGAAAATCATGACCTGCTTTCATTGCTTCCGAACCAGGGAATGAATGATCATATTGCCAGCCTTCGTTACGCAGAGATGATACAGCGTGCTTTAATGCCTGATCCTGAAATACTTAAAGGTCATCTTAAAGATTTTTTCATACTTTACCTTCCACGAGATATCGTCAGCGGAGATTTCTATTATGCTTTCTTTAATAAACAGAAAATGTGCATTGCGGCTGCTGATTGTACAGGTCACGGAGTCCCCGGAGCACTTATGAGTATCCTTGGAATAAGTTTTCTGAACGAAATAATGCAATCGGGTATAAATTTGAATGCCAACAGGATACTCAACCTCATGAGGGAAAAAGTTATGAAGGCATTGCATCAGACTGGCGACTTTTGTGATACAAAAGATAGTATAGATATCGGGTTATGTATCATAGATGGTTCCAAAGGAAAATTGCAGTATTCAGGCGCAAACAGACCGCTTATTATGATCAGAAGCGGTGAGTTGACTGAATACAGACCTGACAAAATGACTTTGGGCGTTGCTCCATTAATTGAATCTTCTTTCACAAATATTTATATCGATACATTACCCGGCGATTCGTTTTATCTGTTTTCAGATGGTTTCTCCGATCAGTTCGGAGAAATTACAGATAAGAAATTTAAGTATAAACATTTTAAGCGGATAGTTCACTCGTTTGAATCACTTACGATGGATGAGCAGAAACAACATCTTCTGAGTGCTTTTAATGAGTGGAAAGGTAGCGCCCAGCAGGTAGATGATGTTCTTGTAATAGGTTTCCAATTATAATTGTTATTACTATGATGAAGCTTAATGCTTTCAGAATAAAAAACTTCAGATCCATAGTTGATACCGGGTGGCAAAATATATCACCTGATAATATAACGTGCCTTATAGGCCAGAACGAATCAGGAAAGACTTCAATTCTGGAAGGTCTGAAAGTCTTCTATACGGGGTTAATCTCTGAAGATGTTCTGCGTAGTGATCTTACGTTACCAGAAGTGAGTTGCCGGTTCAGTGTCCCTGCCGGATGGTTGATTAAAAAAACAGATAATCCGGGTACAGAGTTAAAAGAGCTGTTATCAGGACTAACGCACATTGAGCTTACAAGGAGCTGGATTCCTGACCTTTCATCGGTTATTAATGTAAGTGGAGAAATAAGGCAATATCTTGATTCACTTGAAGATGCCTGGAGAATTTACCTGACCGATGTTACTTTAAAACTGGATGAAGAGTTAAAATCTGTCGGGGAACTTGAAACAACCCTCGCAAAGCTTGATGCAGAAGAGTCAGATATCAGATCAAAACTTTCCACAAGTGGTGGTGGATTAGGCTTCAGGTTATTCGGGAAAAAGCATGCTGATAAAGAAAACTTAAAAAATGCTCAATTCCCGGGACTTAAAAATCAATTAAATGAATTGAAGAGGCAGAGGGAAGAGATTGCTAAGAATCTTCTGAACAAGCATCTGGTTAAAAGGGCAGGAGAAAAGTGGAAGATGCTTCTTGAACAAAGCACACAGTTAGATTCTCATCTCAATGACCTTTCAATAATGCTTGAAGAACGTCTCCAGAAAATGACACTTCTTATGCGCCCGATTGAAGAGGAGTTTGATCTTGAGTGGAAGGGAGTGCTTGCTGATTACCGGAAAACCAGATCCGACCGCGAATTGAAAATGTCTGAACTGGATAATCATATAGCGTTTTCAGGGTATATTATTGATGGCCTCAGTGAACAAGAGGCGCAGAATAAGGTTGATGAAGTCATTCATTTTTACAAGTCTAATTATAACAGTGAATTCCTGGGAAAAAAATATTTCGAGTACTGTCCTGTCTTTGAGTTGTTTGAGGACTTTGGCAGTTTGCTGCCAAACCGGATTGATATGGAAGATATTATCAGCGGAAATGAAAATGTAGAAGGTTATAAAGCTGCCCGGAACTTCCTTTCTATCGCTCAACTCGATTATTCTTTCTTTCAGCAACCTTCAAGTCGTATCCTCAAACAGAAAATAGAGAACTTAAATCATTCTTTGACACATAATTTCCACGATTTCTGGCAACAGTCTATCGGAAGAAATAATAAAATTCATATCCAGTTTGAGTTAGATCACTATAACGCCTCATATGGTGATAAGGCAGGTAAACCATATCTCGAATTCTGGATTAAGGATGAAGGTGAACGTCTTTATCCTAAGCAACGAAGCAGAGGTGTGAGGTGGTTCCTCTCATTTTATCTTTCGCTGAAAGCGTCAGCTAATAACAGCGATAAAGCCATGGTACTTCTGGTTGACGAACCTGGCGTTAGCCTTCATGCCAGAGCTCAGGAGGATGTTTTGAAGGTTTTTGAGGATATTAAGGATAAGATACAGGTAATCTATACCACCCATTCCCCTCATCTCGTTGAGATCAACAAACTTCACAGGGTCCTTGCAGTCCAGCGTGATGATCTTGAGAGTTTGAGAAGTACAACGAGGATTCTCGATCCATTGCGCTTATCCTCTGCTTCGCCCGATACCCTTACACCTTTACAAAGTATCCTTGGTAATCCGCTTGGCGGTGAGGGATTCTCTACAAAACGGATTAACCTGATCATAAACGACACGGGCTCATTCTATCTTCTCAATGCGATTATTCTTCTGATGGGCTTTAAAGGAAAAGTTTGCGTAATCCCTTCTACTAATGTCTCTTCCATACCATTATTATGTAATATAATGATGGGCTGGGGAATGGATTTTGAAGTCTTGCTCTTTGAAAACGATGATGAGATAAAGATGGCTGAGTTACTCAAAAATTCTGTGTTCAAAATCGAAAGTAGCAGCAGGGAAATTATAATAAGGTTACCGGGAAATTTTCTTAATTCCGAAGATCTTTTATCGACTCTCGATTTTAAAAATCATATTTTAAAAAGCAGGGAGGGTATAACAGTTCCGAATTCAGTATATATCAAAGAGAAGGAACTTCCACGTAATTTTATGCTAAGCAGATTTATGTCTGATGTAAAAGAAGAAAAGATTAAAATTGCTGATTTCGATGAGGAAACACTTGAGAATTTTAAGTTGATTACCAGTGTGCTCGGAGGTTTAAAATAAAAATCTGATTTATTTTGCACTTTATGCTTGTTTTCCTACTTTTGTCGCTCCCTGCAAGCAGGGTCACCCGGAGTAGGATAAATATGTTATCCTCCTGTGCTGAAGCTAAGGAGGGCAAAGATGGACAGGTGAGATGATAATCTTGGAGAGATGGGTGAGTGGCTTAAACCAGCAGTTTGCTAAACTGCCGTATGGGAAACTGTACCGGGGGTTCGAATCCCCCTCTCTCCGCAAAGCTTAAATGAACCCCGCGTCAGCGGGGTTATTTATTTTGTTGAAGCCAATTTGAAAGCTTGCTTTCGAATTGGCTTCAACAAAATAAATAAGACCCGAAGGGTTCATTTAAGCTTTGCAAGGATCTCCCCCTGGGGATCGCCGAAGGCAATCCCTTACATTACCCGAAGGGTTCATTTAAGCTTTGCATGGATCTCCCCCTGGGGATCGCCGAAGGCAATCCCTTACATTACCCGAAGGGTTCATTTAAGCTTTGCATGGATCTCCCCCCGGGGATCGCCGAAGGCAATCCCTTCCCCTTGATTTCATTCTTCGAGGCTATAGAGTGTGAAAATCAAAAACTACTGAGAAATTCAGGGAAATTGGATTTGGCTCATCATTAGATGTTCTTATGTCCGATTTATCAAATTACAAAGACAATAGCTGTTTTTTAACATATTTATTAACTGATGGAAAGAATATTTGATTTTTATATTGTTATGTTGCATAATTTTAATATATTCGCACCGTAATTTTTAAACTGAAACGATTAAATAAAATAGATCGGAAGTAGTTAAATAAACAAAGTATTAAAAAGATTAGAAACATGAAGAACAAAGTTTTAATGGGATTAGCCGCTATCGCAATGGTTGCTTTCCTTTCTAGTTGTGGAAAAGTTCCACAGGCAAAAGTTGATGCTACTAACGCAGCAATCGCAGCTGCACAGTCTGCTGAAGCAGCTGTTTATGTACCGGCTGAACTTGCAGCTGTACAGGATTCAATGAAAGCTATTAACGCAGCAATTGAAGTTCAGAAATCAAAGTTATTCAAGAAATTTGGCCCAATTGAACTTAAACTGGACGCAACTTTAGCTGCAGCTAATAAAGTATCTACAGATGCTGTTGCTAAGAAAGATGAAGTTAAAAAAGAAGTTGAAGCAACTATAACAGCTGTTAAAGCCGTTATTGAAGAAAACAAAACTCTTATTACCAAAGCTCCAAGAGGAAAAGAAGGAGCAGCAGTTCTTGAGCAGATTAAAACCGAAATGACTACAATCGAAGCCTCTGTTGCTGAAGCACAGGGTTTATTTGATAAAGGTAGCTATATGGATGCTCTTAATAAAGTTAAAGCTGCAAATGACAGAGCAGTTGGTATCAATACCGAACTTAAAGATGCTATTGCAAAAGTAAAAGGAAAAGGAAAAGCCCCAGCTCCAAAAAAATAATTATTACTAAGCAATAATTTTAATTATATAAAATCCCCGGGAAGTTCCCGGGGTTTTTTTTAAAGTCGTCACAGGTTGAAATGAGAAAGATTTGGAGAGATGTGCTGATTTTTTCTGCTATTGCAATTTCTATTCCATTAGTAATTTTATTATTAATCCGTTTTACGCCTAAGCCTCCAATTTTTGAAATGGAATATGCCAGAGAAATTCTTTCTAAGGCAGGAACAAGCAAAGCAGATACCTATTCTAAGAAACTATTTACCGAAGCCAAAAGCTTGTATGATTCAGCTATGATAAACTGGCGGAATGAAAACAAGCGATTTATCTATTTCAGACATTATGATAAGGTTGCCAGGTTCGCAGTGCTTTCTGCAAAAAAAGCAAACCTGGCTTCTGATAATTCTGTCAGCAGTTCATCTAACCTTAAAATAAAACTAAAGCAAAAAATCAGTTCCCTTAATGATCTTGTCGCTCAGATTGATGAACTTTTCACCACTTATCCATTGACTTCAGAAATACGTGACCGGATCTCAAAAGGTAAACTTTTACTTGAAGAATCAGAAATAGTCTATAATAATGGGAAGTATCTTCAGGCAAATCGGAAAATTACGGATGCTGAATATCTGCTTACAGAATCATATGATAACGCATCTGCTAATCTGAAAAGTTATTTCAAATCATTTTCAGTCTGGAAAAAGTGGGTTGACAAAACTTTAAATGAATCAAAAAAAAATCGTGATTATTCAATAATTATTGATAAATTTTCAAGAAAATGTATCATTTATCTCGGCGGTGCCAGGAAGTATGAATTTGAAGCTGAACTCGGCAAAAACTGGGTTGGAGATAAAAGAGTCAGAGGTGATATGGCGACTCCGGAAGGAATGTATAAGATTACAAAAAAACTCGAAGGAAGCAAGACAAAATACTATAAAGCGCTGTTACTGAACTATCCGAATGATGAAGATAAAGAAAATTTCAAATCTGAGATCGAACGCGGTACGCTCCCGGCATCTGCCCGCATAGGAGATCTTATCGAAATCCATGGCAATGGCGGAAAAGGAATCGACTGGACAGAAGGGTGTATTGCACTCACCGACAAAGAGATGGATGTTATATATAAAATTGCCAGGGTGGGCACTCCTGTTACAATTATTGGATCAATGGTTGAACTGAAAGATGTTGTGAACAAGTAAATTATCTCATATGGAAAACGAGAAGATAATAAATAATGGTACACAACCCGGTAATGAAAAAAGTACGGGGGGTGCTCAGCCACCAATTAGTGAGGGTGCCATTGGACCAGAAACGACACATGAGGAAGTATCTAAAAACAGGAAACCTTTTATTAGATTTTTTCATGGTGCATTAGTTTTTTTACTTTCAATTCTTATTCTATTCTCACTTATTCTAATTTTTATTTACGGTGTTCCTGTCCTTAAAGAGTTAGCACCATTGAAAAGCAAAGAAATTTCAGATAATATTGAATTAAAGAAGGATCCGGACTTTAAGAAAAAGATAGGACAGTTGACAAAAGATGTGCAGCGATTATCTCTGAAATTTAATACATATACTTCCGGCCAGTCATATATTGTCGTTAACACCACTGAAAACAGGTTCTATCTCTACAAAAACAAACAACTGATCAGGGAAGGATCCTGCAGTACAGGTAGTTATAAAAAGTTACTGACTGCCGGGGGAAAGAACTGGACCTTCAAAACTCCCAGAGGAAAGTTCACAATTCAGAATAAAAGGACTCATCCGGCGTGGCATAGACCTGACTGGTCATTTATTGAGGAAGGACTCCCTATTCCGCCGAAAGATTCACCATTAAGATGGGAAGCGGGAGTACTGGGGGACTATGCCATGGATCTTGGAGATAGCTATATGATTCATGGCACAATATATAAGCGATTCCTTGGCATGCCGGTAACTCATGGATGCGTCCGTCTTAATGATGAAGATCTTGAGATTGTGTTCAACACACTTAATATTGGCTCGAAAGTTTATATTTTCTGATCTAATTATTTAATATGAAAACTGAAGTTACCAATAGGAAATCCGGACACAAAACAACTTTCATTATTTTGATCAGTGTTATTTCTGCCTTCATTATTTACTATTCCTTAATGTCGATGAGGGGTCCGGCACAGAAACTGGAAGATATAAAAAAAGAATTTGAAACTAAAACTACTGATAAAAGCAGTATTAATCAGCGAATACTTAAGGATTCCTCTTATCTCAAATTACTGAAAGAAAAAGCGTTCCTCCAGTCAAGAATAATTTTGGCAGAAACAGATTCAATTTACCTGTCTATCAATCTGACAGACAGTACTGCAAATATTGGAATTTACGGTGTTGTCGTTCACAGGGCAAAGATGAGTAAAATACAAATCAGCAGGATACTTATGAGACTCGATGAAAGTGCGATATTGTCAATGCTTGCGACACCGTTGACCATATCACGTGCATTTGCTACTATTAAGAAGGAACCGGTATTGATCCAGATGGCCCCTAAAGATACTTCGGAATATAAGCCGGATATTATGCCGGATACAACAATTACCGAACCTGTTAATTTCATTCTTGAAACTGACAAAGGTGTCAGAATCTATATTTATCAGCAGGAAAATAAAAAAATCGAAGATAAGATCAGTCAATTCAAATTCGATTTGAACTACCGGATAAAAGATACATGGAGCGCATTAAAAAAAGTTGCAATCTTTAAAATTCCCGAATATCATCCGTTCATAAAAATCAGACTTCCAAGGACTGATGCTAAAATCATATACAGAGCTATACCGAAAAATGGTCAGATAGCAGTTTTCAGGTAGTAAATCGATCCGTTTCCAAATCGTTTTTGTCGGATTTTGGTTTATCTTTATGATCAAATTAATTTAACTTTGAAATTATGAAGAAAACTACATTCACATCATTGTTATTTCCGGGTATTATAATATTCGGTCTGCTCTTCCTGAGTTCTCCGTTAAAAGGTCAGGAAGCCTCAAAAGAATCGCCAGCTCTTCCGGAAGAAGTAAATATAATAGTTACTGCATCATGTACTCCCTGTCATACCTCTAATGGCGGATTAATGTCCAGGGCTAAATTGAACTTAAGTGTTTGGACTAATTATTCTCCGGAAAAACAGAAGGATTTGGCATCAAAAATGTTTTCAGAACTTAATAAAGGTGCCATGCCGCCCAAAATGGCCAGAGAAAAAAGGCCAGAATCAATTCCTACAGAAGAACAGGTTGCTATAATAAAGAAATGGTCCGAGTCTTTTGTACCTGATAGCATTTAGGAATAAGTTCCAGTCTTAAATAAGGCTCAATTACTAAATCAAATAATACATGGGAAGATTTACAGGCGTTATCGGGATAATAATTATCCTTGGTCTTGCATTTTTATGGTCAAATAACAGAAAAAGAATTAACTATCGTCTCGTTATAACAGGACTTCTGTTGCAAATCACACTGGCAGTTTTTATACTTAAAGTCCCGATAGGACAGGATATTTTCTTCTGGCTTGGCAAAGCTATCAATAAGCTTCTGGATTTTTCCAAAGAAGGAGGTCTTTTTGTTTTTGGAGATCTTACGAAAATTACGCAGATACTCCCCGAGGGTATTGTAAAGAGCGGTGTTTTTCTCTTCATATTATTACCTACAATAATCTTCGTTTGTGTACTTGTAGCAATAGCTTATCACATCGGTCTGATGCAACGGGTTATAGCAGTTATTGCACGCTTTGTTCATTGGGCAATGAGAGTCAGCGGGAGTGAAGCGTTGTCTAACGTGGCAAGTGCTTTTGTAGGTCAGGTAGAGGCTCAGATTATGATCAGGCCCTATCTTTCCGGTATGACGAGATCGGAACTTCTGGCTTCAATGACAGGAAGCATGGCCTGTATTGCAGGTGGTGTTATGGCCGTATATATTTCTATGGGTGTGCCGGCCTCTTACCTTCTTGCTGCAAGTCTTATGGCAGCTCCGGGGGCTCTGGTCATTTCGAAAATAGTATTTCCCGAGACCGAAGAATCGGAAACAAAGGGTAAAGTAAAACTCGAGGTAAAAAAGGAGCATTCCAACATTATGGATGCCATTTCTCAGGGAGCAAGTGATGGAATGAAGATTTCTATAAATGTTATAGCAATGCTAATTGGTGTTATTGCACTGATAGCTCTTATTGATGCACTTCTTGGATATTTCGGACATTTCCTTTCGTGGACAGGAGTATCACTTAATGCCCTGGGTCTTAATGTAGATAATCTTCGTCTGAAAGATGTGGTTGGAGCATTCTTCAGCCTTTTCGCAATGGTAATGGGAGTTCCTCCGGCCGAATCGATAAATGTCGGTTCATTAATGGGCACGAAAATGGTAATTAACGAATTCGTTGCGTATTCCGATCTGACACCAATGATACAACAGGGTCTGCTCAGCGCAAAATCAGTAGTAATTGCAAGTTTTGCTCTCTGTGGATTTGCCAATTTCAGCTCTATTGCTATTCAGTTGGGGGGAATCGGTGTATTAGTACCAAATCGTAAAGCAGACCTTGCCAGACTTGGTTTCAAAGCAATGCTTTGTGGTACAATGGCTTCGTATATTTCAGCTTCATTGGCCGGAATTCTTCTCTGAGAGCACATTTTTTACTATTTTTGGAATCCCGGATTTAAGGATAGATAGTCATGCTGAGCGGGATAGACGCCGCTAATGTACTTAATGCGGCTAAATCTTGCATAGGGAGAGATGGTCCCGCCTAAGCGGGATAGACGCCGTAGTCTAATGCGGCTAAATTTTAGGGAGAGATGGTCCCGCCTAAGCGGGATAGACGCCGTAGTCTAATGCGGCTAAATTTTAGGGAGAGATGGCAGAGTGGTCGAATGCGGCGGTCTCGAAAACCGTTGTTCGTCTTACGGCGAACCGGGGGTTCGAATCCCCCTCTCTCCGCGTATTTACTACATAACCCGACATAATGAGGGCATGGGTGAGAATTATTTAAGCGAACTTCGGCGGAAACAGTCCGCTAGTATACATGGATTCTGCGATAACACTATATATGCGTTATTTGAACTGACTTCCAGGGCTGGTCGGATGTTATTATAAAAATGTATTCCATCAAGTGATCTCTTAAATTCGTTAATTTACTTTTAATTCCAAATTTGAATATCCTTATTTTGACATTATATCATTATCTATTAAATAACCTAAAAGTTACAAACTATGAAAAATGCTTATTACACGTTGTTAGTATGCGGATTGTTATGTATTGCTGCAACAGGCTGTAAGAACAAGCCTTTAGCTGAAGTCGATATGGGCAACCCGTTTTTTTCCACATATAATACTCAGTTCGAAGTACCTCCCTTTGAAAAGATAATGGCTAAGCATTATATGCCGGCTTTTAACAAGGGAATGACTGATGGGAGATCGGAGATCGAAAAACTGGCAAACAGTAAGAGTAAACCAACATTTCAGAATACAATCGAAACATTTGATAGTGCAGGCGAGCTTTTAACAAACGTATCTTCAGTTTTCTTTTCACAGTCATCTGCTAACACAAATGATTCACTGCAAAAGATTGAGGTCGAAGTTTCACCCTTGCTCTCAGCATACCGTGATGAGATTCTACTCAATCCTGCGCTTTTTAAAAGGATAAAATCGGTTTATGATAACCAGGTTCAATTCAACCTGACTCCTGAACAGAAGTTCTTGCTGGAAAATCTCTATAAAAGTTTTGTCAGGAACGGTGCAAACCTGAACAAACAGGATCAGGACACTCTTAAAATTATGAACCAGAAGTTGTCAGTTCTGACAGTTAAATTTAGTCAGAATGTATTGGCCGAAACGAATGGATACAAAATGTTTGTCACAAAGGAAGATTTAAAGGGGCTTCCGGAATCTGTTATAGCAACTGCTGCTGAAACGGGAAAAGCAGCAGGGCAGGAAGGTAAATGGGCTTTTACAACACAGCGACCCAGTATTTTCCCATTTCTTCAGTATTCTCCAAACAGAACACTCCGGGAACAGATTTTTAAAGCTTATACAAACCGTGGGAATAATGGTAATGAATTTGATAATAATAAAATACTTGCCGAGATAGTCACATTAAGGGCAGCCAGGGCAAAACTACTTGGATATAAAACACATGCAAATTTTGTTCTTGAACCACGTATGGCCAAAGTGCCGGAGAATGTCTTTAATTTGCTTAATAACCTTTGGGGAAAAGCAATTCCAGTAGCAAAAAATGAAGTTAGCGAGATGCAGAAAATCATTAATAGAGAGGGTGGTAAGTTCAAACTCGAACCATCCGACTGGTGGTATTATGCTGAAAAACTCAGAAAAGAAAAATATAATTTGAACGATAGCGAGTTGAGGCCATATTTCAAACTTGAAAATGTTCGCGACGGTCTTTTCACAGTTGCCAATAAATTATTCGGAATTACTCTGTCTCCTCTTGCTTCAATCCCTCTTCCTCATCCCGAGGCACAGGCTTATGAAGTTAAAGATGCCGATGGCTCTCACCTTGGCGTCCTATATATGGATTTCTTCCCCAGAGCCAGCAAACAACAGGGTGCCTGGTGCGGAAGTTACCGAAGCTATCACATCGTAAACAAAAAGGGTGTTACTCCGATTGTGACGGTGGTCTATAATTTCACGAAGCCCAGCGGAGATATGCCCGCTCTTCTTAGTGTTGAAGAAGCCAGTACCATGTATCATGAGTTTGGACATGCTCTGGATGCGCTTTTCAATAAGAGTACTTATAATCAGACAAACGTTGCCTGGGACTTTGTGGAACTTCCTTCTCAGCTAATGGAACATTGGGCAACAGAACCTGAAGTTTTGAATATTTATGCAAAAAATTACAAAACAGGGGAACCAATCCCATCCGTGCTGGTTGAAAAAATAAAAAACAGTGGCTATTTTAACCAGGGATTCGAAAATGTTGAGATAATGGCCGCCTCACTTCTCGATATGTCGTACCATTCCATGGAAGCACCTGTAAAGATTGATATTCAGAGCTATGAAAAGGAGTACTTCAAAAAAATCGGCCTTATCCCTGAAATAGTTTCCCGTTACCGTAGTACCTATTTCACACATATCGTAGGTGGATATGATGCCGGGTATTATTGCTATACATGGGCAGCTGTTCTTGACAACGATGCTTTTGAAGCCTTTAAAGAAAAAGGTATCTTCAATACGTCTGTCGCAGATTCTTATCGGAAAAATATTCTTGAGAAAAACGGAACAATGGATGCTATGCAAATGTTCGTAAACTTCCGGGGACGTGAGCCGGTTATTGAGCCATTGCTTAAAAACAGGGGATTGATCCCGTCTGAACCAGTGAAAAACTAGAATCAACACTTAAAGAATTCAGACAAACTCCCGGTACATTTTATGTAACTTCATGAGGCTAATCAAGGTTTCAGCTTATATGAAGGTTAAAAAAATTATCGGGAGTTTTATTTTTCTTTGTTTGAAAAACATACCTGCGCCAAAAGGGTTTGCAAAATGGGAAAGAAGAGTTTATGTGGTATGACATCTGATGAAATATCTGATTTTATCGGACCAGGCAGATACAGTACTGCTCATGCTGTTTCAATTTCTAATAGTATTTATAAAAAAAGAATTTCCGGTATTGTACAAATGGAACGAATTCCACGGCTGCTCAAAGAATCCTTAATGAGTATTGCTGTCAGTGGAATTTATCCGCCTCTGGCTTCGGAAATATCAGCAGATAAAACGGTAAAGTATCTGTTCAGGACTGAGACAGGAAAAGAGTTCGAAACTGTATATATCCCCGATACTAAAAGAAATACCGTGTGTGTCTCAACTCAGTCTGGCTGCAGAATGGGTTGTTCATTCTGTGAAACTGGCAGATATGGTTTCAGGGGAAACCTTTCAGCAGGGGAGATAGTTAATCAGATATTAAGTATACCGGATGCAAACAAAGTTACACATGTTGTTTTTATGGGAATGGGTGAGCCAATGGATAATCTTGAAAATGTTGTGAAGGCGTGCAGTATTATCACTGCAGAATGGGGTCTTGCCATTAGTCCCAGAAATGTAACTATCTCAACCGTAGGTATATTGCCGGGTGTTGAGCAATTCCTTAAAATATCTGACTGTAACATGACTTTAAGTCTTTATTCACCTTTTCCAGAGGAAAGAAAAAGAAATATCCCGGTTGAATTTAACTATCCAGTCCGCACTATAATAGATACAATGAAAAAAATTGAGGTCAAAAAGAAAAGAAGATTAAGCATTGCATATGTTATGGTCAGCGATTCAAATGATACTGATAACCATCTTGAAGGGATTATATCACTTCTGAAAGGTTCAGTCATAAGGGTTAATCTGATTCCTTATCATCCTGTCAGGCAAGATCAGAAGACAGCATCATCAGCTGACAGGATGCAGTTTTTTAAACATAGTCTGATTGTTTCCGGTATTTCCGCTTCGATCCGTAAGTCGCGCGGAACAGATATTTCAGCAGCCTGCGGACTTCTTGCTATCCGTTAATAAGCTGAAACACATATTCATCAATATATCCCTCTGATGTCAGGATCCAATCTTTTCTAATCCCAGTCTGGACAAATCCCTGTTTTTTAAACAGATCAATGCTCTCCCTGTTGTTTGACAGGATATTGCAGTACAACTGGTGTAACAAAAGTGTTTTGAAACAGTATTTTATCAGACATGTCAGCGACATTGAAGCAAATCCTTTTTTCCTGTACGCCTCGTTAGCGATAAGTATTCCTAATCCTGCTCTTTTGTGAAATGGATCAAAATCAAAAATATCTATTGTTCCGATGGAAATTTTATC
Organism: uncultured Bacteroidales bacterium; assembly: GCA_963725785.1. Taxonomy (GTDB): domain Bacteria; phylum Bacteroidota; class Bacteroidia; order Bacteroidales; family VadinHA17; genus LD21. Next base: position 38,775 of record CAVRZV010000008.1, on the reverse strand, counting down.
TTCAATATGGTCAATCATGAATCTCAACTGACCTGTTTCATATATATTCTTGTGTGAATTTTCTATGTACCTTTTGAGTGTATATCTCGAAAATGGGGCAGCTGTATTACTTATAACCCAGTGCATTTCGTTATTTTCCCACTCATAAAGAAGTTCCAGGTCTTCCGGCTCAATAGCCCTGAGTTTGATGTTTTTGTACTTCATGAGCTCTATTACTGATTATTATTGGGTAATCAATAAGTATAGATTTCTGATAAAAGCGTCTTCATATCCTTCCTTCTGTATTTTCAACAGTGCTTCTTTCGCTTTTGAAAGAGATTTGAATTCTCCATAGTAATATTTATATAATCCGTCACTGGCTTTTATTTCATTAACACCTTCAATACCGCTGAAGATTCTTCCGATATCCAGAGGACTCTGTGTAGCCTTGAGTTGTATAGTATAAAGTCCCTGATCAATTTTGTCCGAAATAGCTTTTCGTTGCTCCGTGGTCAGGTTAACTTTTGATTCATTATCAAGCTCGTATTGATTCACAATATAAGCTTTATTATATCCTATCTCCCTCGCATATCCCAGATATTTCAAAGCATCGGTTTTATTGTAAAATACTCCGAGCACATACATCGATACAGTGTCAACTTTCAGAGTTCTGATAAAGAGTAAATCATCTTTTGTCAAAGGAGAGAAGAATCCAGAATTCATTTTTTCTCCTGTTTTGACCAGGACAATACTATATCTCATTGAAAATGGCTGCCTGAGATGTTCAGGCGTATAAGTCTCCTGACGAATGATAACACCAGTTTTAGGATCAACAATCCCAAATGTCACTCTTCTGTTGTATTTTCTTCCTTCGATATTATCAGAGCCGTCGGCATTATAATTCATAGCAACAAAGCCGGACTTTCCGTAGGCTTTCTTAACAAACCTTGAAGATGAAGTTCCGGGAGTTACCAGATAATTGATAACATTCTGTGCTCTTTTGTCAGCCAGAATGTCGTTATACTCTTTGCTGCCCTTTGAATCGGTATAGCCTGCAACTTCAACTTTCAAATCAGGATAGCTGACAAGAATTGATTTCAGGAGATCCAGATTGGATTTAGCCTTGTCATTGAGTTCTGAACTATTGAACTCAAACAAAATGTTATCGATCGACAGAAACTCTCCACCGAAAACCTTATCAGGTATAAGTGAGGAACTGACAGAAACATAGTTACTGGAATTGTACAATGGGATACTCAGATTAATAGTATCGGTCTTATACCCTTTATGACTTACAAACAGCTGATAGTCACCTGGTTTTATCTCGAATTTATATGATGCAGAATCGATAAGCGGTATGACTCTGGTTGGGATCACCTTTTTAAGGTCATTAAGTTGGATCCTTACCAGATCAGGCTCAACTTGCATGCCATCCTGAAGTGCGATAGTACCCTTTGCAGAAATTATCTTATCGGCCGGGTTTTCTGCTGCTATTGAATAGATATTTCGTGATTTCGTATTTTCGTTATAGAGGCTGGTAATAAAACCGGGTTTATTATTATTCAGAATGAAGAAAACGTTATCAGATGTATTATTAAATTCAAAGGGCATACCAATAGGATTTGTCCAATGGCCATTTTTTTTAATAGATCTGAAAAGATCATAACCGCCCATACTCATGTGTCCTACAGAACTGAAAAGCAGTGACTGGGTTTCCGGATCAAAAAAAGGCGTATCTTCATTGTAAGGAGTATTAATAACATTCCCGCAATTTACAGGCTCGCCCCATCTGCCGTTAGTATTCTTCTCCGAATACCATATATCAAGTTCGCCTTCTCCGCCGGGTCTGTTACTGGCAAAGTACATTGAATTTCCATCAGGTGTTATGAAGCCATGTGATTGCCAGTAGATAGTATTAATAGGTTTTCCGAAACTTTTTATTTTAGTCCAGGCAGAGTCTTTTCTCTGACTGTAATATAGATTTCCATTACTTCCGTCATACATATAAATTATCAATAATGATCCATCGCCTGTGATAGAGTTCGTATACAACAGATCATGTCCGCCTAGTTGTTTTGTAATGTCAACAGGTCTTTTCCATACACCTGTTTTATAAGAGCATAATATACGTGTTTTCCCATCTTCTTTTTGAGTAAAAATAAAGACAGAATCATTCTTTGAAAGAACAGGATCGCAGGCTCCGGGATAGTCAGCAAGCCATGGAGTGAACAGATCGGTTATAAGGGTCAGAGGTTTCTTCATCATTTCAATGGCATACTGGCAATTGCTTACCTGATGGTCGATATACTCATCCCTGAAAATTTTTGTGCCGATCAATCTTTTCTTTGCATCCTTATAGAGAGAAATAGCTTTCTCGAGACTATCATTCTGATGATAAGCTACAGCAAGGTACAGATAGGTATCCAACGGTGCTTTTTCTCCGTATTCAACGTACTCTTTGTCATTATTCACTATATTCTGAGAGGCTTTAACCAACAGTCTCAGGGCGTCAGTTTTTTTCCCATCGAGGTTCAGGTAGCAAATTCCCAGCTTAGCTGAAAAATTCGAATTTTCCGGATAAATATTGAGTAGTGACTCAAAACATTTGGCAGCCTTTTCGTAATTCTGATCGTAATAATAAAAAATATCAGCTTCCTGTACTGCTTTTATTAATCCCTTTTTGGATAGTACCTGAGAAAAGAGTGGTAGGGAGAGAAAGATCAGAAAAGAAAATAAGACTGTCTTTCTGAGGGCGATTTTCATTATTTTGAAACTTTCTTGATAAAGATTTCTTCAGGATATCCTTTCCTTATCAACTCCAGCCTCGAAGAATAAGCTTCATCTCTCGTTGAAAATCTTCCCGTGGTATAACGATAAAATTTATCTATATCGTTATACATTACTTTCATATCATTGATATATTTAAAATAGGTTACGTCAACAGGGTTATGAAGAGCCATAACCTGTACGGTATAGTAGAGTACATCTGAATCATTTATAGTAAGATCGCTGACATCACTGACATTCATGTTTCTGATTAGCATGCTTGTATCCACAGAAGCTATTGTGGGGATCAGGGACAGGTTTATTTTATCATATACCATTGGTGGGGGCACTGTCTTAACTATTTTTACGGATGTATCTCTCTCCAGCGATACATCAATGTTTAATACTATATTGGGATTATCCAGCAAAATAGTAGTATCAACTGTCTGAGTAATATATCCCAGACCTTTATAAAATATCCTGAATTCTCCGGGGGCAACAACAAAATTGTAAAGACCGGTATATTTGTTTGGGAAACCGACATCGAGGGTATCTCCCGAAGTTTTGCTGGTGAGATGTATTGAATAATTCTCATCAAAGGTAACGGTCGTGTCTTTAAGACTAAACTTGCCTTTGATTTCAAATAACTGGTTTACATCTGTAGTTCCCAATCCCAGATAAAATATCTCTTTTTTCTTATAATCGGTTGTCATCGAATAATAAGCATTCTTACCATTATTTACCGGTTGAAAGAACTTATCATCGTCTGTGGAATTTACAGGATATCCGAGGTTCGCAGGTGTTTTCCATGCAGAACCGATTTTTTGACTTTTAAAATTATCAAATCCACCCATCGAATTATGTCCTTCAGAAGAAAAATAAAGTACGGAGTCATTCTGAATTATAAAAGGAGTATCCTCATTGAATGGTGTATTGATAGCAGCACCCAGATTCACTGCAGGACCCCACTCACCACTAGCGTCTTTTTCAGAAACATAAATATCGAGGTTTCCCTGTCCGCCATCCCGGTTACTTGTAAAATACAGTTTTTTGCCATCACTTGAAATAGAGGCATGCGATTCGTAGAACTTGGTATTAATATTCTTGTTTAACTTTTTTATCGGGGTCCAGGCACCATTGACAAAATTCGATGAATATATTGCACCATCGTAATTATCAACTTTATATAGAAGAAGTTCAGTGCCATCGCTGTTTAAAGAACAAGACGAGCAATCTTCACCAGCTTTGATCTCTGCAGTAATTTCTATAGGTGGCTGCCATTTGCCTCTTTCCTTTTTAGAAAAGAAGATAGCATTTACATTCCCTCTGCGTTCAGTGTAGACTATAGTATTACCGTCAAAACTAACGGCAGGGTTTTCATTTATTGAGCCCTGATTGAAGTCACTTCCCATACTCTTTTTGCTAAAAGCTGCAGGGGTTTCCTTAAATTGAATTGCATTCTTGCAAGCCTGAATCTGTTGATCAATATACTCCAGGTTCTTCATACCTCCTTTGGATTTTGTTTCCCTGGCAAGCTTACTGAAGGTTTGTAGAGTACTAAGAGCTTTATCAAGCTGATTATTAATCATATAGGCTCTCGCAAGAGAAAAATAGGCATCGAGGGGAGCTTTTGTCTCCTTAAAGGATTCAGGCTTGGAATCATAACTGACCGTTTTAACGGATTCTTCCAGATACGGAATTGATTTTTCTTTTTCACCCGGGATATTCAGATAGCAGCTACCTATTTTGAATTTGATATTAAGATTATCAGGAGAATCGATTAAAAGGTAAAGTTGATTTGCCAGGTCATATTCTTCAAAAAGGAAGTACGACTCCGCCTTATCAAATATTTTTTTCATTTCGCTGGAAGACTGAGCTGAAGAGGCAACCGGAAAGATAACCAGAGTTAATAGTTGCAACGAAACACTTATTATCTTTACTCTGAATTTTACCATTAGAACAAATATACTAATTTTTCTAACTGCTTTGACAAATGCAAGGTAATTTTATTTGAAGGTAATCTTATAAATATCTTCCTTCCCGAGTCCGCCTGTCTCTTTATACTTAGAATAATAGCCGGATTTTCCATCGCCGACAGGCATAAAGAAGATTTCATCATCGGGTGTGTTAATCGGATATCCAAGATTTTTAGGTTCACTCCATAAACCGTTCGATTGCAGATCGGATCTGAAAAGATCGTACCCTCCGATATTTTCGTGCCCCTGGGAGCTGAAAAACAGAGTTTTGCTGTTGTTGATCAGAAATGGTCTGTCCTCATTAAACTCGGTGTTTATTTCCGGACCAATATTTACAGCGGGACCCCAGTCACCGTTTACTTTCCGGGAGATATACAAGTCGAGACCGCCAAATCCTCCGGGTCTGTCTGAAGCGAACACAAGTTGATTGCCATCTTCAGATATAAAACCATGTGATTCCCAGTATTTAGTATTTATATTCTTATTAAGTTTAGTGGCCTTGTTCCAACTCGTTCCATTATATGAGCTTACATAAATGTCGCTGTTGGTATGATCATCTTTAGACAGGAACAATAATTTACCATCAGCGGAAAGGCATGAAATGTAAAAATCTCCATCAGACTGAAGTTCAGGAGTTATGTTAACCGGGGCAGTCCATTTCCCGTTAATAAGTTTCGAAAACATTACAGCATCATAAAATTTAAGAGATACCATATAGGCAAAAGATTTTCCGTCTGCCGAGATAAGTGGATTTGAATTTGATTTTTCATCATTAAAGATATCGCCGACATTTTCCTCTGTAAATGCTATTGGCTTGGCTATAAGATCTTTTGCCATATCGCATATCTTTATTTCGTTTTTAACAAAATCGATGTTCTCACGATCGTCGGGAAGAAGTGTTTCGAGGTATCTCGTAAAAGTCTCTTTTGCTTTGTCAAACCTGTAGTTGATGCGGTATGCTCTTCCAAGTTCAAATAATGCATCATAGGGAGCAGCTATCTGGGTAAGAGTACCCTCTTTATGCTTGGCGGACATGTTTTTTGTGGCGGTTTCAAGATACTCGATTGAGAGGTTCTTTTTCCCGGAGATATTGAGATAGCATACACCAATACAATAAGCCAGGTTACAATTATCAGGCAGCTTTTCATAGAGCTGCAGATAGTTAGTCAGTGCATCGGAATAGGCTTCATTCATAAGAAAATATTCTGCTTCAAGAAAGGAATCCTGAAGTTCCCTGTTCTCCTGTGAATATACCGGAATGATTAAAACTATTGTGAAAAAAAGAAACACAACTCTTTTGCTCATATGCAGAGATTTTGACAAACAAATTTATAAAAAATTAGCAAAAGAATTATTAATCAGATATTATTTTATAAGTATGACCGACAATTGCCGGTCATACTCCTAGATTTTTATTCCTTATTATGCTTTTTTCTTTTCCACAAAATCAGGAAAAAGATGAAAAGACCGCTTCCAATTAGAACCCATAAAATCCACAGAGGACTTTTTTTGATGGCCGGTAAATGAGGTACAATCGTATCCACAGAGATATCTTTTGCAGATATCAGGTTTGCAATACTCTTAGTGACAGCTTCTTCCGGATATTTTTCTTTATTTGCAAAAAGATACATTATCAGGTCTTCCGGTGTATTTATACCTTCTTTTTTCAGATCAATTGATTTAAGTGAAGTAGCGAAAGGCTCCTCAGACTTTGCAATCAGATCTTGAAGGTATTGTTCTACTTTTGTATCAGATAATGAACTAATGCTTGCAAGCAGCTCAGATAACTGTCTCTGGGAGAGTCCTCGCCTTAAAGATTCAGTATAAAATGCCTCGAGCCATTTATCTTTTGTTGTAACATCTCTCTTGTCGGCTGCGGCTACAGATTGACGTATTATATCTCCGACATCCGACTTCTCGCTGAAGGCAAGTATCTTCTTTCTGATTAAGACAATGGATGGATCAGTCCCGGCTAATACAGCTGCCGCAATCCTGTTCAGGTCCTCCGGGCTTATCTTACCACCTGTCTTTGAGTTTACATAATTTTGCAGATCAGCCCAGGTTTTGAGGTTCGACTGGTAAATATCAAGATCTGAGAGAATGTTCCTGAGTTCACCTTCCGTATGGGCCGCCAGATAATCAACCGCACCTTGAGTAAGTATATTATCCATTACAGCCACTTTAAGAATCAGTTTATCAACCTCCTCAGGCTTGATATTTTTTCGGGAGGCCTCTTCCTTGAGATAGACAATATAATCATCTACTTTCCCGAATTGTTTATTTTCAGTCATCGCAGCAGTGATAACTTTTAGCAAATCGTCATTTGCCCTGCTCTTCAGCATTGTTGCGAGTGAGGCAATCTGTCCGTCTGATATAACACGATCGTACTCAGGATGAAGCAATGGTTGCTGCGTAATAGTTTTCTCCCTGGTGATAAAAACTTCAGTTTTGGTGGAGTTATTAAATCTGTCAGTAAGTTTAAAAACAAGTCTGTTATTTCCCTGATTGGGTGACATTTTATAAGTAAAGGTAGAATCGAGGATTGTGAATTTTTCAACAGATACAAGTGAATCACCTACCCAATGTTCAACTGTAAGTACAGACCTTGGTTCAACCTTCATAGGAAATGAGATTGAATCACCTTTCGTAACAGAAATAGTCTTATTGGTTTTAACATTCAGATCTGCAACAAAGTCAGTTTTCGGCAGAACTGTACCCGGAAGTACAAAACTGTCGGATGGATTAGAGAGTGGCAAGTCCAGTTTCCTGATGACTTTTTCTCCTCCCTGCCCTTCATAAGTGATTTGATAATCACCCTGCGGGAGCTGAAATTCATATTCTCCGGTTTTAGGATTGGAATAAACAATAATCGTCTGGTTCGGGTCTTTGATATTCATTGCGCTCACTTTCACACTGTCATCAGAATTGTTGATAAGATCAGCAACTTTAACCATCCCTCTTACGAAGAACTTTCGTGGGTGATCATTTGAAAAAATCTCGATCCGGTAGATATCCTGCTTCCCAAAACCCCCGGGTATATCCTTTACAGTGTATCCTTCGTAACCCTGATTAATCGGTTCAAAGAACACATCATCGTCAGTAGTGTTTAGCGGATACCCAACATTCAGGGGAACTGACCATTCCCCGTTATCAAGGAGCCTGGAATAAAATATATCGTAGCCTCCCATGTTAAAATGCCCCCTGGAGCTGAAGAAAAGGGTCTTATCATCATCACTCAGGAAAGGAGTTTCCTCATTATATGTTGTATTTATAACCGGTCCCAGATTCATTGCCGGGCCCCAATCGCCAGTACTGTCACGTTTTGAAACATAGATGTCGAGACCGCCATATGTTCCTTTCCTGTTGCTGGTGAAATACAATTTTTTATTATCGTGAGAGATGGTAGCATGTGATTCCCAGTATTTAGTATTTATATTCTCATTGAGCTTCACCAGAGGCGACCATTTCCCGTTATCAAATCTGGCAGTATAAATAATTCCATCATAATCAGCAGAACTGTACAGGTACAGGTCTTTTCCGTCTTTAGAAATTGAAGTAGGAAACAGGTCGCGGTCAACTTTTAATATCTCATTCAGATTAACCGGATCTGTCCACTGACCATTGACTTTTATCGAATAAAGAAGCGCATCGTAAAATGCCTGAGTTCTTGAATATACAATAAGATCCTCTTTATCCGTTACAACGGGGTTAAAGTCGTTGCTGCTGCTGTTTATTATATTTCCAAGATTCTTCTCTTTTATAAACAGAGGCATCCGCATCAGTTCCTTGGCATTCATGCATGATTGTATCTGAAGGTTTACAACTGTTGAATCATAAACTTCAGGGTTAAGGTTCTTTCTGAAAAGCTGGTAAGCCCTTATGGCTTTATCAGGCTGGTTATTGATACGGTATGCATTGGCAAGATAATAGAGTGCATCGTAAGGTGCACCGGTCTCATTGAATTTTCCTTCCCTATATTTCGGATCGATGTTTTTGACAGCAGCCTCCAGGTAACCTATAGCTTTAACTTTCTCTCCCGGGATATTTATATAACACTGGCCGACCCTGTATCTGAAATTTGAATTATCGGGATATTTCCTTAACAACTGCAGGTATAATGGCAGGGCATCAGGATAGGCTTCAAAAAGGATCCAGCTTTCAGCATCATAAAAGATGTTTCTCATCTCTTCTCTGGATTGAGAAAATAAATCAGAATTGATAAATGCAGCCAGCAGCCACGTTAAGAGAACTAACCTTTTCATCATAATAAAATTAAATCAAAATGGAGTGATGGCACATAAAACATTTGTGAAAGTTATCTCCCAATCTCTATATTCAGAATTCAGGAAGTCAATTTGTCGGTATTCTACTTAAAGTTACTAATATAGGATAAATATTAGAAAAAAGGGCTACATATAACAGCCCTTTTTACCAATTCTTTCTTTTTTTTTCAACAACGAATTTTTTTTAGATTATACTCGCAACACAGTTTTTGTGCACGGAGAACTGATTAAACTGTGTCAGGAGAATAATTTTCAAGTATCTCCTTCACTTTATGCAGGAATTTTCCCGCCAGAGCACCGTCAATTACCCTGTGATCATAGCTTAATGAGAGTATCATTACCTGCCTGATAGCTATCATATCCCCGTCAGGTGTTTCGATAACTGCCGGAGTTTTTCTTACTACCCCTGTACCCAGTATAGCGGCCTGCGGCTGATTAATGATTGGGGTCCCTGCCAGATTATCATAACTCCCGAAGTTTGTAATTGTAAAGGTGCCTCCTGTAATTTCGTCGGGCTTTAACTTATTCATTCTGGCTCGTTCAGCCAGATCATTGACACTCTTTGCAAGTCCTGTGAGGTTTTTCTCGTTAGCGTTTTTTATTACCGGTACAATGAGATTACCATTGGGTAGAGCTGTTGCCATACCAATGTTTATATTTTTCTTCTTTATTATATTTTCACCCTCAACTGATATATTAATCATCGGGAATTCATAGAGAGCTCTGGCCACAGCGTCAATAAAAATTGGTGTCAGAGTAAGTTTCTGTCCTTCATTCGCCAGGAATTTTTCCTTGTTGGCATTTCTCCAGTTCATAAGGCGCGTAACATCTGCATCTATAAATGATGTAACGTGCGGAGATGTTCTTTTCGACATAACCATATGTTCTGCTATGATTTTCCTGATCCTGTCCATCGGTATTATTTCATCGCCAAATGATCTGGTATCAGAGGGCTCATTTACTTTTGAAGCTTTTTTTGCACCTGCTGCCTCTTCCACCTTAATCGTTTCTTCAGCTTTCTTTCGACTTTCGAGGGTTTTCAGAATATCATCTTTTGTTATCCTTCCATCCATTCCTGTCCCGGTTGTCTTATCGAGATCTGCATAACTGATACCTTCCCTGGCTGCAATGCTTCTTACAAGCGGCGAAATAAATTTTCCAGAAGGCGTCCTGCTTTTCATATCATGAGATAATACTTCTACGTCAGCTTTTTCCTGCTTTACAGATTCAATAGTTTCACGGATTCTTGCTACCTCCTTGTCAACCTTCTTTAATTCTTCCTTAGTAGGTACAACATTGTTCTCAAGGACAGCCAATAATTCACCGATTTTTGCAATTGAACCCTCTTTTACTGCAATTGATACTATGGTCCCTGCTGCGGGAGCAGGGATTTCAGAATCCACTTTATCAGTCGCCACTTCAACGACCGGGTCATCTTCCTTTACCGCAGACCCTTCTGCGACAAGCCATTTGTTAATAGTTGCTTCGATTACTCCTTCACCCATTGCAGGTAACAAGATATTAATCCTGGACATAAGTCTGTTATTTAAATTTTAAACTATCCAATTACCCCTTTTTTCATATCCCCCAGGAGGGGAAAGTGTTACTCCTTCATCCCTGGGGAAGACCCGATAGTTATCGGAAGAGAAAGGGATCATTTTTAAATGTTTTTCTTACTTACTAAACAACCTGATTGATTAAATGTTTCAGATATCAGTTTTATGTTGAAACAATAATTCTGTCTGCTTTGATTCCATTTTGAATGTATTTCTCAAAAAGCGGTTGGAAAGAGCTAAGAGCTCTCTGAAGTAGATTGCTGCTAAAATCAGAATCCGGAATGACCGGTAGTTCCCTTCAACGCTGTGCTTGCTGACATAAATCCTCATTGAATTGTAGAAATGGAGAACATCCGTATAATTATCTCTTGAAGTACTTTTGCCTTTGAAATGAACTATACTTGCTTCAGGAAAATAATAATTGTTATATTTTGTTTGAAGTAGCCTGTAACTCAAGTCAATATCTTCACCATACAAAAAAAAATCTTCGTCCAGCAGACCAGATTTTTCGAGAGCATCACGTCTGATGAACATATATGCACCTGAAATCACTTCAGTTAATGAAGTTTGAAGGATATCTGTCAGTGGCAGGTAATATTTGTTTAAAACAGGCGATTTGGGAAAAAGGAATGAAAATCCGAAGGTTTTAAAAAATGCAGTTCCCGGAGTTGGGAACGCTCTTTTTGATTCCGGGAGAAACCTGCCTTCACCGTCTATCATTCTTATTCCTAATGCTCCGGCATCGGCATGTATATTCATGAAATCAATACACTTGGAGAAAGTATCTTTTTCAACAACCGTATCCGGATTAAGAAGTAAGACAAACCTGCCTTGCGATTTTTTGATTGCCTGATTATTTGCAGCAGAAAACCCGGAGTTGACTTTATTAATTATTAGTTTGACATCGGGATACTCATTTATTACCATACCAACAGAATCATCTTCTGAATTATTATCAATAACAAATATTTCACAATCAATGAATTCAGAGGCTGATTTTACTGAGAAAAGACATTTTCTCAATAAATCTCTAACATTGAAACTCACAATAATTACAGATAATTCCATACAGGGGTTATTCTGATTTTAATTCATCACATATAACCTGTGAGAGTCTGCGAACTCCTTCTTCAATCTCTTCCTTGTTGGAGAAGGAGAAATTTATCCGCATTGTATTGTGTCCTGAATTATTACAGAAAAAAGAAGAACCGGCAACAAAAGCAACATTTTTTTCGATAGCTTTCTTAAATATATCATCTGCGTCAAGCTGGGACGGCAGAGTAACGAACAGGAACAAACCACCCTGAGGCTCTGTCCAGCTTACACCCGCCGGCATATACTTCTTAAAGCATCCTATCATATGTCTGCACCTTTCACGATAAAGATCAATTGTCTTCTTCAGGTTTTTCTCCAGGAGATCTTTTTCCATATAGCGGGCAATGATCTTCTGAACAAATGAAGAAGTGCAGAGATCTGAGGTTTGTTTTGCCATTACCAGCTTATCCAGTATTTCAGGATTCCCAACTACCCAGCCAACTCTGAAGCCGGGGGCAAATATTTTGGAAAATGTGAACAGGGAAATAACCCTTCCGGTAGTATCAAGTTCATTCATAAGTTTTTGAGGTTCTCCTTCGAAACGCACCTCCCTGTAAGGGCTGTCTTCCACAATCAGCAGATCATATTTATCTGCAATTTCAATAATTCTTCGTCTCCGTGAATCAGACAGTGTGATACCGGAAGGATTCTGAAAATCAGGTATAACATAAATAAACTTGATCTTTTTGCCCCTGCTCTTTAAGAATTTTTAACAGTTTTTTCCAGTTCCTCAGGTTTCATACCATTTTCGTCGAGAGATATTCCTTTCAGTTTTGCACCATAAAGAGATAAATGCATTAATTCCTCCAAGGTAGGATGGAAGCCCGCAAAGAACATAGTCACCGGGATCGAGAAATACTTTGGCAATCAGATCAAGAGCCTGTTGCGAAGCGGTAGTTATTATCAGATTTTCTATTCCTATCTTCAATCCCTGCCTGTTGTGCCTTTCAACCAGCATCTTTCTTAGCAGAGGATCACCTTCGGTCGTACCGTACTGAAGACTCTCAGGTCCGTCTTTCTCCAGTATTTCACTGACAATCTCTTTCAGATCATTGACTGGAAAAGTTTCAGGTGCTGGAAGTCCTCCTGCAAAAGAAATCATACCAGGTTTCTGCAGATGCTTAAGGATCTCTCTTATTGCTGATCGTTTCATGCCCTTCCCCGAATTCGAGAGAAAGTGATTGATTGAGGTTATCATTGCTGGTATGGATTTCGGTTATTAATAGCCCGTCCTAGTGTGATTTCGTCGGTATATTCAAGTTCATCGCCAATTGCAACGCCTCTGGCAAGTGTTGTCATGGCTAATATTATATTTATTAAGTCTTTTAAAAAGATAGTAGTTTGTTGTATCACCTTCCATTGTTGTACTCAGAGCAAAAATTATTTCGTTCATACCCCCGGCCTTCACTTTTTCTTCAAGATTGTCGATTTTCAGATCGGAAGGACCAATTCCGTCAATTGGTGAAATAATACCTCCAAGAACATGATATAACCCTTTAAATTGACGAGTATTTTCAATTGCCATTACATCCTGAATGTTTTCCACAACACAGATTACAGATTTCTCCCTCTTTTCATCATTACAGATATTGCATATCTCAGTATCTGAAATATTGTTGCAGATCTTGCAATAATGAATCTCTTCATGAAGTCTGATGATACTTTCACCAAATTTTTTTACATCTTCAGAATCTCTTCTTAACAGATTCATCACCAGCCGGAAAGCTGTTTTTCTTCCTACACCGGGGAGAGAAGCGAATTCATTCACTGCATTTTCCAGAAGCCTGGATGGAAATTCAGTAAAACTCATAGTTAATATATTTTAAACAAAATTAGTTCAATTTTCCGGTGTTATTAAACTGGCAGAGAATTTTTTGTCTTCCTTTCTTTTTGTTATTCTTGTAAACTAATTTGTTTTTATATGTCACCCCTCCTGATCCTCTTGATTTTCCTGATCTATACACTGGTCTTATTTGCTGTTACATGGTATACGGCACGAAAGGCCGACAACCAGTCTTTTTTCTTAGGGAATAAGATATCTCCCTGGTTTGTTGTGGCTTATGGGATGATCGGAGCATCACTTTCCGGAGTAACATTCATGTCTGTACCGGGATGGGTGAAAGACACCCAGTTCAGTTATATGATTGTTGTTCTGGGATACCTGTTCGGTTACTTCGTAATTGCCCTTGTTCTGCTCCCTATGTATTACAGGTTAAAACTGACATCAATCTACTCTTATCTGGAACAACGGTTTGGCTTCTGGTCGTACAAAACCGGTGCAGGCTTTTTCATTCTATCAAGAACTCTTGGTGCTTCATTGCGCATGTTTCTAGTAATTAATGTTCTGCAGATTTTTGTATTTGATGCGTGGAATGTTCCTTTCTGGATCAATGTATTTGTTTTTATTACCCTTATTATCCTTTATACGCTGAAAGGAGGGATACGGACAATAATCTGGACTGATACACTTCAGACAACTTTTATGCTTCTGGCTGTTGTGCTTTCTGTAATTTATATCGGAAAAAATCTACATATGCCGCTTGTAAAACTTGTTTCCATTGTAAAAGAGAGTCATGTTTCAGAGATGTTCATAACCGACTGGCATCACCCCAGGTTTTTTATCAAGCAATTCTTCAGCGGAATGTTTATCACGATAGTAATGACTGGACTGGATCAGGAGATGATGCAAAAAAACCTGAGTTGCAGAAACATTCGGGAAGCTCAGAAGAATATGTTCACTTTCAGCGGGATACTCATTGTGGTAAATCTTTTATTCCTGTTTCTAGGAGCCCTTCTTCTTATTTTCATGCAAAATAAAGGAATTAATATAGATACGAGCGATGATATCTTTCCAACTATAGCAATCAGATATCTTGGTCCTGTTTCGGGAGTTGTGTTTCTCATTGGTCTTATTTCAGCGGCTTTCCCGAGCGCGGATGGTGCTTTAACTTCTCTGACAACATCTGTGAGTATTGATTTTCTGGATCTGGAACAAAGAGAAGGAATTACTGAAAAAGCAAAAACAAGAATCAGGTATATGGTTCACTTGATCATTGCCCTGGTATTCTTTATAAGTGTTTTAATGTTCAGTGCTTTGAATGACAGGGCAGTAATTGATAAGCTTTTTACAATTGCAGGTTATACCTATGGCCCACTACTTGGATTATACTCATTCGGGTTGTTCACAAAAAGGAATGTAAACGATAAGATTACCCCGGTAATTGCAATTCTTTCTCCGCTGGTCTGCTTTTTCCTGAGTAAATATTCAGTGCTGATTGTTCAACGGCTATAAGTTCGGATTTGAATTACTTCTTTTGAATGGGCTTCTGACTTTTACGGGGTTATATCTTTTCAGCAGAAAAGCAGACCGATCTCCATCAGGAAGCCCAGGTTAGGGTCTTAAACTACCTGATTGCTGGCGGTTGACGGGAGTACCCACATTACTTTTAGTATTATCAGGATTGGTATCACTTTTATCGTCTGATTCTTCAGGCACCTCTTTCTTCATTATTGCTTTTATCTTTTTATATGGGATATTCCAGACGAGATAGTAACTTATTCCTGTAGTTATGGTTTTAGTACCATTGCCGAAACCCGGGAAATAAACTGGCCTTAAATCTTTTCCGGTCCCCGTATATATCAACATTCTCAGACTTACCGACCAGCCCATACTGAAATTCCTGAAAATTTCTGCCCGCACTCCCGGTGACACTTCAACAAAATGTCCCCAGTTGGTCCTCCGTCCAATGGAAGAAATTGTTGAACCCCAATAGTTCTCCTTTTCGAGTAAAGGCACTTCAGAATTGAACCGGCTTAAACCATACCGGAGTCCGATACCTGCCCAATATTTACCCTGTGACTTATCAGGTTTAAGAAGGTTAAAATCAATACCGGCACGGATAAAGCCTCCATTACTCAGATAAGTGTAATTATATTGGGAGTATTTGTAGTTGAGATATCCTGCTGCGAACGTGACAGCTCGTTTTTCATTGAGATCGACTGAAATATATCCTTCGGCATTCAAAATATTTTTATCGGAATAGTAAATTGCAGGACCTGAAACTTCCATACCAACCTTAATTTTAAGAGGAAAAGGAATCGTATCCTGGGCTTGCAACTGGATCCGGCCGAAATTCAGGATAAAAAGCAGACTAAAAGAATATGCGAATGTTCTCCACATTTAAAGTTGTAATAGTTTGGTTCCCGGATATAGATATCCTTAATAATATGTTTGGAAAATATACGAACAGTGTCAAGCTGATGATAATAGGTGTAACCACATTCTTTGGATATAAGATGTGGGTAACTGGTATAGGTGAATTTTATTGTGTCGGTAATCCCGTTTATTTTAATTATGAATGTGCATTCAGGTGTTGAAGCGTTCAGTGGAAATAGAGCATGTTCAACCTTCGTGGCTTTGTTATACAATTTAGTAGTATCGTTCAGACCATAAATAGTCAAACTATCAGGAGCAGTACGTATTTTTGTCTCACCGCCGCTGTAAAACGAAGCTTTAAGGTACGATTCAGTTTCCTCAAAACATGAACCTTGAGTACATGAAAACAGTAACAGGATATAACCTGACATGACTATAAAGAGGCTCAGGGAAAAAAATCTTCTCATACTTCATTTGAAAGCCTCAAAATTACAAAAATATTGGTGTGATATACAAGAGAAGTGAATATTGGAAATAAAAAGAGATTTGTTAGAATTTAGGCAGATTTTTAAGAACTCCGTTTATTCCTTTTTTTATCCTGACTAATACATTATTATCTCTTTCGCCGCTGAAATAAATTTCAGAAATGAGATCCTTATATTCTTTAGAAAGATAATTTCTTTTCAGTTTCAGGGTCGGCGATAATTCTCCGGTTTGGGGAGTCCATTCCTCTGTGACAAGACGGAACCTTTTAATCTGTTCAAATTCTCCAAGGGATTTATTTACTTCCCTGACTTCCTTGTTAAATCTATCGATCACTTCCGGCATTTCAATGAGTTCATGAATTATCCCGGAACTGGATTTTGTGAATTGAACACCAGTCATGAAGAAAAGTGAAAGTTAGGAGAAAGGATCGCACTTGCAAATTTCTGATTCTCACCAATTACCATAGCCTGTTCAATGAAGAATGATTCTTTTAGTTTATTCTCGATCACCTGTGGAGCAATATATTTTCCAGCACTGCAATTTAAACATCTCTTTCTTCCTGTCGGTGATCCTCAGAAATTTACCATCTTCAATTACACCAATGTCACCGGTATGCAACCAGCCATCCTGATCGATCATTTCTGCAGTAAGATCAGGTGCTTTATAATATCCCATCATCACATTTACCCCTCTGCATAAAATTTCACCATCGTCTGCGATTTTGACTTCCACATCCTTCAATTACAGGTCCGCACGTTCCAAATCCGATTTCATCTATCCTTAATGGATTGACTGATATAACAGGAGAAGTCTCTGTTAGTCCGTATCCCTGAATTACTGGTATATCCGGCTGCCCAGAAGATCTTTTCGAGTCTTGACTGAAGAGCAGCTCCGCCTGAGACCAGAACCTGCAACTCATCCTCCGAGAGCTTCCTGCCATTTACTGAAAATAAGTTTTCGGGCAATCCTTAGACGTGAACTTGTAAAACTTTGAATTACCTCTTGAGTCTGAATTTAAGTCCAAGATTTACCGCCCAGAAAAAGATTTGCTTCTTTAACCATGGAAGGTTACGTCCTTTGCCTATTATATTATCATAAATTTTCTCAAGCAATCGCGGAACAGTATTGAAAATTTGTGGTTTTATCTCTTTAACTGTTTCAGACACAGTACCCATATTTTCAACATAATAGATACTTATTCCTTTATATTGAAAATGATAATTTACCATTCTTTCATAAACGTGGCATAGAGGAAGAAAACTTATCGCCCTGTGACCATAACCCAGATGGTGAGCTTTTGATGTTGTAATTGCATTTTTTACCAGATTATTGTGAGAAAGCATAACTCCTTTTGAATTTCCGGTTGTGCCTGATGTATAAATAATTGTTACCAGATCTTCAGGTTTAATGCTCTCTTTGATTTTTTCCAGTTCATCACGAAATTTATCAGCATTCGATTTGCCTGCAGCTCAATTATCTCATCAAATGACTTTACACCTTCTACTTCGTCGAAAGAGAAGATATCTTTTAGTCCGTGAATTTTATTGGCGATCGGACTTACCTTATTATATATTGTTTTATTACCGAAAATAATGGCTTTTACATCCGAGTGTTCAAGAATGTATTCATACTCATCGGTCCCGATTGTCGGATAAATCGGAACATGAATCATACCTGCCTGGGCAAGCCCCATGTCAACAAAATTCCATTCAGGCTTATTCCCACTGATTGATGCAATTTTATCTCCCTTTTTGTACCCTAAGGAAAGAAGTCCGTAACTAACCCAGTTTACATAGTTTTTTACATCTTCTGTAGAATAAATAATCCATTCCTTATCTCTTTTGCCGCCATACATGTCATTTCGCGGATATTTCTCCAGATTCAACTGAATTATATCAAAGGTCCTTCTTAACTTCCATAGTTATCAGAATTAATCAGGAACAAGTCTAGTAATTATTTTCGAACATATTCCAATGAGAATACAAACTAATTTGTGTATAGTTTGTAAATATCAGATAAACAAGATATTAGAATGACAAAAATTTTAACAAATTTCGAATTGATGAAATATTTAGTTTCAGGATTAGGACTTTTTAAGTAATTCTGCTGCTTTTTCAATTGCAGGTTGTATTCCGTTGGGATTCTTACCGCCGGCTATTGCCAGAAAAGGTTGTCCTCCTCCATCTCCCTGTATTTCTCCTGCAATCTCTTTAATTAAAGTTACAGCATTAATATTTTTTCCTTTTACCAGGTCATCGCTGACTATTACCAGAATACCGGCTTTTCCCCCGGCCTTTGATCCCACAACAAAAACTGTACTTTCCAGGGAACTGCGCATCTGGAATGCAATCTTCTTCAAAACATCGAATGAATCTGTTTCGATCTGTCCGGAAACAAATCTGATAGTATTAATTTTTATTGATTTGTCAAGCATCTCTTTCATCAGAGAGGTTGCTGACTGAATCTCGAATTTTTCTATACTCTTCTTAAGTAAATTATTTTCTGTTAAAAGTTTTTGAACACTTTCTTTAATACTTCCTGTACTCTTCAGAAGTACAACAATTTCATCCACAGACTTTAATTTTTCATTTATATATTCCTCAGCTTTTGAGGCAGTTACGGCTTCAATTCTTCTAATGCCGGAAGCTATAGCTCCTTCCGAAACAATTTTTACAATTCCTATACTTCCTGTAGCTTCAACATGTGTTCCCCCGCACAACTCTATAGATTTTCCAAATTCAACCACTCTGACTTTGTCGCCGTATTTTTCGCCGAAAAGAGCCATTGCACCCATCGTTTGAGCTTGTTCCATTGAAACTCCGTTTGTTATCTTCCGGATATGATTTTCTCTTACCATCAGGTTTACCATCTCTTCAACTTTTGATAATTCCTCTTTACTCATTTTACCGAAATGACTAAAGTCAAAACGGAGGCGATCAGGTGTGACTAGTGAACCTTTTTGTTCTACATGCTTTCCGAGTACGGAACGTAACGCAAAATGAATCAGATGTGTCGCTGTATGATTATTTGCTGTCATCAGACGATTCCCGGCATTAACTGTAGCTTTGAATATTATGGATGGATCCTGTGGTGAATTTTTTAGCTATATGAACTATAAGATCATTCTCTTTAATTGTATCAATGATGGCAACTTTTTCATCTCCCGAAACTATCACACCTGTATCACCGGTCTGACCTCCAGCCTCGGCATAAAATGGTGTTTTATTAAAAACAAGCTGGAAATTCTCCTTCCCCTTGACTTTTACACTCCTGTATTTCGTAATGAGAACTTCATCCGAGATCTTATCATAACCTGTGAATTCAGTGCCATCAAATTCTTTTAAAACTGTCCAATCCTCGGCTTCAACCGATGCATCTTCCCGCGATCGATCCTTCTGATTCCTCATCTCATCGTCAAAACTTTTAAAGTCGAGATCCATATCATTCTCTTTAAGAATAAGTTGTGTAAGATCGACCGGAAATCCGAAAGTGTCGTACATCTCAAAAGCCACTTTCCCGGGCAAAATATTTTTATGTTCCTTCAGGAGGTCCTTTATCATCTTTTCTATCATTTTCAACCCTTTTCCCAGAGTCTTTAGAAAAGCAGTTTCTTCTTCAAATATAATTTTAGCAATTTGCTCTTTACCGGATTGAAGTTCAGGATATTGGTTGCCCATTACTGTAGCAAGCACAGGTACGAGTTTGTAGATAAAGGGTTCCTCAATTCCCAGGTTATTATAACCATATCTTACTGCCCGGCGGAGTATTCTTCTTATAACATAACCCGCTTTATTGTTTGAAGGAATCTGGCCATCGGCAATTGAGAAAGAGACAGCTCTCAGATGATCGGCAACTACACGCAGAGCGACATCCCATTTTTCATTAACCCCATACTCTTTACCGGTAATTGCAGAAATTTCCTTTATAATGTCCTGGAAAATATCTGTATCATAATTCGACTTTTTGTTTTGAACAACCATGCAAAGGCGTTCAAATCCCATACCAGTATCAACATGCTTGTTTGGCAGGGATAATAATGAACCGTCAACTCTGCGGTTATATTGGATAAAAACCAGGTTCCATATCTCAATAACCTGCGGATGTCCTTTATTTACTAATTCATCACCGCGGATTTTCTTTCTTTCTTTGTCATCCCTGATATCAACGTGTATTTCAGAACATGGTCCACATGGCCCTGTTTCACCCATCTCCCAGAAATTATCTTTTTTAGATCCTTCAAGAATTCGATTTTTATCAAGGTATAATGCCCAAATATTGAAAGATTCATTGTCGCGTTCCAATGATTCATGATCATCGCCTTCAAAAATTGTTACATATAACCTGTCTTTCTCAATTTTAAGGATATCAGTAAGAAACTCCCATGCCCACCTGATCGCAGCTTCTTTAAAATAGTCACCGAACGACCAGTTCCCAAGCATTTCGAACATCGTATGATGATACGTGTCATGACCAACTTCCTCGAGATCATTATGTTTCCCGGATACTCTTAAACATTTCTGCGAGTTAGCAACCCTTTTGTTTGCAGCCATCCGGTTTCCAAGGAAAATGTCCTTGAACTGATTCATCCCTGCATTTGTAAACATTAGCGTCGTATCATTCTTAACAATCATGCTTGCGGATGGAATAATTAAATGATCTTTCGACTCGAAAAAATCAAAAAACTTTTTCCTCAGCTCCTGTGCCTCTATATAAGTAGGTTTTTCGTCCATAAATAATTAATTTTCGATAATGATTTCGAAAAAGTGTAACATTTTCTTTCTTTTCTTCGTTAAATGTCAGTGAATGTGTTAAATATTCATTCTCCAAATTTAGTTTGTAAAATTAGTTTATTTGGTTTAGATTTGTCAGATTGCAAAATAAAATTTTAAAAAACCTCTGTCTGTTGTTACGAAACCGGAAATACGTTCTCGATTTATCCGATCTGCAATATAAGCAGGTAAAGTTGCCCTGGAAGAAAAAGCTGTTGCATATTTTTTTATGGTTTGCCGGATCGCTTATCGTGGCAACAATCTACGGAACAATATTTGAAAACTTATTTGGTTCTCCCAAAGAAAGGTTACTTAGTCAGCAGGTTGAAACCCTGAAACTGCAATATACCCTGATTGGAAGAGCACTCGATAATTCGCTTGAATCTTTAAGCAGTTTAAGGCTTTCCGATGACAAACGATACCGGCCTGTTCTCGACATGGATAGTGTACCTGAGTCGTATAGAAAAGCAGGTTTCGGTGGCGTTGACAGGTACAGCGATCTTGCCGGTTATATGAACTCAGATCTTCTTATTTCGTACAAATCGAAAATTGATGAGATAAAAAGCATGGCTACGGTCCAGATAGAATCATTCAAGACAATTTCCGAGAGAAGTGTTGAATGGAAAAGAGAGATCGATCATTTCCCGGGGATAAGTCCTGTAAGTGTGAAATTCAGACTTGGTGACGGACTCAAGTGGCGGACTGTTCACCCGGTGTTGGGAACAAGTCGTCCGCATAACGGTCAGGATTTTGAAGTTCCCTATGGAACAGAGGTATACGCCACAGGAGATGGGTCAGTTGTTGAATCAGGTTGGAACTCGGGCGGTTTCGGAAATTGCATTGTGATAGACCATGGATACGGTTTTCAGACTGTCTACGGACATCTTAGTAATATTAAAGTTGTTAGTGGCCAGAATGTTAAAAGAGGCGATCTTATTGGCATAAGCGGAAGTAGCGGATTATCTTCTGGTCCTCATTTACATTATCAGATCGAACAATTTGGCGCTCATAAAAACCCTATTAATTTCTTTAATAATGATGTCAATGCTGATGAATATAATGATATGATCCAGGCATTTGAGTCAAAATCGAAATTGAGATAATTCTTTCCCTGTTCAATTCCCTGCTTCTGAGATTCTGATTGTAAAGAGAACTTCTTGTTTTTTAGAATTGATTATCTTTGTCACGTTATGCCACCAACAAAATATAAATTTAATCCTGATTCTCTGAGTTTTGATAAAATAAGACTCGGTATAAGAGCATTGTTCTTCAGGTTTCTGGCTTATTTTACAGGATCTATCATTGTTGCTCTGATTTACTGGGCAATTTTCGCATCCTTCTTCGATTCTCCAAAGGAAAAGGCCCTGAAGAGGGAAGTAGAGCAGATGACTATTCAGTATAGCATGATCCGCAGGGAAATGGCAAATGTTGAAAATGTACTTGATGATCTTCAGAAAACTGATGATAATCTTTACAGAACAATCTTTGAAGCTGAACCCATCCCGGCTACGTTGCGTGATGGTGGAATAGGGGGAGTAAACAGATATGAAGCACTGGAGGGGTATAATAACTCCAAGCTTGTCATAGAAACAGCAAACAGACTCGATAGGATCAGAAAGAAGGTGTATGTCCAGTCAAAATCATTCGACGACCTGATCATGCTGGCAAAGAATAAGGAAGAGATGCTGAAATCAGTTCCGGCGATTATTCCTATTTCCAATAAGGATCTTACAAGAACAGCTTCAGGTTACGGTTGGCGTATACATCCGATCTATAAGATCAGCAAGTTTCATTACGGGATGGATTTCACAGCTCCTTTTGGAACTGATGTCTATGCATCAGGTAACGGTACTGTTATCGCCAGACTGGAGTCGCAAAGGGGGCTGGGCAAACATATTATTATCGATCACGGGTTCGGATATAAAACTATTTATGCACATCTGAGCGACTTTAATGTCAGGGTTGGTCAGAAGGTTCAGAGAGGCGATATTATAGGATTTGTAGGCAGTACCGGAACATCGGTTGCCAACCATCTTCATTATGAGGTCAAACTGAATGGCGTAAATGTTGATCCGGTAAATTATTACTTTGAGGACTTAACTCCTGAAATGTATAACAAAATAGTCGAGATTGCTTCTAAAACCGGTCAGTCATTTGATTAGGCTTTGTTATAATTTAATATGAAGAGATCGGTTAGTTTATTAATATTTTCTTTTTTCTTATTTAACTGTTTTGCAGTAACATATCCTGATAAAGAGTGTATCTCCGGTCTCCTGGCTTTACAGGATACCATGAAAATTTCAACACCAAGAAAAATCGTCATTACAGGTGTAGGTGATATAATGCTGGGATCTTCGTTTCCTTCTGTTAAATTTCTGCCTCCTCATGATAATCCATTTTTATTGCTTGAAAGTGTTGCAGATACCCTGGCTGATTCAGATATTACTTTTGGTAACCTGGAAGGTTCGTTTCTTAATAACGGAGCTGCTGTAAAAAAATGTAGAGACACAACATTATGTTATCTCTTCAGAATGCCGGAAAGATATATCTCGGCTCTCACAGCCGCAGGTTTTAATATTCTGAGTCTTGCCAATAACCACTTCGGTGATTTTGGTCTTCCTGCAAGAAACCGGACTAAAATCATCCTTGATTCGGTTGGTATAAAGTATGCCGGACTTACAGAACATCCCTGGTCGATATTTAAGAAAGATTCATTGATATACGGTTTTTGTGCTTTTGCACCAAATGAGGGTTCAGTCAATATAAATGACGTATTAAAAGCCGGAGAGATCGTTAAAATGCTTGCTGACACATGCAATATTGTTATCGTATACTTTCATGGTGGGGCAGAAGGCGCTGAATTTCAACATGTTCCAAAAAATGATGAGATATTTTATGGTGAAGACAGGGGTGATGTATATTATTTTGCACATACTATGATAGACTGTGGTGCCGATGTTGTGTTTGGCAGCGGACCACATGTCACCCGTGCAATCGAAGTTTACAAGGACCGTTTTATTAGTTACAGCCTTGGGAATTTCTGCACTTATGGCAGGTTTAACCTGGCCGGACCTAATGGAATTGCTCCGATTGTAAAAATCAGCGTCGATACTACCGGAAAGTTTCTGTCGGGAAGAATAATCCCCATCTTCCAACCCTGGCCAGGTGGAGTAAAAATTGATAGTAACAGGCGGGTTATTAGTAAGATACAGGAATTAATGTCAATTGATTTTCCGGATTCTGTAATAAATATTTCAGATAATGGTGAAATCACTTATAAATAGTCGCTATGCCATATAAAGAAAAAAAAGTCGAAAAACTCTATTATTCAATAGGGGAGGTAGCTGAAATGCTGGAAATTCCAGTATCTACAGTACGATTCTGGGAAAATGAGTTTGATATTCTCAAACCAATGAAAAACAAAAAGGGGAACAGACTGTTTACTCCTGCAGATATTAAAAATTTGAAGATAATCCATCATCTTGTGAAAAAAGAAGGAATGACTCTCTCAGGTGCGAAAAAGAGACTATCGGAAAAGTGGGTTGAGACGGAATATAAATACGAGATCAACGAGTCTCTCCAGAATATCAAATCTATGCTTCTCGATATACGGGATAGTATTTAAAAGGGTTTGTATAAAAAGTCCTTTGTGAACCTTAAAGAAGCATAATGAAACTAAAAGAACTTACATCTTACCTCGATTCAGAAGTGCCTTTGTCATTTCAGGAAAGCTATGACAATTCAGGATTGCAGGTTGGATCTTCCGAAAAAGAGGTAACCTCCGCAATGATCACACTTGATGTTACTGAAGAGGTTATGGATGAGGCCATATCTCTCAAATGTGATGTGCTCATTTCGCATCATCCTCTGATTTTCAGTGGAATAAAAAGTATGACCGGGAAGTCATTTACGGAAAGGATTCTCTCAACGGCCATAAAATATGATATTGCTATTTATTCTGCACATACCAACCTTGACGTTCATAGTAATGGAGTCAGCAGGAAGATGGCAGAAAAACTTGGTTTGAAGAAGATTAAAGTATTATCTCCATCAGAAAACAGATTATTGAAACTGGTTACCTATATTCCGGAATCTCATTTCGAGAAAGTGAGTAATGCACTTTTTGAAGCCGGTGCAGGAGTGATAGGTAATTATGACCGGTGTGGATTCGCTACTTCCGGTACCGGGAGCTATAGAGGGAATGATAATTCAAAACCATTTCTTGGGGAAAAAGGTAAGATGCACTTTGAAAAAGAGATGCGGTTTGAGACGGTGCTGTTTTCTCATTTGAAAGATAAGATTATAAATACTCTTGTTGAAGTCCATCCATATGAAGAGGTTGCTTATGATCTATATGTTCTTGAAAATAAGAATGTTGATATCGGCTTAGGTTGTGTCGGGAATTTGCCCCGTCAGTTAACGGAAGATGATTTTCTGAATATTGTCTCATCCGTTTTTGATGCTAAAGGAGTAAGATATTCAAAACCTACAGGTAAACCGATCAGAAAGGTAGCCCTTTGCGGCGGTTCAGGAGCAGCTCTCCTTAATCTTGCAATCAGCTCGGGTGCGGATGCATTTTTGACCGCCGACATTAAATACCATGATTTTTATAAAACAGAAAATAAGATATTTATGGTAGATACCGGACATTTTGAAAGTGAAAAATTTTCAAGAGAAATTTTAAAAGATCTAATTATTAAAAAATTCCCTAAATTTGCAGTCCGGTTTTCAGAAACAAATACGAATCCGATAAATTATTACTAGAAATGGAAAAATCAAAATCACATGAATCTGAAATTTCTGTAGAAGAGAGATTAAGAGCATTATATGGTTTACAATTAGTTGATTCAGAAATAGATAAGATTAAAACTCTCAGAGGTGAACTACCTCTGGAGGTTCAGGATCTTGAAGATGAAATTGCAGGTCTGGAGACAAGATTAGGTAATCTGAAAGATGAGGTAGCTAACCTTGAAAAATCAGTATTGAAGAAGAATAATGAGATTACCGATGCCGAAGCCCTTATAAAAAAGTATGAGGAGCAACAAAAAAATGTAAGAAATAACAGGGAATTTGACTCTTTATCCAAGGAGATCGAATATCAGAATCTGGAAATTGAATTGTACAACAAAAAAATTAAAGAGTTCAATTTCCTTATTGAGGAGAAAAAATTGGTTATTGTTGATTCAGAGACTACTCTTGCTGATCGTAAAAGTGATCTTGAGAACAAAAAAGCAGAACTTGATGAGATTATTTCGGATACCCAGAAAGAGGAAGAGGGTCTGTATAAAAAATCTGAAAAGGTTGAGGCAATTATTGAAGACAGGTTACTTACTGCTTACAAGCGGATCCGTTCCAATGCAAGGAACGGTCTTGCAGTGGTTCCGGTACAGAGGGATGCCTGTGGCGGCTGCTTTAATCAAATTCCTCCACAAAGACAACTTGATATCAAATCGAGAAAGAAAATTATCGTTTGTGAATACTGTGGTCGTATTCTCGTTGACGATGAAATTATAAAGGAAGGTCATCTTTAGTTGTCCCTAAACTAATAGAAAGCCGACTCATTATGGGTCGGTTTTTTTAGTTATGCCATAACCCGCTAAATCATCTTGTAGGGCCACGCCATGGCGTGGCCCTACATACCCTTTACCTAAATGTAGGGTCATGCCATGGCATGACCCTACTCTCCTGAAAAAAATTACCTTTACATCATAATTCACCGCTTCACATTATGACAACCTCTGAATTCAAAAAGCAGGTTGGAGAAGGAATCCCATCTGAACTTCCTGCTCCTAAACCCTATGATCAGAATCTTAATCATGCGCCAAAGAGAAAAGAGATACTGAATAATGCTGAAAAACGCCTGGCAATAAAGAATGCTCTGCGATATTTTCCCGGGAAATTTCATTCTGTCCTTGCAAATGAATTTGCAAAGGAGCTTGCAAGTTTCGGACGAATATATATGCATCGTTTCAGGCCTGATTATGAAATAAAGGCACGTCATATAGATGATTTTCCATACAGAACTATCAGTGCAGGTGCAATTATGCTGATGATTTCGAACAATCTCGATCTTAATGTGGCCCAGCATCCGCATGAGTTAATAACCTATGGAGGCAACGGAGCAGTCTTCCAGAACTGGGCACAGTACCGCATTACGATGAAATATCTTTCTGAGATGACTGATGAGCAGACACTTGTAATTTATTCAGGTCATCCTCTTGGTCTTTTCCCTTCACCAAAAAAGGCTCCTCGGTTAGTTGTAACCAATGGAATGGTGATACCCAATTATTCTTCCCAGGATCATCTGGAAAAGTTCAATGCACTTGGTGTGTCTCAATATGGTCAGATGACTGCAGGATCCTACATGTATATCGGACCCCAGGGCATTGTTCATGGGACCACTATTACGATTCTCAACGCAGTCAGGATGATCAGTAAAACAGGAGAGGACATAAAAGGCAAACTTTTTGTATCATCCGGTCTTGGCGGAATGTCTGGAGCCCAGCCAAAAGCAGCTGGTATTGCCGGAATAATTTCAGTAATCGCTGAAGTAAACCCCAAAGCCATCAAAACACGTCATTCACAGGGTTGGGTCGATGAGGTTTTCTCTGATATTAATAGCCTTGTCAGAAGAGTCAGACAGGCAACTTCTGCTAAAGAGTTGATATCATTGGCATATGAGGGCAATATAGTTGATGTATGGGAAAAATTTGCGGAAGCGAACATTTACATCGATCTAGGGAGTGATCAAACATCACTTCATAACCCATGGTCAGGTGGTTATTATCCCGCAGGTCTGACATTTGAAGAATCAAACAGGATGATGTCGGAGTATCCCGATAAATTCAAAGAAGCTGTTCGTAAATCATTAAGGAGGCAGGTAGAGGCAATAAACAAACATACTTCAAGAGGTACATATTTCTTTGACTATGGCAATGCATTTCTGCTTGAGGCTTCTCGCGCCGGAGGAGATGTTCTAAAAGCAAATGGTGATTTCAGATATCCATCTTATGTTCAGGATATTATGGGGCCAATGTGTTTTGATTACGGATTTGGCCCTTTCAGATGGGTTTGTTGTTCTAATGACCCTGCAGATCTGGAAGCAACTGATAAAATTGCTGTTGAAACACTTGAAAAACTGATTGTAAAATCGCCTGTTAAGATAAAACGCCAGTTGAATGATAATATTCACTGGATCAGAGAAGCTGGAAAAAACAATCTGGTAGTGGGTTCCCAGGCACGAATTTTATATGCTGATGCTGAAGGAAGAATTGCAATTGCCGGAGCATTAAACAATGCAATTTCAAAGGGTAAAATTTCAGCGCCAGTCATTATAGGGCGAGATCATCACGATGTGTCCGGGACTGATTCACCTTACAGAGAGACTTCAGATATCTACGATGGTTCAAAATTCACTGCAGATATGGCTGTTCACAATGTAATCGGAGATTCCTTCCGGGGTGCCACATGGGTATCGTTACATAACGGAGGCGGGGTAGGGTGGGGCGAAGTTATCAACGGTGGTTTTGGCATGATACTCGATGGTACACCGCAAACCAGGAGCAAACTCCGAATGATGCTTCACTGGGATGTCAACAACGGGATTGCCCGCCGTAGCTGGGCCAGGAACGAGGAAGCAATGTTTACGCTGAAAAGAGAGATGGAAAGGACCCCGGGTCTTAAAGTGACGGTGCCATATATAGCAGATGATAAACTAATTGACGAGGCTTTGAGTCATTAAAAGAAACGACCAGAAGATATTTATTTCGAAAGAAGTACAACGGCAATTGCCATAACTCCTTCTTCTCTTCCAATGAATCCCAGTTTTTCTGCAGTAGTGGCTTTGACAGAAACATTATCGGGCTCCGTTTCCACTATTGCAGATATAGAGTTTTTCATATCCTGAATAAAAGAAGATATCTTAGGTTTTTCAAGGCAGATAGTACTGTCGATATTGTTTATGGAGTATCCTTTTTGACTGATGAGATCAAAAGTCTTCTTTAGCAGAATTTTGCTGTCGATGTTTTTATATTGGCTATCCGAGTCAGGAAAATAATATCCGATATCCCTTAATCCTGCTGCTCCCAGCAGGGCATCACATATAGCATGAAGAAGCACGTCACCATCAGAATGAGCCACACAACCTTTTTCAGAAGGAATTTTTACGCCTCCCAGCCATAAATCCAATCCGGTTTCAAGCTGGTGAAAGTCTATTCCCTGCCCAATCTTTATACTCATCCTTTTGATCTGCTTGCATTTCTTAACGCATTGAAATCGAAGGCGATGGAAAACCTTAGAGTACGGGCAAGAGGATGATTTTGTGTAAGTGGCATCAGATAGGAGAAGTCGAATGTAAACGCTTTCAAACGGAAGCCCGCTCCTGCTGTGAAGTACTTACGGTTACCCTTGATCGGATTTTCATAAAAATAACCACCCCTGATTGCGAATTGGTTATTATACCAATATTCAACACCAAATGAATAAGTTATTTCCTGAAGTTCTTCCTTAAATCCCCCGGGTGCATCAAAGAATGACTGAAATATTGCCACCGGAACAGAAACATTCGGATCTTTTCCCTTTATAATACTGTCGGGATTAGTAGTGCTATATATCGGAGGTGTCGGAACAAGAAGTTTGTTAAGGTCAATTGTTGCCGTAATTTTATTGTAATGGTCAAGGTTAATCGTAGCTGATGTACCCAGACGCATATTCATCGGAATAAAATCAGCAGTCTGTGTGGATGAATAACTCATTTTTGATCCGATATTTGAGAAATTCAGTCCAAATCCAAGCTGGGCATCTTTGCTGAAGATATTTATCTTCTTCTGGTAATAGCCAGAAATATCGGCTGCAAATGATATTCCTGCTTTTGTTACTTCTCCACCGGAAGGGAATCCACTGGTTAGGTTTGAATATATAAATCTGAAAGCGATTCCTCCTGACAAGTTTTCAGTAAAGAGCCTGGAATACCCCAGATCAACGGCAAATTCATTTGGATTAATCGGACTCAGTGGATTTCCGAATTCATCGGCCAATTCTACAAGTCCAAGAGAAGAATACAACAGACTGGCAGATAGTACCTGTTTTGTATCAAGTCTTTTATAACCTGCCAGGTAGGCGATATTTATATCAGGAACAAGGTTTCTGAGCCATGGAGAATAAGAGACACCTATACCGCCGTTACCATCTATAAAAGCAAATTTTGCAGGATTCCAGTGCTGACTGTATACGTCAGGGGATGTTGCAACACCTGCATCACCCATTGCTCCGGCTCTTGAATCGGGGGCAATAGTCAGGAATGGGACAACAGTTTGTATGGCATTCAGCCCCCCTGTACTTTGTTGGGACAAAAGAATTGTTCTCCCCGATAAGACAATCAGGAACAGGACTACTGCAATTATCTTTTTATTCATAAGGATTTTTATCAATCTACGATTTTTACAAATATAGAACTATTTTTTATCCTTAATATTGTGCAATTCTCACAAAATGATCATACGCCCCGAACTCCTGGCAGTCTCTCCATTTCTGTCGGTTACAATAACAACATAAAGATACATACCTCGTCCGACTTTTTTACCTCCGTCATCTTTTCCATCCCATAACAACGGAGGAAGATTGTATCCCGATGACAGAACGTTTGTTTTAATAATTTTAATTATTCTTCCGTCAATATTAAAGATATTTATCAGAACACTCAACTCATTATCCGGTCTGTTATGCTCAAATGTGATACTTGTCTCATTGTAGAAAGGATTCGGAAAGTTGAAAAGATTTTTAAGAGTGAATTTTCCTCCTGATAAAACCTGGAAGGAAATGGATTTTGCTGATGAGTTGTTGAAATTGTCCCAGGCTTTAACTGTAAGTGAATGGTTACCGGCAGTTAATCCTGTTAAATTGTAGATAATTCTTCCTTTCATATAATTATTGAAATCATTTTCATAATAACTATTAAGAACAAATGAGTTATTAGGTTCATTATCAAGGAATCCGGTAAGATCATGACCGATACCTGATCCGGTTGTGTTAATGCCATCCTTGTCTTTTAATATTGCCAGTAGTATGGGATTGTTGTCAGTAATTCCTCCATTCCGGAAAAGCGTATCGTTCATAAATAATTCAATTTCAGGTCCCTCATTGTCAGTAAGAAGTGTTCTAAAGAAACCACCTACAACTATATTGTTGAAGTTCCCATTCATATCCTGATTTTCATCATTGGCATAGTAACTGATTTTTCCGTAACCGAATGAATAATCAATGTCACGCGGAACCATGAAAGTAAAATTGAATTTTCCGTTTTTCGCCATCGTCTTACCGCTGAAAAGAATACTGTTCCTGAGACCGAAAGTCATGCTCGGGCCACCATCATTTGCGAGGGTCCTTATTTTAGCTTCTTTATCATATACGATTAGTGATACAACCCCGTTAAAAGAGTTCATTTGTCTTCCCACAGCGTCTTCTATATGTCCCGACACTGTTATAACAGCGAGAGCTTTCAGGCTGTCGATTTTTTCAGTAACGGGAACTTTATTCACAGAGTCTGTTGTTACCTTTCCAAAGTAAGGATATGCAAGTTTTAATGCCGGATCGCCCAGAAGAGTAAAATTCCTCTTATTCGGACCGTTCCCCGAATTATTTTTAGCGATTCTTATAATATCGCCCAGACATAAGGAGTTACCCGCTGCGTCACGGTTAAAAGCACAGTTGAATATGTTTTTATTCAGATAGTAATTCGGAGCCGAATATACGAGTCTGGTTGTAGACATTAATGCAATACCTCCGCCTTCTTTGTTTAAAAGTACCATTTCACCAGCAGAAATCTTCGGGGTCATTTGCCTTGTTGCCAGGTTTATATCAATATCATCGAAGCGACTGAATTCACAGGTAGCTGTTATAAACAGTGGAAGTTTCCCCCCATTTTTCCACGAGTTAATATCTTCTGTTTTCACCACTCTTTCAGCAGCAAGACTGTTCTCGTTTCCATGACCTGTATAATTGAAAATCAGGCATCCCGAATTTATGCGATCGTTGATAGCTTTATTCACTTCAGGATAAGATTTACCGTTCACGGATGTAGTTTGTTTGAACGCATCCAGATAGATTTTATCAATATTATAACAGGGAACACTATCCTTAAGTACAGCAGCAAGACCCTCGGCATCAGACATGTGGGTATTGCCATCTTCGTCGTCAGCAGTAAGACAGATTACATTTTTCCAATCACCCATATTGGCTGGATTGAGGTATCTTTTAATCTTTGTGAGAACAGTACCTGCCTGACTTGTATCTGATACCGGCAGACGACCAATACCGATATCTTCTGTACCCTCTGCTTCTCCTTCACCATCGTCAAGGAGCCCATAGAAATCATCAGATGTAAATGAAGAAATGAACACGTTCGAGTTCTGTGACTGATAAGTTGGAATGAAGTTGGGATTGTCCGGTGGTGGAGTTTTATTTTCGTATGAGCCATCCCCAAAGAGAAGAAGGTATTTAAGAGGACTGCTGCTCCCTTTCTGTTTCTGATACTTCATTCTTACAAAATTTCTGATTGCCACAATATCGGGTATCCCCCCCGAAAACTCATTGTAAATCTGTGAAGGGGTGACAATCTGTGAAACGAGACCACTGCTTTTAAGGTGAATATCTGCAAGTTCCTGAGCATACGATCTGAATAACGGATGTGTAATAATAATCATATCTGCCGGCGCAGATGAATGAAGATCCTGATTAGGAATCGCTTCCTGCTTTATTACTGGTACGATTGCGTTTAATGCTGTAAAAGCAATAAATGTCCTGAGTGAATCAGTATAACTTTTAAATCCGATGTTGTCTCCTGTTCTTGTGTACTGAATCTGTTTAGTATTGAACGGATCGGTAATATCCCATACCATAGCGTCATTGGAGAGGCTCCTTATTGAGAAACCTGAAATACAACCAGGTGCGACAGAGCGTGAGTCACTATATTGTACCACTGAACCGGAATATGAATTAGATCTTCTTCCCTGAAGTTGTATGTAATCAAGCCATCCCTGTGCTCCTGTTTCACCATTATTGAAAAATCTGATATCATAAACAGGTGATGATGAGGCAGGTTGTAATGAACCTGTTGAATCTGTAATCTGTGCATAGGTGCCGGTATAATCAAACAGGTTGACAGCATCTACCTGGATGCTTTTTTTGAGTGTGGATCCTTCGTATAACCTGAAAAGAGTTGGAACTGATGCTCTTGCGGCAACTCTGATTCTAACCTTTATATTCTCGCTATTTACTATTTCTGTAAAACCGGGATTTATGTGAACTGCCGAAATCTCCTGAAACCACTCTCTGCCTGATTTGATAAGGTTCTCATCATCCTGTTCGTGGATATACAAAGCATCTGATTCGTTTGAGGAGAATGTTGCAGGTTCGGAGGGTTCTTTAGCTGTCAACATTTTTTTACCCGGCACAGCACCTGAGGTGATGAAATAAAATGCGGTGTCGGAATAATTATGATGATTGTAATCGTACATTTTAGTTGCCTGGTTATAAATCCACCTTCCGGTACCTTTTGCGAAGAATAACAGATAATCTCCATCATTGAAAATTCCGTCGCTCCCTGTAAATGTAAGAATGGCCAGCTCTTTCAGATCATCAGGTTTAGGTGCATCATTAAAATATGACAGCTGACCGAAATTGTTCCCAAAAATCCTGGGATTGGAGGGGTTCTCCAGACCGAGCTGTTTAAGTCTTGAGAAATCAACTCTGTAGATCCCGTCTGAGGTGACAGCTATCCTGAACCATATCCCTTTAGATAGTTGAGAAGCAGAAGAATAACTATCTTTGGAATTCTGTGCACAGAGGCTGGCAGGCAGCAGAAACAAAATCAATGATATTTGAAAAAAGCTTTTCATCTGAAGTGACAAAGATAGAAATGTGCTTTTTGTTTGTTAACAAATTGTGTTTTTTTGTAAGTATAAACTTTTTATAATAATAACGATATCATTACGTTGATATTGCAGTATTTTTAATATGTTGAGACAACTTAAGTGGATTCTTTTATTCATTATCTTATTTCCGGCATTCTGTTTTGGACAGGAGACAGAAACCGGACCTGGTTTTCAGACTATGATGATGAATAATCCTTCGCTGGCTGGCAGCAGTGGTGATGACGTTCTCAGGTTGTCGTATCTAAACTTATATCCAGGCAATAATTATAACTTTCATTCTGTATATTTATCCTACGATTCATATTACCCGGTGCTACATGGTGGTGCTGGATTATATCTTGCTGATGATTATCTGGGTGGGATCATAAATGATTTCAGGGGAGGGTTATCATATGCATATTTTTTACAGGCAGGAAAAGATCTTTTCATCAATGCAGGCCTTTCTGCTTCAATTTATCACAGAGGTTTTAACTTCAACGATGCAATTTTGCCCGACCAGATTGATCCGCTTGGAGGAGTGTCAATTCCTTCTTCTGAAGTGCTGTCATCAACAGGAAGAACAGTATTTGATATCGGCGCAGGATTTCTTTTTATATCCGGAAAATTTACTGCAGGATTTTCACTCAATCACCTGGCCGAGCCTGACCTGTCAGCGACCGGATTGTCAAATGAAAGACTAAAGAGAAAACTGCTGATTCATCTTTCAGGGGATTTTATCCTTAACAAAACACAGAATCTGAGAATATTACCCCTGACGTATTTCAGCTTACAAAATGGATTCCTGACAGGTGGTGCCGGTGCGGCAATTCAGAGTAAATCCCTGTCAGTGAATGCTGTGCTTTTGGGCGATAATGAGAAAAACATAAATTTTCAAACAGGTTTTGCTTTAGATGCAGGAAGAATCAGTATATTCTATAATTATCGTTTCAATATTGTTTCGGAAAATAAATTATTGCCTTTATCGCTTCTTCATCAGACTGGACTGATATTTAGTCTGAATAATGTTGAAAAAAGAAATCTAATTAAAACAATAAATTTTCCTAAATTGTAGTTATATTTGGTGAGTAAAAAAGTTGTTTTAGTAAAATTTGTTATATTTGGGTATTCATAAGTGCCATAAAACTAAAGGAGTTATGTACAAATTCAGAGCCTTACCAGTTGTTTTAATCACTGTCTTGCTTTTTACATCCTGCATATTTAAGAAAAAGGGGAAAGATAATGTTTCCACTTCAACAGGCTGGGAATATAATAATCCTGATAATGGCGGATTTGAGGTTGCCCTTGGAGCTGACCAGAAAACGGGTCCCGGACTGGTATTGATAGAAGGAGGACGTTTTACAATGGGCCAGGTACAACAGGATGTTATGTTCGATTGGAATAACAAACCAAGAGCGGTTACAGTATCATCCTTTTATATGGATGAAACAGAGGTCAAGAATATCGATTACAGGGAATATCTTTTCTGGCTTCGCAGAGTATATAAAGATTATCCTGAAGTTTATAGAAGAGCTTTGCCTGATACGCTGGTCTGGAGAAGTCCGATGGGTTTCAATGATCCCTATGTTCAGTATTATTTCAGGCACCCCTCTTATAATAATTATCCTGTTGTCGGAGTCAGCTGGGTAAAAGCAAATGATTTCTGCCTCTGGAGAACAGACAGAGTAAATGAACAACTGCTGATAGACGAAGGTGAGCTGAATCCCGATCCAAACCAGACTAATGAGAAAAATTTTAATACAGAAGCATACCTCGCTGGTCAGTACGAAGGAGTTGTAAATCAGTTAAGGCCAAGTCTTAATCCGGACCAGACAGAGCGGAGAACAAATTTTGAAGATGGAGTACTGCTCCCAAGCTACAGACTGCCTACAGAAGCGGAATGGGAATTTGCAGCTTATGCTCTCAGAGGTAACACCTTTGAGGAGAGAATATATGAGAGAAGAATATATCCCTGGGACGGCCATAATGTAAGAAACTCACAAAAGAAGGAGAGAGGCGAGATGATGGCTAACTTTGTTCGCGGAAGAGGTGACCTTATGGGAGTAGCCGGTAGCTCTGAACGATAATGGAAGTATAACTGTTGATGTTAAATCATACTGGCCAAACGATTATGGACTTTATTGCATGGCAGGAAACGTCAATGAATGGGTTCAGGATGTATACCGTCCTCTCACCTCAGAAGATGTTGATGGCTTTAATCCGTTCAGAGGTAATGTTTACACCGATCTGCGACGCGATGCAAACGGGTCGGTAGTGGCAAAAGACAGGCTCGGACGTTTGATTATTGATACAGTTAAGGATCTGGATGTGGCAAACAGATATAATTATCAGAAAGGCGATTACAGAAACTATAGAGATGGTGACCTTCAGTCTGCCATACCCGGAGGTGGAGGAACAGATTTTACCGTAGAGGATGGTAAGAAAGGATCACTCAGGATGTATGCACAGGATAACACTGCCGGGAGTAATGATTACGTGACTCTTATCAATGATAATGCACGGGTATATAAAGGGGGATCATGGAAAGACAGGGCATACTGGCTTAATCCCTCAACAAGAAGATTCCTTGATCAGGAAAGCAGCAGGGATGATATCGGTTTCAGATGTGCAATGATCAGGGTTGGAAGTCCGTCGGGTCTCTAAAAACTGGTTCTCTGACAATATAAGCCTCATTATGCATTCATAATGAGGCATTTTTTTACGAATATGAAAACTGAACAGCTTTATAACCTTTTCAAAGAATCTACCGGAGTGTCAACTGATTCCCGTACAACAGGGAAGGGTCAGATCTTCTTTGCACTATGGGGTGATACTTATAACGGGAATAAATTTGCCTCCGAAGCTCTGGCAAAAGGAGCTTCATGGGCCGTTATTGATGATCCTCTTTTTGAAACTGAAAAAACAATACTTGTAGATGACTGTTTGTTCGAACTTCAGGCACTTGCCGGGCACTTCCGGAAGCAACTTAATGTGCCGGTACTTGCTGTTACCGGAACTAATGGCAAGACCACCACAAAAGAGCTGCTTTCTGCAGTTTTATCAAAAAAGTTCAGGGTTCATTCTACAAAAGGAAACCTAAATAATCTTATCGGGGTTCCTCTTACCATTCTCTCGGCTCCCGCTGATATAGAAATGATGATAATTGAAATGGGAGCAAGCCATATCGGTGAGATCAGAACATTATGTCTTATTGCAAAACCTGATTATGGGATCATAACAAATATCGGTACCGCACATATTGAAGGTTTTGGATCGATTGATGGCATAATGAGATCAAAAACAGAGCTTTATGAGCATCTGCGTAAGGTAAATGGAATTGCTATCTATAATGATACAAATCCGTTACTTACTGAAAAGATCTATAAAATCATAAACAGGGCAGTCCCATACTCCGATCCGACAGGTATTGAACTGACAGTGGAACCGGTTCCTTCTGATCTTAACCTTAAACTGACAGCTTCTTATTATCACCATACATATAATATAAATACAAATCTTTTTGGCAGTTACAATCTTGAGAACGTTAAGGCAGCAATAGCCACCGGATTGTTTCTTGGTGTTGGAATGGAGGATATTGTGGATGCAGTTGAAAAATACAAACCAGCTAATAATCGGTCACAGATTAAAATTACAAAGAACAATACATTGATCTGTGATTCGTACAATGCTAATCCTACAAGTATGAATTCGGCTCTCGAATCGTTTTCAGGAATTCAGACTGACGATAAGACCCTCATAATGGGCGATATGCTGGAACTTGGTGAAAAAAGTGAAGAAGAACACATTAAGTTATTGGAAGTAATTCAATCCCATTTATTTGGAAAGGTATTTCTTGTTGGCCCTGTGTTTAAAAAAATCTCAGCAAACGCGGGTTTTAAAGCTTTTAGCAGAGTTGAAGAACTGATGGATTTTCTTAAACATACACCTGTCAAAGGAAATACTATACTTATTAAAGGTTCAAGGGGAATAGGGCTTGAGAAGGTATACGACATGCTTTAGGAAATCATTTTATAGCTTCCCGGTATCCGCAAATTTTATATTTATAATAAGGATTTCTGATCTGCTGCCTGACCTGACTCTGGGTCCCCACAATCCGTAACCTGAAGAGACGATAAAATGTGTGTTCCTTTTTTTCAGATAGCCATAGCTTAATTCATAAATCATCGAAGTTACATAATTAAGGGGCCACATCTGGCCATTATGTGTATGTCCTGACAGTTGCAGGTCTATTCCATATTTTGCTGTTTCATCAAGGTGGAAGGGCTGGTGATCAAGTAATATAACAGGTTTTGATGTGTCAGCCTGTTTCATAAGTTCACCTAATGCCAATCTTTCTTTTCTGTAGAACCGGTATGAATCCCTGTCGATTCTCCCAATCAGCTGAATACCACCTTCAAGAGTTACTACCTCATCCTTTAAAACCCTAATACCTTTGCTCTCTATATAGGGAATTGTTTTGTTTGCACCTCCGATAAATTCGTGGTTCCCGGTTATTGCAAACAAACCATCAATACTCTTGGGACTGGTAAAATACTGGAGCAGATCTCCTCTCAGAACAGGACCAATTTCACCATCAACGATATCACCAAGGAGCAAAACCATATCCGGTTTAAGATCCTTAAGAATAGCAGATAACTTTTTAATACTTCTTTTTCTTATTATGCTCCCAAGATGAATGTCAGATACAGCCGCAATGCGTAATGTTTTTATTTCCCCGGCTGATTTGTTGATTGTAATATTATACTCCCTCGTCACAGGGATTAAAGCGTTAATAAACCCGCCG
>CAVRZV010000007.1:0-203992 GCA_963725785.1 uncultured Bacteroidales bacterium | reverse complement strand
TAATCCTGTGGAATAAAATTCTGTCGATACAAAGTTCCCATAACCCTCTTTCCAGTTTGCTGAACGTGCCGAAGAAGAGCCCAGGAATCGAGATCATTGGCCATAGGTGCACGCCATACACTTACATAAAAAGGAGCTTTTAACATCTCTTTTCCGCCTACTATAATTGATGAGATTGCACCTAGTTTCTTATCGAAAGTATATTCAAAGCCTGTACCTGTTACTTTGATATCCCTGGCTGACTGACTAAATGTAGCTTTACCCGAAGGGCGTTTAACTGCCTCAATGTACTTCTTCAATAGGGAGTTCAAGCTGACTCCAGGCTACTTCATATCCAGCCTTAGCCCAAACTTCGTCTTTTTTAAGGGAAGAGCTGACCGTGACGCGGTATTCCACTCCTTCTTTCAGAACTGGCTTCGTATATGGAATCTTAATCGCCTTTTCTGTAATGCACCAACCTGCAACTGGAGTATTCCCTCCTGTAAAACTTCACCATCTGCTTCAAGGAACCAGCGTGTTTCATACTGCGAGGCATCGGTGAAATGATTGCGGTCCCATACTTCAACCCAACCTGTTTCCGCATCAAGGAGTGTTATTGATATATGATGTACAACTTTCTTAAACTCCCACATCTCGGGTTCGACTTCTCCATTGCCGTAAACACTTCCATAGTTCCGGGCACCGGCACCATAGCTCAGGAAGCTCCCCTTATCTGTCTCCTTTTCAAAATCCAGCCATAAGGCAGCATTCTCAGGTTTGAAGTTTCCCGGCAAAACAGCATCAGCAAAGATCCCGACATTATCGAGCATCGCATCGCACATATAACCAGGGGTTCCCGATCCGTCTATCTCAGAATCGCGCCCTAAGCTTATTGTGAATGGAAAATTCTTGATCTTTCCCGTTACCGGGCGACTTCCCTTCTTATTACCATCAATATAAAGTGACATCTCCTTACCATCATAAACAGCTGTCAACTGATGCCAGTTATTTAACCAGTTATCGGGGAGTGTAACACTCAAAGCATTTTTAGCTCTTGTATAAATATAAAAACGTAACGAATCAATCCCTTTCTGGTTAATCCCAAACTGGAATGATCCTTTTGTTATGAAATTACCGCCACTTGCATTGAGCTTCCGGGGGAAAACATCCATAGTAATTGTAAGCTTATCGCCATCAATCTCTACATTGTTCTGTCTGTAAACTTCAACAAACTGATCATGACCATTGAGATTTACAGCTTTACCTGTTTTCCCTTCAACCAGTTTGATGTTATTACCCATTAGGTTAACAGGTGTATTGTTGGGCGATTTATCCTCCACTACCCGTATTCGTTCAGTTATACCCGGACTTTTAAAATCCCAGATTGCCCCACCCAATGAACTTGGTATTGAATAGATTGCGTTCCAGTAATCCTCCATACCACCACCGGCATTTCCGGCAACCGACAGGTACTCATCCATAAAAGATGGCCGGATATCCTTTTCGTTCAATCTCAGACCGATCCTCATATCCAATTCTATCGGACTTGGATAGCGCGGTCCTATAATATCTTCAGCCGGATGAGAGAATGAGTTACCTCCGTACATCCAGTATCGGGTGTTGTCGTATTTTCTGCCTTCCTTCACCACTTCGGTGATATTCGTCCCTTCGCCGCTTTCGTTGCCGGCACTCCAGAAAAGGACACAAGGATAATTTCTGTCGCGCAGAACCATCCGGCGGACACGTTCCCTATACATTTCAGTGTATTCTGGCAGATTAGAAACATTTTCGGTAGCATGAGCTTCCACTCCTGCCTCATCAATAATGAATAAGCCATATTCATCAGCCAGTCGGAGATATTCATTAACGGGAGGATAATGAGAAGTTCGTACAGCATTGAAGTTAAACTGTTTAAGAATCTCGAAATCTTTCCTTATAATCTCTTCGGTCATAGCATGTCCTAAATCGGCATTTTGCATGTGAGAGTTTTCAGCATTAACCTTTAGTGCTACACCGTTCAGCTTAAAAACATCACCATCGATCAGTGTCTCTTTGAATCCTATCCGTTGTTCAGCTATATCCTGCACAGTTCCGTTGTCTGTAAGCAATTGCATCTTAAGAGTATAGAGGTTCGGAGTTTCAGAAGTCCATTTTAAAGGATTCTTAATATCTTTCTTCAGTGTCAATTGTTTTTTGCCTGCAGATTCAAGCGCAAACTTGTCGCTTGTCATTTCTGCTACCAAAGTGTTCTTAGAATCGTATAAAGAGGCTTTCAGTGAATAAGACGCTGTTGGGGAAACAATATATTTCTTAACATCCATTTGAACCGAAAGAGCTGCATCGGTATAAGTCGCATCAAGATCCGTGGTGACGTACCAGTCGAACAGGCGGACATTGGGAGCAGCATAAATGCTTACGTCGTCAAAAATCCCTGCAAGTCTCCAGTAATCCTGAGCCTCAAGGTAGTAGCCATCAGAATATTTTGTAACAAAAACAGCAATAGTGTTAGTTCCTTTTTTAAGGTATTTGGTGATATTGTATTCAGCCGGTTCCTGAGCACCTTCATTATATCCAACCTCTTGTCCGTTTACCCATACGAACGAAGCAGAAGCAGTTTTTTCCATTCTCAGGAAAACCTGATCCCCGCTCCAGGTTGATGGAATGGTGAATGTCTTTCTATATGCACCGGTTGGGTTATAATCCCTTGGCGTTTTCCCCAGCAGGACAGCAAACGGATCAGGTATACCAACGGGAGCGCGACCTCTTGTAGCTCTTGCTGTCGGGAACGGGGCATGAACATTCCTGAAAATCCGATCTCCATAACCCTGCATTTCCCAATTTGATGGAACTACAATATTG
Organism: uncultured Bacteroidales bacterium; assembly: GCA_963725785.1. Lineage (GTDB taxonomy): Bacteria > Bacteroidota > Bacteroidia > Bacteroidales > VadinHA17 > LD21. Next base: position 201,154 of record CAVRZV010000007.1, on the reverse strand, counting down.
CCCCAACCTTTGTCGTTAAAACTAACATTGTAAAAATCAGCAGGTACCCCTTCCGGAATATCACTATAGAAGAATTTCCAATCGCCGTTGAGCGAAATTGTTTTGGCAGGAAGGAAATATGCACGTCCCTCTTCCTGATTCAGCTCAAACACCGAGGTGTTTTCGATATAGTTATATATGTTGTCGAGGAATTTCTCCTGCTGAACCAGCTTAGGTGGTTGAGCAACCAGTATGCAAGGTACAACAAGAAGGGAAAAGAACACTATCTCGTTGATTCTAAAGTATTTCATAGCTGTTCAGTATAATTGAAACATCTAATTAACATCATCTATTTTGAAGGTATTGAATGAATGTGGCTGCAGCTGAACTGTCATTTGGTTTCCGCCAATCTGTAAATTAGTTATTTTTGCTGCTGCTTCCTTGTTTTCAATAATCACTATCAGACTTTTATCAGGATTCAGGAATGCAAGCAATTCTGAATCGGACCACATAGTTTAACCTTATACAATGGTTACGAATTTACAACTTAAAATGACACTGACAAATACTAACTTTAGAAAATCTTGCCAGGTTTCTTGCCAGGTTTTGGGGATAACAGGTATTAAATAATAGAAATTTAATGATTTTGTCTTTATAACTCACCATTGATATTCAATGTGTTAAGTGGAAATATTAGTGACTGCTACCACTTTTGGCCGGAATAAAATGACCACCGAAAGCCAGGGTTTAAAATTTGATGTTTAGATAAATATAATTAATGTCATCCGACTGGACAAATGTGGTCAATGAGTCCGGCTTTTGCAATCTGCATCCTGATCGATACCAAAGAACCGGTCGCCATTCAATCCTGTCAGCTGTTGGCAAACACGGAGTTCCTCGCCCTCGATTACAATATTCTTTTCGCCCGATCTGAAACGGTTTAGAACCGTACTCATAATACTGAATTCCTGTCTTCCCAGCTTATATTTGCGTAGGAAAAGAAGCGAGAAAATAAGGAAAGCGACAGGTATGCCGCAGAAAAGGATGCGAATGCCCCAATCGGTTATGTTTGCTATTTTTCCGGCACTGACGGCTTCCTTACTGTAACCGATCACATCCAGTGCTATACCAAGGGCACCCACAACCACACCGCCCGATAGTTTACGAAGGAAAGTCGATACGCCGGAGTAAAGCCCCTCCCTGCGGTGCCCCGTTATCAATTCATCTACATCGGCAATGTCTGGCAGTGCGGACCATGAGAAAAGATTGCACCCGGCACTTCCCACGCCAATCAGCGAGCAGATGCAGATTACAAGGATGGCTGGTGAGGCGGGAGTTAGGAAAACTATTGTAAGGCTTGCAGCTATCCACAAGCCTGCGGAGATGTAAGCTGGAGTGGTCTTGTTTGTTATTTGAGCCACGTACGAGAAAATACCGATAAAAACCAGCTGGGTGACAAGGATAGTTCCCATTATCGGGACGAAAAGTGCCTCCTTCTGCAGTGAAACAGTCAGGAAATATACAGCCAGTGTCATAACGGTATCAATAGCCATCTGAAAGAAGATGAAAACCGTCACATAAGTTCGGAAGGAACTGTTTTTGAAAACGAACAGCCAATCCTTAAAGCTAATCATCGGACTGGGTTTCGTCTCATTCTCCCAGGTACCAAGGAACACCACCAGCCAACTTATGGCAAATACTATTCCGAAGGAAAGTCCCATGATCAGGTAGCCCAGTTTGGGATCCGCGTAGGCCCCTGTGATCAGCGCCGGAATAGTGGCGCATAAAATGGCGGCAGCGGCAGAAAATCCAAGACGCATGCCAGTGAATGCACTACGCCTGTTATAATCCCTTACCATGTCCGACAGAATGGCGTTGTAAGGAACCATAACAATTGTAAAGGCCGTAGAGAAGAAGATGTATGCCAACGTGTAGTAAATAAATTTAGTCGTGATCCCGGTGATACCAAAACCGTACCACAACATTACCCAGGAGGCGAAAACAGGAAGGCCGCCCAGAAGGAAATATATACGACGGCGACCAAAACGGGACCGTGTCCTGTCCGACAATTGCCCCATAAAGGGGTCGGTAATGGCGTCCAGCTTTCCCAATGAAGGCGATGATTCCGGCAAGAGTTCCGGAGAAGCCCTCTACATTTGTCAGGTAAACAAGCAGCAGTAAACCTACAATTATAAAGGAACCTCCACCGTAAATATCACCACTGGCATAGGCAAACCTGCTGATCAGTTCTTTCCTGTTTTTCATGATTCGTTTTTCTTTTCATAGTATTCATCCCGGATAATCCGGATGGCGAGTACCCATTTCATCATCATCCTGACATCATCCAGCACAAAACGCCGTATGTCGGATCCGTTGGCTATTTCGAAATACTCACCTGCTGCAAAGGGTACCATAAGGATATTTCTCATATCAAAGGAAAGGATTTCTGTGTTTTCAAAAACCTTCCCATCAAAGATCATAGTTTCGCGGGTCAGGCTCAACTTACCGTGCCCAATATACTGGTATCCATACTTTCCCGGTTCATTCCACAAGAGCGAAGTGGGTGCTGTAATACTGAAATCGGGATCCTGGATCTCATCCAGAAGGCTCTCCTGCTGGAAGTCATACCAGTTATCAAAACCATCATACACGATGCTCTCTTTTGTGCCGGGTTCAAAAAACAGTTTATAGTTAATAAGGGCTTCGTTTCCACATCTAATGCAAAAAAGTGTATTCCCTTTAGAACGCAAGGTGTTCTCTCCGTTGCATTTGGGGCATTTGTACAGTACCAGTTCGGCACCTTCAGCCAGGCGTCTGCCTTTGAACGTAATTTTATGCTCTCGCTGCCATTTGTAGTCATCAAAATCGATGGCGCTGATAAGTCGGCGGTAAACAGCTTCCACGGAAAGGGCACTCAGGTCTTCTCCTGTAAATATCCTGATAACAGTTGTGTCCATGCGCCCCCGGCGAACTCTTTTTGTCCAGCGGGGGCGGGTCAGATAGCCTCCGTTTACCTGAACGGCTACGACCGGTATTTTAAATGTCTTTATGAGTTTTGCAATGCTTGGAGCGGCAAATCCTCCTGGTCGGCCCTCGTTGGATAAGCATCCATGCGGGAAAATGCCTATTATGCCACCATGTTCAATCACATACTTTGTTTTTAGAATCGCCTGATTATCGTTTGTAAATTGGTTCTTGGGAATAACTCCCATTAATCCCAGCACGAATTTCAGCACAGGATCCCTGAAAAAATTGTAAGCGCCCAGGTAATTTATCCTTCGCGGGTATAGCGCAATAGATATGGTATAAAAATCGAGCCAACTGGTGTGTCCGGCAATCACAAAATAAGGAGGCTTGATACCCTTTATGACAGAGCGATCCACTCTTAGCCCAAGTATCAATCGGAAGTATAGTCCTGCAAAAAGGCCAACAGTATAGTACAAAAAGGCATTGGGCCTGGGTACAGAGTGAGCATTCTTTTTAGGCATTAATACAGACGTATAATACTGACAATATGATTTTTATTTCTAATTATCGACAAGAAGGCATATTGGTGACCAGAAGATAAAAATACAAATATTTATCATCGATCAAAGCAAAGGCTGATTTTTCTTACTGACAGCGTGACCTGAGAGGAAAAGCCAGTGCCCCTGATCACAATCGGCTGGAGTAAAATGACCATCGAAAACCGGCGTAAAAAATTTGATGCACAGCTAAATAAGATTAGGGCCATCTGACCGGCTTAATGTGGTCAAGGGGTCCGGCTTTTGCACTAATGTAAGTAGTGTTTTCATTCTTTTCCTATTATCTCAATAAAATTTCCATCCGGGTCTTGAATTAAAACTAATTGCATTCTATCTCCCGATACAGCAGTCATAGATCTTAAGTTTTGAAGTTTTATTGGTGAAGGAGTCTCGCCAAGAAGTTTAATATTATTCTCTTTTAATCACTTTGTAAACTGTTTTTTGATTTCACAGTAATTGTCATAAATTGCATGCCCGTTCCCTGTAAGTAATGAGGTTTTTTAGTGTTCGTACTTTTACCGAAACTAAATATTTTTATTTCTGTTGCCTGTTGAGTATTTTCAGATTTTAAACCAACTACATGAAAAGGAATTCCTTTAGTTAATCCAAATTTATAGCTTGTTGCACTATCGATGTCAAATTCTCTGACCTTTGACATCCCGATAATATTTATATAAAAGTTTAAAGTTGCCTGAAGGTCTGATGCAACAATGCCGATTTTGATGACATTGCTCTCATACTCATTTTCTTGAGCTATACCTACCTTAAAATCAAGAGCAATCAACAATGTGATCACCATTCCTATTTTTAAAAGTTTCATAATTCTAATTTTATATTTTTTAAAATAAAAATCAGTACATGTAATTTTCATCAATTAAGAAGTTCAAATATCATATCTCAGTAATTGTATTATATCATGAAATATCATGGATAACACTTATGTAAAAAATTGTTCAAAACTGCTCATTATCAGCAAAGAAGAATATCTAAAACTATTTTATGTTAAAGAAGAAACACATATAACAGGTATCAAGCCGACAAGTCCAATAGCCATACAAAACAAATATGCCAAATATATCGGGTTCCGTTGGGACAGTGGCCGATTTTCTCCGTAACCCCTCTATGTAGTAACCAATAATAAGAGTAAGACAAATTACAATCCATAATGTCCCAATAATTCTAGTCGTTAAACGAAGACTTTTTGAAGAGTTTACTTTCGAACTATTTGTAATTTCACTCATGACTGATGTATTTAATATGATATATTGAGGAACCTATATTAGTTCATATTGATCCAATCTAGAATAAACTTATACACTTCATTCTTATTGGTCTCATTCAGCATTTCGTGTCTGCCATTCTCAAATAGTTTTAAAGTAAGGTTCGATATTGATTCTATATTAGGTGAAACCAGGAAGATATCACAAACCCTCGCAGGTGTTGTTGCTGGGTCATATGCTGCCACAACGGTTCGGAATGAAGGTGTTGCGGGATCATAAATCCATTTCCAGTCTTCCGGCAAATTTTTCAGGAGTCTGGATACAGGATTCTACTAAAAGTAATGATTTTTATAAATCATTTGACGTTAAATATACGATAACCCAGACCCCTCAGACATTTACTGTCAAACGGTCATTTACAGTTAAAAACAGCAAAGAAACCGTAACCCTTGACTACTCCTACACTCTGGATGGGAAAGTGACAAGCATCAATAAGGAGAGCGGAACAGAAAAGAACCTCGCCAAATGGTCGGCCGATAAAAAAATTCTTGATACCAGAAGCACCATAACCTATGGCAATCAAGATGTCGGATTTACTGAAACCTATTCTCTTTCACACAATGGGCTGGTTCTTACGGTACAGAAATCAGACATAATCCCTGGAGCACTTTCGGTGAAGCAGGTCTTCAATAAGAAGTAGCAATATAACCGGCTTTTCATTTAATACTGCATTTATTTCTTCAACTTATAACTGCTTTTCATATTTGAATTTCCCTTCCTGTCGTAAATTGCTTCCCAGTCAAGCAAAATCGCTATCAGATGATGATCTGCTGGCCCTCCACCTCCTCCACAATGCAGTGCATCCTGAAGATCTGATTATCAGGTATTTTTAGCTATCCAGGTTCAAATGATTATATTTTAAAGTTGTATATGTTAAAACTAATCTGTCTGACAATTTTGAGTAATTTTATAAAAATGTAAATCAATAAAATATATTCAGATGTTTATAAAACTATTTTTAATTGCCTTGCCAGTGTTTTTTGCAATTGACATGGTTTGGCTGGTTATGGTTGCAAGGAAGTTCTATCAAAAGCAAATTGGCTTTTTGATGAAACCAGAAATCAATTGGTTTGCTGCTATTATTTTCTATTTATTATTTATTGCCGGGCTGGTAACATTTGTAATTTCACCAGCCATAGAAAAACATTCATTGGTACATGCAGTCTTATTTGGTGCATTATTTGGTCTTACAACTTATGCCACTTACGATTTAACAAATCTCGCTACTTTGAAAGACTGGCCATTATTGGTAACAGTAGTAGATTTAATCTGGGGAACTGTTTTGGCAGCTTCCATTTCAGTTATAACCTATATTATCGCTGGTAAAATATAAAAAAGCCTGAAACTATTTATTGGCTGGAATCAAGTTCTTGTTGATTTTCTATATCAATACTTGGAAAATGTCCTGAAACAATTAGAACTTTAGTTATAGAAGAATACACAAATGAGAATCTGGTCCCTACATCCAAAATACCTTGATGCAAAGGGATTGGTAGCTCTGTGGAGAGAAGCTCTTTTGGCAAAACGCGTACTGGAAGGTAATACTATCGGCTATAAGAATCATCCGCAGCTGAACCGATTTAAAGATTCTAATAATTCTGTCGATTGCATTAACCAGTACTTAACTGCTGTTTATGAGAATTCATTGGGAAGAGGATATAATTTCAATAAAAATAAAATTAATCCTGACTTCATTCCAACTAAATTAACTGTAACTGACAAGCAAATGAAATTTGAATTTGAACATTTGCTAAAGAAGCTGGAACCAAGAGATCCGGAACAGTTTCACAAGTTGTCACATGAAGCGGACATAGAAGCTCATCCTCTTTTCAAGATAATAGATGGAGAGATAGAATCATGGGAAAAAATAAAATAAAAATCTTCGCTTGTTATGATCACTGAAACAGTAATCGGTGTTTTGTTCACTGAAGCAGCCGTGATGCTCTGGGTGGATATTTCAGGAGATTTTTTTACATCCGCTGAATGTTATCATCAAGGCATCAATAAAAGCTAAATCTAATATTTTAAATACCATTTTCAAGTTATTTAATTAAAGTGATTTCTCAAGGGTTATATTCCCATAAATCCTGAAGACCAGAATAAGGACCACCTCCAGTTGCTATATATCCTTTATTCCCGATTGAAACACCAACAGCTGATGACCGGGCATCGCCTGCCAGGTTAGCCTTCTGTATCCATACATCTGTGGATTGGTCCCATTCCCAAAAATCTTTTTTGGAATTTGGAGGACTACCATAATTGATACCTGTTCCTATATATCCCTTAATCCCGATTGAAAAACCAACAGCAAAAAGTCTTGCCATTCCTGCAAAGTCGGCCTTTTGTGTCCATGAATTGTTTTCCTTGTCCCATTCCCAGAAATCTTTATAGGCAGATCCAATACCCATTCCGGTTCCAATATATCCCTTGTTCCTATAGAAAAGCCAACTGCAGATGATCGGCCATTTCCCGGAAAGTCGGCTTTCTGTGTCCAGACATTAGTTGCCTGGTCCCATTCCCAGAAATCCTGGTAATATGAAACAGCAGTGCCATCATACCAATTTCCGGTACCAATATATCCTTTAGTCCCGATAGAAAAGGCCACCGCATAAGCTCTTCCAAAATAAGCGGGAATGGATGATTTTTCGACCCAGGCATCTGTTGCCGGGTCGTATTCCCAAAATTCACTGCTAACGTGTAAATTGCTATAATCAGTTCCGGTTTCTATATAGCCTTTTGTTCCTATTGAAAATCCAACTGCTCCGTCTGTTAAAGTTCCGGGAAAGTCTGCTTTCTTTTTCCATATATTAGTTACCTGGTCCCATTCCCAAAAATCTCTCATAAAAACATCTGGATCACCATAACCTAATCCTAAATATAATTTAGTGCCTATAGAAAAGCCAACTGCATCATATCTTGGTCCCCCCGGGAAATCAGTTTTTTGTGTCCCTGTACCTGGGTCAAAAGAAGTTGTAAAGCTGAGTTCGTTGCCATAGATTGTAGGACCACTTTCATACTCTGCATAGGCTCTCACGAAATAAGTTGTTCCCTGAGTTAATCCTGTCAGATTAGTTGTAAAGATTCCTGAATAAGTTGCATTAGGTGTTTTGCTATCAGCCGTAGTCGGATTTTGGGAAATACTCCAGCATACACCACTCCCTATCAGATGATATTCCGGTTTGACCATAAATAACATTACCCGTTACAACAGCAGAAGTTGATGTAAAAGAAACAATAGCAGAAGTTGTCACAGTATTCAGTGTAGAGAATGAAATCTCATTACCGTAGGCGGTGCCTGCACTATTGACTGCATAGGCTCTTACAAAATAAGCTTGTACCCTGGTTTAAATCTGCCAGATACACCTGTAAATGTTCCTGAACCAGCGTGACGCCTGTCACATCACGTTTGTTATTGTCCGTCGTTGGATTCCTCGGAAGTACTCCAGCATACACCCCAATCAGTAATTACCGAACCTCCGTTTGAAGTAATATTACCACCAGAAAAAGCACTTGCTGTTGTAATATCCGTAACTGCAGTTGTGGTTAAAGTTGCAACAGCAATCTGAGCAGCGAATGAAATCTCATTCCCATAAGCTGTCCCCAGGCTATTAATTGCATAAGCACGAACAAAATAAGTAGTATTTGGCGTTAAACCGGTAATACTACTTGCAAAAGCACCTGAACCGGTTCCATCAATAGTTTTGTTATCCGCCAGTGTTGGGCTATGGGCAGTACTCCAGCATACCCCTCGGGCTGTAACCGCTTCGCCTCCACTGGAAGTCACATTTCCACCCGTTTCAGCAGAAGTTGCTGTGATCGTGGAAATACCAGTTGTTGTCAGAGCAGGGATTTCAGCATCTTTTTTACAGCCATTAAAGACTAATATATAGACAGCAAAAAAAGCTGATGCAGAAAATCTAACTGCTTTTTTCATGATATCCTGATTTAGAAGTTTTTACCTGCTAAACTTTTAGATCTAATAGAACAGATTTCAGGTGATATTGTTCATCCAGCGTTTATTTAAATCTCTGGAAAACAATTGGCTGATGATTTGAGATTCACTCAATTGAATTTACAGATTTAAATGAGGATTAAACCAATGAGAATGATCAGAAATTCATGTGAGCATCTTAATTGGTAAACAGGCCTCAAGACTGGATGACCGTATGACTTCAAGACAATTTGGTTTGATGCCAGGGTCTTCCAGGCTTTTGCAATATAATGACTGAATGAACTTGTTCTTTTTAAGAATAAAATAATTTATCTCATTCTTATTTCTTTTTTGATGTAACAGGTGGTTTTCCAAAATGCCATCCGGTATATATCTGAAACAGGTTTTGTTTGACATCTACACTTGCAAAAGACGGGATCTGACCGCTTGCCGCATCGCTATATAAATTTGCCAGACTAATATTCATTCTGGTCCCGATCAATAATCCTTTAAATGGGTGAATCTCTACTCCGCCCCCAAGCCCATAATCAAACCGGTTGTAATATTGCATTGCATCGGATATGGGAGATGTACTTCCTGAAGTAGTTTTACTATCAGCTTTCGCATTAATGAGGTAAGCCATTTGTGCACCAACATGGATTTGAAAAAACCTGGTTATATTAATACACATATATGATGGCAGCATGATATATAACAGGTCGGCAGTTCCATCCTGAGAATTGGTCGAATAATTATACCCTTGTTTTGAAAGAATCAATTCAGTTTTTGAACTGAAAATACTTTTGGATTTCGGAGCCAGGAATATACCAACATTATAGCCAGTCTCACTGCTGTTGGCTAATGGAAGAAGTATTAGTAACATTTGAAAAGTTAAGGCCTGCTTTAACTCCAATTTGGCCAAAGGACAGTAAAGGAAAGGCCACCAAGAAGACTCAGGATTATTTTTTTCATATTCTGTTTAATTAGTTGTATATTAAAACATAATAGAATTCATTAAGTTCAGGATACCGACTGAAAAAAATTTATGTCCTTCGCACTCTTAATTTACCTTAGTAGTTATTTGCCGGATTAACCATTTTCTCCGGATTTCGATCTTTCATATTTCTGTATAATCCGATTATTATCGTAATACAAATGGTCAACATTGCTATTGTGAGGGAAACAAGCAGAAAGTCGATAATATCGTCTGCCAACGGAGCTCCTTCCTTCCCTTTTGTTGCTATAGTTAAATGCCGGCCGGCATTAAATATTGCTGCTATCAGATATGCAAGCCAGTTTGAAAATGTTCCGAATATACTTAACCAGTACGTGATTATCAGCCACCTTCCTGATAATGCTAACCTACTCCAGATAAGTCCTAAAATAATCAGAAAAATTCCATTCAAAACACCTTCAACGTGACACGAAATCCCCAATCTTGGATTCGCCAACAATGGGGCAACAAGTCCGATCACCAAAGCAAGAAAAAACAGAAACATTCCAAATAAAATTAGCCTGCCTGACTGTTTTTCAATTAGTTTTTCTTGTTCCATTTTGTATTTATTTCATTACTATTAACCCTTTTTAATACTTGTCCAGGTAACAAGACATAAAGCTATCAGTTCTGCAAATAGTTCTGATTATATGAAATGTCCACCATTTGTCACGAAGCTCTGACAAGTTACCTGGAGAGTTCCGGAAGTCCATTTCATTATTTCATTATTTATCGGTTGATTACCAAATCGTGATATTATGATACAGGCAATAAAGAATACAGAAGCAATGAGTAAAGGAATAAATGCCTGCTTATCGCCTCTATGAAGAATGGCAGATATTATAGTTATTATTGTAGCACCAAAGACAAGAGTAATCATCAGAACGTTTAGTGCCCGAATCATATTTTGCTGTTGTTCAATATAAGTCGAAAGGGACAAATTCACTGGATTGAATCCCATCCATATCCCAAAACTGGTACCTGCGAGTAATGCAGCAATAATAATGTTTAGAAACCGAATAATTGAATTTGTCATAGTTTTGGCATTAATTTATATTACCTATTTTCATTATAATCTGATAAAGGTTAAGCTCAATTTTAGTAGTTATTTTGCTGTTAGGATACAAAGTGCTCCAAACCATCGAATTCCCATTTATTGACAGTGTTATTTTTGGTGTAACGACATCATTTTTAGGATTATACTTTGGATCCTCTTGTTTTGGATCCAGTTTCAATTCCAACTGATTTCCCGATAAGGACCATGTTCCGGTAAAAGTGAGCACCTTGGAATCACCGGCATGTGAAGTTTTCTCTACATAAGTATGATCAGACTTAAATTCAAATACTACAGTACCAATAGAGGACATTTGAGTTTCCAAAACCGCTTTACCATGTGTCTTCGAACCTTCAGCAGTAAGGAACTGTTTAGATGATATCTGGTTCCATTTACCAACTATTGATTGTGCATCACACTTGTTAAAGCCAGAAAATCCAACTATTATACAAGTAAGAATAAGTATAACTTTTAGAGCAAAAGTTTTAAGAGTTATTATTTTCATCTTGTTGTATTTATTGACTGATTTTTAAAATGAGTTTATAAGATCATATTGACAAGTCTATTTCTTAATATTCAATTAATTGCCTGTACTTATACCAAAGCACTCTTTTGGATGTGCAATTTATATGCAATTCATTGTATTATAACAAAGTACACTCATAAAAGTTCGCCAAGGTGAATAAAGTAGAAATTAATGATGGCCGGTAATAATTCCCTCCATTAAAGCTCTTTTAATAATGCAACCCGAACATCTTAATACAATGAACAATCGTATTAATCAATTGTTAAATACCTAATAATAAATTAGGTAAGAGTATGACTTATATAGTTTTGACCTGCCTGTTTTTTATAAAAACAGAGAACTTAATCTTACTCCATAACTTTTTTTAAGTAAATAATTATACTGGCTTTTAGCTTTTAATTCTATTGAATATGAAAACGACTAATGTAAATGAAAAAGAGAATTGGGGTACGATCATTATTGGTGCCGGACAAGCGGGTTTAGCTGCAGGGTATCACCTTTTAAAAGCAAATGAGGATTTCGTAATTATTGACACTGCTGAAAATATTGGTGATTCATGGCGTAAACGATGGGATTCGCTCCGTTTATTTACCCCGTCACAATATGATGGTTTGCCCGGATTCCCTTTTCCTGCATCGAGGAATACCATGCCTACAAAAGACGAGATTGCAGATTATCTTGACAAATATGCAGAAAAATTTAAATTACCTGTCCATATGGGAGAGACAGTTAATCATCTCTCCAGAACGGAATCAGAATTTGAAGTAACTACAAATAAAGGTATTTTGAAATGTGATAAGGTAATTGTTGCTACAGGGACTAATCCGCTACCACGTATTCCAGAATTCGCAAAAGATCTGGATAAAAATATTCATCAGATTCATTCCTCTCAGTATCTTAATCCAGATTCATTACCCTCTGGTAACGTTCTTGTAGTAGGTGCAGGAACTTCAGGAGTGGAAATAGCCATTGAACTTGCAAAAAGCAGACATACCTTATTTCAGGACATCCTACATTTCATATTCCTGATCCGGTTTTTCGTTATGCAGGAAGTCTTTATTGGTGGTTTGCCAGCAATATTCTTACAGTCAAGACACCAATAGGACGTAAAGCCAAAAAAAGTATTCGTAAAAGGAGGAGGTCCACTAATAAATGTATCCGTTAAAGATCTTGTTGCTGCTGGTGTTGAACAAGTTCCTCGTGTGGCTGGAGTTGAAGAGTGGACAACCTAAACTGGAAGATGGACGGATAGTTACTGTTTCTTCAATTGTCTGGGCAACAGGGTTTAAACCGGATTTTTCATGGATAGGTCTGAAAGTCACTGATGAAAAGAGTGGATGGCCGATGACAAAAAGGGGTGTTTCGACTGAGGTCAAAGGGTTGTACTTCATCGGAATGTTGTTTCAGTATGGTTTGACTTCCGGTCTTGTAGGTGGAGTAGGAAGAGATGCTGCTTTTATTGTTAATCATATTCATCGGAATAACAATGGGCAAACCAGATCTTAACATCAGGAAATATCATTACGAAATTAAGATTAATACCCCTTGAGTTTTTTTTTGAAATAATTCAAGTCAATTATCATTTAATACTTTTCCCCTTCAAGAGATTCAGCGGAAATGGGATGATCTCATTTACTGACTTTTCATATATTCCATACTCTTCTCCGAAAATCCTTCTCAGCACAATAGTCTCACCGTGAATGGAAATCTTAAAACCGATATACAATACTAAGGCAATCGAGAATATTAAACCTGAATGAAATATGATTGCCAGGGAAGGGATTATAAAAACAATTATTGAGGAATAAATTGGATTCCGGCATAGAGCAAAAGGTCCTTTTGTAATCAGACTGCCGGGTTTAAAATATTTCAGAAAAAAATATGCTGAGTATATCCAGTAGATAACTCCAAGTCCTAACCAGGTAAAACCTAACACTTTAGCATAACTAAAATCCAAAAATTTTAAATCTAAGAATTCAGGATATTTGTACATCACAATTAAGGAAAGTATTGCATAGGGCAGGCATACCAGGGCTAATCTGGGACCACAACCAAAAAGGGTCATAGATGTTTTCATCTGTACCTTGAATTTTATCTAAATTAATCTTTATAATGCGGGGGAACCTGTCCGGTAGTTTCCTTTCCATGAATCATGGCTGCGACATGCATTGCCATATGAGGCAGAATTGCTGCCAGTGGATTCATTGTTAAAATAAATGCAAGGCTTAGTACCCCATTCCCAATATTTGGCCATAAAACTTTCTTACCCCGGAATTCAGGATAACCCAGATGGTAGGCAGTAGTTACAAAGAAACTGGCCAGAAGTCCGATAATACCCAAACCAATCTTTCCTAACCAGTTTTGTGTCCAAACAGGATCTGAAAGTGCAATCCTGACTGCAAGAACCGGAAGAACAGATAGTAAAAGTGAATCCATTAGTCCATATGCAAGACCCGGCCATGCAATATCAGTTAATAGAGTAAGTCCTGTGCTCCTTTTCGAAGCGGGCTGGGAATAAACATTTTTAATAACAAAGGCTCCGGCAAGGAATGCCCCGAAAACTCCCCAGAACCAATTATGTGATAATATATCGTTCAATCTAATTTTATTAATGACAATGAAAAGTAAGAAAAATGCTGCTACAACTGGTATGTAAACCAAGAGATACATGTTACGTGGTAATTTAAGCAACCCGGAAAATATTGAAGCAACAGCAAATCCAAGAAAGGAAGCAGATAAAATCCAAATTATACTCATATTCAAAAATTAAGGTTAGTTATATTCAGAATAGATTTATATCATTTATTAATAAAGGGACAAATTTTAGTGCCAATAATTCTAACAACTACCCCTGTTAAACAAATTAAAAAAAGTCTCATGCAAATTTCTTCACTGAGATGAGAATCGCTATTAGTTCATTTTGATCCAATCTAAAATAAACTTATACACTTCATTCTTATTGGTCTCATTCAGCATTTCGTGTCTGCCATTCTCAAATAGTTTTAAAGTAAGGTTCTTTACACCAGCTTTTTTAAATTTATTATATACTTCAGTAACACCTTTACCATTATTTCCGACCGGATCTTTTTCTCCTGAAAAAATCAAAACCGGCAAGTCTTGTGGAGTTTTGTTGATGTTTTTTTGTTTGTTCACAAATAAAACCGCACTGGCCAGATCGTTAAAATACCCGATGCTGAAAACAGCTCCGCAATATGGATCAGCGACGTATTTATCAACTTGTTCGTTATCGTGGCTCAACCAATCAAATTTTGTACGGTTAGGTTTAAATGGTTTGTTAAATGATCCAAAAGTCATCTTGTCCATAAAAGGGGAAGGGCTTTTAGCCGGATAAAAAATCATCATAACCCTTGTCATTAAAACTCCTAAAACTCCTAAAATACCTGGATCACCCCCTGTACCTGAAATAATTACACCCTGCACTTTGGTTCCAGGATCAAGAATAAATTTTCTGACTATAAATGAACCTCCGCTGTGACCAAATATATAAAGCCTTTTATCTTTATTTTTTTCCTTGATATACAAACTTAGCAGTCTGAAATCCGAAACCACTTTATCCCATCCGTTTTTAGGTGCAAGAAAACCAACATTTTCCAAACTCCCGGCAGTCTTGCCATGTCCCCGATGATCGTTTGCATAAACAGCATAATTATTTAAAGTCAAAAATCTTGCGAAATCCTCGAATCGTCCAGCATGCTCAGCCATTCCATGTGCTAATTGCAAAGACCCTAAGATCTCTCCGGAATCATCTGGCAACCATTCATATACATGAATTTCAGCACCATCAGCAGCTTTTAGTTTGAATTCATTTGATTTCATTTTGAAATAGACTTTAAGTTTTTTAGGATCCCTCCATAATTATTTATCAGTTTCATTTAAATTTTGCCTTAACTATGACTTGATTTTTTGCGGGGTTTTCATTGGCCGTTTCTTAGTTTCATCTCAAATTTAAACAATCTATAAAAGGAAATCAAATTTACTTTGAATAAAGTACAAGTGCAATTCTTCCAAGTATTTATCAACTTTTTTAAGACTCTTATCCATCGCATTCACTAAAAGTCGGGTATTTAGTTTATCATTGGGATCTTCTCAATAAAACCGTCCAGGTTTCTTGTCAGGTAGCGGCAGCCTGTCCCCTGCGCTAAAATTGCTCACCGGGTAGTTTCTTAACGGTCGTACGGGATTGGGACGTAACGGGACAACAAATAAGCCGCCCTTCGACTACGCTCAGGACGGCTATTTTGTTGGCGCGGAAGATCGAGAAACTTATCCCGTAAGTGTGAGCTTGCGAACATGTAGTGGGAAGACCCGACATGACGACACATAATAAATCATTTACTTTTGATTTTTTTTGGTGGTTATTCTTAGTAATTATGTTCCTGGTAGTTTTTACGATTACAATTTCAGCTTTACAGGTTACAGCTATTCCAATCCTAAATTATAACATTCACATATAATATGTTTTTTATTTGTGCTGTACAAGAATTATTCTGAAATTTGGTGTCAATCGTCATAATTCAAAGTAACCATTTGAAACAATTGATTTATCCAATTATGAAAAAAGTCATTATTCCAACGATTCTATATTGTTTATTTTTCCTTACAAACTGCTCAACACAAGAAAAGAAATGGAAAGAAACAACAAAAATAAATACAATATTAGCTTATCATGCATATGATAGTCTTTTCCCGGCCAATCCACATCAAAGTGAAGCACTAAGCAAAATTGATACCATTAGAAAATCGTTTAGAGTGAAATGTTTGGTTGTCATCAGAAATGGGAAAAAGGATCCCAGAGATGGTAATATTAACTATCTTGGAACTGTACAGCATCAGCAAGTCGGATGGTATGACATTAAGTCACCTGTAAGACCAACGATTTATTTATGGAGAGATTTGCCATTATTTGGAGATGTTATTTTCAAAGATACAAGAGATGAAAAAAAGATTAAAACAAATATAATTTATCTTGAGAAACTAGGATATGAAGATATCTACTTTCCTGTGGAAACTATGTCAACTATGACCGATGAAGATATAGCAAAACTATATAATATTGATTTTATAGATAAATCAGGAACCGAAGCTAATAATAGCCCCGTATATACAGTCCGGGTTAATGGAGACAAATGGACTGAAAAAGGGATTTACAATAATAATAAGTAAATCAAATAACCGATCAAAACCATTAATAAAATAATTTAATAAACCGACATCTTGCCAGAGTGTCGGGAAAGCAGGTATTAAATAAAGGAAATGTGATGAATCAGAAGAGTTCAAGTCGAAACTCCCGTTAGCTTGAGCTTGCGAACACGGAGCCGTTTATTTGTTGTCAGGTTATTGCCGGGTTTTAGAGCGATATTTGGTTATCAGCTCAGAAATCATATTAAGAATTACCTTCAATTTTTTTAATCCATTTCGAGGTTATTCCCCCAGTAAGATCATCCATAATTTTCAACAGTTCCTCCTGTGAAAGTTTTTTAGGATCAGGAGTTTTTGGAAAAGTCTTTGCGTATGCTTTCATAAACTCACCTTTAAATTCAGAATGAATTTCTTCACCCATTAGAATAAACATTTGGCTGTACCAAATGTAATTTTCAAGTCCTACCGCAGAATATTTTGTATTAAAGTCACTCAGGGTTCGGTATTCGGGTTGATATTCTTTTGCATAAGTCGATGAGAAGATACTTACAGTTTTCTCCGTTTTTTTGTCAGTTTTTAACAGGAAGTCAATAGTAAAATAAGAGGCCATCAATTCATTCGTCCATCTATTAGGATTTCGGACACCTAAAATATTAGAAATATAATAGTGTCCCAATTCGTGAACCGGGAAAAATTTATAAATAGCATCAGTCAACTGATTCTCTGGATCCTTTGATATTTTTTTCACATTCATTTTCATTATATCGCTGAACTTAGAGTAACCCCATAACCGTGAAAGTTTCTGAAAATTAAGGTCGCCAGGGATTATAATCCATCCTTGAGAAATGAAACCAAATCCGTAAGGGACTCCAAACCCAGTCCATTGCGCGGAATCTATTACTGCAAGTTTTAGTTTAAATTCATTATTGCCATTAGAAGAATAAATTTTGCTAATATCCTGAAGAAGCAGATGACTTTCATTTGCACGCTTCTTACATGCTTTAGAATAATAAGTTGGTATAGTTCCGTTAATAACTTCTAAGTTTTTCCCGTAAATAAGTGAATCCATTTTATTTGTCTGTCCGGAAACGCGGGAGGTACAGCATATCAATATTACTGAGAACGCTGAAATAGCCCTGATTAAGATATTTGTTTTCATTGTTTGTTATTTTAAGATTTAAGTCATAGAAAACAAAGTGCAATAGGTAGATAGTAAAAAATAATTTTGAGCAATAGCTAATTTACAACTATAATAAAAGAAAGTCAATAAATTCTTGTTTTTTTAGGGTTGATCAGTTTTTGCGATTTTTGCTCCCCTGACCCTCGCTCCTCGCTACAATTGAACACAGGGCAATTTCTTAACGGTCGTACTGGATTGGGACGTAACGGGACAACAAATAAGCCGCGCTTCGACTTCGCTCAGGATAGCTATTTTGTTGGCGCGGAAGGTTGAGAAGTTAATCCAGTTGGTGTGAGCTTGCAAACTCGTAGCAGGAAGGATTTTAAGATTTTGGTATAAGAAATGAATAAAGGCGGGCAGTAGCTGCCATAACTATCTTATTACTATCGGGAGTGGTATGAATTATTTTTGAACATATATTTTCGTTTGGCGTTGTTAGTTTATACAAGGTATAAATGAAGAACATATTAATACTTCTGCTACTAATCAATTTATCGTCAAATTTATTCAGCCAGGTTAACAACGGTATAATAAAGGGAAAGGTAATCGATTCAAAAACCAACCAGGGAGTTCCTTTTGCAAGTATTGCTGTATGGGGAACCACAATCGGTGTTGTGGCCGATCAGGATGGAAATTTTACATTTTCAGGACTAAAGCCCGGATTCATTGTACTTCGTGCCTCAAGCATCGGCTTCAAACCTTATGTTTCAGAGGGGATAATGGTGACAAACAGCAATACGGTGAGTATCGATATACTTCTTGAGGAATCGTCGTTTCAGACTGGTGAGGTTGTTATTAAGGCCTCCCCTTTCAGGAAGAGTGCTGAGAGTCCAGTTTCTGCGCGTATCATTGGGATCGATGAAATTGAACGGAACCCTGGCGGTAACAGGGATATCTCCAAGGTAATTCAGTCATTTCCCGGAGTTGCCTCAACACCTGCCTTCAGAAATGATGTCATTGTAAGAGGGGGAGGTCCAAATGAGAACAGGTTCTATCTCGACAATGTTGAAATACCTTATCTTAATCATTTCTCAACCCAGGGTGCTTCAGGCGGACCGGTCGGTATTATAAATGTTGATTTTGTACGCTCTGTTGACTTTATTTCCGGAGCTTTTCCGGCTTCACGTGGAAATGCTCTGAGTTCAGTGCTGAGTTTTAATCTAACCGATGGAAACAAGGAAAAAATGAAATACAAGGCAACTCTCGGAGCATCTGACCTCGGATTGACACTTGATGGTCCTACAGGAAAAAACAGCTCTATCATAATGTCAGTCAGGAGATCCTATCTGCAGTTCCTGTTCAGCGCTCTTAAACTGCCCTTCCTCCCTACCTATACTGATTTCCAGTTTAAATATAAATGGAGACTTAATGACAAAAATGAACTTACTGTACTGGGTCTGGGTGCAAAGGATGACTTCAAACTTAACCTCAAGGCTAACCAGACAGATTTTCAGAAGTATATTCTCGATTTTATTCCGGTGCAGACTCAGTACAGCTATGTAATCGGGGCAGTACTTAAACATTTCACAGAAAATGGATATGATACATGGGTTCTTAGCAGGAATTATCTTAATAATACCCAGTATAAGTACATGAACAATATCGAGGTTGATTCAAATAAAGTTCTTGATTATCTCTCGGGAGAGGGTGACATAAAAGCAAGGTATGAAAAAACCATAATAGGCGAAAATGGATTTAGGTTTAACTTCGGCGCTGGTATGGAATATGCGCATTACCGGAACGCTACATTTAATAAGATTTTTACGAGTAACGAAACAGCGACAATTGATTACAACACAAATCTTAAATTCGGCAAATATGGAGTATTCGGACAGGTCAGTAAATCGCTTCTTGATAAAAGACTTACGCTTTCGTTTGGCATAAGAACTGATGCTAACAATTACTCAACTTCAATGGCCAACCCTGTCAGTCAAATATCTCCCAGATTATCAGCATCATATGCTATTACTGGCAAACTGAATCTGAACATTAATCTGGGAAGATACTATGAACTCCCTCCATATACTGCACTCGGTTTCGCCGATAATTCAGGCTTACTGGTAAATAAATCAAATAATCTTAAGTATATCAGATCTGACCATCTGGTTGCAGGTATTGAATCTATTCCGACAGAAAATATTCAGGTTTCAGTCGAAGGTTTTTATAAACATTATACAGATTATCCCTTTTCAGTGAGGGACTCTGTACCATTATCAAGCAAAGGCGCCGATTACGGGATCTTCGGCAATGAAGAGCTCAGATCATTTTCTCAGGGACAGGCATATGGAGTTGAATTCCTGGGAAGGATAAAAGAATTTAAGGGTCTCAACCTGGTTTTTGCATATACATTTGTAAGAAGTGAATTCAAAAACTATTATGGAGTATATATCCCAACTGCCTGGGATAACAGGCATCTGTTCAGTCTTACCGGTACAAGGAAATTCAAAAAAAACTGGGATGTAGGATTAAAGTTCAGATATGTCGGAGGAGCACCGTATACACCTTATGATGAAGAAAAATCTTCCCTTAAAGAGGCCTGGGATCTTCAGGGACAGGGGTATCTTGACTATACAAAGTTTAATACTCTAAGGTTGAAAGGTTTCAACCAGCTCGACATTAGGGTTGATAAAAGATATTTTTACAAAAAGTGGTCCTTAATGCTTTATATTGATATTCAAAATGTTCTTAATTCAAAGGCCTACCAGCCTCCGATCCTTATCAGGGAGACAGACAGTAGCGGCAATCCTGTCACTGATCCCTCTTTTCCGACAAGATACAAACTAAAATATATCAGCGGAACATCGGGAACTGTTCTTCCAACTGTTGGTATAATTGTAGAATTTTAAAGTTTTACGCTCACTACCAGATAAATGGTATCATTCTGTATTTCACCCTTCGGGTATATTCTTCATAACCGGGTAACCCGGTCAGTAATATTTTTTCTTCATTTATTATTCTGAATGCCAGCAGGAAAGGCAATACTGACATTGGGATCAACGCATAGTATGAACCTAAAACCAATGAAGAAGCCATATAAAGTATTGTTGCTGCCAGATACATCGGGTGACGAACAACAGAATACAATCCTGTATCAATAAGCTTCTGTTCATTCTGAATTTCAATAATCCTTGAAGCATACCGGTTCTGTAGCATTACAACTATGAACATTATGTAACCGGCAAGCATTAATATAAGTGAAGTAAGTACGAGCCACATCGGAACTCCCGACCAATGGAACCTGAAATCGATACCTGGAATGATATAAGCTATGACGAAAAGAAGAAGCGAAAACTTAACATATTTTTTTTGTGCCTCCTCTTTCTCTTTCAGGTTTACTCTTTTTTCAAGCAACTCAGGATCTTTTATAAGCAGTAAAATCATGGTGGCAGTCATAGGCAATAATACTCCAGCTGCAAAAAGCCATCCATTGATAAATTTTAAAGTTCCTGCAGGTAAGAATACCAGGATACCAATTAAAATATAGCCAAGAAATAACCTTGTTAATACTTTTGGAAGTATCCTTTTTCTAAAATCGCTGGTTTTAACTATTTCATTCATAATAATCCTCCGAACCTGAAATTAACAATTTATTGAATTACATGATACAAATGCTGTTGTTCTCGGAAAGTTATGAAATATTTATAGTTAAAATTTAACAGATATCGAATTTAAAACAGTTCTCTCAACACAAAATGATAGTAACATCACTGTTTCCTTGTCTCATTACATTTCAGTACTGGATAATAAGCTACAGAATTATTTCATCCAAAATCACTTTCATCCGGTTCATAGTTGAACTACGAATACCGGATACTTAATCCCCAAATGTGAGAAAACCTTGTTCCACTGAATAGTATGACGCTTACTGAACTATTATTGTACCTTTCATAAACGTATGTATCGAACAGTGATAATGATATGTGCCTGCTGCTGTAAACTGGAAACTGAATGAACTTCCGCCAAGAATATTACCACTGTTCCATAAGGCATCGTCGCTTGTTACTGTATGAGTAATATTGTCTCTGTTCCTCCATTTGACAGTTGTATTCACAGGAACTGTAAGTGTTTGCGGAATGAATGCCTCATCCTGAATTATGACTTCATTTGGAGCCTGGACTAAGACAGTACTAAATGAGACTTCATTGCCGTATGCCGTTCCAATGCCATTTGTTGCATATGCACGTACATAATATAACGTACCATCAAGCAGACCAGTTAAATTACTTACATAAACTCCTGTACCTGAGCCATCTGATGTGTGAGGCCCGGTAATCGTTGGACCCGGGGTGGTACTCCAGCATACTCCCTTGATTGTTACTGCTGAACCATTATCACTGGTGACATTCCCTCCTGATACAGCAGTCGTTGAGGTTATTGCAGTAACTGCTTCAGTGGAAAGTAACGCTGCCTGCAAAGGATTTGTTGTAAATGTAAGTTCATTCCCATATGAAGTACCTATACTGTTTGTTGCATATGCACGTATAAAATATATAGTTGCGGCCGACAATCCGGTCAGGCTGCTGATAAAGCTTCCTGTTCCCGTACCATCAGAGGTGTGAGATCCGTTTATTGTTGGATTAGTTGCTATACTCCAGCAAACACCCCGGTCAATCACTGCTGAACCATTGTCAGCGGTAATGTTCCCTCCCGTTATTGCGCTGGTTGTTGTGATGCCGGTAACTGCACTTGTTGATAATGTGGCTGTTTGAAGTGCATTCGTTGAAAACGAAATTTGGTTACCATATGCCGTTCCGGTACTATTAGTGGCATAAGACCGGACAAAATACGTGGTGCCGGAACTCAGTCCGGTCAGATCACTTACAAAAATCCCGGTACCTGCACCATCTGATGTTTTAGAATTTTCAACAGTAGGATTGGAACTGGTGCTCCAGCAAACACCCCTTTCAGTAACATCTGATTTGCCATCAGAGGTAACTTCTCCACCGCTTATGGCAGAATTGAAAGTAATAACAGAAACAGCAGTAGTCGAAAGCGAAGGGATAGTGCCAGTATCAGTTTTCTTACAACCAGAAATGAGAGCACTGATCAAAACTATGAGTATAAGTGATCTTTTCATTATTGATATCCGTTTAATTAACTTTTACAATAGCTAATAAAACAAGATGCTTCATAAAATGTTCGCCAGGAAAATAAAGATCCGGAGAATAATTTTTTCCTTAATTGCAGAAGTGAAAAAGCCATTGTCCTTCTACCAAAAACCACCGTTCGACTTTTGTTCCGTAAGGTGAAAATCCAATGGTAAGGTTACGTCCGCCTTCATGCAAATGTTCAACATGTGTAGCGCCCACACCAGGATCGGCTATAACAAATCGAATTGCGTTACATACCGGCTGTGATAGGCGAGGGTTTGAAGCCTTTGACGACGAGGTAGATGCCCAGCGAAAATTCAAATAGTGCGACCGGAATTGCGAACAGCCCTGCCAATGGTGCATGTTGCCCGATGAGACCGAATAGTATAGCGAAGTAGCCAATGAGGAGTACGGGGCCTCCAACAATACCAATCAGGGAAAGACCTCGAGGTACCAGGCGTGACTGATATAGCAGGAATCCCAGCAACAGGTCGCAAATAGCTGGCATGAAGCTTTGTCCGAGCAGGAAGATGCGGTCATAAAGAGCGGCAAGTGCATGGCTGGTGGCCAACGCATCTGCTCCAGCTCCGGCCTGCCGCAAAGTCACGATTGACAAAATGAACGCCACTCCGACGAAGATGGTGCCAGATTCCAGAATACGGGCGGCGACGAGACCCAACGCAGCACTTTCGTTCTGCTTCCTGAGCACCGGATACAGTACAACGGCGGTGCCAATGCCGGCCAGAGCCACGATTATCTCCAGGATACCACCGATGATGGCAGGAGTGTCAGGTCCGGAGCCGACGATGTAATTCGCACCCTTTACCTGGCTGTAGATAGCGAGGGTCGGGATCGAAACAAAAGTTAGCACGTAGAATACACCCGCGACCAGCGAGGTCTTCCGCAGTGAGCTCATCGGGAGCTCGTTCCGTTTCAGTACTGTATGTGTTAGTCATGTCATCCTCCTTGTATGTTCTGTTTGAGTTCATTTTTAAATTTTACTTTGGTTTTCAGAAAGCTCCACATTATCATGAATGCTTTCAGGGTTACGCCACCTCCAGGCAATCCAGACAATTATTGAAGTACTGGTTATTTCTATAACTGTAAAAAATACGTAATATATAGTTGGCACTGCAACAAAGAGAGTCATAGTCAGAGCAACAGTCATAATAGTGCCTGCAACGATGCTCGACCAGCGAATGGCCCTATACTTCAATATCCGCGAGAAGAGAACCATTGTAATCGGAATCATCATGAATATTGATCCTCCTAACAGAAAGCCTTCTGTCAATTGAATCGACCCGTGTTTAACAGGGTCCATTAACGTTACAACATCGCCGTAGGTATAAGTGAGCATCGCAAATAACCATAATGCCGAAAGTTTCACTTTAGGGTCTTGCTTTACCGGGGTTTTTAAATTTTTAGCCATGTTTTCTATTTGTCTGGTTATTCCGACTAAGACGGGGTCGGCTTTGTTTCCTTTCAGTTACCAGTAAAGTATGGCATTTTTCTGCTTGCCTGCCTCATTAAATCATCGACAAGTCTGGCTGGAGTACCTAACGAAGATGATAGTTTCTGATCATAATTCCAGATCATTTTCTTTGTACCTGAATCATGTATAGATAATGACACAGTAGCTTCGTTTGTAGTTCCCGTTGTACCACCAAGAAAACCAACAGCTATTGCTGCACCCTCCGACATTGGCTTGGATAAGGAATAATTTGATGTTAAAATTCCGTCCACTCCAAGTGAACTGACACATTTCATCAGGGGTTAATATTTTACCTTCATTAACCCCTGCTTTTGTAAGAAGAGCAATAGTTGTCTCCACATCCTGAATCTCAACTGAGATAGTCCCCTGCATCTTTCTTTTTAGCATCCAGCTATACATTTCCCGTTGAAAATTAACTGATTCAGTTTTTTGCTGTTCAATAAGGGCAGCTCCGTCAATATTCTTTTTAGCTGCTATTGAAACTTTTGGAGGGGCAATTGCAATAATTTTTTGATTCTGAGCGAGAGATCGTGCATCTGGTGTGTAGAAGATCTTTGCACAGCTTTGCAGCATAAATGCTACAACAACAAGTAGGAAAATTGATTTTTTCATAGCCTATGGAATTATAATTAGTAAGAAATTTATTTGAAATTTGCTCAATGCAGTATCAACAATTTTTATGCGGTAAAGTTCATTTTCAATTCTAATCTGCTCTGTAACAGACAATAAGCCAGGATATAGCTATTTTCATTGATATCGGAAATTGTGTAGTTTGTGTACAAGGCCGGATAAACGGATAACTGTTCTCTCATCCGGATATAAACGTGAAAGCTTAGAATCAAATTAGATTGTAATGAGTATTGTGGAAAAGCCAGTGCCCTTGAACAATTCTGGCCGGTTTCCTGGAAATGAATCTGAAATGAAATTTTCACTTAATATTTTTACCAAAAACAAGTTTTGTTTGTTTATCTATGTAACAATAGCAGCCGAAGGTTATGTCGATTTTGACTGGTTCAGGACAAAACCTGAATAATAGGGGCATTTACCAATGAGTAAAATATAACCAGGATTGAGAGCTTATGAGCTAAAACTTTAATTTTTTTATTAGAATACGCCCTTGTGGCAAGGCAAAGATAAGGCTAAAATATTCAATGAAACAGGAAGAAGTCACATAGCAAATACACTTAAAATATTAAACAATGAAAAGACGACAATTTTTAGGTAACATTATTACGGCAGGAGGTGGATTGGTAATTACCTCAAACATTCCCTCCGTATTAAACGCAGCAACAGCACAAAAAGTTAAAGGCAAATTAGGCATTGCCCTTGTTGGCTTAGGAAGTTATTCTGGAGGACAATTAGCGCCAGCCCTTCAGCAAACAGAGCATTGTTATCTGGCTGGAATTGTAACTGGCACACCCGAAAAGGAACAGGATTGGGCTAAAAAGTACAATATTCCTATGGGAAACATTTACAATTATAAGAATTTCGATAGCATAGTTAACAATAAGGACATCGATATTGTGTATGTGGTACTCCCAAATAGTATGCATGCTGAATATACCATACGGGCTGCCCAGGCTGGTAAGCATGTCATATGTGAAAAACCGATGGCTAATAATGTAGAAGACTGTAAGAAAATGATAAATGCCTGTAAACAAGCTGGTAAGAAACTATCTATTGGTTATAGGTTGTATTTCGATCCATTTCATAATAAAATGATGGAGTTGGGTCAGCATCTGATGTATGGTAAACTAACTCAATTGTCCAGCGGATTTGCATTTTATATGAGAAACCCCAATGCATGGCGCATAAATAAAGCGTTAGCTGGTGGTGGTCCATTGGTTGATCTGGGTATTTATTGTTTTGAAGGTTCAATTTATACTGCAGGCGAGCTTCCTGTGAGTATAACTGCAAAAAATACTACCAAAAATAAGGACTTTTTCAAGCAGGTAGAAGGTTCATTGGAATGGGAAATGCTATTCCCTTCCGGATACTCCAGTAAATGTTATGCAAGTTATGAGGATGACGCTAATTATCTTAGGGCCGAAGCAGAGAAGGGAACATTCGAATTATCTCCGGCTTTTTCTTATGGTGGAATCCGGGGAAAAACACCCGAGGGTCCAATGAATTTGAATGCTGTGAACCAGCAAGCACTTCAAATGGACGATTTTGCCCAGTGTATAAAACTGGATAGGGCAACTAAAGTGCCAGGGGAACTTGGAATGAGGGATGTATATCTCATCAAGAAGATATATGAAGCTGCTGAAACAGATAAGCCTGTTATGCTAAATGATATGCCTCAATATTTGTATAAGATTTAAATTGTCCGACAGCCTCAAGTCAATTGATCAACCCATTCCAGTGGTTTATGTTGCCCAATCTTCAGGTGAATTTCCACCGGCATTTTCTCAGGCAAGTGCAGGTCGCAGTTTGCATTTCCTTTCCGGAGGGCTGACGCCAAAACTCCTGCGGGTGCTGAGATCTCCTCAATTCCGTGACGGACAATCAATGTAATGTCCTGCTTTCTCACTGAGGTGATCGTTACATCCATGGTCCCGGCTTCCATATCCCAGGCCAGTTTGTCGATCCTCGCGAATGTACGGGCAAGCATCCCGCTAATCGATCCTTTTATCAGCGATGGAGGAAGTGCAGGAAGCAGCTCAATCACACCGGGCCGGGAGTAGGCAAGCATTTCCATAACAATGGCAGGAATTCCGGCCTGCGCATCAGGTACAGGCACTCCATATGTCTCACGCGAACATCTCAGCGCTGTGCTTACATATCCCTGTTCAATCAATTGCCTCAGTTGGATATCCACGATGATATTATCTTTGAGCCGGGCTCCTACCAGAGCCCTATGACAACGGCCATAAGCTGCTAAAGTTTCACCCGCGACTGCAGTTGACATTGTATCAAATGTCCGCCTCCGGTTGGCTATCTCTACGGCTTTGGCCAGCTGTGATGTGCGATCCGGATCAATTTCATCGCCAGGCCAGGCTCCGTAGAGATGAGATATATGCCGGTGACTGTAATGCTCTTCCAACGTGGGCCATGCCCATTCCTTCAGCGTGCCATCCGATTCGAGCAGATAGGGCGGTAACTTTGTAAGCATTGCCTCCCATTTCTTCACACTCGCGGTATCGGTGCCCAGAAGCTCACAAGCTTTAATTAAATTGGTCAGGACTTCCCGGCACACTGCTATATCCATGCTGGCATTGATCAGCACTGGTCCTGATGAGTCGGTGTTGCGGGTTGTATTCTCAGGTGATATGGATGGAACAAAGATAAAATTCCCATCCTTGCCGGTAACAGTCAGGAAATCCTCATAGAACTGCGCCAATTCTTTATAGGTCGGCACCACGCGGTTCCGGAGAAATTCCAAATCTCCGGTTACCAGATAATGATCCCAGAACGGGCGACAGCACCAGCCACCGGCGGAAATCCAGTAGGGCCATACTCCGATTTCGGAGTTGGGGGTATAATAGAAATTGACACCGAATCTCTTATCAGGAAAGAGGGGATACGAAGTGCCTCCAAAACCGAAGATGTTCCTCGCATTGATACGGCAATCCGGTGCGATTTCGTCCATCCATTTAAAATAGGCCTCCATGCCTTCCCGCAAATCGCCCTGCACAGCGCCGGCTGTTTGCAGGTTAATGGTGGAGTTGACCCGGGCTGCGATGCTCGGATACTTACCACTGTTCAGGATGAACCAATGGCGTCCCATTTCAAATATCTTTTCCAGCAAGGCGGGTGAATAGTCCGGTCTTGAATGCTGGTCGGTCAGAAGCTCCTCAGTAGACATGCCATATTGCATCGAACCTCCGAAATCAACAGTAACCCGGTTTAGAATTTCCGACTGGACCTTTTGATGCCGTTCCAACAATGCCGGATAGTCGGGGGTGAGTACTTCCATTGATTTCCAAAGAGCTTCAACATTTGCCTCACTGAATTCAGGAAAATAGTCAATGCGTGTAAGCAGTATTACAGAGGATGCATTCCCGATAACAAGAGTGTTTCCATCCATCCTGGCTGAGCCACCTATACGGACCACGCGG
The DNA here is from genome assembly GCA_963725785.1 of uncultured Bacteroidales bacterium. Classification (GTDB taxonomy): domain Bacteria; phylum Bacteroidota; class Bacteroidia; order Bacteroidales; family VadinHA17; genus LD21. Next base: position 172,883 of record CAVRZV010000007.1, on the reverse strand, counting down.
GTAATGCCTGCATAGCCACTGTTGTCGATGGAAGGATCTAAACGGCATTTGTATATCAGCCGGTTTTCGTTGGAATCCTGAAGAACCTCGCAGGCTTCTACACCCTTTGGGGCGAGTTTTTTCTGGTCTGATGCCAGCTGTACAAATGCTGCCATGTCAGGATCTGTTGTGCCAATTCCCCGTCTGGCGCCCCAGTCCATCCCGGAACATACACTCCACTCCGCCGACTTCTCCAGAGAGAGTCGGACATTCATCGTCTTGCCTTCCGGCGCAGTTAGTCTTTGGACGACGATGTTATCGGGTCTGGAGGTGAAAACCTGACGAAGCCAGTCTCCGTGTTCGTCAGTCCAGAGGACCTTTATCTCGCTGTTGTCGAAATTGACAGTGCGCAGATAGTTCCTGGCAGAAGTGGTTTCAGGAAGATTAAGGTTCATCAAGAAAGCAGGGATGGTGAGGTGCGGCTCTGTATCCTGCTTGATTGGGCTTTCATTCATGTGCAGAAGAGCCAGAGCGATGGCTTCTTTGTTTTTTCCATCCAGTGCCATTTGTCGTACCTGCGGAAAAATGTCCGCGACATTGGGTGCCTCCAGTGGTCTCTTCCAGGGTATAAGAAGGCTTTCGTGGTGGAAAAGGATTTGCTCTGTGTAGGGAGCGCCCATCAACTCGATATTCATGGTACCATTGCCGGATGTGAGAGACTCACTGACAAGGTTTCCGGGCGTGATGCTGCAAAAGCCCCTATGTGGCACAATCTTCCGCCTGACCCGTTCTGCCAGCGGCATCGGAGGGATCGGATATGATCTCCCGGCTGCAGGTGGCTTAGGCAGGAATGGGACTCCCTGCACGCGTTTAAGATATTCTGCCGGACGATTGTCCGCCAATGGTGCTCCTGTTTTGGGGGATTCCTGTTCAGCCGCGGCGAATAATGGAGAAATCTGCACAGAGCCCATCAGACCGGCTACGGCAGCACTTGATTTTACAAATTTTCTACGTTTCATATATATATTTTTGATTTTTTGCTTGTTGTTTTACACCCAGTTAACCCAATCGAGCGGGTTGCGTTGGCCGATTTTTAAATGAATTTTTACCGGTTTCCCTTCCGGTAAGTGCAAGTCGCATGTAGCTACGTCAGATTTGGGCTTCGCTGCCAAAACTCCTGAAGTAGCAGAAATATCTACGATACCATACCTGGCAATTAAAGTCACATCCTGCTTTCTCACTGAGGTGACGGTTAAGTCCACAGTCCGGGTATCCATGTTCCAGGCCAGTTTATCCAGTCTTGCAAACGTGCGAAGAAGCATTCCATTGATGGATCCACTTACCAGTGAGGGAGGAAGTGCCGGAAGCACCTCGATCACGCCGGGACGTGAGTAGGCCAGCATTTCCATCATGATAGCGGGAATCCCACCTTGCGCATCTGCTATTCGCATGTTGGCATATGGGTCGTGAGGACAAATGAGTGTGGTTCCCACAAAACCTTGTTCAAGCAGTTGTCGCAGTTCGCTGTCCACCATATAGTTATCTTTGAGTCGTGCTCCAATCAAAGCTCGCTGGCATTGACTATGAGCAGCCAGCCTCTCATGTACGCGTTTCCGGTCGGCTATTACAAGAGCCCTGGCCAGTTGAGGTGTGCGATCAGGGTCTATTTCGTCGCCAGGCCAGGCACCGTAGCCTTGAGAGATATGCCGGTGGTTATAACGTTCTCCCAGATCGGCCCATGCCCATTCCTTTAAGGTACCATCAGGTTCCACAAGGTAAGGTGGCAGATTGGCTATCATTGCCTTCCATTTCGGTATACTAGCAGCCTCAATTCCCAGGAGCTCGCAAGCCTCCACCAAATTGCCCAGGACTTCTCTGCAAACCGAAATATCCATGCTGGCGTTGATCACTGCCATGCACCCGGGGTTCAGGGTGCCGGGATTGTTCTCGGGAGAGAAGGATGGAACGAAAATGTAATTCCCGTTTTTGTCCGTAACTGTCAGAAAGTCCTCGTAAAACAACGCCAGATCCTTATAAATAGGCACCATCCGGTTGCGGAGGAAATCCAGGTCGCCGGTCACCTGATAATGGTCCCAGAACGGGCGTACAACCCAGCCGCCGGCGCTGATCCAGTAGGGATGCGGCCAGGTCTCCCCGGTATTATCGGCATAATCGAACATAGTAAAAACGCCGGAATCTTTGGTTGGCGCAATAGGATAATGTGCGCCTCTCATGCCGTAAATATTTTTTGCATTTGTATGGTAGTCGGGAACCAGACTTTCAACCCAGCTGAAATAGGCTTCTTCGCTTTCCCTGTAATTGCCAAGGGTTATTGGCGCTATCTGCAGGTTGGTATTGACATTAGTCAGGGCCGATATGCTGCGATACTTGCCGGTGGTGATTATGAACCAGTAACGGCACATCTCGAAAAACGTCTTGAGAAAAGCACCTGAATAGCTGGTGCTTGACCGTTGATCAGACAGAAGCTCCTCTGATGACAGCCCATATTTGGACGCGTCGCCGAAATCTACAGTGACACGGTTAAGCCTCTCGGACTGAACTTTACGGGCCCGCTCCAGCAGAGCGGGATAGTCCGGGGTGAGTCCTTCCAGTGACTGCCGGACAGCTTCTACCTTGTCCTCGCTATAGTCGGGTAAATATTCAATGCGCGTGAGTAGCATCACAGAAGATGCATTCTCAACAACCAGGGTGTCGCCATCCATGCGGGCTGAGCCGCCGTTGCGGACCACACGGGTCACGTTGGCATAGCCCCTGTTGTCTACAGAAGTGTCCAAAAGACCTTTGATAATAAGCCGCTGCTCGTTGAAGTCTTTCTGCGTGTTTCCGGAACCGCCGCTTCCTCCCTGTGCTCCGGCACGACTACGAATTCCGGCAAAATCCTGCCCACCACCGGAACTACGTCCACCACCTCCTGCTCCTTCCGACATCTTGATACGGACATTTACCGACTGTCCGTTGGGGGCAGTAAGCCATTGGACAACAACATTGTCGGGCCGCGACGTGAAGATCCTGCGAACCCATTCGCCACGCTCGTCCGTCCAGTGAACCTTAACCTCGGTACTCTCGAAATCAACCGTACGCAGATAATCCTTTACCGATTTGCTTTCCGGAATTTCCAGTAGCATGGAGAATCTCCCTCCGCCAAACCCCATAGCCCGGGTGATGGGGCTTTTACGCCATTCGTCGTATGCTAACATTACAGCTTCATGGTATTTTCCGTCAAGTATCATTTGCCGGACCTGCGGGAAAACATTTGCGATCTTCGGAGCCTCGAAAGACTTCTTACGCGGCGTGAAGAGGCTTTCATGGCTGAAAGGAATCTGTTCGTTGTAAGGATTACCCGCCACTTCAATGTTTATCGCTCCATTGCCGGAGCTGAGAGCCTCACCACCAGGTGCCAGACTGCAAAAACCACGCAGCGGCACAATCTTCTTCATGATCCGGTCCTCCAGCGACATCGGCGAGATTTGAACAGCTGGTGTCATTTTTGATCTGGCAAATACCGGAGGTTTGGGTAAATACTTTTCTGCCCGCACCCGGTTAAGATATTCAGAGGAACGGATCTCCTCCTGTACTGCTCCGGCCCGACCTGAAATCCGTCCGGGAAAGCTGGCTGGCTTTGGAGGATTTCCTTCGGTTGTTTTGAATAATGTGAACGGCTTAACAGCACTAAACAGGCCGACGGCCGCACCCGTCTTAAGAAAATTTCTGCGCTTCATATATACCTCTTTATATTTATTTTGAATTTCCTGATTGAATGCACCGGTTTGGTCAGTTTCTATCTCAAATTACCCCCTTTCCTGTTTCCCTCCTCGCCTTCGCGTAGCCGCTTCGGCGAAGCAAGGCAAGGGGGAAAAGTTTTGCTCGTTGCTCCTTCCCCTGTGGGGGAAGGTTGGGAAGGGGGTATATCTAATTATAAAACTGGTGTTTTATATATGATTACCGATACTCATATAAAATTAAATCAATTTCACGAATAAAGAAAACAGAAATTCAAAAAAATCAGGTGAACCAACAATCAACCTGAGAGTCTGATCTTCTTTTTGAAGATTTAAATCAGATGCGATTCCGGCAGAAAAGAAAAAATAATATTCGTTATTCTGTTCCTTGTCTGTATTATAAAGCCTGTAACTGACATTTTTTTAGTAAATTGATACCCAAAAGTAGATTTTAAAACTTAAACTTTTTGAATATCTCCTTATTATGAACTTAATACGATTTAGAGAGACAATTCAGAATAGTGCTTCCTCTGTTTCGTCAAACCGCATCCTGATTGCTGTTCTGAAAGGCGTTGCGATATATATCGTTTTGACACTAGTGTTCGGGATTATATATTACATTTCTGACTCACTTGACTTCAGGTCGACATCAGGATCCAATACTTTTCACTTCCTGGATTACCTTTATTTCAGTGCGGTAACATTCACAACAATCGGATATGGTGATATTGTTCCCAAAGCAGGAGCCGGGCATTTAATTGTTCTTATTGAGGCGTGTTGTGAATTGATCTTTTTCCCGGTTTTTGGAGGCTATATTGCTTATAAATTCCTGCAGAGACCAAATGATATACTGCTCACAGATAATTTCTTTATACGTTACAGAAATGAACGGATTTATCTTTCTTTCAGGGTTGGCAACAAAGGGAAAAACCTGATCGACTGTACTGCAACTGTTGAATTCATTCAGATCGCGAAGAATGTGAAACGGACTTTATACAGACGGGAAATCAGTGCGCCTCTGGTAGAGATGACATGGTATCTGGAAATCCGCCTGGATGGAGATGAAAATATATCAGCTCTTCAACAGTTAAAGACATTAATTGCAAATCCCGGCACATCTATGATCCGTACGACGGTCTCCGGATATGATTCAAATACCGGAAACCTTGTTCACGTTTTCAAATATTACATTATGGAGAAATTAATATATGGTGGAATATTTTCAGATGTTTACACATGGGAAGGAGTAAAACGAACGGAGCCTGACTGGACTCATTTTAACAGGGTGAAGCCTTTATCAGCCACAGAACGACAAGTTATCGACAACCTCTTAAACCAGAATGTAAATGTATCCCGGAAATGAAAAAAGCCTGAAGAAATAGTTGAGTTTCTTCAGACTTCCCGAACAACCGGTATTTATGATCCCCGGCTATTTCTTTTTCTTCCCTTTTGCTGCAGGCTCTTCCCCTGAAGCATTGGCATTATCATATTTTTCCTGAACAGCATCAAGTGCCTTACGGGAGATCTTAAGTGCGTCCTGTGCACTTTTTTTGCCAGACTTTCCTCTGGTCAGGTTTGCATTTCCTGTAGTCATCTTTTTTGTTGCATCCTTTAAACGGATCGCGAGTGCTTTGGAGTCAGATTTATATTGCACATCAAGCGCTTTCAGATCAACCCTGGCCTGGGTGGCTTCAGCTTTGTCTTTCGAGGTTGTTAGTTTAAGGAGGGATTTTTGTTTTGTGGCTTTGTCTTTGTCAAGCTTCTTACGTTCTGTTTCAATAGCTTTGTTCTCCGTTTTTGATTCGGAAATCATCTGGGTCCCCTGCGTAATAAGAGAATCTGCCTTAGCCAGCTGCTGTTCATTCAGGGCCACTTTGGCTTTTGCTGCAGCCAGACTGGTTTCAAGTTTCTTTAATTCTGCCTGCTTTTTATCAGCTTGTGCGTTAGCAAGAACCGGAATTAAAAAAAGAAAAGGCAACATAATTAAAAATCGAAAACACTTTGAAGTACTCATAATAATATTTTTAGTTTAATAAATCGAATGTCTGGTTTGTAATTCAGTTCCGGATATCCGGGAAAATTTTGTTGTACGTGCAAATTTGATTTTTGTTGCAGTTTTTGTAAAGGTACGTATATTATACTCTTTTTGACAATATCCGTCGCTATATTCATGCTCTGTGGTTCTGTGTTCTCTCTCTCTTCCAGTTTAGTTGGAAAGGAAGAACTGTCCCGTAGGGACCAGGATATTCCCATGAAGCTTTGGAAGATATAAGTTCACAACTATTAAATTACCATTATTATGGTGCCTTTTCCACAATAAAGCTGACTAAAAGTTTTACCCCGGGGAATCATTTTAGCCAACCCGCTAATTCCGATGGAAAGATCCCTGAGTAAGTTTTGGAAGCAATGAAATAGTTAATATCATCACAGAAGTCATATTATTATGATTATTTTTAGGAATTAATCAGATCTAATTATTAGCCTTTCCAGAATGAAAAAGATGTCGATCAGTATTAAATTATCAGCTTTCCTGCTGATGGGGGTTTTGATTTTTTCTTGTAAACAAAATCCAAAGCCAAAAGAGTCAAAAGAAATTAAGAAAACATCCGATAGTACAATTGTAACTCCTGTTAATACGATAACGGATGATATGGCTTCATTCATTTCAGGAATGCCGTATAATAAAAATGAGTGCCTCACAAAGCTCGATTCAATAATAAAATGGAACCAGTATGTCATCGAAATGGATAAAATGTTTTCCCGTTCCACTACTCTACGATTAAAAAAGATGGAGGTGTGGGCTGACAGTTCATTAATAAGAAATCAAAACATAACAACTGTATTTTATCCATTTTCTGGTCCCGATTTTCTAAATGCACATATCTTTTATCCCGATGCTGACCAATATATTATGATAGCTATGGAGCCGGTAGGATCTTTACCCGATATCTGCAGCATGCCACCCGATTCTGTTAAAAGCTACTTGAAAAAGATAAATAATTCATTGAAAGATATTTTCAAACGCAGCTATTTTATCACAAAGGAAATGAATAACGACCTCAGGAAGACAAAAGTAAATGGCACAGTTCCACTAATTTCACTTTTTATCAAGCGAACAGGACATCAGATAGTTTCTATTCAGCGGATTGGAGTGGATTCGCTGGGTAAGTGGCAATTTATTGATAGCCTGAAGAATAAAAGGAATATTGTAACGGGAACAAAGGTTGATTTTCTCTCTCCTTCAACAAAAAAAATGCAGTCGGTCTTTTATTTCCGGACAGATATCTCAGATAAGGGGCTGGCTAAAAACCCGGGCTTCAGAATTTATCTTTCAAATTTACCTCAATCTTATTCATATTTAAAAGCAGCATCATACCTGATGCATTATGATGACTTCAAAACAATCCGCTCGGTATTATTCGATAAAAGCTCGACAATACTTCAGGATGATTCAGGCATTGCTTACAAATATTTCGATAAACAAAAATGGGATATCAGATTGTATGGAAAATATTTTAAACCGAAAGATGAATTCTCATATATCAGTGAACCTGATCTTGAAAAGGCATACAAAAAATCTGAATACCGGCCATTAAGCTATACGGTGGGATATAACTGGAGAACCGGTCATTCAAATCTTCTTTATGCCATAAAAAAATAAAATGACTGCCGGCAGTCATGAATAATACATCTGATTTTTATTATTTGTACTCCTTGCCCAACCCCCGCTTTGCAGGCTACTCTTTGCGCACATCTTAATTTGAATCAGGGAAACACTAAAATCAATAATCACTAAAGACTTGATAAGTGCTCTTCAGGTGGAGATTCCTCACTTCGTTCGGAATGACATGGCAGTTAGGTGGTTACTAGGGAGAAGAAACGGCGATTCGCAGTTCCAATTTCTATTTTGAGAAATACATCCGCGAATCGCCGTTTCTTCTCCCCATGTGTTATTTAATAGAGTTGTCATTCCGAACGAAGTGAGGAACCGAGCGGAATGCGAGCTCACCGAAGGTAATCTCCACAAAATAAGATTATGCTTATTAAAGAAGATTCCATCCTACATTAGAGCTCATAGTCTACGACATAATCACAGAGAAGTGAACAAAGAGCAGCTCTGCCGGGCAGGTTTAACTTTGCATTTTTAAATCCATAGAAGGCCCATTCTTCTTTTTAAAAATATAATACGCCGGAATTCCTGCAAGAACTGTTAATGTAGCTATTGAAGATTCAAGTGGCCGTTCAGCATAAGAGAGCCCTAGTATAAGAAGACCCGCTGCAATATATATAAACTGTGTAATGGGATAACCAGGCATTCTGACAGCACCCGGATTATCTCTTCTCAGTTTTATTACTCCAAAGACTGTCAATATCGGAAATATTCCCAGTGCAAATCCCATATAGGTCAGAACCTGTTCAAACGTCCCCGAGAGTACCATTACGACAGCAATAACACATTGGAGAAGAATTGAATTTGACGGAACATTAAATTTTTCGTGAATTCTGCCGGCCGATTTGAAAAACAATCCGTCTTTTGCCATAGAATAATAGACCCGGGGTCCGATTATTATGAAAGCGCTCAGCGATGAAAAAAGAGCAAATGCTATCAAAAGAGAAAAGAGAATATCTGCCGATCTTCCAAAAAGATTGCCCATAGCAAGACCGCCGACTGAAATTATGCCCTCCATTTTACCTGGATCGATACCATAAACATATAATATGTTTATAGCAAGGTACAGTATTATAACAATGCCTGTTCCGTAAAGAAGTGACCTTGGAAGTGTTTTGGAAGGATTTTTTATTTCAGCACCCAGATATGTAGATGCATTCCAGCCACTGTATGCAAACATAATCCACATCAGTGAAAGTCCTATGGTCTTCCAGCCGGCAATACCCGGAGTAATGCTGCCACCCCTGCTGAAGTTACTCATATCACCGTTCCCTGATGTGAATCCGGCAACCAGGAGGATAATTATGAGAGCTATCTTAAGAATGGTCAGGACATTTTGAATTCTTGCTCCGTATTTAATTCCACGATAATGTATAAAGGTGAATATCAATATGATGCTGACTGCAAGCAATTTTCCTGTCAGTACAGGATTCATTATCCCGGCGTTATCAAGCCAGGAAGGTAATCCGGGAACCGCCCTGCAGAAATATTCACTGAAGCCGAGGGCTGAAGCTGCTATAGGAGCTGAGAAGCCTACCATGAAGGATACCCAGCCGCTTAAAAATCCAAATAAAGGATTGTAAAGTTTCGACAGAAATAAATATTCTCCTCCTGCTCCAGGCATGGCCGCCCCAAGCTCACCATAAGAAAGTGCACCGCATATAGCAATGATTCCACCGACCGCCCATAGTACCATCATCAGGATCGGATCATGCAAACCCGCTAAAAGAAGTCCTGAGGTGGTAAATATTCCGGCACCGATCATATTGGCCACAACAATATTTGTTGCAGGGAAGAGACCAAGTTGCCTCTTTAGCTTCTCGTTATTAGTTGTCATATCCATCTGTCAATCCATATAAAATTAGAAATCCACCGTCATGTTCAATGACAGCCTGAGTGGGAAAACTGCCTGATTTTATTACAGGCAAGATAAAAAACATTATGATGTAATCGTGCTCAATCGAATAGTAAATTCTATGTAAATGATGGGAAATTCAGATAACATATGCGCTCTTATGCCAAAAACGGCTGCCGATTATTGAATTATATATTTTAATCCCTTCAATCTTTCTTTGTAAAAATAAATAGTATCATCTTTGCGGCCGGAACAGGTTTGAAAATTAAATCGCTGGCATGAAAAGATTTTTTCCACCCTTTATGATCGTTATATTCTTTATTATCTGCATAACCAGATTATCGGCACAAACTCCCCCGACACAACTGAAACAGGTATACCTTGATAACACCGAACAATTTTCTATTGAATCAAAATATGTTAAAGGAGAAAATTATCTGATTCAGGTTGGATTGCCGATAGGCTATCGCAACTCTAATAAATCTTACCCTGTATTGTATGTTCTGGATGGAGATAAGTCATTCGGCATGACAAAAGAAATTACAGACTGGCTGATCTGGAGTAAAGAGATTAAGGATATTATTGTTGTTGGAATAAGCTATGGAAAAGGAACGAATACCTGGTGGCAAAAAAGGGCCAGAGATTATACACAATTTAAAGATACCGTATATTATTATTATCCAAATGCCGGCGGTGCTGACGACTTTCTTGGTTTTGTTAAAAATGAACTGTTCCCGGATATCAATAAAAACTACCGGACAAATCAGGATTCCAACGCAATAATGGGATTATCATTCGGGGGGTTGCTGAGCACTTATACTCTGTTCAGGCAACCCGATATGTTTAAAGGCTATATAATTATCTCCCCCTCATTGTTCTGGAATGATAACAGCATTTTAAAGACTGAAGCTGATTATTTAAGTAACCATAAGGAATTAAATAAACAGGTCTATATGGCTTATGGCTCACTGGATGATAATGATTGGGTCATAAATCCTACCAATGAACTTCTCAAAATCATGAAGGTTCACAAATATGAAGGTCTTAAATTCAGTACGGAAGTATTTAAAGGAGAAACCCATATTTCAGTTTTCCCGATGGCCTTAACGCATGGATTGAAGGCCGTATTTAAACGGTAATTGTTCCGGATACTTTTAACTGATAATAGATCATATATGGTTGCACGAAAAGAACCTGATCTGACTACTTTTTTATACATCGGACCGATTCTCCTCGCTGCTTAGGAGTGTTGCTCCTGCCCAGACCGACACTCAGTGCGAGATAGTGGTCAACGGCGCTGAGAGACTTGCTTTCTGTTGAGCTCCACCATGTACCAATACTGCCAAAGTTAAGAAATGTTCCATTCTCAACCCGGTATCCTCCCGGCAGACCAGTAAACCCGGTTTCATTGGAGCCAATATCACCATTAATCCATCCGGTGGTGGCTTTTAATTTAGTGCCGGCTACTTCCTGTCCTCCCAGATAATACGTCAGCTTTGCCCAGTCGCCATCACTCGACAAAGACCATCCGGCCGGAGCTAACCCCCTCGGGTCGTTCAATGCATACCAGTTGTATAGTTTACCATACTTTGCACCGTTGGCAGGATCGTTGTTAAAGTAGCACCATGCTGGTTTCCCCAGCTCCCCGGCTGTTTGCCATTCTTTGTTGGTCTTTGCCTCAGCTATTGTATCACCGTTTCGAAAGGTGTTCACGTTAAGGTTTGCCACTGCCCAGACTTGTGTCCCGATAGTAACGGTACCGGTATCTTTACTTTTATTAACAGGCTCGGCTTTTGAACTCTTCTGGACGGGTTTTGATTTTGTCTGGGCCGGTTTTGAAACAGGTTGTGGCTTCTTTGTTTTTGACTGAACAGACTTAGTTCCTGTTTGTGCAGGCTTTGTTTTTACCTGAACGGATTTTGGATTCGTTTGTGTGGATTTTGTACCTGTCTGACCTGATACATTCCCAAAAGAAAATAAAAGAAAAAAAACGCCGGAAATTACGATAATCGTTCTTGCTTTTCCCATATCAGTATCCATTTAGTTATCTGTACCTTCTGAGCATCAGATATTAAACGTGACATGGAAGACTTTATTATACATGTAAAGAATCGAGGACTCCGTAACAGGGCTATCTCTTATTTTTCACATAGAGTTATCGCACTTTTGAAAGCTTCGGTAACATTTTTAGCCGCCTCAACATCGTTAAAATTTAATTTTACTTCGGTACCCCAGGCTTGCTGCGCTCCGTTTTTATAAACTTTCACAAGCTTTTCCTTATTTTTACAGGGAAGAATCACCTCCACATTTTTACCGGCTACTTTTAAATCGACCATCATTTTGTTCATGTCGGCAAGGCCAAATTCATAGATCTCATCTGTTGATTTGCCTTTATCGTCAGTACTTGAAACGGTAAAAGAGATTTTACACGGATCATTATTGGTGAGTTCGATCTTTTGCTTTACCTCTCTTCCTTCGCCTTTTATGTCGCCGGTATTTTCAGTGATGAATTTCAGAGCAGCCTGCTTATCGCCCCATACCTTATCTTTAGGTTTGCTGTTGCCGGCCAGGTATTTAATGGCCCCGGTGATCTCCTGTGCCTGCCTGGCATCGAAGGACATGATCCCGATAACATCATCAAATGACTGCTGTTTGCCTTCTTTGAATACTTTTACGAACAACTTTTTGCTGTTAACTGATACTTCCACATTAAGATATTTACCTGATGACCCGATTTTTACCGTTGCAGGATCAAGCATATATGGATAAAACTCTGACGATTGTTCCACAGTTATTCCTTTCGCATCGGTTTTACTCTGCACATACCTGACACTCAGGGGATCGGTGGAAATTGAGCTGAAATCAAGCTTGTAAACATCGGCACCGATGGGTTCTCCCTTGACCGCATTAGTCAAAAAAGCAAGGGCTTCGCCAACGCTTTTCCAGGCAACCGGCTGAATATCGGAGCTTTTAATTGCTGCCTTAAAAGCTTCCACCATCTCACGGGAAGTCTCTATATCTGTAGTCAGGATACCAATCTCATTTTGAAAATCCTGCAGCACATTATCCTTATAATACTTTATGAATTTTGTTTTGTTCCTGGATGTTGAAACGATTGTTATCTTTTTACCACTGACTTTAAAGTTTATGCTGTTTGCATCAATGTCACTAAGATAAAACTCGTACCGTTCTTCAATGGCTTTCCCTTTCGAATCGGGCTCTGTGTAAATAAAAATCGATTTTGTTCCGTTTCCGGCGACAAAACTTATTTTTTGACTAAGTGTTTTTTTGTCAAGGGTCAGATCTGTAGTATTTTTCGTAATAAAATCGACCGCTTTCTGCAAGCTTCCAAAATCAGGGATCGTCGGTTTACTTTTTTCAATAGCTGCCGTAAAAGCTGCTATGACATTGCGTGCCTGGTCGATATCCTCTGTGATAATTTCAAAATCTTTGGTAAACCCCTGCAGTTCATTGTTTTTCGAATATTTAATATAAGCGTCGCTCCCTTTGGTCTCGACCGACACCGAAAGTTGTGTCCCGCTCACCTTAACGGATAAATTTTTCACATTGATATCGAGGATACTGAATTCGTATTTTTGTTCAATGGAAACACTTTTCTGATCAGTCTTTTTCACAGTAAAAACAGCCAGGTAGTCTTTGGGTTCACCATATGAAAATGATTGTTCGAAAGCTGAAGAACCTGAATTTACTTTGGAAATGTTGTTTTTAAGCCAGCTCAGTGCGTCTGCATTTTTATTCCATTCCTTTTCGCCCGGGGTGATCAATGGTATGGTGGCTTTAAAAAGATTTAACAGCTCCTGGGCTGCATCGGCACCGGATAATACAATCTCAAAAGCATTGGTATAACTGTCAAGCTGATCTTCTTTGAAGTGTTTTATAAACTTCTGACCATTATTTACTGATAAGCTGATATAAAGCTTTTTCCCGGAGGTTTTGCGGAGGATTGTATTTTTGTCAATGTCTGACACATAGAATTCAAATTTTTCTTTGGTTGTTTTGCCTTTTTCATCAACCAGTTCGGAAATAAAACTAAGCTTTCCTTTGCTTTCGTTCAGAATATCGATGGATTGCTTATAGGTGACTTTGTCTATCTGGACATCCTGTACCTTCTCCTTTATGGAGGCAAGTGACTGGCTTAGCTTGTCCTGTGATTTTGCTTCGAAAATAAAAACTACGAAGAGACCAATTATACAAAAGCACTTAAGAAGACTCGTTTTCATAGCGTTGTCGTTTAATGTTGAGAATAAAGATACAATATTTTATGGTTTTAGAATCTAACCGGCTAAAGGCTTATCCAAATCCTCCAGCAGTTCAGGGCTTAAAATACCTTCGGCAATTGCCCGCACTTCACCTGTCATCCGGATGTTCCAGTCACTGTCAATTTGTATCTTCAGAGTGCCTCCCTGCATGTGGATGGTAAGATCGCTTTTTACCAAACCTCTTTTTACGAGAACACTCGATACAGCACATGATGAGCTTCCTGACGCCAGGGTATATCCAGCCCCCCGCTCCCATATCAGAATCCTTGCATCTGTGTCGGAAAGGACTTTGGCAAACTGGACATTTATCCGGTTTGGAAATATAGGGTGATTTTCAAGCAGTGGTCCATACTTACGTATTTCATCCTCATTTAACTCAGGCTTTATAACGACACAATGGGGGTTCCCGACAGAAACACAATTAACTTCAAAATCTTTATCACCAGCCTTAATGATTTGTCCGATAAATTCAGGTTTATCAGAAGAAACCGGAATGTCGTGTGAATTAAAGATTGCTTTCCCCATATCCACCCTTATTAATGAAGCTTTTCCATACTTTTCCTCAACGATTTCCGCGTAGACAATATCGCTTAGCGTTTCAATAGAAAACTTCCGGCTCCCTGCAAATCCATAGTCATAAAGATACTTGCAGAGTATCCTGAGTCCGTTACCGCTCTTTTCTGCCTCTGATCCATCGGGATTGTATACCCTGAAACCGAAATCGGCTTTTACTGACGGAACATACATAACTATGCCATCGGATCCGATTCCGAAATGTATGTTGCATAAACGTTTAATTGCCTGTGCAGTGAGAGTAAAATCAATATTTGTACTGTCAAGTACAATATACTCATTGCCAAGTCCATGCATTTTTACAAAACTGTTTCTTTCCATGATTGATGATTTAATGGATTAATCAGAGAATGAAATTTCTCACAAGGTCTTCCAACGTATCTCTTCGCCGGATAAGTCTGGTATTTCCACCTGATTCTATTAAAACCTCTGCCGGTTTCAGCCGGTTATTATAATTTGAACTCATAGAATAGCCATAGGCACCGCTGTCTAAAATACCAAGTACATCATTTTCAAAGATCTCAGGCAGAATCCTGTTTTTGGCAATAATGTCTCCGGTTTCACAAATATTACCGACAATAGTTACCATTTCTTCCCTGAGGGATTGTGATCCAGCCTGCCGGTATATCTCGATATCGTGATGGGAATCGTACATTGCCGGGCGGATAAGTACATTAAATCCCAGGTCAGTACCTATATATTTTATTTTATAGTTTGTTTTAACCGCATTTACCTGTCCTAAAAGGATCCCCGATTCGGCTATAATATATCGGCCGGGTTCAATTTTAATCTCAACAGCTTTCCCATATCCGGTCACCCATGAATCAATAAGTTCTGAGAGCTTGTTGCCAAGATCTTTGAGATTGAGCCTTGACTGGTCAGCTTGTTTCTGGTATGGAATTCCAAATCCTCCCCCGAGATCGATAAACTCGAGATCATCAAATTGCTGGGCCACCGACAATGTATTTTCAGCACTATGCATAAATGCGGCACCATCCATAAACAATGACCCGATATGTTGATTGATACCCGATAATTTAAGGTTAAATTTATCGATAATCCTCTTTACTTCCGGAATAAAGCCCATCTCAATCCCAAATTTGGTATTTTTCCCGGCAGTTCTTACTTTCTCATGATGCCCGGCTCCAAATCCCGGATTTAACCTGATGGCTACTTTCCCTCCCGGATTGGTGCTTCCATACAGTTCAAGCTGAGAAATGGAATCAACCGAAATTTTTACCCCGGCATGAATTGCATAAAGAAATTCATCTCTGCTTACATTATTACTGATAAAGAAAATCTGATCGGGGTTGTACCCGGCCAGAAGATTAACATAAATCTCTCCCGGCGACATGGCATCGACATGTAATCCTTCACTCCTTACAATTTTTAATATCTCAAGATTGCTGTTTGCTTTTGGTGAGTAATTTACAGTGAAATTATTATAGGAAATCAGCCCTTTCAGATCGCGACACCTCTGTCGCAGTAAATCTTCGTTATACACATAAAGTGGAGTCCCAAATTTTTGTAGCAGTTCAAAGGGGTCTGTTTTGCCATAGAAATTCTTTTCGCTGCTGACCCTCGAATAATTATAATTCATTTCCTTTTAGTAAGTATGTTCAATATATTTGTGGCAAAAATATATAAATGATTCATATAAACGAAAACTACTTCAAGCTCCAGGCCGGATATCTTTTCCCGGAAATAGGAAGACGGGTTCGTGAGTTCCAGAAAGCTAATCCCGGGGCAGATATTATTAAGATGGGAATCGGCGATGTCACACAGCCTCTTGTACCATCTGTCATACGTGCATTTCATGAAGGAGTAGATGAGATGTCAAAAGCTGAAACTTTTAAAGGTTACAGTCCGGAACAGGGTTATGATTTTTTGCGTGAAGCGATCGTAAAAAACGCATATCTGAGCCGTGGTGCCGACATTCATCCTGATGAAATCTTCATTTCTGATGGATCAAAATGTGATACAGGGAACATACTTGAGATCTTTGGAAACAACAATATTATAGCTGTACAGGATCCGGTATACCCGGTATATGTCGATACCTGTGTAATGGCTGGCCGTACAGGCAATTACATGGAAAATGGTTATTATCAAGGACTCGTTTATCTCCCCTGTACTTCCGAAAACGGATTTATTCCTGAGATCCCCAAAGAAAGAGTGGATATAATATTTCTTTGTTATCCTAACAATCCGACCGGGACTGTGGCCAGTAAAACAGAACTCAAAAAATGGGTCGATTATGCTCTAAAAAACAAGTCCGTTATTCTGTTCGATGCAGCTTATGAAGCTTATATTTCCGATCCGGAAATTCCCCATACAATCTATGAAATTGAAGGAGCCAGAGAAGTTGCCATTGAATTCAGAAGTTTTTCAAAAACCGCTGGTTTTACAGGAACCCGATGTGCTTATACTGTCGTTCCCAAAAACCTGCTTGCCTCAACTTCAAAAGGAGTTAAAGAGGCTGTACATCCCCTCTGGTCGAGAAGACAAGCTACAAAATTCAATGGAGTTTCGTATCCTGTGCAAAAAGCTGCGGCTGCGATCTTTACCCCGGAAGGAAAAAACGAAGTAAAGTCGACCATCAACTACTATATGAATAACGCCAGAATTCTGCGTGAAAAACTTACAAAACTGGGTTTCCAGGTTTTTGGAGGGACAGATGCCCCTTATGTATGGGTGAATTCAAACCGGGGCATCAGGTCGTGGGATCTGTTTGATAAGTTGCTGAAAGAAGCGTTTGTAGTCGGAACTCCCGGCTCAGGTTTTGGCCCTTCAGGGGAAGGCTATTTCCGCTTTTCTTCATTTGCTGAACATGAGAATGTTCTGAAAGCTATGGACAGGCTCACCAATCTCAAATGGTAGAATTTTAGATCTACCGAGTACCACACCATATCTATTTCTCTCCATAGATTACCAGAGCGCTGGAATCTATTGCTACCTTCCCGATTGGATATTTCTGATTGATTGATTCAAAAACTTCGCTCTTAATTTTTCCCTTTGTAGCATTGTCTGTATTACTAAGTGCTGCAACAACCGGAGCTACTACTTCAGTCATAAAGCTCCAGTAGACTTCAGCGCTTCCGGTGTGCAGTTTTCCTTTGACTTCAGTTTCTGAAATATTCTTTAACCCGGCCTGTTTAAATAAATCTGCTATAAATCCTGTCCTGGAGCAACGAAATAATCCGGGTGCGCCCTGTGGCTGTGGTACCAGTTGTATATTTTTATTGATGATGTTTAGGATTCCCGAAGCCCAGAAATTCTTTTCCTGTACATTCCATACGGCTGTAGCAATTCTTCCACCAGGTTTCAATACCCTCACCATTTCTTTAGCAGCGAGTAACATATCGGGGAAAAACATAAAGCCAAACCGACAGCTGATCGAATCAAAGCTATTGTCAGGAAATGGCAGCTCAGAAGCATCACAAGCAACGATTTCAAAGTTTTTTATCCCTCGCCTGGCTGCGCTTTGACTTGCTACTTCAAGCATCCCTTTAGCCAGATCCGCTGCTACAACTACTCCACCTCTCAACATCGTAGCTATAGTAAGCCCTGGTTCACCTGTTCCTGATGCTACATCCAACACCATATCAACACCCTTTGGTTTTATCTGATGTATGATTTTATCAGCCACCGGTTTTAAGAATTTCATCGTCAGGTCGTCCCATTTCTTCCAGCCCTGTGAAAATCTGTTCCAAATTTCCTTCTGATTTTCCCTTATTTGTATTAGTTGTGCTTCCATTTTATATCTGTCAGTGATTATAGTGCTGACACCGCACTTTTTGTGTACATTTTACATATACTTAACGATACAAAGATGGTACAGGGGGAAGGTCATTATTGGTAACAACAGTTACATATCACGGTAACAATTGTTACAATTCACGAAGAAGCTTGATCTGATTACGATAGAGCAGTAACTTATTGTCGTTCTCCAGTTTCTTCAGAAGCCGTGAGACGACCACACGGTTTGTTCCTAATTCTTCGCCTATCTGCTTGTGTGTAAGATTAATAAGAGACGATCCGGTTGCCTTTGATTTTTCTTTAAGATAAATGACCAGTCGGTCGTCCATCTTCTTAAAAGCAATATCGTCAATACTTTTTATAACAAAAGTAAAACCATCTAGGATGGTGGTCATAACGAATTTTTTCCAGGAAGGATATTTCAAAAGCCATTCATCAACTACTTTCCCCGGCACTGCCAATAAAACCGAATCTTCTTCGGCTACACCTTCTATGGAGCTGACCTGTGAAGTCATCCAGCAGGTAAACGACATGGCGCAGGTTTCACCCTCCTTTACATAATATAACAGTATCTCCTGTCCTTCGTCGTTTACCCTGCTTACTTTGATAATACCACTTATTACCAGAGGAACCGCCCTTACTGGACTGCCTACTCTCATAATAGTTTCACCGCCGCTCACCTTCATAAGCATAGATTTGGCTTCAAGTTCAGCTAACAGATCAGGTTCAAAAACGGTTGAGAATCTGCTTATGTATTCCGGTGTATCACTTGACATGATCGTTAATGATTTTCAGAATTAAACGATTTTCATTCATGGTAGCTGAAAATACCACAAATAGATTTGTAAAACAGTCGGAGTCGGTATTATGTTTAAATCTGTATATTATTCAGACTATTGATGGCATAAGATTGGTGTCAATACTTTTTTCTACTTGTTAAGTGCCAAAATCCACATATTGAACATTTATATGCCGATAAATCTCTTGTCCCTTTATTCTCATGAAGGTAGACAATTGATTCGTTAGCCTCATTTAAAGAATTATATATCGTCTTTTTACATGGCGCCTCAATCGGATTTATCTTTCTGGTACGAGATGTTATAGATTTCATTTTGATTCTTTTCTTTTGAATCCAATCAGTAATACCTTTTCGAAACAAAGACTGTTTTCCACTCCAACGTATTGTCCCCAGTTGGGTATCAATTTATATCCGTTCATTTTGTATAGTCCGATAGCTTCAGGTTGCCGCTTCCCTGTCTCTAATACACATTTTGTGAAAGACATTTCACCGGCCCAACTTTCCAATTCAGACAAAATCTGAGTAGCAATCCTTTTTCCCCTGTTTCCGGGAGAAACAAACATTCGCTTGATTTCCATGGTATTTGCTGTAAACTCTTTGATCGCTCCACAACCAATTGGCTTCCCATTTTCATAAGCGAGTACTACATGTTTAATTTTGTCAATACTGTTGAACTGAGCATAAAAGGAATGATCCTTACCGTCTCTTTCAGCAAGTTCTGTGTCAAGCAATTTCACAAGCTCTGTAAAATCACGATTTTCAGAATTGGTTCTGACTAAATTTATCATCTGTTTATTATTCTCCTGTGGCAATTAACCTGTTTAGATGTCAATAATCCATTATGCCCAATTTAATTGACCATAAAGGATCGCTTCATTGTGCAAAAGGCGATCCGGTATAAATTTACAAATCATTATGAAGCTAATATAAAAATAAATTCAGTATGTAATACACTCTAGTTAATGTATTAACATACTGAATTCCTGCATCTAAATAAACTCTGACTACTAAATATCCCAGATTCCGGACATTAAATTATCAGTATAAATCAGCTCAATTCTTTATTTATCAGTTAGCTCCCTGAAAGTTAAAAGAGATAGTTCGTTTTACATTATCTTTCTGAACTGTAAGACGGAAGTGTTGCTCGACAGTTAGATTGTTATGATCGTGATAAAATCTGATGATCTCTTTGTCTCCGACAATCGACCAGTCTTTATACTTACTTTTTGCAAGTTCTGCCAAAACATGGGCAGGTGGAGTAACATTGTTGACAACCTCTCTTGTCTCGATAAGATCCCCCTTGTTCGTATAAACTGCCCAAAGATCATCACCGTTAGTGGTTTTCATTGTGACCTCATACCGGTCAAGATCTAAATCCGCTGCCGCAACATCATAGACCCATCCGTACTCCTTCAGTGCATACGGGAACTTTGACCAGGTAGCTGCATTGTTCATGTCGAACTTGGATTGAACTGCCTTAACAACATCAGGAGGGACCTGTTCCTTCTTCAGCGTTGTGCCAGTGGGTGGTACACGATCATTGACGTTATAATCATGATCAACCTGTGCAAGCAATGGGAATAATAATCCCAGAAATGCCACAAATGAAAACAATAGCTTTTTCATATTCATAATAATTGATAATTTAATTTAATCTGTATTTAATTACCAAACATAAAAAATCGAAAAATGTTCAAACAATATGGTTTATTACTTTATCCGCTTATTTTTATCTTTGGCCGGATCTAAAAGAAATAACTTTATGAAGTAGTAGTAACTTATGATAGTGTCATGCAATAGTTTGAGGGGATTTCCGTTTATCAAAAATAAATTTTGATTATTAAATCTATTGGCATAAATTTGATTTGCTGTTCTGAAATTGTTCTTATTTGAAAATATAAAGATTCTCCAGGCGACACTTACCTTTCACAAAAAGTAGACTCTAGATACTTTGTCTTTCAGACATATGACTTACACACTAAGTGTCGCCTTCTTTTATTCTATACTATCCCGGAATAATCAAAAAATACATTCTGTTAGTCTTCTAAATACATTATTCGGGGGATAGACTTTAAAAAAAATTGCATTAAGCTAAACTAAAGTTTAATTTTGAAATAAAAATCAGGCTAAGATGACACAAAAAGAAAAAACAAATCACGAATCGTTTAAAGTTTCCGGAGATGAGATTTTAGAGAAGGTTAAAGAGATCATTAAAGAAGGAAATGCCAGAAGAATAATAATTAAAAACGATAAGGACGAAACTATTATTGAATTTCCACTTACAATCGGTGCTATCGGAGTTGTTCTGGCCCCGATATTTGCCGCCGTTGGAACTTTAACAGCTCTGGCAACAAATTGCACTATCATTGTAGAAAAAAGAAATAATGAAGATGCAAAATGATCTATGTTGCCCTATTCCTGAAGCTGTACAAAACCGAAGTAACATTCTTTTAATATAAATAATTGATATGTGTCTGATAAACATAATACAATAATTTAAATTAAACTTTTGAAAAAATGAAAACTACAAAGGCTAATGCTGTGAGCAAACCCAAAAAAACTACTGATGCAGGCAAGGCATTAAAAAAAAAGAAAATTCCTGCAGGGAAATATGTAGCCAGTGAAAGTGAAATTCGTGAAAAAGCTATGGAAATCTATTATGAGCGTATTGCGCGTGGTGAACATGGGACTCCTGAAAGCGACTGGCTTGAGGCCGAAGAACTTTTAAAGGGTTCGTGAGTTTTCAGAGGCAAATTAATCGCTATATATTGATTCCAGAGATCAGCAGACTTATTTAGTTGTAATAAAATGTAGAATTATAAGTGTATCCGTTTTCCCGTAACCACCACCGGAATGCTTTGGCGATTTTTCTTTTTTTTAATAAAACAACGCCAATCTCATTTGCAGTAATACGGTAAATCATTTTCATAGCAGTCTTTTCAACTTATCATTAATTACTCCAGATCATAATAGCTGAATTTCTTCAGATAATCATATATTGATGTCCCTAGTACATCTCTCTTGTTAATCTTTCCTTCCGAATCGAGGAATTTCTGCAGAGAACCTGCGCCACCAAGATGCGATGCAGCTATAATTCCCGATTTTGTTATTACCACACCTCTTATGGTATCTCCTATAAAATGTTCATAATCGAGCAGAATAATAAGATTTACTCTTATTAAATTTTTTAACGCCTTCAATTGCACTTCCCTTGGGAAAATTTGTGGATTTGCTTTGAACCTTTTAAGAGTTATTTTTTTGTATCCGAGAAACTTCAAAGTAGATTCCTCGAATTGCCATTCGCCGAAACAACCTATCCTGTTAATAGATAACCAGTTATTTCCTGATTCCTTGTGACCAAGATCCTGAATAAACCTGTAAAATTCCGATTCATGGTGCTTTCTGTAAGTTGACTCCGTTAATAATCTGAATTTGAGCATTTCCTCTCTAAAGTCAATTTTCGGAGCGCTGCAGATGTGTGAAACACAAATGAACAAAAATGTCAGAATTACTTTCCTCATACTATTAATAATTAAGAAATTTATTCTGTCAACGCAGGTGTTAAATTTCAATTATAAAATTAGACCTTAAATGTCCTGTAGTCAAGTGTTTGAAACCCGGCTTTGGGGAAATAGTCCAATGATTTATTTTTCTTATCTTAGAAATAATGCCGAATATTTACACGAATTAACTGCTCATATACAATCCTGGGCAGTTCGTCAAAAGGAGGCTGAAATTTATAGATGATCTTTGACTTATAGGGGTATTAAGCTATTCCGCAATACTCTATACCAATGATAATGTGTATATTACATAGAAATAATAACCGTATACTCAGAATTATTTCTAAAAAAGCCATTTTGACTAACAACAAGATAAAATTGATTAGAAATCACTCCATTTTCATGGATTTCCAATGCAGACTGGAGCCTTCATCCGGATCGAGGCCTACTCTATAAGTGTATTTTTATTTTGTTCCAGTAATTGAAAGTCAGCCGGCCATTACCGTTCCATTTCCTGGCTATCCGTTCAAAATCGTACGGACCGATCTGATCAGCGTAGAATAAAAATATCTTTTCAGATATTTCATAATTGAACAGATCCCTAATTGTATATTGACTTCCTGTCCGGTTGTTATAATCCAGTAGTCTTATCGGACGTATCTGAAAATATCCTGCTGCTTCTTCAATGCAATTGTAGGCAATTGTGTCGCCCTTGGTTTCGACAATTCCTATTGCACGAACAAGCTGCTTATAAGGTTCAATCGGATGGAAATCAAAAATTGTTATGAAATTAATTCCAGGGGCAGATACACGGAAAGTAAACAACAGGAATAAGAATATCAGATAAACAATCTTTCTAAGATTTTCTTGCAAGGCAAATCCATGAATTATGACAGTCCGTTTCAATTTAACCCGGTTAAACTGATTATATCCGATTCGATGATAAACTACTTCCGGCTAACAAAGTTACATCATAACTTATTGTAAATAAATGAAATTCATAATCTTTTATAAACAAAATTTCAACTTAGCCGGATTTAATATATATAAGGATCTGAATGTCCGGAGGACATTGATTATTGTTTATCAATTGTACAAACCTCCCTGTCAGTGATAATTTCGTGTTAATCAAAAATGATGAAAGTTTATCGGAATATTCTTACCGGTTATGAATAACGCGTTAACTTTGAAAAATAATATTTGGAAAAGTTTGGGTCTATGCTGAAGAAGAAAATATTATCAACAAAAAGTACACCGGAGATAAGCCTCGATCCTGAGGGAATTATTAAAATCACCGGACGCTCAACGAAAGAAAATTTAGTAGGATTCTCAGCCCAGATTGAGAATTGGATCGATGAATATATCAGTAATCCTGCAGAAATAACCTGCGTCGATATCTATCTTGAATATTTTACCAGGATCAATCTTATTTTCTATTTTGCTCTTCTCAGAAAGGTCGAATCGGTTAAACTGAAAAATAAAAAGTTCATTATCAACTGGTATTATGAGGAAGGAGATGAAGATATCCTTGAGAAAGGAGAAAATATATCTTCATTACTGGATATCCCTTTTAACTTTATAATGATTGGTGATCCTCTCATAAATAAAGACGATCAATTGAAATGGAAAACAGCATTAATCTGATTGAAATGCCATTTCTGAAAAGGCAGATAATAGATTCCTATACTGCCCTTCTATAATTTTGAGTCCTGAAATATGTCAGCCCGTTAATCTCTGTCATATCTATGATTTTGAATCCGTGCGACTCAAGTATTCTTGACATATCCTTTCCATCAATTTCTATATCAATCCTTGAATCTAAAAAGTTAATGAGTTTCTTATACATCCTTGAACTTACACTAATTCCCTTTTGAGATTTCCGGTCGGAAAAACATCCTATAAAATTTGTTTTTGGTGATAACCCTGCACCGAGAGTGTGTAAAAAATCATCCAGGTGTTTTATAAGGTTCAGCTTTTTTAGATTAATTAAAGTTGTCACTTCTTTCAGTTCTTCGTCATCATAGTAATAGTGAAACTTTGAAGAGAGTACCAGCATATTCGATTCATTGGCAAGGCCATTCCATTGAAGGTAATCGAAAAAGTTTTCATCACCCTCTGTAACCTGTTTGTCCAGGACCTGTTTATTTATTGCTTTTTCAGGTGAAAGTTTCGGACTGCTAATATTTGTCCTTACTTTTCTATTGGCATTTGTGCCTCTCCTTTGTAAAACTGAAATATCTTCCATAAATTTTGAGTATAAACTTCATGGTAAAAGTAGCGCTTATTTATACTCGTGTCAAGCAGCAAAAGCCCATTTAGTGGGGAAACGAGACTAGTTTAATAATACTTTGTCGTTGAAATCCGGTCGAATGATTACAGGAATAAACTGTTAATACCCGAAAACCTGAGCTTCGTCAAAAATGGCGAAAGTTTTATGATAAAATTGTCGGGGTTCTGACAAAACAATGATCAATTTAATATGAAACATAATGATAATCAGACCTATATAAACAATATTGAGTTGCCATATTCAAAAGAACCTGTGTAGTTGTATTTTGACTAACAGAGTATATAAAGTGATAAAAATTTATAAAAAATCAATATTTGCAACTAATTGCAAATTATAATCTGTTATATGAGCATCGATTTTTAAGAACAAGTACACTAATTCAATGGAACTATCAAATCCCGGTACTATTCTTTAATGAGCCTGATTGATTTTCTAAACTTACTGTTGTATACTTCGATGATATAAAATCCTGCGGCTAAGGTACTGATATTGATTTTGGTCTGGTAAATGCAATTTGTAAGTTCTCTGATTTTCTGTCCCCTTGAGTTAAAGATCTGTATATTATAGAATGAATCATTGCTGAGTGCTACGGTAAACTCATCTCTTGTTATAGTTGGCCAGACAAATACTTCCGGTTCGGTGGAAAAATTTGCCTTTTTAACGTATACATATACTTTATTACTTGTATCGGTGCCACATGTTCCCGTGACTATTGACTTGTATATGCCAATTGTGCCGGCATTTACGTTTTGTAATACCAAAATGGAAGAACTGTTATTCTCGACCACCTTACCATCCTTTTGCCATTGGTAGATCAGATCATGTCCATCTGCATTCACCTCAAGAGAAATATTGTTTCCAAACGGGACCTCCGCATCAGGTGAGATAAACGAAATCTTAGTTACCGGATATACTGTAAGCTTTATAACACCGGTCAATATGGAACCGCAGGTACCGGACACTTCATAGTTATAATCGCCTGAATCATTTATTGTTGCATTTGATATAATATATTTTGAAGAAGATCCGGATTGTACAACCTGTCCGTTTTTAGTCCATTTATAGGTCAGATGGTATCCTTCAGCGCCTACATTCAGAGTAACCGGTTGTCCTGCACATATCGTAGTATCAATTGACTGGCTGACCAATTTTGTAACAGGTGCCACTTCAATGTAAAGTCTGTACCAGTCGGAGATCTTATTATTAATATTAACGCTCACAACTATGGTGGCCTTACCGGTAAAAGCTGGATTCCAGAGAACAGTTGCATTCCTGCCGATTCCGGTAATAACTCCGGCACCGGCTGGCAGCAATCGCCACGCATAAGAAGCGGCACCTGGAATTGCGGTTATTGAATATTGGCCTGACTGTACGCCATGACATACTATTGAATCACCAACTGGAGCTAACCCGGTATTCTTCAAAATCCATTTCTCAAAATCCGAAACCCTGGTATAAGCACCGTAGGTACTGCAGTTAGGACTACCCCAGCTGACAATTCCTGCCAGTTTATATTCTCCTGAAACCGGAACAACCAGTGGCCCGCCACTATCGCCACTGCACGCATCCTTATTTCCGTTCAGATAACCAGCCATTATATCACTAGAAGGAATAAAGTTCCACACTGTAGAGGCCTGTGCATTGGAAACTACGGGCAGTTGAACTTTTTGCAGACTTGTAGGAATAACATCAGGATTAACATGGGTCAGGCCCCATCCTGTTACCCACGACATAATCCCCGGGACAGTGGCACCTGCATTAACGTCAGCTGCCGATATAAGGTTAATTGGTGTTGCATTTAAAAAATTTATTGTGTCTTTTAATCTCAACAGGGCAATATCATATTGTGGAGGGTTCTGATCAATGAATCTTTCATTAACTATTACCTGGCTTACAGAATATAATTTACCCTCCAGAGCATTGGCCGGATTATTTGCACCTACTTTTACAAACATATCTGATGCCCTTATTGGAGTCCCGATATCTGTTTGAGTACAATGCGCAGCTGTCAGAATCCAGTTACCATTTATTATCGAACCTCCGCAACGAAAATTCCCCGAAATGTAATAAACCTGCCATGGAAAGTCTGATATGACAGCAGTAGTACCACCGGTTATCTTTGCACTGATTGATTTTATGCCTGTGAAAAAAGGGAATAAATGATCACCGGTTCCTATATCAGATTTAATAAACAAGATGGGTTCCCCATTCAGAAAAAGTGAGTATAAACTTGTATCGGGATTATTAATCCCGGCAACAGAGATCTTCAGAAAATAATACCTGTTTGCCTCAAGGCTGAAGGTAACAGAATCTTTTTGTAAATAATTATTGCCGGGAAAGACTGTTGTATTCTGATTATCAATTATCTGCCAGGCTGTTAACCCTGAGTTTTTTGTTTGTAATACCTGCATTGTAGTCTTTTGTGCCAATGCATAAACTGTAATAAGAAATAAAAGGGAAATGAATAAAAACCTTTTCATTTTCAAATATAATCTTTACCGGAGAAAATATTTAATATTTTCTCCATTTGCCACCACTTCAATTTTTCGTGCGTAGCTGATAATAATCCAAACATATAAAACAGACAAACAGGGCCGATGTTCTATTCCCTGTTATCTTATGCCTGTATCAATAGCTATATTGAGTAAGGTTTTACCCTGCGAACTTATCGAAATAGCGGCAGGCAGATTGCTACTCCCTATTTTACTTTTTGATGACTCAAGAACTACCAGGTATTTTCCCGTGGGAAGCTCAATGCTGAAGGTGCCATCAAGGGAAGGATTAAGTTGTGATATTTTTTTATTCCCATCTGAAGTAAAAACGCTTACCGGATAAGCATTATAGGTTTCGGCAGTTGGTAAACAGGCTGGATCCGGAGGGATTCTCTCAACCGGACAGATCGGACCTATAGTAATAATACCTTCAAGATAACCGTTCTCCTCATGTGTCAGCTTTGTACAACCCGATACAAATAATATTACCATAAGAAAAACCGTTCCTGTGCTTTTTGTTATTACGGATCTGTTCATAATCACCGAGATTGATTATGCTGATTTATCCACAATTATAATGCCAGAATATCAATACTTATTATTTTGCATTCTCCAATGCATTATTTACCGATGCCTTGAAAATATTATACGACCATGTTGCTCCTGATATTGCATCGATTTTGTTAATGTCCTGTTTCCTCAAAAGTTTCTTTGGATATATCTGAACACCTTTCGAGTCGTTTTTGGTTTGTTGAATATAAATCGGAATTCCCTCAAAGTGCTTTGCATAACTTTCATTGAAAGTTTCATGGAGGTTCGAATCTCTGATCACAAAACTGACTTCAGTAATTGACCGGTTTTTAAGAGTTAAGCGTACCCGTCCCCAGTAACGCTCAGTGATGTATATAGACCGGGATGTTCCCTCATATATGCCGTCTTTATAACTTGCAGAACTGTCTTGAAGTGATTTATCAGCTACCTTAAGACTCTGGGAATTTACTGAATTTGACAAACAGACTGTTGTCATTACAGCAAAAAAGAAGATTATAACTTTTTTCATAGTATGAGTATTTATGAATAGTATTTTGTAACAAAGACCGCAATAAAGGACTTTTACCCTCTCTGTCAATAAAAAACATGGATTACTAAACCGGACAAATTCATTTTAACAGAATACAGGAATTATTATCTTTATCACAAAGTTGATAATATCTGACAATTCCTGTTCTGAGAATATTACATTGCCTGAAATAATGTTATTAAATACGACTATATGAAAACTCCGTATGAAACAGCCAGAAATTGCCGCCATTATGGAATGTGCAAAATAGATTTTCTTGGAAGTGGGGTATGTCAGTCAGGTCTGGAAAAACATTTTGTAAGCTTCTATCCACAGGGAAGGATGATACTATATGAAGCCCTGGTCGAACATAAAATCTCAGTAACGGAAAAGTGTGTTGAGATTGCAGATAGCTGCGATCTATGTGGAAAATGCGATTACCAGTGTTATTTTCTTAATGAGATGCGTCCGGTAAAAGTTATGGAAGCCTTAAAAGATCATATCGATACTTATATTAAAAGCGGAGGGAAAATTAAGCAATCGAAAGACGATAGAATACTCACTGAAATAAAACAAATTGTCGGAGAAGACTGGGCAACAAACGATGATGCTGTTACAGTTACTTATTCTCACGACTGCAGTGCAATCTCCGAACCAAAATATCCTGATTATATCGTTCTTCCAGGTACAAAAGAAGAAATTGCTTCCCTGGTGAAATTATTCAGGAAGAATAACATTCAGTATACTATTCGCGGAAATGGTCAGAATCTGCTGGGATTTGCCGTTAATGAGGGAGCTATCATTGACCTTAACAGGATGAAGACAATCGATTTTGATGAGAAGAACTGGCTGGTAAAAGTGGGGCCTGGGGTTGCAGCTTTTGATCTTCAGAAACAGGCCCAGAAAAGAGGTTACAGGATAAATGCAGCAGAGCCGGCAGCTCTTATGTGCGCCAATATCATGTGCTCCGGAATCATGTCCACTTTTTCGACCACATATGGAATAAATGCCGACAACTTCATTAATGCGGAATTCGTTGATAATGAGGGTTCATTTTTTAATCTGAATGATATTTCTTCCCCAAATCTTTATTCCTATAAAAATCTTCAGCATAACAATTCTCCAGGTATTTGTATATCGGCAAGCATCAGGCTTCACCCGGTTATAAATGATGAACAGGGCATCCTTGTACCTTTTGAAACGCTGGATAATGCTCTTGATTTTATAAAGGAATGTTCCTTAAGACATATAGGTCTGGCCTTGGGAGTTGTTGGGGCTGAATATATCTCTACGTTTCTTTCACCTACTAAAAAAATGGCCTCTGAAATAAAAAGAATATTCGTTGATAAGTTAAACATACCCTGGCTGGTTGTTGTAATCGGAGATAAATACGCTATCCGTGCAATCGGTGAAATGGGATATCCCCATTTTGATCAGAATCTTTTTAATTCGCTTTATCTTGGATTGCCTTCTCTGAAAGATGCACAATGGCTGGATCTTGTTAAAGAGCTTTCTGATGACGAACCTTACTCCTATTTAAAGACTAAAAGTTTCGCTGAACTTTTTGATACTGCACTTTCGCCATCGGCAGTCAAATATTCACAGGAAGTAGATCCGGACCTCCGGCCATTTTTCGAAAAGCTTTTCTCAAGGCATGAAATGACAGATCTGGTATGGTTGAATATGTACCGGATAATGAGTACTCGTCTTGGCCGTAAAAAACCTTTCCTGCCGGCGCTGATGTATCTGCCAATAGATAAAAACCTGATAAACGAATTATGTGACAAATTCAGACAAATAGCCGGGAAACATCAGGTAGACCATGATTTTGGATTTATCACTCCTATTGATAATGGTAAAAGATGCATTTTTGAGTATGATTTCTTTTACGAGTATAATGATCCTGATGACATACAACGAATCAGAAGGGTAGCAGCTGAAGCAAATATGTTAATCGATGATTATTCAGTTAAAACCGGAACTGTGAAAGGTCATCCCTATGTTTTGTATCAGGGATTTTGCAGGAAGGAGAATTTATTGTATTCATAAATCCCGACTTCAGTACATGCTGCGAAAAAGCAAATCCACAATAGTCCTGACAGGAGCAACCGGATTTCTGGGCGGTCATCTTATGGCATCCCTGCTTGCAAGAGACTATAAGATTATTGTGTTCGGCCGTTCTGCGAAAAGTGAGTCACTGAATGAACGGATAACCAGGCTCTTAAAATGGTTCGGGATGGATAACTGTTCCGGACAGATAACATGTATTGATACTGATTTATCACAAGATAACCTGGGGATTGAGAAGCATGAATATTCAAGAATTTGTTCAGTCGCCGGTTCTGTGATTCATTGTGCTTCAGACACCAGCTTTTCAGAAAACAAACGTGAGCAGGTAATGTCTGCAAATATTAATAACCTTAAAGGGATCCTTGAATTCTCAAAGAAAGCCAATATTACTTTCTTTCATTACATCAGCACGGCTTATGTTGCAGGTATCGGCACAGTATTTTGCAAAGAGACACTCTCTTCCGCAAAAACCTTTACCAATGTGTATGAGGAAAGTAAAGCCACTGCAGAAAATATCATTTCCGCCTTCTGCCGGAAGAACTCAATTTATCTTTCAATCATAAGGCCTTCTATAGTTTACGGCGACTCACGAAACGGAAGGTCGCTTAAGTTCAATGCTTTATACTTCCCCTTAAGATCAGCTCATTCCATCAGGGATATTTATCTGAATGATATTAACAATAACGGAGGTATAAAAGCTGCTAAAAACGGAGTCTACATTGATAATGACAGTTATCTTATTTTACCTCTTAAAATATATTTACCACTGGAAGGAGATTTAAACATTATTCCCGTAGACTATTTTGTAAATGCCACTGTTAAAATTATTGAGAACTGCACAGGAAGCGGAATCTATCACCTTACAAGCAATTCTCCCACAACAATGAAAATTGTTGCAGATTATTATCAAAAGCTTATGAAAGTAAAGGGGGTAGAGATAATTTATGGCCAAAAACCCGATGATTTATTGCGAAATCCTGCAGAAGAACTCTTCGATCGTTTTATTGAACCCTACCGGCCGTATCTATCTGATAACAGAGTATTCGACAGAACAAATTCAGGCAAGGCAACAGGAGGGTTGAATCCACCAGAATTTACATATGAAATATTTAAAACCTGCATTGAATACGCCATTGAAGTGAACTGGGGAGCTTCGATCTTTGAGTGATAATAAACTTACTGTACCGGCTGAAATGGTTTATTGAACATGTCTATGGCAAAAGTTTTACTTATAAACTCGAACAGATTCAAACATCCGTGGCCGGTCATCCCGTTCGGGCTTTGTTATGTAGCTACTTCTCTGGAAACAAAAGGTAATCATAAGGTCCGCTTTCTCGATTTGTGCTTTTCTCCAGATTGTAAGAAAGATATTCAGAATTCAATCAGAAATTTCGTACCTGATGTAATTGGCATCAGCATAAGAAACATAGATGATACAGGTGGCTATAATGTTCATTTTCTGTTAGAAGATGTCAAAAATGATGTAATTGATCATTGCAGAATTGAATTCTCTGGTCCAATAGTAATTGGAGGTCCTGCCGTAGGGATCAGCGGTAAAGAGATGCTGGATTATTTTGATCTTGAATATGCAATCCGGGGTGACGGCGAAGCGGTAATGCCGGAATTTGTAAAACGCATAGAGAACCATCAGCCGCTGGAAGGATTAATTGGTCTGATTATCCGCAGAGAAAAGACAATTATTCAGGACAGTGAACCTTTCCGCGTAACAGATCTCGACTCACTGCCTTTTCCTACACCGCATCACTATCTGGATCTTGACCATTATCGCCGTTTCGGATCACCAATCCACATACAGACAAAGCGGGGATGTGCCTTCAGGTGCGCTTATTGTACTTACAACCAGATTGAGGGGAATCAATATCGCTTAAGAAATCCTAAACTGGTAGCTGATGAAATAGAAATTCTTGTTAAGGAAACAGGTATCAGTCACATTGAATTCACTGACAGCATTTTCAATATACCCGTCCATCATGCAAAAGAGGTCCTGAAGGAAGTAATAAGTAAGAAGCTTGACCTCACAATACACACAATGGGGCTATCTCCTGCCGCAGTTGATGATGAACTCCTTGATCTGATGAAAAGTGCCGGTTTTAATGAAGTGGACATAGGTGCTGAGTCGGTGTGTGATAAAGTGCTTGAAAGCCTGGCAAAAGATTTTAGATGTTCAGATGTTCGCAATACCGCAATTCTTTTAAAAAAGAAGAAAATCCCTTCTACCTGGTTCATTATTCTTGGTGCAGCTTCAGAAACGAAAGAAACAGTACTCGAAACACTGAAAACGATGCGGAGCATTGCTTCGAAATGGGATCTGGTCTTTGTCTCTACCGGAATACGTGTTTATAAAGGATCTCCGATTGCGGAAGAAATAATGAAAAACGATGTGTATCGTACAAGTGACAACTTTTTGCGTCCTGTAAAAATTGAGCCTGAGAATATAAGCCTTGAAACGATTCGTTCAATTGCAAAAAGATTCTCATTCCGGTACCCCAATTACTATTTCTATGAGAAAGATCAAATTACCCCGGGATGGCTTCTGATAACAGGCAATCTTTTACTAAAGATATTCCGGTCCCGCCAACCGGTATGGCGTTTGTTAATACTTTTAAAAATGATTGAAAAGGGATTAGGAATAAACCTTATAAAAAAGTGTATTTATAAAAATATAACGAACTCTTTTGATAAGAGAAATCCCAAAAAAGAATGGATTTTCGATTATCTCAACCTTAAATAAAACTATGCAATGACCTATATTCCTTTGTGTTACTTAGAGTATCCCGATAGCTATGTGATACTTCACAATTCATGTAACAATTTGACAGGTTATTTCTTTGACTTAAAGATGAACATTTTATATTTTCTTTTACCCCCTTCCCAGCCTTCCCCCAAGGGGGAAGGAGCAAAATATCCTTTCCCCCTTGGGGGAAATAAGAAAGGGGGTTTTAATTAAATAGATCAGTGTTTCTATGTTACCGAAATTCTGAAGTATCACATAGCTATCGGGATTCTCAAAGGGGCTCAAAGGAAGAAATATAAACGATACTTATAAACAAAGGCTGGTAAAATGCAGAAAGTTACTGAAGAAATCTACAACCGTTTGAATAACGAAATTTATAATCTTGAAGGAGACAGGTGGTGGCAGCAAGACTTTTCATTAAATCTTATCAGAGCTTTTATTAACCCATTCAGGGTAGGTTATGCAAAAAAAGTCTTGTTTCAACTTACAATGAGTTCAGAAAACATAAATGCTCTTGAAATTGGTTGCGGAGGAGGAATATTATCGGAAGAGATAGCAGGAATGGGGTTTAATACAACTGGCATTGACCCTTCTGAGCAATCATTGAACATAGCAAGAAAACATGCATCAGATAATAAGCTGAAAATTAAATATGAGAATGGAACCGGGGAGAAACTGCCATTTCAGAATAGTACTTTCGATGTTGTCTTTTGCTGCGATGTACTCGAACATGTTCGTGATTTACCGGTTGTGATCTCCGAAATATCACGTGTGCTGAAAAGTGGTGGCATATTTATCTATGATACCTTCAATCGTACCTATTTCAGTAAAATATGCGCTATCAAAATATTACAGGAGTGGAAAAGATGGGCTATTATGCCTCCCAACCTTCATGTTTGGGAAATGTTTATTAAACCCCACGAAATAAGATCTTTATTGCAGGAAAATCAACTAACATGGAAAGAACACATTGGAATGAAGCCAAATATTTCATATCTTAAATTGCTCCGGTATCTTCGCAAGAGAGCGATTGGAGAATTATCTTATGAAGAATTTGGGGAAAAATTTCTAATGACCGAAAGCCGGAGTACTCAGATTATGTATATGGGATATGCTGTCAAATAGTTTATGTGTCTTTCCGTTTATTTCTTCATTTGTTGAGCTTTACCTGGATTATTACCGGGTTATGGTCTGAATTTTCAAAATTAAGCTGAATCCCTCTGACCGAAATTTCCGATATGTTGGGAGATACAAGGAAAAAATCAAAGATATTAGTTGTGGTTGCCGAGGGATCATATGCAGCCACAACATTACGTTCCGATGGTGTTCTGTTATCATATAGCCATTTCCAGCCTGTAGGCAGATAATCCGATGGAATAACCATTTGTGTTGTGTCTGTCTTGTTCCCGGTAAAATCAGACCGGAAATCCGGAGGTGTCTGGTTCCAGTCACCACCCGTGATTATATAATTCCCATTCCTGTATTCATTCATCAGAAAATCCTTCAGGTAGGCCATCTGCGCTTTCCTTATCTGACCAGGGTCAAATGCTTCGTTGTGTGTGTTTATCACGATAAGCTCTTTGCCACTTTTCAAAGGATACCTGTTTACCAGAAAACATCTGTCGAGCATAAAGAGTTGCTTTGGAAATCCGTACTTACCGGGGAAGGAATAACGAATTGATGTAGTCGGCTGGAATTTGCTGAATATGGCTAATCCCGATAATACCTTTCCCATCGGAGTTGCAGGTGGAACAGGCACAAAGAAAACATCATAATTCTTCGCAAAAAAGGGTGAAAAACTATTCAAAACTTTCGTCAGGGAATCGTATTCATTGATGTAGTAGCTTCTTTTACTTCCCTTATCAACTTCCTGGATAAAGATAAAATCTACTGAATCATTCTGCTTCAGAAATTTCTTTACTTCCAGGAGGTTGTCAATACATTTTGATTTGGGGGTAAATACTTTGGTTCCGCCATCATAGAAAAAATCCATCTCCTTATCTAATCCGCAATAACCTATATTCCAAGTAATAAGTGAAAGCCTAATGGTATCATTCAGGGTCTCAGGCTTTTCACCGGTAAACACTATTTCCTTTTCTTTTGGTTTATAATCTGACAACACTGCATAAACAATAAGTCCAGCGAATCCAATAACTGCAAGTAATAATATAACAAGCAGCGCTTTAAGAATTTTCTTAATTGCTTTCATGATAAAATTTATTTGATCCTTTAACTATTGTATTAAAGCTAATTTAGATAATTAAATCATATTAGAATCGGGAATCTCCGATAAAATCAAAATAACTCACTATCTGAATAAATATGAATAGAGGCTTTCTTAAAGCCAAAAATTACTGTTACCCTTTCTCTGTGTCGCTCTGTGTCTTCTCTGTGGCTCTCTGTGTAACAATTGATTAAGAACTTACACAACTTGTCCCGATTTATCGGGAGAGATCACAGAGTATCCACAGAGTTTCACAGAGCACTTTTGAAACAGCCTCATTGCCAACCATCTGACTCTTTCAGAGATGAATTGATAAGTGAAATTGTGGGGCCAGGGATGACATGATTCTTTTTACTATTCAAGTCGTTTCAGCCTGTCGGACCAGAATTGATTAAAACTGATTAACGGATTCTCACACAGATATACTGCCGTGCCATATTCCCTTGCATCAGGATTTGAGATTTTACCAACGAGAGAAATTCTACCAAACAATCTTTGTATGTCTTCCCCCAATTCATCATTTATATAGATTAATGATGTAATATCATGATCAAACTTTTCAGGTATCCAGTACCTGAAATTATCAGTCTACATCATAACTCTCTGGCAATCCTAATTTCTGTTTTAGCTTTTTATTATAGCCCTGAGCATCTTTTGCAGCATCATCTACCTGGTAATAATGAGCAGGATGCGTTTTATCAGATCCCATAACCATGGCATATCCAACTATACCTCCAAGTATGCATCCTGTGGCCGTAACAACTTCCCATGTTGGTGCGGTAGTTCCTACTTTATGCAGGAACGGTTTTTTAACAAGCATATCTGCAAACACAGTACCTCCTATAAGCAGACTTCCAAGAAACAGAGGAAGACCAGTATTTATCATTTTGGTTGTTCTGAGATTGTCCTTTGCATTTCTGTTCAAAATTTCCTGATTCCCTGTCAGAGAAGCTAAACCTACATCGCTTATTTCTCTAACACCCCCCTGGATAATTTTGAAATCACTTACCTGGGATGTGACCGAATTAGATTTTGAATATCCGTAATATCCATAATAACCCGGAAACATTGTGCTTTTTCCTGTAGTCTGAGTAACCGAATTAGATGAAAGAATCACATCTACTTTAGTATTGTTATATTCTTCACGTTCTTTAACTTTACTATCCATAATTTTTTCAGCAACCTTACCATCATTTTTTACAAGAATTGTTGTAACACTGTTTTCCGTGATAGTAACGAGTTCACCAAGAATACCTACCCCATCCTTTATAACTTTTAAATAATGACTTCCTACAGGAACATTGTTAATTTGTTTTATATCGTCGCCTTGTTTATTTTCATCGAGATAAACTGAAATTCCTGTCAGTTCCGAGAATATTTTAAGTGTACCTGTTTTACTTTGATCGGGACTCACATTTTTATTTTCTACTGGTTTTTCAATAACCTGATCTGCTGCTTTTACCTGCGGCTGAGCGACGGTCTTTGAAGCTTCGACAAGAATAGTTGTAACCTGGTCTTTTACAATGGTTACAACCTGACCGTAGACTTTATATCCCTCACTATTCATGATTCTTACGTAGTGAGTGCCAACCGGAATTTTACTGATTTCCTGGAAGTTATCCTGTTTATTTTCATCCAGAAAAACTGAAATTCCGTTTAATTCCGAGAAAATTTTAAGAGTCCCCGTTTGAGACTGCGAAAATGCCTGAACAAAATAAGCCAAGAAAAAAACAGTTAACAATAGAGATTTCGTTTTCATAGATAAAAGATTAAAATTAAAAATAACATTCCTAACCTGAATTGAATATCAATCAGGGATCGCAGAGTTAACCCGAAAAAGCATGTACTAATGAGAATATTTTCCCCTGTTCAAGTATATAAAAATTAATAACTAATCAATATGATTTTTCGCACTAATTCATGCTAATCACATTTAGTTATTAACAATTATTGATTGTTTTTATGCCACGCTGGAACACTGATTTACCTCCCAATCGAGGCAATATCACGTAATACAACTGATGCGCAGGCTATTCCAAAGGCCGCAGGCATATAAGAAATTGTCCCCACTATTGATGCTTTGTTTAGTTCACCATTTGTAGCGACGATCTTGCTCTTATCAACTGGTTCAGAAGAATAGACTGCAGTAAAGCCATCCCTGACACCAAGTCTGTGAAGCCGTTTCCTTAAAATCCTGGCCAGCGAACAATCAGTTGTGTGTGAAATATCTGAAATGCATACTTTGGTGGGATCAAATTTCCCGCCTGCTCCCATTGAACTTACTACGCGATATTTTCTTTGCAAACTGTGATAGATCAGAAATATTTTTGGTGACAGTGTGTCGATAGCGTCCACTACATAATCAAAACCCGTTTCCAGAACTTCTATCATTCTGTCATCTTTAAGATATTCCTGGATTATTGTAAGATTTATTTCCGGATTTATATCTTTAATCCTCTTCCCCATAACCTCAGCTTTAGCTAATCCTTCAGTGCTTTTGAGAGCAGGAAGTTGTCTGTTCCTGTTTGTAGAATTGATCCGGTCGCCATCGACAATAGTCATTGAACCTATTCCAGCCCTGCATATCATTTCTGCAGCATACGCCCCGACTCCACCAAGACCAACAACCAGAACGTTAGCTGTTTTCAGCTTATCCAACTGTTCATTATCAAGAATTAATTCAGTTCGTGTCAGCCAGTCAGACATATTAAATAATTTAGTGAATTAAGCCCCCTTCAGAGCCTGCCCCGAACTAAGTGAAGAAGGGTTTGTGGCAAAAAACTCAATAAAATTTGTCAGAACAATTGATTTTAGCTCATCAACCGATATCGCAAGATCTCCGGCAACTTTTTCATAAATGATCCGTATATCAATATCAGCGCCATCGGTTTCCAAAAATATTCTGTTGTGTGGGATACTCTTTAAAAGTTCACTCGATTCTGATCGCATTACATAATCGAACCAGAAAGAGAGATGCATCCCTTTTGACAACAACTGTTTTGCCATCTCAACGCTACCTCTGAACCCATGGATCATCCATGGTGTCAGGGGCTTCAGATTTTTTTTTGCTGACAAAAGCTCATCCCAGGCTTTGACACAATGAATAATAACCGGTTTCCGCCAGGTTTCTGCAATAGCGACCTGAGCATTGAATACTTTCATTTGCAGATCCGCAGAAGGCCCCCTGAGTTTATCAAATCCGGCTTCACCAATAGCTATCATATTTGGAAAACTAACCGACTTTTTGACAG
Organism: uncultured Bacteroidales bacterium; assembly: GCA_963725785.1. Lineage (GTDB taxonomy): Bacteria > Bacteroidota > Bacteroidia > Bacteroidales > VadinHA17 > LD21. The sequence continues at coordinate 134,583 of CAVRZV010000007.1, read as the reverse complement.
AAATTAAAAGTTGCTCATGATTATCTTCAGTAAGGAACCACGGATGTATTCCATAAGTGTATCCAACTCCTGATTCCTCATCTGGTATTTTTTCCTCGTGAGCCATCAGACTCTCGATGAGAAAAATACCTTCAGCAGGTTTACCACCGTGTGTGTGCATATCAATGTAGTCCCCTGGCTGTGGTAGGTTCATCTGAGTCATTTACCAATTACGGAAAGTCCTTTATCGATCCTTTTCAGGGTTTCATCCTTTCCGATCCAGCTAATAATATCAAACATATGAGGGCCCCGTAAGGCTCCTACAACTACCAGTCTGAACGAATTCATAACAGCCCCGGTATTATATCCTTTTTCCTCAATCCAGGTTTTAACAACCTGCTCAATTCCAGCTGCAGAAAAATCAGCTATATTTTGAAGCAATGTTCTGAGTTCCTTCAGCAGAATTGCTGAATCCTCATTCCATCTTTTTCTGATAACCTCCTGATCATAGGTTTCAGGGGGATTAAAGAAAAAATCTGTCTGCTCCCATAAATCTTTAGTGAAACTTACCCTTTCTTTAACCAGTCCGGCCAGAATCTCAAGCTGGACGATATCATAATTATAGCCGCGGGCTCTGAGAAACTCCCTGAATTCAACAGCCAGCTGTGTGTTGGTTTTGTTTTGCAGATATTGATGATTGAACCACTTTGCCTTTTCCGGATCAAAACGTGATCCGGATTTACCTACTCTGTCGAGTGAAAAAGCATTTATAAGTTCATCCATCGAAAATATTTCCTGTTCGGTACCCGGATTCCAGCCAAGTAATGCAAGCATGTTGATAAAAGCTTCAGGATAATACCCATCCTCCCGATAACCCTTTGCTGTTTCTCCAAATGGCCAGAAAAGAGGGAATACAGGAAATCCCATCTTATCACCATCGCGTTTGCTTAATTTGCCTTTGCCATCAGGCTTCAGAAGAAGTGGAAGATGTGCAAACAGTGGAGAATCCCAGCCGAAAGAACGATATAGCAGTACATGAAGAGGCAATGAAGGCAGCCATTCTTCGCCCCGGATTACATGGCTGATCTCCATTAAATGATCATCGACAATATTTGCAAGATGATATGTGGGCATACCATCAGATTTGAACAATACCTTATCATCGAGGGTTCCGGTATTTACAACAATGTTCCCACGAATGATGTCATTTAAATGGATATCTTCATTAGATGGCATTTTATAACGAATGACATAAGGTTCTCCTTTTTCAAGTTTCTCACGCCAGTCTTTTTCATTTAAAGAGATTGAGTTGGCAAGTTTTTCCCTGACCTCAGCATTATAAATAAATGTGTCACCTGCTTTTTCTGATTCTTTTCTCAGATTTTCAAGCATTTCAGGTGTATCAAAACCATAATAGGCATGGCCTTTATCTATAAGAATATCTGCATATTGCCTGTATATCTCTCTCCTGTCGCTCTGGCGATACGGACCATATTTCCCTCCTTCCCTGATTCCTTCATCGACAACTATCCCGCACCAGCTGAGCGATTCCATGATATATTCTTCAGCACCTGCAACTAATCTGGCCTGATCGGTATCTTCAATTCTTAAAATGAATGTCCCGCCATTCTTTTTTGCAAAAAGATAGTTGTAAAGAGCCGTTCTTACACCTCCGATGTGCAATGGGCCTGTAGGACTTGGGGCAAAACGTACTCGTACCTTTTTCATATTAAGTATAACAATTTAACGCTACTGCAAATATAGCCAAACCCGGTTAGATATAATACCATAACGAATATCAGGTTTTATGCTCCGGATTTGTATTAATTTAGCACCCGTATATCTCAAAAGCTGTTTCTGCCCTTTGAGGACCTTAGTGATTACCTTTGTGTTCCTTAGTGGTAAAAAATTTGATTTAATATAAATTTTGCATTTATGAAGAAGATGAAAGCACTGGTTAAAGCCAGACCCGAAAAAGGATTATGGATGCAAGAAGTTCCTGTACCCGAACCCGGCCTGAATGATGTTATTATTAAGATCAGCAAGTCTGCAATATGTGGAACCGATCTGCATATCTACGAGTGGGATGCATGGTCTCAAAAAACAATCAGGACACCAATGGTTATCGGACATGAGTATATGGGTTATATCGAAAAGATGGGCGCCGGAGTGACCAATCTCAGAATAGGCGAAAGAGTCACCGGCGAAGGTCATCTGGCATGTGGTCATTGTCGCAATTGCCGCCGCGGGAAAGAACATGTCTGTGAGAATACTGTTGGCATAGGAGTTCATATCGACGGATCATTCGCAGAATATGTAAAGATCCCTGCCCAGAATGTAATACCTCTCGATCACAGAATTCCTGATGACTGGGCTGCAATAATGGATCCATTCGGAAATGCAACTCATACTGCTCTGTCATTTCCACTGATAGGCGAAGATGTATTGATTACCGGATCGGGTCTTATCGGAAGTATGGCCATTGCAATAGCAAAATTCGCAGGTGCAAGGTTCATCGTTGCCAGCGACCTTAGCGATTCGCGGCTTGAAATAGCCAAAAAGATGGGAGCGACTCTGACCGTTAACCCGTCAAAAGGCGAAAAAATATCTGATGCAGTAAAAAAACTGGGCATGAGAGGATTTGATATCGGACTAGAAATGTCGGGATCACCTAAGGCATTCGTTGATATGCTCAATAATATGTACAACGGCTCCAGTATTTCTTTGCTCGGAATTCTGCCATCGAACTTTGAGGTCCCATGGAGTGATATTATTTTTAAGGCAATAACCTTAAAGGGAATCTATGGACGGGAAATGTGGGAAACATGGTACAAGATGGAACAAATGATAATTGGAGGAATAGATTTAAACCCTGTAATAACACACCATTTCTCTATCGATGATTTCCAGAAGGGCTTCGATGTAATGGAGAAAGGCGATTGTGGGAAAGTTATCTTAAACTGGGACTAACGTATTCTTTCATTCAGATACCGGGAAAATATCTTAGCTCCTTTAGAATTAATGTGTGTTAAATCGCCAAAACAACTGTCGGGAAGGCTGAAGGTTGAGAAGTCCATTAAGGAATCTCGCGAGAACGAATTGCGAACAGAAATCCAGTTTTGCCTGATAGGTTCCGGAATATTTGAGTAATAATAATTATGTTTAGGTGTATTCAATAAGACAAGCTTAATCGATTTTTGCCTGCATAGCTCTGAAATCTTTTTCAGATATTCAATTTGAATCAGACCTTTTTCAAAAACCTGTTCCTTAAACGTGTTCTTTTTAATATCTTCCTGCAGAATCTCTCTTCCAGAATCTACATAACCTCCAAATTTAATTAGCTTTCCATTGAACTCTCCTCTGTGTAAGCTTTTTATGAAAACATTAAGATTACTGAGAATCGATTTAAACACTCCTTTTATATACGCTACAGGATTATTTTTAATTAATAGAAATTTGTCGTAATAATCCAATAAATAATGATATAACGTGATTTCTTCAATCACAAATTCGCTGCTGAACATCCATCTGTCTTCAGTAAATTTTATCAGATCCCAGAAAGAAAATCCTATAAATACTGTTTTAATCTGATCATTATATTCAAGTAAGGATTTTATTTTAGCGTAAGTGTACATATAAGCTTCACCTGATTGTGCAATGTTTATACTGTTAGGAATAAGGCTATCGTTTACTGCACACTCGACATTAGAATCGCCTGTAAATACTTTATTGATATTTTTACTAATCTTCAACAGGTTCTTTCCACGTTGATTTATAGCATAATCAGAAAGCGCTGATAAACAAAAAACAATCGTCGCAACAAGTAAAATAAAAACCAAAAAACTGATAAGAAACCTTTTCATTTATTGTTAAAATTGGAAATAAATAAATTTATGGTCACCTCCTCCAAAAAACAGAATGATAAATACTATTCCAAAGTAAATCCCCCATCGTACTGCTCTGTACCTGATATTATCCAATTGCAGGGCATGTTGCTTTGTACGCTGAAGGAATTCTGCCAAAAGACAGAACATCGAGATCAAAATTGCTATTTTCGGAAATATCTGTGGAAATGAAAATAATGACACAGAGAACATGCCTTTGAAGTACTCAACTGCTTTATGAAGTGATTCAGATCTGAAAAACACCCACGCCATAATTACAATAGCCAGAGTGATAAAAGTCTCAATTATGACCAGAATTACATTATTGTTATTAATCCCAATGGTTTTTAAAAGTTTCTTTCGGGGTTTTCGTTGCCACTGATAAAGAATTAAAAATCCCCCGTGAATCATGCCCCAGATTATAAAAGTATAATTAGCTCCATGCCACAGACCTGTAAGGAACCAGGTTATAAGACTTGCCACAATATAGATATATAGTTCCGTTTTGATAAAAAATACCCTTTCATGCTTTATTTTCCATGAAACAGCAAATGAAATTGGCAAAAACAGATAATCTCTGAACCAGCTGGTTAACGACATGTGCCATTTCTTCCAGAATTCGGTTATATCCCTTGAAAAATACGGATAGTCAAAATTTTGCATTAATCTGAATCCTAACAGCTTGGCCGTACCAATAGCAATATTGGAATACCCTGAAAAATCTGCATAGATCTGAATGGTATAAAGCAGAGATCCAATTAACAATGTACTTCCGGAGTAGTTGGAAAAATTAAGAAAAATATCATCTACGGAAGGCGCCAGATTGTCTGCAAGAGCAATCTTCACAAATAATCCCCAGAGAATTTGCCTTAAACCATCCGCAGCCTGGTCATATTTGAATTCTCTTTTTTCGACAATCTGAGGCAGCAACGTTGATGGACGTTGAATAGGGCCAGCCAGTATTATGGGGAAAAAACTCAGAGAAAGTAAAACCTCGATAATGTTATAGTTAGCAGCAAGCTTTTTTTTGTAGATATCCAGGATATAACTTAACGACAGAAATATATAAAAACTTATCCCCAGCGGAAGAATAATTCTGGTTGATGATTTTGGCAGTTTATATCCAATAAGTGAAGCCAGGTCAATAAAACTGTCAACAAAAAAGTTATAATATTTAAAGACCCCAAGAATGCCGATATTAATAACAAGTCCTCCGATCAGCCATATCTTTTTTCGGTTGTTTGCCTCGTTTTTGTCAATATTGATACCAATAAGATAATTTACCAGAGATATCATTACCAACAGGAACAAAAATCTCCAATCCCAGCTGCCATAGAAAACATAACTGGCAAGCAATAAGAACAAATTCTGATATTTTATGTTTTTATTAACAACAAACCAATAGATTAAAAATACTATTGTTAAGAAAAATGCAAATTCAATTGAATTAAATAACATTGCCGGAGGTTTTCGAAAACAGGTAAATAATAATCGAAATCAATATATAGTTTTTTTAATGACTGTAAATATAATATTTAAGATGAAGTTCATAAAAGAATTTTTTAATAACCGGAGTCAACAGCAACTGTTCAGATTAAATTTTATATTCCCAAACCTGCCATCGCATATGATATCTTTTAGCCTCTTTAATAATAATCATATTAAGTAATTAGTACATTTGAAGTATATTCGATCCTGGATAAATTCTTGTTATGTAATTAAACTTTCGTCTATGTCAAATATTGGTTCATACGAGGAAAAAATCAAGAACTTTGATTGGTCTCTGTCTGAAAAGGAACTCGGATACAAGCAAGGTGATATAATAAATATCGGCTGGTATTGTTCCGACCGGATATGTTTAATGGGGAAATCTGATAAAATCGCTCTGGAATATGAGGGATTTGGTGGTGTGGAAAAAAAATATTCTTTTAATGATGTCCGTCTTGCGAGCAATACTATCGGGACATTCCTGAGAGGACTTGGTATCAGGAATGAGGACAGAGTATGTCTTTTTATGGACCGGATACCCGAATTATATTTTTCCTTCGTCGGCGTTCTGAAAATCGGAGCTATAGTTCAACCTTTGTTTTCTGCTTTTGGCGATGAATCGCTCTTTGTAAGGCTTGAAAATGCCCAGACCCGGGTAGTTATTACCCAAAGGAAACACTTGCCAAAAGTCAGGAAAATAATTGATAGTCTTCCAAATCTGGAATTAATCGTAATTGTTGATCATACCGAAACAAAAAAGCTGGAAAACAAAGAGATATCATTCAGTTTGGAAACATCTTTACCTGTTGAGGAGATGGAAATTTTTCCTACAAAAGCTGAATCTCCTTCTGTTCTGCATTATACCTCAGGAACTACCGGGCAACCTAAAGGAGTTCAACATGTTCACTACTCTCTTATTTCACAGTACCTTACAACTAAGTGGGTACTTGATCTTCAGGAGAATGACATATACTGGTGCACTGCTGATCCCGGATGGGTTACAGGTACTTCTTATGGTATAATAGGTCCCTGGAGCCTGGGAATAACACAATGTATTCTGGATTCAGGCTTCTCAGCCCAGATCTGGTATAAGTTTATTGAGAAACATAAAATCACAATGTGGTATTCGGCACCAACTGCAATAAGGTCGCTGATGAAAGCAGGTGATGAAATCATCAAAAATTATGACCTTTCAAGTCTGCGTCATATTGCCAGTGTTGGAGAACCATTGAATCCTGAAGCAGTATTATGGTCACAGAAAAAATTCGGAAAACCATTTCTTGACACCTACTGGCAAACAGAGACAGGGTCAATAATGATAACTAATTTCCCCGGTATGAAAGTTAAACCCGGTTCTATGGGCAAGCCATTTCCGGGGATTAAGGGGGCAGTAGTTGATCCGGTAACCTTTGAGCCTGTCAATGAATCGGGCAAGATCGGACTTATCGCATTCAAACCGGGATGGCCTGCTATGATGCGTGCATACTGGAAGAATGATGTCAAGTACAGGGAAAAATTTGTGAACGGATGGTATTTATCAGGCGATCGTGCGAGTATAGATAATGAGGGATATTTCTGGTTCATCGGAAGAGATGATGATGTAATTAATACAGGCGGACACCTTGTGAGCCCTTTTGAAGTTGAATCTGCTCTTCTTCAACATCCTGCAGTTGCGGAATCTGCCGTTGTGGCAAAGCCTGATGATATTAACATGGAAGTAGTTAAAGCTTTTGTTACATTAAAACCAGGGTTTTCAGAAAGTCCCGATCTTGAACTTGAAATAATGAATTTTATCCGAAAAAAACTATCTCCCATGGCAATGCCACAGGAAATTGAGTATATGGAAAACCTGCCAAAAACAAGAAGCGGTAAAATTATGAGAAGGCTGCTTCATGCAAAGGAATGGGGCGAGGAAACAGGAGATATTTCCACCCTTGAGAACGACTAATTTTTAATATGAATCTTTAATATCTAAATTATGGAAGACATGAAGGATCTTATTCTGGACTACATTAAGAAAGAATACATGGAAGACTCGGATGAAGAAATAACGTATGATACCCCTTTGATATCAGGCGGATTCGTCGACTCCTTCTCAATGGTATCACTTCTGGTATTTATTGAGAACAAATTCAAGATCAAAATTCCACCCGTAAAGGCAACACCTGAGGCTTTTGACTCTGTTAATAATATTGTTACACTGGTAAATCAGTATGTAAAAAAATAGAGGCAAATTAAAAATGTACAAATCATTTCAAAATCATCTCAAAATCCAGCTGAAGGAAATCAGCGATGCCGGGTTATACAAAAACGAACGGATTATCATCTCCCCTCAAAGCGCTGAAATTGAGTTAAACACAGGCCAGAAAGTGTTGAATTTCTGTGCAAATAATTACCTTGGACTGTCTAATGATCCCTCTCTTATCGAAACAGCAAAAAAATCACTCGATGATCATGGTTATGGAATGTCGTCGGTAAGATTTATTTGTGGCACCACAGATCTTCATAAGGAACTTGAGAAAAAAATTGCGGAATTCTTCAGTACAGAGGATACAATCCTCTATGCTGCCTGTTTCGATGCAAATGGTGGAGTATTTGAGCCTCTCCTCTCGGAGGAGGATGCAATTATTTCTGATTCCCTGAATCATGCCTCGATCATTGACGGCGTTCGTCTTTGCAAAGCTCAGCGCTACAGATACGAGAATGCCGATATGGCAGATCTAGAAAAACAACTTCAGCTCGCCCGGGCTCAGAGATTCCGGCTTGTTGTGACAGATGGTGTTTTTTCAATGGATGGGAATGTGGCACCACTCGATAAAATTGTAGAGCTGGCAGAAAAATATAGTGCAATGGTGATGGTCGATGAATCGCACTCAGCCGGTGTTGTCGGAAAAACAGGAAGAGGTGTTACGGAACTATACAATATTCCCGGAAAAATTGAAATCATAACCGGGACCCTGGGGAAAGCTTTTGGAGGCGCCATTGGTGGTTTCACCACCGGTAAAAAAGAGATAATTGAGATTCTGAGACAACGTTCACGTCCATACCTGTTTTCAAATTCCATCCCTCCGATGGTAGCAGCAGCAGGTATCAGGATGGTTGAAATGATGACAGAAACAAATGTCCTCCAGGATAAGCTTCACTTCAATGCCGAATACTTTATTAGCCGTATGAAAAAGCTTGGTTTCGACATAAAACCTTCCAGGTCAGCTATCTGTGCAGTAATGCTGTACGATGCCAGATTATCACAGGACTTTGCTGCCAGGCTTCTTAAAGAAGATATTTATGTTATCGGATTTTATTTCCCGGTTGTTCCAAAAGGTCAGGCAAGAATAAGGGTTCAGCTATCGGCAGGACATGAAAAGAAGCATCTGGATAAGGCTATCAATGCGTTCGAAAAAATTGGCAGGGAACTTGGTGTAATAAAATAAACTATCCCTTTTTTGAATCTATCCGCACTTTGATGATCCGCAGTCTTTGCAGATCAGGCAACCTTCTTCATATACAAGATTCTCGGAACCGCATTCTCCGCATTTGCCTTTTGCTTTTGTTCCGTTCGGTATATATTTTTTCAATGCTCTTTCAACTCCGTTCTTCCAATTGTTAATAGACTCGCTGTCGAGTTTTAATGATGTAACAAGGTTAACCACGTCCTGGATAGGCATTTCATGGCGCAAAACTCCTGAAATAAGCTTGGCATAATTCCAGAATTCCGGTTTGAACATGTGCGAAAGACCTTCAATATTTTTCTTATACCCGTATTTATCGGTATACTGAAAATCATAGCGTGTCTTCCCGTCCTCATCCTTTATTTTTATGATCTTACCTTTTACTATACTTTTTGGAATAGGGAAGATCTCCTCGTCTGCTATACCGGTGAAGATCTCATATGGTCTGCTTTCTTTAAGCCCGACAAAAGCTACCCATTTTTCTTCATTAATATTAAACCTGATAACATCACTATCAAGCACTTTTGGACGCTTTGGTCTCTCAGGACGTATTTCGGTTTTTCCTGCTATCAGGACCCCGTTCCTCGATCCGTCGCGATAAACTGTTGCCCCTTTGCATCCCGATTTCCATGCAGTTAGATATAGTTCACTCACCAGTTCTTCTTTAGCTTCAGCAGGAAGGTTTATTGTAACGCTGATTGAATGGTCAACCCATTTTTGAATTGCGCCCTGCATCTTGACTTTTGCGATCCAGTCAACATCATTGGCTGTGGCTTTATAATAAGGCGATTTCGCGATTATTGATTCAATCTCCTCGTCTCTCATTCTTGTAACTTCATCGGTATCGTATCCGTTCAGTTTCAGCCAGTCGACAAATTTATGATGGAAAACATTGAATTCTTCCCAGGAATCGCCTACTTCATCCCTGAAGGTCACCTTCACATCCAGATCGTTTGGATTAACCTTTCTTCTTCTTTTGTAGAAAGTAGAGAATATCGGTTCAATCCCTGAGGTTGTCTGGGTCATAAGGCTCGTGGTTCCTGTAGGAGCGATTGTCAGCAGGGCAATATTCCTTCTCCCGTATTTGACCATGTTAGTGTACATTACGGGGTCTGCCTCTTTCATCCTTAAAATAAACGGATTCTCTTTTTCCCTCTCTACATCATAAATTGCAAAGGCTCCCCTCTCTTTTGCCAGGTAAGTGGATGCTTTGTAAGCTTCCAGGGCAAGTGTCTTATGAACTTCTACCGAGAAATTTGTAGCTTCATCGCTGCCATACCTCAGCCCAAGACCTGCCAGCATATCACCCTCAGCTGTTATACCTATTCCGGTTCTTCTCCCTTCCTCTGATTTCTTTCTGATGTTCCTCCAGAGGTTTCTCTCAACATGTTTCAGCTCTTCGATCTCGGGATCAGCATCTATTTTTGCAAGAATTACATCGATCTTTTCCAGTTCAAGATCAATTATATCATCCATCATTCGTTGTGCCAGGCCTACATGCTCTTTATACAATTCAAAGTCAAATTCAGCCTTGTCGGTAAATGGATTGTTTACATAGCTGTACAGGTTGATTGCCAGCAACCGGCAGCTATCGTAGGGGCACAGCGGAATTTCACCACAGGGATTTGTTGAAACCGTTGCATATCCCATATCGCCGTAGCAATCCGGAACACTCTCCCTTATTATTGTATCCCAGAACAACACCCCGGGTTCGGCAGACTTCCAGGCGTTATGGATAATCTTGCTCCAGAGCTGAACTGCATCAATATCTTTTGCAAACCTTGGATTGTCTGAATTAATAGGATATTGTTGTCTGAACATTGTTTTAGCTTCAACAGCTTTCATGAAATCGTCGGTCAGTTTAACCGAGACGTTTGCCCCTGTAACCTTACCACTTTCAAGCTTGGCATCAATAAATTTACCGGAGTCGGGATGTTTGATCGAAATTGAAAGCATAAGTGCGCCTCTTCTTCCATCCTGGGCTACTTCGCGTGTTGAGTTGGAATACCTTTCCATAAACGGAACGACACCTGTTGAAGTTAGCGCGCTGTTCAGCACCGGTGTGCCTTTTGGTCTTATATGTGAGAGATCGTGACCTACTCCTCCCCTGCGCTTCATAAGCTGAACCTGTTCCTGGTCGATTTTCATTATCCCCCCGTATGAATCAGACGATCCGTCGTTGCCTATTACAAAGCAATTGGATAATGAAGCAATCTGGTAATCATTCCCGATGCCAGTCATTGGTCCGCCCTGCGGAACGATATATTTGAAATCTTTGAGAACACTGTAAATCAACTCTTCCGATAGCGGATTCTTATATTTCATTTCTACCCGGCGTATTTCTCGCGCAAGCCTGTGATGCATGTCGTCGGGTGACTTTTCATATAGATTCCCGAATGAATCTTTTAATGCATATTTATTTGCCCATACCCTTGCAGCCAGTTCATCACCTTTAAAATACTGAATACTTGCCTCCACAGCTTCGTCGTGAGAATAAACAGCTTTTTCGTTTCCTCGATTCATTGATTTTTCAATATTTTTCCCTTCACCTGTCTTCTGCATTTCGGGCGCTGAATTTTGGTTCTTTGCTTTTTCAGTTGCAATAGCTGATTCCTGGACAAATAACTCTTCCATATATTTTTGTTATTCTCTGATTTTAATGAGATTAAACGGCCACTGATATTTTAAGCGGGTAATTGCTAAATTAAACAAGCGAGTGGCTCAATGCAAGAGTAAAAATTTAAGTTTATTAACATTTGACAATATAGTTATTAACTTTTGTCTATGTGCCTGATTATAAATCATTTGAATAAAATCTCCCTTATCAGAGAAACAATTATCGGGAGAAAAAGTTCACAACAAATTTGAAAAAATTGAAGAACCTCAGGCTTGTATCGTATAGTTCAGCATTTTAATAATTAAAGGTAAAAAAGAGGCTGCCGGATTACGGCAGCCTCTTTGTAAATAATCTAAAATATAGTTTAGAATATCAGACGGATTCCCAGAAGGCAACCCCAGGTGCTGGAGGTGCTGATATCTTTACTGAGAGTCGTTTTTGTTTTAAAATCATCAAGTGAAGTCGCATTAAGTTTATAAACCGGAGCAACGGTTGCACTACCTCTTGTTACAACAGTTAATGGGCGTACGTTATCGTAACTGGCCAAAGGATTGTATGTATATGCTCCCCAATTACTGTTCAGCAAATTACCAACATTAAGAATATCTATACTAAACTGCAGAGTGTATTTGCGGGTGGTTCCAAAGTTCGTAAATATATCCTGAAGAATTTTTGCATCTAAACGGCCTAACCATGGTTTTATTTCACCAAATCGTGAAACATATCTGCCTTCATGCGCCTGCAGATATTTATTGCCCTCAACATAATTCCAGAATGCAACCTGCTGTTCAGCTGCTGTCATTCCGCTTGCAGCAGCAAAATTAATGTCAGTGGCACTCGACGGAATGTACATCAGATCTGATGAATTGCCATCTCCATTCAGGTCATTGGAGTAAGTGTAAGACCAGCGCCCTTGCTGATAGCCCTGATAAACAAGAGAAATGGTTGTTGCGAACATTTTTGCATACTCAATACGGTAAGAAGCGCTACCAACCAGTTTATTAGGTGTGGCAAAGCTCGAGTAGCTAAGTCCGGGGTTATTAAGGCTACCGATAGCAGTATTTGACGTGAATGCAGAAGATGCTGATGAACCCGGATTGGCAGTAAGATCTTTAGCCATTGTATAGGTATAGGCAAACATCCCTGAAAATCCATTCATGAAGTTTTTTGTCAGCTGGGCTGTAAGTGAATACTGATAACCTTGCTTTGAATTTCTGAGTTCCATTGCATTGCTCACTCCAGACACTATCTTGGCAACCGTGCTGCTGGTCCAGAATGGACGACTATCAGGACCTGTCATTTTACCCGTCGGATTAGTTTCATTAATATTAAACTGTGTAACTGCGTTAATATCTTTTGAGAAGATAGCTTCTCCCGTAAATACCATATTCCATGGAAGTTCAAGATCGAAAGCTAAGTTGGAACGCCAGATCTGGGGAAATTTAAAGTTTTTGGCAACCTGGGCAAGTGATGACCCGCTTGGTAAAGTTCCTGGCGCTCTGAGGGAACAGATCAGGTCTGCTGGCAATATATGCCTTATAATCGGGATTAAATGCAAGTCCTGTAAGATTGGCATTTCCGGGGCCCCATCCAATTTCCGGTACCTGAAGGAGTCCTGAGTTGGTAGGCTGATTTGTAAACCATACAAAAGGAAGCAGTCCTGTGAAAAGACCCGAACCTCCACGAATCTGAAGTGAACGATCACCCTTTACATCCCAGTTGAATCCAATACGGGGAGATATAATGAGTTTACTTTTCGGCCATGTTCCGACATCCATTTTTTCCCCGTCATGCAAATGAAAGGGCAGAGATAGCTGGATTGTCCTGCATTTTATCAAGATAGAATGGTCTTTCAACACGGATACCATAGGTCACTTTCAGCCCTGGCGCTACCTTCCATTCGTCCTGTGCATATAGTGAGCCAAGTCCGAATGTTGCTTTAGCGCCGGGAGCATCCACACCATTATATCCATAGGTAACTCCGAATCCGGCAGGGGTCAGCTCCGTTAATAAAATCGTCAACGGAATTATAACGATAATATGAAGTACCCTCACGGATATATGAATTCAGGAAGAAAAGTCTGTCGAATGCAGCTCCTGCTGTCAGAGTGTGATTGTTGAGATTTATAGTTACGTTATCGGTAAAACTGAGAGTTTTGTTTACAACATTGTTGTTGAAGCTGAAAAGTTCATAACCGAATGACATATACTGATCACCACCCTGCCAGATATCAACAAACGGGAAGAGGTCTGAATTACTTGTACGGGTATCCTGTATGAACGTGTAGCTGGCAAGTAGTTTATTTGAGATCTTTCCTCCAAAGTTACTGTTCAATTCTCCTGTGATAGAACGGACAGTGTTCTTAAATCCGTAAAATGCATTTGAAAAAGCCAGTGACTGGCTGCTGATACGTCCCGAGTTTTTGGCATTGTTTGGTGGTCCGCTATTAAAGTTAGTCTGTTGGTCAGATGTTCCGACAACATCATTGTAGCGCAATGTAAACTTGTGATCTTTTGAAATATTCCAGTCAATACGTGCTAATATTTTGTGGTTCTTATTCTGAAACGGATCAAAGTCTTTGTATTTTCCTGGATCATAGTTATATGCCGACTTAAGAAAATCACTTACTCGGATCATATCTGCTTCCGTGGTACGGGAAATACTCTGATCAGGTACAGCAACACCGTCAGTGCTTGGTCTCCAGGTTACGCCCGGGACAGACACTTTCTCATATTCACCACTTAAAAAGAAGAATAATTTGTCCTTAATGATCGGACCGCCAACGCGGAAGCCAAAATTTTGCGAACTTCTGCTATTTGCACCGATAACCTCATTATCACCAACTCTATTCCCGGTAAATGATTTGGGCCGTAGATAGGTATATGCCGAACCTTTAAATGTGTTGTCACCGCTTCGCGTAACTGCATTGATACTTGCACCCGTAAACTGTGACAGAGTGATATCGTAGGGAGCAAGACTTACTGAGATCTCCTCGATTGCATCAAGTGAAATTGGCTGAGCTTCTCCACCTGGTAGAGGATTACTGCTTAACCCGAAATTATTATTGAATGCAGCTCCATCAACTGTTATTGTATTAAACCGGCCGTCGCGACCGCTGAAAGAGTTTCCCTGCGACTGTGGCGTATACTTCGAGAAGTCGGTAAGACTCCGGCTAATGGTAGGCAGTGTCGACAACTCACGGGCACTGACATTTGTCTGTGTACCTGAACGTTCTGAGTTCAGTACTGAGTTTTTGAGAACGGCTGTAACTATAACTTCTTTCAAAGTAGTAGTTGTCTCGCCCAGCTCACCGTTTTGTACATATGTTTCACCCAGTTTCAGGATCACATCCGTGTAACTGCTGGGTGCATACCCTATAAAAGTAACTTTTACAGTATAAGGTCCGCCTATGCGCATGTTCTGAATACGATAGTAGCCACCCTTATCGGTCATTGTTGCATACTGGGTTCCGGAGGGAACATGAATGGCAACAATACTGGCACCGGCAAGAGCTTCTCCTTTGCTATCAGTTATTTTACCACTTAATGACGATGTTGTCGCCCCCTGTCCATATATCAATACTCCAATGAACAAGAAACCGAGCATCATAAACATCCGTTTGAATAGTTTCATCATAAGATTAGGATTAAGGATTAATAAATATTGAGTAAGGTTATCGTAAATACTTGATTATCCAGTTACATCGGAGTTACAAAAAGGTTAATTCCGGACGAACAATTTACTGCTCTTTAAATGATCCTTACCAATTAAGAAAAGATTAGTTTTTAACAAATTATAAGAGGTGCCTGTTAATATCTTTTTTTGATATTTCTTTGATTATAATTTCTGTAGCTCCGGCATTTTCTTTTACATAATTTGATGCAATTCCAGCTGAAATTGTATATATTTTCTCATCAGAAAGCCATAAATCTAAATTTCTTTTAAAATCGTCATATGTAAGAAATGACTTCGCCCCTCCGGCACCCAGCAGATCAACTGCTTCTTTGAAATTTTCATACTTCGGTCCGAATATTACCGGAATTCCCCAGCAGGCAGGCTCAAGGATATTGTGGATCCCCTTTCCGAATCCACCACCAATTGCCGCAATATGTGCATACCGGTACGCAGAAGAAAGCATACCTATATTATCAATAATGAGTACACGTGCATCTGCATCAACTTCACTGTATTCAGAAAACCTCACAAATTTCACCTTTAAAAGCTTTTCAAGTCTTTCTAATATTCGAATTATCAACCTCATGAGGTGCAAAAACCCATTTCATTTTATCAGGGAAACCTGTTTATATACTCTGAGATTATCTCCTCATCCTGCTTCCAGCTGCTTCCGGCCAGAAATAACTTTTCACTCCCTCTGAACTTGTCAAGTTTGGGAATATCTTCTGCAGTAGCAGCAATCTGAATCACTCTGTCGAACCTTGTATCGCCGGCAAGAGTAACTTTTTCTATTCCGATACCTGATAAGAAGATCGTGCGATCTCTGATCCTGCACATAAATTCTTTCAAATTTCCTCAGCATACCCCTGAAAAACGATCCGTACCATCTGAAAAAATGCTGTCCGGGACGAAATATTCCTGAAATTAGATATAAAGGAATCCTGTTCCTGTAAAGTTCTGATATATAATTATTCCAGAATTCATATTTTACAAAAATTACAAATTCCGGTTTAACAAGTTCAATTAATTTCGCAGCATTGCCCGGTGTATCTGCAGGCAGATAACTTATACAGTCAGCATAACTATAATTTTTTCTTATTTCATAGCCTGAAGGAGAAAAAAAAGTAAGAAGAATCTTAAATTCCGGCATATTCCTTTTTATCTCTTCAATGACCGGTCTTCCCTGCTCAAATTCTCCAAGTGAAGCACAATGAAACCATATTACCCTGTCGCCGGACTTAATCTTATCTGCAATCTTTTCGAACCATTTCTTTCTTCCTTTGACCCATAACGATGCTCTTGAATTAAAAGGAGCTATAAGATGAGCAAGTGCTGAAAAAATAAAGATTCCCAGATTATATAAAAGTTGCATGATCAAAATTTAGAATGCCAAAGGTAATAAAAAGGGCGCAACGGCGCAACGAGAAAGACTGGGTAACTGGCGTGACTGGGTGACTGGTGATTGCGAGCAATAAGAGATTCAATATAACACTGAAATCTCCGCCCTCTTCACCATTCTCCCTGTCTCCCCGTCTCTTCCTTTACATCCATTATGCCATTAATTAAATAACTTCTATTTTTGAAAGCAAATATCTTCCCAAATGGTAAGACTTATTGCCCTTATTATCTCAATTGTTTTGCAGATTGCTGCTGCATCTGTTGCACTGAGATTTATGAAACTTACCAAATACAGACTCTCCTGGATATTGCTATCCCTCTCTTTTGTGTTCATGGCTGTGCGTAATATCATACAACTTTTTGAACGGTTCAGGGGAACACCTTCCTATACCTGGCAAATGATAGATGAATGGATCGGAGTTCTGATTTCAGTCTTTATAATTGGCGGGGTTATCCTGATCCGCGAAATATTTTACTCTCTTAAAAGGGCTGATACGGACCGGTTACGTACCGAAAAAAGAGTAATAAACGCAATTATTAATACAGAGGAAAATGAAAGAAAGAGATTTGCTAAAGATCTTCACGATGGACTGGGCCCTATTCTTTCCACAGTAAAAATGTCGCTCTCTGCACTCACCGACAGAATAAAAGATCCGTCCGGTGCCGTTATCCTTAATAATACAAATCATCTGGTGAACGAAGCCATCAGCACAATAAAAGATATTTCAAACAATCTTAGTCCTCATGTACTTTCGAATTTCGGACTGACAAGTGCCATAAGTGCATTTACTTCCAAAATTAACCAGACTAAAACCGTTGAAATTGATTTTAAATCAAATATGGAATCCAGACGACTTGAAAACGAAAAGGAAGTTGTGGTTTATAGGGCTGTATGTGAGCTGATTAATAATTCCATCTTACACTCAGGGGCTTCCAGAATTGAGATAGAATTAAACAAACACGAAAAATTTGTTACCTTGCAATTTAATGATAACGGCCGTGGTTTTGATACTTCCTCCCTAAGCAAAGAAGATACCAAAGGGATGGGATTATCCAACATTGAGACCCGCGTGAAAACTGTTGAAGGTGTATTCATTCTGGAGAGTATCCCCGGAAAAGGAACGAGTGCTCTTATCAAGTTGATTGATACTTATTAAACCGGATAAATCAAAAATGGAAAAAATACGGATTATTATAGCAGACGATCATCAGTTATTTCGCAACGGATTAAAAATACTTCTCAATGCTTTCCCTGAGTTTGAGGTCATTGCCGAAGCATCAAATGGCGAAGAATTTCTGAAAATTCTGAAGAACACACAGGCAGACGTCGCTCTTATGGACATCAATATGCCTGAAATGGACGGGATTGAAGCAACAAGAAAAGGTCTGAAAATTTGTCCGGATATTGATATTATTGCTCTCTCAATGTACGGGGAGGAGGAATATTATTATAAGATGGTTGATGCCGGTGCCAAAGGATTCCTTCTTAAAGATTCGGATATCTCCGAAGTTAAAGAAGCAATTCTGACTGTGAGAAAAGGAGGCAGCTATTTCTCACAGGAGCTGCTTTATCATGTGATCCAGAAGATCAAGTACAGGGAACAGGAAAGCAAATCGGCCAACCTTTCGAAAAGGGAAAAAGAAATTCTCTTTAAAATCTGTGAAGGATTTTCTAACCAGGAGATTGCCGAGGCTCTTTTTATAAGTAAAAGAACCGTGGATAAACACAGAGCAAACCTTTTGGGAAAAACTAACTCGAAAAATACTGCAAGCCTGATTTTATTTGCGATAAGGAATAAGCTGATTGAAATATAGGTAATACAATGTTGAAGGGTTGAAGGGTTGAAGAGTAAATTAAGAGTTTGTCATGACAGACATTTTTTAACTTATCAACTTATCAACATTTTAACATTTCAACATTTCAACATTTCAACATTTCAACATTTCAACATTTCAACTTAACAAATATGGCTGAATCACATAATCTGGGACAGAAAGGAGAAGACCTTGCAGAAGAGCACCTGAAAAAGGCGGGTTTCAAAATACTCTTCCGGAACTGGAAATGGGGGAAACACGAAATTGACATCGTGGCAGAGAATAACGATTTTATCATTTTCGTAGAAGTAAAGACACGAAGCGATGATTTTCAGATGCACCCTGTTACGGCTGTAACCCGGGAAAAACAAAAATCAATTATCTGGGCAGCCAACGGCTATCTTCAAAAATTCAAAATAGATAAGGAGGGCAGGTTTGATATTATAACCGTAATCAAATCTGTCGATTCATATCATATCGATCATATAGAAGGAGCTTTCTATCCGACACTGAGATAAACTCACCCCCCATCCCCCTCTCTAATTCTCAGAGAGGGGGTGCGTATTGGACTGTATCTCAAATGATTTCCCCCTCTTTACGAAGTAGAGAGGGGGATAAAAGGGGGTGAGTACCTGAGGATAAGAAGAGTAAAAGATTAACTTGATTATACTTGTTATGGATATCGAAACACTTAGAGAATACTGCATCTCGAAAAAAGGAGCCACCGAAAGCTTCCCTTTTGGAGAAGATACCCTTGTTTTTAAAACCTCAGGTAAAATATTTGCCCTTGTAAACCTCGATGGCGACCTGAGCATAAACCTTAAATGTGATCCTGCCCTTGCTCTCGAACTCAGGGAAAGACACTCCGCTGTGACCCCTGGTTACCATATGAATAAAAAGCACTGGAACACCGTCATGCTGGATGGTTCTGTTCCTGATAAGGAGGTATTTTCGTGGATCGACCATTCTTACGATTTAATTGCTGGGAAACGATAACTCACAAGAAAACAGAACAATTGAACAATTGAACAATCGAAGTCAGAATTCAGAATTTTGTATTTCTGCATTCTTAATTCGTTTGTTCTAATGTTCTTACTTCAAAAAATATCAGCCGGATTTCTATTTGGGTTTAAATATTACGGTGCTCTGCACCTCTTTCTCTGTTATTCAATAACATTTCTACAAATATTTCGCAGCTCTGCTGCTAGCCTTTCTATCTGCAATGTTCTCTGCTCAATAATAATTTGATAGAAAATTATTAAGCAATAAGCTTAAGGTGCAGAGCACCGCAATATTTGTAGAAAAATGTAGGCAACAGAAATATGAAGGTGCAGAGCACCGCAATATTTGTAGATATATGTATATTGAACAGGTTAAAAGGTCATCCCCAGCCGGAATGATAACATTTTCTGAATAACCACATTCGATGGCTGATCTCCGTTATCCCTGGTAATGTCAAATAAGCTCTTTTCAAATCCAATACCGATAATAAAGCGATTTCTTCCTGAAAGAGGATATTCCATCCCCATCATTATATGGTATGAAAGATTAAATGTGTTCAATTCCGAAATTGCATTACCGCCTTTTATGTCCAGCGACGGAATATCAGCTCTGCCGCCGATTACGATCTTTGGGTTTAATCCAAGGTCGGCGAAGAAACTCCCGTAACCAATCTGGTCTGTCTGGAGTTTTAAACCCAGGGGCACTGAGAGATAGGTTATTCTGTATGTAATTGCTTCTCCGGGCTGGACCGTAAGAATTGTACTGTTGTAATTTTTCAATTCGAAATAGGTAATATCTCTGTTGATGAGTCTTCCGCCGGCATTAATGATATTTATCCCTGAAGAAAATGAATAGTTGGGGCTAAAATACTTGTTATAAGAAATACCGAAATTGAACCCGGGAACCACCCCATCACTGCGGGTAGCATAACTGTCAGTTGAAAACCAGCTGATCAGAGGATCAAAATGAATACTGAAGTTTATAAAAGGCTGAATGCCATTATTCTGGGTATATGGATTATAATCCTGACGGTAATTTTGTCTGGGCTGATTGGTAACAATGACCGAACGGGAAGGTACCCTGCGCTCCCACGGAGGATAGCCTGACTGCGCATTTGTATTCCGGCACATGAACATCGAAGAAACGGTGACTATTGCTATAATCAACCTGGTAGCATGTATATAATTGTGTTTCATTGCTTAATAGATTAAGTCATATTAGTAATTAAATCCCTGAATCCGATTATTATCTCCCTAAAAGATATAATGGCAAATACCATACCAAGTTATAATGTGACTGATATTAGCAGTAAAACGAAATTGGGATTTTGACCCCCAAACCCCCTAAAGGGGGAATCGCTTCGTAATATTCCGAAGCATTCTTAAAAAACGAATACGAAGGGGGTGCTGAAAAAGTTCTTTTTAACCGCAAAGGACACAAAGAAGACGCAAAGTTTGCAAAGTCAAAATCTTATGGTTCAGTTCTTTGCGATCTTTGTGCAAACCTTTGCGACCTTAGTGGTTAATGGATTTCAACTTTTTCAACACCCCGGCAGAAGGGCCTCCTGACAAACTATTCCACCAGCAGATTACAGCCTCTTATATCGGAATTGTCAATTCTTCCAAGTACTTCGAACCCGCCATCTTCATGGAGTTTACCGAGATCTCCGGTAGCAACGAACGAACAGGAGTTTATATTTGCCAGATCGATAATATTAATCCCTCCTGTTAATCCGGCTTCAGAATACAATGTAAGTGGATCCTGCGGATCTCTTATCATTATTTTCATCCATGGCGGGCAATAAAAAATTCCATCTCCTTTTGAATAAGCCTGACTCAGAAGCTCTGTCATCCCATACTCGGAATGTATTGAATGTACGTTAAGCTTATCTTTCAGAATGGTATGAAGCTCCTGACGGGTAATTTCTTTCCTTCTTCCTTTCATTCCTCCCGTCTCCATGACAATGACTCCTGAAAGATCCGGTGAGATTTTTTCTGCCAGATCTAGCAATGCAAAGCTGACGCCCAGCAACAGGATTCTGCCGTTCTTTTGTTTCGTTTCTTTAATTGCGAGTAACAGTTCCTCAATATTATCTTTATAAAACCCGCTCAGACGATTTCTGCTTTTTCTAATCAGATTATCCGCCATATAAACCAGTGAAGAACCTTTCCGTTCGGTATATGATGGAAGTAATGCAGCTATAAGAAATTCTTCCGGTTCTCCATAAAAGATCCTGAAAGAATTCAGAAAGCTCTCCTCATACAAGCTTAAGTCATTCACATAATGTTTCCCCGGTGTTACTCCCGTTGTTCCGCTACTTTCAAAAGTAATTTCAACCGGAATATCTCCGGTCAGTATTTTATGATTCCTGAAAAACTCAACAGGAAGAAATGGTATATCGAACGTAGTTATAATTTTCGGGTCATCTTTGCTGAGACTGTTGATAAAGTTCTGATATACAGTGTTTTTTTCGTACTGATATTTATAGATTCCCAGGGCTGTTTCCCAAAAATCACTTTCATCCCTGATGTTGAAAATTCTATCACTCCAGCCTGTTCTCATTTCCCGGGGAAAGTTGACGACCCATCGGGCTGATATACCCATTGGAAAGTGCATTCTCCATAGGGTACACTTTGTCTTGTTTCATTAATTGTACTGACAATCCTGATTTTTGTAAAGTTTCCGTTCCCTGATCTGAAGATCCATACCTGGTTGTCATTTACCGGATCGGCCATTTCCTGCCATTGTGAAACAGAAACAGTTTTCAGGTTGTCAAATGCAGTTTTGGCAGCCGTTTCGTCAGCAAAATCACCCACCTTATAAAATGATGGTCTCAGATTATTCGTCTGTAACGTTAATCTATAAGGAAGATTATCAGTATTTACAAATAAAGAAATGTCAAAACCCTGACCATCAATTGTGGAGATCAGTTTTGCCCTGGAAAATGAAAATCCATAATTATAATATGTCGACGAAAGGTGAGTGGTATTGTCTATTGTATCAATACCGGAAGTCCGTGTTGCCTCAGTTTTGGTGCAACCCGGCAGAATCAGAAAAAATGCAACGAATAATAATACAATCCTTTTCATAATAAATGCAAAGATAATTGTTTTATAACAAAAAAAGGCCGCACCTGAATGCAGCCTCTTTACAATATTATTATATTCGACGGGAATTCTCCCCATCTCCCACTCTCCCCGTCACCCAGTCTTTTAGTCTTCTTCTATTCTCCTCTTATCGCTGTAATACCCGGAAGTTTTTTCCCTTCCATATACTCGAGCATAGCTCCTCCGCCTGTTGAGACATAGCTCACTTTATCGGCAAGTCCGTTTTTGTTGATTGCGGCTACAGAGTCACCACCTCCGATAAGACTGTATGCACCTTTAGAAGTGGCTGCCGCAATGGCTTTAGCCACAGCTGTGGTTCCTTTTGAAAACTTTTCCATTTCAAAAACTCCCATTGGCCCATTCCAAAGAATTGTTTTCGAATTTTCAATAACCGAAGAAAACTCCTTAATTGTTTTCTCAGCAATATCCAGACCCATCCAATCATCATCAACGGCATCAACAGCTGTAATCTTTGTGTTGGCATCATTGTCAAATTTATCGGCATTCAGACTGTCAACAGGCAGATAAAGTTTGACTTTCTTTTCTTTGGCTTTTTCAATGAGCTTCAATGCAAGATCCAGCTTGTCCTCTTCACAAAGTGATTTGCCGATTTTCCCACCCAACGCCTTAATAAAAGTATAAGTCATTCCGCCTCCTATTATTATATTATCAACCCTGTTCAGGAGGTTCTCAATCAGCATAATCTTATCTGAAACTTTCGCTCCACCCATTATTGCGGTAAAAGGTCGTTGAGGTGATTTCAGAACCTTATCCATCGCAGCAAGCTCACTGTTAATAAGAAAACCAAACATTCTTTTATCAATTTCGAAAAAATCAGCCATTACAGCAGTAGTTGCATGTGCACGGTGAGCAGTACCGAAAGCATCATTGACATAAATTTCTGCATAGCCTGCAAGTTTTTTTGCCATCTCTTTCTGTTTGATTTTCATCTCTGCTTTGGCAGCTTTTTTCTCCTCCTCGGTAACTGTTTCAGGCAAGATTGGTTTCCCCTCCTCTTCAGGGTAAAAACGAACATTCTCAAGGAGCAGAATTTCACCCGGTTTCAAAGCGGCAGACATTTTTACTGCAGATTCTCCGAGGCAATCGTCGGCAAATAACACTTTTTTGCCAAGCAGCTTCTCCAGAACAGGGAGAACAGGTTTGAGCGAATATTTCTCCATCCGCCCTTCCGGTCTTCCGAGATGAGACATAAGGATCAGACATCCACCATCATCAAGAATTTTATTGATTGTCAGTAATGCTCCTCTGATACGGGTATCATCGGTAACAGTAAAGGTTTTTTTATCGAGGGGAACATTGAAATCGACCCTTACTATTGCTTTCTTTCCTTTGAAGTTAAAATCCTGAATCATTTTCATAGATCAAATATTTTTATTTAACAGAAACATTTCTCATTTACAAACCTACATTTTTTTTGGAAATAATCATTTGCATAAACTGCTTAAAATAAAAACCTCTGTGCAACTCTGTGCTCCTCTGTGTAACTCAGTAACAGTTCTTTGTTTCTTTGGGTACACAGAGTGCCACAGAGAAGACACAGAGTACCACAGAGACTCAATAAAAACTCCTGGAATGATCAGAACCATATTATTTAATGCTTTCTCTTCATAAAAGAATGATTAAATTTGAAAAAAAAATTATGGCAAAAATTACATTTAAAGGGAACCCGGTAAACACCTCAGGTGATCTTCCGTTAAAAGGCACTAAGGCTCCTGATTTTTCACTTGTAAAATCAGATCTCGGATCAATGTCTTTATCAGAACTCAAAGGGAAAAAAGTCATTCTCAATATTTTCCCGAGTCTCGACACGTCAGTCTGCGCAACGACCGTCAGAAAATTCAATCAGATGGCTGCAGGAATGAAGAATGTGACAGTGCTGGGGATATCAAAAGATCTTCCTTTTGCTCATGGAAGGTTCTGCTCCACTGAAGGTATAACTAATGTCATAACACTTTCAGGTTTCCGCGACAGAGAATTCGGCAAAGCATACGGTGTGGATTATGTTGACGGGCCTGTAAAAGGACTTTATGCGAGAGCCATCGTCGTAATTGATGAAAGCGGGAAAGTAATTTATACCCAGCTCGTTCCTGAGCACATAAATGAACCTGACTATGATGCTGCTCTTAAAGCAGTTAAATAGGTTGTCCGCCGACAGGAACTCATGCTGTTTATTTTTTTGTTTGAGACATACATATGAATTTTGCTCAGATTCCCGGTCAAAAAGATACCAAGGGAAAACTGCTTAGATCAGTTAAGGAAGAAAGAGTCAGCCATGCACAGCTATTTGCAGGTCCTGAAGGATGTGGCAGCATGGCACTCGCTTTGGCTTATGCCAGGTATATCAGTTGTGAAAACCGGACCCCAACTGACTCATGCGGCACGTGTAAGTCGTGTGTTAAGTATGAGAAATTAATCCATCCTGATCTTCATTTTGTCTTTCCTGTCATAAAAGGGAAAAAAGCCGCCGATCCGGTCAGTGACAATTATTTAGAGGAATGGAGAGAATTTGTAAAGATGTCACCTTATTTTACCACTAATAACTGGATGGATTTCATAGAAGTCGGCAATGCACAGGCAATGATATTTGCATCTGAATCTTCTGAAATAATAAAAAAACTGAGTCTTAAAACATTTGAATCAGAGTATAAAATAATGATAATATGGCTTCCTGAGAAAATGCATCAGGCAACAGCCAATAAACTTTTGAAAATGATCGAGGAACCTCCTGAAAAAACTCTGTTCCTGCTCGTTTCTCAAGAACCCGATAAGGTTATTCCTACAATTCTTTCACGGTGCCAGCTTATAAAAGTCCCGGCTTTCAACAATTATGATATTGAAAAATACATTATTGACAGGTTTAAAACAGCTTCAGATAAAGCCGCCGATATATCTCATGTATCTAACGGGAATATCGCGAGGGCAATTGAGCTTTGTGAAAATGAAGATAATGCTCTGGAGAACCTTGAACGTTTCAAAAACCTGATGCGCTTTGCCTGGAAACGCGATATCATTTCAATTATAAACTGGGCTGAAGAGATTTCAACAACTGGCAGGGAGGCTCAGAAAAACTTCATTTCCTATTCTTTGAGAATACTCAGGGAAAACCTGATGCTCTCGCTCGACCAGCTTAAAAATAAATTGGTCTTTCTCACCGGTGAAGAAGCATCCTTCTCAGGTAATTTTCATCCGTTCATTAATCAGACCAATATATTCCCGCTAACGGAAGAATTCAATCTGGTTTATTCACATATTGAAGCAAACGGTAATGCTAAAATAATCTTCCTCGATCTGGCTTTAAAAGTTACAAGGCTCATCCGCTGATCATTATACCGAATGTTGAAATTGATGCATTTATTCACTATTTTTGCAGAGTAATTTTGGAAGCTAAAGAGTTCTATGACTGATAATGAAGATATTCAAGGGCAGACCGGCGATGAGATCCGGATGCCTGATATAACATATAAACCCGGGTATAATAAACTTGACTCATTCAACTGGCTTAATGATCTGCCTGATAATCCCGATTGGAATGATATAGTTGAAATCAGGTTCAAAAATACCAGAAAAGGATTTTTCAGGAATGTAAACGGTCTCAGGCTTGAGATTGGTGATGTCGTTGCAGTGGAAGCATCACCGGGACACGATATTGGAAGGGTTTCGATGGTTGGTCATCTGGTTTTTGAACAACTTAAAAAACTTAAATCTCATCCATCTCCTGATGATCTGAAAAAAGTCTACCGTAAAGCTAAGGCTGTTGATATTCAGAAGTGGGAAGAGTCGAAAAAACTGGAAACCACGACTATGTTACGTTCAAGAAAAATTTCTGAAGAACTTAAACTTAACATGAAGATCGGTGATGTGGAATACCAGGGTGATAAAACTAAAGCAATCTTCTATTATATTGCAGATGAAAGAGTTGATTTCAGGCAGCTTATTAAAGTTCTTGCTGATGAATTCCGCGTAAGGATTGAGATGCGCCAGATAGGTGCACGGCAGGAAGCTGGAAGGATCGGAGGAATAGGCTCATGCGGAAGAGAACTTTGCTGTGCAACGCATATCACAAATTTTATTTCAGTTACAACAACACATGCAAAATACCAGGAGCTATCGCTGAATCCTCAGAAACTGGCCGGGCAGTGCAGCAAACTGAAATGCTGCCTTAATTTTGAAGTAGACTGCTATGTTGATGCACAAAGGTCATTCCCCCCTAAAGATATTCCGCTTGAAGCTATTGACTGCACAGCTTATTTTCAGAAACTTGAAGTTCATAAGGGTCTGTACTGGTACTCAACTGATCAGCATTCAACAGCCAACCTTATTGCACTTCCCGTTTCCAGGGTAAGAGAGATACAGGCTATTAACAGGAAAGGAAAAAAAGTCGACAAACTTAAGCTTGTCGACGAAGCATGGGAGGTTACGCCAGTTTCTCAGGACTTGCTTAAGAATAATAGTCTTACCCGTTTCGACCCGCCTGAAAATAAAAATCAGCAGAACAAGGGATCGCACAAAAGAAAAAACAGAAGATTTCATGATAAAAGGAATAATTAGATTTTCATCCATTCTTATTCTGACATTCTTATTACTACTCTCATCGTGCCATAGTAATATTGTTTATACAAATTCACAGGTGATGGCCGGCAAAACCTGGAAACTGGCCGATATTCCAACTTTTAAAGTCCCAATAACCGATACGATCAATAGTAACAACGTAATTTTTACAATCAGAAGCGGATCTTCTTTCCCCTTTCGAAATATTTATCTTTTCGTAACTACCACATCCCCCGACGGAAAAAATGTTAATGATACACTTCAATATAATCTTGCTGATGAAAAAGGAAAGTGGTATGGTAAAGGATTTGGAGATATCCATGAACTGAATCTCCCATATAAATCTAATGTTTATTTCCCTTTAAAGGGAACATATGTATTCAAAATTCAGCATGGTATGCGTATTGAAAATCTAAAGGGTGTTTATGATTTCGGGTTGAAAATAGAAAAATTCAGGAAATAAGTGTAAGAAGGTGGGAAAGAATAAACTAGCCAGATGGACTGAGTTGGGATCATATGATAATGTTATTCAGCCTGAAATAATTGAGATAGCACGAAAAGACCACCCTGTAAAAGGTAATTGGCAGAATGACCTTTTTAAAAATAAAAACCCCATAGTTCTGGAACTTGGATGCGGAAAGGGAGAATATACTATCGGACTGGCCAACAGCTTCCCTGAAAACAATTTTATCGGAATTGATATAAAAGGGGCTCGCTTATGGCGCGGGGCCAAAACAGCCAATGAACAGAAACTACCGAATGTGGCTTTTCTGCGCACCAGAATTGAATTCATAAATTCCTTCTTCTCAGAAAATGAAGTGGATGAAATATGGATTACTTTCCCCGACCCTCATCCTGGAGGAAGGAACGCGAATAAAAGACTTACTTCCCCCAGATTCCTGAATTCTTATCGTCTGTTCCTGAAAGACAAAGGACTGATTCATCTGAAAACAGATAACACAGAGCTTTATAACTTCACAAATACAGTTGTAAATTATAATAATCTCGAAACAGTCATTTCAACAAACGACCTCTATTCTGATAATATTGATAATATTCTTTCGATCAGAACCCACTATGAAAAAATTTTTCTCGATGCAGGACTAAAAATAAACTTCCTCTCTTTCCGGCTTGATAAAGAAAAAATTATTCAAAATGTCTCACCCAAAACAAAAAGGGAATAACGACTTTTTCTCCAGAGTATATGAGGTGACCAGGCTGATACCTTACGGCAGGATAACTTCATATGGTGCAATAGCCCGGTACCTGGGTTCAGGAAAATCGGCACGAATGGTCGGATGGGCTCTCAACGTAAGCCATACCAACCCGGATTTTATCCCTGCCCACAGAGTCGTAAACCGTAACGGCCTCCTCACAGGGAAATATCATTTCGGCAATTCAACAACAATGGCACAACTACTGGAAAACGAAGGAATAATAATTGAGAATGACAGGATTATAAATTTTGAAGAAAAATTTTGGGATCCGGGGAAAGAACTTTAGGAGAGCAAAGCCGACTTCCCCCCAATATTATTGCCCCCCTGCCCCCCTAAAGGGGGGTTAATACTCTAGTAATTAGATTAATTGCACTCTTTTTGAAAGAAGAAGCCTTTAAAACTAGAACTGTAAAAAGATGAATTTCCTTAATAATAACCGAATTAACCCCCCTTTAGGGGGGCAGGGGGGCAAATTCGTAGGTGCGTTCATAAGGTATTTCTTCCATACAATTTTGCATTTCTCCTTAAAAACCGTTAATCTTGCATCTTGTTTATATTTAAATTAAATAAAAATAGTGATTTTGTTTTTTAATCCTGACTTTGGACCCGTTTCGGGTTTATTACCCCCAACCCCCCTGAAGGGGGCTTAGATTCAAACTTCTAATCAGCCCCCCTTTAGGGGGGTCGGGGGGCAAGAAACAAGGATTAAAAACAGTAACCTCTATTAAAAAGATATTGACATTAAATACTTTCAATGATAAATCAATTCAGTTAATGTTTTCAAAAGATCAGATATTAAATTCCCTCTCCGGGGTTATTCACCCTGAAAAAAAGAGAGATATTGTTACCCTGGGGATAGTTTCGGAAGTTGAATCAGATGAAAATGGGATCTCTCTCACTCTTACTCCCGAAAAATCGAACGATCCCTTTATCTCCTCAATCAGGAGTACCATCGTAAGAACATTGAAAGAAGTTCTAGGTCCTGATGCAGTTATAAAAGAGATTAAAGTTCAGCCGAAAGTTATTGTAGGGAAAAACCCTGAAAAACAGGTAGAGTCACTGCCAGGAGTATCAAATATAATTGCCGTCGCATCCGGAAAAGGGGGCGTTGGAAAAACAACCATCGCTGTAAATCTGGCTGTTTCCCTTGCCCGGCTGGGATATAAAGTTGGAATTCTTGATGCCGACATTTTCGGACCATCTGTTCCAAAAATGTTCAACGAAGAAAAGTACCGGCCGGAAGTAAGAAGGGGCGAACATGCCGATCATATTGTCCCATTAACAAAATTCGGTGTTAAAGTTTTGTCGACAGGTTTTTTTGTAGATCCTGCTGACGCGGTAATATGGAGAGGCCCGATGGCTTCAAATTTTCTAAAACAGCTTATTACCCAGGGTGAATGGGGATCGCTCGATTATCTTCTTGTTGATCTTCCTCCCGGAACTAGTGATATTCATCTTACTCTTGTCCAGGAAGTTCCTGTTACCGGAGCCATTATTATCAGCACACCTCAGGAGGTAGCTCTGGCTGACGCTGTAAAAGGAATCTCAATGTTCAGGAGCGATAAAATTGATGTCCCTGTATTAGGACTGGTGGAAAACATGTCGTGGTTTACTCCTGCCGAACTCCCGGGTAACAGATATTATATTTTCGGGAAAGAAGGCTGTATGAGACTTGCTGAAAAAATGAATGTCCCTCTGCTGGGACAAATTCCACTGGTACAGAGCATCTGTGAAGGAAGTGATAATGGCCAGCCCATAGCTCTCGAAGATTCAATTACAGGAAATGCATTCATGGAACTTGCGAAAGAACTTGTGAAAAAAGTCGGGCAGAGAAACAACGAGCAGCGGCCAACAGTAAAGCTTAAGATAACTAAATAAAATCACTATAGATATGACAGAAATAAAGAGTATTAAAGACCGTGTTCTGAAAGCGCTTGAAAGAGTCAGACCCTATCTTCAGTCTGATGGAGGAGATATTGAATTCATTGATGTTTCTGAGGATATGACTGTAAAAGTTAAACTGACCGGTGCATGCCATGGTTGTCCGTATAGTATGCAGACATTAAAAGCAGGAGTTGAACAGGCTATAATGAAAGAAGTGCCCGAAATAAAAAGAGTTATTTCTGCCTGATAACCGAGATCAACTCAATTTTATTTACCTTTGAAATACTATACACATAGTTAGTCAGTTATAGTATTAAAAGTCAATTATTGGCTTCTTACAAAACGCTATATAAATATCTGGTACTACTTGGATTTTCCCTGGTAGTGACATATTGTTCGGTTGAAAAGAACACGGGCGCCAGCAGGTTTTACCAGGGCATGACTGCCAGGTATAACATCTATTTTAATGGTTATGAGAGTTTTAAGACAGGCCTCACCAAAATATCCAGGAATTATCAGGATGACTATGCAGAACTGTTGAAGGTGTTTGAATACAGCGATCCCTCCACTGTATCTATTTGTTCCTCTGACATGGAAAGAGCAATTCAGAAAGCATCAAAGCTAATATCTCTTAAATCAATAACAGCAAAACCGGAATTAAAAGAAAAAGGTCAGATCTCGGAGAAGGATAAAGAGCTTCTTAACAGAAAAGAATATAATGAATGGGTCGACGACAGCTATCTGCTTATTGGGAAAGCCCGATTTTATAAACATGAGTATAATGAAGCTTCATTAATATTCGACTATTGCATAACCGCTGCAAATGATCCGGCTATTAAGACTGAAGCAACAATCTGGCTGGCAAGAATAAATAATGAAACAGGCAATTATAATGAGTCTTTAAGATTGATCAGCGGACTCGACATAACCATTGACCCGGCAAAGTCATTAAGATCGATGTACTATACAACTCTCGCCGATCAATTTATTAAACAAAAAAGGTACTCTGAAGCTATAGATCCTCTGGGAAAATCAATAGAATTTGCATCGGGGAAGACAGCCCGATACAGGTTGACCTACCTGCTGGCTCAATTGTATGAAAAGACAGGAGATGGCGTCAGGGCAACATCCTTATATCGTGAAGTGACTAAGATGAATCCACCATATGATGTCGAATTTAATGCAAGAATAAATATTGCCGGTGTTTTTGATATTAATTCGGGAAATCCTAAGGAAGTAAAACGAGAGCTCGAAAAAATGCTTAATGATTCTAAAAATAAAGACTACCAGGATCAGATTTATTTTGCCCTGGGGAATATGTTAATGAGAGAGGGAAAAGAGTCGGAGGCCCTTCAATACTTCAGAAAATCAGCTGTCGCCAAATCACAGAATCAAAATCAGAAAGGCAGATCTTATCTTGCACTCGCCGGATACTATCTTCAGAAATCCGATTATATGAAAGCAGGTACTTATTACGACAGCGCTGTCTTTTTTCTCGACCAGAAATATCCCGATTACCTGGCAATAAAAAATAAATCGCAAAATCTGAATGCCCTGGTTTCGCAACTGACTATAATTCAGCGTGAAGATAGCCTTCAACGTGTGGCGCTGATGCCTGAAGCTGAAAGAAATGCACTTATATCTTCAATAATCGCCAGGATAGTTAAAGATGAAAGCGAAGGCAAAACCACTGCAAACACTGATAGATTTAATCTCGGGCAATATTATGAAAATGAAAGGCGTTTTCAGGGGAATATTGATCAGGAGGGCAAGTGGTACTTCTATAATCAGGCTGCCTTAACTTTTGGCCGTACTGAATTCCGTAAACGCTGGGGTGACCGTAAATTTGAAGATAACTGGAGAAGATCTAACAAAACAAGAGTAAATATTTCGCAGGTTTCAAATAATGCCAGTGAGGTTTCACAGAATACCGCCGACACATCGGCAGCTCAACTAAATTATAAGAAGCCTCAGTTCTATCTTAAAAATCTTCCCTTAACTGACTCTTTAAAAGTTATTTCTAACGACAAAATAAGCCTGGCCCTGTTTAACGCAGGCAAAGCGTATGCCGAAAGAATCTCCGACCAGACAAAAGCAACTGAAACATTTGAGTCTCTGATAAGTCGATTCCCTGCAAGTGATCTTGTCCCTGAAACACTATATAACCTCTATAATGTGAACAAGGAAGGGAACAATCCTAAAGCCGAGACTTACAGACAACGATTGCTTCAAAGGTTTCCCGAAAGTGAGTTTGCACGAATTCTGTCCGATCCTGCCTATTATGAGAAAAAAATGGCCGAGAAAAAAATGGCTGAAAAAATATATGATGATGCATATAGTGCTTATAACAGTGAGAAATTTAACGACGCAATTTCCATTTGCGACGATGCTTTGAAAAAGTATCCCAAGGATCAGCTCTCTGCTAAATTTCTTCTGCTCCGTGCCTATTCTGTTGCCAGAATAAGTGATGAAAGAGCTTTTAAGGAGGAACTCAGTAATATTATTAAAACATGGCCGGGAACGGCGGAGAGTAAAAAGGCAGCAGATATAATTGAATACCTCAACCAGAAAATTCCTGAACTAAAAGTAGAGGAAGATAAGAAAATTGCAACTGAAATCTATCGTGCTGACACAAAAGCGAATCATGTTTTTGCTCTCATAATTTCTGACCCGGCATTTAACCTGAACCAGGCGTCATTTGATGTTATCAGCTATAACATTGATAATTATACAAATAAGAATTTCAAGACAGAGGGATCGCTTGTTGATAATAAATATATACTTATTACTGTTTCGGGGTTTACTGATATTGCCCAGGCTATGGATTATTACAATGCTTTTAAAACTGAAAAGTTTGTCAGGAATTCTGCTGGCGCCAGTATGATGACCTTTATAATAAGCAGTGACAACCTTAAGGTTCTTAAAGATGATAAGAATCCGGAACGATATCTTCTCTTTTTCAGGGAGAAATATTTAAAATAAAGGTTAAATCTACCTCTCCCCATCCCCTCTCCCAAGGGAGAGGGGCAAAAAAAGATTGTCATTTAATTACCCCCTTCTCTCTTGGGAGAAGGAGGCAGGGGGATGAGGTAAAAAAAAAGAATTTAAAATGAGGAAAATCAGAATTCTCTGGACTGATGATGAGGTTGAAGTACTGAAATCACACATTTTTTTCCTCGAAGAAAAAGGGTATGAGATTGATACCTGTTCAAATGGTAACGATGCAGTTGATCTGGTAAGGCAAAACAGGTATGATCTTATTTTTCTCGACGAAAATATGCCTGGCTTAAGCGGTATGGAAACTCTAAAGTTGATAAAAGAGGTACGTACTGACATCCCGGTGGTGATGATTACTAAAAGTGACGAGGAAGATATAATGGAAGCTGCCATTGGATCAGAAATCGCCGATTACCTGATTAAGCCTGTCAAACCGAAACAGGTACTTCTTGCAATAAAAAAAATCCTTGATCAGCGCCGGCTGATAACAGAAAAGACAACAACTGACTACAGACAAGAATTCAGCCGCATAAGCAGTATGATCTCAACTGCTTCAACATTTACCGACTGGACCGAGCTATATAAAAAAATTGTATTCTGGGAATCTGAACTTGAAAAATCAACAGATCCCGGGATGACTGAGATTCTTAAACTTCAGCAGAACGAGGCAAATAATTCCTTTTCAAAATTCATGATTTGTAATTATCTCGATTGGCTAAAACCTGAAAGCACTTCCAAGCCTCTGCTTTCCCCTGCACTCTTTTCACAAAAAATATTCCCGAATGTAAAACAAAACAGACCCCTCTTCTTTATCCTTATCGATAACCTGAGATATGATCAATGGAAGACAATTTCAGCTGAACTATCGGGGATGTACAGGATTATTGACGAGGATTTGTATTTCAGTATTTTGCCAACTGCTACACAATTCGGCAGGAATTCCATATTTGCAGGATTGATGCCTTCTTCGATTGCTGAACTTATGCCAGAACTATGGATAAATGATGATGAGGAGGAAGGCAAAAACAATTTTGAAGAAGAATTATTTAAGAACCAGTTGGCTCGTAAAGGGCTGAAATACAAGTGGTCGTATTATAAAATCAGCAGCAGTCTTGAAGGTAAAAAGGTAAATGAGAAAGTGAGATCGATGCTTGAAAATGACATTAATATACTCGTTTTCAATTTTGTAGATATGCTCTCTCATGCAAGAACTGAAATTAGTATGATCCGCGACCTGGCTAACGATGAGCCTGCCTACAGAAGTCTGACCCGTTCCTGGTTTATGCATTCCTCGTTGTTTGAACTGCTCAAGACTCTTGCTTCCTTTCCTGTCAGAGTCGTTTTCAGCACAGACCACGGTACAATAAGAGTACAGAATCCAATTAAAATAATAGGCGACAGGAAAACATCGTCCAATCTCAGATATAAAATGGGCAGAAACCTCGATTATGATCCAAAGAAAGTCTTTGAATTGACTAATCCGGAAAAAGCTTTGCTTCCTAAAACCAATTTAAGTTCAAGATATATCTTTGCTCTTAACCAGGACTTTCTCGTTTATCAGAACAATTATAACTATTATGCAGGTTATTATAAGGACACCTTTCAGCATGGGGGGATTTCGATGCAGGAAATAATGATACCGGTTGCTTGCCTGGAACCTGTTTAACTGTAGTGAATGGTCGCGACCATTCACTACAATTTTACGATCTTTCAGATCTTATGAAGATATTAATAAAAGATAAAAAACATCTGCCTGCGGCTGCAAAACAACTTCTGAAACATTGTGGAGAAAGAAGAATCTTTGCATTTTACGGCTCCATGGGTGCCGGCAAGACAACAATTATCAAGGCTGTATGTCAAGAACTTGGTGCCATTGATATAGTCAGCAGCCCCACATTTACCCTGGTTAATGAATACAGGACCTCAGGAGGAGAATCACTCTATCATATCGATTTCTACAGAATAAAAAAACAGGAAGAGGTGTTTGATTTTGGTATTGAGGAATACCTTACCGGCGAGTCATATTGCTTTATGGAGTGGCCCGAGATTATTGAAGAAATTCTCCCACTCCGGAACGGTAAAGGTCAGAATTTCAGTCGATGAAAATGAAGAGAGTATCCTTTCAATATCATAAATAATATCTGATTTTGCTCTCTATTCCAAATTATTTACCTTTGAAGAAATATCTACCTCCAAATGATGAACGAAAAAGGTAAGAGCGGAAAAGTCAGTTTTGAAAATACCGTATTCATGCCAAAAGAGGAACACCTTGAAACTGCTGTCAAGAACCGCAGAATTTCGATTGGGATTCCCAGCGACAAAAAAGATGATGAAAAAAGAGTGGCTCTTACACCTGAGTCCGTTAGTCTTCTCGTCGAAAGTGACAATGAGGTGATTGTTCAGAAAGGTGCAGGACTAGGTGCAAACTATACTGACAAGGATTACAGTGAGAACGGAGCTATAATAACCGATTCACCTGCAAGAGTTTATAGTGCGGATGTCGTGATTAAGGTTGCTCCGTTTACTGAAAGAGAGACCGAATATCTGAAAGGCAATCAAGTAGTATTGTCATACCTGAATGTTCTTAAGCTGAGTGAAGAAACCCTTGGAAAACTCATCAGAAAAAAAGTAACAGCCCTGGCCTTTGAAAAGATCCGCGACATTAACGGTGTTATGCCGGTAGTTGAATCAATGAGTGAGATTGCAGGGATTACTTCTCTGTTGATTGCGTCGGAATATCTGAGTAACATGCATGGTGGCAAGGGAGTAATGCTGGGCGGAATAACAGGTGTTACACCGACTGAAGTAGTCATAATCGGTGCAAATACTGCAGGTGAATATGCTGCAAGAGCAGCTATTGGACTGGGATCAACTGTTAAGAATATTTGACAATTCACTGCACAGGCTGCGAAGATTTCAGAATCTGCTCGGCCAGCGACTTCAGACATCTGTCTTTCATCCCCAGGTCCTGAAGAAGGCCCTTAAAGTCAGCCGATGTGCTTATCGGCGCCATCGAACTTGAAGATCTTACGGCCCTGGTATTATATAACTGAGGATATGATACGGAATATGAAAAAAGGAGCTGTTGTCATCGACCTGAGCATCGACCGTGGTGGATGTATTGAAACAACTGAATGCCGGGCCCTCCATGATCCTGTCTATGAGAAACACGGTGTAATGCATTTTTCAGCATGGAACCTTCCGTCACGTGTGGCCACGACAGCCTCTATTGCACTTAGTAATATCTTTACCCCCCTGCTTCAAAGTATGGCAGATGCAGGTGGTATAACACAACTGCTTAAAAATGATCAGGGAGTACGTAACGGTGCATATTTATATAACGGTATGCTGACAAATGAAACCCTTGGACAGAAAGTTCGGAATTATATCAAATGACCTCAATCTCCTTATCTCTGCCTTCTGATCATCGATAGAAAAGATGCCTGCTCTGCCTATCAAAGATCGCAATTTTCATTTATGCCGTCGCTGTCCCCGAATTTTCGATCTTCCATCTTATTTATCCAAACCTGAGTTTTGACTTTCAGTTTTGAGAACTTAGTTTGCATGCCTTAATGGTCAGGAAAGATATAATTGCATCGAGCGCAATCCTTAAATTTATTATCTTGTCGGTTTTAAAATAGCTAACAACTCATTATCCAGATAAGCATCATGAATAAATGAAAATTTAAAAGATATCTTGTTACTTCTGCCCTCCCTATGCCAATGGCCCGATACATATCGGTCATCTTGCAGGTGTTTATGTACCGTCCGACATTTATACCAGGTACCTGAGAATGAAGGGAGAGGATGTGATTTCTAGTTTGCGGATCAGATGAACATGGTGTTCCGATTACACTAAAGGCCCGAAAAGAAGGAGTTTCTCCCCAGGAGATTGTTGACAGATATCATACAATGAATAAAAAAGCATTTGAAGATTTTGGGATTGCATTCGATATCTATTCCCGAACATCAAATAAAGTACATTACGAAACTGCTTCGGAATTTTTTCAGGACCTCTATGATAAAGGTGAATTCATTGAAAAGTCCACTGAACAATATTACGATGAAGAAGCCGATGTTTTCTTGCCGACAGGTACATTATGGAACATGTCCGTCATTGCGGCAATGAAAATGCTTATGGTGACCAGTGTGAAAAATGCGGAACTTCACTGAGCCCAACCGACCTGATTAATCCCCATTCAACAATCAGCGGCAGTAAACCGGTTCTGCGTGAAACACTACACTGGTATCTTCCCCTCGATAAATATGAACCCTGGCTTAGAAAATGGATTCTTGAAGATCATAAAGAATGGAAAACAAATGTTTATGGTCAGTGCAAATCATGGCTCGACCAGGGTCTTACAACCCCGGGCAGTAAGCCGTGATCTCGACTGGGGAGTACCGGTACCTGTTGAAGGAGCAAAAGGAAAAGTGCTGTATGTCTGGTTCGATGCACCAATCGGATATATATCTGCTACAAAAGAGCTTACCCCCGATTGGGAAAAATACTGGAAGGACAAGGAGACAAAAATGGTTCATTTCATTGGAAAAGACAATATTGTATTTCATTGCATCATCTTTCCGGCAATGCTTAATGCTGAAGGAAGCTTATATCCTTCCTGAAAATGTTCCGGCAAATGAATTTCTGAATCTTGAAAGTGACAAGATATCAACCTCAAGGAACTGGGCAGTGTGGCTTCATGAATATCTTGAAGATTTTCCCGGGAAACAGGATGTGCTGAGATATTCTCTTTGTGCCAATGCTCCGGAAACAAAAGATAATGATTTCACCTGGAAAGATTTTCAGGCACGAAACAATAATGAACTGGTTGCAATTCTTGGGAATTTTGTGAACCGGACGCTTGTTCTGACAAATAATTATTATGACGGAAAAGTACCTGAAAGAGGAAAGACTGATCCTGAATGATGATGTTGTGCTGAAAGAGATCACAAAGATCAAAGAAAATGTAGAAAACTAGTCTTGAATCATTCAGGTTCAGAGAGGCCCTTAAAGAAGGCATGAACCTTGCCCGCCTGGGAAATAAATATCTTGCAGATGCCGAACCCTGGAAAGTTATCAAAAACAGATCCGGAAAGAGTAAAAACAATCATGAATATTGCCCTTCAGATAACTGCAAATCTGACTATTGTTTGCGAACCCTTTCTCCCCTTCTCAATGGAGAAACTCAGGAGAATGGCTCAATCTCGGTGAACTGAAATGGGAAAATGCAGGAAGATCTGATCTGCTGGTACCGGGTCATGCTATTAATAAACCGGACCTTCTGTTTGAAAAAATTGAAGATGAAGAGATCACCCGGCAGATCGACAAGCTTCTTGCTACAAAAAAAGCAAATGAGGCTTCCGTGCAAAAACAGTCCCGTCAAAAGAACCTGTCACCTTCGATGACTTCTCCAAGATAGATATAAGGACCGCAACAATTCTTGAAGCGGAAAAAGTTCCGAAAACCACTAAACTGCTAAAGCTCAAAATTGATACGGGTCTTGATATCCGGACGATTGTTTCAGGTATCGCAGAGTATTACGAGCCGGAAGCCATTATTGGTAAACAGATATCTATCGTCGCTAATCTTGAGCCCCGGAAAATAAAGGGTATCGAGTCGAAAGGGATGATCCTGATGGCTGAAGATAAAGACGGAAAACTTGTGATGGTCTCTCCTTCAGAAAAAGTGAGTAACGGCAGTATGATAAAATAAGGACGATTCTATTAAGTAATAATATAACTATTTATAATCGTAACTCTCCCCTCCTTTTGAACTAATCTTTCATCACATCTTTTTTAACAAAATTATTTTCGAAAATTTGTTTAGATCCAGGAGATCCCTCGACTCATCCACCCAGCACCTTCAAATATCTGTAAATGAGAGGGGTGGATTCGCTCGGGATGACAATCGTTTAAGGGAGAACTATGGGAAGGAAGAAGCGGCGATTCGAAACAAAAATTTCACCATTTTTGAGAGACTTCAGTCGAATCGCCGCTTCTTCCTTCCCTCATACACTCAAAAAACTTGTCATCCCGAAACTCATCCACCGTTTGACTCATTTCTAAAGCACGGGATATGTGGTGGATGAGTTGAGGGATCTCCCAATCATTATAGCGAATACTTTTTTGATTCATGCTTGTCCTTGACAGATACTTCTGCCATGTACGAGAGGAAAAAGATATGACGAGAGATTAGCTCCTTTTGAAGGGGGGGAAACTTTTTTATGTAGTATCTCTATCTCCCCAAAGCTTAGGTTGACTGCTATGCCCTAAACCCCCTATTTGTGGGGCTTGGAGGGGTTAACTATCTCTTTTTTGAAATCCAGGTCCCGGGGAATTTCTTTGCTATGCTGTCCTTTTTTGTAAGAGCTGTATTCTCATCCTTGCATGTCATTGCACAGACCCGATAAAAACCATTACCTGTAGTTATTATCTCAGGTATAAAGCCTTCTTCTTTCAACATATTTACCTGTGAAACAGCATTTTCTTCTGATTTGAAACTCCCGGCTATAATATAATAAGTATAAATATCCGATGCTACAGGTACAGGTACAACTTCCGGAGCTTTAGCTTCATCAGAAGACGGGTTGGCTTTTTCTTCAATCTTCGGCATTTCAACAGTACTACTCTCGTCCACAGCTTTTCTATTATTTTCAAATTCAGCCGATACAAGCGGATTCATCGTTGTTGTTTCTGCCCTGGTCTTAAAGATCTCAGTTTTTAGCGAAACCACAACCATAAGAGATAAGAGAGGAACAATGATTGCAGCTCTCCAGAGTATTTTTCTTATCGATGCCTTTCTGACAGGATCTTTTTCAGAAGATCTGATGATCCTTTTTCTTACATCATAACCTTCCAGCGGCAAACACTGAAAAGATTCAAGCCCGTAAGCATCAAGATGGTAATTTACATTCTTATCAGGTTCAAACTGAAGATTGCCTTCATGGTTGTTAATAAAACTTCCGATGTTGTCAAAAACGACCTTATCTCCCTTTTCAAGTTTTCTCCGGATTTCTGATACAAATTCATCGACCAGATTTCTGGCATCACCGTAGTTCATATTTGAAGTGCTGGAAATTCTTCCTACCAGCAGACCATCATTATGATTCAGGTTCCTGTTAAAGGAAATTTGCTTTACCGGGGGGTAAAATGTATCGGTACTTCTGTCAATTCTGGCAGGGGAATAGTTTCCCACGAATCCACCAAAACCTGGTATAATAACACAATCGTGACCGAATAATAATTCCCTTATAAAAGCAGTAATATCCACTTGAAATATTCTTTTATTAATACAAATTTAAGAAAAAAAAGTTATAAGCAATAAATTTTAGGAACCTGAGGTACGTTTGATGATTAACAATGCAGGGTCATGCCATGGCATGACCCTACGCTACCAATGGGTAGTTCAATAAAAAATATTATCTTCGTAATTCAAATTTTTAGCTAGAGATGAGAGAGATACAAATGGTCGACCTTGGAGCCCAGTACGAGAAGATCGGACCGGAAATTGATAATGCTATAAAATCTGTTCTTTTATCCACAGCATTTATTAAAGGACCTGAGGTTAAATTATTTGAAGAAGAGCTTCAGGAATATATGGGTGTAAAACATGTTATTTCATGTGCAAATGGAACTGACGCACTTCAACTGGCTCTAATGGTTCTGAATCTGAAACCGGGAGACGAAGTGATCACAACGAATTTTACATTTATTGCTACTGTTGAGGTTGTTGCATTACTTGGCCTCAAACTGGTTCTTGTAGATCCCGAACCAGGTAGTTTTAATATCTCGGTCGAAGCAGTCAGAAAAGTCAATTACCTCAAGAACAAAAGCTATTGTTCCGGTCCATTTGTTTGGACAGTGTGCTGATATGGAAAGCCTCATGGAGCTTGCTAAAAAACACAACCTGTTCGTTATTGAAGATGCAGCACAGGCAACAGGTACAGATTATATTTTTAAGAACGGGACCTCTAAAAAGGCAGGAACGATAGGTCACATAGGAACAACATCGTTTTTCCCATCCAAAAACCTGGGCTGTTACGGTGATGGCGGTGCTCTTTATACAAACAGTGATGATTATGCCATGAAGCTGAGGAGCATAGCTAACCATGGAATGAAAATCAGATATCATTACAATGATATAGGTATTAATTCAAGATTGGATACAATTCAGGCCGCTATCCTGAGAGTAAAACTTAAGCAACTTTCTAAATTCAATGCTGCCCGGAGAAGATTAGCTGATATGTACGACAAAGCTTTTGCAGGATGCTCATCAATAACTATCCCGGAAAGATCAAATTATTCTACTCACATATTTCATCAATACACTATCAGGATAAGAAACGGGAAGAGAGATGAGCTGAAGAAATTTCTTGAGTCAATGAGAATATCCCGTCTTGAGTTTATTACCCCGGCCCTCTTCATATGCAGGAAGCCTACAGTTTCCTGGGGTATAAAGAAATTGATTTCCCGGTAACAACAACTCTGTGCAAGGAGGTTCTATCATTACCGATGCATCCCGACATGGAGCAGGATCAGCTTGATTACATTGTACAAAATGTATTGAAATTTCTTCAATAAATAATCGATAATGGAGAAGGAATATTTTGCCCACGAAACAGCTAGTTATTGACGAAGGCTGCAAAATCGGAAAAGGAACAAAAATCTGGCACTTCAGTCACATTATGACAGGTTCGGAAATTGGTGAAAACTGTAATATCGGCCAGAATGTTGTAATCTCGCCTGGCGTAAAACTGGGAAAAAATGTCAAGGTCCAGAATAATGTATCGATCTATACAGGAGTCATTTGTGAGGACGATGTATTTCTTGGACCGTCAATGGTATTTACAAATGTCATCAATCCCCGAAGCGCAATTAATCCGAAAAGACAGCTACTTGACCACTATCGTTGAAAAAGGTGCCTCAATAGGAGCCAACTCTACGATTGTATGTGGAAACAAAATCGGTACATATGCATTTATCGGGGCAGGTGCAGTTGTCACAAAAGATGTAAAACCCTATGCCCTGGTTGTAGGTAATCCTGCCAGACAGACTGGCTGGATGAGTGAATACGGTCATAAGCTTATTTTTGACGATACCGGGGTTGCCTCCTGTCCTGAAAGCGGCGAAAGATACAAGATTGAGAATGGCAACGTTTCTAAAATATATTTAGTATTTTTATGTCACTTTATAGCATACCGGAATGACTGAATCTCCAAAAAACTTCGGAATAATAGGTGTTGCAGGGTATATAGCTGTGAGGCATCTTCATGCAATAAAGGAAACCGGCAATAACCTTCTTGCCAGTCTTGACAGGTTCGATAGTGTCGGTCGTATTGACAGCTATTTCCCGGAAAGTGATTTTTTTGTTGAGTTTGAACGCTTTGACAGGCATTTTGACAAACTTAAACGAACAGGAACTAAAATTGATTATGTAAGTATCTGTTCTCCGAATTACCTTCATGATTCCCATATACGGTTTGCTCTACGCCATCAGGCAGAAGCAATCTGTGAAAAACCCATTGTTCTCAATCCATGGAATATCGATGCATTGCAGGAGATTGAAAATGAGACCGGTCGAAAGATTTATACTGTTCTTCAGCTTCGTCTTCATCCGAAAATAATTGAACTGCGGGAAAAGATCAGGAATGGTCCTAAGGATAAAATATATGATATTGATATGACATATGTTACCAGCCGGGGAAACTGGTATTCAATATCATGGAAAGGTGATATTCAGAAATCAGGAGGAGTTGCAACCAATATTGGTATCCATTTTTTCGATATGCTTAGCTGGATCTTTGGCAAAACAAAGAGAAATATTGTTCATCTCTCTGGAACCAC
Source organism: uncultured Bacteroidales bacterium (assembly GCA_963725785.1). GTDB lineage: Bacteria > Bacteroidota > Bacteroidia > Bacteroidales > VadinHA17 > LD21. Next base: position 91,658 of record CAVRZV010000007.1, on the reverse strand, counting down.
ATAAAGCGGCAGGATATCTTGAGCTTGAAAATGCCAGGGTAAGATGGTTCCTGAGCCTCGACTACAATGATATCCCCGATATCATTAAAGCAACAGGCCAGAGAACCTTCAGGTCTATCACAGTTGATGGTGAAGAGATTGAATTCAGTGAAGGATTTACCGACCTGCATACTATGACATATAAAGAAATACTTGCCGGAAAGGGATTTGGACTTAAAGATGCACGTCAGTCAGTCGAGACTGCTTATACGATCAGAAATTCCAAACCTGTCGGACTTAAAGGAGACTATCATCCAATTTTAAAAACAACATAATTTATGACATGTACAATAAACTTATTAAAAAAGAGACAAAACTTTCAGTCATCGGCCTTGGTTATGTAGGCCTTCCAATAGCTCTTGAATTTGCAAAACATATCAAAGTTGTTGGTTTTGATATAAAACCCGAAAGGGTAGAACTGATGAAAAAAGGTATTGATCCCAGTAATGAACTGACTTCTGAAGCATTTAAAAATACCGATATTGTTCTTACCAGTGATCCTTCAGATTTAAAAGACGGCTTCATTTCATATTATTGCAGTTCCCACTCCTACCAACAAGTACTAATCTCCCTGATCTTACACCTGTTCTTAAAGCATCTGAAACAGTAGGAAAGATTCTGAAAAAAGGTGATTATGTAGTATATGAATCGACTGTATACCCCGGATGTACAGAAGAAGATTGTATCCCTGTACTGGAAAGATATTCTGAATTAAAATGCGGCATTGACTTTAAAGTTGGTTTCTCACCAGAAAGAATAAATCCGGGAGACAATAATCATACCCTGACCAAAATTGTTAAAGTAACAAGTGGTTGTGATGCTGAATCTGCTGAAAATATTGCAAAAATATATGAACTGATTATCAAAGCAGGTGTTCACAGGGCAAGCTCAATTAAGGTTGCTGAGTCAGCAAAAATAATTGAAAATACCCAGCGCGATATTAATATTGCATTTATGAATGAACTGTCAATTATTTTTAACAGACTGGGTGTCAATACATTTGAAGTACTCGAAGCTGCAGGTACAAAATGGAACTTCCTTAAATTTTATCCCGGACTGGTAGGCGGACATTGCATTGGTGTCGATCCTTATTATCTGTCATTCAAGGCAAAGGCCCTGGGATATCACCCTCAGATGATTGATTCGGGAAGGTTTATTAACGACAGTATGGGTGGATATATAGGAAAACAGACTGTCAAAAAAATAATTGCCGCAGGGAAGAACCTGAAGGGTGCCCGTGTACTGATTATGGGAATCACATTTAAAGAAGATGTTACGGATATCCGTAATTCAAAGGTCATGGATATTGTTAATGAGCTTGCTGATTTCGGAATCTCAGTCGATGTTATCGATCCGGGAGCAGGGAAACATGAGGTTAAAGAAGAATATCAGATTGATCTTAAAGAAAAACCTTCAGGTGAGTACGATGCCGTAATTCTGGCAGTCAGTCATAAAGCATATTTAAAGCTGGACGAATCGTTTTTTACTCCATTACTAAAGAAGGATGGAATCATAGTTGACGTAAAAGGTATCCTTCGCGGGAAAAATAAAAAATCATACATACTGGAGCCTTTAAATGAAAAAGAAAATCCTGGTAACAGGAGGAACCGGTTATATTGGTTCGCATACAACTGTTGAACTTATTGAAAAGGGATTTGATGTCGTTATAATTGACAACCTGTACAACTCAGAGGCAGATGTGGTCGACAAGATTCAGAAGATTACCGGAGTTAAACCCCTTCTTGAAAGTACTCGACCTTTGTGATCAGGAAAAACTTGACAGATTCATTCAGAAACACAGAGATATAGCAGCTATCATTCACTTTGCCGCCTATAAAGCTGTGGGTGAATCAGTAAATAAACCTCTGGAGTATTACCGGAATAATCTGGTATCATTAGTTAATCTGCTTGACGCTGATGAAACGATATGGTATCCAACACATGGTATTTTCATCATCCTGTACAGTCTACGGACAACCGGAAAAGCTTCCTGTTAACTGAGGACTGCTCCGTTACAACCGGCTGTTTCCCCATATGGCAATACAAAACAAATCGGGGAAGCAATTATTAGGGACACAACTGTAGCTGACAAAAACATTAAAGCAATTTCATTAAGATATTTTAATCCTATAGGTGCACATCCATCAGCTCTTATTGGAGAATTGCCAAGAGGTGTTCCGGAAAATCTGGTTCCATTTATAACCCAGACAGGTTATGGGATAAGAGATGAACTAAAAGTTTTCGGAAATGATTATAACACTCCGGACGGATCTTGTATAAGGGATTACCTTCATGTTGTTGATCTTGCAAAAGCACATGTTGTTGCTGTCAAAAGGCTGATTGAAGGAAGAAACAAGAAAAAGCTATGAAGTCTTTAATCTTGGTACAGGTAACGGTGTTTCAGTTCTCGAAGCTATAAAATCATTCGAACGTGTTTCGGGAATTAAATTAAAATACAAAATTGTCGGAAGAAGGGCCGGAGATATTGAAAAGATATGGGCCGATCCTTCTCTTGCCAACAAGGAACTGGGCTGGAAAACCTTAAGTTCCCTCGATGAAGCTATGAAAACAGCGTGGGACTGGGAAAAAAACATTAGAAACTAAAATGTCATAACTATGAAAAAAACAATTCTTAATAACCGGTGGTGCAGGATTTATTGGTTCACATGTTGTCAGAAGATTTGTAACGTAAGTATCCTGATTACCTGATTGTCAATGCAGATAAGCTTACCTATGCAGGTAACCTTGAAAATCTTACTGATATTGAAAAAGAAAAGAATTATAAATTTGAAAAAATCAGATATAGTTGATAAACAATCTGTTCTTGATCTGTTCAAAAAGTACAATTTTGACGGAGTAATACATCTGGCTGCTGAGTCGCATGTCGATCGTTCAATTACCGGTCCGGATGAATTTGTTTTTACAAATATTGTCGGAACAGTTAATCTGCTTAATGCTGCTCTTAATAACTGGAAAAACACGTTCGAAGGAAAACTGTTCTATCATATTTCGACTGATGAGGTTTATGGTTCACTTGGGAAAGAGGGACTCTTCACTGAAGAGACTGCTTATGATCCCAAGAGTCCCTATTCAGCATCGAAAGCAAGTTCCGATCACATGGTAAGAGCCTATAATCATACATTCGGAATTCCTGTAGTAATCTCTAACTGCTCAAATAATTACGGACCAAACCAGTTCCCTGAAAAGCTTATACCTCTGGCAATTAACAATATCAAAAACAATAAGCCTATTCCTGTGTACGGTAAAGGAGAAAACATCCGCGACTGGCTATATGTTGAAGATCATGCTTCTGCAATAGATCTTATCTTTCATCAGCGGAAAGATTGGCGATACATATAATATCGGTGGAAATAATGAATGGAAGAATATTGATCTGATACTGCTTCTCTGCAGGATTATGGATAAGAAACTTAACCGTAGCGACAGGAACGTCAGAAAAACTTATAACTTTTGTCAAAGACAGGCCCGGGACATGATCTGAGATATGCAATTGATTCGTCAAAATTACAAGATGAGCTTGGATGGTCACCAATACCTGAATTTGCGGAAGGTCTTGAAAAAACGGTTGACTGGTATCTTTCAAATTCCAGATGGCTCGGGAATGTACTTTCAGGGGATTATGGCAAATATTATGACCTGATGTATTCAGGTAGATAACACACTATTCTATTCAACCTCTGCCTGAAGCTAGGCGGGACCGGGAAGGGGGTATATGCGAATAATAATTATCTGTATTTATTCCACAGTTACTGACTTTGCAAGATTCCTGGGCTGGTCAACATTGCACCCTCTCAATACAGCAATATGATATGAAAGCAACTGAAGAGGAATTACTGCGAGTAATCCTGAAAAGATCGGAATTGTTTCAGGAACTTCAAGAACATAGTCAGCCATTTTACTGATTATTTCATCACCTTCCGTGACAATTGCAATTACATTTCCTTTTCTTGCTTTAATCTCCTGAATATTACTTACTATCTTTTCATATGTGTCATCTTTAGTAGCAACAACAACAACAGGCATATTCTCATCAATAAGGGCAATAGGACCATGTTTCATTTCGGCTGCCGGATAACCTTCAGCATGAATATATGAAATCTCCTTCAGTTTAAGAGCGCCTTCAAGTGCAACCGGGAACAGATATCCTCTTCCAAGGTAAAGTGCATTATGTGTGTTCTGAAAGATCTTTGCAAGTTCAAGTGCCTGGTCATTTATCTTCAAGAGTATTCTCAATTTTCCCGGGTATTGATGCAAGTTCTGTTATCAGTTCTTTATAGGATGCATCGGAGAGTGTTCCCTTTGTTATGACCTATCTCAAATGCCATCATTGCAAGAACCAATACCTGGGTTGTAAAAGCTTTTGTTGATGCAACGCCTATTTCGGGACCAGCATGAGTATAAACACCTGCATCTGTTTCGCGCGGGATACTGCTACCTACAACATTACAAATTCCAATTACTTTTGCCCCTTTCTCTCTTGCAAGTTTAACTGCTGCAAGGGTATCTGCTGTTTCTCCACTCTGGCTTATTGCAATTACGAAATCACCTTTTCTTATAATTGGATTCCTGTAACGGAATTCAGAAGCATATTCCACCTCAACTGGAATCCTGGTATATTCTTCAAAAATATATTCTCCAACGCAGTCCGGCATGCCACGATGTGCCACATGCAATAATAATAATTCTTTCTGCCTGGCTCATTGAGTCAATAACATTATGCAGACCACCGAGCATTACACCGGAATTATCAGGCAGTATCCTGCCTCTGAAAGTATCATGAATTGCTCTTGGCTGTTCAAAAATTTCCTTCAGCATAAAATGAGCAAACCCTTCTTTGTCAATCTCCCCGATTTTAAGATCTATTTCTTTGACTTCCGGCTGTATACTATTCGTTACTGCATAGTTTTAAGAATCAGTTCATCTTTTTTGATTATTGCAAGATCGTCATCATTCAGATAAATTACTCTCTGTGTATATTCTACTATCGGCGTTGCATCGGAGGCTATAAAGTTTTCACCCTCTCCAACTCCTATTACAAGAGGACTACCTTTTTTAGCTGCAAAGAGCCTGTCCGGTTCTTTTGTGCAGATAATAACCAGTCCATATGCACCTACGACCCTGTTAAGAGCAGATGTTATTGCCTGTTCAGCATGTAAGATCACCCTCTATATAAAGATGTTCGATAAGATTTGCAAGGACTTCGGTATCTGTCTGGCTTGAAAATTTCACGCCTCTGCTCTCAAGGTGTTTCTTAAGGCGTTGCATAATTCTCAATTATACCATTATGAACAACAACAAAATTGCCTTTGTATGAAACCTGCGGATGAGCATTCAGTTCATTGGGTTCACCATGGGTGGCCCATCGGGTATGGCCCATTCCTGTTGTACCATTAAAACTTGATTTACTTACAAGATCCTCAAGATCCTTTACTCTGCCTGCGCATTTAAAGATTTTGGTTTCGCCGTTTACAAGAGCCATTCCTGCAGAATCATATCCCCGGTATTCAAGTCTTTTAAGACCATTTATTATTATTTCCCGTGCATGTTTTGTTCCGATATAACCAATAATTCCACACATATTCAATTAATTTTAGAATGTCAATACGAAAGTAGTGATTTTGGTTAACAAAATCTAGAACCTGGTATAGGTAAATTCAAACTTAACCGGAGTCTTGCTCTTATTGGCTTTCAGAATAACATTATTTGTTCCTCCCTCCTCATATAGATCCAGCTCCGGTTTAATAATATTTGTGGCATCATCGAGATATTCCTGAACAAATGCCGGAATGTTGAACTTATATACTCTGGCTGTTGTATCTACCTTACCGTCATAGAAAGTCTGGTAGCTTGGTTCTATATTCCAGTCGGGAACAACATAATTCAGTCCGGCTGCGGTTTTATATCTGAGAACCAGCCTGACAGGTACAGTAGAACCCTTGAATTCATGACCATTAAAAAACACAGGAATGATCAACCTGGCTTTATTTACTGCAATTTTACCAAGGGAGGCATCACTTTTTATTTTTTCCAGACCGGGCAGGACTATTTTAGTATATACTCCATTCAGGGACTGAAGATATGAGAGTGTGTCCCTGTAATTATCATTTATATGTTTAATACTTTTATCTGGATCTGCTGTTAAATAATTGTGTGAAAATCTGTTAAATGCTGCATTTCTTATCTTAGCATCCAGAAGTAATTCGAATTGTTGGGTAACACCGGTACTATCGCGAAAATATAAGACTATAGCGTTTTGAGAAGATGAATGTGCACTATTGTTTACATCAGGTGGTGCGAGATATAGTGAAACCAGCACAGGATCCGGACTGGGTTCCATCTGAAAGTAAATTCCTCTGAAATAATCTCTGAAATCGGGAAAGGCAGGTGAATAGTGAATATTATTCGTACTGTAAAATAATTTCGAAGGGTCGCGGGTAATATAATTTCCGAATGCAACAGGCAAATTCAAAATAACATCATTGATTGTATCAGCCTGAAGTACCGGCAGTTCAATATTGTTAAGGACATACCCTGAAGTATGTACCGGTGTATCCGAATAATATGTTGAATCAGGAGATATTAAATCAGAAATTTCCGAAATTTTTAGTTTATGCGTTACATTTGTTTTTCCTTTTGTACTTAAAAGATGCATAAACAGCTTTACAGAATCTATTGTAAATATTCGGTCGGCCCATTTCTCTGATAGTCTTAGCTGGGTCACAAATTCCGAAGTTGTAGTTCCAAAATAGGGATCAAAGATCTCGCCGAGGTAAGAAATAGTAGGATTATCAGACCTGATCGAATTATTGTACAAAGTATAGGAGAAGACACTTAATGTATCGATTGATTTCATGCCTATAAAATCACTTTCTGGAAGAAGACCTGAGCCCATATTCAATACCCCTTTCTCACATGAACTGGCAAAAAAAGCTATCAGAGTAAAGAGTGTCAGCGGAGTAAATTATTGAAATTTTTAGAAACAGAACTAAATCTGCGGGAATGTTGGGAACTATTATAATATCTTGTCATAAAAATCATTATAGGCATCAATATATTCGGTCTCATCCTTAAATGGAAGAACCGGTTTGTTAATTGTTTTCAGGTATTTTTTCAATTCCTCATTTATATCCTCGCTTCCGATAATGATCCCGTCAGAATATTTAATAGCCAGTTTTGATACATTAACAAAATCCGGTTTCTTAACCATCTTAAGATTTTCACCGTCTATTCCGTCGAAACGAAGTTTATCGGCGAATGTTGATCTAAACGGAGTTTTGAAATCATTATTGTAAATAGAATAGATAATCTTGTAATTATGGAACAGCGGATCATCATTGTAAATACTTCTCAGATAAACCGGTACAAGTGCCGACATCCATCCATGACAATGAACAATATCAGGAGCCCATCTGAGTTTCTTAACTGTTTCAATTACACCCCGGGCAAAAAATAAAGCCCGTTCATCATTATCCTCAAATTCCTTTCCTGAAGCATCACTGATAATATGTTTTCTCTGGAAATAATCATCATTATCAATAAAATAGACCTGCATTCGGGCCGATTGTATTGAAGCAACTTTTATTATGAGAGGATGATCGGTATCGTCAATGATAAGATTCATCCCCGAAAGACGGATCACTTCATGAAGCTGATTCCTTCTTTCATTTATACAACCATACCTTGGCATGAAAGTACGGATCTCCTTCCCCCTTTCCTGAATGCCCTGGGGAAGATATCTTCCTATCTTCGATAATTTTGTCTCACCTAAGTATGGAGTGATCTCTTGTGAAATGAATAATACCTTCCTGCTTTCCATTTACCTGCCTGGATATACCATTTCGATTTAAGGTGCAAAGATAGTAAAAATTAATAATATAATAAATATGCGGATATTCATAACGATAAGAGTAGTCCATGCCGACGATTGTAACTTATTCCTTTCATGACTAAAGCAGATTGGTGCTTTGTTTAATTTGATGATTATCATTTACCGGTTTGTATAAATTATAAAACAGATGAAGGTGATAAGTACAGTTACTGAATTGCAAACGCTCATGAGAAAAATGCAACTTGCTCCTGTTGGATTTGTACCTACTATGGGAGCTCTTCATGAAGGACATCTGTCGCTGGTTGAAACTGCTGCTGCTAAAATGTCCTCTGGTGGTTGTCAGTATTTTGTCAATCCTACTCAATTCAATGATAAAAATGATCTGAAGAATTATCCCAGAACACTTGACACCGATCTTGAACTTCTTGAGAAAGTCCTCAGGGAAAATGATATTGTATTTACCCCTGGTGATAAAGAAATCTACCCTGAAGAAGATAAAAGAGTATTTCATTTTGGGAACCTTGATAATGTAATGGAAGCCCTTCACCGTCCCGGTCATTTTAATGGTGTTGCACAGGTTGTAAGCAGGCTTTTTGAAATAGTAAAACCCGATATTGCCTTTTTTGGACTGAAAGATTTTCAGCAGCTTGCAGTAATTAAAGAGCTCTGGTAAGACAGACAGGTAATAAAGTAAAAATTATCGGCAATCCTATTATCCGTGAAAATGACGGACTGGCAATGAGCAGCAGGAATAGGCTTCTTGAACCTGAAATCAGGAAAAATGCAGCATATAATATTTAAAACCATCTCTGCAGCATCTGCAATGATTGAAGAAAATGATATTCCTGAAATAAAATCTTATGTTGAAAACAGTATAAACAGTGTTCCGGGATTCAATGTTGAATATTTTGAAATTGTGGATGATACGGAACTGATTCCTGTGAGAAAAAAATCAGAAATGAAAAGCAGGCAACAGATATTTTGGATGCATTGCTGTGAAAGCCGGTAAAATAAGTCTGATAGATAATATTGAAATTGGGTTGGTCTGAATCAAAAGGTTAATTACCTTTGCACTTTAATTAAGATCAACCAAGATATCGAATCATGTTAATAGAAGTAGTTAAATCAAAAATCCATAAGGTTACTATCACCGGAGCAAATCTGCATTATATCGGAAGTATAACAATTGATGAGGATCTAATGGATGCTGCGAATCTTATTGAAAATGAAAAAGTCCATGTTCTGAATCTGAATAACGGTGAACGTCTTGAGACATATGTAATAAAAGGTATAAGAGGATCGGGAGATATCTGTCTGAATGGTGCTGCTGCCAGAAAGGTGATTGTTGGAGATATAATTATAATAATGTCATTTGCCTTCATGGATTTTCAGGAAGCAAAATCATTCAAACCCGCAATTATTTTCCCCGATACAAAAACCAATAAACTGATCTGACATTGAGAAAAGGTATTATACAGACTCTGAAGTTTCTGGCTTTTCTTGCTGTCGGAATCGTGCTTCTCTGGTTTGCATTCCGAAATGTCAATTTCACAAAACTTGTAGCTGAATTAAAGGAGGCAAACTACTCCTGGCTCCTGTTTTCGGTACTTTTCGGATTTTTTGCATTTGTAAGCCGGGCCCGGAGATGGGTACTTCTGGTAAATCCTCTTGGCTTCAATCCTTCAACCAGAAATGCATTTTATGCATTAATGACAGGCTACCTTGCAAATCTGGCATTACCACGAATAGGAGAAATAACCCGCTGTGTGGCATTGGGCAAAAAAGAAAAAATTCCGGTCGATCAGCTTATAGGAACCGTTGTTGTTGAACGTACAATAGACTTTCTCTCCCTTCTTATTATAATGATAATCCTGATATTTACAAGCGGTGATCAGATAGGTCTGTTTCTTAAAGAAAGTATTCTTATTCCGATTCAGCAGAAAGTTGTATCAGTATTTGGAAATACATGGATCATCCTGGGTGATACTTTTTGTACTTGGAATAATATCTCTCATTCTGGTGATCAGGTATAAAAAAAGTCTTCGAAAGATCCAGGTTTTTTTCAAAGATGTTCGACCTTGCCAGAGGAATAATAAACGGACTGAAAACAATTACCAATCTTAAAAGAAAATGGGAATTTATTTTCCATACTGTTTTCATCTGGATCAATTATGCCCTGATGACCTGGGTTGTGGTCTTCTCCCTTGAAAGCACCTCACATCTGACTTTTGGAGATAGTATCTTTCTTCTTGTAATCGGAGGACTTGCAATGTCAGCACCTGTTCAGAGCGGGCTGGGTGCTTTTCATTTTATTATTTCACAGGGACTTCTCATTGTTTATGGGATACCGATAGAAGACGGACTGGTTTATGCCTTGCTTACTCATGAATCGCAACTGATATTTGTTGCAATTGTAGGAACAATATCTTTCTTTATTATGTTCAGGAAAGAGAAAAGTCCTGCTACGGTTCTTCAAACACCAACCCCACCAGATGTGAGTTAATACCTCCCTTGTGGAGGATCAGATTGATCCGCTGGCTCCTCTGGAGAGCAAAATCGGATCCTGATATTTGTGTCCGAGGCTCAATATATTCTTCACATTTCATATTTTTATACTATATTTATTAATCAACTTTTAACCTGAAATTTTGCAACCTCCAACCTGCAAGAAGCAACCCGCAACAAGCAACCTGCAACCTGTAACCAGCAACCAGTATGGCAAAAGCCAAAACAGTATTTGTCTGTCAGAACTGCGGTGTCGAATCTGCAAAATGGATTGGCAGATGTCCTTCATGCAAGGAGTGGAATACCTACCATGAAGAGATAATTGCTCCTGCTTCCTCACGAGAGGTATCATTCGTCATGAATCAGGAAAAAAGGAAACCTGAACTTCTCGATAATATAAAAGCTGATGAACACAACCGTCAGAAAACAGGTATTTCCGAACTTGACAGGATACTTGGCGGAGGTATTGTAGGCGGATCGCTTATCCTTCTCGGTGGTGAACCGGGTGTAGGAAAATCAACCCTTGCGCTTCAGCTTGCTCTTGCCCTGAAAGAGAAAAATATTCTTTATGTTTCAGGCGAAGAAAGCGAAGAACAGATAAGCCTGAGGGCAAGAAGGATGAAGAACACCAATCCGCAGTGCTATATTCTGAGTGAGACAGAGCTTGAAAGCATACTTACACATGCAGAAAATATTAAACCCGGATTAATAATTATTGATTCAATTCAGACAATCAGCACCGGCGATGCTTGAATCATCAGCCGGTTCAGTTTCACAGGTAAGGGAATGTGCCGCACAGCTTCTTAAATATTCAAAGATAACCGGAATACCGGTTTTCCTGATCGGTCATATTACAAAGGATGGCACACTTGCCGGTCCGAAAGTTCTCGAACATATTGTTGATGTTGTTCTCTATTTTGAAGGAGATAATAATTATGTTTACCGAATACTCCGGTCTGTAAAGAACAGGTTTGGTTCAACTTCTGAACTTGGAATCTTTGAAATGGTTGAGACCGGTCTGCGGGAAGTCGACAATCCCTCTGAAATGTTTATCAATCAGCACGATGAAGCTCTGAGCGGCATCTCAATTGCTGCCACAGTTGACGGACTAAGACCATTTCTCATTGAGACACAGGCACTTGTAAGCAGCGCAGTATATGGAACTCCGCAGCGAAGCTCAACAGGATTCGATATCAGGCGGCTTAATATGCTGCTGGCTGTTCTGGAGAAAAGAGCCGGATTTCAACTTGGTGTTAAAGATGTCTTTCTGAATATTGCAGGAGGTATTAAAGTAAACGACCCGGCAATTGATCTGGCAATTATCAGTTCGGTTCTCTCTTCAAATCTTGATATTCCGATTGGACGCGAGATATGCTTTTCAGGGGAAACAGGATTGTCGGGTGAAATACGACCCGTTTCACGTATCGAACAGCGTATCCGTGAAGCCTCAAAAATGGGATTTAATAAAATATATATATCAAAATATCACAGAAACATTACTGTGAAGGGATTAGATATAGAAGTGATACATGTAGGTAAGATCGAGAACCTGGTAAGATCGCTGTTTAGCTAGATTTTGTAGGGAACGGTCGCGACCGTTCCCTACAAAACAATTTGTTCCTAATATCTCGCCCTTCTTGAATTATTTCCCCGGGAATTGCTCCTTTTCACCTTATCGCAATCGAGTTCCATATTAAAATTCGACGGACGTTCAAATTCATCTGCCTCCATAATTCCAAGTTGAGGATCAGAATATAGCTTTTTCAGAAATATACCCATAATAGGAAGTGCCATGTTTGCGCCCTGATCCCTCTCCCAATGTTTCAAAATGAATTGCCTGGTCCTCCCAACCGCTCCATACTCCGCCCACCAGATTAGGCGTGACCCCCATAAACCATCCATTTGAATGATTCTGGGTCGTTCCTGTTTTACCTCCGATCTGGTTAAACAGGTTAAAGGGTTCCTTTCTTAAATTGTAACCAGTACCAAACTGAACAACCCCCTGGAGAAGATTTAACATTAGATAAGCCTGGTCATCACTTAAAACCTCCTCGACTTTTGGTGTGAACCTCGAAATTGTATTCCCGTTCTTATCTTCGATACGCGTAACGTACATCGGCCGTGTATACACCCCATGATTGGCAAAAGTACCGTAAGCTCCGACCATCTCCTCGAGTTTTATATCTGACGTACCTAAAAATATGGATGGTACAGGATCAATAAAACTTCTGACTCCCATTTTGTGCATGAGATCGGTAACTGCAGTCGGTTTAAACTGTTTCATCAGCCAGGCTGAGATATAGTTTTCAGAATGCGCCAGGCCCCATGCCAGAGTCACACTTTTGCCATGAAATGCCGGCGGTCCGGTACTCCTTGGAGACCAAGGAACAGAATCACCCGGAAGATCGAAGGAATATGGAATATCCTCCACTTCCTGGCAAGGAGAATAACCGTTTTGCATTGCGACAGTATAAAGAAAAGGTTTGATTGTACTTCCAACCTGCTTCTTCTGCTGTGTAACTGCGTCGTATTTAAAATATCTGAAATCGGGACCTCCCACATAAGCCAGCACATAGCCATTATGAGGATTCTCTACCAGAAATGCCGAACGGATAAAATATTTATAATACCGTACAGAATCGAGAGGGGTCATTGTAGTGTCTCTGTCGCCTTTCCATGAAAAGACCCGCATTTTAACCGGCGTATTAAAAGCCAGCATAATAGAATCCATGGAATAACCCCTGGCCCGCATTATATAATATCTGTCACTTTGTTTTACCGAAGACATTATAAGTTGCTCAACTTCCTCTTTTTTCAGATCGTCTGAATAGGGAGGATTCTTAAATTTTTTCGCCCGTTTATAAAAGTCGGGCTGTACTTCTTTGGAGAGATGTTCAGCTAATGCTTCTTCTGCATATCTCTGCATACGGGAATTAATTGTAGTATAAATCTTCAACCCATCCCTGTATACATCATAGCTGGTTCCATCGGGTTTCTTATTTTTGATACACCAGCCATATAGAGGATTATTTTCCCATTCCCATAGGGCATCATCATACGAATCCTGATTTTCATATAATTTCCTGTCAGGTTCCCTTTTCCTCATCGTATTGGTGAGATATTGCCTCAGATAAGTTGCCAGACCAGTGTTATGATCTTCTACCCGGAAAACGACCTCAATCGGCAATTTCATAACCGAATCGGCAAAAGATGATTTTAAATACCCATATTTTGCCATTTGAGAAATTACAACATTTCTCCTCTGAAACATCAGATCATAGTTCCTTACCGGATTATACCTTGTTGAAGCTTTAAGCATTCCGATCAGAACAGCGGACTGCTGAAGATTGAGTGAATCGGGTGTCGTATTAAAGTAGACTTTCGCAGCTGATCTTATCCCAATTGCATTGTAACTGAAATCAAATTTATTGAGATACATTGTTATTATCTCTTCTTTGGTATAACTCCTCTCCAGCTTAACAGCAGTCTGCCACTCTTTGAACTTTGAAACACCAAGTTTTATCTTTCTTATAAGTGAGGAATTTCTTGTTGTATCTCTTGGATATAGTTGCTTTGCCAGCTGCTGAGTGATTGTGCTTCCACCACCAGTACTCTGACCAAGCATAACAGTTCGGATCGCTGCTCTGCCAAGTCCACGGATATCAATGCCGGAATGTCTGTAATAGCGGATATCTTCTGTTGCTACAAGTGCATCTGTAAGATAGTGTGATAAATCTTTGTACTCAGTCCATGTCCGGTTCTCAATGCTGATCTTGCCCAGCAGTACTCCATCTTCGGAAATAACCTCTGCTGCGAGGTAATATTCGGGGTTCTCAAGCTCTCCGAAAGAAGGCATGGGTCCAAGCTTTTCCTTCGAAATAAGTATGAATAATGTTATGGCAAAAACGAATGGAAAAATAAACAGTGCCCAGAACCAAATCAGGTATTTTTTGTTGTTTGTATTGACTTTCATTTACATGGGAAGTTTGGTCCAAAAATAGTAAATAATAAAGAATCTTAACGGTTTATTTTGAAGTTTGGTACCTAATTGATTTACTTTGTCGTCTGATAAAAAGAATAAATATCTGCTGTAATGATCGAAAATCTTGTAATTGTTGAGTCACCCGCAAAAGCAAAAACTATTGAGAAATTCCTGGGAAAAGATTTCCGTGTTGTGTCGAGTTTCGGACACATAAGAGATTTGTCCAAAAAGAATCTGGGCATAGATATTGAAAATAATTTTGCTCCCGATTATGAGGTGCCGAAAGAAAAGGCAAAAGTGGTGAGCGAGCTGCGCAAAGCGGCTGCAGAATCGAAAAACATATGGATTGCCTCTGATGAGGACCGCGAAGGAGAGGCAATTGCGTGGCATCTTGCCAGTGTACTGAAACTCGATTTACTGACCACAAAGAGGATCGTGTTTCACGAAATTACCAAAGAAGCAATCTCAAATGCTATTGATAACCCCCGGCAGGTTGATATGAACCTTGTTAATTCCCAGCAGGCCAGGCGGATACTCGACAGGCTGGTTGGTTTTGAAATATCACCGGTACTCTGGAAAAAGGTACAGCCATCTCTCTCGGCAGGCAGGGTTCAGTCAGTAGCTGTCCGTCTAATTGTTGAACGGGAAAGAGAGATTATCTCTTTTGAGACGGAATCATCATTCAGGGTTACAGCAATATTCCGGATCGATTCAGCTAAAGGAGATAATTCTGTGCTCAGGGCAGAAGCTTCCAAACGGTTCCCGCATGAAAAAGAGGCATTGGAATTCTTAGAGTTATGCAACGATTCAAAATATTCAATATCAGCCATAAGCATAAAACCCGGAACCCGGACACCGGCACCTCCGTTTACCACATCTACCCTTCAGCAGGAAGCTTATAGAAAGCTTGGGTTTTCTGTTGCTCAGACAATGGCTGTGGCACAGAAACTTTATGAAGCCGGGAAAATAACCTATATGAGAACCGATTCAACAAATCTGTCGAATCTGGCACTTGTCAAGTCGAAAGAGGTGATCAATTCCGAGTTTGGTGAAAAATATTCAAAAACCCGACAGTTTAAGACCAAATCAAAGGGGGCCCAGGAAGCACATGAGGCTATCCGGCCAGCTTATCTCGACAATCCTACAACAGCTGGAAGCCAGAATGAGAAGAAGCTTTATGAACTTATCTGGAAAAGAACAGTCGCCTCACAGATGTCAGACGCCCTGATTGAGAAGACATCTATCTCAATTGATATGAATAACTCACCCGTAACGTTCCAGGCTAACGGGGAAGTTATAAAGTTCGACGGTTTTCTCAGAGTTTATGCTGAATCGTCCGATCAGGAAAACACAGATGAAGACAGATATGTCATCCCCCCTGTAACAAAAGGGATGCCGCTGTCGTATGACAATATTACTGCAACGCAAAAATACACTTTGCCTCCTCCGCGGTATACTGAAGCCAGCCTGGTCAAAAAACTTGAGGAACTTGGTATCGGACGGCCGTCAACATATGCTCCTACAATATCAACAATTCAGAATCGTGGTTATGTATCGCGTGAAGACAGACCGGGAGAAAAACGTCAGATAAAAATCATTACCCTGCTTAATGGCAAGATAGCAAATTCAGCTAAAACAGAAATTACCGGAAAAGAGAAATCAAAACTCTTTCCACAGGATATAGGAATGATAGTAAATGATTTTCTTATAGAAAACTTTTCTGAAATCGTTGATTATCATTTTACTGCAGAAGTAGAGGAACAATTTGATGAGATTGCAATAGGTAAAATAAAATGGACCGGGATGATAGAAAAATTCTATGTACCCTTTCATAAAACCGTAACCAGTACACTGGAGAACAAAGAGAGAAAAAACGGCGTCAGGCTACTTGGAAAACATCCTGAAACCGGCGAACCTGTTACTGTAAGAATGGGAAGATTTGGTCCGGTAGCACAGATCGGGGATTCAGGAAATGAGGAAAAGCCCAGGTTTGCAAGTCTGTCGAAAAACCAGTTGCTTGAAACAATTACTATTGATGAGGCTCTCAACCTCTTCCGTCTTCCACGGTCGCTGGGTGAATATGACGGAGGGGAAATGATAGTCGGTATCGGTAAATTTGGTCCGTATATAAGGTTTAAAAGTAAATTCTTCTCATTAAAAAAAGGCGTTGATGACCCTTATACAGTGACATTTGAAAGAGCTGTAGAGGTAATCCTTGAAAAGAATGAAAGTGATAAAAAGAAAGTGCTTAAAGACTTCGGCGATATTATGCTCCTGAATGGAAGGTATGGCCCTTATCTTGTTAAAGAAAAACAAAACTACAGACTCCCAAAAGGTACAGATGCAGAAAAACTTACCAAAGAGGATTGCATTAAGATTATCGGCAACAGTGATAAAACCAAAAAAAGTACTTGAAATAAACCATGGTAAACCTCAATGATTATTTTAATCCTGTAAGCATCGAAAGACCTGATTATGAGCATTTGTCAGGACAGGCCGGCTTTCCGCATAATATCACCATTCATACTGACAACACACCAGTTAAAGATATCAGTAAGTACAAGATTGCGATAATCGGAGTACCCGATGGTCGTAACTCACCAAATGCAGGTACAATAAAAGGACCTGATGCGATAAGGGGACAATTATACAGACTGGCAAAAATTCCCGGAAAATCTAAAATAATTGATCTGGGCAACATGAAACAGGGTGTTACATTCAACGATACTCTCGCCGGGCTTACAGATGTGTTATCATCATTATTTGAGGAGAAAGTGTTTCCGGTTATCATCGGCGGCAGCAGTGCCCTCATTCCTGCAATTGATAAAGCTATATCACGGTACAAAACCAGATACACTCTGACAACTGTTGATCCGCGGATTGATTACAGCAATGAAAGGAAAGCTCCCGATTCTTTTAATTATTTGAATTCAATAATTAATAATCACAAGAGTAATTTCTTCCACTATATCAATATAGGTTACCAGACCTATCTGAATGATCAGCAGATAATAAACCGTTTTCTGAAACGAAGATCCGAACTTATCAGAATAGGAGATGTAAGGCAGGCCATCCATCTTACAGAACCCCTGTTCAGAGATTCCGATGTTACTATATTTGATATCTCGGCTGTACGACAGTCAGATGCGCCGGGAACAATCAGCCCTTCACCAAATGGCTTTTATGGAGAAGAGATCTGTCTGCTTTCGCGATATGCCGGAATCTCCGACAAGCTGACAGCATTTGGTCTGTTTGAGGTGAATCCGGAATTTGATATCCGCTATCAGACTTCAGGTCTGGCAGCCCAGATACTTTGGTTTTTCCTTGAAGGTTTTTCACAAAAACAGTATGAGACACCAGCTTTAAGTGCAAGTGACTCAGGGAGATTTATCAAGTTTCATGTCAGGGTCACCGATCTCGCTGATGATCTGATTTTTGTAAAAAGTGTCCTGACGGACAGGTGGTGGATTGAACTACCTTTCGAGAATGATCAGGCCATGTATGTTGCCTGCTCACATGAAGATTATCTGAAAGCCAACCGTAATGAAGTACCCGACAGATGGGTACAGGCAGTAGAAAGAATAAAATAAAACAAAATCTCATTTTGCTCGTTAAACAGGTATTTATAAATTTTAAATAAATACTGCTAAATTTGTATACGACCTAGATTTTTATTTATTTTACTCGTTCAATCAATGTGCATCGCACCTGCAAATAAAGAGATGAAAAAACTAAATATTGCATTTCTTTTTTTAGTACTGTTACTACAGCCGGTTCTATCTCAACAAGATCCATTGTCGAGTCAGTATATGTTCAACACGCTGACCTATAATCCGGGTGTAGCAGGTACTTCAGGAATGATATGTGCTACAGCTCTTAACCGCCAGCAATGGATCGGATTTAAAGGTGCTCCGTCAACTACTGTTTTTAATATCAGTGCTCCGGTTTCCCTTTTCAGCATTAAGAGTGGTGTAGGATTGCTGGTTGAAAGCGATAATATAGGTTTTGATAAAGACATAAACCTTTCAGCGTCCTATTCATATCTTATGGATCTTGGGAACGGGGAAACTCGGCATCGGGTTAAGTCTGGGTATGTTGAATAAAACGCTCGCACCCAAATGGGAGATACCATCTGGCGATGCTCACACACCTGTTTCCGGTGATCCTCTGATACCGGAAAATAAAGAGAGTTTTGTTGCTTTTGATGCAGGTTTTGGACTTTACTATAAAGCCGATAAATATTATGCTTCTCTTTCGGTTACGCATATCAATCAGCCTAAAATAAAATTCAGCAAAGGAGACACCCTATATCAGCAGACATTACTATCTGACCGGTGGCTATAATTTACAACTGCCGAATCCAGCGCTTGAATTGTTGCCTTCTTTTTTTGCATTCAGCGACGGGAAGGTGATTCAGGTTGCATTAACTTCATTGATCAGATACAATAAAAAAGTATGGGGCGGCGTTTCTTACAGAGCCGGAGATGCAATTGATAGGAATTGTCGGCCTTGAACTATTTAATGGAATCAGGCTTGGTTATTCTTACGATTTTACAATTTCCGACGTTAGAAAAAACAGTACCGGGTCGCACGAATTTATGATTAATTATTGCTTCGACCTGAGCCTGGGCAAAAGCCCGATGAAATATAAAAGTATCAGATTTTTATGATTATTGAAAAAAATTAACTTACTTGCAATATAAAATTCTATAGTATTATGAAAAAGGTAACCCTATCTGCTCTAATATTAATAGTCCTGTTAACTGGTTGTGGCTCTTCAAATAACGGAGAGTTGACTGGCGTTCAAGGGCGGAAAAAGTTCTTTGAACCGGAACCCTTTGAGATGGCATTTATTCCTGCCGGGAATTTTATGATGGGACCCAGTGATCAGGATGCTGTATTTGCAATGAACAGCATATCAAAATCAGTTACTGTTGATGCCTTCTGGATGGACCAGACTGAAATTACCAATAACAAATATCGTCAGTTTGTATATTATGTTCGTGATTCCATTCTCAGAACAAAACTTGGAAACGCGAGTGTTCCTGACAGGCAGTATTTTATGGTTGACAAAGAGGAGAACGTTATTGAACCAAATGTGATTAACTGGGAAGAAAAGATAGATCCGAGAGAAGAGACAACAAGCACTACTCTGGAAGAAATGTATTATCCTCCGGAAGAAAGATTCAACGGAAAAAAACAGGTTGACGTCAGAAAACTAAATTATTCCTATTTCTGGGTTGACTATCAGCAGGCTGCAAAATCATCATACAAATACGACTATGCAAATAATACCGGTAAATATGAAGGCCAGGTTACAAATCTTGACGGTACACGCACAGATGTAAAAGACCGTTCATCTTTTATCAAACACAACATCATTAACGTATATCCCGATACCCTCTGCTGGATACGAGACTTTACTTATTCATTCAATGATCCTCAGGCTTCTCTTTATTTCTGGCATCCTTCCTTTGATGACTATCCTGTTGTCGGAGTTTCCTGGGTACAGGCAACTGCATTCAGTATTTGGAGAACCAACTACATGAATACAGCTCTCAGAAAGAACGGTGTTGCCGATGTACACGAGTACAGGTTACCACTCGAAACCGAATGGGAATATGCAGCCAGAGGAGGGCTTGATCTTTCAATGTATCCATGGGGTGGACCTTATACCCGTAACTACAAAGGTTGCTTCCTTGCCAACTTCAAACCGTTACGTGGTAATTATATCGACGATGGAAACGTGTATGCAGGAAAAGTAGGATCATATGAACCAAACGAATATGGATTATACGATATGTCAGGAAACGTTGCTGAATGGACATGCTGCGCTTACTCACCTTCTTCTTATATATTCCAGCACGACCTTCAGCCAAACTATGAGTACAATGCCAAACCTCAGGATTCACCAGTTATGAAAAGGAAAGTAATCCGTGGAGGGTCATGGAAAGACATAGCATATTTCCTCCAGACCAGTTCACGAGATTATGAATATCAGGACTCTACAAAATCATATGTCGGATTCCGTAATGTAAGATCATATATTGGTGTAAATTAAATATTAAGAAATAACCCTAAAATTATCAGGTAATATGAGCCTAGCAGAATTAGTACAAAGCAGCGGATGGAAAAACTTCATCGCTAAACTATATGGTTTAGGTGCTTCAGTAGTTATTATCGGTGCATTGTTCAAAATACAACACTGGCCACTCGCAGGAACTATGCTTACCATTGGTCTTCTTACTGAAGCTGTAATTTTCTTCTTCTCAGCATTTGAACCACTGCATGAAGAGGTTGACTGGTCACTTGTATACCCGGAGCTGGCTGGAATTCCTGAAGATGAAACACCGGAAATAGCCTCTCACGGAGGAAAATATCACGGCGGCATTTCCGGCGGAAGCGGAGGTTATGGAGGAGGTTCCGGAGCCGTTGCACTTGCTAAATTTGATGAGATGCTCGAGAAAGCAGAGATTTCACCTGATCTGTTCCAGAAACTTGGAGTAGGAATGAAAAAGCTCAGCGAATCAACCTCCAATATGAACACTATGGGAGATATCTCAGCTGCTTCATCAAAGTATATGAATACAATTAACACTGCCAATGATTCACTTGGAAAACTATCAGATTCATACCAGTCAACAGCCAAAATAATAAATGATACAAATTCGGGATATCGAAGCCTGGCTGAATCGTTCTCAGTGATAGAAGTAGGTGGAAAATCATATCAGCAACAACTTGAATCACTAAATAAAAATCTGTCTGCTCTCAATGCAGTTTATGAACTGCAACGAAAAGGAGCAGACGATCATTTGAAAGAATCCGATTCACTCTACAAAGGAATACAGGGTATTATGAAAGATCTTTCAGAATCAGCCGGAGATACTAAAAAGTACCGCGAACAGATAACAAAACTCAACGACAATCTGTCGGCATTGAACAATGTTTATGGAAACATGCTCGCTGCAATGAATGTTAAATAACGTGGCTTTTTTTATCTAACTAAACTACCTACAAAATGTCTCACGAAAAGCTATCGCCGCGGCAAAAGATGATCGGTATGATGTACCTGGTGCTTACCGCCATGCTTGCACTTAACGTATCAAAAGAGGCTGTTGAAGCATTTAAGAAAGTTGATAAAGGTCTTACTCAGACAATCGCAAATTACACTCTTAAAAATGATGTGATCTATCGCGATTTCGATAGAGCCGCCGCTGAGAATCCCGCAAAAGCCGGCAAATATAAAACTGCTGCATACCAGGTAAAAGAAAGGGCTGAGGAAGCTTTCAACTATATACAGGGACTGAAGATTGAAATAATTAAAAAAGCTGAGAAAGATCCCGAGACTCCGGCTGTTAAAGGGAATGAAGTTATTATCGAAGAAGTAAAAAGAATTGATGATACCAACGTGCCCTCCGAAATTCTGATCGGTGCTAACGAAAACGGAAAAGCTAACGATCTGAAAGCTCTTCTTGCTGAATACCGTCAGTTTCTTATCTCTACACTTGATGGAAAAAATCCTACAATTGAAGAAGCGCTGAAAACAAGTATTAACACCAGTGACGCGAAAAATAAGGATGGGGTGACCGAACGCTGGGAGAATCTTAACTTCCAGACTCTACCTCTGGTTGCAGTTATTTGTATCCTGTCAGAATATCAACTCAGTGTCAGAAACGCAGAGACTGAAGTTCTTAATTACCTCTATTCCCAGATTGATGCTTCTTCATTTAAGTTTACCAAACTCGGTGCAACTGTTATCCCTGTCACCTCTAATTATGTGACCGTTGGAAGCGATTATGAGGCACGCGTATTTATTTCTGCTACAGACACAACCCAGTTTCCTGAAATTACAGTAGGTGATACTAAACTTCTTCTTGATGAAACAGGAAAAGGGATTTATAAAATAAGGGCTACTTCTACCGGTCCTAAAAAATGGGGTGGAATTATTGCTCTTAAAGCTCCTGACGGCACTATTAAAAGCTACCCGTTCGACGCATCATATGTTGTTGGAGAACCTAATGTTATCGTATCGCCCACAGCTATGAACGTTATGTACAACGGTATTCCAAACCCTATTGATGTTTCGGTCCCGGGTGTTAGTCCCGATAAGTTGAAAATAAAAGTGGTAAACGGCACTTTCTCAACAGAAAAAGTTAAAAACTCCAAAGGTGAAAATTTCAAAGGTGCCTGGGCTGTAAGACCAAATGCAGTAGGACAAAATGTTCAGATAATCGTAACTGCCGATATAAACGGAAAACCTGTCCAGTATGCTCCCTACGAATTCAGGGTCAAATCGATACCTAACCCGGTTGCGATATTTGGAGGAAAAAGTACCGGTTTTATTTCCAGAGCAGATGCTCTTGCCCAACAGGGTGTCTTTGCCATTATGCCTGATTTTGACTTTGAGCTCAATTACACTGTAACCGGATTTACAGTTTTTTATACCGACAAAGGAATGGATATTGAGGAAACCTGTACAGGCAGTAATCTCACTCAGAAACAGAAGAATGCCCTGAACGGACTCACCAGAGGAAAGAACCTTATGATAAAAGATATTAAAGCCATTGGTCCTGATAACAAACCAAGAGACCTGAACTCAATAATATTAAAGATAAACTAGTATCATAATAACTATACCATCATGAATAAGAAAATTCTTTTTGGAACTATCGCCCTCTTACTCTCAGGCTTTGTTAATGCCCAGAGTTTTGGAGATATTTACCAGAAATCGATGCCGGATGCCAATAAAATAAATTTTCCGTATCTGAGAGAGGCTGATGTCATATGGTCAAAAAAAATATATCGTCTGATCGATCTGCGTGAGAAGATGAATCAGTCGCTATATTATCCGACAACTTCAACCCTTGATGGAAGACAAAGCTTCATAAACATAATTCTCGATGAGATAAAGGCAGGTCGTCTTCAGGCTTATGATCCTCAGAATATGAAAGTAAACACTACCTACGATGATATCGAGGTAAAATTAGGAGCTGTAAAAAAGGTTGTTACAGTTCAGTTAAATGCTGCCGGAGCAACAAGAGAAGATACAGTAAAACAGGAAGCTAAACCCGATGAGGTAAAGGAACTGCTGCTTTACGAAGAATGGTATTTTGACAAGAAACTTTCGAAACTCGATGTACGAATTATTGCTATCCAACCTATATATATGGGGTTTGATGAGCAGGTTGGAAGAGCAAAAAAGATAGGGCTATTCTGGATAAAATATGACGAAGTGAGAGATGCTCTTGCAAAACATGAGGCTTATTCAGCTAACAACGATGCCCAGAGAATGTCTTTCGACGATTTAATGATGCAACGCAGATTCGGAAGTGTTATCGTTGGAGAGTCAAATGTTTACAACGACAGGCGAATTGCAGAATATCAGATTGGTAAATCATCCCTGTTTGAAGCAGAACGTATTAAAAATGAACTTTTTAATTTTGAACACGATCTGTGGGAATATTAGGATATTATCATATAAAAAGAAGCCGTCTTTCGAGGACGGCTTTTTTTATTCTTATGTTTTGCCCCATAAACCAATAGCTGTCAACTTAAGAAGTTAAATATAGTAAAATAGAGAGAGAATTTTTAGCACAAAACTAGATGTAAAGCATTGAATATATGTGTGATACATTTCCTCCCGCCTAAGCGGGAGGTGGCCGGACCACTTTTAAATTATGATACAAATGCTGATACCGGCCGGAGTGGTTGATTATTGCGGATTTCCATCAAGTTCAATTATATATTCCATAGCTCAGCCTCAGCTAAAGAGAACTTGTTCCAAGGTGATCATCTGAAGAATTTCAGGCTTTTCCTGTTGAGGTTTTCGTAAAAAGAAATCAATGAATCAACCACCCCGGTCGGGAAAGAAAATACTGTATAAATAAGATAATCAATCATCCCGACCACCCCTCCTTCGAAAGGAGGGGAAACTTTTTTATGAAATTTCTCATTCTTACCCAAAGCATAGGATGACTGCTATGCCCTAAAGGGGGGCGGCCATCTAAATAAATTTCTCCTTCGTTGAGTTCTTTACATCATCAAGATATTGCTTGATATTCTGTTCTTCCTCCTTTTTGACTATCAGAAGCACATCTTCCGAATCAACTACAATATAGTCTTTGAGACCCTGCAGAACAGCTATTTTCCCCGGAGATATATTGAAAATATTACCATTATTGTCATATGAGAATATATCTCCCCTCACAAACGCGTTTCCCTCTTTATCGACAGAGGAATGCTCGTAAAGTGAACTCCAGGTTCCAAGATCGGACCAGCCAATGTCGGTGCACATGACATAAACATTGTCAGCTTTTTCCATAATTCCGTAATCAATAGAAATGCTTCTGCATTCGGCATATATCTTCCCAATAAAACTCTTTTCCTGCTTTGTCCCGAATATTCCTCTTCCTTCATCAAAAACTGTATACATATCCGGCATATGTTTCTCAAATGCCGAAAGGATAGATTTTATATTCCAGATAAAAATCCCTGAGTTCCAGTAAAAATCACCGCTTTCCAAAAAGACCTTTGCAAGATCAATATCCGGTTTCTCAGTAAATGTCTTAACCTTCATAAGATTCCCGTAACCCTTGAACGGTTTCTTATTATCAGCCTGTATATAACCATATCCTGTTTCGGGCCGGTCGGGCTTTATTCCGAGCGTGATCAATGCATCATTCCCTTCTGCAAAGCTGAAGCAACTCTGTAATACGTCATTAAATTTATCTTCCTTAACAATCAGATGGTCGGCAGGAGTAACTGCAATAATAGCATCAGGGTTTTCTTTAAATATCCTGAATGTCCCATAGGCCAGACATGGAGCTGTATTTCGACGAAAAGGTTCACCCAGTACACGCGACGGATCTATACCCAATTGTTCAATAACCAGGTCTTTATGATCGGCATTTGTTACCACAAAAATATTTTCCTCAGGACAGGTACTCTTAAATCGCCTGTATGTCTGCTGAATCAGGGTCTCTCCCGATCCGGTAATATCCAGAAACTGCTTTGGCTTTTCGCGACGGCTCATTGGCCAGAAACGACTACCAACTCCTCCTGCCATAATTATTACATACCTGTTGTCCATAGGAAATAATATTTACAAAAATTAATGCAAATATAATTAATTATGCATTCAGGTTTCAAAAACCTTTTTAACAGAAATACCATAAATATTAGTAATTTTGATTTCCAATACCTTAGTCAGATGTTTAAGTTTCTTGCGCAAGTCGGACATTATTTCCTATTCCTTAAAAAGGTTTTCTCAAAACCCGAGAAACCGGCTATTTATTATAAACAAACAATGAGAGAACTTGTATCTCTCGGTTTGACTTCAGTTGGTATTGTAGCCATTATTTCTTTCTTCATGGGGGCTGTAATTACTCTGCAGACTGCCTATAATACCGAAAACCCTATTTATCCTAAATATCTGATTGGTCTGGGATGCCGCGATTCAATGATACTTGAATTTTCCTCGACTATTGCCGCATTGATACTGGCAGGTAAGGTAGGATCTAATATTGCCTCAGAAATCGGAACCATGAGGGTTACCGAACAAATTGATGCTCTGGAGATAATGGGTGTAAACTCAGCATCTTACCTGGTTCTTCCTAAAATCATAGCAACACTTGTGTTTAATCCATTCCTTACTCTTATGAGTATAATCGTTGGTATATTTGGAGGAGGAATAGCTGGTACTCTTGCCGGTGTAATGACAACAGAAAATTTCATATACGGAATCCAGTATGCCTTTATCCCTTATTATATAGTTTATTCTCTGATTAAGACAGTCGTTTTTGCCTTTATAATTTCAAGCATATCTTCTTTCCAGGGGTATTATGTTGAGGGCGGATCGCTCGAGGTAGGAAGGGCAAGCACAAAAGCAGTCGTTTACAGCAGTGTGCTGATATTGCTTTTCAATGTAATACTTACTCAACTTCTGTTGTCATGATAAGGGTTAAGAATCTTTTCAAAGCCTTTAACGGGAAAAATGTTCTGGATGATATTACTGTATCATTTGAAACTGGTAAGACAAATCTGATTATCGGAAGAAGCGGCTCAGGTAAAACTGTATTACTTAAATCGATTGTCGGACTTCTTGAAATAAACAGCGGCGAGGTCTGGTATGAAGATGTCCTCTTTAATAAGCTCGATTTCAAGAATAAAAAATTAATCCGAAGCGAGATGGGTATGCTATTTCAGGGAAGCGCACTGTTCGATTCATTAACAGTTGAACAGAATGTACGATTCCCTCTGGACATGTTCACTGAAAAGACTCCTGAGGAAAAAATCGAACGGGTAAATTTTTGTCTCAACAGGGTCGATATTATCAATGCTAACCACTTATTCCCATCGGAATTATCGGGAGGGATGAAAAAGAGGGTTGCAATTGCGAGAGCAATCGCGTTAAATCCAAAATATCTGTTTTGTGATGAACCCAACTCAGGATTGGATCCGATTACTGCTATCCTGATCGATGCTCTCATCAAAGAGCTCACTGAAGAGTATTCAATGACAACGATCGTGAATACTCACGATATGAACTCAGTTATGGAGATCGGAGAAAAAATCATTTTTATAAGCGATGGCGTTAAATGCTGGGAAGGGAATAAAAACGATATCCTCAATTCAGACTGCGAAATACTCAATGATTTTGTTTTTGCAAATTCTCTTGCTAAAAAGCTTAGAAAAACAAGTTAAGAAGTGTAAGAATCTATTTTTTTAGCTCTTCATAATCAACATACTCACCAATTTGCTTCGAAACTTTTTTTGAGGGGTCATTACCTTTCTTGACTCTTTCCTGCTTGTCGTCCGAAAACTTCCCCTGTCCACCGAACTTCACGAAAGATCTCACTATAAGGTAACCAATTATGCATATTAAAAAATAACGAATCAGTATCATGTTTACAAAAATTCTAACTATAGTCCACTCCCTTTTTTATTCAATTACCCCCTTTCCTGTCCCGCCGAGGCGGGATGCTATTTACACATTCCCCCGTGGGGGAAGGTTGGGAAGGGGGTAAAATTTATTAATTATTCGACAAGAATCATTGGTTTGTCACTTTTCTCCTTTATCCTGTTTCCAAAAACCAGGTTCATCCCTAATCTTAAGTTAAATGTATTCCAGTTCGCAGGTATAGGGACAGTACTGCTCTTGTCCTTTATTTTATACCACATTACTGGAATCCTGTCGCTGATCAGATAAAACTGAACGATCCCTGCTCTGAATGCGAGCCCGGCCCCAAGATTGTCATAACGGTGGTTAGCTGCCGTATAACTGAAGCTTGTCGAGAGTGCATTACCAAGATTTATGTTTGCCGACAATGTAAGAGCTTCACGAAATTGTTTATCTATTATCCTGGTATACGATAACAAACCAACAGAGATTTGCTTTGTAACATTATAGCTCCCTCCTAATGTTATACCAAAAGGCAGATAAGTAGTAAATGATGCTTTAGTGTTGGATATTGTGAATGCGTTTTTAAGAGAATCCAGCATGTCTTTTCCCAGTTCATCAATTGTTTTTGTACCATTAAAAAAATCAAGCATGTTTAAGCCACTGAATTTAAACTGGTTATCGGCTTTTAAATTGACAACATCCTTCTTCCATGTAATAAAACCCAGATCAGTAATGGCGGCCGAAACAACTATCCTGTCGGTAACATTGTATGTGGCCCCTATATCCAGTCCAAGTCCCATATTCTTTTTCCCCGATAAGAAGTCAACCCTCCCGCCGGATGTTTTAAGTCTGCTGTCATCAATCACTATGCTATCAATATTATGTTTGGCATTTTCATAAACCTTCACCGGACCGCTTATATTAACAGTGAGGTTGGCATCTAAAGTATGACTGTAATCATCATTTACAGTAATACCCAGTGATTTATTATCAACTGAGGCATTTGCTATTCCAAATAACAATTTTCCCTTGACCCCTATCCTCAGTTTATCTGTAAAATTTCTTGAATAGCCAATTCCAAACTCATGGTAATATTTCATATCAGCTCTCAATGAGGAGAGATCTATTTTGCTCCCGGCGAACTCTTCATTTCCTTTTAAAGCGAGTCTGAACAGATCTCCCGGCAGTACAATATTACCAGCTATCCGTTCATTTATATCGAGAAAAACATAACCGTTACTGCCAATGGAAAACCCTAATCCAAATAGTGGTACTGTAACCTCAGGCTCAAAGAAATTTTTATCCTGTATCTTGGCCAGAAATTTATTAACATCGTAGTCGGGATGAAGAAATGATATTATCGAATCTTTTGGCTGACCCTTTAGAAATACATCTGAGAAGTTCACAAAGTTGTTGTTTACATTCAGATTGATACCCGACAATCCCGGTAACCCTATATAAACTGCATTGGATGGTCTTAATGCCGGATTTGCCAGATGGTTCTGAGGTATATTCATAAAGTATAATACCTGGCTGTTCTGAGCTGATGCATCGGCAACGAAAACTGCCAATAATACTATCAGAATATATTTTATTTTCACGATCATATAGCTAGCTTATAAATATGTTCACTGTAGATTTATGTCCGGTTTTACTACCAGGGACGCTTTGAAATTAATCCTGTAATCTGAATAGATTTTAACTCCCTTTGTCCCGTTCACAGTAGTATTGAAAGTAAAAAGAAATATGATCTTATCAGCGTTTTTAACTGAACTGAAAAATGCCTTGTTAAATTCAATACTGGTGGAAGATTCAGTTTCACCGGTGGCCTTGCCATTACTGTCAACAGGAGCAGGCTTAAGAACGTCAGTTGCTTTTATTTTGCTCAAAGTATCATTGGTGGCTGAATTATAGAGGCACATTTTCAGAGAAGCACCAAGCGGAAACCCGTTTTTTGCATCGATATTGATACGTAAAAGTTGAAAGTTTTCTGGTTTTAAAGGATCATCATCCTGGCTGTTATCACTTTTTAAAAAATTATCGACAGTTTCGCTAAGCTGCAAGTTATTTATTTCTAAATCCAGTGGCACATCAACTTCAAGCGATCCCAGGAGGCGGTTTGGGCCCAAAACGAAATCACCCGGCTGATCGCTTTTTGTAGTTGTCGTCATAACAGCCGATCCGGAATAATTAATTATCTCAGGAGGAAGTGAGATCAGAGCCGGCAAGTTGGAGTTTGGGGTTGTTATATTATCTATTATATACGAAGCTGTAACTTCCTGCTGAGCCGGAAGAGTTGGTTTACTCAAAGGAAAAGGAAGCAGATTGAGAGGGACAACTGTTGTGCCTCTTTTCCCTGACACATTTAAATTTATTTGTATTGGATCGGGGAAAGAATTAGTATAATTAAATTTTATAGAAGGGCTTAAGAATTTAATAGTTCCGGAGATGTTCTTTAATACATCAGCGATATCAAGGTCAAAGGTGCCTGGATCAATTGTTGCGGTCTTCACAACAGTCCCTTTTGAAAAATCGGTCAACTTTAAATCGACAATGGAGTCCTTTTTGAAAACGAGAATGACCAGTTTGTTCTGATCAAATACAACAGTATCGTTTGTTTTTACAATGTCACTCAGTGAAACATCTCCTTTCACAGCCGAGATCGCCATAGTGGGTGAAAGATGTGCTTTCTTTGAAAGCATGTTCATATTGTAGGTTTCTTTTATGCAACCTGTGACTGAAAGAACCGCGATCATAGCAATAAACAGGAAAAATCTCATTATCATTTTCTTTCTCATTTTCTGTCTCATTTAATTTCCGAGTCAAGTTTATAATTGTAAAGGAACCTGTCTGTACCTCCAACAATCAGATGCCAGCCACTTTTGTCCGACAACTTACCTATTGAGAACATAGATGCTCCTCTGAGAGGGAACCCATTCATTGTTTTACCGTTCAGGCCAATCAGATATATAAGATTCTTATTTATATCAAACACTCCTATTTTTCTGTCAGTAGCTGAAAAGATAAAATTAATCGGCCCTCCGAGATCATCTGAACCAAATTCCCTTGTAAAAATCTCCGATCTGTTATGGTTATAAAGATACAATATACCTTTATCAATAAAAACATATTCACCAAAACCATCGCCATCTACGTCAAAAAAATCGAATGAATGATCACCTGAAAAACTCTTAAGACTGAATTTTTTTACTTTGCCATCGAAATAGATATTTTGAATTGTTCCGTCAGGAGACGAGCAGACTAAAGAAGGTTCCGAACCGGGGTTCAATCTCATAGCCGAGCCTGCGGCTTTGGTAACCGGTTCGTTCAGATTTATCCTCTTATTGCCTGTACGGTCGAGAAAATAAACTGAGCTTTCATCTGCAGCTACAATGAAATCTTTACCGGAAACCCTGAAATAACTTATTTCTGCCTTTACCAGACCAGTGGTTCTGAACGGTTTCCATCCTTTTACCACATTGCCTGTTTTGTCGTATGAATATATCATTTTATCTTCTCCGGCTACGAACAACCTGTAATTCAGGTTATTATCATAATCAAACATCGTCATGGAGTTCGTTGCCGGCGATCTGAGTTTAATCGGATATCTCTCAACATAATTTCCATTTCTGTCGAGCAGATGAATATAGTTTTTCCCTGAAAACAATAACTGATACTTTCCGTTCCGGAAATAGTCCACCATATAAATGGTGCCGATAATCCGCTCATTCAGCGGTACTTTCCAAAGAACACGGCCTGCAGCATTTATCAGATATGTGTTATTCCTCATATCCTGGATGAAAATCTCTTTTGCTCCGGTTATATGATTCGTAAAGAAGAATGGTTTTATGCTTGCAGTGGTATCGAGCAATGTCTCCCATTCAGTAGTCGATTCTTCCCTTGCCTCTTCCTTGAATTTTACAGATAAACTATTATATATCATGCCGTTACTTGATGCAAACTTGTACCCTGCTGCCTGAATTTTGTTCAGTGAGTTTCTATTCGATTTCAAAGCACGTATAATATCTGCATTAAGGAATCCTGCCAGGTAATCGGTAATATGCGATGGAATGCAAAAGAAGAAATAACCTGCACGACTTGGCAGTGTGTTTACAAAATCGCGGTAAAGAAGATCATTTACAAGAGTTTTGTTAAGCAGATTGTCGTATAGTAATCTGGAAACTGTAGCATAAGAGTTACCTGCTATCATGAAACTATCATAAAAAGTGAAATACTCTTCATTAAAATCAGGGGCGAATCCTGGCAGGAGAACTCTTATCAGGCCCTTGAAAGAGGTACGGTAAACAGGAATCTTAACCTGATCATCAGGCTCAAAGTAAAGGATTTCATTTTTTGCACCAGGTTCTTCAAGAAAAAGCTGTTCTGCCTGAACACGATTATTTAATTCATAAATAATCAGTGTATTATCACTTACAGGTTTTCCTTTTATATCAATTATGGCACGCGATATTTCCTCACCTGTGTAAGGTCTGATCTTACCTGCAAGAGCCACGGCTTCTTTAGAAACTGAGCTGTCGGATTTGCTGTTAAGACTTAACTCAGGAAGAACAAGCGTTTCAAACAGCACGGTTGACGAAGGAAGAATCTTATGTGTATGAAATTCCCTGGCAGGAAGCGACTTATACCTGTAAAGCAATTCTGATGAATCCAGAGTTTCAGTATATCCACTCAAAACAAGGCCATCTTCACTGATATAAATATCCCCTTCTGCTGTACCGGCTAATCTGGCAATATTTGTCGAAAAATTTTTTGCACCCGAAGTTAAGAGCGGTTTAAGCAAGTCGGGCAGATTAGGAAAAACTACAAAAATCTTATCCACATTCTTCCCCGATGCAAGCAGTACTCTTGAAAAACCAGGTACGTTCCTTATGTCGGTTCCCTTCTCAATCTGAATACGGGCTTCTTCAACCAGTTCTTTCGAACAACTACATATTATTAATCCCGATTTCAGTGAAATATACGCAGTGTCTTTCCTGTTTTCCGACATAAAAGGAATCTCTATCAGAGAGTTCCCATCTGACTTTGTTTCGGTAACGCCCTTAAATCCGGAAGAGCTCAGCATATCTTTAATATGACGTGCTCGCAGTTCACCGGGAACTGATTTTGATATTACGGGCATTATTTCCCCTCTGTTATCTGCCTGTAATGATATAATTGCAGTGCCCTCATTAAACAGTTTCTTAAAGTTTTCTTTATTAAGCTGATCGGCAAGAAATTTTAGTTCCTGGTTAAAGCTGTTAAGCTCCTTTACTTTCCCGATTTCTCCGAATAATCCTCTTCCGGTAGTAAGCAAATTCATGAAACTTTTAAGGTCGACTGTCTCAATAACAATGCAGGTTTTAGGGGATATTGCCTTATAAGGATCTGTAAATAAATCTTTTCGGCCCTGCTGGAGAAAGTATACAATTACGGCAAGACCTGAAATCAGAAGTATCACCGATATAATTGCGATCCTTTTTCCCATTTTTGGCACGTAATTTGAACAACTGATATTACACAGGCAATCTCAATCATATCCCTGAACAACCAGGGCAGCCAGGCTAAAACCCTGGCTTTTCTTTTTTAAATTAAAATGTTCTGTATCCTATTATTTCCCTTACTTCCTTAACTGTTTTTGAAGCGCTTGCCCTGGCCTTTTCTGCACCTTCAGTAACAACCTTTGAAAGATATTTATTATCCGAGAGAATATCATTTATTCTGATCCTGATTGGCTCTGTAAATTTTATAATATCATCGGCAAGCTGCTTCTTCATATCTCCATACCGGATCTCGCATGATGCATACTTTTCGGTGAAATACTTTAAAGTCTCCTGTTCCGAAACAACATTCATAATGGTAAACAGGTTTTTAACAGGCTCTGATGGTTCCTGTCCGGGTGCTGTAGGTCCGGTATCTGTTACAGCTCTCATAACTTTTTTCTTTATTTCCTGCGGAGTATCTGAAAGAAATACCCCGTTCCCTTCACTTTTGCCCATTTTACCGGTACCA
Organism: uncultured Bacteroidales bacterium; assembly: GCA_963725785.1. Classification (GTDB taxonomy): domain Bacteria; phylum Bacteroidota; class Bacteroidia; order Bacteroidales; family VadinHA17; genus LD21. The sequence goes on along the minus strand of CAVRZV010000007.1, from coordinate 58,373 downwards.
TCAAGTCCTGGTATTTTAACGAGCTGCTGTCCAAAGTTATATGCATCAGGTTCAGGGAAATAATTAACCTCATACATCATATTAAACCGTCTGGCAAATCTACGTGTCATTTCAAGATGTTGCTCCTGGTCTTTTCCTACGGGTACTTTATTTGCTTTATGAATTATAATATCTGCAGCCATAAGTACCGGATAGGTTAACAATGCCTGCATTGATATTATCAGGTTGTTTCCTGATCTTCTCCTTGAATGAAGCAGTCCTTTCAAGTTCACCGACATAAGCGTTCATGTTCAGCAAAAGATATAGTTCAGAGACTTCCGGAACATCACTCTGAATGAAGACGGTTGCAATTTCCGGGTCAATACCGCATGCCAGATATTCTGCCAGAACCTGTTTGATATTTCCATGAAGATCTTCAGGTTTGGGATGAGTTGTAAGTGCATGATAATCTGCTATGAAGAAATAACAATTATTCTCTTTCTGCATTTTAAGAAAGTTCTTTATTGCTCCGAAATAATTTCCCAGATGCAGATTTCCTGTCGATCTGATGCCGCTTACAACTGTGTCCATTTCATTCTTTGATAAAGTTCATCGCAAAGCTAATAAAAAGGCGCAAAGGCGCAAAGGCTTAAAGGCGCAAAGGTAAATCCCATTGAATCTATTAATCAGCATACCATTGCGCCGTTGTGCCGTTGCACCGTTGTGCCTTTTTTACTACCTTTGCCCGATTAAATTAAAACTGGCCATGGAATCGACAAGACAGAAAAAAGTATCACGCTTAATTCAGAAAGAACTGGCCGACATCTTTCTTAAGAGGGGGAACGAATTTGCCCATGGTAAATTGGTTTCAATAACCAGGGTCAGAGTCAGTCCCGATCTCTCTTTTGCCAAAGTCTATATAAGTATCTTCCCGGCCACAAACCAGGTTGATATTCTTCATTCAATAGAAGAGCATACATCCAAGATCAGATTTGACCTTGGACAAAAAGTCAGATCTCAGCTCCGGATAGTACCTGATATCGCCTTCCATATTGATGATAGTCTTGATTATATCGACAAAATAGACAAGTTGCTGAAATCCTGACATATATGCAGTACGAACCTATTAAAAGATCGCTTGGCAGGTTTTTCTCCGGGTCTTTGTTTAGTAGAAAGACTCTGTACTTTCTTCTTGACCTTCTCCTTCTGCGTACCTGGCATGTCAGGAAAGCTTTACGTAAAATCGTAAAACAATTCCCTGCTGAGGCATCGGTTCTTGATGCCGGTTCGGGTTTTGGCCAGTATACATGGAGGATGAGCAAAATGAACAGCCGGTGGAAGATAAAAGCCATCGATATCAATAATGAACAGGTAAATGACTGTAACAGGTTTTTTGAAAAATCCGGTCTGTCAGACAGGGTCTTATTCCAGACATTTAATTTAACAACATTTACTGAGATTGATAGTTTTGACATCATCCTGTCAGTTGATGTAATGGAGCATATTGAAGAAGACACACTGGTATTTAATAATTTCTACAAATCGCTGAAAACCAATGGCATATTACTGATATCTACTCCCTCAGACAAAGGGGGCTCCGATGTTCACAGCGACAAGGAGGAATCGTTCATTGACGAACATGTAAGAGACGGGTACAGTATTAAAGATATAACAGAAAAGCTTTCTCAGGCGGGTTTCGGGAATATTGAAGCTAATTATACGTACGGAAAACCCGGGGATATCTCATGGCGACTGTCCATGAAATATCCTGTAAGGATGCTTAATATTTCGTATCTCTTTTTTATTCTTCTCCCTTTTTACTATCTGATTTTCTTCCCGGTTTCAATAATTCTTAACATTTTTGATCTCTGTTTAATTCATAAGACCGGAACCGGGTTACTGGTAACTGCAAGAAAGCTGGAAAAGTGAAACTCTCCATATACATAGCAAAAAGGTATCTCTTCGCAAAAAAATCGCGGAATGCAATCAATATTATTTCAGCAGTTTCTGTCGCCGGGGTTGCGGTTGGCACAATGGCGCTTATTATTATTCTGTCGGTATTTAACGGGCTTGAGACAATGGTTAGTGCTATCTTTAATACCTTTGATCCGGATATTAAAATTACTGCTGCTGCAGGGAAAACATTTATTCCCGACACCGCACGTCTGAAACTTCTCGCAAAAGTTGAAGGGCTCTCCTGTTATTCCCTGACTATTGAAGACAATGCACTCCTGAAATATGGTTCAAGGCAATATATTGCCACAATTAAAGGAATAGATGACAATTACTCCATGGTTTCAAATATCGACAGTTCAATGTGGGAAGGTGAATTCGTACTGAAAAATGATAAAGGTCGTCCATATGCTGTCCCGGGATTAGGAGTCGCCACACATCTTGGAATCAGGGTAACCTTCATCACCCCATTAGAAATAATCTACCCAAAGAAAACAGGAAGTATCAACATCAATGCCGAGAATTCGTTAAATCATAAGTTCATTTTCCCTTCCGGAATTTTTCAGGTTGAGAAAGAATTCGATTCAAAATATGTATATGTTCCGCTAGATTTCGCAAGGGAACTCACTGAAACTGAAAAAGGGGTGAGCACTATCGAGATCAAATTCGCTAATAATGCCGATCACCTGGCCGTTCAGAGAGATATAAAAAAAATCTATGGAAAGGATTTTGTTGTTCAGAACCACGATGAGCAACAGGCAATCTTTTATAAGGTAATGCGATCAGAAAGACTGGCCATCTTCTTCATCCTTACACTCATCCTGATAATTGCATCGTTCAATATAATTGGTTCGCTGACAATGCTGATAATAGAAAAAGAGCGCGATATTGAAATACTTAAGAGCCTGGGAGCAGATAATAATCTGATCCGGAAGATTTTTATATTTGAAGGATGGCTGATTTCAATTATAGGAGCATTTTCGGGAATGATTCTTGGCTTTTTGATCTGCTGGCTGCAACAAACATATGGACTTGTAAAACTTCATAGCGAGTCTCTTATCATGGATTCATACCCGGTTGTATTAAAGATAAAAGATTTTATTATTGTTCCCGGAACTGTACTTTTAATCGGATACTGGGCCGCATGGTATCCTGTAAGGTTTCTGACAAAAAAATACCTCAATAAAAACGTTTGAAAATCAATTATTATATTTACTGAATATGCTTCCATACAAAAGCTAAATGAGAAAGACCCTTAATAAAAAAACACTATGATCAGGTTTGCTTTTCTCATATTGATCTTTATTTCTTTGTTGAACGGATCCTGTTCCGGAAGAAAGAACAGACTGGATAAAAAGAATCTGATTCCTGAAAATGAACTGGTTTCTATTCTAACTGATATCCATATTGCTGACGGACTACAGATTCTACCAAAAGTAGGCTACTCACATTCTTCTCATGACTCAATAAATTACTACGATCTGGTTGTTGAAAAACATGGCTATTCTAAAGAAGAAATGGATAGAACGATGAAGTACTATTTTATTGAGAATTCCAAAAAACTGACTAAGATATACGACCAGGTTCTCGGAATCTTAAGTGAGGACGAATCGCGGATCGATAGTGATTTTATAAATATAAGATCACATTTTAAGAATCTCTGGTCAGGAAAAGAGTTTTATTCATTCCCTTCTCTTTCAGGTAACGACTCAACGATGTTTGATATAATCGCTAATAGGCCAGGCGTCTACTCACTTACATTTACTGTCTCGGTTTTCCCTGACGATCAGTCGTTCAAACCCCGACCAACCTTATTCTCATGCAATCCCGACAGCTTAGAAACCGGGAAAAGACGATATGTAAAAACAGTTGATTATATAAAAGATGGCCGGCCACATACATACATACTGTCAATACGTGTCCCTGAGAGAACAACTTATCACTTAAGAGGCTGGCTCTATGATTTTGATAATCTTTCTTTCAGTCTGAAGAAACATGCCATAATTGAGAATATCTCTCTGGCATTTAGTTCAGCGGAAGTATGAAACGGTTAGCCGCCCAATATGTTATTACAAACGCCGGCCCTTTGCTTAAAAGAGCAGTGGTGACCACTGAAGATGACGGAACAATAGTAAGTATTGAAGAAACGGCAGGAGATCTGAAAGAAAAGCATTCCACTGAATTTTATAATGGCATTATAATTCCCGGATTTGTCAATTGTCATTGTCATCTCGAACTTTCGCACCTGAAAGGTAAGATCTCCGAAGGGAAAGGGCTTGGTGGTTTCATTGAAAAAATCAGAAATACCAGGGATAATGACAAAGAGAATATAGTTCATTCCATGATTGTTGCTGATAATAAAATGTACAGAGAAGGAATAGTTTTATGTGCAGATATCTGTAACACATCAGTTTCATTCAGCATTAAACAAGAGAGCAAGATAAGGTATATAAACCTTCTTGAGGTCTTTGGTCTCGATCGGGAAAAAGCCGGAAGACGAATGGATGAGATAACAGAAGTGGCGGAAAAAGCTGAGAAAATGGATCTTATGTTTTCGCTTGTTCCACATTCGGTATATTCTTTATCGCTGACCCTTTTCCGGCTTCTCAAAAATAAAAGTTTAACTAACAGGATAACTTCCATTCATTTTATGGAGAGCGTCGGGGAAGTTACCTTCCTTGAATGTCATTCAGGTCCATTGATCTCCTCATATATACTGTCCGGATTGGTCACTTCAAAACTGGAAACGGTTAAAAGCCATTCTGATGCTGTTTTGCATGAGATAACGAAATCCGGAAATCTGATACTCGTCCATAACACTTTTGCGGACAGAAACATTGTAAAAAAATTAAAAAAAAGGAAGAATCTGTTCTGGTGCCTTTGTCCAAATTCAAATACTTATATTGAAAGCGAACTCCCTCCTGTAAATATGCTGATTGAAGAAGGTTGTGAGATTGTAATCGGAAGCGACAGCCTTGCCTCGAACAAAGATCTCAGTATCCTTGAAGAACTTAAAACACTCCAGTTTAACTTTCCGGGAATCCCGATTGAAGATCTCATATTCTGGGCAACGTCAAATGGTGCCAGGGCTCTGGGAGAAGAGGACCGGTTTGGAAAGATAGAACCCGGTAAAAATCCCGGACTTCTGCTTCTGCATAATGTTGACCTTATAAACATGAAGTTGCTTCCTGAGAGTTTTGTCACGAGACTGATTTAGTTTGTACTTATATTCCTTTATATTTTTTGCCCCCTGAATGGCTCATTCTATTCCTGTTTTTTGCCCCCCTGCCCAATAGCCATCAACTTAAGCTTTGGGGATGAATGAAAAACTGCATAAAAAGCTTTCCCCCCGCCGAAGCGGGGGGTGGTCGGGACGATTGATTATCTTATATATACAGTACTTTATTTCCCGACCGGGGTGGTTGATTCATTGATTTCTTCTTGCCTGTATTGACATGAAAAACCAGAACCTCTTTAACAGAAAAAGCCTTAAATTCTTTAGATCATCTCTAAGGAACAAGTCCACTCCTACTGAGGCTGAGTTATGGAAATTGAGCATTATGGAAATCCGCAACAATCAACCACCCTGGCCGGTATCAGAATTTGTATCATAGTTAAAAAGTAGTCCGGCCACCTCCCGCTTAGGCGGGAGGAAATGTATCAGGCATATATTCAGTGCTTTACATTCTGTTTTGCATTAACCTCTCTCACTATTTTGCTCTATTTAACTCCTTAGGTAGACGGTTATTCGGGGGTTGGGGGGCAACAAAATTTATGCTAATTTTGTTCCCGCTAAAAGTAATCGATTGATGGCCACATTTCTTTTTGATGAAATAATATTCGGGCCGGTTAAAAGCCGTCGACTTGGTGTTTCACTTGGAATAAATCTGTTGCCCACCCAAAAAAAAATCTGCAATTTCAATTGTATTTACTGTGAGTGTGGCTGGACAAGAGATATTGAAAAAGCTGTCAGCCATCTCCCTGGCCGTGAAGAAGTTTATGATGCTCTTGAAAGCAAACTCAAAGAATTGAAAAGAAGGAAGCAGGCAATTGACGTAATAACATATGCCGGTAACGGAGAACCCACTCTTCATCACGATTTCGCAGGAATAATCGACGACAGTATTTCATTAAGGGATAAATACTTCCCTAAGAGTAAAATCGCAGTACTTTCAAATGCTACAACATTGGGAAACCCTCTTGTAAAAGCTGCTTTGTTAAAAGTCGATATGAACATCCTTAAACTTGACTCTGCATTTGAGGCCACTATTAAAATCCATAACCAGCCAAGAGTACGTTTTAATATTGAAGAACTTATCGATGAACTCACTCAATTAAATGGTAAGGTTATCATTCAGACACTCTTTCTGCGAGGGAAATACAACGGAAAAATAATTGATAATACAACTCCTGCAGAAGTCAACGCATGGCTCAGGGCAATTGAAAAAATAAAACCTTCGGAAGTGATGATCTATACAATTTCCAGGGATACCCCTGCTGAAGGACAACTGACTAAAGTCCCGGTAAAAGATCTGAAGGTAATAGCCGGGTTGGTAGAATCGATGGGCATCAGAACACAGGTTTCGGGTTAAGATTGAATAAAACCTTAAATATACTTATCTGTCCCCTTGAATGGGGATTAGGTCATGCCGCCCGGATGATCCCTCTGGCAAGGAAATTACGGGAGATGAATAACAATATTATTATTGGTTCCGGAGAAGAACATTTATCACTGTTCCGGAAGGAATTGCCAGGATTGGAATTTATCAACTTCCCGGGATTTAAACCGGGGTATTCCCGATTCCTTCCTCAATACCTCTATTTGCTTTTTAAAATCCCATTGTTGTTGTATCATATAACAGCAGAGCACTACAGATTAGGAAGAATTATAAGGGAAAATGCTATTGATGTGGTTATCAGCGATAACCGGTTCGGACTATGGAACAGGAAAATAACATCAGTATATGTGACTCACATGCCTTTGATTCCTTTTCCCGGGCCCCTGAGATTCCTTGAACCCATTGGTGTATTATTACACAGGATAATTATTAAAAAGTATACACTTTGTTTTGTTCCTGATTTGCCGGGCGATCTGAATCTTTCCGGCCGGTTATCGCACAATATCAAACTTCCTGATAATTTGAGGTATATCGGGATCTTATCGAGATTTGATTTCCCTGATCAGAACGCAGATGAGAATCCGGCAGAATTTCCACATAATACTGTTATTCTTTCAGGTCCGGAACCACAAAAGGAAATACTTAAAACGAAGCTTACAGCTCTGTTAAAAGATGTAAAACCTATGACAGTTATGTTTGCGGGGAAACCCGGAAAAGGTGACGGTATTTTGAAGAACGGGAATATTATCTTATATAATCATCTTCCTGCCCCACTGATGAAAATTATTATAAAAAGCAGCAATTATATCATCTCCCGGTCGGGTTATACTACAATTATGGAGCTCATAAGTCTGAACTGCCCGGCATTGCTTATTCCTACCCCGGGCCAGACAGAACAGGAATACCTTGCCGAATACCTGTCAGAAAAGAAGTGGTTTTATACCGTTTCGCAGCTTGATTTGAAAGCAGGAATTCCCCTCATTTCCGACAAACCAGGCTGGCCTGCCGGAATAGTTGCACAAAGCAGCATCCTGTTAACTAAAGCATTGGAAGAACTGTTAGAAAAATATCATAACAACTGCTAGACCGGCAAATCCTGTAAAAAATCCGGACCACACCTGATAAGGATTATGATAATTAAGCTTCAATCGCGAAGAGAGGACCAATCCTCCGGCGATTACTGAGGAAATCAGGTACCCTGTTAATGGTGTGTACATTTTTAAAGACAGAATTATAACGAGAGCAACAATGGCACCAACACCAACAGAATGAATTGATATCTTCCACCTGAAATTGAGCAAAGTAACCAGCAGCGATAGAAAAGCTGAAGCATAAATAAAAGTTTTCAGAAAGAAAGGAATGGGGAACCTGAAAAATATAAATGATGTAGTACAATAAAGTAATGTTGTTATTGCAAGCGGAATTTTTCTTTCTTTCCTTTCGCTGATTGTCCAGGAGCTGATGATATTCATACGAATGAAAAAAGGCAACAGTGACAGCGGTAATAATACATTATTTACCAGCATAATTAGAATTATCAATTTCTTCACTGTAAATGGCAGGTATCCATACAGAGTTGGTCCTGATAAAATGATTACCATACCATAGACAGGCATCAGCAACGGATGAAAAATGACAGTAACTATTTTTGCCAGAGTATTAAAGAAATCTTTAGGGTCGTTTGTCATTCAGAACTAATTATTTTAATGCAATAACAATATTTTTTTAGTATACTAGCACAATTCTCGCAATGTTAATCAATCCTTTGTGAACCTTCGTGTCTTCCTTCGTGATCTTTGCGGTAAAAAATAATTCAATTAACCACAAAGGGCACAAAGGATTGCACAAAGTAACACAAAGGAAAGATTTGACTTTTATTTTCATTTTCAACATATCCCGAATATCGCCTTTTGCAAATTAAATTTCCCTTCTGAGTCTTGCAACCGGTATATTAAGTTGTTCTCGGTATTTGGCAACTGTCCGTCGGGCGATCTGATACCCTTTTTTCTGGAGGATATCAGTGAGACTCTCATCTGTCAATGGCTTTCGTTTTTGTTCATTTTCGATGCAATCCTGTAATATCCGTTTTATCTCTCTAGTTGATACTTCTTCTCCGCTATCTGTCTGAAGTCCTTCCGAAAAGAAAAACTTCAGAGGGAATATCCCAAAATGTGTCTGCACAAATTTACTGTTGGCAACCCTTGATACGGTTGAAATGTCAAGTCCGGTCATCTCAGCGACATCTTTCAGGATCATTGGTTTTAATTTTGTCTCATCCCCGTCTATGAAGTATTCCTGCTGGTATTCAAGAATCGCATTCATAGTAAGAAGCAGGGTGTTCTGTCGCTGCTTGATGGCATCCATGAACCATCGGGCTGAATCGATTTTCTGCTTTACGAACAGAACGGCCTCTTTCATCTCTTTCTTCTGACTTTTGTCTTTGCTGTACGAATGAAGCATCTCGCTATACGCGGAACTTAATCTTAGTTCAGGTTGATTTCTTGAGTTAAGATGAAGATCGAATCCGTCTTCAGAAAGTTCCAGAATAAAATCAGGGATTATCGGTTGAGATGTCTTATTAAACGGATCGCTATATACGCCACCCGGTTTGGGATTAAGTCTCAATATTTCCTCAATAGCTGATTTAAGTTCCTGTTCCGTGATATTGAGCCGTGTTAAAATCTTATCGTAATGTCTTTTTGTGAATTCATCAAAATATAAATCGAGAATCGTATATGCAAGCTTCAGGGAGGGTTGCGTTTTGTCGCGTTTTTCCAGCTGAAGCAACAGGCATTCCCTAAGGGTTCTTGCACCAACACCTGCCGGTTCAAGGTCCTGAATTATACTTAGAACTTCTTCGAGTTCACTTTCTGTAGTTTCTACATTCTGAAGGAAAGCAAGATCATCAACAATATTTATCAGTTCTCGTCTCAGGTATCCGTCTTCATCGATATTCCCAAGGATGTATTCTCCAAGAATTTTCTGTTTATCGGTAAGATCCCTAAGTCCGAGCTGCGATTCCAGATGCTCATGAAATGAAAATCCGACTGAAAAAGGAATCTCCGTTCTTTTTTCTTCATCTTTACTATAGTTTTTTGCCTGAAGACGATAATCGGGAATTTCATCCTCCTCAATATAATCGTCGAGTGTGAATTCTTCCTCATCTTTATCCTTCTCCTCGAACTGATCTTCTTCTGATTCGGAAGGGTTTTCTTCTTCCTCAGAACCTTCCTCAAGAGCCGGATTTTCCTCGAGTTCTTTTTTTATACGCTGTTCTATCTGCAAAGTAGGAACCTCCAGCAGTTTGATCATCTGGATCTGCTGAGGTGAAAGTTTCTGAAGCAACTTCTGCTGTAACCTTTGCTTTAACATGTTCTTATTCTCAAAATAATGCAGTGGAAAAAGATCTTTTAGAATTCAGCATTCTTTGGTGTTCTTGGGAATGGTATCACATCACGGATATTTGACATTCCTGTAACAAACAATATCAGTCTCTCAAACCCAAGACCAAACCCGCTGTGAGGCGCTGAACCAAATTTTCTTGTTTCAAGGTACCACCAGAAGTCTTTTTCCTTTAGTTTCAATTCTTTAATACGGGTAAGCAGGCTGGTATATTGTTCTTCTCTCTGAGATCCTCCGATAATTTCACCTATTCCCGGGAACAGAACATCCATAGCTCTGACGGTTTTTCCATCGTCATTCTGTTTCATATAAAAGGCTTTTATCTCTTTTGGATAATCTGTCAGGATCACAGGCCGTTTGAAATGCTCTTCAACCAGATATCTTTCATGTTCAGCCTGCAGATCGCGGCCCCAGCCAACCTGATATTCCCATTTTTTTCCTGAAGAGGTGAGAATTGAAACTGCTTCAGTATATGTTATTCTGACAAACTCATTATCAAGTACAAATCTCAGTCTTTCAAGTAGCGCCTTGTCAATCATACTGTTGAGAAATTCAAGGTCTTCAAGGCAATTTTCAAGAGCATATCTTATAAGGTATTTAACAAAATCTTCTGCCAGGTCCATATTATCAGTCAGATCGTAGAATGCCATTTCCGGTTCAATCATCCAGAACTCAGCAAGATGCCTTGGGGTATTTGAGTTTTCTGCTCTGAAAGTCGGGCCGAATGTGTAAATTTCACCCAGGGAGAGAGCACCAAGCTCTCCTTCAAGCTGGCCGGAGACAGTAAGGTTCGTCTGTTTTCCGAAAAAATCACTGCTGAAATCAACCGAACCATCATCTTTTCTTGGCATGTTCTTCAGATCCATTGTCGTGACCTGGAACATCTCCCCCGCGCCTTCAGCATCGCTACTCGTAATAATCGGGGTATGCAGATAAAAGAATCCTTTATCGTTAAAGTACTTGTGAATTGCGAAAGCCATCGCATGCCGTATTCTGAAGACAGCACCAAAGGTATTTGTCCTAAAACGGAGATGCGCGTTCTCTCTGAGAAATTCCATTGAATGTCCTTTCTTTTGCAGAGGGTACGTCTCTGCATCACTTTTCCCATAAAGTTCAATAGCAGTTGCACCTATTTCGATATTCTGACCCTGTCCCTGTGACTCAATGAGCTTACCTGTAATAGCCAGACAGGCCCCTGTAGAAATGTCTTTCAGAAGATTTTCATCAAATAATGCTACCTCAACAACAACCTGGATATTATTTATTGTCGAACCGTCATTCAGAGCAATAAAGAGTATGTTTTTGTTTCCTCGTTTGGTTCTTACCCATCCTTTCACCAAAACCTCGGAACCTATCGCAGGGGCCGACAACAATTTTTTTATTTTAATCCTTTTCATCATATTCGTTTAATATCAAAAACCGATTTGCAAAAATAATAAAATGTTGACCGGTAAGGCAGGTCTGATCGCATTTTATTCTTTATGGCACTATTTTTGTGCACTGAATACTCCCTTTTTAGTTTATTTGACTGCGACTGATAATATTTACCCTATAATAGTAGTTATAATATAAATCCTTTCTTATAACCAAAAAGGATTGATTTTAGGAATCAGTATTGTTGCTTGAAAATCAATTTTTTTACCCCATGCCGCCTAAGCGGCAGAAAATTGATTTTCTCGCTCCCCCTGGGTCGGGGTAAACGAAGAAAATCAATAATTTTTTTACTGAGGTTTAAGTTTTTAATAAGGAACATTAAGAAGAAAGATCCTCACAGTAGCATATTGATTTGAATATTGGCAAAATCTGAATAACTTTGGATATATAATTGAAAAGAATCAGAAGCTATGGAAGAACATAAGAAACTTATAATTGTACCATGGGATTTTTCTCAGGTTGCCGGACATGCATTGGCCCATGCTGTTAAGATTGGCCGTATGGTAGGCAGTGATATATGCCTTTTACACATTGTAGAAAGTGGCATAAGTCCGAAAGCTTATGCAGAAAAAACCAAACATCTGAAACTTTTGGTTGAAGAGAATGGCATAAAATATAATATCCCAATCATCTATCATATTTCTAAAGGAAGTATTTTCTCCGCAATTGCTGATTACGCAAATGAGAAAGAAGCCAGTCTGGTTGTAATGGGAACTCACGGGATGAAAGGAATGCAAAAGCTTACAGGAAGCTGGGCATTAAAAGTTATTGTTAAATCGAAGATCCCGTTTATAGTCGTGCAGGACCCTCCGGCCGATCAGGAGAGATATCATAATATTGTCTTCCCTGTCGATTTCAGGGGTGAAAATAAGGAGAAGATAAAAATGGCAATTTTTATGGGGAAATATTTTGATTCAAAGGTCCATATGGTTGTTTCTGTAAGTCTCGATAAGAACATATTGAAAAAGACAAAGATTAATTTAAATTTTGCTATCAAATACCTCATACAAAATAATATAGATTATGAGATACACGATATGCCAAAAGGTAATATCGCAGAACAAACTATCGATTTCGCACAGAAGATCAATGCTGATCTGATCCTTATTGTAACTACCAAGAATATCACTTTTGCAGATTATATTGTTGGAGCTTCCGAGCAACAAATTATAGCTAACAGTTCCAAGATACCTGTCTGTTGTGTGAATCCTATAGCTTCGTTTGCCAATGTTGGCCAATTTATGGGTGGCTGGGGATCATAGAAGTTCGCAGTACATTATCTTTGCACGAGATAATGAAAAAAAAATATCCTCATTATGTCCATTTCAGTTCATGGCGTTACAAAATTTTATGGCGGACAGAAAGCACTCGATAATGTCTCGTTCGAAGTAAAGACCGGTGAAATAGTAGGATTTCTTGGCCCTAACGGTGCCGGCAAATCCACTATGATGAAGATTATTACCGGTTTCATCCCTGCATCAGAGGGACAAATAACAGTTAATAATCTCGCGGTCGAAGATGGAAATCCTGAAATCAAAAAGCAGATAGGCTATCTTCCTGAGAATAACCCTTTGTATCCCGAAATGTATATCAGGGAATATCTTGGTTTTGTAGCTTCAATCTATAATGCAGGGTCATCAAAGAAAAGGCAGATCGATAATATTATCGAATTAACCGGGCTTGTATCTGAACAGAAAAAAAAGATCGGATCACTTTCAAAAGGGTATCGACAAAGAGTCGGGCTGGCCCAGGCTCTTATTCACAACCCTTCAGTACTGATACTCGATGAGGCTACCACAGGTCTCGATCCTAATCAGATCGTTGAGATACGCAATCTGATCAAGCAGGCTGGAAAAGAAAAGACAGTAATGCTTTCGACACATATTATGCAGGAGGTCGAAGCAATCTGCGACAGGGTAATAATAATTGATAATGGTATAATTGTAGCCGATGAATTAAAGAGTAAAATATATACTACAATTAAGCACTCCAAACAAATAATTCAGGTCGAGTTCGACAAGGATACACCCTCTTCTTCACTGGCTGAAATACCCAATGTGAAGAATGTGAAAAAAACCCGGAACAATATATGGATTATCGAAGCTTATGGGGAAGAAGACATCAGACCCTTTATTTTCAATTTTGCAGTTAAAAATAATCTTACAGTTTTATCCCTGACAAAACAGGAGAGTAATCTTGAAGATGTCTTCAGACAACTTACCAATGGTTAATGATTTTATGTCTGATAAGTTTCCCCCCGCCGAAGCGGGGGGAAACTTATTTATGCAGTTTCTCATTCATCCCTGAAGATAAAGTTGACGGCTATTGGGTTGGGGAGTTGAAATTAGGAGGAATAGGGGCAAATATTGCTTCAAAAATTTCCTGATCCCCATTTTTTTTTGTTGCTTTGTACCGTAATATATTAGTGGAAAGATTTGTGCTGATTGCAACCACAGGAAAAAAATGCTAAACCGCGGATAATTCCTATTTTACAATCAACCAGTCTTCCCGGCAAAAGAGTACTTAAAGTACTTAAAGTGCCTAGAGTGCCTAGAGTGCCTAGAGTACTAAAAGGACATAATTCATTTCTGGAACTTTAGACACTTTAGACACTTTAGGCACTTCGAACTTTTGATTATTTATAATTGATAACTTAATATTTGAATTATGGGATATTTATTTACTTCCGAATCAGTTTCAGAAGGCCACCCCGATAAGGTAGCCGATCAGATATCAGATTCTTTACTGGATGAGTTTCTTCGCTGGGATCCTGAATCAAAGGTTGCCTGCGAAACTTTTGTAACAACCGGACTTGTTGTTTGTGGGGGTGAAGTCCGCACAACAGGATGGGTTGATCACCAGGAGAGCGCAAGAGGCGTAATCCGTAATATCGGATATACAAAAGCTGAATACCGTTTCGATTGTGACTCCTGTGGTGTCATTTCAACAATTCATGAACAGTCTAGCGATATAAATCAGGGTGTGGTAAGAGACAGGCCTGAAGAACAGGGAGCAGGCGATCAGGGAATGATGTTTGGATATGCCTGCCGTGAAATGGATAACTATATGCCACTTACCATTGAACTGGCTCACAGGCTTCTGCAGGAACTGGCAGCTGTACGACATGAAGGTAAACTGATGAAATATCTCAGACCCGACAGTAAATCGCAGGTTACAGTTGAATATGATGACAATAACATACCTCTTCGCATCGACACAATTGTTATCAGTACCCAGCATGACGAATTTGTTCTGCCAAAAGACAAATCACACAAAGCTGAACTGGCAGCAGAAAAAGCCATGCAGAAAAAGATAGGGGAAGATCTTGAGAAGATCCTTATTCCGAGAGTTAAAAAAACACTTCCATCCAGGATCCAAAAACTGTTTAACAGCGATTTTAAGCTTCTTGTAAATCCAACAGGTAAATTTGTTATCGGAGGCCCTCACGGAGATACCGGTCTTACGGGCCGTAAAATTATAGTTGATACTTATGGAGGACATGGTGCTCATGGAGGAGGTGCATTTTCAGGCAAGGATTCTTCAAAAGTTGACAGATCGGCTGCATATGCGGCAAGGCATATCGCCAAAAACATGGTGGCTGCCGGCGTTTGCGACCAGGTTTTAATACAGGTAGCTTATGCAATTGGTGTAGCTCAACCTGTGGGTCTCTACGTAAATACGTACGGTACTGCAAAGGTAAAAGATAAGAAAGGTAATGTCTTACATGATGGAGAGATTGCACAGACAGTCAACAAGCTCTTCGACATGCGCCCCTATTCAATCGTCCAGCGGTTTGGCCTTAAAAATCCGGTATTTCTCCCAACAGCATCGTACGGACATTTCGGACGTGACAGCTATTCAAAAAATGTGGAAGTTTATTATGAAGTACCGGGAAGCAAGCCTAAAGGCCTGAACGGAAATGGTAAAAAGTCATATCAGAAAAAGGTCGAATTCTTTGCCTGGGAAAAACTCGATTATGTAGATAAGATAAAAAAGGCGTTTAAATTATAAAAGACGAGACTTCGGCTTGTAATTTTGCCTCATGCCCATTGTTTTCGACCCCCCATCCCCCCTAAAGGTGGGCTAATTCCGTCATATCAGGAAGATTTAAGAAAAAATAGAAAATTAACCCCCCTTTAGGGGGGCAGGGGGGCAAAAATTAAGGGGCCGGGTGCAAGTACTTTAAAATGATGCCTTAACTATCCTGGCGATATTATCCGATCGCCCCAGCGTGTAATAATGCAGCCCCGGCGCACCCAGCTTTATTAGTTCTTTCGACTGCATAATAGCCCATTCTATACCAACTTCCCGTGCTTCACTGTCGCTCTTGCATTTTTGTACCGCTGAGAAAAGATCATTAGGCAGATCAATATGAAAAGTCTGAGGAAGTAACTTAATATCGTTAAGGGCAGAGATCGGTTTAATGCCCGGTATTATAGGAACGTTTATGCCTATATTTCTTGTCTCATCCATGAACCGGCAGAACTTATTATTATCAAAAAACATCTGGGTTACAATATAACTGGCTCCTGCATCTACCTTTCGTTTCAGATTCTCCATATCTACATGCCTGTTTGCCGCCTCAAAGTGTTTCTCGGGATAGCCTGCCACCCCTATGCAAAAATTGGTGGGATCGGCATTTTCAAGATTATCTTCAAGATATTTTCCCTTATTCATGTCAACAATCTGCCGGATAAGTTCAACAGTATGGGCATGACCATTTTTCTCAGGAATGAATGTACGGCTTCCTTTCTGCGGGTCACCACGCAATGCAAGAACATCATCAATGCCCAGAAACCTCATCTCAATGAGTACATTTTCTGTTTCTTCCTTTGTAAAGCCACCGCAAAGAACATGGGGTACCACTAGTATGTTATACTTGTACTTTACAGCAGCAGCAAGAGCAAACGTTCCGGGACGAAGACGGACCACCCTCTTCTCAAGAAGACCATCAGGACGTTCCCTAAGAATTGTTTCATTCCTGTGAGAGGTGAAGTTAATATATGCCGGTTCGTACTCCATCAGCCTGTCGATGGCTGCATAGGTTCGTTCGATACTATGCCCTTTAAGAGGGGGAAGGAGCTCAAATGTAAATAATGGTTTTTTTGCGTTATTAATCTTTTCAATTACAGTCATCTCAGAGTGATATCATAAATTTGGAGAGAGCCATTTTGCGGCCTCGTCGTTAGTAAAATTCTTTCTTTTTGCATAATCTTTCAACTGATCAGGAGCTATCTTCCCGATATTAAAATAGGTCGATCCGGGATGTGAAAATAGATATCCGCTTACCGAAGCAGGTGGTACCATAGCAAAGTTTTCGGTGAGCCCCGCACCTATCACTTTTTCTGCTCCCAGAAGATCAAAGATAACCTGTTTTTCCGTATGATCCGGACAAGCGGGGTAACCGGGTGCAGGTCTGATACCTTTGTATTTTAGTTTTAGCAATTCATCAACCGGCAAATTCTCGTTCTTTGCATATCCCCAGTATTCTTTCCTGATTTTTTCATGAAGCCATTCAGCAGCTGCCTCAGCAAGACGGTCGCTCAGGATCCTGATCATAATTGTGGCATAATCATCATCCTTGTATTTTGCAAAAGCCTCATTATCAATAGCTGCTGTGACTACGAAAGCCCCTATACTATCAGTTAATCCCGAACTTTCCGGAGCAATATAATCGGAAAGTGAGAGATTCGGCACTCCTTTTTCTTTAGGTTCCTGGTTCCTTAAAAATCTGAAAACAAACTCTGGCTTCTTTTTGCTTTTCCCTGAAAAAACCTTAACATCATCCCCATCCGAAACTGCAGGAAATAATCCAAAAACAGCTCTTGCTGTAAGAAGCTTCTGTTCAACTATTTTCTTCAAGTACATCTGTGCATCGTCAAATAATTTCTTTGCTTCAACACCTTTAACAGGATCGCTGAAAATAGCCGGGTATTTACCCGATAATTTCCATGCATAGAAAAAGAAAGTCCAGTCAATGTAACCAGAAAGTTCATTTAGATCTATATCGTGCAAAACATGAATTCCGGGCTTTTCCGGTTCGAAAAGCTTAATAGTTTGCCAGTCAGTAATATATTTATTAGCCCTTGCTTCTGCTATTGAAAGCAGAGTCCTGTCAACCTTATGGGAATTGTGATCTTCCCTCATTTTTTTATACTTTGCTTTTACAGACGACACATATGCGCTGTTATCTTTTGAGAGCAGTGATGAGATGACACCAGCTGCCTTGGACGCATCCTTAACGTGAATAACAGAACCTGAATATGCAGGTGCAACCTTTACAGCAGCATGGATCTCTGAAGTTGTAGCACCACCAATAAGCAGGGGAAGGGTTATTTTTCTCCTTTCCATTTCAGAGGCAACATGAACCATTTCTTCAAGAGAAGGGGTTATTAATCCGCTAAGACCTATGATATCAACTTTCTCATTTATGGCTGTGTCAATTATCTTTTCAGCGGGTACCATTACCCCAAGGTCAATTATCTCATAGTTATTACATGAGAGTACAACACCAACTATATTCTTTCCGATATCATGAACGTCTCCTTTGACAGTTGCCATCAAGACCTTCCCTGCAGTTTGTTTCTCCTGACCTTCGCTCTCTTTCTCTATATATGGTGCAAGTTTCGCTACAGCTTTTTTCATTACCCTGGCACTTTTTACAACCTGTGGAAGGAACATCTTTCCCGATCCGAAAAGATTACCAACCTCGTTCATTCCTCCCATTAGAGGGCCTTCGATTAATTCAATCGATCTGCTGAAGAGAGGACGTGCTTCTTCTACATCCTGGTCAATAAATTCATCTAAACCCCTTATAAGCGAATGTTTTATTCGCTCAATAACCTGAAGCTGGCGCCATGCGTCTTCCACTTCCACCTTTTTCCCCTCATTCTTAATACCTTCAGCAAATTTCACAAGTCTTTCTGTAGAGTCTTTTCTACGGTTAAGTACAACATCTTCCACAAGGTGAAGAAGATCAGGTTGTATTTCTGAGTACACCTGCAGCATACCGGGATTAACAATCCCCATATCGAGTCCGGCGTTAATGGCATGGAACAGGAAAACCGAATGTATCGCTTCACGAACCTTGTCGGTACCGCGGAATGAAAAAGAAAGATTGCTGATTCCGCCACTCACCCTTGCAAAAGGAAGATTCTGTTTTATCCATACCGTTGTTTTAATAAAATCAACGGCATAGTTATTATGCTCTTCGATCCCGGTAGCTATCGCAAGTACATTGGGATCGAAAATAATATCTTCCGGTGGAAATGCAAGCTTATCGATGAGGAGATGATAGCATCTTTCAGCAACTCTGATTCTTTTTTCCAGAGTATCAGCCTGACCCTTCTCATCAAAAAGCATAACGACTGCAGCTGCCCCGTACTTTCTTACTTTCCGGGCATGTTCCAGAAATATCTCCTCCCCTTCTTTAAGGCTTATTGAGTTTACCACCGATTTCCCCTGAATGCATTTAAGAGCCGATTCAATAGTGTCCCATCGCGATGAATCAATCATAAGAGGCAGCTTTGCTATATCGGGTTCGGCCATGATAAGATTAACGAATTTTACCATTGCCTTTTCCGAATCCAGCATTGCCTCATCCATACAGATATCGATTACCTGGGCTCCTCCGTCAACCTGGCTTCTGGCAACAGCCAGAGCCTCATCATATTTTTCCTCTTTTATCAGCCTGGCAAATTTTATTGAGCCTGATACATTGGTGCGCTCACCAATATTAACAAAATTGGTCTCGGGTGTAATTGTCAGTACTTCAAGACCGCTAAGCCGTGTATATTTTTTAATGTCAGGTCTAACCCTTGGTTTATATAGTTTTGAAGCTTCCGCTATTTTCTGAATGTGCTGAGGAGTTGTCCCGCAACATCCTCCGATAATGTTCACCCATCCTTCTCTCATAAAATCCTCTGCTATTGAGGCCATAAAAGAGGCTGACTGATCATATTCTCCAAATTGATTTGGCAGACCTGCATTAGGATGAGCTGAAACATAAAAGCCTGTCCTGGACGATAATTCCTCAACGAATGGGCGTAACTGCTCTGCTCCGAGGGCACAGTTCAATCCTATACTAAAAAGCGGAAAATGCGAGACCGATACCACGAATGCTTCAAGAGTCTGCCCGGTAAGGGTTCTTCCACTGGCATCAGTAATGGTACCCGATACCATAACCGGCAGGGTTATCCCTTTTTCTTCAAATACCGTATCAATAGCAAATAATGCAGCCTTGCAGTTCAGAACATCAAAAATTGTTTCGATTAGAAGGATATGTACACCACCATCGATGAGACCGCGTGCCTGTTCGGAATAAGCTTCTGCCAGTTCATCAAAAGATATTGCTCTTGCACCCGGGTCGTTTACATCCGATGACATTGATGCAGTGCGATTAGTAGGGCCAAGCGTTCCGGCTATGTAATGTTCTTGCGGTTCACTTGAATTTTCAAATTCGGTGATTGCTTCAGTTGCCAGATGAGCCGACTGCAAGTTCATATTATATACATGGTCCTCCATGCCATAATCCGACATGGATATTCTGTTTGAGTTAAAAGTATTTGTCGTAATAATATCAGCACCTGCTTCGAGATACTGCCTGTGAATACTTTTAATTATTCCGGGATTTGTTATTGAAAGGAGATCATTATTCCCTTTCTGCAGTTTTGGATGATCCTTAAAGATCTCACCACGATAGTCATCTTCCTGTAGCCTGTGCTTCTGGATCATTGTTCCCATAGCTCCATCGAGAATGAGTATCTTTTGTTGAATTATATCTTCTAACTTTTTCTTCAATTTGCTATGTATTAAATTACAAGGCTTTTCATTACAAAATTAGCACTTCTTCCTCATTGTCCACTACCCAATTCCCCCCCCTCCGTTTTTCAGCCCCCCATCCCCCTAAAGGGGGGCTAACAACCTAAGGGGTGATTTTTCTTCCCGTGTTCACTATAAAAACATCCATTTGTCGAAGTTGTTCCCTTAAAGCGTAAAGTCTCTCAAGATTTACCACTCCGATTACATACTTATAAAATCTTCCGCTAAAGTATTCCGACACTTCTTCAAAACCAAATAAATCCTTATCCTTTTCGTCTTTGTACCTTAAGTATACCTCAAGTTTATGGTTGCGGGTGTATTTTGAAACGGTTCCCTGACGGAACTTTTTATATTCATACCTGTACCCGTATGAGTTGGCGGAGATATCCGAAAGAACAGCGCTACCCGTTGCATGTCCACCGGCTCCCTTTCCGCTGAAGAATTGTTTATCGGCAAATGCAGCTTCAGTTATTACTCCATTATATTCATTATCAACATTATAGAGATACTTGTCGGATGATATGAACCTTGGCAGGACGAAGCTGGTTATTGTGTTTTCATTTGTCTTGCCTACATAGGGCACCAGTTTAATCTTAAATCCTTTTTCTTTTGCATACTGGATATCAAATTTTGATATTGTACTTATTCCATAATGGAATACCTGTTCAGGTTCAAGAAACATGCCGTAGGCATGACCTGTAATTATGCAAAGTTTATACTTCGCGTCCCAGCCTTCTACATCAAGTGTCGGGTCCGACTCTGCAAAACCTTTTTCCTGGGCCCCACTCAAAGCCTCAGCATATGGCAATCCCTCATTATACATTTTTGTCAGTATATAATTTGTGGTCCCGTTCAGTATTCCCCGTAAAGAGTATAGGAGCTCATTATCGTAATACTCTTCGAGGTTTCTGATAATCGGAATGCTTGCCCCTGCTGAGGCTTCATAAAGAAGTGATACATTGTATTCCGACTGCAGATCAACCAGCTCTTTAAAATGTTTTGCAACCATCATCTTATTGGCAGTAACGACATTTTTCCCTTTCTGCATTGCAGTTTTTACTATATTGAACGCTTCATCGGCATCATCAATTAACTCAACTACAAGATTGATGGAAGAATCATTCAGGATATCATTCTTATCAAAAGTGAAATTTGTCATGGGGATCCTTCGTCTTTTTGTGTGGTCCTTAACACAAATTTTCACAATATCGGCCTTGAATCCCCTGCTGCTGTTCAGAACATCATGTAATCCCTGTCCCACGCAACCGTAGCCGAATAAACCTATTCTTAATTTCTCCTGTGTCATTTCTAAATAATCTAATATTTTTTATCTTTTTACATATTCTTTTCACAATTATTTGCTTTTTCACTTATCTTTTTTACCCCCTTTCTTATTTCCCCCAAGGGGGAAAAGGTTTTGTTTACTCCTTCCCCTTTGGGGGAAGGTTGGGAAGGGGGTTTAAAATTCATTGAATGATTGTACTTCAATGTATCTCTTACAATACTTTACTGAACGCCTGGTCAAAATCGTTAATAATATCATCAATATGCTCTATTCCTACCGAGACCCTGAAAAGACCCGGATCGATCCCAACAGCCAGCTGCTCCCTGGCAGATAGCTGTGAGTGAGTTGTAGCAGAGGGTTGAATTATCAGCGTCTTGGCATCTCCCACATTTGCCAGGTGACTCACCAGCTCAAAATGTTCAACCAGTTTCACAGCTTTTGATTTGCTGGCTTTCAGGATAAAACTCAGAACACCACCGGCGCCTTTTGGAAGATATTTTTTCGCAAGATCATGATAAGGATTTCCGGGCAGGCCCGGGTAATTTACCTTCTCAACACCCGGATGTGCCTTAAGCCATTTTGCAAGGGCGAGAGTATTCTGAATATGACGTTCCATCCTGAGAGAAAGAGTCTCAAGTCCCTGAAGAAGAAGAAAAGAGTTGAAAGGACTGATTGCCGGACCAAGGTCCCTTAATCCTTCAACGCGTGCTTTAACAATGAAAGCAATATTTCCTGAAGGTGAGGTCTGAGAGAAAATCTCACCGAATATTTTTCCGTGATATCCTTCAGCAGGTTCGGTAAAAACAGGAAAGTTTCCGTTGTTCCAGTTAAAATTGCCAGCGTCAGTAATTACTCCACCTATACTTGTACCATGTCCGCCGATCCATTTCGTTGCCGATTCTACAATTATATTGGCACCATACTCAATTGGACGGCAGAGATAACCGCATGCTCCAAATGTATTGTCGACGACAAGCGGCAGTCCATGTTTTACAGCAAGCTTTGAAAAAGCGTTAAAATCAGGTATATTAAAACCGGGATTACCTATTGTTTCTACATAGATAGCTTTGGTGTTGGCATCAATTAGTTTTTCGAATGAGGAAGGATTAAGATCTTTTGCAAATCGTGCTTCAATTCCAAAGTTGGAAAATGTAACTTTAAACTGATTGTGGCTTCCCCCGTAGAGAAATGGTGACGTGATAAAGTTCTCGCCATTCTTTAATATAGTTGTAAGAGCAATGAACTGCGCTGCGTGTCCCGATGATACAGCCAGAGAAGCAACTCCTCCTTCAAGAGCTGCGACTCTTTTTTCGAAAACTTCGGTGGTAGGATTATTGATACGCGTATAGATATTCCCCCATTCGGCCAGATCGAAAAGATCTGCAGCATGCTTTGCATTTTTAAACACATAAGACGATGTCTGGTAAAGAGGTACAGCTCTTGATAAAGTTTCTTTATCGGGTTGATGCCCTGCATGTACCTGCAATGTTTCAAATTTTACTTTTCTGGTTCCCATTTTATATAATTTTTAAATTTTACAAATACCCTACTGGCAGATACACTGATCTTGCCAGGACTTCCGGTTGTTAACTAAGAAAATGACTGGATACAAATCAAAGCTTTTACCGGCACATGCACATAGGCATGAGCGGCATGATAAAGTTGTTGTGTGTCAAATGAATCGAATTCATGGTATCAGTGTTAAATTTTTATCATCTCCCGGCTTTCCGGGATTAGGTTTTGGCACCGTTCTCCTGAATTTCAGGCTTGGTTGCCAGGGTTTTGCAGAGCCTAATCTCTCCACCCTTCTTAATAAAAACCAAACACCCTGAAAAGAAAGGAATATTTGATTTGTGGCGTCAAAGGTAAAAAGGATTTTTTGAAATACAAAATCTAAATTTATGCATTTCCATATTCTTGCTTTCCATCCCTGAATTTTTGCCTCCTATCCCCCTAAAGGACTCTTTTTCAACTGTTTTTTGCCCCCCACCCCCTAAAGCTACTCTTTGTACACATCTTTTCATCTTAGCTTTTTTGTACTCACCCCCTACCCCCTCTCTACTTCGTAAAGAGGGGGCAATTCACAGATATGCTGAATATTATGAGTCATTACAAGGCAGTTCAAAAATACTTTTTCTATTAATAATTTTGTTTAGCACGGAAACGCCTAACCTCTAAACAGTAGATTCTTAATCGTTATATTGGAACTTAATCGTATCCACGCCCCTCTTTACGAAGTAGAGAGGGGATGGGGGTGAGTATGTACGAGACAAAAGGACCGATCCCGAGAAGCGGAGAGCTCGGCGAAGCCAAACTTCGAATCGAAAAAATGTGTATAAAGATTACCCCTAAAGGGGGGCTCGTTTTCGAATTTTACAAAATTATTTCATGTTTGAGAACGTACCCCGCCTAAGCGGGGCAGGGGGGCAAAAAGCAAGAGAAATCAGGAGGTTGGTTTCAAGAAAATTTACCTTACTTTTGTCATACAAAACACTTTAATAATGCACAACAACCTTTTCATCTATAACAGCCTTTCAAGGAAGAAAGAGCTTTTCAAACCATATCACCCGCCATTTGTCGGTCTGTATGTTTGTGGCCCAACCGTATATAGCGATACTCATCTCGGACATGCCCGCCCGGCAATAACTTTTGACCTGCTGTTCCGTTATCTTACACATCTCGGATATAAGGTTCGTTATGTACGTAACATTACTGATGTAGGACATCTTGAAAATGAGACCCTTGGAGAAGGAGAGGATCGTATTGAAAAGAAAGCCAGACAGGAACAGCTCGAACCAATGGAAGTTGTCCAAAAATATGTGAACATCTTCC
Source organism: uncultured Bacteroidales bacterium (assembly GCA_963725785.1). Taxonomy (GTDB): domain Bacteria; phylum Bacteroidota; class Bacteroidia; order Bacteroidales; family VadinHA17; genus LD21. The sequence continues at coordinate 34,049 of CAVRZV010000007.1, read as the reverse complement.
ATAAAAACATGACCCAGCTTAACACTCTCCCACCTTCAATTGAACCAAGAGCAACCGGCCATATCATCGAACAGATTGAATTCATTAAGATCCTTATTAAAAACGGTTATGCCTATGAATCCAATGGCTCCGTTTATTTTGATCTGTTAAAATATAATCAGAAATATAAATATGGGAAATTGTCTGGCAGGGTTTTAGAAGAACTTATCAGCAATACCCGCGATATCGAGGGACAGGAAGAAAAACGTAATCCCTTTGATTTTGCCCTCTGGAAAAAGGCCAGCGCGGAGCATCTCATGAGGTGGCCCTCACAGTGGAGCGATGGGTTCCCCGGCTGGCATCTGGAATGTTCTGCAATGAGTATCAAATATCTCGGCAATGAGTTCGATATTCACGGGGGAGGAATGGATCTCCAGTTTCCCCACCATGAATGCGAGATAGCACAATCAACTGCTGCCCTGGGTAAAGAATCGGTGCATTACTGGATGCATAATAATATGATCACTATCAATGGACAAAAGATGGCCCGTTCACTGGGCAATTTTATTACTCTCGATCAGTTTTTCAAAGGAGATCATCCTGCATTAGAGCAGGCATATTCCCCGATGACTATACGGTTTTTTATCCTGCAGGCTCATTACCGAAGCACTGTCGATTTCTCCAATGAAGCTCTTCTGGCTGCTGAAAAAGGACTCCTGAAGCTGATGAAAGCCATAGAGTCGCTTGATAAACTAAAACCAACCGACCAATCAACATTCGATATCAGTAAACTGAAGGAAAAATGTTATGAAGCTCTTGATGACGATTTAAACAGTCCTGTTTTGTTATCTCATCTGTTTGAAGGAGTGAGGTTTATCAATTCAGTAATTGATGGCAGCGAGAAAATAGATGAACCAGGAATTGTTTTGGTAAAAGAACTATTCCACACATTTGTTTTTGAGATTCTGGGATTGATGGATGAATCAACCGGGATTAGCGATGGGGTACTTACCGGAGAACTGATGAAGATTATTATTGATCTGCGACAGGATGCAAAGAACAACTACAAAATTGAGCTTTCCGATCAAATTTGCTCAAATGACAAAATCAAGACTTCAATATAAGGAACTGAATAGGATTGGAACTGAAATTAACCATTATAAGGACTCGAATACAGAATTTGGAGCGGATTGGGACAAATAATGACAGATGCCCCCTCACAGGGGGTAACAAAGGGTTTTATATAAGTCCTCCGTGGTTAATATTGGCGCCGTGCCTCTCGGTGGGTCCAACCCTATCCGTCTTCAGTCGATGACAAACACAGATACCCTTGACACAAAGGCATCTGTAGCACAATGCATCAGGATCATTGAGGCGGGAGCCGATTATGTCCGGCTCACAGCACAGGGCATAAAGGAGGCAGAGAATCTGGCCGTAATAAAAAAAGAATTAAGAAAAGCCGGCTTCAACACTCCACTTATAGCAGATATTCATTTTAATCCCCTTGCAGCCGAAACAGCCGCCCGGCTGGTTGAAAAGGTGAGGATCAATCCCGGAAACTATGCCGATAAAAGAGCCTTCTTCGAAAAGCATGAGCTCTCAGAAAAGGAATACAACGAGGAACTTGAGAGGGTTCATACCAAACTACTCCCGCTGATTGATATTTGTCGCGAGAATAAGACAGTAATACGCATTGGGATAAATCATGGTTCTCTCTCCGACCGGATTATGACCCGTTTTGGAAACACTCCGAAAGGGATGGTCTTTTCAGCCCTGGAATTTATATCTGTCTTCAGAGCTGAGAACTTCAGCAACCTTGTTCTTTCTATGAAATCCTCCGATACGTCTGTAATGATTGAAGCCACACGGATGCTTGTCAACATGATGCAGAGCGAAGGTTTATCATTTCCTCTGCATCTGGGTGTAACTGAAGCCGGAGAGGGTGAAGACGGCAGGATAAGATCTGCCGCCGGAATCGGTGCCCTTCTTGCAGAAGGGATCGGAGATACAATTCGCATCTCTTTGTCGGAAGATCCGGAAAAAGAGATTCCCGTTGCAAAAAAACTTGCAACACTCTTACCCAGAGGGATCTCCAACAAAGCTCCGGATAAACCGCTTAGTTTTAAAAGCCCATCCTCAAAACCCGAAGTCCCCGGGAGAATAAACGGCCCTCTGGTGATTTCAAATATGACATCTTTCCCCCTGTTAGATGCTGCCGCATATAAGAACGCCGGATTCAATGTGGATGCAATAACCGGTGTGATAAAAAGAACCGACGGTTCAGCCGATCTTATGATAGTTAAAAATTGTCCTGAAATCATTCCTGAAGACGTTTCTCTGGTTCTCCCTTACAAACTCTGGTTTGATAAAAGAGAAACTGACAGACTATTCCCTTTATTCTCTCCGGAAACTTTTCATGAAAGTACTTTAAGATCTGAGAAATTAAATGTCTTGCTTACAGGTTCTCATTTCAATATTGAATATCTTAAGAAACCCGATCCTGCCACCACACTAATAATTTTCACATTCAGTCCTGATAAAGATCTATATGCACCTCATCTCTTCCTAAACACTCTGGAAGATAACAAACTGAATCATAATATAATCCTGAATCCGGTATACAATGAAAATAATCTCACCGATCTTCAGATAAAAGCTTCCTCACTTCTGGGTCGATATGTTATAGACAGAAGAGTTGCCGGGATTTCCGTTACCAATAACGGGACAGTTGATTTCAGGGATATTACTGCTATGGCTTTTTCCATCCTTCAATGCACCGAAACCCGCATCACGAGAACGATGTATTTGTCGTGCCCTACATGTGGACGCACAAAATTCAATCTTCAGGAAGCGGTTAAAAATGTAAAAGAGGCCACAGGGCATCTTAAAGGATTGAAAATAGCTGTCATGGGATGTATTGTAAATGGTCCGGGAGAAATGGCAGGCGCCGATTATGGATATGTCGGAGCAGCCAACGGTAAGGTTCATATCTACAGGGGCACCGTAGTGGTTCGAAAAAACATACCCGAAAAAGATGCAGTAAAAGAATTACTGAGGGTTATTGAGATAGACCATAAGAAATAAAACCGATCAACTGTTATTTAAATCAACCAACTCCTCCCCACCAGATTACTCCCCACCAAAGCGGGATGAACGAGAAACTGCATAAAAAAGTTTCCCCCCGCCGAAGCGGGAGGTGGTCGGGACGGTTGATTATCTTATATATACACTATTATCTTTCCCGACCGGGGTGGTTGATTCATTGATTTCTTCTTACCTTTATTAACATGATGAACCAAAACCTCTTTAACAGGAAAAGTCTTAAATTCTTCAGATCATCATTTAGGAACAAATCCACTTCTGATGAGGCCGTGTTATGGAAAATGTAATTGAGCATGATGGAAATCCGTAACAATCAACCACCCCGGCCGGTATCAGCATTTATTTCATAATTAAAAAGTGGTCCGGCCACCTCCCGCTTAGGCGGGAGGAAATGTATCAAGCATATATTCTATACTTTACATTCTGTTTTGTACTAAACTTCCCATATTTTACCATTTTCAAATCCTTAAAGTTGACGGGTATGGGCAAGGGGGATGAGGCAAAAAATCATAAAGAAGAGTTCAACGAATAAGGATATAGATTATCAAGCCAACCTGTAATCAAGCTGCTTCTTCTGCAGATCCGCTTTAACAACCTCGATATTCACCCGATCTCCAAGAGTGTAGACCTTACCGGTTGAACGTCCTTTTATGCAGTAGTTCTCCTCATCATATTCATAGAAATCATCGGCAAGCTCCCTGATATGTATCATCCCTTCACACTGATTTTCAACTATCTCCACATAAATACCCCATTCTGTAACTCCTGAGATAACGCCTTCAAATACCTTCCCGGTTTTGTCACTCATATACTCAACCTGTTTGTACTTGACAGATGCCCTTTCAGCCTCTGCAGCAAGCCTTTCCATTTTTGATGAGTGGGCACACAGTTTTTCATATTTATCTTTACTTCCGGGATTTTCTTCTTCCAGGTAAGCAGATAAAAGCCTGTGAACCATCATATCGGGATAACGGCGTATAGGTGAAGTGAAGTGGGTATAATATTTAAAAGAAAGTCCATAATGACCTATGTTATCTGTTGAATAGATTGCCTTTGCCATCGACCGCAAAGCAAGTGTCTCAATAATATTTTGTTCCTTTTTCCCTGCTACGGAATGCAACAGCTTATTCATTGCCTTCGGCAGCGAGGTTTTATCGTCTTCAATAAGCTTATATCCGAAACGGGTAATAAAATGGCTGAAATTGCTTATCTTCTCAGGATCAGGTTTATCGTGAATACGGTATACAAAAGTTTTACCCCTGAGTTTTTTCCCCACATATTCTGCAACATGCTTATTCGCCAGAAGCATGAACTCTTCAATAAGCTGGTTAGCTGTGCCCATTTCGCGAAATTTTATTCCGAGCGGCTTTCCTGCTTCATCAAGTTCAAATCTCACTTCTGTCTTTTCAAAAGCAAAAGCGCCCGATGCAAATCTTTTTGTGCGTAGTTGCTGAGCAAGCCGGTGAAGTAAAGCGACCTGTTCTTTCATATCTCCGTCACCTGTATCAATTACCATCTGAGCTTCATTGTAAGAGAATCTTTTATCGGAATTAATAATTGTCCTTCCAAACCATTCATTAATTACTTCTGACTTATCATTCAATTCAAAGACTGCCGAGTAGGTAAGTTTATCTTCACCAGGTCTGAGTGAGCAAATATTATTTGAAAGTCTTTCAGGAAGCATTGCTACTACCCTGTCAACAAGGTAAATGGATGTCGCTCTCTGCTTAGCTTCTTCTTCTACTAGAGAGCCGGTTTTAACATAATGGGTCACGTCTGCAATATGAATCCCGACTTCCCAGTTTCCATTTTCGAGTTGTTTCAGAGACAAGGCGTCATCATAGTCTTTAGCATCGACCGGGTCGATAGTAAATGTCGGCACATGTCTGAAATCACGACGGGCTTTAATATCATTTTCAGTTATCTCACCCGCGATCTTTTCTGCATCGTTCTCCACCTCTTCTGTAAAACTATAAGGAAGTTCAAATTCAGCGAGAATAGCGTGCATCTCTGTTTCATGCAAACCAGGATATCCCAGAACATTAATGATTTCAGCCACGGGATTTTTTGATTTCGGATCCCAGTCAATAACTCTGGCCACTGCCTTCTGCCCCTGCAATGCACCATTAAGCTTTGATGATGGAATATACAAGTCGAAGGGCATGTTTTTGTTATCGGGAATAAGAAATGCAAAATTGGGCATGATTTCCACTGTGCCGACAAAAGAAGTCCGCCACCTCTCAATGATCTCTACTACTTCACCTTCCGGACGTGCCCCTTTTCTCTTTGCATAAAGCCAAACTTTTACTTTATCGCCATGAAGAGCTGTTTTCAGGTTTTTAGCTGTGACAAATACATCGTCTTCAATATCGTCGGTTGAGATGAATCCGTAACCCATCCTTGTCATATCAACTGTGCCGGTTATATAACCGCGTGTTACCTTTATTTTGTACTTGCCATGAAATACTTCCTGGACGCTGCCTTGTTTGGTAAGTGTCCTGAGCAGATCTGATATTATCTGCTTTCCGGGGGTATCAGTAACATTAAGACGTTTGGCGATCTGCTTATAATTGAACCCCTGTTCGGGGTTTTTGGTCAATGTTGCAAGTATCTGTTCTGTAAGCGTTTCCTTAGAATTATTGGGACTCTTATTAGCCCTTCCCTTCTTACTCATATTTCAGTTTTTGCGAAGGTACAAAAAGGAACCATAAATTTTAATACATTTGGCTTATTATTGGAATACCATGGCTGGATTGAAATCAATTCTATCTCATTCCTCATCAATCGTTACCAGAAAAACAGGGAACGAATATATTCTTGTCCCGATCACAAACAACATTGCTGACATGAACAGCGTTTATACACTGAATGAAACAGGTGCTTTCATCTGGGAACAGATTGATGGTAAAAAAAGTATTGAGGAAATTATCACTGCATTAACAAATGTTTATGATATCGATAAACAAAACGCCGAATCAGATGTTAATTCTTTTGTTGCAAATATGAGTAAATATCTTATTATCCAGTAATTATGTATTTTTGAATTTAATAATTGCCACCAAGACACAAAGACACTAAGTAGCACCAAAGTATGTTTAAAGAAGTTCCACTTGAAGAAGATCGGATTGGCAAAGAAATTGTCAATGCGGCTTTTCATGTTCACAAGCAACTTGGTCCTGGATTATTAGAAAAAGTGTATGAAGTCTGCTTTTGTTATGTCTTGATGCAGAAAGGATTTGAAGTAAAAAGACAATTAGATATACCTATTGTATTCGAAGGATTGGTTTTCGAAGAAGGGTTAAGGCTTGATGTAATGGTCAACGATCTTGTCATATGTGAATTAAAAGCCCTTGAAAATGTTAATCCGGTATGGGAAGCTCAATTATTGAGTCATCTTAGGTTAACCAACAAACGTTTAGGTTATCTTATAAATTTTAATGTTCCTTTAATTAAGAACGGAATTAAAAGAATGGTTATATAATTCTTGGTGTTTACTTTGTGTCTTTGTGTCTTGGTGGCAAAAATCCAATTCACAAATTATTTAAAACTATGAAGAATTACAACTTAAATATTGCAGGATATAATATCGGGTTTGAATCATCAGCGTCAGGTCCGGAGCTTAAACCTTCGTCGCGATTTCTCAGAAATATCAATCAGAATAGCGGATCGGATATCCTTATTCGGGTTCACTCAGAACCTTTCAATCTTCCAAAAGGGGCCGAGAGGGTTTTCAGAGCTCCATATATTGAGGAGATAAATGGTATTCAGTTCAACAATGAAACAAATTTCTGGAGTGTCTGGAAATATCGTTCCGAACTCTATATCTGGACAATCTTCCCATTATCCTCTTCAGAAAAAAATGCTGTATTGAAATTTTCGCTTACATCAATGGAATGGGACCTCTGGATCTATGGCACCCAAACTGAAGCTGATCCCTTTGAGTATCCGCTTGACGGACTTATACTTTATTATCTCACAGTTATTAATGGCGATATTATGATTCATGCCTCGGGAGTAAATATTGCCGGACATGGGTATATCTTCAGCGGAGTATCCGGAAAAGGGAAATCAACAATAGCAAAGCTTTGGGAAAACTCCGGAGCCAGAATAATTCATGACGACAGGCTTATTCTTAGAAATACGGGTAGCGGTTATAAAATGTTTAACACACCGGTTTATAATGATGATGAACCCCGCGAATCGGTTCTTAACAAAATTTTCATTATTGAACATGGCCTTGAAAATATGATTGTCCCGCTAAAAGGAGCCAACGCAGTTACCCAGGTTATGGCTAACTGTATCCAGCATAACTGGGGAGCTGACATAATTGCACGTCTCCTGGGTTCGATCTCTATTATGTGCGGGACAGTCCCAACATCAAAGCTTTTTTTCAAACCCGACAGAAGTGTAATTGACATTATCCTTGAAAATGAATAACAGGCCTACCAATCAGGCGATTGTTAAAGATGTCGGGCTCACTCTTCTCTCCGAAGGAAAAACCATTAGAATAAAAGCTCATGGTTATAGTATGTATCCCTGTATAAAACCCGGGTCACTTATACTCATCGAACCTTTAAATGTCAGGGGATTACCACGTGAGGGTGAGATAATTGCATTAAAAAGAGAGAACGGACTTATTGTCCACCGGCTTTCGCAGATTATTAATAAAAATGGTTCAGTCAGTTACATAGCCAGGGGTGATAGTAATGCATACGCCGATAATCCGGTAAAAATCGATAGAATCGCGGGAAGGATTATACGTGCTGAAACTACCGGGGAAAATCCTGTACTGGCTGATATCCGGATTAAACCAAAGCCAAATTACTTTGTCAACAGGATAAGAGTGATAGGGATAATTCTGTGGAAGAAGATAAAGATTTTTCTCCCATAGTTTTGCCCCTCAACCCCCCTAAAGGGAGGCTAAATTCGTCAAGTGAGATAATTTGAATGCACCAAACGGAACGAACCCCCCTTTAGGGGGGCCGGGGGGCAAAAACAAGGAACAAAAAAGCAATTAAATCTCCTTAAGGGGGCAGGAGTCGAAAGGAAAAGGAGTATAAAAAAGTTTTTAATGAAAGAGAAATTAAACCTTTTCAGAGAATCATTAAAGCTTGTCTGGAGTAGTTCACCGGGATGGACCTTTACAAATATTGTTATGTCTGTTCTGCGGAGCATCTTTCCGCTGTTACTTATCTGGCTTCTGAAAGTGGTTGTTGATGATATAACTAATGCGGCTGCCACCGGAGGCGGAACTCCGGCAATAAATATACTGACACCCGTATTAGCTGTGGTAATGATCTGGTTCCTCGATGAGGCCTCTTCTGATTTCAGTAACTATGTCCGCAAAAAACAATCTCTTAAGCTTGAGGTTTATATGTATGGATTACTTCATTCGAAAGCTGTAAAACTCGATTTGATTAATTTTGAGAACCCCGGGTATTTTGATTGTCTTACCCGGGCTTCGAGGGAAGCCCCCTGGCGTCCGAACAGCATCCTGAATAACCTGGTTTCCCTGCTGAGAGGGTCTCTGTCACTATTATTAATGGCTGGACTTATTTTCACACTGCACTGGACACTTGCTTTACTCCTTCTTGTTGCAAATATCCCGGGTATCTGGTTAAGGCTTCATTACGCAGGCATCCTATATGATTTTCAAAGGAAGCAGACCCCTGAGGCAAGAAAATCTGCATATTTCAACTGGCTCCTTACAGGTGACAGACCTTCAAGGGAATTAAGACTCTTCGGGCTGGGAAATTATTTCACCGGCCTTTTCAAAAAATCGTTCCTGAAACAAAAGGATGAAGAGATAAATATCATCGGAAGAAGAACACTTATCGAGTTTATATCTAACCTTTTTAAAGCATCAGCTTTTTTAATTACGTTATTGTTTATCGCACATCAAACAATAGATGGAAGAATATCCATCGGACAAATGGCAATGTTCCTCCTCGCCTTCAGGCAAGGGATGATATATATTAAGGACCTGTTTGGTTCGCTGGCAGGGCTTTACGAGGATAGTCTTTTTATTGGTGACACATTTGAATTTCTCAATCTGAAAGAAAGTGTTGTAACTGTCAGCCCGTTAGTTTCCTGCACACTTCTAAAAAATAAAATAGTCGCAGACAATCTCAGTTTCACTTATCCTGGAAATAATTTCAGTACTATCAAAAATGTCTCTTTTGAGATAAAGAATGGAGAGATAATTGCCCTGGTGGGGCCAAACGGCGCCGGGAAAAGCACTCTTGTCAGGCTCCTGTGCAGGTTATACGATACAGACACAGGAAATATAAAATATGATGGAACCGATATCAGGCACTTCGATCCTGAAGAGTATAGAAAACTATTTTCAGTTGTTTTTCAGGATTTTATGCTTTACAATCTTTCTGCAGGGGAGAATATCAGGATGGGAAATATCGATGAAAAAGATCCGGATGCACGGATCAAAGCATCGGCTTCAACAACGGGTGTTCATGATTTGATAAACAATCTTCCTAAAGGTTATGAAACAGTTATAGGAAACCTGTTTGATGATAGTCGCGAGCTCAGTTGGGGGGAGTGGCAGAAAATTGCCCTTGCCAGAGCACTGTTCAGGGATGCCCCGATACTGATTCTCGATGAGCCATCCAGTGCTCTTGATGCTGTTACCGAATTTGACATCTTCAGCCGGTTCAGGGAGATAGTTAAAGGCCGGACTTCAATTCTTATAAGCCATCGTTTTACGAATGTCAGTCTGGCCGACAGGATAATCGTCCTCGATAAAGGATCAATCGCTGAAACAGGTACGCATGATGAGCTGATGAAGAAAGGCGGAATATATTTCTCAATGTTTACTATGCAGAACAGCAGGTTCAACTAATGAAAACTGAAGTGAAGAAAAAGGAGGGCTTATAAACGATTTTATTAATAAATGGCATAATCAGGATGCGATAAATAAGTTTATATTCTTTCTCAGCAGTCCTAAGGATAACCCTCCAGTTGAAAAGTCAGTTTTCTATCGACAAATCATAAAAGACATTCCGGGATTCCATCGTAAGTTCCTCTATATTTTAGGAGATCTGTTCCCAACTGTAAGCTTTATGAAGAACCGTTATAAATGTGACAGCACATGGAGGGTGCTGTTCTATTATCCTCACAGGTTAGGTAAGATATTGTGGTTGTTTCGGGAAGCTCACTAAGAAGTCGCAAAGCGCACTCAGCTAAAACCATATTATTCTGGTCCTTGCGACCTTTGTGGTATTTATTCCTTCTTTTTCAATGAATATCCATTAAAAATGAATTATTTTTAATTAAAACATAAAATAACTTTAAAAACATTTGGTTATTTTATTCTTTTTTGTTTAATTTTATAGTTACGTCTGCGATACAATATTATTAATTCTGATACTAATGAACAAGTTTCAGAAAGAGACTCTAAAAATGAGGTTGCTAAAACTTGCTACTTTAAAAAGCACGGGGGCGCCTGCTGACCTGGCTTTAAGATTTGAGATCAGTGAACGAAGTGTAAAGAGGATTGTTAAAGAGATCCGTGATGAGGGAACAGATATCAGGTACAGTCAATTCAGGAGGTCGTATGTAACGGAAGAAGATTATCAATAATATGTTGTATAACATATTGGTCATCCATTTTTCTGTCCCTGGCCTTTTTTAAACTTGTATAATAAAGTCATTGTATTTGCGCTGTTATGGGTTTTAATTTAGTAAATATCAGCATCAGGAAATGGTCTGGGAACAGGAGTTTAAGAAATTCCGGTTATTCAGGACTATCTGATTTTTTCATGTTCTCGCTGCATTTTTCGTGCTTTTCGTCTCGTTCTGTTGAACTGTAGGTTGTTCGAACCGAGACCCCCCTCCCCGGGTGATAGCTGATTGTCATCCGGGGTTTTTTTATGATTAAAATGGAAAGAACCAGAAGATATGAAAGCATTTGTTTATATAATGACAAATGATAATAATTCAGTCCTGTACACTGGAGTTACAAGTGAAATCCGTCGACGTATTCTTCAGCATAAATCGAAAACCTTCCTGAAGAGTTTTTCGTCCAGGTACAACATATGTAAACTTGTTTACATTGAATGCCTTGAAACAATTGGAGAAGCAATAAAAAAAGAAAAGCAGATAAAGGCTGGGTCCAGAAGAAGAAGATTAAACTGATAAATAAGATTAATCCTGAATGGAAGGACTTAAGTTTGAATCTGGATGTGAGTCTGGGATTGCTTCGCCCTCCTCCGTCGGGCTCGCAATGACGGACACATGATCATGTTAGAGGATGCATTCGAGGATCGCAATGATTCAATCTGAGCAGTAGGCAACAACTTATTTGTCGAATCGAATTAAATACACAATCAATCATTTCGAGCAGCAGCGCTGCGAAATATTTGTAGAAACTGTACACTAGTTACAAGTGAAACGTCGACGATCTTCAGCATAAATCGAAAACCTTCCTGAAGAGTTTTTCGTCCAGGACAACATATGTAAACTTGTTTACATTGAATGCCTTGAAACTATTGGAGAAGCAATAAAAAAAGATAAGCAGATAGAGGCTGATCCAGAAAGAGGAAGATTAAACTGATGAATAGATTAATCCTGAATGCAAGGACTTAAGTTTGAATCTGGATGTGAGTCTTGGGATTGCTTCGCCCTCCTCCGTCGGGCTCGCAATGACGGACACATGATCATATTGGAGGTCATTGCGAGGATCCCGATGGATCCCACGCTGTACCTTGGTGAAAGCATGGAATCGGGAGACGAAGCAATCTCATGGAATAGAGGACCAGTTCATTAAATAACCATCGATGTGGCGCGCACTTGATATTAGCAATCATTCCTTCCTGAGCAGCAGCGCTGCGAAATATTTGTAGAAACAAACATGAATCAAAAATTGAAAAGGTGCAGAGCACCGGAATATATAATTTGCTATAAGAATATCATTAAAAAAAATTCTTTATAAAAATCCCGAGATTCAATAAAGAATGACTAACCGCAATTAGATAAAATGTTTTTCTGTCGGTCTTGATACGAATCATATATCCATACATAAAGATCAAACCTAATACAAAAGCATAAAATATATAGAACAAACTGTAAAAATGCAACAGCCCAAAGAATAAGGCAGAAGTAAATAATATAAGATAGCTCCTTTCATTAAAATACTTAATTTTATTTAGCAAATAATATGGAAGGGACTGACCTAAAAATGTTTCAACTACTGGTGCAAGTATCACGGATGAAAAAACATATATAATTATTCTTTTTTCTCCATTCGAAAAATCCATCAAAACAAAGTCTTTTTCTTTTATAAAACCAATAACATAATTTAGAAAAAAAGCTACCAAATATAGAGCTGAAGTCAAAACTATAATAAAAAGAATACGGCTTAAGCTTTTTAAGCGTTTATTTGTTTTTCGAATTTTATATATTATGCTCCCCATTGGGTAAAGCAATATTATGAGGGGACTTTTAAAAAAATCCCCTCTATACTACCATCAATATTGTTATTGTGCATGATGAATAACATATTTCCCACCTGTTTTTATGGAATAATCAATATAGGCATTGGCATATGCTTCCATTACTATTAGAGCTGCCTGAATTATGGCAGATGCTACGCCCCACCATGGATTTACACATTGACCACCATTGACTTCAATCAACTTGATCTTTTCCATTTCCGTAACACCTAGTGCATTCAAATCAAAATTTTTCATAATAGATAAAATTAAAGTTACAAAAAATACTTAATCAGCTTAGAATGATCTATGAGAACATTTCTTCCACTGAATACTTAAGTATTTTTCTATAATCTGAAAATATCCCAATTTTTTTAACATGTCTGGGGCTTTAGCATGGTAACGTTACCATACTAAGTTCGGAGGCCAACGTCCGGAAAAAAAGGATTTTGCAGAAAATATTTATTCCTCCGGAATTTTCGTTCTCTTCTTTGTTTGTTAGGGACGGAGCGAACAGGTTACTGCAATATCATATGGCTGCCGGTAGAAAAATGTCTTTGCCGATTTTGAATATGCAATTGGCACTCCACGCGATCTTAACTCATCAATCAATTCGTAGAGACTGGTCCGGCTCACTCCCAGTTGCCTTGCAAACTCTTCAGGTGTTCCTGTCCTCTGCCTCGATACAAGCTTATGCATCATACTTATGCGATCGAGATATTCAAAGACTTTCATAATATATTGTGTTTTATGTTTTTATAGCTTCATTTATACTCAATTGACTGGTGCGTCCACATCCTGCGTAATGGTCCGTCAATAACCGACAGTTCAGCAAATGTCCCGTCCTGCACAACAACTCCTTTATCGAGCACAATGATCCTTTGTGCAATATTGATCGTTGAAAGCCGGTGGGCAATGACAATAACGGTTTTAGATTCCTCCCTTAATAACCTCAATGTATTTTGTACAAATGTTTCTGCCAGTGAGTCGAGAGAAGAGGTGGCTTCATCGAGGATAAGAATCTCAGGATTACGGTAAAGCGCCCTGGCAATGGCTATTCGCTGTTGTTGACCTCCTGACAATGTTGCACCGTTCTCTCCAAGGTAAGTATTAAATCCATGAGGTAGTTGCTCAATAAACCTGGTCATCCCAAGCTTATCACACACTTTAATTACCCTGTCCATATCAGGATTAAAATCTCCTATTGCAATATTATTCACAACATTTCCTGAAAACAGATCAATCCGCTGGGGTACCACTGAAACAATTTTCCTCAGCGACTGATTTGTAAGGTGACGCAGATCATAACGCCCAATACGGATATGTCCATCCTGGAGTGGATAAAGATTCTGAATTAATGAAACAAGTGTTGTCTTTCCCGATCCGCTCTCACCGGTTATTGCCGTTATTTCTCCCTTTTTTATTGATAAGACTCAATGATTCAAAAACCTCTGCCCGGGTGCCATACCGGAACCTGACATTTTCAAAATGTATGTCATTGACCATATCAGGTTTCAGTTCTATTTTATTTGTTTCATCCTCTATTTCAAGATCAAAAATCTCGAACAGCCTGTCGGAAGCAATTCTGGCATCCTGCAGGTTACGGTTAAACCCGATTAAAGAGGTCACCGGTCCGGTAAAATATCCTACAACTGAATAAAATGAAAGCAGCTCCCCTGGTGTTATCTGGGAGCTAATTGCATAACCCGCTCCTGCCCATAACACAAGAATTGTAATAAGTTGTGAGACAAGACCTGTTGAGCTTGATGAAAAAACTGCATTTAAGCCCGACTTGTAAATTATTTCCAGAACACTTACAAATCTTGTCTCGGTTTTCAGATTTGAAAAATCCTCCAGACCGAACCGTTTTATTGTTCCTGCAGCATTGAGAGATTCCACCAGTTGTGCTTCAAGATCAGCCGCACGTTCCATTACTTTTCGCTGGACTTTTTTATTAAGCCTGTTTGAGATAACATAGATAAGTACATAAAGTGGTACAACGAAAAGCATTATTAGCGCCAGTTTCCAAAAAAAGGTGAACATAAGTGTGAACGAAACAACAAGAATGAAGAGGTTAAGAATAAAGTTAATGGAGACTTCATTCACAAATACTCTAATTTTAACCGCATCGCCTATTCTCGATATTATTTCTCCTGTTCTCATATTATCAAAAAAGGTCTGTGGCAGTTTCAAAAGATGCTGATAGTATCCAAGAATTAATGTAGCATCAATTTTTTGACCCGTTTTAAGAATAAAGATTGACTGGAAAAAACTAAGTACTAACCGTAATAAAATAATGATGACCATTGCTATACCAAGCAGGTTCAGGAGGCTCAGGTTCCCTCCGGGCAATACATTATCAACAAGCTTTCCTACATATATTGACATAGCAAGACCCAATACCGAAAACACCAGAGCGCCGGCAAGAGATTGCAGCAGAATGCTTCCGCTGGGTTTTATCAGACTCCAGAAACGGACATTCGTTGAGACTTTTTCATTTCTTATTGTAAATTTCTCGCCGGGTGCGATAAGAACTAGCACTCCGGTCCATTGTTTCTTGAATTCTTCGTGTCGGATCTTATGAATTGCACCGTCGCACGGATCCATTACTTCAATATATTTATCGGTTGTTTTAACCACGACAACGTAGTGATGAAGCACCTCTTTGACAATTACATGAGCGATAGCCGGCTTTGGGATTTTGAACAGACTGTCCCAGTCTCCCCTGACACCTTTGGCCAGGAATCCCATTTTTCCTGCTGCTTCAACAAGTCCCAAAACATTAGTCCCCTTAGTGTCGGTACCTGCCAGCTGCCTTATGCGGGCAACAGGCAATGAAAGGTTGTAATGAGCTGCAACTGAAGCCAGACAGGCCGCACCGCAATCCGTAATATCCCTCTGCTTTACTCTTATTTTCATGAACTCACTCCTGCTGTTTATAGGTATAGGGATTAAACCAATTATCTGCTTTATCGAATAATAAATGGAACAGGCTTCGTCGTATAACGAATATCCTTGTATTGAGGCTCATTCCTTTTTTGATAGTGGCTCTATAGCCATTCTTTAATGAAAGGAACGTCTTTTCAGGTTTGCATTTTACCCTGAAATAAGCAGCAGAACCATTTTCGAAGATCATATCATCCGAGATATCTGTTATATCTCCCTGAAGCATACCCCATTCATTGAAGTTAAAAGCATCAACCTGAATTTTTACTTTCTGTTTTTCCCGGATAAGTCCGATATCAGCAGGTTTTACAAAACAGGTTGCCACCAGTTCACCTTCCGGCGATATCTCTGCTATTTTCATCCCGGGCGACACAATGCTCCCGGTCTGAATATCTGAACTTTGAATTATCTCACCTCCGGTAGGCGCCACAACTATCCTGTTGGTTATCTCTTCGGAGCATTGCTTAAAATCGGCAAGAAACCTGACTGAATCATTCCTGCGGATGGTTAAATCGCTTTGCCATAATAATTTCTGGGATATAATTATCTGATCGAGATTAATTTTCTCTGAATTAAGCAGAAAAAGGCTGTTTTCATACTCAATCTTCGGGACAATCTGCTGACGAAAGAGCAGTTCATTCCTCTCATGTTCTGTCTTTTTCTTCCTGTATACCTGAAGCTGTATTGTGTGCCGGTTTCTGAGATTTGCATACTCAGCCTGGTATTTTGGTGTAACCAGCCTGGCATGGACTGGTTGATCTTCCAAAGAATTGATTTTTGTGAGTCTTTCAAGATCGGTTATTGATGCATCATTTTCCTTTATCGTTTGAATAAGTGCTTCATTCCGGGCTTGTATAGTTTCCGAATCTATCACTAAAAGAGTATCGCCCTTTGAAACAGTTTTTCCGTTATGGATTGACGAATAAATGATCTTCCCCTGGAAGGGAGTAGTGACAACCTGTTTTTCGATATCCGATTGAAAATACCCTCGTGCCTGAACTGAGACATCAACATAAACAAATGGGAGAATGCCGATACCAGCTACGATCATAACTATAATTATCCAATAGATGATACGGCTTCTTGTGGTTACGCTTATCAGGTAACTTTCAAGACCGTGTTCCGATATTGAAAAAGGAACTAAATCCATATTATCCACTTTTTACTTCCAGCACTTAAGCAACTTTAGGCACTTTAGGCACTCCAAGTACTTTAGGCACTAATAAAAGACATTATTTCACGAATTTTAAATGCAGCTACCCAAATATATGAAATATTTCAATCAAATGACATAAATATGTGAATTATTTAAAGCGGAACAGAAAAAATACTGATGAGGATACCTTATATTATATAGTGAGGTATGAGCAGGAGGTGTGAGGCATGAGACTCCTCTGCCGCTTCGCGACATCCATTAAAAAAGATTTATATAATCTAAATTCAAATGATAAACGCCGGAGGCGTTTCATTAATAATAGCAACGAATCAGGATTATATACATAAACGCCGGAGGCGTTTCATCAAAATCGAAAACAGTTGTTATCATATATATTAAACCTGTTTGGTATTCCGAGAATATGAAACGAAATGATCTCCAACTCACAATTTATTATGAAACCACTCCGTGGTTTAAAATTTAAAAATTAACTCTCCATCTATTATTAATGGAACCGCTCCGCGGTTCTGCAGTATAATAGTACTTCACTACTCAGGAAGATTTCCTGTTTGTCTCGCAACAATAGCAAAAACACACAAACACCAGACGGAACGAACCCCCCTTTAGGGGGGCTGGGGGGCATCACCAAAACAAAAAGCCCGTCTCGCAACGGGCTTCCAGAAAATCAATTGACTTTTTTTTTTACCACGGAGTAAAACGGAGGTTGCACAGAGTTGCACTGCTTTAGATCTCACTTACTCCCACTCTATTCTACATCGCCTATCGCATATAATACATTAACCGTTGTGCCATTGCGCCTCTGTGCCGTTGAGCCTTTTAGTGCAGCAATGTCACATCTCCCACCTTCTTGAATGGCTTGCCATTGGCATACTTGCCTTCAACGTACCAGACATAAACTCCCTGTGAGCAAAGCTTGTTCTGATAATAACCATTCCACGGTCTATTGATATCGTGACTTTCAAAGATCAGCACTCCGAGCCTGTTGAAGACCTGAAGTTTATAGTTGGTCACTTTCTCCCTTATCGGCGGGAAGAAGAACTGGTCAATTTCCACACCTCCGGTCGGCAGGTGATCCATATCAATAGGTCCGCTCGGATTAGGCGTGAAGACAGTTGAAAACCTTAACACCCCGGCCGGCTCTACGGTTACCCCGGGCGACAGTACATACTTGTCACTGCAGCCATTGTTCGAGTATGCCCATAGTGTGATGTCATACACACCTTCTTCCATATACTTGTGGAAAGGCTCTTTGACTTTCGAGGTATCTCCGTCGCCGAACTCCCATAGATATGAATCTGCCAGTTGTGTGAGGTTAAAGAATCTTACCTTTTCATCATTGGCAAAGACCACGGCCGGCGACACTTCAAAGTACGCCTTCGGCGAAGGATAAACATTTACAACCTGCGACTTGCTTGATGTTCCACCCGGACCTGTGACAATCAATTCAATACGGAAAGTACCCGGATCAAAGTAGGTGTATGTCGGGTTCTTCGCAGTTGACCCGCCACCGTCGCCAAAGTCCCACCTGTAGGTCGTTCCGGGGGTATTGGTATTCAATGAAGTGTTGTTGATAACAATATTCAACGGCTCGCAACCCGATGGTATCAGATCGAAGTCAGCAACAGGCGGTATAGGTGTTATATTCACCGGATGGTTAACATGATCGGTACAGTTTGCATTGCTCACGGTCAGCTGCACATTGAAGGTCCCAAGTGAAGTGTAGGTATGCGTCGGATTCTGATCTGTCGATGTGGCTCCGTCTCCGAAATCCCATAACCATGACCAGGTACCCGGATTGGTGGTATTAGTAAATGTTACAGGATTTCCGGCCGCATTGTATACCTGCGATACAGGAGTTGCTGTAAACTGCGGAAGCGGTACCGGCATAACTGTTATTGTAGTAGTTTTCACATCGGTACAGTTGTAGAACGATGTTGTTGTCAACGTTACAGTATGAACAACCGGAGCAGCAGTGAAATTGGTATAAAGGTGATTGGTAGTATTTGTATAGTACCCGCTCACTCCGTCACCAAAGTCCCAGAAGTATTTACTTGCTCCGGGCAATGTTGTGAAGAATATCGGATTGGCACTACAAACGACTGCCGGATCTGCTGTGAAAGTTGCATTTATTGCAGGATAGACTGTTACTGTCGATGTGAATGAATCCTGACAACCGCCAGCCGACGTCACCGTAAGCTTCACATTGTAGTATTCAATGGATGATGGATTGACGTTTGTGAATGTATGTACCGGATTTGCTATAGTAGTATTCGCTGGCGAACCATCACCAAAGTCCCACGAGTAGCTGGCAATACCGGTCATGTCTTTTGTGAAGGTTACAGTCGCCGGTGTGCAACCGTTAAACAGATCCTGAGTAAAGGTGGCATCAGGAGCATCAACAATCACCGTTACATCTCCGTTTCCGGAACATCCATTGTTATCTTTTACTTTATAGTTCAATACATAGGTGCCCGCGATCTGCGACATGAATGTCGGAGTCTGAACAAAATAATTATTCAGAGGTCCTACATCACCTGTCCACAGATGAGTCGACCAGGTACCTGAACCGCCGGTAGGATTGCCATTGATGGGGAGCGGAACATTTCCACAGGCATGTATCGGATCGACGGCGCTGAAGTTGACTACAGGATTCGGATTAACAGTGAGCGTTCCGCTGCCTGTATAAACTGTTGCACATTTTGCTTTCAGTGCAAGCCTGTACTGGTTGCCATTTAGAGTTACCGGGGCTGTCGAAAGAGTCAGCTGCTGTGATGTTGATCCGCTGTAGATTGCGTTGTCATGAACATCTGACCATACTCCTCCGCTGAATACCTGCCATCTGAGTGAATCGATTATACCCGATCCGTTAGCGCTGAACAGAATTGGTCCTGTGCCATCGCATGTTACTTTATTAACCGGGTTGAGCGAAACCGTCGGAGGTATATTCACCCTCAGCACTGCAAAGTTAGAATAAACAGGAATTCCGCATGTCCCGCTGACGATTATCCTGAAAATATAGTTATTGAAGGCCGCAGGTGTATTTGTAATCGTAAGAGTGCTCAGGTTCGATCCGCTGAAGTTGGCATCATCGACGACACTATTAAAGCCTGTGCCTTTGTTAACCTGCCACTGGTAGGTAAGGCCGGTCCCTGTTGCCGTTATCCTGAAGTTGGCTCCTGCTGTCGTGCATACAGTTGAATCTTTAGGCTGCAGTGTGATCTCAGGCACCGTGTTAACGGTAAGTGTTGCATCGGCCGATGTTACAGTCGAAGAACATCCTGACACCACAACATGATAGATATACCCATTCATCAGTCGTGTTACACCAAACAGGCTGAGCGTTGAGTTGGTGGCTCCGAAATTTATACCTCCGTCAACGACAGGATTAAATCCGCTGCCTGTGTTTACGTACCACTGGTATGTAAGATCCGATCCTGTTGCCGCTACACTGAATGTAACCATGCCAAATTCACATGACGTTTTGTTTACCGGCGATACGGTAATTGCCGGTAAAGCTCTTACTGTAACAACAGCTGAACCCATAAGATTTGGAGAAGGACTCAGTACCTCACAACCATTGGCATCTCTGACTCTTGTCAGACTGTAAGTTGTTGTTACCGCAGGAGTTACCACGATGTCTGCACCACTCAGGTAACCGGTAACAGTGCCGTGGTTCGCGATATCAACCTCAAACGGAGGTGTTCCCACCATCATGTTGACCCTCAGAATTGAAGTCTGGGCAGGACAGATTGTCTCGCCGCCCGAAAGTATTGCAACAGGTTTCGGATTAACAAGAACCTCAATTACATTACTATAGACCGGTAAGCAAATCCCCGATGTTATCATCCGCCTGTAGTACAAGGTGTTGCTTGCACCTGCAGGAGGTGTATAGAGACTTCCGTTTGCCCCCGCAATATTGATGAACGGACCAACTGCTGTTGAGCCATACTGCCACTGGTAGATATATGCACCCGGGCCCCCTGTTGCTGCTACAGATTCTGTGAGCTGTGCGGGGTTGCTTCCGGCACAGAGTACCTGGTTTGCTGCAATTGTTCCCGGTGTGAGCGGTGCTGGTTGCGTTACATTAATTGAAGCCTGAACAAAACAACCGTGGAAGTCAGTAACCGCTACAGTTATTGTCCCGGCTCCGGCATTGAAGTATGTCTGCGAGTTGAATCCTTGTGGTGCTGCTGTTCCACCTGTGTTATTGAAAACCTCATGGAAGTTGTAAGGCAATGTTCCACCGGAAGCATAGAAAGTTCCAATACCATCCATATCACCATTGCAATCGAGAAGTATGTTGCCTGTTGAAGTTAATCCGAGTAACACCGGTTCGGTTATTATCATATTCGGATAAAGTACTACAAAACATGTAGGATTAGCAGCATCACGAATTTGTACGTTGTATGTTGCCGGTACCAGGTTTACGAAATTGGCTGATCCGACCCACGACCCACCGCCATCAACAGAGTACTGATAAGTACCCGACCCGCCAGTAGGTGCACTGATCGTAATCATACCATTGTTATCGCCAAAGCACGATACATCTGTTTTTGTAACAGTTGCAGTAATGGCCGCAGGTTGTGTTACCTGATATGCATTATCCAGAATCTTAACACACGAGATATGATCCCTGTCGCGTATAACAACATTATAGAGCCCAGGGCCCAGAGCTGCAAAGATGCCTGAGACCTGCCACGATCCGCCACCGTTTATTGTGTACTCATAATTGCCATAGCCTCCTGTTGCTCCTGTTACACTTATTGTGCCATCTGCTGCTCCAAAACAGGTTACATTGGTCCTGCTGAGTGTCGCTGCAAGTACATTAGGCTGAGTGATTATGTGCGATCCCAGAGGAAGAACACATCCGATGTTGGCTGCATCCCTCATACTCACATTGTAGGTAGCTGGCGCTACATTAATGAAGGTACTCGCTCCCTGCCATGTTACACCGTTTATGCTGTACTGGTAAGTACCGTAACCGCCTGTGGCTCCTGTTATCGCTATGATACCATCTCCGGCAGCGTTGCACGTTACATTGGTAGTGGTCACAGTCGCTGCAAGAACAGCAGGCTGTGTGATCACCGGGTTGGGACCAAGCACCATGACACATGCAGGATGCAACTGGTCGCGCATCGAAACAGTGTATGTATTTGGCGCCAGGCCAATAAAGTTGCCCGATACCTGCCATGGTCCGCCAATACTATATTCATATGTCCCGTAACCGCCTGATGGTGTTGAGATGGTTATCGTTCCGTCATTAGCCCCGTTACATGTTACATTGGTCCTTGCTACATTGGCTGAAAGAGCTGCAGGCTGTGTTATCTGAAGTGAACCTTGAACTGTTATCACACAGGCAGGATTGGCCCTGTCGCGTATCTGTACATTATAGAACCCAGGTATCAGAGCTGTAAAGTCAGCCGGAAGCCTGCCAGACTGTTCCTCCGTTCACCGTGTAGTCATAGGTACCGTAACCGCCCAGAGGATTCGTTATTGTTATGGTCCCGTCTCCTGCACCCGAGCATGTTACATTTGTACTTGTCACTGTTGCCGAAAGGATATTCGGCTGCGTGAGCGTCAGATTACCGCTCAGAGTGAGTGTGCAGCCTGTATTGACAGCATCTCTCATCCTGACATCATATGCAACGGCGGGAGCAAGATTTGTAAAGCTGCCCAAGCTCTGCCATGTCGTCCCTCCGTTTACTGTAAACTGATAGGTGCCTGATCCTCCAAGAGGAGCCGTGATGGTTATCGTTCCGTTATTCGCACCAAAACAGGTGATGTTTGTGCTGTTTAATGTTGCCGAGAGAACAGCAGGTTGAGTGATGATCCTTGTCGGATCAACCACAATAACACATGCAGGATGTGCCCTGTCGCGTATCGACACAGCATATGTTCCAGAAGCCAGGCCTGTAAAGGTTCCTGTTGGCTGCCATAACCCTCCTATGCTATAGTCATATGTACCATATCCGCCTGTCGGTGAAGATACTGTGATGGTACCGTCGCTTGCCGGGTTACAGGTCACATTTGTACTTGTTACAACCGCGCTGAGAACATTCGGCTGTGTTATGATCACCGATGAGTTAAGCGTTATTGCGCAGGCCGGGTTGGCCAGATCCCTGATCCTTACATCATAAGTCGCGGGAGCCAATCCATTGAATAATCCTGTGGCCTGCCACCCGAGACCTCCGTCTCTTGAGTACTCATATGCACCGCTACCGCCCGTCGGAGCAGTAACGTTTATTATCCCGTCTGAAACTCCGTTACATGTGGCATTGGTCGGCGTAACTACTGCTGTAAGCGCTGCAGGTTGCGTTATCTGGTATGAACTATTGAGAACTTTAATGCACGAGATATGATCCCTGTCGCGTATAACAACATTGTAGAGCCCAGGGCCCAGAGCTGCAAAGATGCCTGAGACCTGCCACGATCCGCCACCGTTTATTGTGTACTCATAATTGCCATAGCCTCCTGTTGCTCCTGTTACACTTATTGTGCCATCTGCTGCTCCAAAACAGGTTACATTGGTCCTGCTGAGTGTCGCTGCAAGTACATTAGGCTGAGTGATTATGTGCGATCCCAGAGGAAGAACACATCCGATGTTGGCTGCATCCCTCATACTCACATTGTAGGTAGCTGGCGCTACATTAATGAAGGTACTCGCTCCCTGCCATGTTACACCGTTTATGCTGTACTGGTAAGTACCGTAACCGCCTGTGGCTCCTGTTATCGCTATGATACCATCTCCGGCAGCGTTGCACGTTACATTGGTAGTGGTCACAGTCGCTGCAAGAACAGCAGGCTGTGTGATCACCGGGTTGGGACCAAGCACCATGACACATGCAGGATGCAACTGGTCGCGCATCGAAACAGTGTATGTATTTGGCGCCAGGCCAATAAAGTTGCCCGATACCTGCCATGGTCCGCCAATACTATATTCATATGTCCCGTAACCGCCTGATGGTGTTGAGATGGTTATCGTTCCGTCATTAGCCCCGTTACATGTTACATTGGTCCTTGCTACATTGGCTGAAAGAGCTGCAGGCTGTGTTATCTGAAGTGAACCTTGAACTGTTATCACACAGGCAGGATTGGCCCTGTCGCGTATCTGTACATTATAGAACCCAGGTATCAGAGCTGTAAAGTTGCCGCCAGGCTGCCAGACTGTTCCTCCGTTCACCGTGTAGTCATAGGTACCGTAACCGCCCAGAGGATTCGTTATTGTTATGGTCCCGTCTCCTGCACCCGAGCATGTTACATTTGTACTTGTCACTGTTGCCGAAAGGATATTCGGCTGCGTGAGCGTCAGATTACCGCTCAGAGTGAGTGTGCAGCCTGTATTGACAGCATCTCTCATCCTGACATCATATGCAACGGCGGGAGCAAGATTTGTAAAGCTGCCCAAGCTCTGCCATGTCGTCCCTCCGTTTACTGTAAACTGATAGGTGCCTGATCCTCCAAGAGGAGCCGTGATGGTTATCGTTCCGTTATTAGCACCAAAACAGGTGATGTTTGTGCTGTTTAATGTTGCAGAGAGAACAGCAGGTTGAGTGATGATCCTTGTCGGATCAACCACAATAACACATGCAGGATGTGCCCTGTCGCGTATCGACACAGCATATGTTCCAGAAGCCAGGCCTGTAAAGGTTCCTGTTGGCTGCCATAACCCTCCTATACTATAGTCATATGTACCATATCCGCCTGTCGGTGAAGATACTGTGATGGTACCGTCGCTTGCCGGGTTACAGGTCACATTTGTACTTGTTACAACCGCGCTGAGAACATTCGGCTGTGTTATGATCACCGATGAGTTAAGCGTTATTGCGCAGGCCGGGTTGGCCAGATCCCTGATCCTTACATCATAAGTAGCGGGAGCCAATCCATTGAATAATCCTGTGGCCTGCCACCCGAGACCTCCGTCTCTTGAGTACTCATATGCACCGCTACCGCCCGTCGGAGCAGTAACGTTTATTATCCCGTCAGAAACTCCGTTACATGTGGCATTGGTCGGGGTAACTACTGCATTAAGAACTGCTGGTTGTGTAAGAGTAATATTGGCTGATATCCAGCAACCATTGAAGTCAGTTATTTTTACATAATAAGTGCCGGCAGTACGGCCGGTAACTTCATCGGTAACCTGGCCAACAATCGGCGAGGTCAATCCGGAATCATTATACCATTGATAGGTATAGATTGGTGTTCCTCCACCGGCAACTACCCTTGAGCTTCCGTTGGCTCCTCCGAAACAGGAGATACTGTTTGTAACAGTTATAGAGGTAATGGAAAGAGCTGGTGGCTGGGTTAAAACCTGAATTCCGGTTTTTGTACATCCTCTTGTATCCTTTACAATAATATTATATGTTCCCTGCGAAAGAGATCCAAAAATACCTGATGACTGATAAGTAGCGCCATTGTTTACTGAATACTGAAGCGCCCCTGTTCCGCCTGAAGCACTGATTGAAATAACTCCGTCGCTTGAGCTGAAGCAACTTGGTTCAATGGGAGTTATGCTGTTAATTATTACATCAGGATTTTCAGCAACTGTTACACTGCCGTTCATATTGTTCATACACAGAGAGACAGTGTTAGTTGCCTTAACAGTATATGTGCCTGCGGTAAGAGCTGCCCAGGTAAGGCCTGCACCAGTTCCGGGTTTTACAGCACCTTCTATCACAGCATTTTTATAAAGCTGATAATTGACGCCCGCCTGGGAACCGCTCAGTGAAAGAGTTATTCCGGGAGTACCAAAGCAATAATAATCCGGTCCGGTGACATTATATACCGTTGGTAACGGAGTAACTGTTACGACTACCGATCTGATCACAGTTGCACAACCGGAAACGATATCATTTACGTTTAATGTATATGTTCTTGTTGCATTGGTTGTTGCAACAGGATTAGGTGAAGATGCATCATCGAGGCCGAATGAGGGTGTCCACAGATAGGTGAATGTTCCGGATCCTCCGGAAGCTGTAACTGCCGGCAATACTGCGCCAAGAGTAGTAGGTTCTCCCGCACATACTGTACGGGCGGCTCCGGCATCAACAACCGGATTGTCATAGACTGTTATGGTTAAAGTCTGTATTGGACCTCCGCAAGCTATCGGAACTGAAGTAAATTCCTGAACGCTTAAAGTATAAACACCTGCATTCGGGAAATTTAATACTATAAAATTATCGGCAGGATTTCCTCCTCCTACTTTCGTTGTTCCTGCTGGAGCAACGGACCATGTATATGTATTCCCCGCATTTAATGGCACAGAGTAGAATTGACCGTTAGTTCCCCTGCACATATCCGTTTTCCCGCCGCCGCCAATTGCAGGTGTGGGCGGAAGTGGAATAACATTAACTACAACGTTTTGAACATTGTTGCAACCACCTGCATTAAGGGTATATACATAGGTCACTGCAACGGGAACCAAAGTATTATTAACCAGAGTCTCATTAGGATTATTAACTCCTGAGGTTGGCCCGGCAGGTGTGATCCCTGCAATGGCTGCTCTTGTCCAGCTAAATGATGTTCCTCCTGTAGCGCATGTAGGATTGTAACTGAATGCTGTATTACTACAGATAGGTGGTGGTGTCAGAGAACTGCTTAGCACAGGGGTAGCAGTAATTTCAACATTTGCAGTTGCCGTAACAACTGCACAGCCTCCGGCTGCTGCAATTGTATATGTAACCGTGTAGATGCCAATAGTACTTGCTGTTACAGTAATCGCTCCTGTTGCAGCGTTAATACTCAACCCGGCCGGGGCTGCACTATAAACACCACCTGCTGTTCCAACAAGTGTAACGCTCTGTAATCCTGCGGTACTACACCATGGGGAACCTGTATAAGAGATAGAAGCTGTTGGTAAAGTAGTAATGGTCACAGAGGTAGTTGCTGTTACAACTGCACAGCCTCCTGCTGCCGCTATTGTATAAGTTACTGTATATATTCCTGCTGTACTCGTACCTGGATTTATCGAACCTGTTACTGCATCAATTGTAAGGCCGGCAGGAGCAGCACTATATGCTCCTCCGGGAGTACCGGTCTGAGTAACAGCTTGACCTGCGCCAAGAGTCTTACAGAATGGACTACCTGCATAGTTTATTGCAGCAACCGGTAAAGCTGTGATTGTAACCGGGGTCGTTGCAGTTACAATTGCACAACCACCTGCTGCAGCTATTGTGTAAGTCACTGTATAGGCTCCGGCTGTACTGGTGCCTGGATTAATAGCTCCGGTTACTGCATCAATAGTAAGACCAGCAGGTGCTGCAGTATAAGTGCCTCCTGCTGTCCCTGTAAGAGTTACTGCCTGTCCGGCTCCAAGTGTCTTACAGAATGGACTCCCTACATAACTTATTGTTGCTGCCGGTAACGTGGTAATAGTCACTGAAGTTGTAGCAGTAACCACTGCACAACCTCCTGCCGCCGCAATAGTATAAGTCACCGTATATATCCCTGCCGTACTCGTGCCAGGATTTATTGCACCGGTTACTGCGTCAATAGTCAATCCGGCCGGTGCTGCACTATACGCGCCGCCGGCAGTTCCTGTCTGGGTAACAGGCTGACCGGCTCCAAGTGTTTTGCAGAATGGAGATCCTGCATAAGTAATAGTCGCAGTTGGCAGTGAGGTTATAGTCACCGGAGTTGTTGCAGTGACAACTGCACATCCTCCTGCTGCTGCTATTGTATAAGTTACAGTATAGGCTCCGGCTGTACTGGTACCCGGATTGATTGCTCCGGTTACTGCGTCAATTGTCAGACCTGCAGGTGCGGCACTATATGAACCTCCTGCTGTCCCTGTCCGGGTCACAGCCTGCCCTGCCCCAAGAGTCTTACAGAATGGAGAGCCTGCATAGGTGATTGTTGCTGCAGGTAAAGCAGTTACAGTCACATTAGCTGTTGCCGTAACAACCGCACAACCTCCAGCTGCAGCTATTGTATATGTTACCGTATAGGCACCAGCAGTACTTGTTCCCGGAGTAATAGCTCCTGTGGCTCGCGTCAATAGTCAGACCTGCAGGAGCAGCGGTGTAAGTACCTCCTGCTGTTCCTGTTAAAGTAACATTCTGAACTCCTGCCGTACTGCACCATGGTGAACCTGTATATGAGATAGTGGCTGTAGGTAATGCTGTTATAGTAACCGGAGTCGTTGCAGTGACGACAGCACAACCTCCTGCTGCTGCTATTGTGTAAGTTACTGTATAAGCTCCTGCAGTACTTGTACTTGGATTAATTGCCCCTGTTCGCTGCATTAATAGAAAGCCCTGCCGGTGCTGCACTATATGAACCCCCGGCTGTTCCTGTCCGGGTTACAGCCTGTCCCGCTCCAAGAGTCTTGCAGAATGGAGATCCTGCATAAGTTATCGTTGCTGCCGGTAAGGCAGTTACAGTAACATTTGCGGTTGCTGTTACAACTGCACATCCTCCTGCTGCAGCAATTGTGTATGTTACCGTATAGGCACCGGCAGCACTCGTAGCTGGTGTGATAGCTCCTGTCGCTGCATCAATAATCAAACCTGCAGGAGCTGCAGAGTAAGCACCACCGGCTGTCCCCACCAGGGTAACATTCTGAACTCCTGCAGTACTGCACCAGGGTGAACCTGTATATGAGATAGCGGCTGTCGGTAATGCAGTTATAGTAACCGGAGTTGTTGCTGTGACAACAGCACATCCTCCTGCTGCTGCTATTGTGTAAGTCACTGTATATGCACCTGCTGTACTGGAGCTCGGATTTATCGCTCCTGTTACTGCGTCAATTGTAAGACCCGCCGGCGCTGCACTATATGCTCCTCCGGCTGTTCCTGTCCGGGTCACAGCCTGTCCTGCTCCAAGAGTCTTACAGAATGGACTTCCTCCATAACTTATTGTAGCTGCCGGTAAGGTGGTAATTGTCACTCCGGCAGTCGTCGTAACAACTGCACAACCTCCTGCTGCCGCAATGGTATATGTCACTGTATAGACTCCTGCCGTACTTGTGCTGGGATTTATTGCTCCCGTAGCTGCATCAAGTGTCAGTCCTGCCGGCGCTGAAGTATAAGCTCCTCCGGCTGTCCCGGTCTGGGTCACCGGCTGTCCTGCTCCAAGTGTTTTACAGAATGGACTTCCAGCATAATTTATCGTTGCTACCGGTAAAGCAGTAACCGTCACATTGGCCGTTGCTGTAACAACAGCACATCCTCCTGCTGCTGCTATAGTATAAGTTACGGTATAGGCCCCGGCTGTGCTCGTTCCCGGAGTAATCGCTCCAGTTACACCATTAATAGTCAGTCCTGCAGGCGCTGCAGTGTAAGCACCTCCTGCTGTCCCCACTAAGGTTACATTCTGAACACCGGCAGTAGTGCACCATGGTGATCCGGTATACGATATAGCTGCTGTCGGAAGTGCCGTAATTGTCACAGGCGTAGTTGCCGTAACAACTCCACATCCACCTGCTGCTGCAATAGTGTATGTTACTGTATATCCTCCTGCCGTACTTGCACTTGGATTTATTGCTCCTGTTGCGGCATTTATAGAAAGTCCTGCCGGAGCTGCAGTATAGGTTCCACCTGCTGTCCCTGTCTGGGTAACAGGTTGCCCGGCTCCAAGTGTCTTACAGAATGGAGATCCTGCATAACTGATTGTTGCTGCAGGCAATCGGAGTGACAGTAATAGCATACGGAGCCGACTGTCCGTTATCACCGCAACCATTCTGTGCAGTTACTCTTACGTTTCCCGATGCTGATGTTCCTGAAAAATTAACAGTAATGGTTCTTTGATTTACAGGTGCAAGCAGGGTAGCGCTGAGAGCTGCGTCAAAACTCCAGACATAATTGGTAACGCTTGCATCGAGAGGTACTGAATATGTTATTCCCAAAGCTGACTGACAAACCGGACTCACCCCGCTGATAGTAGGAACAGCCGGTTTTGCCGGATTTATTGTCACAACAACCGGTTCAATATCAAAACATAATGCCGCTGTGGTACCTTTAATGTAATAGGTCCCTGAAGCATTTACTGCTCCCGGAGCGCCAAGTGGTATAGTAGCTCCTGCATTGGTCCAGTATGTAAAAGTTAAACCACCTGTTGAGCCGGCAGTGACAGCAGCGGCAGTCAGATTAACTGTGGCCGGTGCACAGACTGCTGCAGGGTTTGTTATAACAACTGTTGGTGTCGGATTTACAATTATATTTTTATTTGCACTGACGGCAGTACATGCCCCTCCGCTGGTTGTCAATGTCAGAGTTGCAGTTCCATTATATATTGCAGGCGGAGTCCATGTTGCATTTAATGTCGTGGCAGTCGGATTAAATACACCTCCCGCAGGTGTTGACCAGGTTCCCCCGGTAGCTGATCCGCCAACACCTCCACCCAATCCTGCGGAGGTGCCTCCCTGACAAATATCAGCCATGGCAGCACCAATATTAACTGTCGGTAATGCATCTATTTTTATTGTATTTGTCGCTGAGACAAGAGGACAACCTCCTGCCGCTACAATTGTATTGGTCACAGTATAAGTAGCTGCTGTACTGGCCGATAAATCAACCTGTCCCGTTGCTGTGCTTACAAAAGAGAGACCCGGCGTTGATGAAAATACTCCGGCAACACCTGCTCCGCCAAATGTCGGTAAAGGATCTGCAGCGGATTTACAATACGGTGTACCAGTATAACTGAAGGTTGCGACAGGTAAAGCTGTAATGGCAATATTGGTTGTTGCAGTCACAATACCGCAACCACCAGCTGCTGCTATTGTATAGGTAACTGTATAGGCCCCTGCTGTACTTGTTCCCGGTGTTATTGCACCGCTCGCGGCGTTAATTGTTAAACCGGCAGGAGCGGCAGAATAAGTTCCGCCTGCCTGTTCCGACTAATGTCACATTCTTTACTCCTGCGGTGCTGCACCATGGCGATCCTACATAGGAAATTGCTGCAGTGGGTAATGCGGTGATTGTAACATTTGTTGTTGCAGTCACAATGCCACAGCCTCCTGCTGCTGCAATTGTATAAGTCACTGTATAGGCACCTGCTGTACTCGTTCCCGGAGTTATTGCACCTGTTCCTGCATCTATCGTTAAACCCGCAGGGGCGGCAGAATAAGTTCCCCCGGCTGTTCCAACTAATGTCACATTCTTTACTCCTGCGGTACTGCACCATGGCGATCCAACATAGGAAATTGCTGCAGTAGGTAAGGCAGTAATTGTAACATTGGTTGTAGCTGTCACAATGCCGCAGCCTCCTGCTGCTGCTATAGTATAAGTAACAGTATATGCTCCTGCTGTACTCGTTCCCGGTGTTATTGCACCGGTGCCGGCATTAATTGTTAATCCTGCAGGGGCGGCAGAATAAGTTCCACCTCCTGTTCCGACTAATGTCACATTTTTAACTCCTGCGGTGCTGCACCAGGGCGAACCAACGTAGGAAATCGCTGCAGTAGGTAATGCAGTAACTGTAACATTTGTAGTTGCAGTTACAATCGCCACACCCCCCTGCTGCTGCTATTGTATAAGTCACAGTATAGGTTCCTGCCGTACTTGTCCCGGGTGTTATTGCACCGGTTCCAGCGTTGATTGATAAACCTGCCGGTGCTGCAGTATAAGTTCCCCCTGCTGTCCCGACTAATGTCACAGCTTTTACTCCTGCGGTACTGCACCAGGGCGATCCCACATAGGAAATCGATGCAGTAGGTAAGGTTGTAATGGTAATATTGCTCGTTGCCGACACAACACCGCAGCCACCTGCTGCTGCAATAGTATTTGTCACAGTATAGGTACCTGCAGTGCTTGCCGATAAATCAACACGTCCAGTGGCAGTACTAACAAATACCAATCCGGCTGTAGATGAAAAAGTTCCGGCTACTCCTCCGCCGCTGAAAGTAGGTAATGGGTCCAGCTGCATTTTTGCAATAGGGCGTTCCTGTATAGCTAAAGGTTGCAACAGGCAAAGGAGTGACAGTAATCTTAATGGAAGTGCTGGTATTGGAGCATGGCCCGGAAGTTACTATCCTGCGATACCATGTAGTCGCACCAAGTGCCGGTGGAGAATAGTTGATGCCTGTAGCAAGTCCGATATTATTGAAAGTAACATTATCAGCAGAATTCTGCCACTGGTATGTGTAGGCTCCGGTTCCTCCTGTAGGACCAGATCCGGTCAAACCCGGAGGAGTCGATCCAGTACAGATCGTTTGGGCTGTCCCAATAGTATTATTGGCAATGACAGCGGAAATTGTAAGAACAACCGGTTTTGTCTGTCCTTCACAAAGATTACCACCTGTCTGTCCGTCAGAAACATAATATGTGTATGTTCCGACAGCAGAAACCCCTGTATTATAAGTGAGTCCGGAACTAAGATATCCTGTTTTATCTGCATTGGTATACCAGTTAAGGACATTACCAGCAGGTACTCCATGTGCAGCCGTAAGAACTGACAGGGCCGGGTTGCCGGTAAAACAAAGATTAACATCGGGTGCAATCGGTAATGCAGGTGCTGCAACAACCTGAATATCAATTGAAGTACTAATATACTCTAAGTCCCCCCAGTTACATTTATTCCAGTTCTTCAGATAGACTCTGAAATATTGCCCTGCACGACATGTGGCAGGAATTGTGATAGCCTGACTTAGAGAAGCATGGAGCCATAAGGAACCGGAGAAAATCTTCCGCTTGCCTGTGGTGCATTACCCAGAGTAGCAATATCAACAGCTCCTGTTATAGTATTTGTGATTAGCTCCTAGCGGATCCTGTCCGTAAAGCCATTCAATATTCCTGGGGTCAAGGTTCGGAACAGGGTCAAGGCCACCGGGAAGTACAGGATTCTGACAGTTCCATGTACTGTTATCTCTTATTGTAATTGTTGTTTGGTACCCTTCACAAACCTGTATCGTGGGATGCCGCGTGCATTATTAACTAATGCTCAAAATACCATCACCATCGCTGGAATATCTCTTCCATGAACAACTAGCTATATACTGTGAACTGCTCTGGTTTGACCGCATGGATTTTTTATACCATTTGTAAAACACATAGTTACAATCTGTAACAGTTGAATATGTATGTGTACGTAATGCTAATGGGAGGAAGATCATTGTCTGACAGTTGAAGTATAAGTTGCATGTGGTTCCATCACCCCAGTCAATGGTCCATTGAGTTCCCTTGTCAGACTCCCGATTTACATATCGGGATCAGGATTTAGGAATAACAACATCAAATGTTGCTACTGGATTTTTGTTTATACAAACAACCGGTTGAGTTGAAATTGTAAGGACATTTATCATTGGACATGCCTGGGTTGCTGCATAAAAGTTTTACAGGAGCAGCTGAAAACACCACTGGAGCATCTTCAGCTACAATATAATAGTATGCAGTTGTTTGGATCAATGGACATTAAAATTGTCTGAAGACTTATAGTTTCCTGCATACCGGCAGTGATACGTGAATAACCGCTGTTGCCACGAATGCTCCAGCAGGGCATGTGATAGCTCCAGCTTTTATATCAGCGGAGTAGGTCGTCGGCAAGATTATAAATTTAAATACTGACAATATAAATTGTCCCGGTAATATTAATCCATAGTTAACATTCAATACTGCATTAAGCGCTGAGATCCTACTGACGGAAGGATATGTTGCGGTCCACACCGGAACTTGTCCAAAAGCTGATCCTGTTGTCAGATGAAACAATGAAATAATCGCAAAAAACTTTGGCGCTTTCATATTTGAATATTTTTGAGCATCCGGAAAAATGACGTTGCCATGACAGGTTGTTTTGGTTAGTTTAAAACAGAATACCTTATCTGTTAAAATACAGACTACAAGATAAGAAAAAAGGTTGCACGGGGGATAGGGCAACCTTGGGTGAATTATCAGCTATGAGGAGCTGATTATGAACAGTTTGCAATTTATGAAAAAGGCAGTAGGCTGTGGGCTGTAGGCGTTAGGGCTAAAATCAAAGAGTTATTTGTCTGTACTTCTGTGTTTTATGAGATTGGTTAACATTGCCAGAATCTCGTTACATTCCTTCTTTAAAAAGCCCGAATCATTTATTTCAAGATAGCCAATTCGATTGGAGATTATCGTTTGGGTATATAATTCAGCACATGATCCTTTCGCAATTCGAAAGTGCCTGATAGAGGATTTATCAGAATCAAGCTGGTCTCCTTCACTTATATTGCTTGATATACTTACTGATGATCTTCTCATCTGGTCTCTTAATCCCCAATCTTTGTTAAACGGATCTTTCTTAGTGATTTCATAAACTTTTACGGCAAGGTCAACAGCCTTCTGCCAGACTTTTAATTCTTCAAAATGACTCATGTTGCAGCGATTTAGATTTGAGAATAAATATTCCATATGAAAATTACGAAAAATTATGGAATAAAAAGAAAGGCTGAGGGCTGAAGGCACAGGCTGAAGGATTACCCTTACACCTGCTTCCTTCTTCCA
>CAVRZV010000006.1:0-377975 GCA_963725785.1 uncultured Bacteroidales bacterium | reverse complement strand
TCAAACTACTACCTGATGAAAGTGTTCGAAGAAGCCGGGATGCCTGCGGGAGTTATTAATTTTGTTCCTGGCTCGGGAGCATTAATAAGCAGTATAGTTCTAAAACACAGAGATCTGGCAGGAATTCATTTTACCGGTTCAAATTCAACATTTAACGGCCTGTGGAAACAGGTTTCTGATAATCTTTCTGTTTATAAATCGTACCCGAAACTTGTTGGTGAAACCGGAGGCAAGGATTTCATACTGGCCCATCAGTCAGCCAATCCTCTCGAACTAGCGACAGCTATAGTAAGGGGCTCATTTGAGTACCAGGGACAGAAATGTTCTGCTGCATCAAGGGCATACATTCCTCAGTCGATCTGGAACGAGACAAAAAAACAAATCATAAGTATGATTTCCGAAATAAAGGTTGGAGATGTTATTGATTTTAAAAACTATGTAAATGCCGTGATTGATGAAGCCTCGTTCGATAAAATAATGACATGCTTCGAAAAAGTTAAATCATCCGGCGATGCAAAAATTATTGCCGGAGGCACTGGTGACAAATCGAAAGGTTACTTCATTGAACCTACTGTAATTGTAACCGATAATCCTCACTATTTCACTATGGAAGAGGAGATATTCGGACCAGTTATGACAATATATGTCTATAATGATAACCGTTTTGATGAAACACTTAAACTATGTGATGAAACTTCACCTTACGGCCTTACCGGAGCAATTTTCAGTAACGATAAATATGCAATGATAAAAGCATGCCGTGCATTACGGTATGCAGCCGGAAACTTTTATATCAACGACAAACCTACGGGTGCAATGGTCGGGCAGCAACCTTTTGGAGGAGCAAGAGCTTCGGGAACAAACGACAAGGCAGGAAGCCACCTCAACCTTCTCCGATGGGTCAGTCCAAGAACTATTAAAGAAACTCTCATTCCTGCTACAGATTTTAAATATCCATTTATGGAATAAAATTGAATTCCAGGAGATTTCGTCCGAAACTTTCCCCTCCTTTTGAAGGAGGGGTGGCACGACGAAGGAGTGACAGGGTGGTTGATTAATGATCTTTTGTTGTGTGCTATAGGCTGCAATAAAGAAAATAAAAGAAATGAATATCCATAAATTGGGGTTTAATTTAAAGTAAGCCAGTAATCAACCACCCCGGCCTTCGGCCACCCCTCCTTCAAAAGGAGGGGAAAGTTTGGATAATTCAGGCTTAAAGTTTATTCAGTAAAAACAGGCTTAGAATCAACCCCTCTATCCCTCTTTGCTGGACATCCCGGCTTCGAAAAAAGGTCGCCAACTGACAATTATTCTACTTTCCGCGGAACAACTTCAATTTATATTATGTAACATTGAAAAAATCTTCCGTAAATTTGGGCATGAAAAGGTCAGTGACAGTTAATATTAATAAAGCGCTTTTTGTACTAAACCCAAGTTCAGGTGTACCTCCTATAAACTTCATTGTATCAAAGGACCTGGAACACCGTAAAAGCGAATTATCATGTTTCAAGACATTGACCAAAGAAGATACAGGACCTATTATAAGGAAACACTTCGACAAGCATGAAGTGTTTATCGCAGCGGGAGGAGACGGAACGGTCCACACTGTTGCTACAGAGCTTGTAGGAACTGATAAGATTCTCGGAGTATTGCCACTGGGTTCCGGTAATGGTTTCGCCAAAGAGTTCGGATTTAAAATGAATGTCAGGTCTCTTCTATCCGATATCAAGAAGGCTGATAGTATGGATATTGATGTGATTGAGATAAACGATAAACTTTGTCTCAATGTTGCCGGTATTGGCCTCGACAGTTTTGTTGCCCATTCCTTTAATAATCTTAAACTCCGGGGATTTCTTCCTTACGTATGGCTTACATTAAAGACTTTTTTGCAGCTTCGTCCTTTTCATGTTAAAATTAAATGTGGCGGAGAAGAGATTTTTTCAGATAAACTATTCGTCCTCACTATTGCAAACACCCGTCAGTTCGGCAACTATGCCTTCATCGCACCTGAAGCACGGCCAAATGACGGAATAATCGATATTGTTCTTATTAAACCGTTCCCGAAGATCCTCGGTCCGATCTTTATTATCCGCCTCTTCACTAAAAGAATTAATAAATCCAGATATGTGAGGCATTTTAAGACTGATAAAGAAATTGTAATTGAGACAAAGGAGACAAGGTTCCATATCGACGGAGAACCACTGGAGATCTTCGGCAAGGTAGTGATCAGGATAAAAAGGGAGGTTTTGAAAGTACTGAAAACTACAGGTTATAAATTTGTAGGTAACTCCTCAAAGTGACACTAAGGTTATCACCAGGGTGCTTCTCTGTGGCTCTCTGTGTAACTTATAACTAAGAACTTACACTGAGTTGCACAGAGAAGCACAGAGGGGCACTGAGAATCACAAAGAAGAATTACCTGTTTACTTCAATTTAAATTCCACCGACACCTGCATCTGAACAGCAACCTGTTTACCGGCCTGGCTTCCGGGTATCCAGTCGGGCATGCTGCTTATTACCCTCACAGCTTCTACATCGAGAAGAGGATTCACTGGTTTCAGCACGTTGACATTTTTGATTTTACCAGCACTGGTTACCAGAAAATTCACAGGGACAGTACCTTCGATTTTATCTTTTACTGCTTTCCCCGGATATTTTAGATTAGAAGTTATCCATGTTACCATTGCGTTTTCTCCTCCGGGAAACATTGGCATCCGCTCACCAACAACAAATGATTTATCCGTTTTATTATCAGCATATCCGGTTACAATAATTTCCGACTTTGTATCGTTTACAGGCAATGTGGTTTTTTTGGTAGTTATAATTATTACACCATTCTCAGCTTTTTCTCCGTATAATGTTACCGCAGCTTTATCTTTTAATACTGTTACCGATGCAATATTGTCGGCATTGATTGACTTAATATCAAAACCCTTTTCCGTTGTAATCCCATCAACAACAAAGAGAGGTTCCAGTCCGTTCCCTGATCTGATATTCATATCTTGAGATGCAGGAGGAGGAGGCGTTAAGTTATTATCTGTTCCTGCCAGAATCTTTTTTGTTGATATCTCCACAACCCCATCTTTAGCCTTTTCTCCATATTTATCTATAGCAGATTCATCCTTAATGATCTCTATGGATCTAATTGTTTCAGGGTCAATTTTATCTATCTCAGTATCTTTAACAACACCATCAACAACAACAAGAGGTGTTTTGCCATCTTTTGAACGGACTTTTACATAAGAGGGCGATGGAGGTGTTGAAGGTGGTACATCTTTCGCATTGACTTCCCTGATAATAACCTCAGGAAGAGGTGCGGGGGGCGGGGGTGGTACGCCGATATTTGAATTCATGTACTTAACCGTATCTTTCACCATAATGATTGCCATTTCCGAGGTGAAAACAGGTTTTAAAACCTTCGGTTTGAAACCTACAAAAGAAACAACCAGTAGTCCATCATCGGGTACATTGCCAATCTTAAAACTTCCATTTGCATCTGCTGATGTGCCCGCAGTAGTTCCTTTTACACTAATTGTTGCACCCGGCAGGGGGGTTCCGTCATTCTGAGTAACTTTTCCCCTGACAGATTTCTCCTGTAGAGAGGTTCCTGAAACATTGTTTCCCGAATTATCATCTGCGTATTTGAATTTATAATCGGGCCTGGCAAATGCGTAAAACACAATTGCAAAAACAGGAAGTATAAAAAGTATCTTCATCTTCCTGTAAGGTGAACTTATTATATTTTTCATCATGTTAAATCTTTTTTTGTTAAGTGAGTAATTGAAAGAGTTTGCCAGACTGACGACAGGAAAGCCGGCAATCTGATTTAATAGAACTGCCCTGTAAATTGCCGGATCTGATGTCCGCTGCAGCGCCACCTCGTCGGCAAGGTATTCATGGTTCTGCCTGATGAACCTGATAAAGATCCAGGCAAGCGGATTAAACCATTGCAACATACAAAGCATTTCACCAAGTAACAGATCGAACCAGTGTTTCTGCCTGATATGTACCAGTTCGTGATTCATGATCTCCTTAGTTTCAACGTCTGTAATTGAAGGATTGACAAACACATAGGAGAAAAATGAAAACGCAGAGGTATAATCGGTGGTTCTGATCAGTTTTACAGGATGTTCGGTACTGATCTCTGATCTTCTTATTGTTCGGATAACCGAGCTGCCTTGTCTAAATAAAATACTCAAAACAATCAAGACTCCCGACACATATAAAACCAGCAAAATCAATTTGAGATTCGGAATGATACTGCCGGAGGAATCCTGAATTGCACCGGTAACCGCATTATCGGTCTGAATATCACTTACCACTGGCAGAACAACTGTATAATGGATAGAAATCAGCGGGAACAAAAAGGAAGTCAGAATACCTGCCAAAAGGTATATCCTGCTTAATAAAAAAAATCTTTCATTTCTCAGGAAGAGTATGAATACAAGCGTAAAACCTGTTAACCAGGCTACTGATTTTAAAAGGTATAATGCAAATGCTTCCATTACTTTTTCTTTTTATGTCCTCCCTGAGGTTGTTTGCGACTAAGTTTCTCAGCTTTTGATAATTCCTTTCTGGTATCCTCCAGCAACTCGTCAAGCTCCTTCACAGTAAGGTCCTTTTCACGGGCAAAAAATGATGCCATTGCCGGAAAAGAATTGTCGAAATAACCTTCCATCAATCCGAATAACTGGCTTTTTGAGTAATCGCTTTTAGACACAAGTGGATGGTAAAGATGTACATTCCCATAAGCTTTATGACCAACATAACCTTTCTTTTCAAGCACTCTCAATACTGTCGATACTGTATTGCGGGCAGGTTTCGGGTCGTGAAAGCTGTCGCGGATATCTTTTACAAGACCATCTTTCATGTCCCATAAGATCTGCATTACCTGTTCTTCTGCTTTTGTTAGCTGCATAGGTCTAACTTATTAATTTTATTGTATATCTCCCGGCGTGCGGCGTCGGTGTGCGGCGTGCGGCGTTGCGTCCTTGCGGCTTTGCGACGGTTGTCAATCCTTCGAAACAAAGATATGACTATTTTTATAGTCACGCAAATATTTTGCAATAAAAATGACTATTATTTTAGTCAGCTGTTGTATGTTTCTGATAATTTGGCCAATAGGTACTAAGGGCGCTTGCTTTGAATTTTTTATTAATCATCGAAGATTAACCGCAGAGCGGTTCCATCAATTATAGTTTAGGATTATTGACCCACGCCTGAACCACGGAGTGGTTCCATAAAATATCAGCAAAATGATGGAACACCTCCGGTGTTCTTAAAATGTGATTAAACCTCCTGGTTATTTTTGATGAAACCGCTCTGCGGTTTTTTATAATTGTTGCTCAAATGCTCGCAAAGCTTTTTTTTACTAATTTGCATAAGATATTTATATATAAATATTTAATATGAAAAGAAAAATTCTATTATCCTTATCGTGTGCAGCGGCAATGCTGATCATGCTTCCTTCTTTTGGTCAGAAGATTAATAAGCTCACCGGAAAAGAGAAAAAGCAAGGTTGGGTTCTGTTGTTTAACGGCAAAGATTTCGGAGGCTGGAGACAATACAATGGAACAGGTATGCCTAAAAACTGGGTTGTGGAAAATGGCACAATGAAAGTAATTACAGGAGAAGGCAAAACTCCAGGAGAGGGTGCCGACGGAGATATCGTATATGGGGAAAAGAAATTTAAGAACTTTGAGCTATCTATAGACTGGAAAGCAAGTAAAATGGCAAACTCAGGAATCTTCTTTGATGTTCGGGAGGTACCCGGGCAACCGATATATTATGCCGCTCCGGAAATTCAGATTCTCGACAATGCCGACGCCACCGACAATAAATTGGCCAGTCACCTCGCCGGCTCTCTGTACGATATGATTGCAGCAGATCCCAAAACCGTACATCCTGCTGGTGAATGGAATACAATTGTAATTTCCCTGGTAAACGGTAAGGTAACTCATGTGCAGAATGGAGTAAAGGTTTGTGAATATGAATTATGGACCCCGGCATGGGATCAAATGGTCTCCAACAGTAAGTTCAAATCTTTCCCCGGATTCATTGAAGGCATAGCCAAAGAGGGTTTCATCGGACTTCAGGATCATGGTTATCCGGTGTGGTTCAGAAATTTAAAAATACGTGTCTTTTAAACTTATCTCCTTAACGTTCATTTGAAACAAATACATCACTATGAAAAAATATATTTCTCTTGTTGTGGTGATTTTATTCTTCCTGATAAGTTGTAATACCCATTTTTCAAATAAGGTTCCATTTTCACAAGAACAGCTTATGGAAAATGCCTCCCGTATCGAGAAGAACGGCTGGATTTCAATTCATCTTGAGGGAGCTCCGGAAGTAATTGGATATCAGCATGGATATCTTCTTGCTGAAGAAATTATTGATCTGCGGGGTGCTATGGCCATGTTGAATGAAAAGACTACCGGAAGAAAGTGGAATTTCTTCCGCGATGAATCGGAAAGGATATTCTGGCCGAATGTACCGGAGGAATACCAAAAGGAGATTGATGGTATTACCGCAGGTGTAAATGCAAAACTGGGTGAGGGAAAAATTGACAGGAAAGACATAATCGCTATGAATTCTATCCTTGAAATGTCGTGGTATTATGTTCCCTGGCTCAATTCAAGAAATAATCCTGATCCTCCTGATCCCACCCCTCCAGGTCATTGCAGTGCTCTTGCAGCAACCGGCACCTGGACAAAAGACGGGAAAATAGTAATAGCACATAATAACTGGGTTGAGTATGTAATCGGTCAGCGATGGAATATTATCCTTGAAATAATTCCGGAAAAGGGGAACAGGATAGTTATGGACGCCCTACCGGGATTCATCCATAGTGGTGACGACTTTTACATCAACAGTGCCGGTATAATTGTAACGGAAACAACCATAACTCAATATAAGGGATTTGATACTACCGGTGTAGCTGAATTTGTTCGGGCACGCAGAGCGATACAGTATTCATCATCAATCGATGAATGGGTCGCCATTATGATGGAAAAAAACAATGGCGGTTATGCCAACGACTGGTTGCTTGGAGACAATAAGACAGGTGAAATAGCCCGGCTCGAATTAGGTTTAAAAAATCAGTTTCTGGAAAAAACTACCGACGGATACTTTGTGGGTGCAAACTTCCCTGTTAACGAGAAATTAATAAAAGAAGAAACGACTTATGATGCTTCAAAACTAATAACATCTCCGAATGCCAGAAAACTCAGGTGGGATGAGATCATGAAAGAAAACAAAGGGAAAATCGACGTACATGTCGCTATGAAGTTCATGGGTGACCATATTGACACCTGGAGAAAAAAAGATGAGCCAAGCGGCCGGACCCTTTGCGGGCATATTGACACAGATGATATCGGAGCTCCGGATATGGGATGGCCTGCGTTTACTCCTGCAGGAGCTGTTCAGGCAAAGGCAACAGATGGAAATCTTGCCCGCGAAATGAAGCTCTGGGCAATTATTGGTCATCCCTGCGGTGAACCGTTTATTGCAGCGAAGTTTCTCACTGAACATCCTGAATTCGGCTATCAGCAACAATTTCTTCGTGATATGCCCGGAGAAGTTTGGACTCGTTTTGGCAATTGAAATAAGAAGCCCTCCTACGCTAAAGCTTCGGAGGGCGAAGGTGGGGCGTACTGGAATCGAACCAGTGACCTCTTGCCTGTCAAGCAAGCGCTCTGAACCAACTGAGCTAACGTCCCTTTTATGCGGCAAAAATAATAATTTTATTCAATCATTCTGCTTACTTGCTGCAGTTTAATAATTTCAAATTCCACCCGCACATAACGATACTTACTACTCCCCCTGAGCAGCAAATCTGTCTAAGAGTTGAAACATTGTTTTTCTGTTTGATTCGATTAACTTTACTCCGGCAAGTATCTCATTTTCAGCTTGTACATATTTACCTTTCTTTAATTCATTTCTTCCATTATCAATCATTTGCTGAAGAGAACTCAGAGTGGGTTCCAGATGAAATTGCATTGCCAGCACTCTCCCGTTATAAATATATGCCTGGTTTCTGGTCCCCCCGGAAGATGCTATATGAATTGCCTTTTCAGGCAAGTCAAAGGTATCCCCATGCCAGTGAAAAGTCTTTAGTCTGCTTCCCATACCTGAAAATAAATAATCTGACCGTGCATCATGACTCAATTCTATATCAAACCATCCGATCTCCTTTTCTTTGTTATGATAAACTCTTGCACCAAGAGCAACTGAGATTAACTGCGATCCCAGACAGATACCTATAACTTTTTTACCTGCCGTGACAGCTTGTCTGATAAATTGTTTTTCATCTGCCAGCCATGGATACTTTTCTTCATCATTAACACTCATTGGTCCTCCCATTATAATAAGCCAGTCAAAATCAGAGAATTCGGGGAACGTTATATTTTCAAAAAACCTGGTGGAAGTAAGAGAGTGACCTTTGACAGAAATCCATTCTTCGATACTGCCTAATCCTTCAAAAGATACATGTTGAAAATAGTGGATCCTAAACTTTTTCAAGAGAGAAGTGTTTTAATAATAATCAAATATAAATAATCGCGGCTCAAGGAACCTGAATTCTCAAAAATAAGTATTTTGCTTAACCCTGATTCATTGTCTTATAAAAAGTTAATATTTGATTATTCACTTCTGGCATTTGGCATTTTATTACAAAAACACCTATCTTTAATCAGCTCAGGGTAAAATCCAGTTCGGGGGAAATATCAAATAGCATCAGAACGAATAAACATAATGAAATTTAAGATGAGATATTTTAAAATTTCCTTAGCATCGCTACTGCTCGTATTATCGGCCGGCCTTTCGGGCCAGATTGATACAACAGGAGTGAAAAAGCTCTTTGAGATGGACCTGGCAGATTTAATGAATCAGAAAGTTGTTACTGCTTCCAAGTATACACAAAGTTCGGCAGAAGCTGCCTCATCAATAGGTGTCATTACTGCTGATGAAATAAAACAATTCGGTTACAGGACGCTTGGGGAAGCTCTTAACAGCCAGAGAGGAATGTATCTGTCGGATGATAAAAATTATCTGTATGTCGGTTCGCGTGGTTTCAGCAGACCTACTGACTACAATAACAGGATTGTTGTAATGTTTGACGGGCATATTATGAATGAAGTGGTATATGGCTCTGCATTTATGGGAAATGAGCTTGGAATAAATCTTGACAATATTGAAAGAATAGAGATCATAAGGGGTCCGGGCGCTTCAGTCTATGGATCCGGATCGATGCTGAATATCATAAACCTGATATCGAAAAAGGGGGCAGAGATTAATGGGATTACTGTTTCTGCCGGAATCGGAAGCTTTGGAAAAAAAGACTTGTCTGCGATTTATGGTAAAAAAATTAAAAAAACAGATATTTCTGTCACAGGTGCAGGAGGTACGTATAACGGGGAAAATTATTA
Source organism: uncultured Bacteroidales bacterium (assembly GCA_963725785.1). Classification (GTDB taxonomy): domain Bacteria; phylum Bacteroidota; class Bacteroidia; order Bacteroidales; family VadinHA17; genus LD21. The sequence continues at coordinate 368,547 of CAVRZV010000006.1, read as the reverse complement.
TTTCAGCGAACTTGATGCTCCGGAAACAAATTTTGGAAAGTCCGTGGGAAATGACTGGGAGGAATATATTGACTTTCATACAGCGATAACCAATAATAATTTAAAAATTTCTTCCGGATATTCGTTCAGATCAAAAGGGATTCCGACAGGAGCTTTCAATACTGACCTTACGAAGAATGTTGAATCGACCGATAAAAGGTTTTTTGTTGAATCGAGCTACCGGAAAATGCTGAAACAGAACAATTATTTGCTTTTCAGATTATTTTATGATGATTATCGTTACTCAGGTTCTTATCCTGCTATTGACTATGATTCATTTGATGCCTCAACGGGCCAGTGGGCTGGAGGAGAGGTTCAGTATTATCTTGAGGCCGGAAAAAGAAATATTATTACTGCAGGATTGGAATATAAATATACTTTCCGTGATGATTACAGGGAATGGGACAACAACACTTCATATTTTAACCGGAATTCCCCGTTTTCATTTTTCTCGATTTATGCACAGGACCAGGTTAAAATAATTAAAAACCTAAACCTTACTGCAGGTTTAAGATTTGACCAGTATTCGATATTCGGACATGCAGTGAGTCCCCGGATTGCACTGGTTTACAGATATTCAATGAACTCTGCACTAAAATTTTTATATAGTGAAGCTTTCAGGATTCCAAATTTTTATGAGGCTTACTATGAGTCTAATAATAATCATAAAGTGAATCCGGATATAAATTCTGAAAGAGTCCGGACCGCTGAAATTGCCTGGTCACATAAAATATCCGGATCAGTTTTCGGTAATCTGTCTCTTTACAGATTTACGATTTTTAACCTTATCGACCAGGTCCTTGATGCAAGTGACGGGCTGACACAATTTAGAAATATCGGAAAGGCAACCGGTACAGGTGCTGAATACGAATTGAGGTATAAACACCCGGGAAACAGCAACCAGGCATTTCTAAATTTTAGTTTACAACGGGCCATCGACAACAATACTAATGAAGTTTTATCAAACTCGCCTTCTTTTCTTATTAAGTCAGGAATTGTATGCAATATTTCAAAATATTTTAATGTTGTACCCGAATTTTTCTACGAGTCCGGAAGAAAGACTTTGCTGGGTAATAATACCGGCGATACTTATCTATTTAACATTGGTATCAATTCATGCAAGTTTCTCAAACACTTTGAAGCATCTTTAAAAGCAAGAAATTTATTCAACGTAAAATATTATGTCCCGGCAGGGAATGAGCATGTTCAGGATAAACTGGTTCAGGACAGTCGTAATATTTATTTAAAATTGACTGCCCATTTTTAGCCAAGATATGGAAATGAAAGGAAATAAAAATATGGCTCGGGGAATAGGCTTAATTGCTTCTTTATTTATCTTCCTTTCCTGCTTACCAGCAATTGCTCAATATGATGAAAATGTTGTCAAAGCGGCTTATATTGAACGGATAACCCGCTTTATTGAATGGCCCTCAGGTGAAAGTCTGGCTGCCGGCGATCAGTTTGTTATTGGTGTGTATAACGAAGATGAATTATATAATACTCTTATTGAGGTATTTAACAAAAAACTGATAAAGGAACATATTGTCAAAATAATTTCTATAAAAAGTCCCGAACAAATCAAAGGTTGCAATCTGTGTTATATCTCTCAAAAAGGCAAGCCTGTTATTAATTCCATTCTTGCTATAGCCAATTCAGACGGCGTTTTATTATTCTCAGGATCCGAAGGATTTTGCAAAGCAGGAGTGCATATAAATTTCTATATCGAAGATGAAAAGCTTAAATTTGAGATAAATGAAAAATCTTTGATTTCTGGAGGATTTAAAGTAAGTTATCTTTTGATGCAAAACACCAGAATAATACGATAATTTATGAAAGGTCTTAAAGGATTGTCAATCAGACAGAAAATCATATTTATAATACTTACCGTTACAATTGTAAGTATTGTTACCGGGTTGACAATTGAAATTTTCAGTAACAAAAACAGATCCCGGAATGAACTGGAAGATAATATTACTCTTGATGCAAAATTAATTGCAGATTATCTTCTGCCAACTTTTCTGTTTGATGATCCGGCGGGTGCTAAGGAAATTCTTAGGAAACTTACCAATATACCCACAGTTATCTATGGTGCTGCATATATTCCTTCCGGATCTATCTACGCTGAATACAAAACCTCTCTGCCTGTTGATTCCATAAATAGCCTGTCTGAAATTCTCAAATCAGGCGAAAACTCAGATAAGATTATTGTAAAGGAATCTGTAAGGTGGAAAGACGAGGTACTTGGTACGGTACTGCTCATTGCATCAACAGATATAATACAGGAAAAAGCAAAAACTCATATAAAATCGGTTCTTATTATTCTTGTTATCTCAGTATTATTAGCCACTCTTCTTGCTGTATGGCTGCAAAGAATTATTTCGGGGCCAATTCTCAGGCTGGCTGCTGTTACAAGGAAGATACAGGAAACACTTGATTATTCAGTCAGGGTCGAGAAGGAGGCACTCGATGAAACCGGGGTACTCTATGATGGATTTAATGATATGCTTCAAAGTATACAGGCAAGCAAACAAGAAAGAGATCTTGCTCAAAAGAAATTACAGGAAGAGCGGGAAAATCTTGAAATCAGGGTATTGGAAAGAACAGCAGAACTGAATGCCGCAAAGGAGAAAGCAGAAGAATCTGACAAACTCAAGTCCGCATTTCTGGCAAATATGTCTCACGAGATAAGAACACCGCTGAATGCTATTCTCGGTTTTTCAGCACTCATACAGGATCCGTCAACAAATGCTGCCGAACTTGTGGAGTATTATAAAATGATGGAAACGAGCGGGAATGATCTTATGCATCTTATTGACGATATTCTCGATATTTCCAGAATTGAAGCCAACCAGATAAAAATAAATTTGCAGGAGACCTCTGTTGTTCAGCTGGCAGAGGACGTATTCGGTACTTTCAAACAGTCGTTGCACTCCGAGAATCCAACTGGAGAGGTTACTCCCTTTTTTATTGCTCCTCCTCAGAAAGAAGAATACATACTTAACACAGATCCATTACGGCTTAAACAAATCCTTCTTAATATTTTGAACAATGCTATAAAATTTACCCCAAAAGGTTCAATTGAATTTTGCTATTTTCCAAATGAAACAAAGACACAACTGATTTTCTTTATAAAAGATACAGGGATTGGTATTCCCAAAGACCAGCAGGAAAAAATATTTGAACGGTTCACAAAGGTTGCAGATATTAAAACAAAACATTACAGGGGTACAGGACTTGGGCTATCAATTGCATCTGAAACTTACGCAGCTGCTCAAGGGTGAAATTCGCGTAGAATCTGAATTGAATATTGGGACTGCTTTTTATGTCACGTTCCCCCTGATAAAGGTGGTTTCACCAGAAATAATACATGTTAAAAAAACCAGGGATGAATCGCTTGATTTCCTTTCAGGGAAAGTAATCCTTATAGCTGAAGATGTTGATTATAACTTCAGATACCTCGAGATGCTGCTTGGAAGAAACCAGGATGTTAAATTAATATGGGCAAAAAACGGATTGGAAGCTGTCGATTTATGCAAAAAAAATCCGGAGATAAATCTGGTTCTGATGGATATTCAGCTCCCTGAAATGAACGGATTGGAAGCGACCCGGTTGATTAAGTCATATAACAAAAACATTCCTGTTATAGTACAAACAGCATATGCATCGCCTGCCGATCTGCAGGCATCCTTCGATGCAGGTTGTGAAGATTGTGTTATCAAACCTATCAATAAAAACGAACTGATAAGAAAAATGGCTGAATGGATCCGTTGAATGAAAAGTTATTTAAGATACTTACTTATCAGATCAAGTAACAGTATTCTATCAGTTGGCTTTGAAATGTAATCGTTGCATCCGGCTTCAATTGTTTTTTCGCGATCCCCTGGCATAGCATATGCTGTATTTGCAATAATCGGTACTAACTTGTTTTTCTCCCTTATCCGTCTCGTAGCTTCATATCCATCCATTCCCGGCAATTTGATATCCATTATAATAATGTCAGGTTTCTTTTTTAAGGAAAGCATTTTTACCGCTTCAATCCCGTTTTCTGCCCTCAGAATGTCAGCCCCGGTTGATTTAAGGATCTCGTACAAGATCATATACCCTGACTCGTCATCCTCAACTACAAGAATATTCTTCCCTGTCCAGTTTGGTCCTTTATGGCCGTGATGAGCAACTTCCGGCACTTGTTCAACTGACTCAGTGTCCTTTTTAAAAGGAAGTGAGAAATAAAACCTGGACCCTTTATTTACTTCTGATTCTACTTTAATTTCTCCACCCATGAGCTTTACCAGGTTCTGCGAAAGAGATAACCCCAGACCTGTGCCCCGGTATAATCGTAATTTATTATCTTCAATTTTCCTGAACAACTTGAAAATTACTTCCTTTTTGTCTTCAGATAATCCAATACCGGTATCCTCCACATAAAAAAAGATCCTGTCTCCTTCCGGATAACAACCCAGGACAATGTAGCCTGAATCTGTAAATTTAATAGCATTATCAAGTAGTTTGCTCAGAGCCTGTTTGAGCCGGCTGCCATCAGCCTCAAAAGTCAGGTCAAAACCCCTGGTCTCGATGGAAAGACGAAAATCAAGATCAGGTTTTTCCATTGATTTTAACTCTGCGGCATATCTCTGATAAAGTTCATTAAGAAGGGGATAAACCTTACAAACCCTCAAATGGATATTCAACTGGTTTGACTCAATTTTTGAAATATCAAGAATATCATCAATGAGTCCGAGAAGGTTGCTTGAGTTTGAAACTATCAGGTCAATAAATTCTACTTTATCTTCTTCGGAATAATCTTTATTCTTAAGGAGCTCCGACAATCCGACTATTGCATTCATCGGTGTTCTTATTTCATGAGACAAATTTGCGAGAAATGAACTTTTAAGCTTATCCGAAAGTTCTGCACGGTCCCTGGCAGCTATAAGTTCTTTTTCTGCCTTTTTTCTTTCCTTTATGATCTCTTCTTTAACGATTATCTCTTTTGTTTTCTCATCAAGGTTTTTAAGCAGCCGTTCCTGTAAAGTCCTCATGTTTTTTTCTCTTGTCCTTATATACTGATAAAGAGAAAAACCTATGAGGGATATAATTACCAGATAAAACCAGGAAGACTGGTAAACCGGTTTTCTTATCCTGAGCTTAAATGTTAGCGGTTCCGTCGCTGAAACGTCATCTTCATTGTATGCTCTGAGCTTGAAAACATACTGCCCATGTCCTACTTTTTCATATACTACAGTCCTGCGTGTTGAAAGATCAGACCAACCGGAGCTGTATCCTTCCATGATTGTCTGATAGTTTACTATTTCCGGGTTGCTTAGATTGATCCCGGTAAATTCAACTTTAATCTCGTAATTCCCCGGCGTGAGTGTAATTACATCTTTGAAGCTGATTTTAACTTTATTGACATAAACTGCATCAATATGCAGAATGGGTGGTTTTTTTCTGCTTGTATTAAGTGGCGAAAGAAGCTTCACAAGACCTTCGGATGTTCCGAACCATATATTGTTCTGAAAATCAGTGAGTACAGCGTTGGGGTAAAAATCGGATGTGCTTTTGATACCTTCATTTGAGATATAATTTCTTATTTTGCCTGTTTCGGTATCGATCTGGGAAAAGCCACCTTTGTGACCAACCATTATTTTATGACTTTTATCAAATATAAGGTTATAGCAATAATCTGAAACCAGGCCTGAGGAGAATGAATAGTTCCGGTTTCCGTCAGGTCTGAACCTGTATACTCCGTTACCATATGTTGCTATCCATAGCGATCCGGTATTATCCTCCGCGAATGACATTACAGAATTAAGTCCAAATGAACTGATCTTGGAAAGGGTTGTAATATTGTCGTCAGGACCGATATAGTAGACAGTATTACAGGTTGTCCCAACTAATACTCTACCGTTTGAATCTATATAAAGTTGCTGTATATTATTGTTTGGCAGACCATTAGATTTATCAAACCACTTCCTGATGCCTGTAACCGAATTTAACTTGCAGGCACCTTTCTTTGTACTGATCCATAAAATATCCCCTTTCCCGGTAATGTGATTTATTGAATTTTCAAGAGCATCTCCGGATAAAAATATTTTCGTAAAATTTTCATTCACAGGATTAAAAGCATAAAGCCCTTCTCTTTCGAAACCAAGGTAAATGAGTCCTCCCTGTGAGCAATAAACAGAATTAACCCGTGCTCCGGACAAAGACTGGGGGAAAGGATAAGATTTAAAAATCTGTCCGCGTTCAGGAGTAACTTTTGCCAGAAGATTATCACTAGCCAGCCAGATATAACTGCTGTCTTTTGATAAAGCATAGATGTGATTAGATCCAATCCTTTCCGAATATGAAAGAAATTTAATATTATCATCGACGAGTTTAAGCAATCCACCCCCATACATTCCCAGCCAGATATTGTCTTCCCTGTCTTCAAAGAGACATTTTACTTCATTTGATTTCAATCCGTTATCGGTGTTGATATACCCTGAAAGAGATAACCTTTCTGAACCCTTACCGATCTGATATCTGATAATCCCTTTCCCGGCAGTATTTACCCAAAGTTCATTCAATAATACAATCCGGGCTCCCTGGATATTATCAAGGTCTCCTTTCGTATCAAAACTGATCTCAGTAAGATCACACGAAAAATTTACCGGGTTAATTGAAAGCCTGTAGATCCCTTTGTCTTTCGAAATGATGAAGTACTCTCCCTGTTTTACTTTTAAAATTTCTACCACTTTTGATAAAGGATAATCTTTGATTTTCACCTTTTCTGTCATGGAAGATGAATCCTTATGATATTCCAGGATGTAAAGGTTCTCCTGGGTACCGGCAAGGAAAAAATTTCCGGAAATATAGCTGATCTTGAAAATAAGTTCATTAGCCAGTGGCGTGGAAACCCAGGTTGTTTTTTTGTCGGGGTGTGAAACTATGAGTCCTCCGTTTTGAGTTGAAAACCAGATTGTCCCGGTGTCAGCTTCTGTTATCGATGTAATTGAAGCGCTTCCTGCAGTTGTATTTATAAGTTTTTCAAACCGGTTATCTGCTATATGTGTAATTCCCCCGTTTATATGGCCAAGCCATAAACCTCCTGAAAAATCTTTATATGTGGTCGTAATGAAATTTTCTGCCAGACTGTCTTTTTCATTGTAGTGCTGAAATTCAAATCCGTTAAACCTGTAAAGTCCCTCGGCTGTGCCAATCCATAAATACCCGTCGTTACCCTGGTTTATGGAATAGATGAACGAGTTTCCCAATCCTTCTGACGAACCATATTGCCTGAAAAAATGATCCTGTCCAGCGAGTTGCAGAACAACCTGGGTGAGTAGGAATATCAGAAAGAGTCTGATTTTCATTTCTGTCGGAATTTACTTTTTTTCGAACTCTTAATATAACATCTTACCAACCATCTTTATTGGAGAACCTGTCCGTTCTCAGAAAATATTCCGGAGCTTTAATGTGATTTTCTATGAAAAATCAAATCCTGAAATATAAGCCGGTGCATTATAGAAATACTCCTTCTCATTCTCAGATAGATTAATAAACCTCGAATATACCAATCCGGGTTTTGCGTTCAGCATCCTGTTTAATGCTCCCATTTTTACTCCGGTCCTCATAGTGTCGTAAAGCTGACTATGGTCATCTAGCCATGTCAGACCGGTATGGAAGCCTTCTGCAGCACAGGCAGATTCAAAAAGCACTGCTAACAGATCTTCACGTCCTTTTTTGCAATAAATCGCATCGAAAACCAGGTACCGGAATTCACCAGGCCGGAACAATCTCCGGAAGTAAGGAGTTTTGGGTAGAACTTTCATCATTACCCAACCCCAGATTCCGGGGATATCGTATACTTTGTAAACTGACGGGATCGCACTGACACCTGCAACAATCTCTTCTCCTTCTTTTAAAACGTAATACCTATCATCGAAAAATGAATAATCGGTACTGAAAAACGAGTAATCCCTGTAATAATCAAGAAGAAGTGATTCCATTTTAGCTTTTTCTTCTTCCTTTAGTTTACCAACCCGTTTATCGTACTCAGGAGAGAACCTGCTAAATGCCACTGTAAGGAATGATCTTATATATTCATAACCTGCCTGATGAACAAGATTCTTGGACCTTTCGTTCATGCTTTCGAGAAAGGCGTACATTATATGTTTATCTCCCTCGAATACATCATTAAGATCAAGCAAATGTGGTTTGCTGAAAATCTCCAGGGTCTTTTGTTTAAAGCTGAAGTCTTTCTCAGGTTTGATCAATGTTTTTCTTCGCCTTCTCCGGATAAAATCAGATTGATACGTTGACTGAAAAGCCAGGTACCTGAGATATGATGTAGGGTAACACAGGTTTCCCTGACCTGATACACGGAAACATGAGCCGACTGTTCCGGTTATCTGGTTCTTTCTGTAAAGCGAAACAAATCTGATATGATCTTTGTATGCTGCGATACGAGGTGCAATATTCTGTAACGAAAACCTTAATCCGCCTTCAGAACCCTGTACAGCATGATTAAGGATATCAAGAATTCCTTCGTTTGCAAAATCAGAGACTCTCACCTCAAGTCCTCTGTAATCAAATAGTTTCTTTTCAAACATAAGAAGCTAAACAAATTTTCCGCAAGATATAAAATAAGGCGCAAGGGCACAACGGCACAACGGCGCAAAGGCAAAGAATGTATTATAAAATACAGGTTAAGGTTACGGCTAGGGCTAAGGTTACGGTTAAGAAAATATTCCGTTGCGCCATTGCTGCGCCGTTGTGCCGTTGTGCCGTTGCGCCCTTGCGCCGTTGCGCCTTTAAAATGTCAGGATATAGATTTTAAAAGAGCTACTGATATCAGCAGATCTTCAGGGTTTGTGATCTTTATATTTTCGCGGTTACCCTCAATGAGATTAATTTTTTCTCCGGTCTTTTCAAGAACAGTTGCATCATCAGAGAATTCAGGATTGTATTCCTGCAAATAAGCTCTTTTTATAAGGACGGCATTAAATACCTGGGGTGTCTGTATCTGTTTTACATGCATCCTGTTAACAGGAAAGCTTTCCTGATCCTTCAATATTCTCAGAGATTCGGTTGGAGAAATAGTTGGTATTGCATTGCCAAGTTTTTCAGCTGTTTCGAAACATCTTTTAATTGTATCGATACTTACAAAAGGTCTGACTCCGTCGTGAATGGCTACCAGGCCCGGACTATTGACAAACTTTAGTCCATTCCTTACTGAAAAGAACCTGTTGGATCCGCCTTTAACCAGTGTATGTGGAATAGCGAAAGAGTGCTTCTTTTGAAGATCAACCCAAAAACGCAGCTGGTTTTCAGGAAGGACCGTTATGATTTCTATGGAATGATTGTATGATTTGAATCTTTCAATTGTATGCATAAGAACCGGTCTGCCAGCCAGCTCAAGGAACTGTTTGGGAATATCTGCTCCCATTCGTTTACCACTTCCTCCTGCTACTATTACGACGTACAGATCTGAAGAAATCATTTTTGTCCAACTGTTCTTAGTTTACTCCTTATTCCAGGTTTCTTACCCCCAAACCCCCCAAGGGGGGCTTTAAAATCCAATTTCTTGTTAGCCCCCCCTTGGGGGGATGGGGGGTTATTCCTTAGTATACAGAAATCTCTTGATACTTCTCTTTGGTGTTTTTGCAAATTCTTCTGCGTGAATCCTGTACTTGCTTACGGCCATGAATTCAGGTAACCGCTCATTCACATCTTTCCTTGTTTTGTCAAGTATACCAATAAGCTGTTCCTCTGAAATATTATCTCTCCTCATCATTTCATAATCGGGATATATAAGTGCGATCAGCTTATTATCAACTGATATTACTACCGATTCGACTATATAATCTTTATTGTTTATAAAGGCCTCTATCTCTTCAGGATAAATATTCTGACCTGACGGCCCAAGTATCATGCTCTTACTTCTTCCTTTTATGAAGATATTGCCTTCTTTATCAATTACTCCCAGGTCACCCGTATGCATCCAGCCCTTATCATCAATCATTTCGCGGGTGGCTTTTTCGTTCTTGTAATAACCTATCATCATATTTTCCCCTTTCAGAATAATCTCGCCAACAATGTTTTCCGGATCGGGGGAATCAATAGTAACTTCCAGTGTATCAACGGCTCTACCTGAAGCCCCGGGTTTTGTGGTGTTCCACGAGGCATAACTGATGAGTGGCCCGCATTCGGTCATCCCATATCCGACAGTAAATCTGAACCCGATTTTTTTAAAGAATTTTTCCGCATCGGCATTAAAGGCAGCTCCACCAACAATTAACTCCTTAAAACGGCCGCCGAATGTTTCGGTGAGTTTTTCCCTGATCTTACGGAAAAGGATTTTGTTAACCCCGGGAATAGCCAGGAGAATTTTCATATGTGGCTTGCTTATAACAGAGAGTAGCTGCTTCTTATATATTTTTTCAATTACCAGAGGAACCGATAAGATCAGTCTTGGTTTTATCTCCTTAAAAGCCTGTATCAGAATCTGCGGCGACGGTGTTTTTGTGAGAATTGTTATATGACATCCAAAAGTAAACGGAAACAGAAACTCAAAGGCACATCCGAAAGTATGTGCTAAAGGAAGAAAAGAGACTACAGGATCGCCCGATTCAAGAGGCATATTTTTCTGAGCATATCTGACATTGGCAGCAAGACTATTATGGGTAATCATCACTCCTTTTGAAAAACCTGTTGTTCCCGAAGTGTAGCTGATTACCGCAAGCTGATCATTTGAAATGCCGGAAAACTTAATGTCTTCTTTCTTAAGGTCCGGATAAGCTTTTGAGAATTCCGCTTCAAGGGAAGAGAAGCTTTTTTCAAAAGCCGGCTTTCCCGGATGTACCATTCTAAAGTCATCAAGAGACAGAACTCCTGTTATCTCAACCATTTTTGATATATCCAGAGACTCAAAGATTTTATCATCCACTAATAGAAGTCTTGAATCAGAGTGGTTTATGATATGAGTCATATCATCCGGTTTGAAATCAGGAAGAATAGGTACAATTACTGCTCCATATGTTACAGCAGCGAGATAGGTAATGCACCAGTTTGCAGAATTTCTTCCGACCAGTGCAATTTTTTCTCCCTCTTTTATTCCTGTTCCTTTAAACAGAATATGAAGTTTCAGGATCCTTTCCGCAATCTCCTTATAAGAATATCCCTTTTCCTTATAGTTCGATAGTGCCTCAATATCCCAGTTTTTTCTGATACTCTGTTCAATATACCCGATTAAACGTTCCTGGATCATAGATTTGGGTTTTAATTAGTTGACGAAGTTACAATATGATTAACACTTTCACAATTCTGGTGAAGTCAGGTTTTGTCGTTATTAAATAAAAAACATAAGAAGGATTGCCACAATTGAAAGAACATTAACAACTGTAAAAAAGTAATTATAGCCTTCTCTTTTTTTGCTGAACTGACCAAGTTTCCGGGCGAATATCCCGATAGTGGGAACAAAAAGAACTATCAGAAATGCAAAAAATTCGATTCCATAAAATACCGTTTCCAGGCCTCCTCTTACAAGGGCCGAGAGATAAATAATTACCAGTAGAACCAGCAAATAAACCAGGTAACTTATTTTTAAAAGGAGTGTTGAGATCATTCTTCGCTTGTGAAGCTGATGCGGTTTCAGATACGCATAGGCAAGCGCAAAAACAATTATAATAAAAACAATCCCAAGAATATGATTGAGTACTGCAGGGAAATTGGCCATGGTCACAGGTATATATTTATAAATTACGATTCCTTCTTTGTCCAGACAAGTGAACTTGCTCCCAGTACAGCTGCATTTTGCATACTTAACAGCGAAGGAAGAAGTTTGACTTTCCCTTTGTAAATACTGAGAAGGTTTTCTTCCATAGATTCTTTTGCCGGTTCAAAGATCAAATCCCTGGCAAGAGCGAGTCCGCCAAAAAGGAAAATTGCCTCCGGGTTAGTATGTGCCACAACATCGGCCAGCTTGAATCCCAACATCCTTCCAGTATAAGTAAAAGCTTTATTTGCTAAATAATCGCCACGCCTGGCTGCTTCATAAATAATTTCGGCATCCAGTTCTTCAAAGCTGATTTTCCTGAGCTCACTTGGTTCATTGCTGTCGGCCATTATTTTCAGAAGCGATCTCTTGAGTCCGGTGGCAGAAACATAAGTTTCGAGACAACCCTTTCGTCCGCAACCACATTCACGGTTTGAAGGTCCGGGCCGTATTGCTGTATGACCTATTTCTCCGGCAAATCCATCATGCCCGTAAACAAGTTTCCCATCAATAACAAACCCGCTTCCGAGGCCGGTGCCCAGGGTAATTACCACGAAGTTTTTCATTCCTTTGGCGCCTCCATAGATCATCTCTCCGGCTGCGGCAGCATTTGCATCATTTGTTACAATTACTGGCAGTTCTGTGTACCTGTTAAAAATCTCTGCCAAAGGTACTACTCCTTTCCAGGGAAGGCCTGCGGCATTCTCTATTGTTCCTTTATTGATGTTCCCCATCGGGGCACCAATACCAAATCCTGTTAATTCGTAACCGTCTCCCGTTTCCTTTGCTGAAATCTGAATTTTTTCAAACAGTGCTGAAACAAAATCTTCAACTCCGTTATATTGTGTGGTCTTTATCGTGCCCTCGTGAAGAATATTCCCTGCCCTGTCGGCAATACCAAAGACGGTATTCGTACCACCTATGTCTATGCCAACTGCCAGCTGCTTTTTTGCCATATTTTAAGAAATATATGCTTTATACCTGTAAATATAACAATCTTAATAAGTGCCTAAAGTTCGGAGTGCCTAAAGTGCCTGAAGTGGTTACTATTGGCGTACTATTTTTTATTCAGGTTTATTTATACAAACAAGATATGGTTTTTTTGAGTTAATCTATTAAATTTCATTCCTTTAAAAAATTGTTTTATTTTATTTCATTCCAGACGAGTGCAGCAGCTCCGAGAACGGCAGCGTGGTTTTCAGGAATGCCTGAAGGCAGAATCTTAACCGATCCTTTAAAAATTGGCAGAACCAGCTGATCGACATATTCCCGTATCGGGGCAAAAAGTGTCTCGCCGGCTCTTGCCAGACCACCAAAAAGGAAGATTGCCTCAGGACTAGAGAATACAATAGCGTTGGCTATTCCTAAAGCCAGCATCTCGGCTGTGTAATCCATTGCTTCAAGAGCCACCGGATCATTGTGTGCTGCTGCATCTGCAATCTTCTCGGAGGTTAACTGTGATGGCGGAATTTCTCTTAATGAGCTCTCCTCCTTCATTTCCGATAACAAATTCAGGACTGTGCGAACAACTCCGGATGCAGATGCATAGGTCTCATAACAACCCTGACGCCCGCATCCGCAATCTCTTCCTCCCGGAACAACGATCATATGGCCCAGTTCCCCGGCGAATCCTGTATGCCCATAGAGAACCTTCCCATCGATAACTATACCGCTGCCAAGACCGGTTCCCAGTGTCAGAATTATAAAATTCTTCATTTTTTTTGCCCCTCCGAATTCCATCTCTCCAATAGCTGCAGCTTTTGCATCGTTAGTAATTGCAACAGGAACATCTGTTTTTTTTCTGAAATAATCAGCTATCGGGACGATCCCTTTCCATGCCAGATTCGGAGCAAGTTCTATTGTGCCCCGGTGATAATTTGCATTTGGAGCCCCGATGCCAATACCGGCCAGCTTGAGACTGGCAGTTTTGTTCATGATATGCTCTATGGATGCGTGCACTGCTGATACAAAATTATGAATGTCGGGATATTCAGTTGTTCTGAGTCTGTTTTCGGCAATGATATGCCCGGTTCTTTCAACTAAACCGATTACAGTATTTGTTCCCCCGATATCAATACCTGCAACAACCTGCTTCATTTTCGCTTTATTATTTAATAATTGTTACTTTCATCCTGCCAGTCTGATTTCCTATTTTCCTTTTTTCTTTTCTACCAGCTTCGGATCTTTGAAGTGTTTTAGACTGATATCCCATGTCTGATCGAGTTCCCTGCCTCCTTTCAGCTCCAGCTCCTCCGGATAGTAAGATACCGGTTCCGGTTGCCTGCCTGAAGTAAAATCACCGGTAGTCCATTTTCCATCACCATTAAGATCATATATTACCCGAACCCTGTACACTCCGTTTTCCAGAAGTGGAAAAACAACCTTCCCGTCATTTTTCATTTGAATTCGTGCAACCAGTTTTTCAGTTTTATCAAGCAGTTCGATTATCCTGTTTCCTGTATAGTTTTTTACCTCCAGTGTTAATTTACTGTACATCTCAGGGTCTTTAATGGAAAATTTTGTCCCGACGGAATCGGAATATTCATTATAAATATTGCTAAATGAAGCTTTTTTAGCAACAAAGAGATATTTCTTTTCCTCCGTTAGCTTCGTTTTTAAATAATATTTGCAGGAATTTGCGCTGTCCTTAACCAGACTGAAGGGTAACGGTTGCCTGGTTGAATCTGCTACATCGTAAAGCTGTATCTTTGACAAATCGGGTTCACTGAATGGCGTAGAGGATTTAAAAGTAATTGTCTGCCCTGGTTTCAGGGACCCTGTAGCTATATTGCTTTCAAAAGTAAAAATGGTCCTTTTAGGCTTTTTCACCTTTGCCGGACGAGGTGTCTGGAAGCTCATTCTGAGCGTATCCTGTTTATAACCCAGACTCCCCAGAGAATCCGTAAAAGGATATCTTGCAATTGTTACGATCTGAGTTTGGGAATAAAGAGTGCTGTCTCTCAGCCATATTCTTAAAGAATCTCTGTTTCTGCTTGGTTCTGAAAAATATGATTTGTCATCCACTCCGGGAATAAAAACATCAAATCTCATACTATCAGGAGGTATAGAGAGAACGTAATTCAGCTGGTACTTAAGATCACGGTTATACTTGGTAAGATAATGAGATTTCTTCTGGGCTGCAAACTGATAAAGTTTATATTCACCAGTCAAAGCTACAGGTTCAGTTTCCTTATTTTCTACGGTTTTTCCTGTTGTTGTGTCATTAACTGCTTCAGCTATTTTGGTAATCACTGTTTTTAGCTTTGCTGTATCTTTAACCACGGGAGGTGGCAATATGTAATTCTTTTCCGGAGTGATCACCACTGTGGAATCCATGAAAGCAAACTCTTCATCCCGGTTATTATAGTTATTACTGTTGTCCAGGTCCTTAAGACCGTATAACCTGTAAGTTCCGGGATGAATATTATCAATTCTGAAATAACCATTCAGATCTACTCTTGACGTATAATCGGGCAGGTGTTTAATAACTGCTGAATCGGCCAGATCGCGGTATAAAAGTACTACTGTTTTTTCCGGGATTTCAAGATTAAATGCATTATAAATATTCCCTGTAACAGAAAGAGAGTCAATCTGAGGGCCGGTAGAAAAAACTAACGAAAAGTTTTTAAGAATATTCCCTTCATTGAGATCCTTTATTGCATCCTGAAAATTCAATGTATACGTTGTGCTGTCTTTCAGCTTATTACCAAAATCAACTTCAACAGCTTTTCCTCTGATGAATACCCGTGGTTTCTTCTTCGAAGGTGGTGAAACCATGAATACTTCATTTATATTGTCGAGAACCACATACTCATCAAAAAAAATTGTGACTATGTTCCCCTTGAAATTTTTAGCTCTGCTGGCAGGATCACTTTTAACTGCAACCGGAGGCTGCCTGTCTCTGGGACCACCTGAAGGTGAGCTAATTTTGGCGCATGCACTGATAAAAACAATGAGAACTGAAATCGTAAAAAGACGGTACATCATCCTTTTGTACATAAAATCATGAGGGTATTTGTTATATGCAAACTTACATCATTTTTTAAAGATTCATTTCTATATTGAACTAAATGACTCTTGGATTTCAATAAAAACATGTGACCTTTTTTCTTTCTACTACCCCCATCCCCGCCTTCCCCCACGGGGGAAGGAGCTAATACAAAGCCTTTCCCCACTGGGGGAAACGGGAAAGGGGGTTTTGAAACTATACATACGATTTTTTGATTATATTCAACAATATTATTTTCTACCTTTGGCAATAATACAAAACGGTTAATTATGCATTTACTAGTGATTCCATGGGATGTGAATCCGGAAATTTTCCGGATAGGCGCTTTAGCAGTAAGATGGTATGGGCTATTGTTTGCTTCCTCCTTCTTGTTCGGGTATATAATTATGAACAGGATTTTCAAAAATGAAAACCTGGGGGAGCCTGTTCTTGATCGTTTAACAATCTATATGGCAATCGGAGTTGTTGTTGGTGCCAGGCTTGGTCATTGTCTCTTCTATGAGCCTGCGTATTATCTCAAGCACCCTCTTGAGATCCTGATGATCTGGCACGGAGGGCTTGCAAGCCATGGAGCGGCAATCGGAATACTTACTGCCATATGGCTCTTTTCAAGGAAAGAGAAGAAAGATTATTTATGGGTCCTCGACCGTATTGCAATAGTAGTTGCTCTCTCAGGATTTCTGATCAGAATGGGAAACCTGATGAATTCTGAAATTTATGGTGTCGAAACAACTGTTCCCTGGGGATTCGTATTTTTAAGGAACCACGAAGTCGCTCCTAAACACCCCACACAGATATATGAAGGATTAGCATATCTCGCTATTTTTATTCTTTTGTTCAGCATATACTGGAGGAAGAAGGGAAAACACATACAGGGCTCACTAATTAGTTTATTATGTATACTTGTCTTTACAGCCCGGTTCTTTATTGAATTCCTTAAGGAGGATCAGGTTGCGTTTGAAGCAACAATGAAACTCAATATGGGCCAATGGCTTAGTATTCCTTTTGTATTATTGGGTATTGGCGGGTTATACTGGAGTCTGAAGCAGAAAAAACGTGCGGTTATCAATGTGTAGGGACGTTGCATGCAACGTCCTTACAGCGTGCGTTTGTAGGGACGTTGCGTTATTGTAGGGACGTTGCATTGTGGTAGGGACGTTGCATAATGGTAGGGACGTTGCATGCAACGTCCCTACGGCCTACGGCCGGTTCTTCACGATTCCATAGAACAGAACATCAAGAATTGCATTTAGCCGGTTCTCAATATGCACCTCTTTCTTTTTCCAGAACATAGGAACCTCAAGTCCTTTAAGTGTTGTCTGAACGGCCATTGCCGTATATTCACTGTTAACAACATTAAAAACTTTCTTCCGTGCTCCATGGTATAGTATAAGACGGAGAATTGCAAGCTCTTCGCGGTCGTATTTTTCTCTTATAGTCTCAATAAAATCATAATGATCGAGATTTTTATCAAAGATGGCATTGTAGTAATTCGAAAGTTTTTCGAACGATTTCATTCTTACAAAAACATAATTTTTCATTTTATCAATTGGCGATTCAACTGACTTTATTGCTGTAGTAAGCTCATTTCTAAGTATATTAGCCTCGTGAAGAACCACAGCTTCAAAGATGTCTTCTTTGCTTTCAAAATAATAATAAATAGAGCTTTTCCCCATTTTCAGCGCTTTTGCTATCTCATCCATCGTTGTCTTCTTAAACCCATACCTGCTGAAAATCTGTCCGGCTGAAATGATTATTTTTTTTCTAAACTCTTCTTTATTAATCATATACTAATCATTTTTCTATTCATTTATCTTCTTTACAAAGATAATACAATTATGAAAAAGTCCAAGCTCTTCGAATGAACTGGTCGAGAATTCGATAATCATCCGAATTCAACATAATACTTGAATATTTCGTATTTTTGATAATCTAATATTTCGGGGACGGGAGAACGCGAAAAAATGAAAATAGGCGACCACAATTATCAGAGTATCTGGATTGATGAAGATGATCCTTCCATTGTAAAAGTAATTGATCAGAAAAAGCTGCCTTTCTTTTTCGAAATAAAGGAGCTCCGGTCGGTTGACGATGTATTTGATGCAATAGAAGATATGACAGTGAGGGGTGCACCTCTGATCGGTGCTGCCGGTGCCTTTGGTATCTACCTTGCCACACTGGAGATTAACTCACGTACAAATATCCGGGAGCACCTTTCAAATGCCGCCCGCTTTCTGATATCCTGCCGTCCTACAGCAGTAAACCTTTCGTGGGCTGTCAGTCATGTAATGGGGAAGCTGGATAATGAACAATCTCACGATTCAATTTCGAAAACAGCCCTGGCGGCTGCGATTGAAATATGTGAACTGGAAAAGGAAAACTGCAGGCAGATAGGCAAACACGGGCTAAAATTAATTGAAGCCATAAGTAAGAAAAAGAAGGGAGCACCGGTGAACATACTTACTCATTGTAATGCCGGATGGCTGGCCTGCATAGACTATGGAACCGTTACAGCACCAATCTACCTTGCCCACGGGAAGGGAATTCCGGTTCATGTATGGGTTGATGAAACGAGACCACGGAATCAGGGTTCGAAGCTCACCACATATGAACTTGGTCAAAATGGTATTCCATACACATTAATAGCTGATAATGCAGGAGGTCATCTGATGCAACAAAAACTTGTTGACATTGTTATTGTTGGCAGTGACCGTACAACACGAACCGGGGATGTAGCGAATAAAATCGGGACATATCTGAAAGCGCTGGCTGCCTTTGATAATAAAATCCCGTTTTATTCCGCACTGCCATCATCTTCGATAGATTTCAACATCAGTAACGGATTGAAGGAAATTATTGTGGAAGAACGCGATCAGGAAGAGGTTATACATGTTACCGGATTTGCCGATGGAGAGATCAGGTCGGTAAGAATTTGTCCGGAGGATACCGTCGCAGCTAATTATGCTTTTGATATTACACCTGCACGGTTGATAACAGGGCTGATAACCGAAAAAGGTATATGCAGGGCTACTGAAAAAGATATTAAAGAAATGTTTTCATCTAAATTTAATTAAAATGCAAGGGGCAGTTAAATTCAATTGTCATTGGAACCAGTCGGGACCGGTTATTTCTGACGAACAATATGAAATAATCAATTACTGGAGGGAAGTTCTGTACAATATGGACCTGATAGGGGCATATGAGAATGGAGTGGGTTTTGGGAACATCAGCATGAGGATTAGAGAGGGAAATCAGTTTATTATAACAGGATCTGCCACCGGAGAGATCCCTGAGTTGGAACCGGGTCATTATGTAAAGGTCAATTCATTTAACATTGAAGACAATGCAGTTCAGTGTGTGGGACCGTTAAAAGCCTCCTCTGAATCGCTGACACATGCTGCAATATATTCAGCCGACCCCGGAGCAAATGCGGTTGTTCATGTTCACAGTATCGAATTGTGGAATGAGCTGATCTATAAGGTACCAACTACAAATCCATCGATGGATTACGGAACGATAGGTCTTGCAAAGGATATTCTCAGGCTTTTCAGTGATTCGGATGTTTACGAAAAAAGGATCATCATTATGGCAGGCGACAGAGCCGGCATACTTACTTTTGGTCATGATATGGATGAGGCAGTGAATGTACTGATGGAGTATCTCAAAAAAGACGGTTAACAAATTTTCTTTTTCTAAGGAACTTGCATAATTACATTCAAATAGCTAATATTGCAGTCCAATTTTATTACCGGGCCCATAGCTCAGCTGGTTAGCAGCACCTGACTCATAATCAGGGGGTCGCTGGTTCGAGCCCAGCTGGGCCCACCTTCGCCCGCCATAGCTTTAGCGACGGCGGGCTTTTCTTTTTGTTCCGATATCCGGCAGGAAAACAGTGAGTACACCTATAAGCGGCAAGAAAGCACAAACATGGTAAACATAATCGATGCTGGTTTTATCAGCCAGCATTCCGAGCAAAGCCGATCCCAATCCTCCCATGCCAAAGGCAAAACCAAAGAATAATCCCGAAATCATTCCTATCTTACCGGGAATAAGTTCCTGTGCATAAACCAGGATCGCTGAAAATGCAGAGGCAAGTATCACACCAATCATTATACTTAGTACAGTGGTCCAGAAAAGGTTGGCATAAGGCAACAACAGAGTAAAGGGCGCGACACCGAGAATAGAAAACCAGATTACATACTTTCGCCCCACCCGGTCACCAATGGGCCCGCCCAGGAGTGTTCCGGCGGCTACTGCAAAAAGAAACAGGAACAAATGCACCTGCGAAGTTTGTATCGATACATTGAACTTATGCATCAGGTAAAAAGTAAAATAACTGGTGATGGATGCCATATAGAAGTATTTTGAAAAAATAAGGACCAGCAGAATTACCACTGACCAGGCGACTTTTGCTTCCGACAAACCATGTCCTTTTGTTATTGCAGTAACTTTTTTCCGCATCCTGTTCATATGATGAGTATACCAGCTTCCAACATTTAAAAGCACAATAATTGCAAGCAGCGCAAGTATTGAAAACCAAAGGATACTCGACTGCCCAAAGGGAACGATGATCATAGCTGCAAGTATGGGCCCCAGTGATCCTCCCAGGTTGCCACCAACCTGGAAAATGGATTGGGCCAGTCCCCTGCGGCCACCCGAAGCCATATAGGCAACCTTCGATGCTTCAGGATGAAAAACAGACGATCCTGTTCCGATTACAGCTACCGAGACTAAAAGCAAAGTATAATTTTTTGCCTGAGAAAGGAGGATTAACCCCGAGAGTGTAAAAACCATGCCAACAACAAGAGAATAAGGTTGCGGTTTACGATCGGTATACAATCCTATAAGCGGCTGAAACAAAGAGGCTGTTAACTGAAATACAAGGGTAATAATACCTATTTGCGAGAAGTTAAGGTGAAAAGAATTCTTAACTACCGGATATATGGAAGGGATAAGTGACTGAATTGTATCGTTAAGAAGGTGAGAGAAGCTAATGGATAATAAAATGGAAAATATTGTTTTCCCTGCTATATCGCTGGCTAATGCTGCTGAAGTCTGATCGTCCTGATCTTGCATATTTCTGAAAATAAATTAGGCAAAAATAAACATCCTTTGGTAATGCAGGTAAAAAAACAATCAGATTAGCTCTCCGGTTGTACGGGAAGGATCGCTAACTCAAATGAAAATCAGACTCCTCAACAGATTTGAGACCGGTTTTACTATTTTTGTCCTTATCCGGATCATAAAGTGAATAGAGCTGAACGGATTTAAAAACTATGCTTACCATTCATTCATCGCCACTTCAGGGATTTACTGATTTTCGATTTCGTAATGCCTTTCAACAGTTTTTTGGAGGGATCGACCAATATATTGCTCCATATATACGGGTAAATGGAAAACTGGAGATAAAACCAGGCAATGAACGCGATATATTACCTGCAAATAATAGATCGCTTAATCTTATTCCTCAGATAATTACCAAAGATGCCGATGAATTTTTGTTTGTGGCAAAGTATGTTCAAAAACTTGGATATACTGAGCTGAATTGGAATCTTGGATGTCCATATCCTATGATTGCAAAAAGAGGAATGGGTTCCGGTTTGCTGAGTATGCCTGAGAAGATTGACGAAATTCTAACCAGGGTATGTGCTGAGACAGATATTCAGGTATCGGTAAAAATGCGATTGGGCTACGAAAGTTCGCAAGAGATATTTCATGTCTTACCTGTGCTGGAGAGATACCGGCTGGCAAATATCACAATACACCCCCGGATTGGGAAGCAGCTATACAGGGGAGAAGTTGATCTTAAAACCTTTGAAGAGTGCCTCGGGCAAACCTCTCATAAAATTTTTTATAATGGTGATATTACTTCTGTCCAGAGCTTTCGGGAAATGAAAGAGCGTTTCCCAACTATCAATCATTGGATGATAGGCAGAGGTCTGATTGCTGACCCCTTTTTACCCGCTATGATTAAAGCTGATAATCCTGTCTATCCTGAAAACAGATACGAAGTATTTAACTCTTTTCATGATGCTCTCTTCTCTTCCTATGAAGAGGCATTATCGGGGCAAAAACATCTTCTGATGAAAATGTATTCTTTCTGGGAGTTCTTTATTCAATCATTTCCCCACTCACCAAAATGTCTTAAAAAAATTAAAAAGGCCCAGAGCCTGAGTGTGTACAGGGAAGTGGTTAAGCAAATAATATACAACGAAGCTGTTAATAGCAGATAAAAACCCGCCCGGTAATCCGCCAGGTTTTATGAAAATCAGGGATAAAGTATATAATTAAAAAATCGTAAGAGAAAGATAATGAAGACCATTACAAACCAGTGTAATCTGAAAATCAGGTTCCGGTAAAGCCTTTGCCAGGAAAAGATTCATCTAGTTTAAATACTGCGAATGGTTTATTCCCGTAACTTTATTAGATCCGGTCAATGGCAATAGTTAAAACTCTAATTTTGATTGGACCGGATTATAGGGAAGCCGACACTCGCACTTATCAATAGTGAGGGTTGCGATTTATGTTACATACTTTAGACCCATGTATTATGCAATGCAACATATAGAGAGCAACCCGAACTCCTATTTACCTGTATTTGAAACTTAAAATTTGTAATAAAAAATTTATTTATTTTAGTGTTTGTTATTGTTTGTTAATGTATATTGTTTTATATTTGCAAATAAAAACTCAAATGAAAACAAATCAACCCTCTATCTTTAAAGCTTTTCAGCGTAGTGATGAATATTTTGAAATGCTGAGTGATTCTGACCATGCCCGAGAATACGTCTTCAAACAATTGTTGTTCATTCTACTTTTCTCTTTCCTTTATGGAATTATTATGGGTAGTTACAATGGAGTATTACAGAGCTTCGTAACAGGAATTAAGGTACCATGCCTGATACTACTTTCCCTGTTAATTTGCTTCCCGGCACTTTATGTCATTCAATCGGTCATAGGTTCCACCATGACTATTTATCAAATGGTTAACATTATCTTCTCCGGGTTTTTTGTCTTTTCGACAATCGCTTTGTCATTTGCCCCAATTGTGATTTTCTTTATGATCACCAGTGATAGTTATGCATTCCTTAAATTGTTACATGTAGTAATATTTACTTTTGCAGGAATTTTTGCAATAAAAACAATTATTAATGGACTTAATTATTCTTGTGAAAAGAAAAATATTTATCCGAAAATAGGAATGAATATATTTAAAATATGGGTTGTTATTCTTGCTTTCGTAAGTTCACAATTAGCATGGAATCTCAGACCGTTTGTTGGCAGTCGCGACATGACTTTTGAATTGTTTAGGGTCCGTGAAGGCAACTTTTACATTGCTGTTATTCAATCTGCAGGAAATATATTAAAACCAGTTGGAGATTCAGAAAAGGAAGGACAGGATAAATTGCCTAAACAACAAACAGATACTACCTTAAATAAAAACTATGTTCAACGAAGATAAAATAATGACCCTCGAAGAAGTGGCAGAATATCTTAGGGTAAAGCCACAGACAATTTATACCTGGGCTCAGGAGAAAAAGATACCTGCAGCAAAACTGGGCAAGGAATGGCGATTTAAAAAATCGATGATCGATAAATGGTTTAATGAGTCTATTGACGAAAAGTTCAAGAATTTATATTCCGATAATTCCTAAGTCAATTTGTTATCTGATATGATATTGGTAAAATAAAATCAATATAGACATGACCAAAACCATTACCCGAAATTTATTTATTCTTTTTTTTAGCATTATAGCACTGTTTTTTTGCTATATTATTTATATCACATTTGATATCCGGCATGATGTTAAGGAACATATCGATATAGCTCAAAAAAAATATGCTGGTGAACCAGAGGATGCTTTGATAGCATTTGTGGCAGATACATGCAATTCTACTTTTGACCGGTCAACAATAGGAATCTGGACATTAGGCCAAATCCGGTCAAAGAAGACGTTGCCCTTTCTGAAAGAACTTTATAAAAATGACCCTAAAGGAAAGACCTGTCACGGTAAGCATGATTTAGTTCTTTGTCAGAAGGAACTTTATGAAGCGATTTATTGTATTGAAAATAACTACGGATTCGGTCTCCCGACAGTTACTCAATAAGCTAAATTCAGTACCTCTTGTAAAAACATATAATTGCAGAAAATGAAACGAATTTTACTAATTACCGGAATTAGTCTTACGGTTTTGATCGCCGGATTTTTTATTGCTGGCCGCATAATGTGCACATACGGGATAAAGAAACGTATATGTATTGCTAAGGAACAGTACTCAGGTATAGCGGAGGATGCATTATTATCCTATCTGGCAGATACATCACATTCTCCAAAGGAAAGATCAGACGTAGCAATATGGACATTAGGCCAAATCCGGTCAAAGAAGGCTTTGCCTGTTCTTTATGATCTTTATAAAAATGACCCTGAAGGTAAGACCTGTTTCGGCAGGCATAAGTTAGTCCTTTGTCAATACGAGATTCATAAAGCTATAATTTCAATCGAATATGGCTGGTTAGGTGCTAAAGAAAAGAACTGGTTTGGCTCATGGCCAAGATTAAATAAATGAATCTTCGCCTTTTTATTCTGGACCCTAAGTAAGATTTGATTTAGGAGCTGAGACTATAAAAATTTGAACAATAATATTAAACATGGCTTGTGATCTTTTGACAATGGATTGACAATAGAGGAACTTTAATTTGGGGTTTCGGATTCCTCTTTGTCCAATAGTTATCTGCCCTGCATTTCTCTGAACCTATAGTAATCCTTCCCTGGATTTCAATTCCCAATAACTATTCGTTATTCAATTTTTTAAAAACTTCGCAAATATGTTTGCGGTATTAAAAAAACAAGTACTTTTGTTTCGTGATTTTACGAAACACTAAATGAAAATGGAGATAAAGGAAAAGGAGAAGGTGTACACTGGTAAGCAGGAAAAGATCGCCCGTTACTCCAAAGCATTGGGACATCCGGTAAGGGTGTTTATAATGGATTTTCTCGTGAAAAACACTGATAAATCTTGCTATAGTGGTGATATGGCAGAAGAGCTTCCCATTGCCCGGTCAACACTCTCCCAGCATCTGAAAGAATTAAAAGAAGCCGGATTGATCCAGGGTGAAATAAATCCTCCTTATATTAAATATTGTATTAATAAAACCGGTTGGTCAGAAGCCAAAGAGTTGATGGGTACATTTTTTAACAGGAAATAGTAAATAATTGTATTATGGAAATAAAAATCTTAGGCACTG
This sequence comes from uncultured Bacteroidales bacterium, assembly GCA_963725785.1. Lineage (GTDB taxonomy): Bacteria > Bacteroidota > Bacteroidia > Bacteroidales > VadinHA17 > LD21. The sequence goes on along the minus strand of CAVRZV010000006.1, from coordinate 343,497 downwards.
GTTGTTCAAAATGTAAAACACTTGAGGAAATTACCCGTAAAGTGGTAAAAGATAACGGCATTGATGCAACCATAACAAAGATTGAAGACATTGTTGAAATTATGAAATTCAACATCATGACAACTCCCGCTCTCGTTGTAAACGAAAAAGTTGTATCAAAAGGACGTATACCATCAGTTGATGAGATAAAACAATTTCTAACCAAATAATATACTAACCCATGAGAAAATTCTTTTTGATAAGTTTCGTATTGGTCACTCTGATTGGTATCTCCTGCAATGCTCAGACAAACGAGAAAGCTGCTCCATCAATTTTAAAGAATGGCGATGTAGAGGTATATTACTTTCACATGACCACACGTTGTGTGACCTGCAAAACAGTTGAAGCAGAAGCCAGAAAAAATGTTGACATGCTTTATGCGGATCAGGTCAAAAGTGGAAAGATAAGTTTTACTGCCCTTAACCTTGAAGAAGCCACTGGTAAATCATTGGGGGAAAAACTCGGTGTAAACAGCCAGACACTCCTGATTGTAAAAGGTGACCAAAAAATCAATATTACAAATGAAGGTTTTCTTTATGCTGTTTCTCAACCACAAAAATTTACTGAGGTTATGAAATCGAAGATAGATCCTCTGATAAAATAATTCCGGGTGCTGGGTGCTGGGTGCTGGGTACTGGGTGCTGGGTGCTGGGTGCTGGGTGCTGGGTGATGGGTGCTGGGCGCTGGGTGCTGGTGCTCACTTTTTACAGGCACCAGGCAACTTTCTTTATAAAGTGAACGATCTTTTTGAACAGTAAACTCAATTTCCTCTCAATGGATTTTCTTACAAATCTTCTTGATAGTAGTTCCATGCCATGGGTTACAGCATTAGTACTTGGCCTGATGACAGCTATCAGTCCATGTCCATTGGCTACAAATATTACAGCTGTAGGATTTATAAGCAAGGATCTGGAGAACCGCAACAGAGTCTTTTACAATGGATTATTTTATACACTTGGAAGAGTAGTTACCTATACAGTAATTCCATTAATTATTTTCCTTGGAGCAGATCAGTTTAAATTCTCGGGATTCTTCCAGCGGTATGGTGAGAAAATCATTGGGCCTCTGTTATTGTTAATTGGAATATTCATGCTTGATATTGTAAGAATTAATCTCCCCGGCTTTGGCAGACTATCTGAGAAGATGGAGAAGAGAAAGTCGTGGAGGTTTATTGATGCAATATTGCTTGGGATGGTTTTTGCTCTTGCTTTTTGCCCTTATAGCGGAGTGTTATATTTCGGAATGCTTGTCCCCTTAACTATTGCGAGTGCATCAGGACTTTATCTGCCGGTAATATTTGCAGTTGCTACAGGAATCCCCGTAATCGTATTTGCATGGGTGCTGGCTTATACCATTTCAGGGCTAGGTGGTCTTTACAATAAAATAAAAATATTTGAACTCTGGTTCAGAAGAGTCATTGCCATAGTATTCATCATTGTGGGTGTTTATTATATTATCAGGATTTACTTATAAAAAATTTGCAAAATTATTTCGTAGTATGACGAAATATCAACTCTTTAATTAATGAAAAACATTAAAACAAATATCTGGCTGCCCATAGTATTATTACCTGTGTGGTACATTATATATCATTACCTCCAACCCTTATCCAACTGGTTAATTGATTCTGTTTTCGGAATGACTAAAGGGGCGCACTTTACTGAGGCTCTGCGATTCTTTGTTTTTGAATTCCCAAAGGTAATGATGTTGCTTACTCTGATAATTTTCTTTGTAGGAATTATTCGGACATATTTCACCCCTGAACGAACCCGTAAAGCCCTTGAAGGGAAGAAGACCTTTACCGGGAATGTAATGGCATCAGCTTTAGGAATTGTTACACCATTTTGTTCGTGTTCTGCTATCCCATTATTTCTGGGTTTCGTGGAATCAGGTGTTCCCCTTGGAGTCACATTTTCATTTCTTATCTCCTCTCCTATGATCAATGAAGTTGCTGTCGTCCTTTTATACGGAATGTTTGGATGGAAAGTAGCTGCGATATACGTTGGAACCGGTTTGGTTATTGCAATTATTGCAGGATGGATAATTGGTTTACTCAAGCTCGAAAAATGGGTTGAACCATGGGTCTATGAGACACATTTAGGTAATAATGGAGATGAAGAAGAAAAAATTACCTTCGGTAGCAGAGTCAGCCTCGGTTATGATGCAATAAGGGATATTGTAGGTAAAGTATGGATCTATGTAGCTTTAGGTATTGCAGTCGGAGCCGGAGCACATGGTTATGTCCCGGAAGAATTTATGGCTTCGTTAATGGGTAAATCTGCATGGTATTCCGTGCCATTGTCAATTTTAATTGGTATTCCTCTTTATTCCAATGCGGCTGGTATCGTACCAATTGTATCGGTACTCATTGAAAAAGGAGCATCTCTGGGAACTGCTCTGGCTTTTATGATGGCTGTAATTGGTTTGTCTTTACCTGAAATGATCATCCTGCGAAAAGTACTTAAGCTTCCTCTGATATTCACATTTATCGGAGTTGTAGGGGTAGGAATAATGATTGTAGGATATCTGTTCAATATCATTTTTTAAATGAATCATAAATAGGTAAGAACTCAATAACAGATAAGAACTCCTGACAAAACGAAACTCACTTGTCATTAATAGATAAACATAGCTAGATAACAAAGAATTCATTGACTAAATTTTGTAATCATGATTAAGAACAACTTCAAAAACACTTCTGTTATTTTATTTTTCGTTGCAATATTTTTCGTCTCCTCTTGTGGCCAGAATACACGTCAGGGAGAAAAGGCTAAAACCCAAAGTCAGGCTTCAATAGATAGCATTCGTTCAGAAAAAAAGTACAAAGTTACATTCATCGAATTGGGTTCTGTCAGATGCATTCCATGCAGACAAATGCAATCTGTCATGAAATCAATTGAAGCCAAATATGGTAAAGAAGTAAAAATTGACTTCTATGATGTATGGACTGATGCCGGCAAACCTTATGGTGTAAAATATGGTATTGAAGCAATCCCAACCCAGGTTTTTCTAGATGAAACTGGAAAGGAATATTACAGGCATGAAGGTTACTTTCCGGAGGAAGAGTTGGTGAAGGTGTTAAAACAAAAAGGAATAAAACCTATTTAAGTGAGCAGTCTCTTTGATAATAGGAATTACCCGAACACCTACTTACCTGGTAAATTATCCTTCAGGCAACGAACAGATAAGCCATCTTGTTTATTGTCACTGCTTTTGTATACTGTGCTTGTATTGTAGTCTATGAACCTGTTCCAGGCATTCCCCGCACTGTACTCCATAGAACTCCACCAGCAACCATAGCCTCCGATAAGGGCGAAAGTACCATTCATGTAACGGTACCCCCCTGGAAGGGCTGTAAAACCCATCTCATTGGTTGCACCTGTATTTGAGCTTACCCAATGAGTTGTGCCAGCTTCTTTTAGTTTACCACCAGCTATAAGGCTTTCTGAAAAAAGGGTTGTTGATATTTCAGTCATTACCGCTGTCTGATCGAGGAATAAAACTAATTGATGCCAATCGTCATTAGTCGGTATATGCCAGCCTGTTGGACATACATTTTTACCGCCGTTGCTTGCCACCTTAGTTGCTGCATTATTATCTACTGCATACCAGTTGTACAGTCTCCCATAGGTAGTTGTATTAGCCGGAGTATTACCATAATCACAATAAGCACCCGTGGATAAAGAGCCCCATGCAGTATTTTCTACCACATTTTGGATGGGTTTGCCATCGTTGTATGATGTTGTTTTCAGGTTTTCTGCCATCCAGATCTGAGTGCCAATAGTGACTGTTTTGTAAATATTCCCGTCAATGTCAGCCAATACTGTTTTGTTATCTTCCTCTTTTGTACAGGATTGGATAAATAATACTAATAGCATTACACCTGATAATTTAAATATACTATTCATTTAGAATTGATTGTTTTAAGTTACGCCAAATATATATTTCAGTCAAGTTACATTTTGTTAAAACAAAATGCAACATTTAATTTAAAAACACGCATCCAGAACTTAACCCGGGTCCGCCGGGGCCTTATTCTATTTCAGGAGTAAAGGTTGAGAATAAGGCTGAGGTTGAAATCTTCTTACAGAAATTCTCAGCCTTTACCTTAACCTCAGGATCTTATTTAGTTCCTCCTCTTTTTTTAACTTTAATAACAATAGTCTCCGCTATCCTGTCATGAACAGTCCGTCGGTTATAATCAATATAATATTGTAAAAATCCAAAACCAAATTCCAGCGCTGAGGCATAATAACCCAGAGATCTTTCTATTGAATGCCAAAGAGTTAAGTGCTTATTGTTAGTTGAAACAATTCTGATCCTGAAAATACGCTTACCAATTGTATAACCATTAGTACTATAAGTAACTATTCCAAAATATAAAACAGGAATCAACAACTTAAATATAATTTTCAAATATTCAGGTATATTAAAATGCGTCCCGTTATTTATGTCTGGTAAACTTTTAGCTGTATTGTCGGAACTGATTCCAATTGTAAGACCAAATTTGATTAATCCAAAGTAGTCAAGTATTGTCCCAATTATGTATAAGATTATAATAAGTATAACCAAATCAATTAATAAGGCAAATAAACGACGGGTGAAATCTGCAAGTTCCAGCCCCTCCAATTGATTAGAATGCATTATTTTTGAAGCATCGTAATAATGTGTGGCGAAAATCTTTTTCATAGATATTCAATTTTATTTCAGAGGTAAATATTTCAAGCCGATATTTATCATAAATCTGCATTGTCAGATCTGGTCTGCATTGCCAAATTTTAATCCAAATCATAAAAATTCTGTTAATCCCGACCATAATTGATATAATCCCAATAATGCAAATGCAATAACAGATATTCCAACAGATATCCGGCCAACCTTCGGTCCGAAATTCCTTGCAGCAGCAAAAAGAACAACCAGTCCCATTGAATAAATGATCATGGAACTGTAAAAGCCGGTCAACAGAACAATGCCATATACCGGATCTTCACTCCAGGCCTTTATCAATAGTGGTCCCATTACCATACTCCAGCCAAGGTAAGGGTTCGGATTTAATAAGTTTATAATTACTGCCTTGAAAACATTCTGATGCGGGGAAATATCCCGGTTTACATTTTGGCTAAACCTGTGCCATGCTTTGTATGCATTAAAAGCAAGATAAAGAAGGAACATTCCGCCAAAACATTGTAGTATCAGTAACAGCTTATGAGGAACATTTGTCAGGACAAGCAAAACTAATATGATAACCGGGATATCACTTATTAATGGAGCAAATACCAGAGGGATGGTTTTTCGCCAGCCATTTGTTATACTTTGAGAAAAAAGAAAAACCTGAAATGGCCCCGGTTGCACGACACATGCAAAGGCATAACCTATGCCGAAAATTAAGTAATAAGTCATTCTGCAAGTTACATAATTTAAGGCTTGAGGCTTGAGGCTTAGGTTAAGGTTAAGATTAAGGTTAAGGATGAGATCCTCCTGGCTTTATTCTCAGCCTCAGCCTTAGCCTTTTATTAAAAGACCAGCAGACATTCATTCAAAAATATACCTCAGTAAAAATTTTTTCGTCCGGAACGCCTTTGTTTCTTAGGATATGATAAACCTCATAAATCATATTGTTGTTGCCGCATAGATAAAATAACATGTCAGGGTCCACCTGGTATCCAGCTAAATAACTTGTGACTCTTCCCTTATGATCTCCGCTACTTTCTTTTGAGGTGCACAAAAAATAACGCCCGGGATCATAATCCTTCCGTTCGTATGCCTCATTATTATAACGGACTCCATGAATAATGTAATAATTTATTCCGGGATAAGATTTGACAAAACTATGAAACGGAGCAATTCCGGTACCCGTTGCAATAAATATCAGTTTTCTGGAGAACATGTCGAATTTTTCCAGTCCAAAAGATCCGAAAGGTCCGTTTACCTGTAGTGATTGACCGGGTTTACAATTTTTTAGTTTTTGTGATACATTGCCATCAAGAACTTCCCTGACCAATATTTCAATGTAATCGTCCTTTTCACCGCTATAAACCGAATATTCACGCTGATTTAATTCTCCCATCAAACCCACAATAATATGTTGCCCTGCCCTGAACTGAATATTTCCACGGTCGAGCCTCAAAACAAAAGCGCTGTCAGTTAAAAACCGGATTTGCCTGATTTTATGAAAGTCTGTTGAAACAACTGGCGCTGATACTTTTCTTTCTGTATACACTATAAAATTATTCCAATTAAGCCTGCTGAATTTAAACAATAAAATTCTTCGATTGTTCGGCACTTAAAAACCCTGGGTGATCTGAGAAGAAGAATTAACCCGGGGGAATGGAATCGGGCACTTAAAGTTTTCCGTAGTCCAAATCAGTTCTCCTCGGTGTGGTACATAGTGTAAATTTTTTTCATGCTGCAAACAGTTTCTTCCTTCTTACAATTTCATTATTTGTTTTTCTTTACAGATGTGAATGTAATAAGTGACAGTTAATCACTGAAAGAATAAAACAATTTTATCAGATCAGGGTCAATAGAGTCCATACAGCACCCAGAGCATCAACTATGCCAAATCCTAACAGCATAGGTTGAGACTTTTTTGTAAGAACTAGCACCATAAAACTCAGAAACACAAAAAGCCTTCCATATACCGTTGCCCAATATAGAGGTACAATGTTATGATGTGCGGCAACCAGGTAAAAGTATGCAATGATCAATACAAGAATTGCCATAACTCTTATCCAGGGTTCATCCGTTTTAGGGAATCTGAATAACGGCAGTATGATGTTTGGAATTAGCAGGAACCCTGCCCCGACAAAGATTAAGTAGATGCCAAATACAAAAATACTTGTTGTTGTTGAGTCCATGATTACCTCCTTTTTAATAATATTATCTAAAATAACTTATTCATACTGATAAAGTTAGGAAAGATAATAACACAAGTCAAATATTAAATTCATCCCATCGAGACTTATCTCAGACGAATGGAATTGGCATTGTTGATTTTCGGTGGTTCTTTAGATTGGCAAATAGATCTGCTGAAGCTTCAATCCCACCATACCGGTATCTTCATTCAATAGTTGAATTTGTTACCACGCATTTTGTGTCGCTATGCATTGAAATCGCCGGATATACCGGATACCACGAACCGCCGATGTTATTGCGGATAATGGAGTTATCTATACGGATATTCCCCGAATGGTCGTTGGTAACAAAAAAAATTGCCGACCCATACGCGTTTACTTTGTTCATTTCAATCCGTGTTCCAAGTATTGTTAATGTCATTGTGTTGCCATCATTATAGATAGCGCCACCACTGCCTCCGCCACTTGTTCCGGCTTGTGAAGGATTACCTCCATTGCCAATTGCCCGGTTATAAGAGAAAAGGCTGTTGATTATGGTCCACGAAACACCAATACTGCTGATTCCCCCTCCGTTGGACCCGAAATTCCCGTAACCTGGAGCTCCGCCAAAGGTGCAATTCACAATATATACGGGTAAATTATTATACTGACTGAAAACCCTGATAGCAGCCCCTCCTACATCCGGTCCGAGACTATCACAAGCATTATTGAAAAAACGGCAGTTAACAGCTTTGAACCGTCCTCCCCTGACCCAGATAGCTCCTCCCCCGTCGTACTCGCTTTCTGTTCCGGAATCCCCGTCGGCAAAGGTGAGGTTTTGTACAGTAAGTCTGGGGTTATCCTGATTCTGACAATGAGAAGTTGTCCAGTGCTGGTTCTGGTCGCAGGTGTTCATATACAGAATTCGTGTTTTCCCTCCTCCGCTGAGGGTAATTAATCCATTACCGTCAATAACAATATCCTGATTTGCATCATTGAATACCCTGGCAGGTTTGCTAAGAGTTATTTTGACAGGTTCCGGGCCGCAGTTAAAAACTATTTTCCCCCCCTTCGCAACAGCATTAATAAAAGCATCCGCAGTACAGCTTCCGGGTGTACCGTCACCTATAATATGATCGGGATTAGAAATATCCTCCGGTCCAGCTTCCAGCGGAACCGGGGAAGTACCATCAGGATTCCCAGCAGGGGGTCCTTCCTCAGGATTTGCAAGCGGATTATGAAACTCAGCAGTCGGTGATGAACTATCGCCATCACACCTGATCAGAAGTCCGGATATTAAAAACAATACATACAAACTGATCTTGCATATGCCGATATGCCCTGACAGATTTCTGCTTCTTCGGACTTTCACTGGTGCATCATTTTATAATACTTAAACTCAGATGCAATCAGCATTATTGTTCAGGAATATCTGGAAAAATAAAAATGTGAGCCTATAAAATTGGCTGTTGAAAAAGCCTTATTTAACCACACTCCTCGACAAGCTCGGGATAGTACACAAAGGTAAAAATCTATATTTCAGCGCCTTATGACCTTTGTGATTAAATGTGTTATGTAATGCATCACAAGAGAGCAACCCGGACTCCTTTTTACTCTTCAGATCTTTAATCGCATTTACTTCGTTACCGTAGTAAAACTGAGTTGATTGCCATATCCGGTACCAGCACCATTGATTGCATATGCTCTGACATAATACGTTGTCCCAGCTGTCAAACCTGTAAGAAAGCTAATAAAGCCTCCTCTATCAGGTACATTAATAGTTTTACTATCTGAAGTCGTAGGATTTGGTGATGTACTCCAACAGACTCCCTGTAAGCAAACAGGAGATCCTCCATCACTCGATATGTATCCTCCTGTATCAGGAGTATCAGTAACTGTAACTGCATAAGTTGTGACCGATGGCAAGGTAATATCTCCAATGCACCTTACTGAATAACCACTACGCTTGCTGTTGCTGGCTCCATAAGCATCGGAATAACTGTTTCCCATACCGATGGTCCAGTCTTCATTTGTATTGTCCAATGTTGAACTCCGCCATGCACCATCACTTCCAAGTCCGCCAAAACCACCACTGCTTAAACGATATCCTCCAGGAAGAGCCGTGAACCCCGTTTCATTTGTTGCACCTGTATTAGGACTCAACCAATGAGTTGTGCCGGCTTCTTTAAGTTTGCCGCCTGAAATACTATGCCCTCCCAGATAATCTGTTAACGTGGTCCATTCAGCCTGAGTAGGCACATGCCAGTGGTCGGGGCATATACTACGACTGTCATCTATTGCATACCAGGTATATAATCTTCCATAGGTAATTACATTGCTCTCATTACCATTCCATGCCCATTGATATGTTGGCGTGTCTTCTGACCTGATATCTAAAGTTGCTGGAGTGGTCGTACCTATTAAATCACCATTCCTGTATCTGGTAGTCTTCAGGTTCTCAACCAACCAAACCTGTCTGCCAATTGTAACTCTATTATATACATTCCCGTCTACGTCGGTTACTACTGTATTTATGATTATTTCATTACCATAATTTGTTCCTGCACTATTTGTTGCATACGCTCTGACATAATATGCTGTTCCTGCTGACAATCCGGTTATCGAACTTGTAAATGTGCCTGTTCCAGTCCCATCGAAAGTTTTATTGTCTTCGACTGTGGGGTTTGCTGATAAGCTCCAACAAACTCCCCGCGCAGTTATAGCTGCATTTCCATCACTTGAAATACTCCCTCCTGAAGTAGCTGTGTTTTGAGCTATGTTGTTTGCAGCTGTGGTTGTGAGGGCAGGCAAAAACTTTGCTTCTCCCAGCAGACAGCGAACAGAAAAGCCGTAGAATGTACGAAGTGATCCTCTACTCAATTTCATAGAAGAGCTATACATAGTTCGTTCCCAAGCGTTATAAAAACCATTCAGCGATTCTGATGACCACCAAGTACCCGATGATAAAACTCCCTCAATTACTCCATGAGAATTGCAATAGCCGTTTGGCAATGCTGTAAAACCAGATGAATTTGTTCCATTTGGATTGATCGGTCGCCCTTCTCTATACCATTTTGTTGAGCTTTTCAATTGTGATCCCTGGTTAGTTCCACGAAGACCTATTGAATCCGCTTGTTCTTGTGTCATTCCCAGGAACATCTCTAAAGTCTTCCATTCTCCATCGGTTGGTACATGCCAATCAACAGGACAAATATTACGACTGTCTGTAGCTGCAAACCATGTATATAGTCTACCACTACCATCAACGAATGGGCCCGGTCCAAGATTCCGTGGCCATTGATATTTGGGTTCTAATTCACATTGTATCGGAAAAAATCCATGAGTGGTCCCTATTATATCACCATCATTGTATGTAGTTGTCTGGAGGTTCTCAGCCATCCATACCTGGTTGCCTATTTCTACAACAGGATAGTTATTATTATCAGCATCCGTGCAGGCAATAAAATTAAATGCGATTGTTTTATCAGAGGTTGGGATGTCGATTTTTACTGTGCTGTAATTTCCTGATATACCTGTAAATTTCAACCTGTCCCCTGATGCATATTCCATATCAACAGTTGCCTGAACTCCTTTACTTCTCTTTTCCGGAGCTTTATCTTCTGTCTTCTGAATTACAACATTAATCTTCTCAATAATTATAGTTCCCCCGGTTTGCCCATTGCTGAGAAATTTCTCTGATAATAGATAATTTTTACCTTTTACATTAAGAATATAAAAACCAGTATTTAAACCCGACATGTTAAAGTCCTGACGGGAATTCTCTAAATAACTCTGTATACGGGCGACCGGTTTGCCTGTGATATCAAGTACAGAAATAACCGCATTACCGGCAACAGGAGCGTAAATCTGCAAGGTAGAATTATCAGTCATGGGGTTGGGGTAAATCTTTATTTCAGATGATTGATCGTCTTTAATGGAATTAACCCCTGTAACTATTGATTTTAAGTGCAGAATATCATTCCCGTTTACAATAAGTGAGGTGCCTGCAGTTAAATTCTCAACTTTTACTGTCGATACATTTGTGGATGCACCGGTTCCTGTAAAAGTGATAAAATAGTCCTGTGCATTTGCATTCAATGCACAGAAAACGCTGATTAAAAACAATTGGATTTTCATAGAAAATATGGGCCTAATCTAAAATTATAAAATCATAACTCACGCAGACTAAATAAAGCAAGCAACCCGAACACCTTTTAACCTGGCTAATTATCCTTTAAACAACGAACCGAAAAGGCACTCTTTTCTCCCTGATGGTTTCTATCTACTCTACTGGTATAGTCGTACAAGATAAAAAACCAGGCAAATCCTGCATTGTACTCAGTAGAACTCCACCAATAACCATAGGCTCCGAACCAAGGATATTTTCCAGTAGAGATACGCTCGCCACCAGGAAGTGCTGTAAAACCGCTTTCGTTGGTCGCACCGGGATTTGAAGTTTTCCAATTAGTTATGCCGGTTTCTTTAAGTTTGCCTCCGGCAACGCTTTCTCCACCCAACCCGGTTGTCAAAATTGTCCATTCGGCATCGGCTGGCACATGCCAGCCTGCAGGACATAACTTGCCCGTTTTTACTGTGTACCAGTTATAAAGAGCTCCATAAGTGTCTTTGTAGGAAACAGGATCATTGTTGTGCCAGCAATAAGCATCTGTTGTAACATGCGACCATTCTGTGTCATCTGTGACCAATGGTATCGATTCACCATCATTATATTTAGTTGTTCTAAGATTTTCAACCATCCAGATTTGTGTACCAATGGTTACTGTATTATAAACATTCCCATCAATATCAGTTATTGTTCCACCATAAGTTTTCAGAACTAGTTCATTTCCGTAATTTGTTCCATAACTGTTTGTGGCAAAAGATCGGACGTAATAAAGAGTATTTGCAGTAAGTCCGGTTATTGAGCTGCTAAATGTCCCAATTCCTGAACCATTAATTGTTTTATTATTTGCAATTGTTGGATTTGTTGATGTACTCCAACATACTCCTCTTTCAGTAACAGGAGAGCAACCTTCACTTGTAACATTTCCACCAGTTGCAGCTGTAGTTTGTGTTATATTGTTTAGAGCTATCGTGGAGAGGATCGGTAACACCTGTAAATCTCCCTGGATGCATCGGACAGAATACCCACTTCGCTTACTGTTATTGCTACCATATGCATCGGCGTAACTGTTTCCCATGCCGATAGTCCAGTCTTCATTTGAACTATTCACTGTTGGGCTCCGCCATGCACCATCTCTTCCAAGTCCGCCAAATCCGCCACTGCTTAAACGATATCCTCCCGGAAGAGCTGTGAATCTCATTTCATTTGTTGCGCCTGTATTAGGACTTATCCAATGAGTTGTGCCGGCTTCTTTTAGTTTTCCGCCAGCAATACTTTGACCACCCAGATAATCTGTTAATGTTGTCCATTCAGCCTGAGTAGGCACATGCCAGTGGTCGGGACATACATTCCGGCTGTCATTTACTGCAAACCAGGTATATAATCTGCCATAGGTCGCTACATTGCTCTCGTTTCCATCATAAGCCCATTGATATTCAGGTGTGTCTTCAGTTCTTATATCCTTTGTAGCAGGAGAGGTCGTTCCTATTATATCACCATTACTATACTTAGTTGTTTTAAGATTTTCGCCCATCCAAACCTGTGTACCAATTTTTACTGTATTATAAACATTCCCATCTATGTCTTTTATTTCCCCTTTAAGACAACGAACAGAACTGGTTCCACCCCCATTTCCCGTAGCTCTTTTTGGACTACTTTCATCGGTAAATATTATAAACTCATCTCCTGAACTAGTCCACCAATTAGCCTTATAGGTGGCAATAGGAATGCCTGTAAATCCACTGCTATTATTATTTAACTGATAGTGCCCGACACCAGACGGTGAGTAGTTGCCATCATAATCTGCTTCCCAACCTGATGGAGCTGCCATCGATTTTGAAATATCATCTCCACTACCACCATAACCATACCCATAATCTGTAAGGTAGTCTGTTAAAATGGTCCATTCTGCATTAGTCGGGACATACCAACCGACAGGACATAGTTTATCTGTACTTATAGCATAAAAATTATAAAAGGCTCCATAGGTATCCTTGTATGCCTCATCATTATTATACCAGGAATAACCAGCTATTATTTCACTGTCATTGTACTTTGTAGTCTTCAGATTAGCTGCTGTCCAGGTCTGTGTGCCTATTTGTACGGTTGGATAAACATTTCCTTCAACGTCTGTTACCGTCCCCGAATAAGTTTTAAAAATCAAGTCATCACCATAATTAGTTCCATAGATATTTGTCGCATACGCTCTGATATGATATGAGGTATTAGGAATCAGACCATTCACTGAGCTTGTAAACGTTCCAATGCCTGCTCCATCAATAGTTTTATTATCATCAATGGTCGGATTTGATGAGATGCTCCAGCAAACACCTTTTCTGATAATCGGGTCTCCTGCGTCATTCTTAATCACTCCTCCTGAAATGGCAGTTGTTTGCGTCATGTCACGAACACCAGCTGTTGTGAGCGACTTACCATATAAACACCGGACAGACTGGCCAGTTTGTAAAGCAATATTTTCTCTTGAACGAAGAGATTTGTCTATGTTATACGTATGAATATCCCCCGGGCATATGCCTGATGGATAAAAATATCTGGTCTCAATCAAATTCCACCAGCTTGATAATTCTTCACTGCTTTGGAACTGCCCTGTTTCAAGAACGTATACCCGCCGGAAGAGCTGTAAAACCGGAACTGTTGTTGCCTGCCAGGTCATTACAAATACTTCCGGGCTCTGCCGTTGAAGATGTGATCCAGGTTGACGAAGCTGCCATAGATTTTGCGATATTGCTCCCGCTTCCGCCGTATCCATATCCGTTATTTGTAAGGTATTCTTTCAAAGTAGTCCAATCGCTGGAAGAAGGTAAATACCAGCCTGAAGGACACAATTTGTCTGAACTTGCAGCTGAATAGTTGTACAATGCACCATAAAGGGTTTTATATCTGGCTTCATCATTATTGTACCAGCAATAGCCAGCCCCATCTGCATTTGCCCAGGAGACATTATCTGTGATGCATGTAACTGGAGTCCCATCGTTAAATTTTGTGGTTTTCAGGTTGTCTGCCATCCATGTCTGAGTTCCAATAACTATAATCGGATAGTTGTTATTATCAGGATCCGAGCAAAATATGAAATTGAAGTTTATTGTCTTGCCGGAAGTTGGGATATCAATTTTTGCCGTATTGAAAATTCCGGATGTGCCGGTGAATTTTAACCGGTCACCAGTAGTATATGCCATATCTACAGTTGCCGAAAGTCCTTTACTAACATTTTCCGGAGCTTTTTCTTCAGCCTTCTGTATTACAGCATTAACCTTCTCAATACTTATATTTCCCCCGGATTGCCCATTACTGAGCAATTTCTCTGATAATTGATAATTATTGCCCTTTACATTAATTATATAAAAACCTGTTTCTAAACCTGACAGGTTAAAATCTTGCCTGGAATTCTCTAAATAACTCTGAATACTTGCAACAGGTTTGCCTGAGATATCAAGTACTGTTATAAGCGCATCGCCTGCAGAAGGAGCATAAATCTGCATCGTTGAATTATCAGTCATAGGGTTAGGGTAAATCTTTATGTTAGTCGATCGATCGTCCTTAATGGTATTAACCCCTGTAACTATAGATTTTAAGTGCAGAATATCATTACCGTTTATAATAAGTGATGTACCTGCGGTTAAGTTCTCAACTTTTACTGTCGATACATTTGTGGATGCACCGGTTCCTGAAAAGGTGATAAAATAGTCCTGTGCATTTGCATTCAATGCACAAAAAACGCTGATTAAAAACAATTGGATTTTCACGGTTGTTTAGGTTTGGCAAAGTAGCGAAAGAAAAAAACACAAGTCAAATAAGAATACCCGGCATGACAGGAATTTCCCCAATTAATAATTGGTCAAAATCCTTAATAAGCAACATAATTTGATCTTCGACTAATATTTCTATATGTTGAAGATCAAAAAATAAGAGTATATCAAATTTACACAGTGTTTAAATCAATGTCAATTTTATTTGACAATTAAGTTGAAATTGAGGATCAGATAAACGAAATGTGAGACTAATCTTAAATTTATTATGGATAACTCTCCTGGACCAAAAAAAGAGAGCAACCCGATTACCTATCCCCCAATTAGTCCTGCAAGCAACGAACCGAATAACCATTGGACTTACTGGTGATGTTCCTGTAGGCATTGCTATACTGCCAGATCAGGTTCCTGTCCAGGGCGAGTGTTGCATTGTCCGCGGTAGAACTCCACCAGAAACCGTTGAATCTGATAAAGTCGAACGTACTATCGTAGAGACGGGTACCGCCCGGAAGAGCTGTAAAACCGCAGCTATTATCAGCCCCGGTATTTGGTGTAGCCCAATGTGATGTTCCACTTTCTTTCATTTTTCCGCCGGCAACTGTTTCACCGCCAAGATAAGTTGTTAATATTGCCCATTCGGCATCAGTTGGTACATGCCAGCCTATAGGGCACAACTTACCCGTATTTACAGTGTACCAGTTATACAGAGCTCCATAAGTATCTTTATAGGAAGCAGGATCATTGTTGTACCAGCAATAGGCATCTGTCGTAAGATTCCTCCATTCTGTTGCATCTGTAACCAACGGTATCGAACCGTCATCATTATATTTAGTTGTTCTAAGATTTTCAACCATCCAGATTTGTGTACCAATGGTTACTGTATTATAAACATTTCCGTCAATATCAGTTATTGTTCCATAAGTTTTCAGAACCAGTTCATTTCCGTAATTTGTTCCATAACTGTTTGTGGCAAAAGATCGCACATAATAAATAGTATTTGCAGTAAGTCCGGTTATTGAGCTGGTAAATATTCCAATTCCTGAACCATTAATTGTTTTATTATTTGCAATTGTAGGATTTGCTGTTGTACTCCAACATACACCCTTTTCAGTAACAGGAGAGTATCCTTCACTTGTAATATTTCCACCAGTTGCAGCTGTAGTTTGTGTTATATTGTTTAGAGCTATCGTGGAGAGGATCGGTAACACCTGTAAATCTCCCTGGATGCATCGGACAGAATACCCACTTCGCTTACTGTTATTGCTACCATATGCATCGGCGTAACTGTTTCCCATGCCGAAAGTCCAGTCTTCATTTGAACTGTTCACTGTTGAGCTCCGCCATGCACCATCACTTCCAAGTCCGCCAAATCCGCCACTGCTTAAACGATATCCTCCCGGAAGAGCCGTGAATCTCATTTCATTTGTTGCGCCTGTATTAGGACTTATCCAATGAGTTGTGCCAGCTTCTTTTAGTTTTCCGCCAGCAATACTTTGACCACCCAGATAATCTGTTAATGTTGTCCATTCAGCCTGGGTAGGCACATGCCAGTGGGTGGGGCAGACATTCCGGCTGTCATTTACTGCGTACCATGTATATAGTCTCCCATAAGTGTCCACATTATTCTCATTTCCATTATAAGCCCATTGATATTCTGGTGTGTCTTCAGTTCTTATATCCTTTGTAGCAGGAGAGGTCGTTCCTATTAAATCACCATTGTTATATCTAGTTGTTTTAAGATTTTCGCCCATCCAAACCTGTGTACCAATTTTTACTGTACTATAAACATTCCCATCTATGTCGTTTAATTCCCCTTTAAGACAGCGTACAAAACTGATTCTTGTCCATTCCTCCAATTATTCTTGGAGTACCTTCCTTGTTAATATAACGAAAATACCACGCTTCCTGAATTAGTCCACCATGGCCGAACTAGAAACCCTCGTGGTAGAACAGGAATACCTGTAAAGCCACTGCTATTATTAAGTGACTGATAGTCCCCAAGATCGTACGGTGCGTAGTCGACCGTCATAATATAGGTTCCCAACCCGATGTTGATGCCATTGATTTTGAAACATCATTTCCACTGCCACCATAACCATACCCGTTATTTGTAAGGTAGTCTGTTAAAATGGTCCATTCTGCATTAGTCGGGACATACCAACCTACAGGACATAATTTTTCTGTACTTATAGCATAAAATTATAAAGGCTCCAAAGAATCCTTGTATGGCTACATCATTATTATACCAGGAATAACCTGATATTATTTCACTGTCATTGTACCTGGTGGTTTTCAGATTTTCAGCTGTCCAGATCTGTGTTCCGATTTTGACAGTCTGGTAAACATTTCCATCAATATCAGATACAGTTCCGAGAAATGTTTTAAAAATTATTTCATCACCGTAAATGGTTCCTAAACTATTTGTAGCATAAGCTCTGATATAGTATGTTGTATTAGCGGAAATGCCAGATGATTGAACTTGTAAATGTTCCAATTCCCGAACCGTTAATTGTTTTATTATCTGCAATTGTTGGATTTGGTGTTGTGCTCCAACATACTCCCCTTCCTGTAACAGGAGCACCAGCATCATTTTTTATATTTCCGCCGGAAATTGCAGTTGTCTGAGTAATGTTTGTTACGGCTGCAGTTGCGAGTGATTTACCCAGAAGACATCGGACAGAGTGCCCTGATCTTAAAGAGCTATAAGCGTAGACACAAATGTGTCGCTGCTGAACATATACGGACCAATGAGTGCATCAGCTGGATGGTTCCAGAATCGTACCGATCATAAGAACCCCACCAACCTGCATAGCCACCACTATAATGGAATTCACCGGAAGAAGTACGTTCCCCTGCCGGAAGGGCTGTAAAACCTGTGCTGTTGTTATCTGCCAGGTTATTACCAACACTGCCAACCTCTTCTATTGAAGATGCAGACCAATTTGTGGAAGCTGCAAGGGATTTTGCAATATCATTGCCACTGCCTCCAAAACCATACCCGTTATTTGTAAGATAATTTATCAGGGCACCCCCCAATCAATTCGTGTAGATTGATACCACCCAGAGGGGCACAATTTATCTGTCCTTGACTGCATTCCAGTTATACAATGCGCCATAAGCATCTTTATTGGCAGCTTCATCATTCCCATACCAACAATATGCGGCTGAAGAACTTTCCCAGGAGTTTGCATCGCTGACTAAAGAGACTACTGTACCATCATTGTATCTGGTTGTTCTCAGGTTCTCTGCCATCCAAACCTGGTTGCCTATCTCTACAACAGGATAGTTATTATTATCTCCATCCGTACAGTAAATAAATTTAAATGCGATTGTTTTATCAGAAGTCGGGATATCAGTTTTTACAGTACTGTAATTGCCTGATGTACCTGTAAATTTCAACCTGTCCCCCGAGGTATATGCCATATCTACAGTTGTCGAGAGTCCTTTACTAATCTTTTCCGTCGTTTTTTCTTTTGTCGTCTGAGTTACGACATTAACCTTCTCAATACTTATAGTTCCCCCGGATTGCCCTTTACTGAGCAATTTTTCTGATAATTGAAAATTCTTGCCCTTTACATTAATTATATAAAAACCTGTTTCTAAACCTGACAGGTTAAAGTCCTGCCGGGAATTCTCTAAATAACTCTGAATTTGCGCGACTGGTTTGCCTGTGATATCAAGTACTGTTATAACCGCATCGCCGGCAGAAGGTGCATAAATCTGCATCGTTGAATTATCAGTCATAGGGTTAGGGTAAATCTTTATGTTAGTTGATCGATCGTCCTTAATGGCATTAACCCCTGTAACTATAGATTTTAAGTGCAGAATATCACTCCCATTAATAATAAGTGAGGTGCCTGCAGTTAAATTCTCAACTTTTACTGTTGATACATTTGTAGATGCACCGGTTCCTGAAAAGGTGATAAAGTAGTCCTGTGCATTTGCATTCAATGCACAAAAAACGGTGATCAAAAACAATTGGATTTTCACGGTTGTTTAGGTTTGGCAAAGTAGCGAAAGAAAATAACACCAGTCAAATAAGAATACCCGGCATGACAGGAATTTCACCAATTAATAATTGGTCAAAATCCGTAATAAGCAACATAATCTGATCTTCGACTAATATTTCTATAAGTTGAAGATCAAATAATAAGAGTATATCAAATTTACACAGTGTTTAAGTCAATGTCAATTTTATTTGACAATCGGGTGGGAATTGAAGATCAGATTGAGGAAATATGCGACTAATATTAAATTTATTATAGTGTGTTTTGTTTGCTTAGAACTATATTACTTCATAGGTACTTCCATCATCAGGAATTCAGCATCACTATCCGCTTTAACAGATAATTTATCTGTGTCCCAGATCCCGAATCCGTCACGCGCATTCAACTCCTGGTTGTTGATTGTTATGTCGCCACTCAAAACAAAGGTATAAACGCCATTCCCGGCAGCTTTGACTTTGTAATCTGCGCTGAATCCTTTATCAAACTGCCCAAGGTGAAACCATGCGTTCTGGTAAATCCATACTCCTTCATCATCGGGATTTGGAGAAAGAATCTGCTGGAACCTGTTATGACGGTCAGCAATATTTAAAGTAATCTGGTCGTAACGGGGCTTTACATTCTTCCTGTTGGGGAACACCCAGATCTGTAAAAACTTAACTTTCCTGTCTTTGTTCCTGTTGTATTCGCTATGGGTAATTCCAGATCCGGCACTCATAACCTGCACATCACCATGCTTTATTACCGATACATTTCCCATGCTGTCTTTGTGTTCCAGGTCACCCTCGAGCGGGATAGAAATAATTTCCATGTTATCGTGAGGATGGGTACCGAAACCCATTCCGGCTTCCACTATGTCGTCATTAAGTACCCTGAGCATTCCGAAATGGACCCGTTCAGGATCATAGTAATCTGCAAAGCTGAAAGTATGCCTGCTATGTAGCCAGCCGTGGTTTGCGTCACCACGTGATTCTGATCTGTGGAGCACTGAATTTCCCATGACAAAAGTATTTAGCAAAAAACAGCATTAAGTGTACGATGGTGTAACACATCTGTTCCAGATAAGTTTTAGCGAAAGCAGCTTTTTCTTATTAACAGGAAACTTATTTATATTTTTGGCGGGGAAAATTTTATAACTTTATTTTCTATCGGCTTAATTGTTCTAAGGTATTCAAAAGCTGCTGTCATATCTTCATCGCTCATTTTGCCAAACATACTCCATGGCATAATGGAATTGAGGACTCCCGGCTTTAGCACTGTACTCAGTGTTAAAGAATCAGAATGAGAATGAAAGTAATAAAGGAATGCTTCTTTGTTCCATGGTCCTATTCCCGTTGTCAGATCGGGTGTAATATTACTTGAACGGACGATTGAGCCATCAGGAAAAGGAAATTCTCTTCCTCCACCAAATTCTGTCCCCGCAATCAGTTTTCCTTTGTTAACTTTAGTATGGCACTCAATACATCCCGAAGCAGTCACAATATATTTTCCGTAGTTAATAATATCAGTTTTTTCCGGTCGTTTTGAGAGATGGGCTTTTTGGGGAATTGTGTTAATCAGGAAATTCATTGGAAAATCTGAAGTCGATTGGGGAACATTATTCTTAATTGGCTTCAAAGTTCTTATGTATGAAATGATCGATACAATATCTTCTCCATCCATTTGACCATAATAAAGATAAGGCATCACGGGAAACATTGCTTTACCTTCTTTAGTAACTCCCGTTGTAATTACTCGAAAAAGTTCTCCGTCAGTATACCGGCTGATCCCTTCGGGAGTAATATTTTTAGCATAATAGGTTCCCGGGAAACCAAATTTCTGATCAAAATGATCACCTCCCATTCCTATAGTCCCTTCAACCGGGGGACCTGAAAATCTTGTCCAGTCGCGATGGGAGTGGCAATCAATACAAACTGATACATGATTGGCAAGATATTCCCCGCGCTCAATCCGTTCCGCTGTGGCATCTACTTTCATATCAGGAGCAGGACCGATATTTGGTAAAGCTAACTTTAAGTATAACAAGGCACCTGCTATGAATACTACAATTAGTATTACAAACCAAATCAAAAACTTTTTTACTTTTTTCATGGATTTTAATATTTTATTTTTTTCTGATGGCCTGTTTTTTCTATGTTACCTGGTTTATTAAACAAAGTCTGTAAACAAATTTAAACTTTTATTTCTGAGGTTGTCGTCTGATAAATAATTTATTGTTGTCGTTATTGCCTTTCATTCTGTTCATTCTGTTCCAGATAAGCTTGAGCTTCAGCCGTCGTTCCCAGAAGTATTGCGAACCATTTAGTATTTTCATTGTGCTCCAGGATTATCTTAATGATCATTGTGAAGGGAACAGAGAGAAACATTCCAACAGGTCCCAACAAAAATCCCCAGAAAAGAAGAGAGAGGAATACAACAAGCGTCGACAGTCCCAGAGTTTTCCCCATGATCCTGGGTTCAAGAAAGTTTCCGAGTACATTATTGACAATCATAAACGAGCCAAGGGTCCATAAAGCTCCTCCCAGCCCGAGTTGCACCAGGGCAAAGAGAACCGCAGGGACTCCGGCGATGATGGATCCGATATTCGGAATATAATTCATCAGAGCAGCAATCAGTGCCCAAAGAAGTGGATAGTCAACCCCAATGATCAATAATGCAACATAAATAAGTATTCCGGTCAATAAACAGATAAGGGTTTTTATACCCAGGTAGTGACGGATATTCTGAAGAATAGTAGAAAAATAAGAACCGGATTTATCCGATCCGATCAGAATTGCTTTCGCTTTAACTGAAAAACTCCCGAATTCCATAAGAGTAAATAGAATGATAAGGAAAATCAGGAAAGTATTTCCCATCATATTGACCAGTTTGTTCAATGCACTTGCAGTAAACTCCAGTATCTTTGCAGGCTGAATAAGATTAAATAGCTGATCCTGAGGAATTTTTATGCCTTTCTCATTCAAAAACTGAATAAATGAGTTGCTGATACTTGTAAGTGTGGATTCATATTCCGAAAGATTGCCTGAAAAGGATGATATTGTTCCGCCAATCAGGAAGCCTAATCCGGAAAACACAAAAATTAATCCCAATACTACAATAAGAAGAGCAAACCATCGGGGCACTCTTTTTTTTTCAAGCCATGAAACCGGTTGTTCGCAAATAATGCTTATGAAAAGTGCAAGTAAAAAAGGAGTGATGATCGATTTTGCATATATCACCCCGGCAATAATAATTATTAATGAAGCACCGGTTACAAAGGGTGAGCCGTCTTTTGATTTAACTTTCTTCAGATCCATTTCAGAATTGTTTTAAGGTTTGCATAAGACCATCCAGGCTTTACCTCCGAACAGACTTCATTCGGGCGGGCGCTTTCAGGACGGATATGACTAATCGTTAATAATACACTGAATAATTTCCGGATAATATAAAATGTTTGGCTTTCCTGCAGGATTTTTACTTAATCTGACCATTGCTTTTGCCAGTTTATCTACAGGCATACTCCTGTATTTTTTTGAAGATCCTGCCAGGATCGGATCTGCTGCTTTCATAAACCAAAAAGCAAATTTCTCGCCTAACCTGAATTCTTTACGGTTTCCAACCAGAAAGCCCGGTCTGAAATGAAAAATTGCCCGGGGAAAATATTTTACTGTCCCGTTTTCCATTTCGGCTTTTGTTCTCAAATAGAATCCTCCCTTCAGGCTTGCACCTACACTTGATACATTCAGCATCATTTTGACTCCGTTTTCTGAAGCAATTCTGGCAAAATTTATGGGCAGATCTCTATCAATACGCTGCTGTTCTTCCTGGCTGCCGGCCTGCTTAATCGTTGTTCCTAAAGCATTAAAAAGGACATCCCCCTGAATTTCAGATCTCAAAGCATTAATGTCTTTCATAGGGCTGACAAATTCTTTCAACTTTGGATTTAAAATCCCTGTAGATCTTCTGACAAAAATCCTCACTTCGGAAAAATCGCCGTCATTCAGAACTTCATTCAGTATCAGGTTTCCAACCAAACCTGTTGCTCCAATTACAATTGCTTTCATATACATATGTTTGTTATATACAAATTTACATTTTTAGATGGCTCGGATAAAAGAAATTCTCTCATAATTGAATTTTTGATCATAACCGGGATAATTATTAATCAATTAAATCTTTTAGTGTATTATATGCTACATATTGTTTTTCAAGATCTTACCGCTGTTGCTTAAAGATTGGAGGATTAAAAGCAAAACAAAATTTTTAGATTTTTGTTTCGGTATTTTTAAACCTTTAGAATGCAAATACATCTAAGTGAAGAATCAGTTATAAATTTTTAACTTAAATAAAGATTATGAAAACGGAAAAATTTATTCCCAGGTTATTCTTCTTTTTTTTAGCATGCAGTTTTTTATTTTATTCATGCAGGAAGGAATCTTCAACCCCAAATAACAACTCCCTACCAAGTCCGAAGGCAATTCAGGTTCAGAACGCTGATGCCCAGGATGCACTTGCTGATAAAACAGAAGAAGGTATAGACAACCAGCTTGATGAACTGCAAAACAATAATTATGCAGTCGTAAATGCAAGATCGTATCTTTCAACTCTTAACGATACTGTCGTAATTACTGTTAATCACCCCGACACTACATATTTTCCTAAAGTAGTTACTTTTTCATACTATAACTATAAGGATAGCAGTGCATTCGAGAATATTACCAAGAACGGGCAGATTATGGTTACCATTGATCGTCCTGATCCCGGTCATCCGAAATTAATTTCTAGAATAATTAAATTCAACCATTTTGCAGTAACTACAGACAGTACAACGTTTATAATAAATGGTGTCCGGTCAGTCAGCAGGCAAAAAGCCACAGTCAAATATAATGGCATGCAATCTGTCAGAATTGCTGTGACAGATAATATTATTGCGGCTACGAACTGGAGTGTAGCAACAACCGGTAAAACAGATACCCTTAAATTTACCCGTAACGTCAATAAAGTACGAACAGCAATTTCTCATTTCAGAAACGTATGGTACAGACAAGGTGACATGATTCATTTTCTTTACAGATATATCGCCACGTCTGA
Source organism: uncultured Bacteroidales bacterium (assembly GCA_963725785.1). Classification (GTDB taxonomy): domain Bacteria; phylum Bacteroidota; class Bacteroidia; order Bacteroidales; family VadinHA17; genus LD21. The sequence goes on along the minus strand of CAVRZV010000006.1, from coordinate 319,661 downwards.
TTCAATTACATATACCGGCACAGTGACAGGAATAAACGAAAAGGGTGATGAATATTCAAAAACAATCACTTCCCCGCTTATTGTAGTCCTGTACAAAGGCAGCCTGGTAGTTTCAAGCGGAACAATAAATTATACTGCCGGCACAAATACCTACCTGATTACCTTTATGGCAGACCCTGAACACAGACATTTTACACTTGTAACCATAACGGATAATCAGACCGGTAAAACCCTGAGTTTCGACCGAAGGTTTAGCCGGATATTCAGAAGATGGTGGTAATCTTCTTCAGATAAATGCATTAGAATACCCGGCAATGTGCCGGTATCAAAAATGAAAAGCGCAGACAGACCGATAAATTCTGGATGCGCTTTTTACATTAACCTTGTCTTAATTTGACATTAATTGAATCTTAATCCGGGCAATCGTTTTAAGAAATACATTTGTTAAGATCTGGTTTTATTCATTGATATAAAAATATTTAAAGATGAATTACACATCAGGCTTAAACAAAACTGACATAACTTTCGATGCAGATACCAGGAAAAATATCCTGAGAAGCAATCTTTCCCGAAATAATCCCGATGTTGATCCAGCTATCGCAAATCTGATTTCGGAAGGTGATGAAAATTTTTTATATTATCTTCAGCGGCAGGGTCTTGCAGATGACGCCAATCTGCTGGTGCTTTCTTCGAAGAGTCATTATTACTATGATTCTGAAGAATTAAAAGAAGTAACAACTTTAATTAGTCTTAAAAAGCTAAACCTGGTAAAAAACCTCGATGAATTTTTAAACTCCCTCTGCAGGGGTTTGTCTCCGAAAACTAATTTTATTGGTTGTTTTAGCAATAGAAAACCCCAAAAGGGATTCGGTATGACATCAAAAATATTTAACAAAATTGCTAATTTTTGGGATTCAAGGACTGAATTTGAAATTGATAGCAAAGAAATCTCGAAACTTTTCGAATCAGTCGGCTTAAAAGTTAAAAACATGACAGAGATTAATGGTCTGACATTTTTTTTAACACAAATCCCTAATGCCTGATCAGTTAAATTTCTGATCAATGTTTTCCCCCCGCCTAAGACTCCGTATTTAAACAGCAAAGCTCTTTTTAATCATACCGGCTCCTCCCTTCATCCCCGGTGCTGCTGTATTGATCAAAACCGCATGAATAAAACGAATCCTTTAATTAAAACAACCGTATAAGGACGAAGGAAGCTCAAATGGTTGTTTAAAATCGATACTGAAATTGATTTGTTAAATAGCTCAGAGCAGGGGAATTATCTACTATTATTTATTCGTTAAAAATCGTTGTTAGCTAATGTTGTTAACTGTTAAAAATATTACACCAACAAATAGTACTCCGGGAGTATTTCTTGATCCGGGAGGAACCATAATAATAAAAGGCAGGTCGATGGATAAAAATGCAGCTGAATTCTATGCGGAGATAGAGAGCTGGATTGATATATATATCAATAATCCTGCTGACCTGACTTGTGTTGATCTTTACCTGGAATATTTCAATGGCGTCAATTTAATATTTTTCAATTCTCTTCTCAGGAAGATCTCAATGGTAAGGTCGAAAAAGAAAGAGCTTGTCATCAACTGGTATTATGAAGAAGATGACGATGATATCCTTGCACAGGGTGAAAATATTTCACAGGTACTGGATATACCGGTTAATCTTATTATGTTGATCTAATCTATTGACGACTACTTTATCAAACCTAATAATTAAATATTTCCGGCAGACTTAATTCTTTAAAAGTCCCGAGACTTTTCAGTATTTTCTCATCAACGGAACCTTTCTTGCCAATCACCAGCAGTGTGTAATTTTTCGACTGGTGTTTATCCAGGTAACTCTTCAAATCTCCCAGGCTCATTCCTCTGACATTATCGTAAATGTATTTCCGGATATCGTCAGTTATGCCTAAGTCAAGGTTATTAAGATAGGTCCAGAAAATATTTGTCTTGATAATTCTTTCTGTCTCGATTCCATTCAAAATTGCATCTTTGGATAGATTAAACTGACGTTCATCTTCCTTAAGATTGGTCATAAGTGCATTCACTGTTGTGGTCGCTTCCTTAAGCTTGTCTGCCTGGGTTGCCACATAAGAAGTTGCAAAGAATGACTGGTCTTTTCTAAGCGGCGTTTCAATCCATGTCCCGGCTGAATACGCCAGTCCCCTGGCTTCTCTGATCTCCTGGAAGACAATATTTGAGTAATAATTGTTATAAAGTGAAACCTGAGGCAGCAATTGAGAATTGAATATCCCCAGATTATCGATCCACATGAAATTTGTCTGAACCATATCATAATCGACAAAATATACCTGCTTTGACGAGATCGAAGCTTCCGGATATTTTACAGGACTGGTACATTCTTTTGGTTGTTCCGGTATAGGATGTTGTTTAGAAACGATCGTAGCCGCGTTGTTCAAATCAGTCTTTCCATAATAAAGGATTTTGTGTCTGAAGGTTCCCATTTCTTTTACCAGAGCTGTAAGATTCCCTGGATCTAATGAACGTAAATCCTTTTCCTGTAAAATATCTGTAAAAGCAGAATTCTTGCCGTATTTGCCATAATTTACCAATGCGACCTGAAGAATATAATCCTTGTTCATTTTGTTATTCGATCTTCCTTTTAATACACCCTCAATATATTTCCGGTACGAAGATGTGTCAGCTTTTGCATGAGTAAGCAAATGTTCAAGCAATCCGGTAGCCTGTTCAAACGATTTATCGAGCCCTGATATGTTTACGTGGCTTCTTTCATCAGAGGTGTTAACGCTGAAACGGACACCAAGCTTGTAAAACTCCTGCTGAATTTGAGCCGGAGTGTATTTATCTGTTCCGACAAAAGGAAGATACCTGATAGCCTGCTCAAGGCTTTTGTTATTCGATTTCCCCATATCAATTATATAACTCAACTCAAACAATTCGTTGGTTTTGTTTGGGATATAGAAAAATTCCACGCCTGGTTTTAATTCTTTTTGCTGTATTTCTTTCTGAAAATCAACAAAAACAGGTTTTATCGGTTCGGGTTTGTTTTTTGAGAGTTCTGTAAAAAACTCCGACTGATCATTTCTGTTGAGAATCAGAGGAGTGATTTTAGGTTTAGGCACCTTAATTATGTTTTTATCGGTTCCTTTTCTTTTGTATGCAACAACGTAATTTTCACCATAGTTTTTATTAGCAAATTTTATAATCTGGTCTTTGGTAATTTTCTCAAGATCATCAAGAAATTTTACCTGGCTTATCCAGCTTTCCTGGTTTTGAAATGCATCGTTTAATAAATATGTCCGGTTTTGGTAATATTCCTGTGTTCTGATCGTTTGGAGCCGCAAGTCGTTAATAACGGCTTTGATAAGCCAATCATCAAACTCGCCTTTTTTTAACTTCTCAATTTCCCCTAATAAAAGATCTTTTACAGTTTCGAGTGTCTGACCTTCACGCGGGTTACCCCAAAATGTATGAATTCCGTAATCTACATAGAATTGAGGACTGGATCCCCCTCTGAGAATTTTTTGTTGCTGAACAAGATTAAGATCGATCAGGCCGGCTGATGAATTGTTCAAAATCATATCGATAAGGGTCACATAATTTTTATCTTCCGTGCTGTCGCCTTTAAACCTGAAAGCCAGATTGACTGATTCCGCATCGGGGCCAAATACTTCCCTTACAACTGGTTTTGTAATTGGATCCTCTTTGGGCAGAACAGGTTTCTCGAATGGCTTTGACTTAAACTGACCAAATGTCCTGTCAATCATCTGGATCGTTTTATCCATATCAAAATCTCCGCTCATAATAACGGCCATATTATTGGGAACATAGTAAGTGTTGAAAAAATTCTGGATATTGACCATTGAAGGATTCTTAAGATGTTCAGCCAGCCCAAGTACTTGTCGACCAAGAGGATGCTTTGGAAACAAGGCTCTCATTAAGGAAGAATTGAGTCTGCGGCTATCCCTGTCCTGACTCATATTATACTCTTCATAAACTGTCTCCAGCTCAGTATGAAAAAGTCGAAGAGCAATGTTGCTGAAACGTTCCTGCTCAAGTTTAAGCCAGCGGTCTATTTCGTTCGATGGGATGTCCTCAACATAGGATGTCCCCTGATAACTTGTAAATGCATTGGTTCCCTGACCTCCTATCATATTCATTAGTTTGTCATACTCATTCGGAATAGAATATGAGGCGGCAAGAATAGAAAGACTGTCGATTTTTGCAAAGATTTTTGTTTTTCCGATTGAGTCTGAAGTTGCACGCCGTTTTTCAAACAAATCGGAAATCTGACCAAGTAATGCACTTTCCTTTTCCCAGTTGGTTGTCCCGAACTTGCTTGTTCCTTTAAACATCATATGTTCAAAATAATGTGCCAGTCCGGTGGTCTGTTCCGGATCAACCAATGATCCGGCTTTGACAGAAATCAAGGTCTGAATTCGGGGCGCATCTTTGATTACGGAAAAATAGACTTTCAAACCATTTCCAAGGGTGTAAAGACGCACACCCATCGGGTCGTTAGTGACAGTTTCGTAAGAGTAGCCATTAGAGTCAGACTGTTTTTCAGTTTGGTACTTTGTTTTACCGCAACTGCTTATAAAAACAGCAATAAATAACAGAGTTACTACATAAGAATATTTTTTCATAGCATTTGTTTTCTGAAATTTACAAATAATAAGTTCTTAACAGGTTATTCAAAACCTATTATTTTACCAATTAATGTACTTTTTGTATGAAGTCTTATACTGTAGTAATAAAAATGTATTTTACTTAATCAGATATACCATTAGTACATCTCCGTGTCTGATATAAAACTTTCCTTTACTTATTACAGGGTGAGCCCAGAACGGTCCCTCTCCTTTTGTGATCTGAAATTCACTTACTATGTCAAGCTTTTCAGAATCGGGCTTTACCAGGGCAACATGACCTGATTTTTCTTCATACAGATAAAGCATCCCGTCAGCAGAAATAACAGATCCTTTACTATACCACTTTGATGTCCAAAGCGTTTTTCCGGTATTCCAGTCAACACAAACCCATGAGTCTACAGGTTTGGACATATGATTATTCCCGTAAATATTATCACCAAGAAGAATAACTCCTCCAAGTTGCGGATCAAAATTCCTGTTTTCCCAGACTTTCTCAACTGAGTTTCCATCTGCAGAAAGTTTAAGCTTCAGAGCCACCCAGTTGTAACCGTTTGCAATAAGTATACATCCATCTCTGTAAACAGGTGTAATAGCGTGATTTTTCATAACACGGCCAGTTGCCGCATTGATCTCAGCATAATTGACTTTCCAGAGAATTTTACCATCTTTTGAATTGACAGCAATAATATCAGTACCCATTACTGTAACAATCATCTTCTTGCCGGCATACTCAATAAGTTTTGGATTAATATATTGTGGTTCCTCATTTAGTGGCTCTGCTTCCCAAATCACTTTACCGTCACTAATGTTAAAGGCAACCATCGAAGCTTTTTTTCCTCCGGGTGTTGCAATTACCATGTTGTCAACCACAAGAGGAGATTCAGATATGCCAAACATAAGTGGTTTGCTGTCGTATAATTTGTAATGGTTCTTCGACCATTTTATTTTACCATCAGAGCCAACGCACACAATATCCCCGCTTCCGCTGATCAGGTAAATATTTCCGTTAAAATAAGTAGGTGTGCATCTTGAACCTGTATGATTTGCCATCCACGCTTTGCCATAAATTGTCTCCCATTTCTTTTTGCCGTCGAGTGTAAGTGCTGTAAGAACATCTGAGCTATCCTTCCTTCCGGTTACATAAACGGCATCGTCTGTAACTGTGGAGGACGAATATCCGTCTCCCATTCCAGTTGATTCCCACAAAAGCTTCGGACCGCCGTCGGGCCACTTTTTCAGCAACCCCGATTCATTATAAATCCCTGTACGTCCCGGCCCACGCCACTCATAAAGCTGGCTGAAAACTGAAGTCAAACAACCTGTATATAAGAACAGTGACAATAGTATTCTGGAAAATATTGATTTCATATTTTTCATAAAGATGGTTTTTAATGATAATTAAGTAAATTTTCGGGCTTTAAGATATGTATTATATTTAAATCCCTGCTCTTTCAAAACAATGTTGTTAAACAACTGTTATTTAGACAAATTCACAATTGTAATCAATGACCAATATTGAGGATTTTTCTGAAAATACTGTTAATCTGAATCCTTTTATTCAGTTTAAAGTCTGGTACAGCGAACACCTGATATCGGGAGTTGCTATCCCCGACTCTGTGAGCCTTGGTACGTCCACTAAAAATGGACAGGTTTCAGTAAGGTCTGTCCTGTTAAAACAGATTGATGACGCCGGATTTGTATTTTTTACAAATTACAAAAGCAGGAAAGGAGTTCAGCTATCATCAAATCCCCGGGCCGCAATGCTTTTTTATTGGCCGGAATCGGGCCGTCAGGTAAGGATTGAGGGAGTAACAGAAAAAGTGACGGAAGAAGAATCTGAATCGTATTTCAAAACACGGCCCAGGGAAAGTCAGCTTTCAGCCTGGGCCAGCGAACAAAGTACCATAATCCCTGATCGCCAGTATCTGTATGACCGTTATAATTTTTATAAAAATAAATATCTGGAAAAACCGGTTGCCCGGCCGGTTCACTGGGGGGGATTCCGGCTTATTCCCGAATGGTTTGAGTTCTGGCAGAATGGAGAATTCAGGTTGCACGACCGTATAACCTATAAAAAAAATAAAGGATTATGGGTAATTGAACGGCTGGCTCCCTGAGATCCAAAGGTTAAACAAGGTCGCATGCATCAGGCGGCATCCAGTGAGCATCTTTGCCTTCCCACTTAATATTACAGCCGATCGGATTTGTGACCGGTACTGTTACAGGTTTTCCGCTCGTAAGTTCATCAAGAGCCCTCTCAAGATCGTTTACTGTCATCTTTGATGCATTCCTCGGGTTGTCAACTCCTCTGCCGGTATAAACAAGTCTTCTTTCTTCATTAAAAACGTAAAAATGAGGGGTTCTCAAAGCGCCATATGCTTCAGCTACCTTTTGTGGCTTATCATAAAGATATACCCATGGAAATTTATGTTTCTTCATCCTCTCTACCATATTGGGTAAACTATCTTCAGGGTAAGTGTTTTCGCTATTTGAATTTATACCGGCAAATCCAACTCCACTCTCTTTGAATTTTTCATACGTGGCCCTCGTAATTTCATCCGAACCTATCACATAAGGACAATGATTACAAGTAAAAAACAGAACAAAGTACTTAAATTTATCAAAGTCCGACAGCGTATATTCCTTTCCTTCAGTTGAAGGAAGCCTGAAATCGATCGCTTTCTCTCCGGGTTGTAATGTGAATGCCATTTTTTTATATAATTATTATTATAAACACTGGTATTTCAAATTTGTTCTATTATCAAATTATTTTCAATATTTGATACCCGGCGCATCACATAAGAAACAAGGAGATCTTTTGCCTTATGCCGTGTGTCCTGAGTCGTGTATCCTTATTTATGAGTTCTGACTATAAAAAAGAAGAACCTGAAATAACGGAGACCCGAAAGGAATAATGCTAATCCGATACCATTATACAAAACCGACAGATCTTTCTTCGGTATAGCTGAGTGTCTCAGGGCAATTCCCATGGAAACCATTATCAGAACAATTATATAACTTTTCCAGGTCATAAAAGAGAACAGACATTTTTTTTCAGTCAGTGGCAATAACCTTTTAAGGTTTTTGTCGGCAATCTTTAAAAAACCAAAATGATGGATCGGCATAGCTGCTAAAAATCCGGCAGCGTAAAATAAGACCCGGGTCTTCCCACTACAGGGTGCAAGCCATCTGACAGCAAAGCTGATCAGCATAATCCCTACTCCGCACCACATCAGCCCTGCCAGAAGAACAAGAATTCTTTTATCAACCAGTGGAGTAAATTTTCTTAAATTCATATTAAATTTTATACAAGCCCTTCATTAATTGTGTTAAATTTTACCCCCTTTCTTATTTCCCCCAAGGGGGAAAGGATATAATCATTCTCCTTCCCCCCTGGGGGAAAGCCTGCCCCGCTTCGGCGGGGGCTGGGAAGGGGGTAATAAAATCAACTAGTCATCTTATAAGTTACTAATTATGTATAATCCCCACGGTATTACTCATGTCTGGCAAGACGGAATGGTTTGATTTCAATTTTTTCCCATACTCCATTCGTAATGTATGGTTCTACTTTCAGGATTTCATCCATTGATTTCCGGTCAGGAACTTCATAAACTATCGTTGACCCGATCATTTTACTGCTTTCATCAAGAATGGCACCGCCAAACAGAAATTCACCCTTCGTTCTAAGCAATCCAATATTATGCAAATGTTGTTCTCTGACCTTCATCCTTCGTTGAAGGGCATCCGGATCAGTTCCATCGTAAGCTATAAGTAAAAATTGCATACACTTTCTTTTTAGTTTAAACAAACAGAAAAATTTTAAAGTACAAATTTATTGATTTTCTTTGGTTTCAGCTATCCCTGAGATTATCCGGGTATCACTAAGGTGTTTGAAAAGTCCTTTGGGGATGTTGAAAAAGTTGAAATCCGTTAACCGCTAAGGTCGCAAAGATTTGCGCAAAGATCGCAAAGAACTGAACCATAAGATTTTGACTTTGCGAACTTTGCGTCTTCTTTGTGTACTTTGCGGTTAAAAAGAACTTTTTCAACACCCTCAAATTAACTCAAAGGGAAAAAACCAATTAATTCCTTTTCAGACATACTAAATTGGTAAACTAAATTACTTTTCATTGTTTATCTTTGTTATTAAGAATAGTCGTGGCACGAAGTATTCTGTTCAGCTTTGAGAATCTTCAATATGTTGAATATTAAGAATTTATTTAATTCTTCGGGGTTTTTAAAGGACCTGAAAAGAAGAGACCATAAGCCTTCTTTCGGGGGCCTTGATATTTTTAAATATATTGGTCCCGGGTTGCTGGTAACAGTCGGGTTCATTGATCCTGGAAACTGGGCAGCAAATATTGCCACCGGATCGGAATTCGGATACACTCTCTTATGGGTCGTATCACTTTCTACAATTATGCTTATTGTCCTTCAGCATAATGTTGCTCATCTTGGAATTGCAACCGGACTATGTCTTTCAGAGGCAGCGACAATCTATTTGAAACCATGGGTCTCAAAGTCGGTATTGTCTTTTGCGGTTCTGGCTTCAGTATCTACTTCACTGGCAGAAGTCCTTGGCGGTGCAATTGCTTTGAATATGCTTTTCAATATCCCGATAAAAATTGGGGCCCTTCTGGTAACCATTTTTGTGATTATAATGCTTTTCTCAAATTCTTACAGGAAAATTGAAAAGTGGATAATCGGGTTTGTTTCAATAATCGGTCTTTCATTCCTTTATGAATTATTTCTTGTTAATGTTGACTGGAGGCTGGCAGGTATTTCGTGGTTAAAACCATCATTGCCTGAAGGTTCTATTTTGTTGATAATGAGTGTACTTGGTGCAGTTGTAATGCCTCATAATCTATTTCTTCATTCAGAAATCATACAGAGCCGTCAGTGGAACCTGCAGGACGAAAAAATAATTAAGAAACAACTTAGATTCGAATTTGCAGATACCTTGTTTTCGATGATAATAGGCTGGGCCATTAACAGTGCAATGATACTCCTTGCTGCTGCAACATTTTTTGCCATTGGCCAGAAAGTTGATCAGCTTCCACAGGCTGAAAAACTACTGGAGCCATTGCTTGGTTCCAATGCATCTGTAGTATTTGCTGTTGCACTTCTCTTCGCAGGAGTCGCGTCTTCAATTACTTCGGGAATGGCCGGCGGATCAATAGTTTCGGGAATGTATAAAGAGCCTTATGATGTAAAAGATAACCATTCACGTATTGGTATAGTGATATCTCTTGTTGGCGCTTTAATATTGATCTTCTTTATAAGTAATCCTTTTAAAGGTCTTATATTGTCGCAGGTATTCTTAAGCATTCAGCTTCCATTTACTATTGCTGTGCAGCTTTACCTTACCTCATCAAAAAAGGTAATGGGAAAATATGTCAACAGCAGGTTTTTGATCGTTCTGTTATCGGGAATTGCCGGAATTGTATCCTTTTTAAATATTAAACTGCTAATTGATTTTTTCATAAAATAGACATACTTAAGAATTTTAATAATGGCTGGGATTAAATATAATATTGGTCTGGTTTTAAGTGGTGGCGGGGCAAGAGGGTTCGCGCATCTTGGAGTGATACATGCATTAAATGAGGCAGGAATTTTTCCTGATATTATATCCGGAACCTCCGCCGGAGCGCTGATTGGTGTTTTGTATGCTGATGGTTATACATCAAAAGAGATTTTGAAGCTGATGAGTATTGGCAGCCGTCTTGATTTTATGCGTCCGGTACTGCCACGAGAGGGATTGCTTCAGATTAACAGCATAATTAAAATATTGAAAACAAACTTACGTGCAACAACATTTCAAGAGCTGAAAATCCCACTATTTGTCACTGCAACTGATCTTAATAATGGTAAAGCTGTTTATTTTTCTTCAGGTGATCTGATTGATCCGGTTATAGCCTCTGCCAGCATACCGGTACTTTTTCAACCTGTGAAAATCAATGGTGTTTCCTATGTTGATGGTGGCGTTTTGGATAATCTGCCTGTAAGGCCTATCGAAGATAAATGCAATATTCTTATTGGCTCTTTTGTTAATCCGGTAGGTTATATTGAAAAAATCAGCGGATTAATAAATATTGCGGAAAGAACTTTCATGCTCAGCATGTCAAAAGAAATCTCAGAAAAAGCAAAGAAATTCGATATTTTTATTGCTCCGCTGGAATTAAGAAATTACAAAATTCTCGATCCTGAAAAAGCCCAGTTGCTTTTTGAGGTTGGCTATAAGGCAACCAGGCAAAAGCTGAAGGAAATAGACATTGAAAAATTATTGGAAAAAGTCATTTAATCAGGGAATAAAGATTCTTAATTTCTTCTTCCCACAATGATTCATCGGGTGTTTCGAGTATCAACGGCATATTATCGAATCTTGAGTCATTCATTATCATTCTGAAAACATCCTCCCCTAAAAAGCCTTTTCCAATATTGTCATGCCGGTCAACTCTGGTCGCATATTCTTTCTTTGAATCATTTATATGCATTCCCCGCAAATATTTAAATCCTACAATTTTATCAAATAAACCGAATGTTTCAGCAAACCCTGCGGGCGATTTAATATTATATCCCGATGTGAAGGCATGACATGTATCAATACAAATTCCAACACGTGACTTATCCTCTACTTTATCAATTATGAACCTGATATGTTCGAATTTATATCCAAGATTTGTTCCTTGTCCGGCAGTATTCTCGATCACTGCAGTAACGCCTTTTGTTTTGTCAAGAGCAATATTTATAGATTCCGCCATACGACTCAGGCTTTCCTCTTCACTGATGGAATTAAGGTGACTCCCGGGATGAAAATTCAGTCTGTCAAGACCTAATTGTTCACATCGTTGCATTTCATCAAGAAATGAAGCTCTTGACTTTTCCAGGAGTTCTTTTTCGGGATGACCCAGATTTATAAGATAACTATCGTGGGGCAATATCTGAAATTGCTTATAATCATATTTGTCACAGTTGTCCCTGAATGCTTTGATACTTGCTATTGATAAAGGATTTGAGAACCATTGTCTCTGATTTTTAGTAAAGAGAGCAAAAGCCTTTGCTCCTATCAAATTTGCATTTACCGGAGCATTTTCAACGCCTCCTGAAGCACTTACATGTGCACCTATGTATTTCATAGTTTTGATAATAATAAATGATTAAAGCCAAATTCTATATTCTGATTCAAAGATCTCCCGAATCTTTGGACAATATAACAAAAACTATTGTTTTATGTTTATATTATTAATTTGAAATATTGTCAGGATATTGTTAAATTTGTAAATTAAACCTATTAAACACAATAAGATAAATGGCAGACTTAAACAGCAATGTCCCAAATGTACAGGGAACGAAAAAGAGTAACCCTGTTGGTATGATTGTCACTTCAATCATTCTTGGTTTAGCTCTGATTTTTCTTATTTATTTGTATTTCGATAAGAAAAACAAGATGGTTGAAATGGAGACGGTCCTTACTCAGGAAAAAGACTCCCTAGCAAATGAACTAAGACATATGGTCGTTGCATACGATACTTTGAAAACGACCAATGATACTCTCAATGCAGGTTTGCAAAAACAAAAAAATAAGATTGTCCAGCTGCTGTCTGTCAATGCATCAAATGTACAGCTTATAAAAAAGTACAGGAGCGAGATCACAACAATGAGAGAAATAATGAAAAGTTACATTGTTCAGATCGATTCTCTTAATACAAGAAACAAAATGCTCGTCTCCGAAAATACTGAAATCAAGCAGCAAATAACACAAGTTCAGAATACAAATTCCGAACTCTCAAAGGTAAAGGAGGAATTAAGCAGCAAGGTTGAGGTTGCCTCAATTATTCAGGCGAAGGATATCGTTGCAGTTTCTTTGAATAAAAAACAAAAGGTTACAACAAGAATTAACCAGCTCGATAAACTCAGGATCTGTTTTACTCTTCGTGAGAATCCTCTTGCCAAAGCGGGTCAGAAAGATGTTTATATGAGAGTGATCCGCCCCGACTCACTGGTTATAACCAGCAGTCCTGATAATCTATTTGATTATAAGGAAAATAAAATAATTTATTCTGCTAACCGCCAGGTTGATTATTTGAATCAGGATATTGAAATGTGCATATTTCTGGACAATACCGGTGATTTTATTATTGGCAATTATAGCGTGGAACTTTATCTCGATAATAATATTATTGGCCGGACAAATTTTATGCTTTCAAAGAAATAGCTATTCATCTGCCGGCATCATAAATTCAGAAATAATATTATCAGAAATCATTTTACCCTGGTTTGTTAGAACCAGGGTTTTTTTGTCCTGTTTCATCAGGCCATACTCTTTGAATTTGCCAGCCAGATTAACAACATAATCATAACCTTCCTTTTCAAACATTTTTTCAATATAGTCAAGATCTATGCCCCACATAGTTCTCAGAGAGGTCATTATATATTCATTAAACCGCTTCTTTATATCAAGTTCTTCACTCTCAAAAAACGATTTTCCGGTATCAAGCGATTTGATATAGTGTTTAAGATCACGTATGTTCCATTGCCGCGAATATCCGTTAAAAGAATGAGCTGAAGGTCCAAGCCCCAGATAATTGACCTGCTTCCAGTAATTTGAATTATGAACTGAAAAATAATCCGGTTTTCCGAAATTTGAAATTTCATATTGAATAAATCCTGCAGATTCTGCTTTTTCAATCAGAATATTAAACTGTGCCGAACTATCATCATCATCAATTTCAGAAATCGCTCCTCTCCTCAGCATATTCCCGAAGACAGTATCCTGCTCAAAAGTCAGGTGATAGGCAGACAGATGTTTAATGTCAAATGAAAATGAAAAATCGAGATTTGAGATCCATTCCTGCAGGCTCATTCCTGGAATACCATAGATAAGATCAATTGTAACGTTCTCAAATCCTGCATTTAATGTCTCTTTAAGTGCTGTAACAGCTGTGGCTGAGTCATGCCGCCTGTTCAACATTTTAAGATCTGAATCTCTCCACGATTGGATTCCCAGACTGACTCTGTTAATATTAAGATTCTTCAGTCCTTTCAAATAAGCAGGCTGTACATCATCAGGATTCAGCTCAATTGTTATTTCGCAATCTCCGGATACTCTGAATAATTTATAAATATGATCCAGTATTGTTCCTAATTCTTTAATTGAAAACACCGAAGGCGTGCCTCCGCCAAGATATATTGTTGATACGATTTCGTTTTCGAGATAATCCTTTCTTAATGAAGCCTCCTTTAGCAGGGCATCAATAAATGCTGAGTTATCTACCGGAGAAATTACGTGATAGAAATCACAGTAAAAACAGAGTTTTCTACAAAATGGTATATGTATATAAATCCCTGCCATATATTATAAATTCAACGCTGCAATTTATAAATAATTAATACAAATATCTTTCAACACTTGTTTAAGTAAAAAATAAAGGGCGAAGACTGGGAAAAAATCAATTCATGAATATTTTAATGACTCCCAAAAAACTAACTTTGCATTAAATTTTAGAAATGCTGAAAAAGAATAAATTTTCGATCGTTTCGGCTCTGGTAATAATGTATCTGAGCCTGGCAAGTTCTCAGAGTTTTGATAAAGTTGCGTTTATTACTTTTCCACACATCGATAAAATTGTGCACTTCGGAATGTATTTTGTCCTTATGTCAGTTATTATTCTGGAAAACCGTAAGACTATATATAAAACCGGTCATTTGTTCCTTATTGGTCTGATTCCTCTTTTATATGGCATCATTCTTGAAATAATGCAATCGACCCTGACACTAACCCGTACCGGAAGTTTTTATGATGCGCTTTTTAATTGTGCAGGTATTCTGGTTTCAATTTTATTATGGCTCGCTGTAAGACCTAAGGAAAATAAATACTCAGATGGTGATTAGTTCTTTATTCTTTGCCTTTCTTACAAGGTCATAAATTGTACTCTCGCCGAATAATCTCTTTAACTCTGATCTTGTCTTTTCATAATCTTTATGCATGGGACAATGCTTTTTCGCCCCTGCAACTCCTTCACATGAACCATTGTGCATGATACAATCGGTGAATACATCTTTCCCGTCAATAGTATTTACAATATCGAGCAATGTTATTTCTCTTGGATCTTTCAGCAGAGAAAAACCTCCATGCGGACCTTTTGAAGAACTTAAAATTTTTTGTTTCGCCAGCTGTTGAAGAATTTTTGCCAGAAATGGACTCGGAAGATCCAGGTCACCGCTTATTTTCTTTATCCCGGTTTTCCCGTCAGATTTGGGCTGACTTGCCAGGTAAATTACAGCCCTTATTCCGTATCTGCATGTATTCGAAAGCATACTAATACATTTTCAATGAGATTTTCGCTACTCTTCGGGTATGTCGTCCGCCTTCAAATTCTGTTGTGAGGAATGTCCTAACGATCAGATATGCTTCCGATTCCGAAATGAACCATCCTGGTAAAGTAAGAATATTTGCATCATTATGGGCTCTTGCCAAACGACTTAGTTCCTCATTCCAGCATAAAGCTGCTCTTATTCCCGGATGCTTGTTTACAACCATATTTATTCCATTTCCGGTTCCGCATATCGATATCCCTAAATTATAATCACCTGCAGAAACAGCATTCGCCAGCGGATGACCAAAATCGGGATAATCAACTGATTCTTCTGAGGTAGCTCCTAAATCCCTGACATCATACTTTTCTTTAATAAGATAAGCCAATACTTTTTCTTTAAGATAGTACCCAGCATGATCTGATGTAATAGCAATTTTATTGTTTTTCAACTTCCTGCCTTTTAATTTTTAAATTGTATAATCAGCCTGCAAATTAATACAAATGCTTAATTAAAAGAAAAATGTATTCTAATATCTTAAACTTTGGTGTATGACAGAATAACAAAACTATAAGATGAATGTTTAAATGTGCGGTCATGCCATGGCATGACCCTACAATATTTCATAATGAATTACGATAAATGTAGGGCCAAGCCATGGCGTGGCCTAACTATTTGGCAATGATGGCTACTTACAGGAAATTGTAATGTTAGTAGCTGCCGGATAAATCTTGTTGTTAATAACCTGTAAATAATCTGAAATAAATAGTCAAAATATCATACTTTATCAACCATTTTATTTCCCGGGGGTATTTCAAATTGAACTAATTAAAGTTATCAAAAAATTAAATCAAAATATGAACTTAAATTAAACATCAAAAACTTTACTTTTAATTTTTTATCAGTATCAACAATTCAATCATAACAACTGTTAATTATTTTTCTAATCCTTTGATTTTCAAAAACGGTATGTTTTTTGAGTTGTTGAAAAGATGTTAGTACACCGGTAATGGCGAGAAATGCAATAATTTTTCGATTATTATATTAACACTATTAACAGGACATCATCATCATCATAAATAAAATTTATATTAAGAATTAAGAATATTATACTGTTAATTACTGTTGAAAAGGATATGAGTGATAAATTCGATATTACTTTAATGAGTAATTTTACTTTATGAAACAAAAATCACCGGAACAGAATATTGTTGAAATAAAAAGGCTGAAAACAGAAAAAAATGCAATTATCCTGGCTCATTATTATCAAACGGGAGATATCCAGGATATTGCTGATTTTGTAGGAGATAGTCTTGCACTTTCACAAAAAGCAGCTTCAAATTCTGCTGACATCATACTTTTTGCAGGAGTTAAATTTATGGCAGAAACAGCTAAGATACTTGCTCCTGAGAAGAAGGTACTTCTTCCTGATTTAAACGCAGGCTGTTCTCTTGCAGATTCCTGTAAAGCGTCCGATTTCAAGAAATTCTTAAAAGATAATCCCGGAAGAACTGTTGTTTCATATGTAAATACAACAGCTGAAATAAAAGCATTATCCGATATTATATGCACTTCTTCAAATGCGGTTCAGATTGTAGAATCACTGCCGGAAAACGAAAAAATAATATTTGCTCCTGATCGGAATCTGGGAAATTATGTTCTTAATAAAACAGGGAGGGATATGATAATATGGAACGGAACATGTCATGTGCACGAAGAATTTTCGCTTGAAGCAATTTTGAGATTAAAGAAAGAGAATCCCTCTGCAAAAATTATTGTTCATCCTGAATGTGAATTACCTGTGAGAATGGTTGCAGATTTTATAGGTTCTACTTCTTCTCTTCTGCAATTTATAAGTAAAGACCCGGGAAATTGTTATATTGTGGCAACTGAAGCTGGTATAATACACCAGATGAAAAAGAAAAATCCTGAAAAAAATTATATTCCTGCCCCGCCAAGAGATTCAACCTGCGGTTGCAGCGAATGTAGTTTTATGAAACTTATTACGATTGAAAAAATATTAAATTGCCTTCAAAGTGAAAAACCTGAGATATTGATAGACAAACGAATTCTCATGAAAGCTCAAAAGCCCATTAAAAGGATGATCGAAATCTCTGAAAAACTTGGTCTTTAAATCATGAAAAAATTTTTAGTTTATATATTTTTTGTATTAATCTGTAAGATAAGTTCTGCGCAGGATAACGGAACTTTAAAAGATGGTTATCAAATATTTAAGTATCCTAATGGCTCTGTCTCAAGTGAAGGATTGATTAAAAACGGAAAGCCTGAAGGATTCTGGAAAAGTTATTATGTTACCGGAATTAAAAAATCGGAAGGTAAAAGAACTAATTTTCTGCTCGACAGTATCTGGTTGTTTTATGATCAGGCGGGAGACACTACTGAAAAGATAAATTATCTGTATGGCAAGAAGAACGGATGGTATTTTAAATTTAAAAAAGATCCGTCCCGGGGAATTTATATCTGGTCAAAAGAGCTTTTTGCCGCAGACAGGAAAGAAGGAACAGCTTACATTTATTTCCCCGATGGCAAAATCCAACAGACATTTACATATAACGAAGGCAAAAAGGAAGGCCTGTCAAAAGAATACGATAAAGAGGGAAACATAATAACTCTTCTTGAATACAACAATGATTTTCTTGTAAGCAGGGAAAAAATTAACAGAACAGACAGCAAGGGTTTAAAACAGGGAGACTGGAAAGAATTCTACCCCAACGGAGGCATTAAATCTGAGAAATCATTCAGAGATGATCTCATGCATGGTTATTACAAAGAATATGATAGTCGCGGAAGACTGGTGCTTACCATGCTTTATGACAGCGGCGCAATAGTGAAATCAAGAGTTGAAGATGAACCTGATATTGAAATAGTTAATAAACATGATCAGGATGGCAAGCTGATATATAGCGGTCCTTATCGCAACAAGGTTCCCGTTGGGGTTCACAGAGAATACGGGAAAGACGGAAAGGTCACAAATTCATTTATATACAACGATAACGGATTACTGCTCTCCGAAGGAATAGTAGACGAAGCCGGAAAGTACAACGGAAAATGGAAAGATCTGTATCCCAACGGAAAGACACAGGCAGAAGGGCAGTATACCGACAGCAGGCGATCGGGCCAATGGAAGTTCTACAATATTTCTGAAAAAACAGAACAGACAGGTTCCTATAACAATGGGCGTCCTGATGGATTATGGAACTGGTACTATGAAAACGGATCCCTTTTGAAAGAAGAAGAATATTTTCAGGGAAAGCGTGACGGATCATCAACGGAATATTCAGTTACCGGAGATATAATTGCACAGGGACAGTTTTCAGATGGTGAGAAAAATGGTGAATGGAAATATAAGTCCGGCGATGTGACTGAAGAAGGAAAATATATCACCGGATTAAGGGATGGAGTGTGGAAATCATATTATAGTAATGGCAAACTGAAATACAGGGGGAATTTTGTTCAGGGCAACCCTGATGGTAAGCAAAGCTTTTATTTTGAAAACGGCAGGATTAAGGAAGAACAATATTTTCAGATGGGGATAAGGCAAAAAACATGGAAAAAATATAACGAGGAAGGGATAGCAATACTCGTAATTGCATATAAGGATGACGTGGAAATAAGTATCAACGGTGTCAGAATAAAGCTTCCTGAAGGCGATACCAAACTGATTAAATAGTTACTTTGCCCTATGGAAGAAAACATTAACATCAGAAAAGATATTATTACACAAAATGATAAGGAATTTGAAAAGCAATTGCGTCCGCTGAGTTTCAATGATTTCAAAGGACAGAAACAGGTAATTGAAAACCTTATCGTATTTGTAACTGCTGCAAGACAGAGGGGTGAGTCTCTCGACCATGTTCTTCTGCACGGCCCCCCCGGATTAGGCAAAACGACTCTTGCAACCATTATAGCCAACGAGTTGCAGGTTAATCTCAGGGTTACATCCGGACCGGTACTGGACAAACCGGGCGATCTGGCAGGATTGCTTACGAACCTTCAGGAAGGAGACGTGCTTTTTATAGATGAGATTCATCGCCTGAGCCCGGTTGTTGAAGAATATCTGTATTCTGCGATGGAAGATTTTCAGATCGATATCATGATCGATAAAGGACCAAGTGCAAGAAGCGTCCAATTAACACTTAATAATTTTACTCTTATCGGAGCAACAACTCGGTCGGGTCTGCTTACAAGTCCTTTAAGAGCAAGGTTCGGGATTAAATTTCATCTCGAATATTATGATCATGAAATACTTACAGGTATTGTGAACAGATCGGCAGGAATACTTGGCATAGGAATTGACGAGGAGGCAGCTGTTGAAATTGCGAGAAGAAGCAGGGGAACACCCAGGATTGCCAATGCCTTACTGAGAAGAGTAAGAGATTTTGCACAGGTAAAAGGTAATGGAGAAATAGATATCGATATAACAAGATATGGACTGAAAGCTCTAAATATTGATCAGCATGGTCTTGATGAAATGGATAACAGGATACTTTCTGCAATTATTGATAAATTCGGGGGAGGCCCTGTCGGATTAAATACCATATCTACCGCAGTAGGTGAAGAAAGCGGAACAATAGAAGAAGTATATGAACCCTTTCTTATTAAAGAAGGATATCTTAAAAGAACACCAAGAGGCCGTGAAGCTACAGAACATGCTTATAAACACCTTGGAAAACAATTCGGGCGAGACGTACCGGGAACGCTTTTTTAGTTGAACACATTACTGATCTTTTCCAGCCCCTTCGTATTCAGGATCTTAATTTTCCTTCCATTCAGTTCGACCAGCTTGTCCGATTTAAACTCCGACAATAATCTGATTACAGATTCAGTTGCAGTGCCTACTATGTTTGCAAGCTCTTCACGGGTAAGGGAAATATTCAGATAATTGTCATTATCAAGACCAAAATCATTTACCAGAAACAAAAGTATCTCCGCCAATCGTTCCCTTACAGTTTTCTGTGCAATATCCGTAATGAATGAATTTGCCTCTCCTAATTCGTGACAGGCGAGTTTAAGTAATTCAAGGGCATATGCAGGATTTGTTTTAATGAACGATGTAAGTATTTCTGACGGAATAAAGCAGACCTGACAGTCTTCAATAACTTTTGCCGATGTACAGGCCAGCTCATTACTGAGAACACTCCTGTAGGCTATTATATCTCCGGTTTTTGCGAAACGTATGATTTGTTCTTTTCCGTCAAAACCTGTTTTAAAAACCTTAATAATACCACTGTTTATACAAAAAAAACCGCTGATACGATTCCCTTCCTGGTAAAGTATTTCGCCTCTCTTATAAAGACGGAAATCTTTTGCAAAATTCAGAGCTTCAACTTCATCGGGGTTTAAATATTTGAAAATTGATCCGGATTCAAGCGAGCATCTGTCACATAGCGGAACATGAATTTCGTGTTGTTTCATTTCGTCTCCTAAATTATAGTGCAAAGATTGACACTGTCATTAACATTTATGTTCAAATAATTCAGAAAGCTGTCTTAAACTGATCGAGAAACCTCAGATCATTTTCAAAATATAATCTCAGATCGTTTACGCCATATTTTAGCATGGCAGCTCTTTCAATACCCATGCCAAAGGCGAAACCGGTATATTTTTTACTGTCAATATTGCAGGCTTCAAGAACGTTTGGATGTACCATTCCGCATCCCAATATTTCAAGCCAGCCAGTATATTTGCAAACATTACAGCCTTTACCACCACAGATTTTGCAACTGACATCCATTTCGGCAGATGGCTCTGTAAAAGGGAAATACGATGGTCTTAATCTTATATCTGTGTCTTTTCCGAACAGCTCCCGGGCAAAAAACAATAAAGTCTGCTTCAAATCAGCAAATGATACATTTTCGTCGATATATAAGCCTTCAACCTGATGAAAAATGCAATGAGCTCTTGCGGAAATCGCCTCGTTACGGAAAACCCTGCCGGGTGAAATGGTCCTGATAGGAGGCTTTTGATTCTGCATTACCCTCACCTGCACAGAAGATGTATGTGTTCGTAGCAAAATGTCTTCAGGACTGGAATCTTCAGCCGATATTCTGGAAATATAAAAAGTATCCTGCATGTCTCTTGCAGGATGCTCAGGAGCAAAATTAAGCTTTGTAAAAACATGATCATCATCTTCAATTTCAGGACCTTCAGAAACGGTAAAACCAATACGGGTAAAAATATCTATAAGTTCATTTCTGACAATAGAAATAGGATGACGGGAACCGGTTGAGTATGGAAAAGAAGGTCTTGTAAGATCAGTTCCATCAACTGATACTTCGTTATTTTGAAGATAAGTTTTCAAAGAATTGTATTTTTCAAGAGCATTCTGTTTAAGAAGATTAAGTTTCTGGCCGACCTCCTTCTTCTGAGAAGAAGTCACATTCTTGAATTCTTCGAAAAGATCAGAAAGTAATCCCTTTTTGCTTAAAAACTTCAAACGAAATAATTCAAGTTCTTCAGTATTTTTTACAGAAAAAGATGAGACTTCATTTAAAAGATCAGTAATTTTTTGAATCATTAAAGATGGATTTAAATCAACAATAATTATTTTCTTATAACTTTCATTTTAATTATTTTTATATCATTAAGCGGCTTGTTATTACCGTCCGTCTGCACTTCAGCAATTTTGTCAATTATATTCAAACCTTCAATTACCTCACCAAATACTGTATAGGTACCATCCAGAAGAGGTGTTCCTCCGACAGTCTTATAAACATTTCTTTGTTCTTCGGTTATCGTGTAAGGATTGTTATTTGACATATATTGAAACATTTTAAGGGAAGCGATTTCCTGAATTTCCGCATCAGAAAGTACTTTTTGGACCAGCCTGGCACTGTCGGCAGTTTCTTTGATAATCCTGTTAAAAAGAGCTTGTTTTATATTACTGTTTATTCGCTGTTCCGCCTGATTAAGATCATCATCATTTTTGATCACACCCTGTACGATGTAGAACTGTGTTCCGGAGGATCTCATTTCCGGATTAACATCGTTACCCGTACGGGCAGCAGCGAGAGCTCCTTTTTTATGAAAATACTGATTATTGAATTCGGCAGGAATTGTATATGTCTTGACAGAATCAGGAAAATTTTTAGCTGCACCCTTCCTGGCAGCAGGATCCCCTGCCTGTATCATAAATTTATTTATTACACGGTGAAATGAAATTCCATCATAAAAGCCCATGTTTATTAACCTTATAAAATTATCACGATGAAGAGGGGTCCCATCATAAAGCTTAATCTTAATGTCTCCCACAGAAGTGACAATAGAGACAACTGTATTCTCGTTTCCGCCTGGAGCATTACATGAAATAATGATGAATAGAGCAGAAAGAATTGATAATTTTTTATAGATACTGTTCATGAAACTTAAAATTGATTAATAAAGTGCTGCAATTGTGAATGCAAAGATATTTAACTTTGGATGATACAAGAAAATATTGGTTTTCAAATTGCATTATTTTAATTACAATATTTTTTAAAGTGAATTGATTTGGTCATTAGGAGTATCTTTGTCGTCTGAATAATTGGTTGATTATTAAAAACAGGAAAATATTTGGTATGAGATTATATAAGTTATATTATATTCTTTTGGCGCTTATTTTATTAAGCTTCGTATCGTGTGGAAAAACAATGTATCGTTCGAAAATAAGCGGGAAAGGAGATAGTAATTATGATAAAGCTGCATTTAGCTACTATTATGTAGAAGCTTTGAAGCAGAAGTTATTTGGAAATGGTGGTGACGCACTAAGATATTTCGAAGAATGTATAAAAATTAATCCGAAAAGTGATGCATCATATTTTCAAATGGCTCAGGTCGTAGTGGCAAATGGTGACATAAAGAGCGGAAAACATTTTGCATCAAAGGCATTATCAATTGATCCGGAAAATATTTGGTACCTGACATTGCTGGCGGGATTATATTATCAGGAAAAAAATCTGGATAGTGCAATTGTTTATTATGAAAAGGCGGTTAAATATTTCCCTGAGAAAGAAAGTCTGCTGCTTACACTTGGGAATCTGTATTCTGAAAATAAAAATTTTGAAAAAGCAAATTCGATTTTTGATTCTTTTGATCATAAATATGGTGTTAATGAAACATCGACATTGTCGGCAATTAAGAATTTTATAGCCGAAGGTAAGTTTGATGATGCAATGGTTAGAACCGAGGCGCTCCTGAAGGAATATCCTGAAGAAGTATTGTTCAATGGACTTCTGGCAGATATTTACCACGGGAAAGGAGATAATCAGAAAGCATTGGAAGTGCTCAATCAGCTTCTGGAAAGGAATCCGGATAATCCTCAGATTCAACTTTCACTTATCGACATGCTTCTTGCAGAAAAGAGTTATAATGATCTATTCTTGCTGTTGAATACCGTTATACTCAATAATAAGGTTGAACGGGAAGATAAAATTACATTGCTTGCCAGACTTATAGAAATTCCTGATCTTAATAAAGAATGGGGAGACAGGCTAATTATAGCCATGATGGTTTTAGAGGCAAATTATAAGGATGATAACATTGTACCACTCCTCAGGCCTGAATTAATGATCAAGCAGGACAAATTGCCCGAAGCGTCTGTAAGACTGAATGAAATCATTCAGCAGAACCCCGACAATTACTACGCATGGGAGAAATTGCTTGTGGTGTATACACAAATGAAGGATTATGAAAAGCTGCTGACAAAGGGCGAAGAATGTGCTACCAGGTTTAACAGATCTTTCCCTGCGAAAATTTTGTACGCAAATGGTGCGATTGAAAATGGAAAATATATATTGGCTCTTGATGAATTAAGAAAGGCAGAAATTTTAGCAGGAGACAATAAGGAATTTATTGTCCAGGTACTGACTATGAGAGCGGATGTTTATTACAGAATGAAAGAGTATATTAAGGCATTTGAGACATTTGAGAAGGCTTTAAAAACTGATAATAACGACCTTACTGTTATTAATAATTATGCGTATTACCTGGCTGAACAAAATACGAATCTTAAGGAAGCGGAAGAAATGGCAAAAAGGGTTATTGAAAAAGACGGAAGTAATACAACCTTTCTTGATACTTATGGATGGGTTCTGTATAAAAGAGGAAAACTAAAAGACGCTGCAAAAATAATGGAGTCAGTAATTGGTAGCGGTGCAAAACCTGATGCGGTTTGGTATGAGCATTACGGATATATTTTAAAGAAGCAGAAAAAGTGCACACAGGCAGTGGATAATTGGAATATTGCATTGAAAATTGACAGTACTAAAACGGAGTTGATTAAGGAAATCGAAAATTGTGGAAAATAGTTATCATAGTAATTCTTGTATTTTTTAGCTCCGGATGTTCTGTACTCAGAAACGAAAGTAAGCGAAACCTGGAGATCACTAAAGAATTCACTTCTGAGAATATTCTGGAAAATGTTAAAAATCAGAATATTACAAATCAGGATTTTTTTATTCAGAAAGCAGAAATTGAAATTTTAGTTCAGAATAACAGGCAAAAGTTAATAGGAAGTGTAAAATTCAGTCATCCTGATAAATATCTGATAAGCATTAAGGGAAGAACGGGAATTGAAGGAGCAAGGATATATATCTCGGGCGATACAATGCTTATTAACGATAGAATAAATAAGAAGGTTTATTCAGTATCAACATTATATTTGAAGCGAAAATATGGTATTTCAAGAGATTTTTTACCTTTAATTTTTGGAGATATTGTATTAGAAAATAATCCGAAGGATAGAAAAACGTCTTGTATTGGAGATAAAGCAAATTTAAGTTGTGCTGTTCAGGGCATATTACTGAATTATGAGATAAGCTGTAAGAAAGGGAAAACTATTCTTGTTAAACAACAAGATAGTGTGAATCAAAACACCCTGGAAATCAGATATAATAAATATATAAAAAGGGGTAATTTATTAATGCCGGCAAATATAGAGTTTATAGATTCTCAGAGAAATATAGGATTGAAAATTAAAGTAGTAAAAATGCAACAGCCATGGACCGGGAATATAAAGTTTATACCGGGAAAGGACTATGAAACAATTGAGATTTTATGAGATATGTTATTCTGCTGATTCTAATTCATATAATTACCGATAGTTTATGCGCCCAGACAAAATCAGAGCTGGAAGAAAAGCGAAAAGCGACTCTTGATGAAATTGTTTACGTTGATAATATGCTTAAGTCAACGACAAAGCAAAAGGCAGAAAGCATGAATGAAGTAAAAATAATCGGGAATAAATTAAATTTGAGAGAATCGGTAATAAGAGGAATGCGCCAGGAAATAAATCTGCTGTCGGAACGAATTGACCTGAATACGATAGCTATCAATATGATGGAAAGCGATCTGGTTGATTTAAGGAATGATTATGCCAGGACTATTCTTAATTCATATAAGGCTAAAAAAGAAAATCCGGAGTTAGTCTATATTTTGTCAGCTAAAGATTTCAATCAGGGCTACAAAAGGCTCAAATATCTTCAGCAGGTAACAAAGTTCCGGAGGAGGGAATCGGAAACAATAATGGAGTTGAAAGAACAGGTTCAGACTACCAAAGATAGATTGCAGAATGATTTAACGAGGCTTTCAGATTTGAAATCTAAGGAAGAACAGCAGAAAAGCCTTTTACAGTCGGAACAAGAAAAAAAGCAAGAGATGGTACAGGCTCTTAGTAAAAAAGAAAGGCAATTGAGAAAAGATCTGGACGAAAAGAAGAAAATTGCAGATAAGATTGAAAAGGAAATTGCCAGAATAATGGAGACAGAAAGAAAAAAGGCAGTTAAGTCTGACAAGACCCCGGAACAAAGACTAATAGGAGAAAACTTTGCAGAAAATAAGGGGCACTTGCCATGGCCGGTAGAGAAAGGAATTATTACCAGTCAATTTGGTCTGCAGAAGCACCCGGTATTGAAATATGTAACAGTAAATAATATTGGAATTGAAATTACAAGTATGGGAAAAACAGGTGTGCGCAGCGTTTTTAAAGGGGAGGTAACATCAGTGATGCAGATACAAGGAGGAAATATGGCAATAATTATAAGGCACGGCAAATATCTGACTGTTTACCAAAATGTAGTAGATTTGAAAGTTAAAGCCGGGGATAAAGTTGAAACGAAACAAGAAATAGGAAACGTTTATTGTGAAAAGGGAAACGAAAACAAAGCTATCTTACAATTTATGATATTTGATGAAAGGGAAAAGCTTGATCCTGAGGCATGGATTTCAAAAAACTAAGGAAATATGTAACAAATACGATATATTTTAGTATAAGGACTGGCATTTAAGAAATCATGTATAAAAAGATCAAAATAGAATCTTCATCGGAGAATTTAAGGGTTGTGGAAAACGCAATTGATGAAACAACAACTATTCTCGGAATATCGCAGGACAGTTATGGGAAAATTCTTGTCTCAACTATGGAGGCAGTGAATAATGCTATTTTTCACGGGAACCGTTCTGATCCGAAAAAATTTGTAGAAATTGTTATATCGTGTAAGACCAATGAGCTTAAAATTAAGGTAGCTGATGAAGGACCTGGATTCAAACCGGAGAATATACCCGATCCTACTATTCCGGAAAACATTGAGGCGCTTAATGGAAGAGGAGTTTATCTTATGTCACACCTTGCTGACAAAATTAAATACAACAGGAAAGGTAATTCAGTCACAATTACTTTTAAAAACATTACCGGTTGAGTTTAAGAATATTTTATGATGAAACGGACTTCAGGCTAAAAGGATGGAGAAAAGCCGTGAAGATACTTAATAAGGTCATCGAGAAAGAAGGAAAAATTTCAGGTGACCTTAACTTTATAATTACCAATGATGAAAGGTTAAGGGAAATAAATATTCAGTTTCTTGAACATGATTATTATACAGATGTTATAACGTTTAATTATAACAACGGGGATATCATAAACGGAGAAGTATATGTCAGCCTTGAGAGAGTGATAGAAAATGCGTCTAACTATAAGGTTAGTTTTGATTCAGAAATTTTGCGCGTACTCATTCATGGAGTTTTGCACCTTGTAGGATATAATGATTTAGTAAGTGATGAAAAGGCCAGGATGAAGGAGATGGAGGATCATTGGTTGGGAAAAGCAGAGGAATAGAAAGATGGATTTCAGATACGATATAATTGTTGTGGGTGGAGGGCATGCTGGCTGCGAGGCTGCACATGCTGCTGCAGTAATGGGAGCTAAAACATTGCTTATTACAATGGATATGACAAAGCTGGCCCAGATGTCGTGTAATCCGGCTATGGGCGGAATAGCAAAAGGTCAGATCATAAGAGAAATTGATGCAATGGGAGGGATGAGCGGAATAGTCACAGACAGAACTATGATCCAGTATAGGATGCTTAATAAATCAAAGGGACCGGCTATGTGGAGTCCGAGGGCCCAATGCGACCGGCAGAAATTTACTATTGAATGGCGAAAGGTCTTGGAACAAACAGCAAATCTTTCAATCTGGCAGGAAAAGGCAACATCTCTTTTGTTGGAAGGAAATAAAGTTGTTGGAGTCGTAACAGATTTTGGAACCAGTTTTTTTTCAAACGCAGTAATTCTGACTAACGGAACATTCCTGAATGGGTTAATGCACATAGGATTTTCGAATATTAAGGGAGGAAGGTCGGGTGATCAGAACTCAACAGGGTTAAGTGAGCAACTTGAAGAAATGGGATTCTCTGTAGAAAGAATGAAAACAGGTACAAGCGCCAGGCTTGACGGAAGAACTATAGATTTCGGAGCTATGACAGAACAGAGGGGCGATGATGAGGGAGAATCATTTTCTTATCTTTCTTTTCGAAGAGACAGACTTGAACAAAAGAGTTGTTTCATTACACATACAAATGAAGCTGTTCATGAAGAAATAAGAAAAGGACTTGAATTCAGCCCACTTTTTACCGGAAGAATTAAAGGACGTGGACCAAGATACTGCCCGAGCATTGAAGATAAAATTGTAACATTTAAAGACAGGTCTTCGCACCAGTTATTTATTGAGCCGGAAGGGGTGGACACTGTTGAATATTACATAAATGGTTTTTCAAGCAGCCTGCCACTGGATGTGCAGCTGAAGGCGCTACGGAAAGTAAAGGGTCTGGAGAAAGTAGAAATGTTCAGACCTGGATATGCGATAGAATATGATTTTTTTCAACCAACACAATTGAAGCATACGCTTGAAACAAAAGTTATCTCCAACCTCTACTTCGCAGGTCAGATTAACGGTACCACAGGTTATGAGGAAGCTGCTGCACAAGGATTCATGGCTGGAATTAATTCGGTACGCCGGCTTAGAAATGAGGAGCCATTTATTCTGGGACGTGAGGAAGCATATATAGGTGTTTTGATAGACGATCTTGTTACCAAAGGAGTTGACGAACCTTACAGAATGTTTACGTCACGGGCGGAATACAGAATTCTTTTACGACAGGATAATGCAGATGAAAGACTCACAAGAAAAGCTTTTGACATTGGTACAGCAGGAATTGAAAGAGTAGCAAGTCTTGAAGAGAAAGAAACAATGATTAATGAAATTATAGATTTTCTTTCTGAAGTAAGTATAAGCCCGGAAGAAATTAATGATTATCTCGAAAAAGTTGATACTAACAAAATTTCACAGAAGGTTAAGGCAATCACTATTGCGTTAAGACCACAGATAAGTACGGGAAATTTTATTAAGTTAATAAGGGGTAATGAAAAGTTGAAAGCTGTTAATTCGGAACGATTCAAAGAAATTGCAGAATCGGCTGAGATTAAAATTAAGTATGAAGGATATATACTGAGAGAAAAGATTGTTGCAGAAAAGATAAAAAGACTGGAAAGTTTAAAGATTCCTGAAGATATCGATTTTGGAGAGCTACTATCAATTTCTACAGAAGGACGGCAAAAGCTTAGTAAGATAAAGCCTTCTAATATTGGGCAGGCGGGTCGAATTAGTGGTGTATCTCCTTCTGATATCAATATTTTATTAATGTATCTGGGAAGATAATATGTTCCACGTGGAACAAATTATTGAAAATAAAAAAAAGATTTATGAAAGTCTCCGGACAATTGATTGATATTCATAACAGGAGTATCTATCCTGCTGTAGTTAGCATTCTCGATGGAAATATACTGAATGTGGAAAAGGTGCATGAGGCTCCGGAAGTGTACATAATACCAGGACTTATTGATGCACATATACACATTGAAAGTTCTATGATCACACCTGGTGCATTCGCATTGGCAGCTGTGAAACATGGTACCTGCGGAGTAGTATCAGACCCTCATGAAATAGCAAATGTTCTGGGCATTAAAGGAGTTGAGTTTATGATTAATGATGCAAAAAATGTTCCGCTTAAATTTTTTTTCGGAGCTCCCTCCTGCGTGCCTGCTACAAACTTTGAAACTAATGGAGCGGATTTAAATTCTCTTGAAGTAAGGAAACTGCTGGAGAGAGAAGAAATAAGTTATCTGTCGGAAATGATGAATTATCCGGGAGTAATATATAATGATGAAGAAGTATTAAAAAAACTGGATTGTGCTAAGGAATTCAATAAACCAATTGATGGCCATGCTCCGGGTTTAACAGGAGATGCGCTGCGGAAGTATGCAGGAGCAGGGATAACTACAGATCATGAATGCAGCAATATTGCTGAGGCTGAAGAGAAAATTTCTTTGGGAATGAAAATCCTGATCAGGGAGGGCAGCGCTGCAAAAAATCTTGACGCATTAAAAGGACTATTCAATTCCTATCCGGAAAAGTTAATGCTTTGCAGCGATGATCTGCATCCTGAGATGCTGAGGGAAGGACATATTAACAAATTAATTGCACGACTAATTTCTGAAGGATATGATCTGTTTGATGTAATTCGCAGCGCTACAATAAATCCGTCGGAACATTATAGACTTAATGCAGGACTGCTCAGGAAGGGTGATCCAGCCGATTTTATCCTTGTTGATAATCCTGCGAAAATGAATGTAAACGAGACGTGGATAAAAGGTAAAAAAGTCTTTGCTGATGCGAAGGTTCTGTTCAAATATGAAACAGGCATCCCGGTTAATAACTTTGTTTGTACTCCTTTGAAAAATCCTGATGTGCTGGTTTTAAACAGGAATGGGGAAATAAGAATAATTGTAGCTACCGAAGGAGAGCTTTTAACAGATGAGATTCATCAATCTTCGCGGTCGACCGGATATGTGACTACCGATATCGGAAACGATATCCTTAAAATCGTCGTCAAAGACCGCTACAAAGACCTGGCACCGGCGATTGGATTCATCAAAGGCTTCGGTTTAAAATCAGGCGCTTTTGCAAGTTCAATTGCACATGATAGTCACAATATAATAGCAGTTGGAACTAATGATCGGGACATTGTAAATGCAATTAACGAGATAGTGAGACTGAAGGGCGGTCTGGCAGTATCGGACGCAGGGACTATTAAATCACTTCAGCTCAATATTGGAGGAATAATGACGACCAGAACATGCGAAGAAATAGCTTATGATTACGATTTTCTGAATCAGTTAGTCAACTCTAAGGGTTGCAATATGAAAGCTCCGTTTATGACCCTGTCATTTATGGCATTGCTGGTTATACCTGACCTGAAAATTGGGGACCGTGGATTATTTGATGTTAAGAAATTCGAACTGGTACCGTTGTTTGTTTAGTTTTTCCTGATTGTTAACATTTTGAGAGTAGGGTCATGCCATGGCATGACCCTACAGATTTTATATGATGATAGTAGGGCCACGCCATGGCGTGGCCCAGTCCTGTTGAAGCCTGGAATTTTTGTTACCTTTGCATTTAATATTTTCAGTTCCCATGGCAGCTGAACTAAAATACAAATCAATTCTTTCCTTACTTCCTGATAATCCGGGTGTTTACCAGTTTATTGATTCTTCCGGAACAGTAATCTATGTTGGGAAAGCTAAAAATCTTAAAAAAAGAATTGGCTCATATTTCTCAAAAAACCAGTCTGGCAAAACCATAGCTCTGCTGAAAAAGACTTTCGATATCAGACACATCGTTGTAGACAGTGAATCAGACGCTTTGTTACTTGAAAATAATCTTATTAAGAAGCACCAGCCGAGATATAATATTCTTTTAAAAGATGATAAAACATTTCCATGGATATGTATAAAAAATGAACCATTTCCCAGGGTATTCAGTACCAGAAATCCAGTAAGGGATGGTTCTTTTTATTTTGGACCATATACCTCCGGACTGATGGTTAAAACATTAATCGGTCTGATCAGACAATTATATAAGTTAAGGACCTGCACATATAATCTGACAAAATCGAATATTGCAGCCTCAAAGTTTAAAGTTTGTCTGGAATACCACCTGGGAAACTGCAAAGCGCCATGTGTAGCCCTGCAGACGGAAAATGATTATCTTGAGAATATCGACCAGATTAAAAATATACTTAAAGGGAAAATTTCAACAGTTATCGACCATCTGAAAAAATCCATGGCGGAATACTCTGAAGATCTTAGGTTCGAAGAAGCCCAGCAGATCAAGGAAAAGATTGAAATACTTTCAAAGTTCAGAAGCCGGTCAACAATAGTAAGTAATACTATTAAAAATGTGGATGTTTTCGCTATAACCCAGGAGTCAGATAATGCCTATGTGAATTATCTTAAAGTAGTTGAGGGAGCTGTAATACAGGCATTTACAATCGAACTTAAGATAAGGGCAGATGAAGAAAAGGAAGCAATTCTTGGTTATGCCATTATTGAGATCCGACAAAGATTTGCAAGCGACTCCCCGGAAATAATATTACCATTCGAACCTGATATTCTTCTTGCTAAATTAAAATATACGGTTCCCAGAGCAGGGGAAAAACAGAAACTTCTTGAGCTGGCAGAACGAAATGCTATATATTTCAAGCTTGAGCAGAAGAAAAAAAGAATGGAGCACTCACCACAGATACGCACAGGAAAAAACCTTGAAAAGTTAAAAAATGATCTTCATATGCCTGACCTTCCGCTTCATATAGAATGTTTCGATAATTCAAATATTATGGGAACCAATCCGGTAGCTGCATGTGTTGTTTTCAGAAATGCAAGACCAAGCAAAAAAGAGTACCGGCATTATAATATTAAAACTGTGACAGGTCCTGATGATTTTACATCTATGGAAGAAATAGTTTTCAGGAGATATAGAAGAATGACGGAAGAAAATCAGAAACTGCCACAACTAGTTATTATTGATGGAGGAAAAGGACAGCTATCTTCAGCAATGAAAAGCATAGATAAGTTACGGTTACGGGAGAAGATAACTATTGTAGGAATTGCAAAAAAACTTGAGGAAATTTATTTTCCAGGGGATAGCATCCCGATATATCTTGATAAAAACTCTATTAGTCTTAAAATTATACAACAGCTAAGAAATGAGGCCCACAGGTTCGGTATAAATTTTCATCGAAACAAACGATCATCTGATATGATTAAATCAGATCTGGATAAAATTAAAGGGATCGGACCAAAGACAAAAGAGATCTTACTGAAACATTTTGAATCAGTAGATCAAATAAAGAATGTAAATGCCCGTGAACTTGAAAAAGTGGTTGGCAGCGTAAAAGCATCCATTTTATCTGATTATTTCAGAAAATAGCCCTGGTTTCCACGTGGAACATATTTATGACAGATTGAGTTATGTGCCTTACAATGTGGCAAATAGACACGATCGTCTGATCCCTTAAGTCGGTGAGAATTGAATATTTTCAATTACATGATCAATGGGGTATGAATTTTCCTTGCATAATCAGGTAAAATATGAGACCCCCCTTTTTATTCCCCCCGGTGGGGGGAAAAAATATGTTCATATTCTAGTTTTTCCCGCCTAAGCGGGATGCCCGAAGGGCAGAGGGGGTTTACTCTTCATTGAAATTCTTGATGCTTTCCTCAATTTCTCCGGATATCTCCTGCGACCCCCTGGTGAAAATCCCCTTCATGCCTAAACCTTCCGCTGTTATAACGTTTATTTCAATATCATCAACAAAGAGACACTCTTGCGGATTAAGACTATATTTTTCCAAAAGAATTTCATAAAACCGGCTATCGGGTTTTGAATATTTTGCTTCTGAAGAAATCAGTCCTCCATCGAAATATTTGAAAAAGTAATATCCGGTACGTACCTCTTCAAAAATATCAATAGGGAAATTAGAAAGATAGTATAGCTTAAAAGCCCGTTTTTTTAATTCAGGAAGAAGTTTGACGTTCAGGTCAAGGGGAAACATCATATCTGTCCGTAAATTGAAAATACGGGCAATTTCATCCTTTTTAAGGGATGATCGTAATGCAATTGAGTTTATTGCTTCTGAGGTCGTGATTTCCCCGTTATCAATCAACAGCCATTCCTTACTGCCGAATATGTCGGTCAGAATAGTTGTTCTGATATTTTCAGGATAGTCGGACTTTTCAAAATATTCTGACGGCTTGAAACTGATAAGTACATTCCCAAGATCAAAAACGATGTTCTTTATCATATCAGGGGTTCTTCATGCTTATGGGTTGGCCAGTTGCTTCAAGCACATTCCACCATAACTCACTTTCAACATCAATTTTCTTGCGTTTTGCAACAACCACAGGTATAGGCATAAGGGTAAACTGATTATTCCAGAATCCGACAACAAAATCAGTCTTTCCCGAAAGAGCTGCATGAACCGCATTCTGGGCAAGCAGGTTACAGAACTTGCTGTCGTTTGCATTTGCAGAAGAACTTCTGATAATGTAACTGGGATCAATATACTTAATTGAGAAAGGAAACCCTTTATGTTTAAATTCTTCCGAGATCTTCTCTTTCAGGAAAACTCCAATGTCCTGATGCTTTATATTACCTGAGGCATCTTTCTCTTTTCCTTTTGTATCGAATAGATCCTGTCCTGCTCCTTCTGCCACAACAATTACAGAATGTTTTCTTTCTTCCAGCCTCTTTTTCAGGACCCGGAGAAAGCCCCGGGGGCCATAAAGATCAAATGTTATTTCAGGAATAAGAACGAAATTAACTTCCTGAATTGCCAGAGCAGCACTGGCAGCAATGAAGCCTGAATCGCGGCCCATAAGTTTGACCAGAGCAATTCCATTAAAGGCACCAGATGCTTCATTATGAGCATTTTTGATTATATCGT
Source organism: uncultured Bacteroidales bacterium (assembly GCA_963725785.1). GTDB lineage: Bacteria > Bacteroidota > Bacteroidia > Bacteroidales > VadinHA17 > LD21. The sequence continues at coordinate 285,583 of CAVRZV010000006.1, read as the reverse complement.
TCGCAATTGAAAAAGCTGTTTCGAATCCAAACGATTTTTGAATCAGGTCAATATCATTATCAATTGTTTTCGGAATCCCGGCAATACTGATTTTTAATTTCCGTTTCTCAATTTCTTTATGGATATCGTGAGCGCCCCTCAGAGTTCCGTCTCCGCCGATACAAAAAAGTATATTGATATTCATTATCTCGAGAGTGTCAACAATTTTTTCAACATCCTGCTCCCCCCGTGAAGAACCCAGAAACGTTCCTCCGTTAAGATGTATTTCACTCACCATCGGGGCTGTCAGTTCAATAACAGGATGGTTATATTTTGAAATGAATCCTTCATATCCGTACTTAAAACCCAGAATCCGGTTGATCCCGTATCTGTAGTAAAGTTCATTTACAAGGCTGCGGATTACATTGTTTAATCCCGGACACAATCCTCCGCAGGTTACAATTCCGACTTTGGTTTTTGCAGGTTCAAAATAGATATTTTCCCGGGGTCCTGCTTTTTCAAATGAAACAGGCGTTTCTCCGGTTTCAACACATTTGTTAAAGTTTTCTAATGAAACGTCGTAAAGGATCCTTTCATTATCGCTGACAAACTTATAGACCGGACTGTTTGCCCGTTGAGTATTTTTAAGAGGTGATATAACGCCTCCTTTCCCGAGAGAGGTGACAAAAAAATCCTCGTATTTCATCTTTAGGAGATTAGTAAGGTGTTTAATAAAGTAAATATGAAAACAATATTGTTTTCACATAACTCAAAATTAAAGAAATTTATGATTGATTGACAAATATTAAGAGTCAGATTATCTGCTTAATTCTACCGACCAGACCATTCTCCAGCATCACCTTTATTCCATGAGGATGATTTGGGGAGGAGGTAAGTACCTCTTTTACTTTTCCTTCTGTGAGACGGCCAGTACGTTTATCTTCAGTCAATTCTACCTTAACATCAATACCCGGAGTAATATCCGCTCTACGGGTTCCTTCCCTTAAAACCAGTTTCTGTAATAACATACTAAATAAGATGAAAAATCAGGTTCCGATTATTATAGATCAGATCACAATAATAGAAAAAATTCTTTCAGAAAAACATTAAAATGATAAATGTTTTGACCAGAGTAAAAAATCTGTAGACAAATAAGCTCCTTTTAATGTTAAGACCGGAAGGGGTTATTGGACGAAGAACGCGTAACTACTTTTTTGCTATAAGGGCGTTTTTTACTCTGCCAATATAATTATCTACCTGTTCAGGCAACTCAAATCCTACAATAATCATATCTACGGTACCTAATCCAAGCACATATCTCAGCGAGGCATCTATTTTTTCAGAATTGTTTTTGAAATTACCATTGCCAATCAGTTTCATACCAATTATGCCTTTACCGGCTTTGTGAAGTTTTGCAATTACAGGGATAATTTTATCAGGTTCCCTCTTATCCATAGCATCTCCGAACGGATTTATCCTTACATGAACAACGTCGACCCAGGAGCTTTCAGCACAGGCCTCCATTGCTTCAAGAGAGTGAACCGAAACGCCATGTGCTTTTATTATCTTCTTAGCCTTCAGATTCTCAAGAATATCCATTTGTTTTTTGTGTTTATCGGTCCATAAAGGATCGGTCATACAATGAATCTGGATAAGATCAAGATAATCGGTGTTTAGCTCTTTCCGGAACCGGTCAATTACTACGTCAGCATCGGGACGATCCGGTTCGGGGATCCCTCCCTGTCCGACCCAAATTTTGGAACTCAGAGTATAGGATTCCCTTGGCAGACCTTTAAGCGCTGCTGCTGTAAAAGGATGTGTACCATAGGTATCAGCACAATCAAAAAATCGAATTCCTTTTTCGTATGCATGTCGTATAATCGATTCTGCAACACCTGCCCGTGTAATACTCGACGAACGGTTATATCCGTTGAATCCTGTTCCCATTCCCAGAAGAGTTGATTTTAAACCCGACTTGCCAAGATTTACTATCTGCAAAGGATCTGCCGACGGCGACTCTGTAGTGGCAGGAAACCCAAATTCAACTTTTCCCAGCAATACGGAGCCCGCACCTGCTGTAATAGTCGTTGTAACGAATTGTCTGCGTGTCAGTTTTCTTTTTACCATACAAAACATCAATTAAAAGCAATTATAATTTCCTTATGTGACAATAGAACAACAACAAGAATCATTCGTAAATATAAATTTTTTCACGATTAATTGCAATTTATCCAATTCTCATGAATATCAATTTATTTATCCCAATTCCTGCTAAGCCTTGCGGGATGATTTATTATAATTCCAGGCCAAGTTTATTAACCAGGTTTCCGGGGGGAACAGGTCTGCCTTTTTTTGTTGCCACCCCGGTTACGTTAGCATGCACAATAAGCTTTAGATCAGTAGACCTGTATATATCCTGCACAAAAAGGATCCTGGCGTTTCCTTCTCTTTTTATTTCCACAGTGACAAAGAATTCATCGCGGCTCTTCAGAGGATATTTGTAGTCAATTTCAACCTTTGTAACGATCAGATCAATTCCTTCTTCATGAAGCTGAGAAAAACTGACTCCTTTTGAAATAAGAAACTCATGTCGTGCATGCTCAAGGTAGTGCTGATAATTTGCATTATTTACCACTCCCTGGATATCACATTCATAGTCTCTTACGACAAATTTCAGACTATATGGCTGATTCTTTTCAGTCATTATTTTGGGAAATGGCCAAAGAACTTTTTAAGGCCTTTGTGAAATTTGTGAATGCTATGTGGTTTGTAATGCATAAGTATGCATTCACCGGTAATAAAATTTATTCCCGAGTCTTTAAGTTCATTAAGCGCTTCTTTGCTGTCAGCCATCTGTTGTATCCAGATCTGTTTTATTCCTTTTTCTTTAGCATCCCTGATTACTGATGCCGTTTTATCTTTTTTTGTAAAGACAATAATGCTCTGCACTTCCGGAGGAAGCATTTTTACATTGGGATAAGCTTTTTCCCCCATAATTTCTTCGGCCTGAGGATTTACCGGAATAAGTTTCATTCCCTTTTCCTTAAGCTCTTTGAAAACCGCATAGCCAAATTTTTTGGGATTACGTGACACACCTACAAGGGCAATAGGCTGTGAATCAAGAAATTCATTAATTTGTTTTAAAGTTGTCATAGTTCTTGGTAGTTTAAAAATTGAACAATGAAAAATAGTAAAATAAATTTAAAGTGCCTAAAGTGCCTAAAGTGCCTAGAGTGCCTAGAGTGCCTAGAGTGCCTAGAGTGCCTAAAGTGCCTGGAGTACTTAGAGTATAAATTAGTTTACCAGAATTCATTTTTATCAACTTTAGTCACTTCAAACTTTAGTCACTCCAAACTTTTCTTTTCAACTTTAGTCACTTCAAACTTTAGTCACTCCAAACTTCTTCTCCTAAGTATAAAGACTTAAAATTACGATAAAAAAACCAACTGATATTTATTTTTATTTACTTGGTATTGAGGTTTTATTAATTTAAGTCAAAATGAAAATTCAAGAAGCCCGTAGCGGATACCTGTTTACAAAGAGGTACTCAAATTATGTTTTCATGCTTCTCTTTCTGCTTTATGTGTTTGATTATGCTGACAGGATGGTTGTAAACTCAATGTTCACTTCAATCCAAAAAGACTGGCATATAACTGATACTCAATGCGGCTGGCTTGTGTCAGTAATTTACCTGGCAATAGGGATACTGACATTTCCTGTATCAATTTTAGTCGATCGATGGAGCAGGACAAAAACGATCGGGCTGATGGCAATTGTATGGAGCCTTGCCACTGCTTTGTGTGCTATTACCGGAAGTTACGTTCAGTTGTTTATGGCAAGGATACTTATAGGTTTTGGCGAAGCCGGATATGCTCCGGGAGGAAGCGCCCTGATCTCAGGAATGTACCCCGTTGAAAAACGATCGAAAATGATGGGATTATGGAATGCATCTATTCCACTTGGTTCAGCTCTCGGAGTTGGAATGGGTGGAATTATTGCACAATCTCTTGGCTGGAAGCATGCTTTTGGAATTGTAGCTGTTCCTGGACTGTTAATAGCGATATTGTTTCTTTTTGTGAAGGACTACAAGACAGTAGATCTTTCATTTATTGACAAAAGCAACAATAAAATTAAAATGGAGAAGAAAGACATGATCCGGGAGTTTCTTTCAAAGCCATCGGTTATTTATACTTATTTTGGAATGGCAGCAGTTGTATTTGTTACTACAGCCATTATAGTCTGGCTTCCCAAATATTTTGAGATCGAAAGACACATGGAACCTAAAACTGCAGGATCGCTTGCCGGAGCTGTTATGCTACTGGCTCTGATTGGGGCACCCCTTGGCGGATATCTCATCGACAAATGGAGAACATCCGAACCAAGGGCAAGATTGTTGTTTCCTGCGCTTTCAACATTTGTTTCAGGAATATTCTTATTCATAGCACTAGCTCTTTTGAAAGGCACAGGCCAGCTTATTGTACTTTTTGCATTTGGTATTCTTATTATGACTTTCATTGCCGGAGCAGCAGCAGTTACACAGGATGTTATACATCCCGGATTAAGAGCAACCTCTTATGCAATAGCCGTTGCTGTTCAAAACCTGATTGGTTCTTTTACAGCCCCGATCGTACTTGGAAAAATCTCGGATCTGTCCAATATAAAGACAGCAGTATCAATTCTGCCTTTTGTTCTGATGTTGGGAGCACTATTGTTCTTCCTGGGATCCAGGCATTATGTACAGGACATGGGAAAAGTGACAAATAATTAAGTCTGTGAAAGCAGCAGCTTAGAAATCTGCTTATTTATTTCTGGAAGTTGTATAATTAACGAAACCTTTTAGCGATTCCTTAACTTCAGATTCGGGATAAGAATCAAGTATTGCAAGCGCTTTATCGCGGTATTGATTCATTTTAAGTTCGGCATAGTCAATACCTCCATAATCAATTACAAAGCGTATAACTTCATTAATTTCAGCTCTTGTCTTTTTCTTGCTTTTAACGATTGATAAGGATATGTCTCTTCTTAGAGTTTGCTGATTGCTCCAGGGCATGTATCAAAGGAAGAGTTATTTTTTTTTCTTTGATATCGTTCCCTGTTGTTTTGCCGGTTAATCCCTGTTCCTTCATAATCCAGGATATCATCCCTGATTTGAAAAGCAATCCCGATATTCTCTCCAAAATCCTTCATTAACTGAATCGTCTCGGTATCCTCTGTTACTGATCTTGCTCCACATGCAGTACATGCAGCAAGTAACGCCGATGTTTTGCTTATAATTATCTGATAATAATCTTCCTCTTTAATATTCAGTTTTCTTGCTTTCTGCAGTTGCAACAGTTCCCCTTCCGACATTGATTTAACTGCTTCGGAAACAATTTCAAGCATGTCATAACGCGATTTTTCGACACAAATAGCATTCCTGTTGAAAGCAGATAATCACCAAGCAAAACTGCAATTTTAGAGTTCCATAAAGCATTAATTGAAAGTGACTCCACGTCTTTCATGAGCATCGTCAACGACATCATCATGAACAAGCGATGCAGTATGCAGAAGTTCGATGCAGGTTGCTGCAATATATGTTGGTTCAACAATTTCACCATTAAGTCTCGCTGTAAGAAAGACCAGCAAAGGTCTCATCTGTTTGCCCTTACGACGCAGAATATAATTCAGAATAATTTTCAGAAGAGGGATCTCACTTCGCATTGTCCTGCTGAAATAGGCTTCAAAATCAGCCATTTCGTTTTCAACAGGCTTTCTGTATTCCGGTGAGAACAGACATAAAAATTTATTTCGGTCAAATATAATAAATTCCTGATTGTTCCTGATGCCTGACTGTTTCTCACTTCTAGCAATATCCTCATCATATGAACATATTTATATATATTTGCAGGATAGAAATCTATAAAGCAGAATGGAATTTAAAGAACTTAGTCCTGAAAGCCTTGAAAAGGCTGCAGGAATGTTGAAAGCAATTGCACATCCAGTTCGGATAACAATTGTCGGATGTCTTGAGGACGGGAAAAAGAGAACGGTAACGGAAATTCACAAGCAGCTTGGAATTGAACAATCAACTGCATCGCATCATTTGGGGATACTTAAAGACAAAGGAGTACTGGCGTCAAAAAGAGAAGGAAAGAATACTTTGTATTTTTTGAAACACCAGAATCTGAAAACAATTCTAAACTGTGTCAGCGGCTGTTGCCAGTAATAAATCCCGCTTTCCTGTACAATAATTTTATGTGATCAGGACAAGTTTCGGAACATTCTTTTCTGAAACAATATTATTGCTATCACTCCGCATGTAATTGATGAGTCGGCAATATTAAAGACAGGCCTGAAGAACACTAACGATTCACCGGGTCTGAATGGTGACCATAGGGGCCAGTGAGTATTTATTATTGGAAAGTAAAACATGTCAACAACCCTTCCGTGAAGGAACGAAGAATACCCGCCTCCCGGAGGAAAAAGTATTGCATGCTGATTATAACTTTCACTGAAGATCATGCCATAAAATGCACTATCCAATATATTTCCAGTCGCACCGGCCATTATAGCACTCACGGCAAGTATCAGTCCGAGATTAGCGTTTTTACGTACAAGCGATGTAAGAAACCAGCCGATACCAAAAATTGCAGCAACCTGAAGACACTTAGAATGAGTTTTCCGGGTTTTCCTCCCATTTCCATTCCGAACGCCATACCATTATTCTCAATGAAATGTAAAAGACCCCAATTACCAAAGATGTGAATTTCCTGTCCGATCGTCCATATGGGTCTTGACCCATATTTTCAGAACCTGATCAACCAGCAGGATCAGTAGAATAAGCAGAACAGATTTCTTTCCTGATGACATTTTTATTTTGTTTAAAATTGAAGAGCGCAAAATAGCAAAAAAAAGAAGACAGACTATCAGGTAACAATAAAAGAAGCGCAGCACAAACCTGATAATAGGTATGTTGCTGCGCGACTAACGATTTAATGAGTAAGGCAGAACAGAATTTGTCTTCTATACAGGGGTATTTGCCGCGGTATTATTTTTAAAAAGGTCAAGTTTTACAGATAACATCATTGTTAATGCAAGCAAAACAAAAAGACCGATATTCCCGGCCAGGTATGCATAATCATTAAGTGTTAATAAAATGAATATGAACGAATAAAGAAAAACAAGCAAACCCGATATTAAAAGAACAGTAAGGTGTTTTTTGAAAAGCGTTCGCAGAAAGTAAGATATGAGCATAATTGTTGAAACAGCCGAGATCATGTATGCAGTATTAAAACCGGTATACTCACTCAAGGCATTAAGCAGTGAAAAAAACAGAACAAGACCCAGAGAAACCAGAAGATAGTGGAAGACATGAATTTTTTCTTTGATTGCCAGCTCTGTAAAGATCAATGCCAGAAAAGTAAGGGCTATGAATAATACACCATATTTTGCGCTTCTCAATGACTTCTGATAGTGATCAACCGGTAATATGAAATCAACTCCAAACGAATCATTAACAGGATTATAGGCATTGCCAGACCATATCTGAGGAAAATTCCTGTTTAGATTAGTAACAAGCCATTTTGCGTTGAAGCCCGAATCGGCAATAGTTCTCTCGACCGGAAGGAAGTTCCCCTTGAAACCAGGTGAATTCCATTTCGAAAAAAGAACTATTTCGGTTGTTTTTCCAACGGGGGTAAAACTCAACCCTTCAGATCCCGACACAATCATGTCTAATGAAAATGGAATTCTTTTCACCCTGGAAGAGAGATTTGCAGGAAAGCTGATACCCGAGCTGAAAAGAGTTGCGTCTTTCATTCCGGGAATAGCCTCCAGGACGGCAGAATCTGTTTTTAAGAAGATGCTTCCTTTTAACCCCCTGTTATCAGTAATTCCCAATGTATAGTATGAATCATTCCAGAGGATTTCACTTTTTTCTCCGGTATTCATTTCCGGCACAATAAAATTTCCTGAAGTTTTAAGTTGTGCTGTGTAAACCACTGCCTGATAGATACTTTTATGCCTTTTTTCGGTTTGTATGTTCCCTCTGACACTAAGAGATTCTGGCATCAGGTGGAATACAGAGATGTACGGTTCAGCATCTTTTTTCGAAGGGAATACTCTTACCGGGATATTCAAAACGGGACCGGAAATGACCTGTTGTCCGGCCCATTGAAACGCAATTTCTTTTTTAACGTCTTCAGAGGTTTTTTGTCTCTCCCTGATAATTGATTTTATCATTTCAAGCGGGATTAGTAAAAACAGACCAAGAAATGCCAGCAACATCATTTTCATTGTCAATGAATGTTGCCATTTTTTTGTGTCGTCGATTTCGATTTTCATAGCAATTAATATTTGTTAAAAGTACTTTGTTCTACAAAGTGAATAAATAAAAAAATTATTGTGATCTAATAATATCTTCCAGCGCTTTAATGTGACTCCTGAATAAGGCTGCTCCGGTTTCTGTAATTGAATAGCTTGTATTTGGCTTTCTGCCAATAAATTGCTTATTCACTTTTATCAGTTCGTTTTCCTCCAGTGCCTTGAGGTGACTTGCAAGATTCCCGTCAGTTACACCAAGTGTCTCCTTAAGATTATTAAAGTCATAGGAATCATTAACAATCAGGACCGACATAATGCCCAGCCGGACCCTGTTCTCAAATAGCTTATTCAAGCTGGATATTGCAGTTTTCATCCCTCGTATTTTCTATACATAATGAGACCATAGGCAAGGTTAAAGAGCCCAAAACCAAGAATCCAGAAAAAAATTGCGGATCCCTGGAAAATAGCTGCGGAAAACCCTGTCAGTAATTCTGCCAATCCAAGATAAAAAACTTCGCTGTATGTAAATTTGCCTGCGCTGATAAGGGCAAGTCCGTAAAAAATCAGCATTGCCGGAACAATGAGTTGCCATTGGCCCTCCAGATAAAAAATAAAAATAAAAAATGCACCGGCAATTAACGGAATTACAAGACTCAGAAGCAGCCTCCTTGAAACAGGAGTCCATATTTTCTGACCTTTTCGTTGGGCCGTCCTGTACGAAAAAAACAAAGATCCTGCCAGTGCAAACAAAAGAACAAGAATTGCATCTGTCAATAACTTAATTTTCAGGGAAGATGTCTCCTGAACTGAAAGACTTGAAAGATTTTCATTGGAAAAAAATGATTTGCTTCCGAGGATTCCGAATTGAGCAATAGCGCCTCCCAGAATTGCCAACACCCCTGCAAAAAGACCGGAAAGTCCACTCAGCGAAAGAAACCTCGAAGATTCCTCCATAATCTTCTTTATGGTTTTTATGTCTTCAGAATAATCTAGTTTGTTTTCCATGGCAATAAGCTAAAAGTACTTTGAATGGCAAAGTAAAATATAATTTTCCAATATTCAAAATATCATCTTAACTTTTTTGTACTCATGTCCGTACCCCAGAGTCGTCAACTTAAGCTTTGGGATGAATGAGAAATTTCATAAAAATGTTTCCCCCCGCCGAAGCGGGAGGTGGTCGGGACGATTGGTTATCTTCTATGTACAGAATTTTCTTTCCCGATCGGGGTGGTTGATTCATTGATTTCATTTTATCTTTTGACATGAAAAACCTGTTGCTCCAGATTGAGTTAAGAAAGAAATTTACGCTATTCTTCAGCCCTTTAAGCATATCCTTCAAAAGGAAAGATCCGGAATTTGAATAACAAATCAACCACCCCGGCCGGTGTCAGCATTTGTATCATAATTTAAAAGTGGTCCGGCCACCTCCCGCTTAGGCGGGAGGAAATGTATCAGACATATATTCAATACTTTACATTCTGTTTTGTAGTAAACTCTCTCACTATTTTACTATATTTAATTCCTTAAGTTGGCGGCTATGCCCCAAAGGGGGAGAAACATAATCAGAAGATAAAAATTTAAATAAAAAATACAGATTTTGGGGCTGTTGAAAAAGTTGAAATCCATTATCCGCTAAGGGGCACAAGCGTTAAGAAATACCCCGTGGGCTATTTTAGCGCAGTGGCCAGACTGCAGGGATGGCTTGGCGCAAAGATCGCAAAGAACTGAGCCATATATTTTTGACTTTGCGTACTTTGCGTTCTTATCCGCCGAAGCTTTAGCGAAGGAGGACTTTGTGTACTTTGCGGTTAAAAAGAATTTTTTCAACTGCCCCTGCCGCAAAGCGGCGGAGGGATTTTAATCCTCAAGACAGACCACCCGGTGGTGATTTACAGACAGACAACGTTGAGCTTATTTGCATCCCAGCAATACCAGTCACCCAGAAGATAATTCGGACTTTTAATTCTGCCATTTTGGGTGGTTATATTCCATTCAATATTTACATCTGAAAACCCGGCCAGGCCAAAATTGTAGTAATGAATTGTATAGTAGGCATTAAAAATGGTACTGGTTGTTAAACCATACTCAATATAACTGTTCTTGAAGGAATCGTTTTTTACATAGGTGTATTTTATATTTCCAACTTCCAGCCCGGTTTTGGTCCAGTCAATCTGGAGAATTGCACCTGGTACAAGTGCACTTTCATATAGAATCCATTGTCCTCCGGTACCATCAAGAGCAGAGGTACCTTCGAACCATAGAAATTCCGTAAAACCTCCTGTTCCTTCCCGGGTAATATACATTTTCCATTGAACATCTGTGGCTCTGATAAGACCAGTAAGTCTTGCTTTATATGTAACATTTAAAAAAGTTACATTATAACTCCATTGCCAGTTTTTCGTTGAAATATATACCGGATTCTGGTTAACTGCCAGCTTAAATGCAGCGACAGGAACAGCAAGTGTACCATTTATGATCAGGTTCCAAACACCGGCAACCGTCGCAGCATACACCCAGTTGCTGTTTTCTGTTCCTTTCTGGGCGGATACCACTTCAAGTGATTTCTTCGCAGAAGCGAAATTACTGAAATCTATTGCCATGGATTCCTGCGGAGGCAATGTGGGAGGAACCCCCTTATCCTTTTTGCATCCGGGGAAAAAAGCAGCAGAAAACAGTACTATAAGTAAAAGAGAAAAGATCTTTTTCATTGATTAACAGTTTAATAAATAAAAATAAACGATAATTTGTCAAACAAATTGTGGATTATTTGCAAAGATATAAAGACATAGTCCAAAAAAACCGGTTTCCATAATTTATTGTTATACCGGATTCCGTGACAAATTGTTTCACTTTTCCAGGAAAAGAAGATTGGATAATTATATACCCGTAAGTAATAAAAACCTGTCAGGGATAAGAATGTATCAATCATTTTTATATTTTTGAGATTGTTGGAGATTGGAGGGGAGAGTTGATTTAATTCTGATAATTTAGCATTAAATACTCTATAATCTACTGCCATGCGCAAGGCCCCGGTCAGAATGAATAAATATTTCTTTTCTTTTATATTACTTTTCTTTTTCATTGTCCCGGGATATTCCGTTGTGTTTCAGCAGGCGGATACAGTTAAGCATCTTTTAACTGATACAGTTAAAACAAAGGCGGAAGGCCCAGTCAATAAGCAGGTATCTGATTCCGTCCTTGACATACCAAGAGTCTTTAAAGCGGAGGAAATAATCAGGGGAGAACGGCTATTCTACGGCCTGGCTTATATCGAAAATGAATCTGTTAATTGTGCGGGTTGTCACAATACAAAGACGTCTGACACTCTTAACTGGAATCCCGATGCGCTGGAAATATCGATAAAATACCTGCACAAAAGTGCACGGGATTTAAGCAAGGTGCTGTTTAAACCTGCAGGGCAGAAGATGTCGCAGGTGCATCACAAGATCAGTCTTACAGCTGAAGATATAGTATTGGTAAAAGCGTATATGGACAGGCTTGTTGATATCGGCCTTACGCAAAACAAGCCGGTAATAACAAATCTGTTGTTGTTTATTATAGCTTCACTGTTGTTTCTTTTTTCAATTATCGATATTACTATCAGTAAAATTTTAAAAAGGCGGTGGATCAATATTTTAATTCTTTCTGCCACAGCTATTTTTATAACATGGACATTGGTAGTAAATGCTCTGGCACTTGGCCGTTCCCAGGGTTATTCTCCTGTCCAGCCTGTTAAATTTTCACATGCTGTACATGCCGGACAGAATGGAACAGATTGTATTTATTGTCATAGTGCTGCCCCGTTTAGCAAAACTGCAGGAATACCTCCGGTGAATGTTTGTATGAACTGCCACCTTATTGTACGGAACGGAACACGATCCGGAGTATTTGAGATATCAAAAATAATCAGCGCATTTGAAAATCAAAAGCCTATTGAGTGGATAAAAGTGCATAACCTTCCTGATCATGTATTCTTCAGCCATGCTCAGCATGTGAGTGCAGGAGGAATCAACTGTACTGAATGTCATGGTAATGTAAAAGAGATGAATATAATTAAGCAGGTATCCGACTTATCGATGGGATGGTGTATTAATTGTCACAGGAATAGGAAACTGGATGTTCTCAATAATACCTTTTATACGCAGTACAGGACTTTGGCTGAAAAATTAAAAAAAGGAGAAATTGATAGTGTTACTGTGAGCATGGCAGGAGGAAGAGAATGTATGAAATGCCATTATTAAAATTTAATTTTGGAAACAGGTAGATATATGAAACTAAAGACCTCTCGGAGAGATTTTTTAAAGGTTCTAGGATTCAGCTTTGGTACAGCAGCTGTTATGGAGAGTTGCAAAAGACCTGTTCAGAAAGCGATGCCATATGTTAATCAACCTCCGGAAATTACACCCGGGAAATCTTTATACTATGCAACCGGATTTTACGATGGTCATGAATATTCAGGAGTGCTTGTAAAAACAAGGGATGGACGGCCAATTAAGATAGAGGGAAACAATCTGTCAGCCTTTAACGGAAATGGTACAACTGCCAGGGTACAGGCATCCGTCTTAAGTCTTTATGACGATGCACGGTTGAAATATCCTGCAATTCTTAATAAACAGGAATCCTGGGAAACAGTTGATGATCAGATCATCCATGACCTTAAGGAGATCAACCTGGCCGGAGGCGAAATTGTACTGCTTACCTCAAGTATTATTTCTCCCTCTACGGTGAAACTAATCAATGAATTCGGAACAGGATTTAAGAGCTTTAAATGGGTGCAATATGACGCTGTTTCGTATTCTGCAATTCTTGAGGCTAATACAATCTGTTTTGGAAAGGCAGTGATCCCCGATTATCATTTCGAAAAGGCTTCTCTTGTGGTTTCAGTTAATGCGGATTTTCTTGGCACATATTTGGCACCCGTCCACTTTATCCCGGATTATGCTTCGGCCAGAAAGCCGGACAATGGAGATAAAGAGATGCTCCGGCATGTTCATTTTGAATCGGGGATGTCCCTCACTGGAGCCAATGCAGATACCAGAAAGAAAATTAAGCCTTCTGAAGAAAAGATCCTGCTTGCAGATTTGTATAATAAGATAGCTGTTAGAACCGGGGAGGCACGCTTCAGTAATAGTAATTTTAAAGACGACCTTTCAGAACTTGCAGATAGTCTGGTTGAATCAAAAGGGAGAGCTATAGTTATTTCCGGCACCAATAATGTTGATATACAGATTATTGTAAATGGAATTAATTCGATGCTCAGGAGCTATTCTGATTGCATCGATCTTAGAAATAATCTCAACATTGCGTCGGGAATTGACAGTAAAATGGAAGACCTGATAACTGATTTAAATTCAGGTAAGGTTAAGGCTCTGCTGATGTATAATGTTAATCCTGTTTATGATTACCCCGGTTCAGAAAAATTTTTAAGAGGCATTAAAAATGCATTATTGACAGTCAATATGACTGTCGCCCTGAACGAGACTGTTAATACTGCCCGATATGAATGTCCGGTGAACCACTTTCTTGAATCATGGGATGATGCTGAGATCATTCCGGGACAATTATCGCTGAGCCAGCCATGTATAAATCCGATATTTAACACCCGCTCATTCCAGGATTCATTATTAAAATGGTCAGGCAGTAAAACTACATATCATGATTACATAAAAAACCATTGGGAAAAGGAGTATTTCAAACATGCAAATACATATGATTTTAAAAATTTCTGGAACGAATCACTCCGGAACGGGGTCTTCAGCTATAATGTGCAGCCAGTTCAATCGATTGCATTTAAAAAAGAAGCACTTGCCAGGGCAATGAAAATTCCTGAGATGACAGGTAAGGGAGGTATGGAAGTGATCTTCTCAGAAAGTATATCACTTGGAACCGGGATGCATGCCAACAATCCCTGGCTAATGGAATTGCCCGACCCTGTTACAAGTCAATGCTGGGAAAATGTAGCTGCAATATCGGTCAGTGATGCTGAAAAACAAGGTATTAAAACAGGTGATCTGATAAAACTCTCCGAAGGAATGGTGCTTCCGGCATTAATCCAGCCTGGTCAGGCTGAAGGAACTGTCTCGGTTGCTCTTGGATATGGTCATACTAATTCCGGTCGGGTTTGCACAAATATAGGAGTAAATATATATCCCTTCATAAGCATAAGAGAAGGAAACCGCGTTTATGGATTCATTTGTGAAAAACCCGAAAAGACACAAAAACAAAGTCGGCTGGCACTTACCCAGGTTCACTTTTCAATGGAAGGGAGACCAATTGCAAGAAATACGGTTCTGAGTGAATATAAAAAGGATCCCACGTCAGGAAATGAGTTCCACAAAGAATTTGAATCATCTCATAAAACACTTTATCCTGATATTAAGTATGACGGCTTTCACTGGGGATTGGCTATCGACCTGAATTTATGCGTGGGATGTAATGCCTGCGTAATAGCCTGTCAGGCTGAAAATAATATACCTGTCGTGGGGAAGGAAGAGGTTATCCGCAGGAGAATAATGCACTGGATGAGAATTGACAGGTATTATTCGGATACAACAGATGATCCTGAGGTCTTTTTCCAGCCACTGGCCTGTCAGCATTGCGATAATGCTCCATGCGAAAATGTTTGTCCTGTTTCAGCCACAAACCACAGCAGCGAGGGATTGAATCAGATTGCGTACAACAGATGCGTCGGAACCAAGTATTGCATTAATAACTGTCCCTATAAAGTAAGAAGGTTTAACTGGTATCGCTACACAAACAACAAGGTTTTTGATTTTAATACGGCCTCAGATCTGGGGAAGATGGTTTTAAATCCCGATGTAACTGTAAGAGAACGGGGAGTTGTTGAGAAATGTTCATTTTGTGTTCAGAGGATCCAGGAAAAGAAATTACAGGCCAAGCTTGAAAACAGACTAATTAAAGATTCTGAAATTAAGACAGCTTGTATGCAGGCGTGCCCTGCAGGAGCAATTGTATTTGGAAATCTCAATGATGAAGACAGTATAGTATCCCGATTGTTCAGGGATCCAAGGTGCTACCATTTGCTGGAAGAATTACACACCCTTCCCAATACAGGGTACCTCACAAAGATCCGTAATGATGGGGGGAAAAATAAAACCTAAATAATCAGAAGCTAACCGATGTATAACAGGAAAATCAGAGGTCCGCTGATCGAAGGGAACAAGTCGCTGGGTCAGATCACAAAGGAGATTGCATCCCCGCTGGAAACGACACCTGGACTATGGTGGTATATTGCTTTTGTTCTTTCGTCTGTGGCAACGGTTTTCGGATTTTATGCAATTTATGTTACTGTTTATAAGGGTATTGGGGCCTGGGGTGTAAATAATTCTGTCGCCTGGGGATGGGAGATTGTAAACTTTGTATGGTGGATTGGAATAGGGCATGCAGGGACTGCATTTTCAATTTTCCTTCTTATCCTCAGGCAGAAGTGGCGTACCTCAATAAACAGGGCTGCTGAAGCAATGACTGTTTTTGCAGTGATGTGTGCTGCACTCTTCCCTGCATTGCATATGGGCAGAGTATGGGATGCTTTTTATATATTCCCGTACCCGAATACAAGGGGACCTTTATGGGTGAATTTCAACTCCCCTCTGTTCTGGGATTTTACAGCAATCACGGCATACCTGCTGATCTCGGCTTCATTCTGGTATCTTGGGATGTTACCCGACCTTGGTACTGTAAGGGACAGGACAACTTCAAAATTAAAAAAGGCAATATATGGTTTATTCAGTCTGGGATGGACCGGTTCGAGCCGCCAGTGGATAAGATATGAATCACTAAGTTTCATTCTGGGAGGAATAGCCGCGGTGCTGGTTGTTTCTGTTCATTCAATAGTCGCAACAGATTTTGCCGTTGGAATCGAACCCGGCTGGCATACGACGATCTTCCCGCCGTTCTTTGTTGTCGGTGCAATATTTTCAGGGTTTGCCATGGTTATGACACTGATGGTGCTTATCAGGAAAATTTATAAGCTCACAAACTATATTACGGATAATCACATGGATGCTATTGCCAGGATTCTTATTTTTATTTCCCTTATAATGGGAACAGCTTATCTGACGGAAATCTTCATATCCTGGTACTCCGGTAATGAATATGAATTCTTTGCAATTTTCAGGAACAGAATTACCGGGGACTATACTCTGCAATTCTGGGGAATGATCGTTTGTAATGCATTAATACCCCAGCTGTTCTGGTTCAGAAAAATAAGAAGAAACTGGGTAGCTCTCCTGTTGATTTCGCTTATTATCAACCTTGGGATGTGGCTGGAAAGATATAATATTGTTGTGACCTCATTAAGTAAAGACTTTCTGCCATCGAGCTGGGCATCTTATTCTCCTACTGTTATCGACATCGGTGTATTTGTCGGAACAATAGGACTATTCGCCACAGGCGTCCTGCTTTTCATGCGCTATATTCCGATGATGGCTATAAGTGAACTCAAGAGCGTTGTACACATCGGAAATAAAAAAGAAGATTAACCGGAATAGTTATGGCAAGAACCTATAAAATAGGAATTTTTGACGATGAAGGGAAATTTGTTTCCGCTATCAGATTGTTGCAGGAACAGAAATTTCTGATTTTTGACGTGTTTACTCCTTATCCGGTTCATGAGGTATTTCATTTGCTTAAACGCAAATCAAGACTACCGACAGCGGCATATTTTTTTGGCCTGTTCGGGATAATCGCAACACTGGCATTTCTATATTACACTTCAGTAATTGACTGGCCGCTTGTTTACGGGGGTAAGCCATTCAATTCTTTCCCGTCATTCATTGTTGTTACAATAGTTGTTACAATTTTAACTGTTACAATAGCAAGCCTGGCACTCTTTTCAGCAAGATCAAAACTATTTCCCGGACGTGATAATACGATCTTTGATATCAGAGCTACGGATGATAAGTTCATAATTGTTGTAGATACAAATATTCCCGACAGATCAGCAGCAGGGAATGCCGGAAACATCATGGAAGCGAACGGTGCCATCGAAGTAATTGATAAAGAATTTGAAAATGTAGAAGCATGACAAATATTCATTTACCGGTGAAAATTTTGAAAAGTCTGTTCCTGGTCTTCTGGCTGGCAAATCTCTATGCCTGTAACAGAGACAGGAATAATCCCGGGTGGGATTACTTCCCAGATATGTTTTATTCTACTGCATATGAGACTAATTCAAGAAATCCAAATTTTGAAGATGGACTGACAATGAGAACTCCGGTGCCTGGAACAATGCCCCGTGATTTCACTCCATTTGAATATGCAAATGATGCAGAATCAAGGGTCAGGGCAGGAAAAGAGCTCATAAATCCTGTTATGCCGACACCGGAAGCTCTTTTAAGAGGAAAATCAGTATACACCACTTTCTGTGTCGGATGTCATGGAATCTCAGGTGAAGGCGATGGACATATTTTCACAAGTGGTCTGTACCCCTTAAAACCCCTTTCAATTTCAGGGAATACTGCAGCTAAACTGAAGGATGGGGAAATATTTCATACTATAACTCTTGGTATCCGTTCAATGGGGGCACATGGTTCCCAGATCAGACCGGAAGACAGATGGAAGCTGGTACTTTATATCAGAAAGCTTCAGGGAGCAGAACCAACCATAAAAGATTCAAAAAGCAGCGGAAACAAGTAATATTAAGGAGTCCTTCGTACTCCCTGAAAAAGAGTCCTGCAGAAGATATTGAAAAACTATATGCAAAATAAAAAAGTAATGAAGGAGCAAATAACCGTTTCCGGAAACTTCAAAATAATTACCCTGTTGTTGATAGCAATTGGTGCAGGGACTATCATCTTTGGACTTATTACAGACCGGCAGGCAACCTGGGCAAATTGGCTGATAGTAAACTATTATTTTTTCTCAATCGCGATGGGAGGAGCTTTCTTTTTCGTTATACAAAGCATCTCCCAGTCGGGATGGTCGTCAGCATTTAAACGTGTCTCAGAAGCATTGATGTCTTATATTCCCTTCGCAGCTCTTTTTTTTCTTCTGCTATGGTTTGGAGTGAATGACCTGTATCAATGGTCTCATAAAGAAGCGGCAGCTCTGGACCCAATAATTCAACACAAATCGGCATTCCTGAATATCCCTTTCTTTTTTGCACGGATGATAATGTACTTCCTTTTATGGATTGTGTTTATCAGGAAATTACGTCAGATTTCTCTCCGCGAAGACCTGGCTGATCCTTCAAACTCTGATGGGATAATGTATCTGTTCGGGAAAACTGAGCTTTACTCAAAAATATTTATCTTCATTCTTGCAATTACTTTTTCACTCTCGGCATTTGACTGGATCATGTCTATCGATGTAAAGTGGTATAGTACAATATTTGCACTTAAAAACCTGATTGCTGCCTTTTTACATGGCGTTTCCATCCTGACGCTGATAGTATTTATTCTGTATAAAAAGGGATATTTCCCTTTCTTTAATGAGTACCATATTCACGATTTTGCCAGATATATATTCATGCTATCCATAGTGTGGGGATATTTCTGGTTTGCACAGTTTATGATTATCTGGTACGGTAATATTCCTGAGGAGACAGTCTATTACAATATAAGGTGGCATGAAGGATGGAAAGTATTATTCTTCCTCGAGATCGGACTAAACTGGTTCATCCCCTTTATGATACTTCTGCCTGTTAAGGCCAGCAGAAATATGACACTGGTCACTATTGTCATATTATTCCTTATTATTGGTCAATATATCGACCTTTTTGTACAGGTAATTCCAGGAACGACCGGATTACTTAAATTCAACTGGATTTCAGCCGGGACTTTTCTTGGATTCGCAGGATTTTTTGCATTTGTGGTGGCAACCACACTGAGTAAAGCTAAATTATTGCCGTCTAATCATCCGTATCTGGATGAGAGTCTGCATCACAAGTTCTGAATCACATCCAGATTTTTTCCTTCTCTATCCCACTAATAATCTTTATACGCATCTATTGAATGTATTTCATTCCTTGTTGTTTCCCTCCTGCCTCTTTTCTACTCCAAGCTCTTAGTCTTCGTTGGGTTTTTGCCCCCCTGCCTCTTTTCTACTCCAAGCTCTCAGTCTTCGTTGGGTTTTTGCCCCCCTGCCCCTCCCGACCAAGGTCGGGACAAGCTCTAAAGGGGGGATAATTTATCGATAGCCCTTTGGATCGTGGTTATTACAGAGTTGATATTTATAGATAACTTCATCATTGGTAAAGTGGATTACTCAACCAATAATTCTGTCGCTGATTAAAAGCAGGAGAATAAGTAAGAAGTACAGATCAAGCAGTATCGAATACTTTTTAACAGTTTCTTTCTCTCTCCCGGTTTTTATCAGTGCTGAGAATTTCCATATCAGAAATACTGAAGCAAAAAGAAGGATTCCAACAATATAACCTGACCTGATGACTTCAAAATAACAAAGAAATACAGCTGCAATTATTGAAGTAACGACCCATGTAAACGTGAGTCTGTTGATCTGTTCACTTTTAAATATGTCTGTCAGGGTTGGAATGCCTGATTTTTTATATTGATCTCCATATTTCAGTATTAGCAACCAGAAATGTGGAATCTGCCCGGTAAAAAAGAGAAATTCAAGGAATATTATCGGTTTATCCCAGACACCTCCACCGGCAGCTACCCATCCGATAAGAGGGGGTAATGCTCCTGTCAAAGCCCCGGGGACAACTGCAAAAGCAGTGATTCTTTTGCAATATGTATAGATACCATTATACCATAAAACAGTAAATAGCCCGATGAGTGCTGCCAAAAGATTCCCGCTTGAATAAATGATGAACGTCCCGGCAAAAAGATTGGACAGGGAGAAAATAATGGCATGTTTTGAACTGATCCTTCCTGCCGGAATAGGACGATCGTGAGTACGGTCCATCATCCTGTCAAGGTCTACTTCCTGCACCTGGTTAAGGGTTGAGGCAGAAACGGCCAACATAAGTATGCCGAGGCTAATCAGCACTAATTTTATCGAAAGATGGGGATCAAAAATGAAATATCCTGTAAATCCCGTAAGTGTCACGGGCAGCATAATAGTCAGTTTACTTAATTGCAGGTAATCTCGGAGTCTGTTTCCAGAATTACTTCTCATTTAGCGATTTAAGGTATTCAATTATTTTTTCAACATCAGCATCACTGATTTTACCTTTATAACTCTGCATTAATCCTTTTGGATATCCTTTGACTATATCTGCATTCGGGTCAAAAATTGACTTTTTGATATATTCATTATCGGTTGTAATTATTGTCTCGATGCCATTCCTTATTACGGTCTGCTGTTTTCCAAATAAATTGAGATATGTCGGGCCCACTATTTTTGTACCATCCGTTGAATGACAAGCCATGCATCCCTGGGTTTTCATTATGGTCAGACCTTGTCCTCCGGGTGTCGATTCCTCACCAGCCTTAGCAATGGTTGTCGTATCGCCGTACCATGCAGCGAATTTATCTTTTGACAGAACTTTTACAGTTGCTCTCATATAAGAGTGCCTCAATCCACAATATTCGGCACAATAAAGATCATATTCTCCTTCAGTCTCAGGTATGAACCACATAAACTTTTGTCTGCCGGGTACGATATCGGATTTTATCCTGTAAGCAGGAATGAACAGACTATGAATTACATCAAGCGAAACGAGATTTATTTTAACAGGAGTATTGAAGGGGACTACGAGGTCGGGACTTTCTTTGCCATTATCATAGCGGAATGAAAAACTCCACATCCTTGCAGTCGCTGTAATATTCATTGCATTGGCCGGAGGCTTGTTCATGGGTTTCCAACCCACCCAGCCATAATAGAACATCAATAGCGCCAAAAGAATCGGAATAACTGTCCAGGTGATTTCAAGAAATGTATTTCCTTCATTCTGGACAGCAGTTTTCTGTTTCTTATTGTTGTACCTGAAGACAAAATAGAGCATAATAAAAGTTAGTCCGACGAGGAGCAACAAAGAAATACCGGCAATAGAATAAAATGCAGTATTGAAAGTAGATACATAATTTGAAGCGTCTGTCCCTGTAGTTGAATACATACCTTTTATCTGTATAAATAGTCAAGAAATGTTATTATAATAACAACAATAATAAGCAGTACAACAGCGATAACCGCAATGGAAAACATCTTATTCTCAGACTTAAGATGCATAAAAATGCGTAATACGAATGATGATTTAACTGCAGCTATCAGGAGAGCGAGAACAACAGTAAAAGTACCGAGGTAAATACGGGTTATGGCAACAGAAGTAAGGGTGAGTATTATTAACAATGCCAGAACATATAGAAATGTACGGTAAGGAATTATATGATTTTTTTCATTCTCCATTGTTACTTTCGGGTTTAAGTAATGAGATAAAAAAGAGGGAAGAGGAAGATCCAGATAAGGTCAACCAGATGCCAGTATAGTCCGCTGTTTTCAAGTAGTACGAAATTATCATACCTGATTTTGTCGCGGTAAATCTTAGATGTAATTACAATGATAAATATTAATCCGATAATTATGTGAAGAGCATGAAGGCCGGTCATAAAAAAATAAAGACCATAAAAAAGAACGTCACCCTGACCACGTAATGCAAGAACCGGAGAGCCAGGATAAATGTGTTCTTTCAGATGTTGCCCCCATTCAAAGTATTTGTTTACAAGAAAAGCAATGCCAAGAAGTATCGTTGTACCAAGAAGGAGAAGAGCGAGTCTCTTGTTTTTCTTCTGAATGGCTGTAATCGACATTGCGATAGTCGAACTGCTTATCAGGAGGATAATTGTATTTATGGTTCCAATTACAACTTTTAATTCCTGGGCAGCCAGGTGAAATGCTTCGGCATTCCTGAACCGGTACACTGAATATACTATAAAAAGTCCGCCAAACAGCAACATTTCCGTAAACAGGAAAAACCACATTCCGGTTTTTGATGCCAGATCGTCGCGGTGTATTTCTGGTATACTATTCATTTGTAGTCGTAAGGTCCTTTAGTAATTATTGGAATCTCATCAAAATTTTCAACCGGAGGAGGCGACGGGATAGTCCATTCCAGGGTCTTTCCCCCCCATGGATCGGAAGGAGCTTTAGATTTGTTTTTCAGTGAAGCAAATAAGTTAATGACGATTATCGCCAACCCTGAGTAAAGAACCCAGGACCCCATTGTAGAAATAATGTTACCTGCATGAAAGACTTCATCATAATCGTAATACCTTCTTGGCATGCCTTTAAAACCCAGATAGAACATTGGACCATACAGTGTGATAAACCCGATAAAGAAAAGGATTAAACCAATATTTGCCCATCTGGTATCATACATTTTGCCAGTTATTTTCGGGTACCAGTAATGCATAGCTCCAAAAAAGGCAAACCCTGTTCCTCCGAATACTATAAAGTGGAAATGTGCTACCACAAAATGGGTGTTATGTAAATGAACATTAGCTGCAAGGGAGCCCAGAATAAGTCCTGAAAACCCACCAATCATAAACACGAAGATAAAAGCCATGGCCCAGTAGAATGGAGTTTGAAGATCAATAGAGCCTTTATGCATTGTAGCTATCCAGTTAAAAACTTTTATTGCGCTGGGGATGGCAACGAGAAAAGTCAGAAGTGAAAAGGTATAAAGAGCTGTACCGCTCATTCCGGAAGTAAACATGTGGTGGCCCCAAACGAAGTAACCAACAAATGCAATTGCAAGAACTGAAACAACCATGAATTTATAGCCGAATATTGTTTTGTGCGCAAAAGTTGTAATTATTTCAGAAATTGCTCCCATAGCAGGCAATATCATAATATAAACGGCAGGATGACTGTAAGTCCAGAATAAATGCTGATAAAGAAGGGGATCTCCACCAAGAGTGGGGTCAAAAAAACCTATGTGTAGTGTCCTTTCAGCAACTACCATAAGAAGCGTAATCCCGATAATCGGCGTGGCAAGTAATTGAACCCAGGCTGTAGCGTACAAGGACCAGGGAAATAATGGCATTTTCAGCCAGGTCATTCCGGGGGCACGCATCCTGTGAATAGTAACTAAAAAGTTCAATCCGGTAAGAATCGATGAAAAGCCAAGAACAAAAGCTCCAAATACAGCCGGAAGCATATTACCTGTTGTCCGGAAGCTGTATGGTGCATAGAATGTCCAACCGGTATCCGGAGGTCCCTGACCTGCAAATTGTGATATCAAAACAAGTGAAACACCCGTAACATAAAGATACCACGAGAGGAGGTTAATCCTGGGAAATGCAACATCTTTTGCTCCGATCATAATGGGCAAGAGGAAGTTACCAAATACAGCCGGCAATCCAGGTATTACAACTGCAAATATCATTGTAATCCCGTGAAGAGTGAAAAACGCATTATATGCCTGGGCTGACATAATTGTTTTACCAGGGGCAATAAGTTCAAACTTCATCAATAACCCCAGGGTAGCGCCTATGGCAAAAAATGAAAGTATCGAAAACAGATACAATAATGCGATTCTTTTATGATCCGTTGAGAATATCCAGGAAAAGAGTCCTTTATATTTTCCATTATTCTCAAGAAAGCTGGGTTCCACAATTCCTGGGCGGGTATTCATTTGTTTACCTTGGTTTTTAATTTTATACGGGAAAATGCCAGAACTAAAAATATTAAAACCACAAAGAACAAAATTACTATTGCTGAAACCCGGGTTACATTAAATACAAACTGATTTCCTTTACTGTCGTAACCATAGCAAATTGCCAGAAGACGATTTATACTTGGCCCGATCTTTCCTTTTGCTGCTTCGATCATAGTAATTTTAATATCAAAGGGAAGAAAGTCAATACCCCGCAGGTAACGTATAATCTTGCCGTCAGCTGCAAGTGCGATCAATCCTGTTGCATGTATAAACTGATCATTTACCTTTTCGTAGTTAAAACCGACAGATTGTGTTAATCTGGCAAGGTCAATACTGTCAGATACAAAGAAAAGCCAGTTCTTTGCATCCTCTTTTTTCTTCATAGTGCTTATGTAGCTGGCTTTTTTATTTATACCCAACCCAATTCTTTCAGTGGGATCAAAACTGATTGTTACAACTTCATAATCTTTTCCAAGTTGAAGATCCACTCCATCAATGAATTTAGAAATACCCCACATCAGAGGGCTGCACGTTCCCGCGCACTGAAAATAAACCAGATTAAGGATAGTTGGTTTATTGATCACATCCTTTAAACGAACTGTGTCGCCGGCCTCATTAACAAGTTTTACATTGAGATCAGCATACTGCCCCTGTTTTTCCTCGAAGCCAACCTGCATCTGTTGATTGAACAGCGCTGTTTGAGAAAAAGAATTTACAATTGACAGACAAATACTGAATATTAGAAGAAGTATTGCTTTATTCATATCAAAGTATTGAATAAATTAGTCTATAAAGTTATTATTTTTTTTTGTTCAATTGCTTCCTGAGAAAGCGTATGTCGTACAATGTATTTCAACTGTTCTTCACTGATACCGGCTATTTTTTTGTGAGTTCTTCTTCCTCAGAATATATACCTGCTATCATTAATGATCCTCCCATAAGTGAGATATCTTTTAAAAGCGCAATTATTGTAGCCGTTTTGTCGGCATCGGTAAAAAGATGAGGAATATGTATTGTAACAATAAAAATAAAAAGAAGAATTGATAGCATTATTGTGGAAAAGCGCACGAATTTTTTAGTAATTATACTTATGCTGGCAGCAATAAGCATAATACCTGTAAGGATAATCGTATATGCTCCGAGAGGGACAAAAGAAGTCAATACCCCGAGATAATAGTCTGTCATCAGGAAATGATTAATCCCGAAAAGTGCAAATGGAATTGCGAAAAGAATTCTTCCGAGAGTAGTGATTTTTTTCATATTTAATGAATTTAATACTAAGCGGTTGTAGCCAAAATGCCTACCATAAATGTAAGAATATTTTGGGAATCTGTCTACTTATGTCAAAAATCCTTAACTGTTTGGTTTCGTTCTCTAAAGTGTGAACAAAAAATAAAATTAGATGTTATAAAGAAAAAACGAAAAAATGGAAAGACGAAAATTTTTCAAATCAATTGGATTGCTGACTGCAGCATCCTTCATTGGACCAAAGGTCTTTGGTAGTATCCAGGTACCGGTAAAAACTTCCGGAATTGAAGGAGTCCCGGCATCTGAATTTCCCTCATTACCATTTGCTTACAATGCCCTTGAACCATACATCGATGCCAGAACGATGGAGATTCATTATGACAAACACCACAGGGCATATTATACCAATTTCTTAAATGCAATAAAAGGCACCCCTCTTGAAGGAAAGCCCCTCAGCGACATTTTTGCCACTATGTCAAAACAAAGCGATGCTGTGAGAAATAATGGAGGAGGTTACTACAACCATTTATTTTTCTGGAATAACCTTGGTATAGGATCTGCCGGACCCTCTTCTGACTTATCGGCAGCGCTGATAAAAGTTTTTGGTTCGTTTGATAAGTTTAAGGAAACATTTAATACCTCAGCCAAAACACGTTTTGGAAGTGGATGGGCCTGGTTATTTCTCGGGGCAGACAAGAATCTGGCTATAGCCAGTAGTCCTAATCAGGACAACCCGCTAATGGATATATCACCTGTTAAAGGTACTCCGTTGCTTACGCTGGACGTTTGGGAGCATGCATATTATCTGAAATATCAGAATAAAAGAGCCGATTATATCGATGCATTCTGGAATGTCGTAAACTGGAATGAAGTAAACAGGAGATATAAGGCGGCAGTGAAAGGGTAACTAGATATCTTGAAGGGAGTTTCTGTTATTAGACATACCCCCTCGGCCCCGCCGAAGCGGGGCAGGCTCTTCGGCCACTCCCCCTGGTAGGGGGAGAAATTCCATAAACGGAAGTGATTTTTCTCCCCCTTTGGGGGAGATGCCGCAAAGCGGCAGTGGGGGAATCTATCCCATTATTAAATCACCATAAGGAGAGATGTCGCGAAGCGACAAAGGGGGTATATCAGGTATACAGAAACCTCTTTATCTTCAGTGTTGCTGTCTTCTGGAAAGGTACCGGATGAAGTACAACTTTCTGAATCTGGCTGAACTTATTTACCTGTGAGTTAACATATTCCTGTAATTCAGCAAGCACCTCATCAACCTTATCTTCAACCTGCCGGGTCATATCCTGTTTCTGCCGGGTCATATCCTGTTTAAGAACCTGATATTTCTTTTCCAGTTCTTCCATGTTAATATGAACCAGTGCAACCAGCTTCCCTTTTTTCTGAACGACCAGCGACTCCACAACAAACCTGAAATTATTTATGATTGATTCAATTTCCTCAGGATAAATATTTTCTCCGCTTGCCCCGACAATCATATTTTTTAATCTTCCCTTTATGTAAAGATTGTTATTCCTGTCAAGTGTTCCAAGGTCACCGGTTTTAAACCATCCGTCGGGAGTAAGAACCTCTTTAGTCATCTCGGGTTCTTTATAATATCCTTTCATCACGTTTGGTCCTCTGGCCCAGATCTCACCTTCTCCTGTTTTTTTATCGGGGTTATTAATTTTCAGCTCAATGCCATCTAAGGCTGGTCCTGTTGATTCAAATACAGATCTTTGGGGATTTGCTCCGGCAAGCAGGGGAGACGTTTCAGTAAGACCATAACCGATCGCATATGGGAACTTTGCTTCAATAAGGAATCTCTCAACTGTTTTGTTGAGTTTGGCGCCCCCAATACCATAAAACTTAAGCTTGCCACCAAATGTTTTAAGAAGCTTTTTGCCCGCAGCACCATTCAATTTTTTTCTGAGGAAGGGAATCCTGTATAAGATCTTCAGGGCCAGTTTATCCCTGAATGCCGGTAATATTTTATTAAAATAGATTTTTTCAATTATCAGAGGTACAGTGAGCATTAATGTGGGTTTTACTTCAGCCATTGCAGGAATAAGAACTGCAGGAGTTGGTGGTTTTCTGAGATAATAGACACACGATCCACATAGCATCGGCAAGATCAGGCCCAGAGTATTTTCATACGTATGCGATAGCGGAAGCACGGATAAAAAACGGTCATTCTCATCAATTGTCTGTATCCCCCGACCTTTTAAAGCATTAAAAGAGATGTTCTTATGTGTCAGCATTACTCCTTTGGAACGACCTGTTGTTCCTGAAGTGTAGATAATTGACGCAAGATCTTCTTCTTCAACCGTATAATATTTTTCAGGAAGCTCAGAAGGATCGAATTTTCCGGAGTCCTTCCCTGAGAAAATAATAGAAAAATCCTCAATCTGAATGGCCGTTTTAAGGGTTTCCGGTTTAGATCCTTCAATCCGTGATAGTAAAGAGGTTGATATAAAAATAGCTTTTGCGCCTGAGTGTTCAAGAACATTAGCAACTTCAGTATTTGAAAAATCAGGAAGAATTGGCACTACCACTGCACCCATAAACGTTACAGAAAAGAAGGCAACACCCCAGTTCGGCATATTTAAACTCAGAATTGCCACTTTATCCCCGGGGCAAATCTCATATTTTTCCAGAAAAGCTATTAAAGCCAGAACCTCCTTATTTACTGTTTCATACGTCTTTGGTTCTTCTCCGACAAATGCATACGCATTATGCTTCCCATACTTTCTCAAAGTCTCATTAAACATTGCGGGGAATGTCAGCCTGATATGGTTTTCTTCCATTATCGTCTATTCTTTAGCCCATAATAAAACGCAAAGGTACTGAATTATTGATTTCAACTGCATTCTGAATTCATAATATTAGCTTATAAGTAAAAAACCATGATGTAACTTTAAACCTTTTATCAGTCAGAATGGTTAATATTGTATATTATTTTCAAGTGCATATTTATGAATAATTTAATTAGAGTGACAAAGGAATTCCCTTTTGAAATGGCACATGTACTATGGAACTACGATGGTCCGTGCAGAAATGTTCATGGCCACTCATACCGGCTTTTTGTAACAGTATCAGGAATTCCCGAGGACAATCCTGATAATCCTAAGAATGGAATGGTGATTGACTTTAGCGAACTGAAAGATATAGTTAAGAAGGTGATAATTAATGTTTTTGATCATTCGGTGGTGTTGAGCAACAGTGTGGATAAGGATAAGACAGAGCTGTTTAAAAATATGTTCGGAAATACTGTAGTGGTCGGCTATCAGCCAACCTGTGAAAATCTGGTCGCTGATTTTGCCGTAAGGATTGCGACCCAGCTTCCTTCCCGGGTTAAATTACACAGTCTTAAACTCTACGAAACTGCAACTTCTTTCGCAGAATGGTTTGCGGGTGATAATGTATAGGAAGTTTAGAGTGCCTAAAGTTTGGAGTACTTAAAGTTAAAAAAATGTAATTTTCCATTTTAATAGCAACTCTAGGCACTTTAGGTACTCTAGGCACTCCAAACTAAATTATAAATTTATATAAGAATTATTCAGATGACAGAAAATAACACCAAGAAGCTATTCCTGCTTGATGCTTATGCACTTATTTTCCGTGCATATTATGCATTTATCAAGAACCCGAGGATAACCTCCAAAGGGCTGAACACCTCAGCAATTTTCGGGTTCCTTCTGGCTCTTGAAGAGGTGCTCCAGAAAAAAAAACCAACGCATATAGCAGTAGTTTTTGATACTCCCACCCCGACCTTCAGACACGAGATGTATAAGGAATACAAAGCCAATCGTGACGAGACTCCTGAAGATATAAAAAAGGCAGTACCTTATATAAAAAGACTGATAGAAGCCTATAAAATACCGGTTATTGATTGTCCGGGGTTTGAGGCTGATGATGTAATTGGGACTCTTGCCAGGAAAGCTTCTGAAAAGGGTTTTACAACTTATATGATGACCCCTGATAAGGATTATGCCCAGCTGGTTTCCGGTACTGTTTTTATGTTGAAACCATCAAGAAGCGGAAATGAATCAATTCTGTGGGGGGTTGATGATATAAAAAAAGAATTCTGTGTTCAGCGACCGGAGCAGGTAATAGATGTTCTTGCGTTAATGGGCGATTCTGCAGATAATATTCCCGGAGCACCCGGTGTTGGTCCCAAAACAGCTATGAAGCTGATTTCCGAATATGGAAGTGTCGAAGAGCTATTCAGAAATACTGATAAATTAAAGGGGAAACTTAAAGAGATAATTGAGAATAACAGGGAGCAGATTGAGTTTTCGAAAAAGCTTGTTACTATAGAACAGAACGTACCTGTTGAATTGAATGAAACTGCTCTTGAATTGGAAGTACCCGACCCTGCTAAACTTAAAGTTCTCTTTAATGAGCTGGAATTCAAGACAAAAGGAGATCAGATACTTGCTGAAATAAACAAATCTGAAACCCCCAGAGATACTCAACAGCTATTTGCTCCTGAAACAGAATCTTATCAGGGTACACTTTTTGGAGCCGAAACAATTTCCCCAATTACTGAGAAAACTTCAATAGATACTGTTGACCACAACTATATGCAGCTTGAAAGCAGCTCCGACATAGTTGAGTTTGTAAGAAAGATCAATAACCTTAAAGAGTTTTGTTTTGACAGTGAAACCACAAGTATTAATCCTCTTGATGCTGAGCTTGTTGCTTTGACTTTTTCATGGGAAAAAGGTTCCGGATACTTTATTCATTTCCCTGAATCACAAACTGAAACAAAAGCAATTCTGGAAATTCTCAGACCGGTTTTCGAAAATCCCGGCACTCTGAAGATAGGTCAGAACATGAAATTTGATATCCAGGTACTTGCCAATTATGGCATTGAAGTTAAAGGACCTTTATTCGATACAATGATTGCTCATTATCTTCTGGAACCTGATATGAGACATAACATGAACTTATTATCAGAATCTTATCTTGGTTATAGTCCGGTACATATTGAATCGCTTATCGGGGAAAAAGGAAACAGTCAGAAAAATATGAGGTCCGTTCCTGTTGATAAGCTTATGGAATATGCTGTTGAAGATGCTGATGTGACCTATCAATTAAAGAAGGTCTTTGAACCCAGGATTAAGACAGAAGGATTAGCCGATCTTGCAAATAATATTGAAATGCCATTGATAAGTGTGCTTGCAACGATGGAAAGGAATGGAGTTATATTGGATCTTGAAGATCTGAAAGCAATCACCATAAATCTACGTGAGGATATTATCTCTCTTGAAAAAGAGATATATAAACTGGCTGGCACAGAATTTAATATTTCATCACCAAAACAGCTTGGTGATATTCTTTTTATAAGACTTAAACTTGACGAAAATGCCAGGATAACTAAAACAAAGCAGTTCATCACCAATGAAGAAATTCTGCAACGGCTGACCAGCAAACATCCGATCATTGAGAAGGTATTGGAATACAGAGGACTTAAAAAACTCCTGTCAACTTATGTTGAGGCACTTCCACTTCTTGTGGATAAAAAAACCAGAAGGATTCATACCTCTTTCAACCAGGCGGTTGCCTCGACAGGCCGGCTAAGCTCAAACAATCCAAACCTTCAGAATATTCCGGTCAGAGACGAAAGGGGAAGAGAAATAAGAAAAGCCTTTGTTCCGGAAAAAGGGCATGTTTTCTTTTCGGCTGACTATTCACAGATAGAGCTCAGGCTGATGGCTCATCTCAGCAAGGATAAAAGTATGATTGCCGATTTTCTTTCCGGAAATGATATTCACGCAGCCACTGCTGCAAAAATTTTCGGAGTAGAGATCAAAGATGTTACCAGGGAAATGCGAAGCCGGGCAAAAACTGCAAATTTCGGGATCATTTATGGAATTTCATCTTTCGGACTTTCGGAAAGGTTGAATATTGGCAGGAAAGAGGCAAAAGAGCTTATAGATGGCTATTTCAATTCGTATCCGGGTGTTAAAATCTATATGGATGAAAGTATTAAAAAAGCCAGGGATGCAGGATATGTGACAACAATGTTCGGACGGAAAAGATATCTTCGTGATATTCACTCCCGAAACCAGGTCGTAAGGGGAAACGCTGAAAGAAATGCAATTAACGCTCCGATCCAGGGCAGTGCTGCAGATGTCATTAAGATTGCAATGATAAGAATATCTGAGAGGATGAAATCTGAAAAATTGTCATCAAAAATGATCCTGCAGGTACATGACGAACTAATATTCGAAGTTGTAGAATCAGAACTTGAAAAACTGAAGGAACTGGTCCTGTACGAAATGTCAAATGCAGTTAAACTTGATATACCATTAAAGGTCGATTGGGGTACAGGCAATAACTGGTTTGAGGCTCATTGACCCCTGACTCTTCGGACCCACGCTCTTAATGGAAGCTTTAAGACCCCCAACCCCCCCAAGGGGGGGCTGGAAGAAAAGGATTTCAAAGTCCCCCCTGGGGGGATTTAGGGGGTAAAACTGAAGAAGGAGGCAAAAAAAAGCAATGCTAAAAAAGTGCAATTATGGAAGTCAAAGTATTTTTCTTTGGTGTTTTGGCGGAGGTTACAGGAACCGGATTTAAACACTATAATAATGTGAAATCAATTAATGATCTTAAGCTCAGGATTCAGGATGAATTCCCGGAAATAGTGCATTATAACTTTTCTATCTCCCTTAACAATGAGATTACTGACAAAGACCTGTTGCTGAATTCAGGTGATGAGGTTGCATTTATGCCTCCATTTGCCGGTGGTTGAGAGATCATAAAACTTAGTTTGAAAATCATGAGGGCAAAATATTTAACAAACGGACCTGTATCACAAAAATTAATATCCCATCTTATAGAAAAAATCGGGGAGAATACCGATTGCGGGGGCCATATGATCTTTCTCGGGCAGGTAAGGGCCGACATAATCGATGGGAAAAAGGTAAAGGCAATAGAATATTCGGCTTATGAAAGCATGGTCAATGTTGAGGTGGAAAATATTAAAAAGCAAATTTTATCGCAATTCGGAGATGTCAGATCAATTGAAATAATTCATTCCACAGGTGTTATAAGTGCAGGTGAAATATCTTTGGTTGTAATTGTTTCTGCCGGCCACCGGCTTCAGGCATTCCAGGCCTGCAGTTTATCTGTAGAGCTGATCAAAGACAAACTGCCGGTATGGAAGAAAGAGATCTTTGATGATGATACCCATCAATGGAAATAAAAATCACCCGTGTTTTACAAACGGCAAATCCAGATAAGATTAAATTGGTTCAATGTTCCTTCTGTTCACCTGATTATCTGTTTTGGTGATTTTTTGAATATCTTTTTTAGTGACTAAAATAGATCCGGCTGTTCCTTTGATTATTGAGCTGTATTCTTCTTTATTATTCAGAATATCGCGAGCCTTCAAAATCTGTTTATCGGTTCGTATTGTCCATGCAATTGCTCCTCCTTCATAGAAATACCGGCCAATAATTTCATCTTCAAGAAGATCAGATATTTCACCTCTGAACATTGTGAGGTCCTGGTCGAGATTATGGGCAATATCTTTCTGCAGATCATCAAAGAGCTCCTTATGAATATCGTAATACTTTTCTTTCCTGGCATTGGATATTAGTTCATTAAGAGACTCCTCAGTCACCGTTTTATAATTAAAATTACGTTTGATCAGAAATGCTTTAAAATCGGCATAATCCTGATCCGTAAATGCAAATTGATCAGGAGATTTAATATCGGGATGATTCCAAAAATAGTTGGTTGCGAAATCAAAGATGTAATAACGGATATATAATTCCGAAGATATCTGGCTTAAAGGATCAGGCAATATTTCTATATCAGGAGTGATACCGCCTCCGTCTTTTACTATCCGGCCGTTTTTTGTTTTAAATTCAGATATGAGTGAATCAGGGATAATACCTACACTTCCATCCTCATTAGGATGTGAGAAGTCGCGTGCCTGGATGCACCTGCCGCTTGGGATATAATATTTAGCTGTGGTAACCTTAAGCTGGGTATTATAACTTAACGGACGGGTGATCTGTACCAAACCCTTTCCATATGACCGCTGCCCAACAATTACACCTCTGTCGAGATCCTGT
Source organism: uncultured Bacteroidales bacterium (assembly GCA_963725785.1). GTDB lineage: Bacteria > Bacteroidota > Bacteroidia > Bacteroidales > VadinHA17 > LD21. The sequence goes on along the minus strand of CAVRZV010000006.1, from coordinate 252,391 downwards.
ATGGCACCGGCCACTATCTCTGAAGCGGAGGCTGATCCCCTGTTAATTATTACTACAAGAGGGATTCCTTCTGCTATAGGTTGCTTAGTTGTTTTGTAGTTTTCGTCAAACTCTTTTACTTTCCCTTTTGTTGATACAACTTCATTTCCTTCGGCGACAAAAAGATTTACGATTTCAACGGCTTCAGTTAGCAGGCCACCCGGATTTCCTCGAAGATCAAGAATGATCTGCTGAACATTTTTATCTTTTAAAGTATTAACAGCTGTCTTTACTTCGTCTATACAGTTTTGTGTGAAATTGGTAAAGCGTATATACCCTGTTTTTGAATCGATCATACCGTAGTAGGGAACAGATTGCATTATGATTTTTTCACGTTTTAGCGGATAATCAGTTTCCTTTCCATTTCTTTCTATTGTGATATTTATATCAGTGCCCGGATTACCTTTAAGTTTTTCGCTTACTTTTTCAGTACTTAATCCCTTTAGAGAAATACCGTCAACTTTTTTCAGAAGATCTCCGGGTTTTATCCCGGCTCTATCAGCAGGATACCCCTTATATACATCATTAATAATAACAAAATCACCGGAAGGCCGGACAAGCGAGCCGATCCCACCATATTTCCCTGAGATCAGGATCGTGAATTCATCAGCCTCAGCTTCAGGAAAATATACAGTATACGGATCAAGTGTTTTTAGCATATTGTCCATTCCTGCCTTAATTACTTTATCAGGATCGATTTCATCCACATAGAATGTATTCAGTTCCTTGAACATAGAGAAGAATATGTCAAGATTTTTAGCTATCCTGAAATCGTGGGTTTCCTGATTTAACAGGAACCCAGTACTGATTCCGACAACCAGTAAGAGTGAAACAATAATGATAAATTTTCCGGGACGTATCTTTTTCATAATATATACTGCTTAATTAAGACGGCAAAAATAGAAAGAAAAATCGGGAAGCCTTTTGATAAGCAAATAATTAAGACATATTTAACAATTATTAGAGCCGGAAGTCCGAAGTAACAAGTTCAATCTAATGTTAGTCTTCATACTCATGTCTTCCGGCTTCCGCTTCGGACTTCCGACTTCCGGCTTCCGGCTTCGGGCTTGTCAGTACAATCAGTTTGTTAATTGTCTCTTTAACAGCTTTTTCAACCGTTACATAACCCGGTACCGAATTGCCTTTAAGAATAACAACGAAAGCAATCTGAATATTTTGCGAAATGAGATGATCGTAAAGTGAATTTTTGTTTTTCCGGTAGGCTTCTCTCATTCTTCTTTTGATCAGATTCCTGGTGACAGCCAGCCTGAAGCCTTTTTTTGATACACTGAAAGTAACCTGGGCGGGAGCAGGAAGCGTAATCTTACTTATGTCCCACACCACTTTAAAAACAGTATTGTGGAAAATATTTCCGTTTTCAAACAGAGACTCGATGATTTTTCTGCTGCATAGTCTTTCAGACTTATCAAATGTTTCTCTGCTGGTACTCATTTTATATGTGTACGGACGTTGCATGCAACGTCCGTACCAAATCAGTATGGTGAAAATTACCTGATGTTTTTGTTGTATTCTTTGAGAAAATCGTCAAGTGCCATTGTCATTGACGGCGCTTTTGGATTTGGGGCGTTTATGTCGAGTCTCAGCCCTTCGTTTTCAACAGCTGAAGCAGTTGTTGGTCCGAAGGCGGCAATTTTAATTTCGCCCTGGACAAATCCAGGGAAATTCTCTTTCAACGATTTTATTCCTGAAGGGCTATAAAAAACAAGGATATCATAATCGAATTCCTTAAGATTAGAAAAATCAGTACTGATAGTTCTATAAAGAGTGCCAATTGTATAACGGATACTGTTTTTGTCAAGCGATTCCGGGATTTCAGCATTATGGGGTTCTGAGAGAGGAACAAAGAAATTGTCTTCCTTGTGTTTGATTATAACATCAATAAGATCCTGAAACTTAGCTTTCCCATGAAATATTTTACGCTTTCGGTATACAATGTATTTCTGGAGATAAAATGCTACATTCTCTGTAATACAGAAATATTTCATTGTATCAGGTACGACATTTCGTAATTCATTACATATTCTGAAAAAGTGATCAATCCCGGTTTTGCTGGTAAAGATGACTGCAGTAAAGTCAAGGATATTTATTTTTTGTTGACGGAAATCTTTGGAAGAAATGCCTTCAACCTGATTGAATGGTTTAAAATCAACTTTCAGATTATATTTTCTTGCCAGTTCGAAATATGGAGATTTCGGATTCAGTGGTTCTGGCTGCGATACTAAAATCTTCCTTATTTTCAACTCTTTACGGTTTAAGTTTAACTTTCAAAGTAACCCAAGCCAATCTAAACAAGACCTTTATAATACTTAACTGCGACTAAAACAGGCAGAATTTCCAGCGCACAAAGGTATAAAATCAAATAGAATATTGAAATATTCCTGTTTAGAAATATTACGAATAACCTGATTACACTTAAAAGATACATTAAACCCAGAATAATTATCCCTGAAAGGACATAATCTCTGACAGGGAAATTTATTGTATATGACATAAGAATAATTACGATAAGAAGAATGAATGCCCCTAACCTGTACGACTGGTAAATACCCAGCAGATAGTCCCTGAATGCGTCTTCTTCTCCGCTTACAGCGCCGGTTATCATACAGATGATGTGCCTCAAAGTAATAACACCAATAACTATTCCCAGAGAAATCAGCCAGAAGACTATCCCTTTGGAATCGGGTGGTATGAAGTTATAATAAGATGCTGCAGAATAGACAAACAGCCCTATAATAAAAAACGAAATCAGGTTTAGAAGAGTTGATTGCCAATTAAACAATCCCCCGATGTCGCGTGAGACTGAATCGTTTTTTCCTTTGACAATGAAAAACCGGGTAACATCGGGAAGTACCTTTTTAACGGTTGCTTTGATTAAAGAATAAAAAATGGCGACAATAAGAATAATTATTATCCTCCAGTCACTATGAAATGGTTGTGCCGGCATTTCCATGCCGGTTTTAAGATGTTTTATAAGGAATATTCTTGCTTCCGTCTCTTTTTGCCTGACTTTTTCAATATAGATGTAGGGGAACTGTTTACTTGATCCCTCTTTAATTTTCAGAGTAATATTTTCTGAATCATAAAATGTGACGTCTGCGATTATATTCCTTGTGCAGACTGAAATGGTATCAGTATTCTCAACAAGGGTCTTTTGAGGGATTATAATTAAATTGTGTTTTACGGAATCTTTCGTCTGAACAGGCAGGACAACCGATGCTGAATCGGATTTTGTCCTCATGGAATCCTGATTAATAACAATCTTGCGGGGGACGGTATCTTGCTGTAAGTCTGTACCGGAGATTATCATCTTCAGCGGGATTTTAAAAATGATTGCTCTCGCAACCTGATATTTCTGAAAGGATATTATTTGCCAGTCTGCTTGCACCGATTCTGAACAGCGAATTATTCAGCCACTCTTCTCCAAGGCAGTATTTAACAATCTGATAATAAGTAATTGCATCTGCCGGAGTAACTATTCCGCCGGCAGCTTTAAACCCGACCCTGATCCCTGTTTCTGAATAGAAATCTGAAATTGCCCGGCACATGACGAATGCAGCTTCGGGTGTTGCAGAAACGGTTGTCTTTCCTGTTGATGTCTTAATAAAATCTGCTCCGGCATCCATTGCAATCATGGAGGCAACGAAAATACGTTCGGGATCACCCAAAAGGCCAGATTCAATAATAACCTTAAGCTGTCTGTTCCCTATCGCTCCTTTTATTTCCCTTATTTCGTCGGCAACAGATGCAAAATCATTTCCGAGAAAGGCGCCAACCGGAATGACAATATCAATCTCATCAGCTCCGGCTTCAACAGCCATTTTACATTCGGTTACCTTTATACTTCTGAATGTCTGGGAGGTAGGAAAAGCTCCTGCAACAGCAGCAATCTTAACATTTCTCGCTGTCAGTTTCTCTTTTACAACTGCTGTAAAATTCGGATATACACAGATAGCGGCAACGTTCGGAATGTTTGAAAAACGCCCGGAGAAGCTATTTACCTTTCCTGTAAAATGTAAAATATGGCTTTTATTATCAGTAGTATTAAGGCTGGTAAGATCAATAAGATTCAAAAGACTCATCAGGAGATGCTTATCGGGAATAGCCGGGAAAGTGGAGGAGACTTTTTTAATCCCCTTTTTGATTTCGTTATCCGATGGACATGATTTGATCAGTTTTTGATATAGTTTTGTCATGTAATTATTTGTTAAGTTATTACACTGATTCAATAAAGTACGGGGTTAATATAATGCTTTTTGTTTTCAAAACGCATTTAAATAGAATATTAAGTTAGGTTTCCCTGCTTCTCATGCCTGGCAAGGGAGGCAAAAATTCCAAAAACAGACAATATTGAAAAGATTACAAAACCTGTTCTCATAGCACTAATCAACCCGGGGTAAGTGGCAGGAGTAATAGTTTGTTTTCCAATAAATAAAGAAATAAGCATCATTGCTATACCCATACTCATCATCTGTCCAACCACTCTCATGGTACCAACAACCCCTGATGCTACTCCTAAATGACGTTTTTCTACTGAACTCATTATTGCATTGGAATTAGGAGAGGAAAAAAGACCAAACCCGACGCCCATAAGAATGAGCAATAGAACAATTAAATAATCCGGTGTGGTTTCCCTGATGAAACAGAGCATTACAAGTCCCGATGCTGTGATCCCCATCCCGGCCGAGGCAATGGCTCCGGGGTTTTTCTTATCAGATAATTTCCCCGCTAATGGTGACAGCAGAGTCATTGCTATAGGTTGCGAGATCATAATCAGACCGGCAGTCCGGGCATCAAGACCTTTCAGGTATTGAAGATAAAGACTGATAAAAAAGCCTATTGCACTTGTTGCAGAATAGTTTATGAGTGCCGCTATACCTGAAAACGCAAAGATTCTATTTCTCAGAATCAGACGAATATCGAAGACCGGATTACTGATCCTGTTCTCAACATACAAAAAGATCACGGCCATAACGATACCTGTCGTAATGCAAATCCAGCCCAAAGACGAAGGAAGCCGTGAAAAGCCGTACATGAATGATGCTAGTGCTATTCCATAAATTACCGATCCTCGCCAGTCAAATTTTTCACCCACTGCTTCTGCCCACTCCGTTTTGATTTTTGTCTTAATCAATACTATTGAAACTATTCCAAAAGGGACAAGAAAGGCAAAAATGCTTCTCCATCCGAAATAGTGAGTTAAAAGACCCCCGATAACTGGTCCAAGAGATAATCCGAGATATGTAGCCGTAATATTTATACCTATTGCCCTTCCCCTTTCCCCGGGCTGAAAAACAGATGTGAGAATTGCCATACTGGTACCAAAGATCATAGCGCTGGAAAAACCCTGGAATATCCTGAGGATTATCAGGGAGATGATACTTTGAGAGAAGACTATAAGAAAAGTCGATATCGTAAACAGCACTATTCCGGTAGTGAAAATCTTCTTTCTTCCGATTATATCTCCAAGCCTTCCAAATGGTAACAGAAAAATAGCTGATGTTAAGATAAAACTACTGATTACCCATCCCAGATTTATTGCATTCGCATGAAGATCACTACCTATTGAAGGTAAGGCAAGATTCACTGCAGAGGTCAAAAACGGGGTGAGAAAAGCAGCAAAAGTCGAAACAAGCAGTACCGACTTCTTAAACGAATTACTTTCACCTGATTCAGAATTCATGATATTTTCATAATAAAAGTGACTAAAGTGCCTAGAGTGACTAAAGTGCCTAGAGTGCCTAAAGTGCCTAGAGTGCCTCACTCCAAACTTTTCTTTTACTTTAGGCACTCCAAACTTTAGCTCACTCCAAACTTCTTATTATTCCTTTTCCTTAGTATCAATAATTATTGTTACCGGACCATCATTAACCAGCTCAACATCCATCATAGCACCAAATTCACCGGTACCAACCTCTTTGCCCATAAGCTGGCTCAGTCTGCTTACAAACTTGTCATACAAAGGAATTGCAATCCCGGGGTGAGCGGCCCGGATGTAAGATGGCCTGTTCCCTTTTTTTGTTTTTGCATGAAGTGTAAACTGACTGATAGCAAGGATATTTCCACCAACATCCAGAACCGAAAGGTTCATTATATCACTGCTGTCGTTAAAAATCCGGAGCTGAACAATTTTACTGCATAACCAGTCAATATCTGATATATCATCATTTTCTTCAATCCCGACAAGGACCAGCAAACCAAAACCAATTTCAGATTTGATCTTTTTATTTATTGTAACAGACGCCCTCTTTACACGTTGGATCACAGCTCTCATACTATTCACTGTTATAGCGTTCAAATATATACAATCAATTTCGAAATATTTTGAGTGATGATTTATATTATATTTGCGCTTCTTACAATTGCACCATGGACTATTTTACTATTCTGGTTATCGCTCTCGGTTTGTCATTCGACACATTTGCTGTGTCATTATCCTATGGCGTTATACAGAGTGGAATCATATTCAGACAGGCATCATGGATTGCAATTGTGCTTGCAGTATTCCAGGGAGGTCTGACAGTTGCTGGGTATTTTCTCGGGTCTATTATTTCAAATGCATTAAAAGCTACTGACCATTGGATAGCCCTGGGGTTACTGGCTTTCCTTGGAATAAAAATGATTGTTGAAGGGATGAAAAGAACCAAAGAAGAAGAGACCAGGAATTTCAACAGCCCGATAGTGCTTTTAACGATAGCCATCGGTACAAGTATCGATGCATTTGCCGTAGGTATAAGCTTCGCTCTTCTTGATGTAAGGATCTGGGAAGCGGGAATAGTTATAGGTATAGTCACTTTCCTTGCTTCAATGACAGCCATCAGGATAGGAAAATCTGCCGGGAAAAGACTTGGAAATAAAGTTGAGATAATAGGGGGGCTTTTATTAATTGCAATTGGGCTTAAGATTTTTCTCGAACATATATTGTCCTGATTTTTTAATATTCAATTGTCCCGCTGATCGCGCAGATTGACGCTGATTGTTTTCTGCGAAAATCTGCGCAATCTGCGGGAACCTTTTCATTTTCTGATTGTCCTTACCATGAAAACCGGTCCTGCCATATTGCCAGGGTGAGCCTGGAACTTTACTGCTATTTTTGATTTGCCCTTTGAAGCTGAAAGGATTATATTTTCAAAAGGGCACCATCCTTCTCACTCTTTTATCAAATGTCGCCATTTCTGTAAATCCTGTATACCTAAGCAATTCATAGGCTTCTTCGAAGTACTGTCCGACACGTGAAGGCATATGTGCATCTGAATTAACGCAAACGGGAACATTTTCTTCCCTGAATATATGAAGAAACTTACGATCGGGATAGAAATCAGCAAGAGGACGGTTTCTCCCGTTTGTATTCACTTCAAATACCACATTATGATCTTTCATGGTTTTAGCAAGCTCTCTGTAGAGTGGTGTCAGATCAGAGGAAGATTTATATCCGTATATTCTTATTAAATCGCAATGACCGATTATATCGAAAAGGCCTGATGCGGAGGCGGCAATTACGGATTTGAAATATGATTCAAATAGTCTGTCCAGACTTTTTTCCTTATAAAATTCAGGACCGGCATCTACGGTTTTTTCGCCCAGATAATGCACCGAACCGATAATATAATCCAGTGGCAGAGAATTCAGGTAGGCAAAAGTATCTTTTTCTTTCCCCGCAAAAAAATCAACTTCAAGACCAATTTTAATTTTTATATTTTTTGTATTATTCCGAAGGTTTTCAATGTAACTTATATAAGAAGAAATGTTTATAGGATCTGCATTCCAGTCTTCATTGTTCTTGAAAAGAGAAAGATGTTCGGAAAATCCAATCTCACTGAGACCCGCAGCCTCTGCCGGTGCAATATAATCTTCGGGGACGGATCTTCCGTCACTGAAAGAGGAATGCACATGGTAATCAGTTCTGTAGATCATCTCTAAAAAAATCGATATTTCTAATTTTTGAGTTTCAAATTAGACCCAAATTTGGCAATAAAACAAATTGAAAAATGATAATGTGATCAGGAATTTGGTAAATTTGTGAAAAATTAAAAAAAAGTGAACGAAAAGAAGAAGCCCTGTTCATGTGCCAGTTGTGATTTCCGGGATGTAGTATTTTCCTACCTTGATGATTCATCAGTCGAGGACCTGTGTGATCACAAAGAGGAACAGTTCTTTCATAAAGGGGAGATAATAAATCATGAAGGTGAAAAAATCAGTAACTTTAAATATCTGAAAAGCGGTCTTGTTAAACTGTACAGGAGAACACCAAATGGTGATGAACAGGTAATAACTATTACGAGGCCATTTGAATTTGTCAGTAACATGAGCATTTTTTCGGAGGAGAAGTACCAGTACTCTGTTTCTGCACTTGAAGATTCAGTTGTATGTATGGTAAAGCTGGATTTCATTAAACAGCTCTTTTTAAAAAATGGCGGATTTGCAATGGGGCTTCTGACAAAGATCTCCAGGATAAATGATAAAATAATTTCTCAGACCCTTGATATCAGGCAAAAAAACCTGATCGGCAGAGTGGCTTTTGTTCTGCTTTACTTTACCAATGAGATATACAAATCAAGGGTTTTTGACCTGCCTGTTTCGAGGAAAGAGATTGCAGATTATATTGGCATGAGCACTGCAAATGTCATCAGGACGTTGTCAGATTTCAAAAAAGAAGGAATTATCAGAGTCTTTGGAAAGACTATCGAAGTGGTCGATGTGGCAAAACTTGAAATTATTTCCAGGCACGGCTGAAAAATCAATAATACTATTACCTGATTACATCATTAAGTGCATCTTCCAGGTTATTGAAAAGGAACCTGTACCCTTTATTCATTATTTTTTCGGAAGATACCCGGCTTCCTTTCAGGATAACATCCGACATTTCTCCAAGGGCAGCTCTTAAAAGAAAATCTGGCACATGTGGAAATAAAACCGGTACTCCCATAACTTTTGCAAGAACATGAATGAACTCTTTATGTGTTACATGTTGAGGCGCAACAGCATTGTACGGTCCCCGGATTTCGGAATCCTCTATGGCTTTGAGATAAATATTACACAGGTCATTAATATGAATCCAGGGCATATACTGATGACCGGTACCGGTTTGAATTAAAAACCCGAATTTCCCGGGCCTCATAAGTTTTGACAAAGCACTATCGCTTTTCTCAAGAACAACTGCGGTTCTGACTTTTACTGTCCGAATGCCGGAGCTTTCAAAAAGTTCAGCTGCTTCTTCCCATAGCATGCATGTGGTGGCAAGAAAATCTGTTGAAGGGAGATCATTTTCTGTAAAGATTTTATCAGATGTTAAAGAACCATAGATACCTACTGCAGAAGCAGAAATAAATGCTTTTAGCTGTATCCCTTTTTCAATTACCACATCGTGAAGGAACTCTGTCGAATCTACCCGGCTTTTTCTTATTTCCACTTTTCTCTTTCCCGACCATCTCTTTTCTCCGATATTTGCTCCTGCAAGATTTATAATAAAATCAATTCCTTCAAAAGCAGCAGAATCAATAGTTCTTTTTTCAGGATCCCATCTGTAGACTTTTGCCCCGCTTCTATCATCTGCATTTCGTGAAAGATGAGACACCTGATAACCCGCAGTAATGAGAGATGCTGTGAGATATCTGCCAATCAATCCACTGCCGCCGGAAATCAAAACAGATGAGTTCTTCAAAAAATTTGCACCGGATTGATTTTCAGGCATTATTACAGTTTTTGGAATAATATTAAAAAGTTTTACTTTAGAGGTCTTAAATTTACTAATAATGGAATCAAATAAAAAGCAAAAGATCATGGCAGCGCATAAAACAACTAAGGGTATAATTGCTATTCTGACCGGAGGTGGAGATGTCCCCGGACTCAACCCGGCGATACGTGCAGTAACAATCAGGGCAAACAGGGAGGGGTATAAAGTTATCGGACTTCGCAGGGGATGGGCAGGCATCTCAGAATTAATCAGAGACTCAAAGGCTGACAACAGTAACAACTATCAGGTTCTCACGGATGACATTGTTAATAAGGCTGGACGAACCGGAGGAACTTTCCTGCATACTTCAAGGACACGGCCAAGCCATATGTCTAAAGCAAGTGTACCTGAACATTTGCAAAGCACATATAATGCCGAATATAATGACATTACTCCCGAGATTATAAAAAATCTTGAATGGTTAGGGATTGATTATCTTATTCCAATAGGAGGAGATGATACATTGAGCTATGGAGTTCATCTTTACAAAAAAGGAGTAAATGTTGTTGCTATTCCAAAAACAATGGACAACGATGTTCCCGGAACTGACTACTGCATTGGCTTCAGTACCTGTATTTCGCGAACCATTCAAATGACAAACAGCCTCAGAACATCTGCAGGGTCACACGAAAGGCTCCTGGTTCTTGAAGTATTCGGAAGGTACGCCGGATTCACAGCTATGCTTCCTACTCTGGCAGGAGCGGCCAATAGATGTGTCATACCTGAATACGAATTTGAAATAGACCAGCTCACAAAGCTTCTTGTTGAAGACAGAAATCAAAATCCAAGCAAATATTCAGTTGTTCTGATTTCAGAAGGAGCTATGTTTAAAGGAGGCGAGATGATTTTCTCTGACAGTGAAAAGGATGCCTACGGCCATGCAAAACTAGGAGGTATAGGCGATATGGTATCAGCAAAATTAAAAGAGCTTTCACCTAAATATAATAATGGGAAAACAATCAACGTAATTTACCAGAAACTTGGCTATATGGTACGCGGAGGAGATCCCGACGCTCTTGATTCCATTGTTCCGATGGCCTACGGTAATTTGGCCCTGGATCTTGTTCTTAAAGGGGTACATGGAAGGATCGTTGTTCTTAAGAACGGGAGATATGATAATCTGCCAATTGATGTGGTTACATCTTCAAAAAAAATAGTGAAACTATCAGATTACAATACTGAAAGGTTAAGACCATATTACCATAGTTTTGAGATGAAACCATTCCTGCTGATGGCATCAGATAATTAATTGAATTTTAAATTGTCATAAGTATATTGAAAAGGCTGTCGGAGAAGGACAGCCTCTTTTTTTATCCCTGTTTGATTAAGAGAACCGAGCTTTAAAGAGGCTTTCTTAACAGTTCTCTGTGGAACTCTGTGGAAACTCTGTGATCTCTGTGTAAGTTCTTATTTATTTATTACACTGAGCACCACGGAGAAGGCACAGAGCGACACAGAGAAAACATTGTTGTAATTTTAAATTTTTGAGACAGCTTCTAGTGGAGATGCCTGATTGCAGGAATGGGAAGCGGGGATGGGTTAAGACGGTGTTACAAATTTCCTTACTTTTGTTCCAAATTCTAATTAATTGGAAAAGGGGGTCGTATTAAAATCCACTGGAAGCAGGTACCGGGTTCTCTGTGATAATGGGAGAATAATTGATTGTTCCATTAAGGGAAAACTAAGGATTAAAGAATTCCGTACAACAAATCCAGTTGCCGTCGGTGATAATATCTTGTTCGAAGAAGAAGAAAGAACTAAGTCAGGTATTATAACGGAAGTTCTTGACAGAAGGAATTATATTCTGAGAAAATCTTCAAATCTTTCGAGGCATTCTCAGATACTTGCTGCCAATATTGACCAGGTCTTTCTGATGATTACAATTATTCTTCCTGAGACTCCCGTAGAGTTTATTGACAGGTTTCTGATCTCAGCGGAAGCATATAGAGTGCCGGCTAAAATCATTATTAACAAAACAGACCTGTATGGTAATGATGAGTATTCTAAAATGGAATCCATTGAATCGATGTATAATAAAATTGGATATGAATGCATAAGACTTTCACTGAAAAAGCCCTCTAACCTGGAGATTATTAAGCAATTAATGAAAGGAAAAACCAGTTTGATCTCGGGTAATTCGGGTGTTGGAAAAACGACGCTGTTAAATTCTCTTAATCCACTGCTCAAGCTTAAAACCGCTGAAATATCAGATTATCATAAACAGGGGAAGCATATCACAACCTTTCCTGAAATGCATCTCATGCCTTTTGATGGACGTGTAATTGATACTCCGGGAATAAGAGGGTTTGGTGTGGTAGATATGGAACGGAATGAGATTTATCATTTTTTCCGCGAGATATTCAGAATTTCAAAAGAGTGCAGGTTTAATAATTGTCTTCATCTTGATGAACCCGGATGTGCAGTGAGAACGGCAGTGGAAGAAGGAGAGATTGATTTTCTGCGTTACAGAAGTTATCTCAATATTATGGATGGCGATAATGGCAGGTACAGGTAAATTGAAACTAATGCATTTATAGATTATCTTTATATACTTTAAAGGACAAACACATTATTCTGATGAGAAGGATCCTTATTCTTGTTTATTCCGCATTTTTAATAATAATGCTTTCAAACTATTTTTATTATAAAAACCTGTATAATAAGCAAATAGATTATATAGTAAAATTGCTTGATCAACAGGTACAGACTGTCGGGCTTTCTGTTGACAGCACCAACTATTGGTTTTCGAACGATCTGAACCGGATTATTTATAAGGAAGACCTGAGCTTGTTTTTTACAAATTCCGAAAATCAGTTAACTTCAAAGGAAAGAATGAAACTATTCTTCTCAAAGTATAATGATTTTGTTACAGGTATAAAGTATTTCGACAACAATAAAAATGAATTCACATTAAAGAAAGACAATGATAATAACAGTGGAGAATGGCTTGAACAGCCTTTTATTCTTCACGCACAGGCCCAAATGTATAATATGGAAAAACTGGTTCAGGAGGACCAGAAATTTAATTATTATCAGCCCGTTCTGAAAAATAATGAAACCATCGGCAATCTCGTTGTGACTGTTGACTATCAGAAATATTGTAAAGCTATTTTGTCGGAATTTAATCTTAAGGACTATCAATGGCAATGGGTAGTTACCTATTCAGGTGAGATTATTTACGATAATAATCGTAACAAAGCGAGGTACTCGCAACTCGATAAAATCACTAAAAGTCTTGCCGAAGGATCAGTCGCGAATATTATACATAACGCCACTATTTTTAATAGGAAAGTGGAAATTATTTCTTCTTATTATTCCACTCAGCTGCTTCAAAGAGAGCTGGGACTCGTTTTTTCTGCACCGATCACATTTTTTCAGAAATACCTCATCCTGAACTCTCTGTTCATTGTTATAGTGACGCTATTACTAATCCAGACAATTATTTTTATTTTTCTGCGATACATAAAGACCCAAAAGGCTGAAATGGAAGGGTTAAGAACATCGGAAAAAATGCTTTTCAAATTGATCGAAGAGATGCCGGTAGGCGTAATTGTTCATAATAAAAACAGGGAAATTCTTAAAGCAAATAAAGTTGCGGCAGGGCAATATTCTTATTCAAGCGAGACAGAGATGAAGGGTAAGATCTTTCCCGAATCATCCCTGCCGGGTGAAAGTGATTATTATTCAAAAAACCTTGGAGGGTCTTTCAATCCCGAACAGTTTGTAATTATAAAGAAAGAGATCGGAGAAATTGTTCTGTACAGGAACAGTATACAGGTAATGTTCCTCGGTGAGGAAGCTACGATGGAGATACTGATCGATGTAACTATGCTTGAATCTGCCAGGAAGCAGGAAGCTAAAGCAAATGAAGCAAAATCGGAGTTTCTTGCCAGGATGAGTTATGAGATTAGAACTCCGTTAAACGGGATCATTGGGATGACAGATGTTCTTAAAAAAAATCAGCTCTCATCAGAAGTAAGGAATTTAGTTAACCTTTTGGCACGTTCCACAGAAGTTCTTCTGAGTATTATTAATGATATTCTTGATTTTTCAAGGATTGAGTCGGGTAAGATGATACTTGATGAGATACCCTTTAATTTAAGGGAAGAGATTAATTATTGTACTGATCTTGCAAGGGCAAATATGGCCATGAATGACCAGACTTTAATTTGTACTGTTGACGATAATGTTCCCGAAAGCATCATAGGTGATCCTTTCAGACTACGACAGGTACTAACTAACCTTCTGAACCACTCGATCCAAAATACAGAAAAAGGGGAAATACGCCTGCATTGCATATTGAAAAACAGCAAAGACGGAATATTGACTCTTGCCTTCGAGCTGCTCGATACCGGTAGAAGTTTTGACAAAGCCAGCCTTAAAAAAATCTTTGGGGATTTCGTTAATATTGAATCAAAGCTTGTCAGGGCTAACGATGAAACGGGTTTCGGAACAATCCTGTCAAAACAACTCGTTGAACTGATGGGAGGAGAACTGATAGCCTCCAGTCCATCTGGTCTTTCGGGTGATTTAGGTACCAGGGTGTTTTTCACTTTGCTCACCTATTCAAACGACCGGCAAATGAAAGATCTTTCGTTAGAAATGATAAGATCATTTGACAAAATAAAAACGCTGGTAATAACAGGAAATCAGAACAGGGATGAAGAGATTTTAGGTGCTTTGCACAGACTGGGCCTTACTGTTACAATCACAACTTACCAGAGATTAACTGTGAACCAGATCAGAACAAATATGAATTATCCTGATGAAAAATATAATCTGGTTATTGTATTTGACGATGTGGAGTTTAATGGATTTGAGGCCTCAAAGGAGATCTGGGAAAACAACCTGTCGTCGAATTTCATTATGTTCATGATAAGCACAAATGACAAAAAAGGAAATTACCTTAAATGTATCACCCTGGGAATAGACCATTATCTCATAAAGCCATTCGATATCAGCGAGTTGCTCAATACAATCAAGAACAGTTTCCCATTTATTGAGGACAAGACCTCGATGTCCGAAATCGGGAATGTCAGAACAGACGTAAATATTCTGATAATAGAGGATAACAAAATGAATCAAAAAGTTATCGGGACAATGCTCAATAGCCTGGGCTATTCCTTTGATATTGCCGATGATGGTTATGCAGGATTCCTGCATGCAAAAACCAAAAAATTTGATCTCATCTTCATGGATCTGTTTATGCCTGAGATGGATGGATTCGAATCGGCACAGAGAATACTTAAAAATGACAGTTCTGTTATAATTGTTGCCTTTACTGCCGATAATATGCCTGAAACAAAGAGGAAAGCAGAACTATCGGGCATTAAAGATTTTATTTCCAAACCAGTCAGAATTGAGGAACTCAAAAGACTTTTTGCAAGGTATTTTAAAAAGTAAGCTTTATTTCATCTCTGTGTTTCTCTGTGATCCTCGGTGCTCCTCTGTGACAGTTCTTTCCCAGTTACACAGAGATTCACAGAGAAGCACAGAGCGACACAGAGAATTTATTGACAGACCGCGGGGACAGTTCAAAAATAATGATTAAAAGGATTGATATAATCAGGTTTCTGGAACTTTCAGAGATCACTCCGATAGTTGATGTCAGATCTCCTTCAGAATTCAACTCCGGGCATATTCCCGGGGCTGTTAATATTCCGCTTTTTGACGATAGAGAAAGAGCTGCTGTCGGGACAAAATTTAAGAAAGAAGGACGATTACCTGCAATACTTGAGGGATTGAAATATACCGGACCTGAAATGTCATCTAAACTGGAGAAAGCTCTGAAAATAGCTCTAAACGGAAAGATTCTGGTTCACTGCTGGCGCGGTGGCATGAGATCTGAAGCAATGGCCTGGCTCTTTTCATTAGGAGGTTTAGTAACTGAAGTATTAGACGGAGGATACAAGTCTTACCGTCATCACATTCTGGATAGCTTATCTGTGAAAAGGAAAATGATAGTTCTGGGTGGAATGACAGGCAGCAGCAAAACTCATATTCTAAGATATCTTAAGACATCAGGGCAACAAGTTGTTGATCTCGAAGGACTTGCAAATCACAAGGGCTCAGCTTTCGGTGCTCTTGGCCAACCTGCTCAGCCATCTACTGAACATTTTGCCAATATTCTTTTCGATGATTTGAAACAAATAAATGGTGAACTACCGGTTTGGATTGAAGATGAAAGCAGAAATATCGGTTCAATATTCATTCCCGATGGGTTTTATAGCACCATGCAGGATTCACCATCAATAGTACTCAGGATGGATATTAAAACCAGGCTGCCGCGTCTTATGGAAGAGTATTCAACGTTCCCCCCGGAATCTCTGAAGGCATCGATTTTAAGGATTAGCAGGCGGCTCGGAGGAGAAAATACCAGCTCTGCCATTAATGCTGTTGAAACGGGTGATCTGGCTAAAGCAATTGATATAGTACTGTATTACTACGACAAAGCATATCAGTTTGGATTAAAAAAGAAAAACAGTAAAAGTATTGTCTATGTAAGTACTGATACTGATGATATTGAAGCCAATGCGTTAAAAGTCCTGGATGCAGCCGGATCATTAATGTGGGAGTAATAACTTCTTCATGTGACGGAATTAGTCCCCCTTCAGGGGGACCCCGCGAAGCGGGAGGGGGTTACTCTCTTTCGAATCGACCCACTTATAGACCTTATCCGATCTCCGGAGATAATCCGGAGTTTTAATGGAACACAATTCTCCTTTAATTGCTTTCTCAGTCACTTCCAGATCGACACGGATCTCATCAGCAATGTATTCCACAACACCTGTGGTAGGGCCTGTAATAAGAATCGTTTCGCCTTTAGTCAGGTCGCCGTTTTCGAGCTTTATTTCGGCGACATTAAGTTTTCTGAAATAATTAGTGATCTTACCGAGATAAACCTTTCTTTTCGTTGCGACTGAGCCATAATTTGTGTTCCATTCCCCCATTTTTTGGCCCAGATAGTATCCATCCCAGAACCCCCTGTTAAAAACAGTCGAAAGGCGGGTCCGCCATCCTTCAGATCTCTCTTTATTGTAGGTTCCGGCTTCAATTGCCTTTACGGCTTCATCATAACACGAAGTAACTTCTCTGACATATTCAGCCGATCGGGCTCTCCCTTCAATCTTTAGTACTTTTACACCGGCATAAATCATTTTATCGAGAAATCCGATAGTACAAAGATCTTTGGGAGACATAATATATTCATTGTCAATCTCAATCTCATAACCTGATTCCCTACTGGTAGCAATATATGATTTACGGCAGGTCTGATAACATTCTCCCCGGTTTGCCGATTTATTATTTTCATGAAGGCTGAGGTAACATTTACCCGAGACAGCCATACAGAGTGCGCCATGAGCAAACATTTCAATTTTAATAAGACCACCTTTAGGACCTGTTATTTGCTGTTCTCTAATGCAATTGTAAACGTGACCGACCTGATCAAGATTCAATTCACGCGCCAAAACAACTACATCGGCCCATTTTGCGTAAAACTTCAATGCTTCAATATTCGTGATATTAAGTTGAGTTGAAAGATGAATTTCAATTCCTGCTGAAAAAGCATAATTGATCACTGATAAGTCCGAAGCAATAATGGCAGTTATCCCGCTTGCAACCGCTGCATCTATAATACGGTGCATCTGTTCAATTTCGTGGTCATATACAACCACATTAACTGTAAGATAGCTTTTAAGCCGGTTTTTCTTGCAGATTGCTGCAATTTTCCGCAGATCTTCAATTGTGAAGTTATTTGATGAGGCAGCCCTCATATTGAGTTGTTCCACTCCGAAATATACTGAATCGGCACCGCCCTGAATTGCTGCCATCAGCGATTCGTACGATCCCGCAGGGGCCATTATTTCAATATCATTCCTGTTCATAACGGGGTGCAAATATAGCAATTAGATTTTATTCCTGTTCATCACTATGCGGATACAGGAGCCCTTGCCTACTTCCGAATGTCTGACAAAGATTTTGCCGTTATGATATTCCTCAATAATTCTTTTTGCCAGGGAGAGACCCAGACCCCATCCTCTCTGTTTTGTTGTGAAGCCGGGGTTGAAAATTTTATTGAAAGCAGATTTTGGGATTCCTTTTCCCGTATCAGAAATGTCAATCAAAGCATGTTTTTCTGTTTCAGTGATCCGTAAAGTAATCTCACCGCTCCCTTCCATCGAGTCAACCGCATTTTTAAAAACATTTTCAATCACCCATTCAAACAGGGCAGGATTTATCGGAACATATATCTTTATATTACGATCGTAATCAATAATAATCTTAACCTTTGATGAGGTTCTTAATTTCAGATAATCGACAGTTCTCGAAATTATTTCAATAATATTTTCACTGGCGAGTGCCGGTTTTGAGCCAATTCTTGAAAACCTTTCAGTTACTTTTTCAAGTCTTTCAACATCAAGAGACAGTTCTTTAGTAATCGAGATCTCGGGGTACTTTTGTTGTAAGATTTCTATCCATCCTGCAAGTGAAGAAGTTGGTGTGCCAAGCTGATGAGCAGTTTCTTTCGACATTCCGACCCAAACCTGGTTCTGGTCGGCTTTTCGTGAAGAACGGAACGCAAGGTAAGAAACAAGAATAAAAAAGATAATTATGCCAAGCTGTACATACGGGTAATAGCTCAGCATTGTAAGGATAATGCTGTCTTTATAATAAATGAGATTGTAATGACCATTCTCAAGCGGTATTATAATCGGCCGGTTTTTCTCCTTTATTTTGTTCAGATTTTTAATCATGTACTTTTTATCCCCGGTCTTTTCTGAATTGAAATTTCTTGCATCTATTATATTATCTGACTCATCAGTCAGAATTACCGGAACAGTATT
Source organism: uncultured Bacteroidales bacterium (assembly GCA_963725785.1). Taxonomy (GTDB): domain Bacteria; phylum Bacteroidota; class Bacteroidia; order Bacteroidales; family VadinHA17; genus LD21. Next base: position 233,755 of record CAVRZV010000006.1, on the reverse strand, counting down.
ATTATTGTCGATTATTAAAGAGAGAAATTCGACGTTCTGAGTTGTAGCAGGAAGCGATATCAGTTTGGTTGCTTCAGCCCACAATTCAACATTTTTTCTCTCCTCTTTCTTCAGCTTTCTGACAAGATTTTCAGTATATATGAGCGAACCCGTGCCAATCAGCACAGCAAACAGAAGCAGGAACAACTTCCCGATCGTTTTATTTCTGAAGATATTCAATCTAAGTTGTTCTTGATTACTAATATTTCAAATCTCCGCATCATCAAATTCTGTCGTAGCTTTTAACAAAATATTTACTTCGTTTCATTTGAACTTAGGGATCAGGTGCTGTCTTAACAGTATCGCTGTCGTCCCATGTAATTTTGAATCGTGATTTCTTCACTTCAGGTTTTGTTTTTGCCACCGAATCATTCTTATACCAGCCATACTCCTGGTTCAGAATCGTCTTAAGCGTCTGTCTTTCCTTTTTAAAGTTATTCTTTACCTCAGTACCTGCCGCTTTCATGTCATAGCTGACTTTAGCCACTTCTCCCTTACCGATTATTTTCAGCAACAGTGAGGTGCGACCAAGTCCATCTTCTTCAACAACACCGAATTCGGTAACGTTGCTTTTATTTTTCTTCCGTTTCTTACTCAGAATTTCGGACAACAGGATTTTAACATGATATTCATAGTCATTGTCAAAACTATGCTTGCCGTTCACTGAAAGATCAGCTGCTGAAGAATTTACCTCCATTTGAGGAATAAAAAGCAAATTGTTCCTTATAAAAAAGTCATTATCAAGCTGTTCAAAACTAATGTTTTCCAGCTCAGAAAGTTCAATGAATGAAGAGAGCTGTTTTACCGGATCAAAATTGATAAGTGCTCCGTTAACAAGGTGATATTTTCCTTCAGCAGTAAGAGTGTTTATATGAAACTTCAGCGTGGAATCCATTGGGATCAGGAGTGACAATGATCCGGAAAGAGTGCCTTTGATGTTTTCCGCTTTAAGAAAACTTTGTCCGAAATTGTGGAACGTTGTGAAAGCCTTATTTACATCAATGTTTGTAACGTTATAATTTCCTTTTATAATAAGTGAATTATTAATATTCTGAACAACGAAACCATTACCTGAGATGAATCCGTCTAGCGCTTCCATTTTCAGCGTTTTAAATGTTAATGTCCTGGGCTTGTAATTCAGGGTCCCTGAAATTTTTGCAGAGCTAAAGATTTTGTATGATAAGCTATCGATCCGGAAATTAATATCAAGAATTAGATCTTTTGGCAATGTAAAAGTTTTTTGAGGAGCTGTTTCTCCAGAAACCCCGGAATCGGAAATGAAAGCCCCGGGAATAAATCTGTCGAATGATACATCAGCAGTTGCGATCATCTTTACCGGTCTCCCTGAAAGCCAATCAGGCAGGTTTTTAAATTCCCCGTTAATTTTAATTGATTGCCCTTTATAAATAAAAGAAAGATTTTTAGCCAGGATTGAATTTAAAAATTCCAGATTCCCGTTTATTTTACTGAATAGAATATTTTTGTTTTTCAAACCAAATGTAAGCGAGTTTAACGTCACATTTCCTTCTGGTTTGAGATCGATAATACCATTCATAGAAGTATTTATTCCTGACCACAATCTGTTAACAAGCTTAAGATCAATGTCGGCGGATCCTTCAGCTTCAGAAATACTTTGTATATTGAAAAAGTCCCTCAACTCTCCCGCGATTACCCTTCCTTTTAGTGAGAGATCGATCATGGGATTGTCAAAATTTCTCAACGAAAATAATGCGGTATATTCTGAAGACCCTAATTTTGCTTTAAAATCTGTGATTGAAACAGAGCAGGTTGCGAACCTGTTTTTAGATCCATTTGAAAAGTGGCCTCCGAATGACAGATCCTTTAATATGAGGTCAGATTTTGTATGTACTATCCTGCCATTTTTGAGTTGCCAGGTAATTTCAACATGGGGATTTGATGTCCGGCTTAGTTGCCCCTTAATTTTACTGCTGGCAATTATTGTCCCGGAAGGATTATATTCAGAAACCAATTTCACATATTTTTCAGGCAGGTATTTCCGGATTTTGGAGATATCAATATTACGGCCCGACAAATTCAGATCAAGGTTATTATCGGAAGAGACGAACCCATCTACTCCGATATCGTAATTATCCAGATGCAAAGTGCCTTTTCTAAACCGGATACCACTTTTGGAACTCTGCAGATTCAAATCAACTTTGGCGGCAATGGATCTGGCTATTTTGAAATTGTAAAGCTCAAAACGATCAATTTGTATTTCAGTCCCTGCAGTAAAATCAATAATATTACCTGATATCCTGCTTTTTAATTTTCCGTTTTTAACTGTTCCACTGATAATCAGGTGGGCAGCTAGGCTGTTATAATAAGTTTCAAAATCTGAAAGGTTAATTCGTTTCAGATCAATTATAGTTTCATTAACGCCGGAACTGTTGTTTTTAACCGAAATATTATAATTAACGTGTCCGGTTGTATCAGTAAAAAAGTTTGCTTTCCCGTTTTTGGCACCAATCCTTTCAATGTTGTAGATTCCTTTCAGGATATCTGTTATTTTAAATTCAACCGAAACAAACCGTGCTGCAAGCAGAGTATCTGTACTTAATTCTTTAAAAGAACCTGAATTGAAATCGGGAGATGAATGTACCAGCACATCTCTCAATTCGAGAGAAGCATTTGGAAATTTTCTCAAAAACGATAATTTGTACGAACCAACATCAAGTTTTGTTGACAGGTTCTTATTAAGTGATTTCAGAATTATAAATCCAACCTTATCCCTTAACAGGTATGAGGCTGAAAGAAGGATTATTGAAACTGTGAGGATCAGTATTGCAAACAGTTTCACTATTTTCAGGAACAGGTTCATTTATAACATGAAATTTGGTCGATCAATTGACTGCCGGGGAGCAAAGTTAGTTCATTTGGTTTAAATTATTCTTTTATTAAGGAGGAAAGCAAAGTAGGGACGTTGCATGCAACGTCCCTACTATTTCAGTTCTTTTATATTATGATTCTCAGGGATATTAGTCACAGAAAATATATTGAAAGTATTGTTCAGGATATTAATTAACAAAACTTTACCACTAAGAATATCTCCTGTGCCGGTAATGATTTTTATCACTTCGTTAGCCATATATGTTCCGGTTATACCCGGGAGTACTCCAAGGAGCCCAACCTGAGCAGGTAACGGATTTTTAAAATCCTTATTCTTTTCTTTTGGATTGAAACATCTGTATGTAGGTCCTCCTTTATAGTTAAATACAGAAATTTCTCCCTCATATTTATAGACGGCTCCGTGCACCATAGTTTTAGAGAGAATCACACACGCATCATTGATTATATATCTTGAATCCAAATTATCCGTTGCATCAACAATCACATCGAAACTACTTAAAATGTTCAGGGAATTGGTTACATCACACCGGAGATTGAATAATTCAACCTCCACAAACGAATTAAGGTGTTCAAGCCGGTTTTTGGCAATTATGGATTTTAGTTTACCGATATCAGTTGACCCAAAGAGAACCTGTCTTTGAAGGTTTGTTTCATCGACAATATCAAATTCAGCGATCCCGATTTTCCCTATTCCTGCTGCAGTCAGATATTGGAGAACCGGGCATCCAAGTCCTCCGGCGCCAATAACCAGCACTTTTGCCTGTTTTAGTTTTTGCTGACCTTTGAGCCCGATTTCGGGAATCATGATCTGTTTGCTGTAACGTCTTGTTTCCCTCGGAGACAGAAAATCACTATCCATCGTAACCAATTATCTGTATCATACAAATATATGGTGCCGATAAGAAAGAAACAAGATAAAAAGATTGAGACATTTTATTTTACCCCCCAGCCCAATAGCCGTCAACCTAAGCTTTGGGATGAATGAGATACTACATAAAAAAGTTTCCCCTCCTTTTGAAGGAGGGGTGGTCGGGACGATTGATTATCTTATATATACAATATTTTCTTTCCCGACCGGGGTGGTTGATTCAATTGAGTTTGATGGAAATCCACCTGGTGAATTTCGAAAAAAAGATCAATATCTTGAAGGTCTTGAATTCTCAATACTGAGAATTGAAAACAGATTAGTATTCCAGGAACCTGAATTTGTAAAAAATGAGATAAGAAAAACCTTCAAAAGAAAAGATCTGGAATTTGAATAAACAATCAACCACCCCGGCCGGTATCAGCATTTGTATCATAATTAAAAAGTGGTCCGGCCACCCCTCCTTCAAAAGGAGGGGAAAAGTATCAGATATATATTCAATACTTTACATGCAGTTTTGTACTAAACTCTCTCACTCTTTTACTATATTTAACTCTTAGGTTGACGGCTATGGAGCAGAGGGCGCAAACAAGGAATGAAATTAATCATTAAAGGTAAGAGCCATGCCTATTTCAAAAGGATACAGATCAACACCTGTGGGTCCTTTACCTGTCTGGAACAAAGGAGTCAGATAATAGGTTCCATAAAGGAGAAAGTTGCCGTAACCAACCCGGGCTGTTGCTCCATACCTGAGCATATTAAGACTGAAATCACCTCCCGACTTGATTTTCTGTCCGTCCTCAAATACCATCTTGGTATGTGATCCCAGTTTTACTGCACCTATAGGTCCTGCAGAAATGCTTAAATGATTTCTTTCGATCGGAAGCTGTAATTCCAGCAAAACAGGAAGGGTAAGAAACAGAGTAGCCAGCTTTGATTTATCAAGATTCGATCCGGGATCAAGTTCTTCAATAATTCCGTCAGGCCCTTTAATAATGTTGTTATTCCCATCAAACCTGTAGTTGTTCCAGTTGAGACCCAACCCGGTTACAAATCCAATATGTCTGGTCAGGCCCAGGCTTAATTGGGTAAAATTAATATTGAAGTTCATTGATTTTCCCGAATGAAGTGTCATGTAGTCAATGTCAGCCGGTAAAACCAGACTATTTTTTGATGTCAAATAATTATTGAATCCGAGTTCAATTCCGGACCAATGTCCTCTAAACCTGTTTTTTCTTCTCGGATGATCATTTTCCATGTCTTCCTGGTCCCACTCATTTTTATGTGGATAATAATTAAATTTTACCTTGTTGCCTTCTAATGATTCAAGGATAGTAAGTCCTCTGTTCCCAACTTTTAAATTAATTGCTGAATCGCTTTCTTCAACGCTGATAAGGTCATTACCGATAGTAACTTTGGCAGTTTCGTTTGCATTAACTGCTGTTCCCTGTTTTTCCCGGACTGACCTTTAGCAGTTAACCGGAGATTAGATCCGTTCAATATTATTGCGGATAGCAATATGATTATTCCAGAATTTTTCATTTTAGTAATTTTTATAATTGTTCAGTGTTTCAAAGATGGGACGGGAAAGGGGTAAAAAAAGTTACTGAACAGGCTCAGATTTTTTAACCGGGGCATTAAACTTAAGTAGCTTTGAACTGAAATAGATCGATTTGAGTTCTCCATTCTCTCCATTTTTCTTGTCAAATTCCATTTCCCAGCCGAGCAGCTTATTAAGTCCGGTAACTCCTGCTTCAGCAATCTCATAACCTTTAAGAGGAGTGTCTTTGGCTGATTTCTCTTTTAGTATTTTTTCCCTGAAAGTTTTTGAAATAAACCTGCTTAATCTGGATCTTCCATCATCATAGGCAGGTATATTGAAAGTTGGTCGAAATGCAATAAGGTTATCAGGGATAGTTTTTCCTTTTAGGTCGACCTGAGACAAAACAGGAACCTTATTAAATAAGTCTGTGGGATTGTTAACCGATCGCTCTGTTGGAGCATTTTGCAGATGTGAATTCATTACATGTTCATCAATAACCGATTGGGCTTCCGATGATTCAGACAATATCTTTTTATTCTGTCTTTTGAAAGTGGGATCTTTTTTTACAAATATTATGTTATCGGATACTGGTTCAACAGTGGTTTTCCTGACGATGCTGTCTGCCTTGATGTTTTGAGATGTTTTGACAGTCTTTATCGGCAGGGTCCGCGGTATTGAAAAATAGGTGATCAAAGCAAAAGCAATTATTGCAGCAGCAGATAATCCTATGTATGAAAAACGCATGACTTTCTGTACAATAGTCATCCTGATAAGCTGCTTCTTTTTTTCGTATTTTATATCTTCCGGAAGTAGTTTCGTTTTCTGTATCAACTCAAAAGATTTTTTCTTATCGGGGTACAGATCAATAAGTTCCTTTACTTCAGATTGCTGGTCATAAGTAAGATCCTTTTCAAGATACGCTACGCAGAGGTATTCAAACTGTGATTCAGATATCTCTTCGGCCTTTTTTATAAGATCGTCTTTTTGAGTAAATGATATCTCCGAAGGACTAAGTCTGAAAGTGGTAAGTTCACTATACTCTTCAAGTATATCCCGATTCTCATTTAGAAACGCCATAAGCTGTTCAGCCTCGATTCTGCTGAGATTTCCATCGAGCCAGTCGATAAGCCAGATTTCATAATTTGATCTGTCGATTTGCATGGTTATAGAACTGTTTCAACCTTCCCGATAAAATTTTTCAGGGCAACCCGCCCTCTGTAGATATTTATTTTCACCTGTGCTTCACTTAATCCGGTTATCTCACCGATTTCTCTGTAGCTGTAACCTTCGTAATCCCTAAGCATTACAGAGGTTTTTTGCTGTTCGGGCAATCTGTCCAGTGCTTCGTGAAGAATTTCATTAAGATCGCTGTATTGTGGATCATAAATCAGTTCCTTTTCATGTTCCGGTTCAAGATTAGTTATCCTCTTCTCTTTTCGGATAATATCAATCATAATATGATATGCAGTTGAAAACAACCATGATTTCACCACCGGATATTCAATCTCAGCAACATGTCTCCAAAGCCGTTCATAGCTATCCTGGACAATATCGTTTGCCCTGTCTTCATCCTTAATGTTGCCACGGATAAATCGGTAGACCGAATCGGCATGCTCCTCAGCAGATCTGTTATATTCTTTAACGGTCATAAGTTCAACTACAGAGAAAAGACGGATGAAAATATGAAAAGTTACAGGGTGTAATAAAAATATAATATATGATTCACAATAAAGGACACACGACTCAGGATGCACGACGCACGACACATGGCTCTCGGCTCCGGGTGTCACAAAATTTAATTGTCTAAACAAATTCCTGATTTCATTGTTGTTATTTAGAATGATTATAAGCAGGAAAATAATGCAGTGTGTAAAACAATAATATACACTTGATTATCAACAGAAAAGCAGATTGTAGAATCAAAGTATAACAGAAATGATAACAGTAACAATAATTATGCTGGTCGTAATAACTAAGAGGCTGATAACTTTTCTGCTTCAAAAAAACAAAACATGAAAAGAAACAGATTCGTTGCAACAATTTTAGCTGTTGGCCTCGCTCCGTTGGCTTTTGGTATTCAAAATAGAAAGAATTCTCCAAGATCTGAAAAAGGCTTTAAGATAAATGACGGTGAAGGTAGAATACACGGGCATATTAAGTTAAAAGGAGTTAACTCAAATATTTTAGATTTAAAAGTATCGGGGAATGATACTAACGGAGATTTGGCCATATTTGAGCAAACCAGCTTATCACCGGGTAGAGGGACCCCGTTGCATTTACATTATTTTCAGGATGAATCCTTTTTTGTGATTGGAGGAGAATATTATTTTCAGGTCGGGGGGGAAAAGTATTCATTAAAAGCTGGGGATACTATCTTTTTACCAAGAAAAGTTCCGCATGCATGGACCCAGGTAAGTGAAAAAGGGAAAATGATTGTGACCTTTCAACCGGCTGGAAAGATGGAAGAGTTTTTTGTAATCATGGCTGCCCTGGAAAATGAACCTACAAATGATGAGATTGTAAGGATCTTCGCTGAAAATGAAATGCAGGTAGTCGGACCCCCTTTGAAAATTATTTAGTCTTGTACACCCTTATCCAGTCAATTTCCATCGATGTTATTCCATTTATCGGTTTATCCAAACCGCCTGAAAGAAGAACATACATAGGTTCCTGGGGAACATCTGTTGTCTGAGTCAAAACAATAGTGTCGTTTATTTTCCAGACCAGTTTGTCGGAGGTCCATTCAAGGGTATAGATGAAGTAGCCATTTGAATATCTCGAGCCAATGGAGGTTTTTGATATGTTTCCCCTGGCAGGGAAATAATCGAACCAGACTTTACCGCCTGATGTCCTGCAGATGTCTATATGGGGAGTGATTTTATCTGCCAGCATCCAGAAAGCGCTTTTTGCATTCGGATCGCCGAGTTTGATTTTAGCAGTGAAAACACCGTACTTCTGTCTGAAACTGGTGCCGGAATTAATAAGTCCTGAGGTATAGCTGAACTCTTTTGTAGAAAACCCATTAGCGGTGGACCATACTTTTCCTGTGATCCGTTGGGGTTTTGTTGTGATTTTTAGTATACTGTTCCGGATTTCGAAATTTTCTTTTTCGGTGTAGGCCTGAAGATCTGATTCAACAGAGTATCTGTCTTTCAGTAACTTCTCGCCCCAGTAATAGTTGGTCAGCCACTTCTTTGCGTTAAGCTTTTCTTCATCAAACTCGTCACTGAATGTCAATTCTCTGCTTTTAAGAATATTAAATTTATCGGAGTCCTTAATCTTGAAATACCAGATAATGTCCTGGTTTTTCTTCAGTTTAGCGTATTCCTGAGTCTCTTTGAACATTTCAGTCTTTTCAAATCGCTTCTTGTCCAGCAGGTACTCTTTCCTTTGTTTAAATTCCGGAGTGGCAACATAGTCTTTCAGTTCATGGTACCTTGCCAGCCGTGCTGAGCCGTCTGTATTCAGAAAGTTTGCATACTCTTTTGAAGATTTGAACTTATAAAATTCTTTTATTTCAAGACTTCCTTTAATCCTTTTATATTCAAGAAGCTTTTTATACTCCTCGGAATCTTTAAAAGTGATTGGTCTCATATTTTTCTTTGCAAGGAATTCCGGAGATTTTGTGAATATTACAAGCTCTTCATATCTAATAATAGCTTTGCTTTTTTTTATTTCTTCTTTTAGTTTGGATTTTAAAAATGACTTGATTTCAGGATCCTTCCTGAGAGATTTGAATTCATCAAATTTCCGGTATTCATCAGTGTCCTTGAAAGTAATCGGTCTCATCTTTTGTTTCTCTCTGAATCCGGGAGATTGAATGAATTTTTCGAGGGCCTCAAAGTCCTTTATTTTAGAAGATCCTTCCATCTCCTTAAATCTTTTAAGAGAATTTCCCGATGTGGTTTTAAAATAGAGAATAATATCCCTGGATTTTTGAAGTGATAAATACTCTTTCTCTTTGGTATATTCTTCAGAATTCTTATACTGAAGAGATTTGATTTCTTTGCATTTTTGTACGAAATCAGAAGAATTTACCAGTCCATTCAGCTCATTGTATCTTGCCAGCACCTCAGATTCCGAAAAAACATGGAGTTTCTCAAATTCAGAAATCAAAGCCTTTTCAGTCTGCTCGATTTTAGAAGTCGATGGGATCATTCCCAGTAAAAGCTTGAGACTTGCCATTGTAAAATTGGTTTATGTACAACTGATAAAGATAAAAAATCTTTCTATAATAATTGATTACGATCATTCAAATAAATGCTTTTCAGGGTCTGAAGGGCCTTAGCGATCAAAAAAATGAATAAATTTCGCTGTTGAAAAAACAGATATTATGAGACGCCTATTTTTTTTGTTTATTATTGTTCCGCTTTTCTTTTCCTGCAGCATTAAACGAAATATAACCAACTCATTGCCTGAGAATCAGGATCCGCTTTTATTATCAGTACTCTGGTTTCAGAAATCAGCTGAGATGCAGGCTTTGTATTATCAGGGATATAATATTGCGAAATCATCACTGACTGAAAAACTGAATAAATCCGGTAACAGTCAACCCAAAGCTGTTATAATGGATATAGATGAAAACATTTTGGATAACAGCCCTGTTGAAGCTTTTCAGGTAATAGAAAACGTTCCGTTTTCAGATTCCTTATGGTTAGCATGGGTGAATAAGGCACGCGCCAGACCACTTCCGGGAGTATTAGACTTCGTAAAGTATGCAGAATCAAGAGGAGTTGAGATTTTTTATGTTACTAACCGGAAATCGCCTGAAGAATATAAGCCCACTTTAAGTAATCTTCGCAGTATGGGGTTCCCGTTTGCAGACAGTATCCATATTGTACTCAGAACGGATGTCAGTTCCAAGGAGTCAAGAAGAAAGGCAATATCAGAAAAATTTGATGTTCTACTGTTGATCGGAGACAATCTTGCAGATTTTGATGTGGTTTTTGACAATAGGAACGATGATCTTGGAGTTGGTGCAGTTAAAGAAAACATGAGTAAATTCGGTGACAGGTTCATTATTCTTCCGAATCCCATGTATGGTCCCTGGATTAATGCAGCAATAAAGAATGCAGCAGGAAAATCGACAAGGGAAAAGATAATCAATACATTACAATCCTTCTAGAAAATATTTTTCTAATTTTTGCACTCCAGTGCACTCTTTACCTTGCTTCTTGGAACTTTGATAGTAATTGGCTGTAAAATGTTTAAAAGAAATAAAGATCAAATATGAAAAATCCTTTTTTGCTTGTTGTATTAATTTTTAATGCAATTCTTTGCCAGGTTCAGGCTGAGAAAACGACTGCTTCTAAATTGGTTTGGCCGTCAGGGCAGATCTCCAACGGTCAGGTGAATGTCTCTTTTTATATACCGGATGCTGAAAATGGCTTTTATCGGGGGACAAGGTTCGACTGGTCAGGTATTATATATTCACTTCGTTATAGGGAAGAAGAATTTTATGGTTGCTGGTATACCAGCATTGATCCATCTATTCACAATAATATACAGCGTACAGGGCCGGATGGCAGGGGTGAGGTTGTCACAGGAATTGCAAGCAGCGGACGCGGACCTGCTGAGGAATTTCTGACCAATGACAAGGCACTTGGCTTCGATGATGCAAAACCAGGAGAAACCTTTCTCAAGATTGGAGTAGGTGTTCTAAGGCGGACAGATGACAAACCATATGACCGTTATCGCGATTATGAGATCGTTGATGGCGGCAAGTGGACAACGAAAGTCCAGGACGATAAAGTTGTGTTTACGCAGACACTGTCCAATTCGGAAAGTGGTTATGGTTATGTATATACGAAGACACTATATCTTCTTCCCGGCAAACCGGTGATGCGGATCGAGCATAAGTTATTAAACACAGGCGTAAAGACTCTTGTCACCAGTGTTTATGATCACAATTTCTTTGTTACAAGCAATCATCACACCGGACCCGATTATATTATCACAACACCTTACCCAATGAAGATAAGCCGAACACAGGGGGCCGATCTGTTTTCTGTCGCGGGAAACAGGTTGATGTTTAAAAAGCTATTCTCAACCAGGGAAATGGTAGTAACATGGATCGATGGTTTTAAGCCGGTTGCAAAGGATTATACCTTTCGCGTGGAGAATATCCGTACTGGTACAGGTTATTCTGTACAGGGCGACAGGGCCCTTTCCCAGATCATGTTATGGGCGATATTCACGAATATCTCACTCGAGTCGTTCATTGATCTGAATGCAGGGCAGGGCAAAGAGGAGCAATGGGCATATGAGTATACATACTTCACCGGGACGGATAAGTGATTTTTTTAAATATTTTAAGTTTTACCTGATAATATTAACCTGACATGAAGAAGACTTTATTAATTACATTGCTCATTCAATTGACTTTTCTCTCAAATGCACAGTTTCAAATTAAAACCACAGAAAAAGGTGCAGATTTTTATATAAACCCGATTTTTGCAGGAGATTACCCCGATCCAAGTATATTACGAGAGGGTAATGATTATTACATAGTTCATTCATCTTTTGATTATTATCCTGGTTTACTTATCTGGCATTCAAGAGATTTGATTAATTGGACACCATTAACGAATGCCTTGCATAAATATGTAGGGTCGGTTTGGGCTCCGGATCTGATAAAATATAAAAACAAATACTACATCTATTTTCCAGCTAATGGAACAAACTTTGTTGTAACGTCCAATTCAATCAATGGTCCCTGGAGTGATCCTGTAGATTTAAAAGTGGGAAATATTGACCCCGGACATATTACTGATGCAGAGGGTAACCGGTATTTGTATTTTAGCGATGGTGGTTATGTCCCTATTTCAGAGGATGGTCTTTCGGTTACCGGGGAATTAAAGCATATATACAGTGGCTGGCCAATACCCAGGGAATGGACAATTGAATGTTTTTGTCTGGAAGGTCCGAAGCTTCTTAAGCATGGGGAGTATTATTATCTTTTAATGGCTCAGGGCGGTACAGCCGGGCCACCTACAAGCCACATGGTAGTTTCTGCACGATCCAAATCACCTCTGGGTCCATGGGAAAATTCACCTTATAATCCTATTATTCGGACAAATGAAATTACAGATCAATGGTCGTCAAAAGGTCATGGTACTTTATTCGATGATGCTTTAGGAAATTGGTGGATGGTTTTTCATGGATATGAAAATGGATTTTATAATATGGGACGTCAAACCTTGCTTCAGCCAATTGAATGGACCAGTAATGGCTGGTTTAAAACACCTGACGGAGTAAAATCAGATGAACCTGTTAAAAGACCTGTAAGTGAAGTCTCAAAATCAGCTTATTCATTAAATGATAACTTTGATGGGAATCTATTAAAACCACAATGGAAATTCTTTGGTGAATACAATAAGGATCGTTTCCGGTTTATTGATAATAAGTTAGTTATCAAGGCTGAAGGAGATTCCATTAGCGATTGTTCTCCATTGCTTTGCATTCCGTTGGATCATTCATATATTGCAGAAGTAGAAATGTCAATTGAAGGAGGAGCAATCGGTGGATTAGTGCTTTTCTATAACAAGAGGGCCCATTCGGGCATATTAGCTGATAATGAAAATATTTTAGCAAATCTTCAGCGGTGGCAATTCGTTACTGAAAATAATGTTATTAAAAATCACGTATTCCTTCGTCTGAAAAAAGTTGATAACGTAGTTGATATGTATTATAGCGTTGATGGGATTAATTGGAAAAAAATAGAAAATTCATTTGAAGTCTCTGCATTGCAACATAATGTATTAGGTGGATTTTTGAGTTTACGTCTTGGACTTTGCGCTATAGGTGATGGGAATGTAACATTTAATAACTTTACATATAAGAAGCTGTTTTGAATGGGCATGATGCGCATTATGCTTAAACGAAATATTTTATAAATTCAAAACAGCTTCTAAAAATTTTTAAAATAAATTTGGAATTATTTATTTTCATTTTAACTTTGACTAACCGTTCAGTCAAAAAACTGGGTTTAATTTGAAATCATTGACCAAACGTTCAGTCAACACAAATTATGTCACCTAGATCTGCTAAACAGTTTTTGGAGATAAGAGAAGAAAAGAAAACCCTTATAATGGACGTCGCTCTCGTGCATTTCGCTAATAATGGCTACTTTAAAACAACAATTAATCATATTGCCAGACATGCCGGAATCTCTAAAGGTCTCATGTATAACTATTTTGAAAGCAAGGAGGAATTGCTTACTGAAATAATTAACAGATCACTGGCAGAAATATCAAAATATTTCGACCCCGATAACGATGGTTATCTTTCAGAAGAAGAATTTGACTTTTTTATCAGAAAGCTTTTTTTAATTCTTAGAGAAAAAATCTCCTTCTGGCGCCTCTTCTCACAACTAATCATGCAGAAAGATGTCCGGGATCAGCTCCTGAAGTCATTCTCTGGCCATGTTAGCTCTACCCAGGTGATGTATACAAACCGAAATAATTCCTTTCTGGCCCTTGTAACTAAAATGATCAAAGATTATTTTATCAGGAAAAAAAACAGAAAACCTGAAGACTACGACCCTGTTCTTGATATGAACATGTTTTTTTATACACTTGAGGGTTTTGCCAGGGTGACAATATATCAGGATGAGGTTGATGAAGATTATTACGTCAAAACAATAAACAGAATAATTGAGCTTTATAAATAGATTAATTATGAATATTTGTTTTAAAATTGGTTTCTTCACAGCTCTTTTCATTTGCCACTACACTATTCTTTCAGCACAAGAGATCTCCGCCACTGAAATAGTAAGAAAAGCAGATGAGAAATTCAATGGTGAAAAGTCTGGCATAAGTACAATGGTCATGACCATTGTCAGACCAACCTGGAAACGATCTGTTGAATTTAAAAGCTGGTCACTGGGGCGTGATAATTCTCTCACATTAATATTAGCCCCGGCAAAAGATCAGGGACAAACTTTTCTTAAACGTGCCCAGGAAATGTGGAGTTGGAATCCCTCGATAAACAGACTTATAAAACTTCCCCCGTCAATGATGTCACAGGGATGGATGGGTTCAGATTATACAAATGATGATATTCTGAAAGAATCCTCAATAGTAAAAGACTACACTCATGAAATCGTCGGGGAAGAAATGATCGGGGACAAGTTATGTTATAAAATTAATATGAAGGCAAAGGCAGATGCTGCTGTTGTATGGGGACATCAGATAAGATGGATAGACAAAAAAGACCTGTTGGTGCTGAAATCTGAATTATATGATGAGGATGGATACCTGGTCCGTACTGAACTCGGTTCGGAAATCAAAGTAATGGATGGACGGGCTATCCCAACCAGACTCGAACTTATACCTGCAGATGAGAAAGGGAACAAAACAATTGTCGAAATTAAGGATATCAAGTTTAATGTACCTGTTGATGACAGTTTCTTTTCACAGCAAAATATGAAAAGATTGAGATAACTTTTTAAAAACAGAATATACCGGAAACCAGTATTAAATAATTTAACAGAGAATCTACTGGCATGAATGACGACTTTAAAATAGCATGGCGAAACCTGTGGAGGAACAAAAGACGAACTATAATAACTTCAGCATCTGTCTTTTTTGCTGTGTTTTTTGCTGTTATAATGAGATCATACCAGCTTGGCAGCTATGACCGTATGATTTTGAACTTTATTGAATCCTATTCGGGCTATTTACAGGTGCAAAATGTTAAATACCAGGATAACCCATCTGTTGATTATTCATTCTTATATAACGATTCTCTGGCTGTTGCAATTTCCGGAATAAATAATGTTGTTTCGGTTGCTCCTCATATAGAATCATTTGTGCTTGCTTCCAGTGGTACCCAGACCAAAGGAGTCGCTGTACTGGCAATTGATCCTGAAAAGGAAAGGAAATTTTCAAATCCTGAAAACAAACTTGTGAAATACAGAATATCAAAAGAATCATTAATACGATTAAAGGGATTATCAGGTATCCCCACAGCAATTCTGGATAAGATTGAGAATAATCTTGGGAACTCGTATTCTTCGGCTTCCAGACTGGAGCTTGATCTGGGTATTTCAACAAATGATAGCAGGCAATACTTAACAGAGATCCTTAAATACATAGAAGTACCAAATGGTTTTCTTACGAGTGAGGATAAAGGGGTCCTGGTCTCAGTAAGACTTGCAGATTATCTAAAAGTTACGATTGGAGATACGGTAATACTTATGGGTCAGGGCTACCACGGATCATCCGCTGCAGGATTATTTCCGGTAAGAGGAATAATTAAAATGCCTTCACCAGACATTGACAACAAACTAATAATTATGGCAATCCCGACAGCTCAGAAATTCTTTGACGCAGAAGGAAAAATTACCTCACTTTCAGTTAATCTTACAAGTAAAACTCATAGGATTATGTCAGTGGCACAAAATAAAATTAATATACTTATTAAGGATAAAAGCACTGTAGCAAAAACGTGGGAAGAGCTTAATCCGGTGCTTGTACAACAGATCCAGGGTGATAGCCAGACAGGAATAGCCACATTGGGAATGCTCTATTTTATAATATTCTTTGGGATTTTCGGGACAGTACTTATGATGATTGCAGAAAGGACCCGTGAATTCGGAGTACTCGTTTCAATTGGCATGCAGAAAAAAAGACTTAAACGAATTGTATTAATTGAAATGTCACTGTTGGGTGCTATAGGATTAATTGCCGGTCTGTTGGCAAGCTCCCCGGTAATTTTATATTTCTATTATTTCCCGATATTATTGAAAGGGGATATTGGGAAAATGATGGAAGACTATGGCTGGGATGCCGTGATGCCGGCTGCATGGTTTGGCCCATATTTTTACTGGCAGGCGGTTATAGTTGGTCTGATGGTTTTGCTGGCAACACTTTATCCCTTAAGGAAAATAGGTAAACTGAAAGAAATTGAGGCTCTCAGGAGTTGATTTAACTGTAAGAATATGATCTGGTCAATATCATGGAATAATGTGTGGCGTAACAAAATCAGAAGCCTGGTAGTGATTTTTGCCGTGATGGTTGGAATTATATCGGGAGTTATGATTGTTGCTATCATGGAAGGCTGGGTAAAGCAACGTCTGCATGATGCTATTTATAATGAAGTGTCTCATATTCAGATACATAACTCCGAATATCTGAAAAATGAGGAAATTAACCAGACCATAACAGATACATCGAAAATGGTTAGTGCTATCAGAGCTTTGTCTGGTCTCGAAGGTTGGGTTAAAAGGACCAGGATGGTAGCAATGGCCAATACTCCCTGGGCAAATACTGGTGTTTTTGTTTATGGAATTGATCCTGAGAAAGAAAAAAGGATCACAGAAATATATAAAAAAATTGTACCGGCAGGAGGGGAGTATCTCGACAGGACAAAACCTGGAAATATCCTCATAAGTGACAAAACAGCAGAAATATTAAAACTAAAACAATACATTATTACTTCGGAAATATTGAACGCTTTGAAATCTGAGAACGTACCGGCGGTTGTATTATCAAAACTTCAATCATTGCAGGATGTCAGATTCAGATCACCAAAGGATTTCAAAGATGCCTTAAAAGCCGGATTAACAAACAAAGAACTCAACAGATTTGGATTGAAAATAGTTGAAATGGCTCTTGATTACAGGATAAGGAATAAAATTCAGATTACCATTTCAGACGCATCAGGCACACCGGTACAGGGCACTTTCAGAGTATGTGGTATTTATAAAACAACGAATGGAAGCTTTGATCAGGCCTCGGTTTTTGTCAATTCCCGGGAACTGGCAGGATTGTATGATGGATCTGCCGTTCTCATCCATGAGATCGCAATTTTACTGACTGATATTGAAAATGCAGACATTGTAAAAGAAAAACTGAAAGGGATATCAACAGGCAATACAATAAGCACCTGGAAAGAGCTGGCCCCTGATGCAGCAATGATGAACGACTACATGACTATTTATTATGTAATTATTATTGGTGTGGTGTTGTTTGCGCTGGCATTCGGTATTATTAACACAATGATGATGACCATACTTGAAAGGACCAAAGAACTTGGAATGTTAATGGCAATAGGAATGAATCGCAGGAGGATTTTTTATATGATAATGCTTGAAACAATATTCCTTACTCTGGTTGGGGCAGTTGCCGGGATGATTCCGGGCTGGGCTCTCGTTAAAATTCTTGGAAACAGCGGGATACATTTTTCAGCCTGGGGGGAAGGATTTGAAGCTATTGGGTTTGCTGCTACTGTATACCCTGTTATTACACCCGCATTTTTTGGTATAATAACTATTATGGTAATTATTACTTCAATTATTTCTTCAATCTGGCCGGCCAGAAAAGCTCTCAAACTTAACCCGGTAGAAGCACTTAGAACCGAATAAATTTAAAAAGCCTAAGACAATGAAAGTAATTGATATTAAGGATGTTCATAAAATATATGATGAGACCGGGATTGCAGTAAATGCTGTCGATGGTGTGACTCTGAGTTTTAATGAAGCAGAATTTGCTGCAATTGTCGGACCTTCAGGTTCAGGAAAAACTACACTTCTGAACCTTATCGGCGGACTCGACATGCCAACATCGGGAGATATAATTATTGATGGTACGAACCTTTCGAAATTGAAATCCTCCCGTCTTATTGATTTCAGATTAAATAATATAGGATTTGTTTTCCAGGCTTATAACCTCATACCTGTGTTATCTGCAAAAGAAAATATCGAATTTATAATGAACCTTCAGAAATGGTCGAAAAAGGATCGTGATGAAAGAACTTTTGAATTACTCAAGGCTGTCGGATTGTACGAGAGGGCTGACAGCCGGCCTCCCAAGATGTCGGGAGGACAGCAACAAAGAGTAGCTGTGGCAAGAGCCCTGGCCTCAAGGCCAAAATTTGTGCTGGCAGATGAACCCACCGCAAACCTTGATTCAAAATCTGCTTCCACTTTACTTGAAATAATGGAAAAACTTAATCATGAAGAAAAAATTACATTCATCTTCTCAACTCACGATGCCAGGGTAGTTAAGATGGCTCACAGGGTAATTACTCTTGAAGATGGCAAGGTGGTTTCGGATGATGTAAGAGAATAGTATGTTAGGATTACTACAATGAAAAGAATTCTGGTTTTCATATTTTCATCAATTCTTTTGTCAACCGGAACAGCAATATCTCAGGAAAGGCAGAAGATACTTACGCTTAATGGGTATCTGTCGACTATGCAAAGTGTTCAGTTTGATTCTCTTTCAGGAAAGTTTATAAATGAGAATCTCATACATAACAGACTGAATATTAAGGGTTATGCCAATGAAAACATATCCTTTGCTGTTGAATTCAGAAACAGGCTCTTTACCGGTGATATGGTAAAATCAGGCAGCTCCTATTCCGGACTGATCGGGAGAGACCAGGGGTGGGCAGATCTTTCCTGGAATATCCTGAACGAACCATCTTTTTTTCTTAATACAACTGTAGATCGTTTGTGGATCGATTTTAACTATGGAAAGTTTCAGGCAAGAATTGGACGTCAGCGGATAAATTGGGGACAGACTCTGGTTTGGAACCCAAATGATATTTTCAACGCATATTCATTTTTTGATTTTGATTATATCGAACGACCCGGAAGCGATGCAGCCAGAATTCAGTTCTACCCTTCCTCTTCTTCAGCTTTTGATGTTGCCATAAAAGCTGACAACAGGGGCAAGGTTACGGCGGCAGCGCTCTACAGATTCAATAAATGTGGTTACGATATTCAATTTCTCGCCGGTTATTTCAATAATGAAGATATAGTAGCGGGAACGGGCTGGTCAGGTGCAATCGGATCAGTCTCTTTCAGAGGGGAGGCCACCTGGTTTCAATCTGCAAAAAATTTTTCCGACTCAATCGGAACGGGGATTTTTACAATTGGTTTTGATAAGTCATTTAAGAATAATTCAATGGCTCAGATACAGGTTATGTATTGTAATAAACCTGTGAAAATGAGTAATTTCAGTTATTTATATTCAGGGAATATGTCTACCAAAGACCTTGCCTTTTCAAGATTTTCGTCGTTCGGACAATTCTCTTACCCTGTCACCCCGCTTTTTAATCTTAGTATTTCCGCAATGTGGTTTCCCGATCTGAAGGGATATTTTGCAGGACCTTCCATTGATTATTCTCTTGCTGAAAACGTCGATTTATCAGTTTTCTGGCAACATTTCGAAAGCAGGATCAGTATTGAAACAACACGAATAAACTTAGGATTTCTACGAGTTAAAGTCAGTTTCTAGAATTTTTATACTTTTGCCCCGTCACTAAAATCCGAAAAATGGCGCTGGTACACGAACTCGAAAATAGCGGGAACTGGTTATTTAAAAGAAGAAGCTGGCTTCCTTTGTTAATAATAGCTGCAGGTATTGTAATATTGTATCTGGGCAACAGGCAGGCAATACTCTTCGATATGCGAGATGAGCTAATCTTCCTTGGAGTTAGCATGTTCGGGGAGATTATCAGAATTTTGACGGTCGGGTTTACTCCTAAAAATACTTCAGGGAGAAATACAGTAAACGGTCAACTAGCCGATGAACTGAATGTTACCGGCATCTATTCCATTTTACGACATCCTCTTTACCTGGGAAATTTCTTTATGTGGCTGGGTCCGGTTTTGTTTCTGAGGTCAATTGGGTTTACGATAGTATTTGGCCTTATTTACTGGATTTATTATGAGCGAATTATGTTTGCTGAGGAACAATTCTTAAGAAAAAAATTCGGAGATATATATGACAAATGGTCAGAAACCGTAAGTCCTTTTATTCCCTTTACCTTCAAATTCATTCCATCAAAGCTTCCCTTTTCGATAAAAAATGTTCTTAAGGGAGAATACAATAGTTTTGTCAACATCTTTGTGATATTTACCCTTCTGGATCTTTTCAGAAATTATTTTCTGTCGGAAAGGATATATTTGAATGATATGTGGATCTATCTGTTCGTTGGAGCAGTAATAATATGGCTGGCTGTGAGAATAATCCACAAACGCACAAAATGGCTGGAGGCGTAAGAGCGGTAGGGACGTTGCATGCAACGTCCCTACAAATACACAATCGGAATCATCTTCTCGATCCCGTGAAAATCATTATATAGTACAGCAACGTTGCCAGTGATCCGAGTGCTGCGATCACATAGGTATATGCAGCCCATTTAAGAGCATCCTGTGCTTTACTGTGGTTCTGGTATGAAGTTATACCTGCATTCGATAACCAGGCAAGCGCCCTCCGGCTTGCGTCTATCTCAACAGGCAGTGTAATAAAACTGAAGAGTGTAGTAAGTGCGAAAAGAACTATGCCAACAAGTAATAAAGCCGGGAATGTGCGTACCATAAGAATTCCTGCAAGTAATATCCATTGTACCCACTTTGAAGCAAAGCTGACCACCGGAACCAGATTTGATCTGAATCCAAGCCATGCATATGCTTTGGCATGCTGAACGGCATGACCAGTTTCATGTGCTGCAACAGCTGCAGATGAGATACTCCTGCCTTCATACACTTCCCTGCTCAGGTTGATAGTCTTATCAGCAGGATTATAGTGGTCAGTTAGCTGACCCTCAACGCTTTCGATTCTGACACCGCTTATGCCATTATCACGAAGCATTCTTTCGGCCACCTCTTTGCCGGACATGCCGTTATCAAGTGGTATTTTCGAATATTTGCTGAACTTTGATTTTAATGTCATGCTTACGATCCAGCTAAGGATCATAAATCCTATAAAAATTATCCAGATATTCATAATTTCTTTTTCCTCCTAAATTTAAGTTTATATATAACAGCAAAATTTTTGCCAAACCTTTTCTGAAAGGTATATTTGGTCATTTTGTCATAAAAACGGCTCAAAGGAAAGACGGGGTGACTGGGAGAAAGGGAGAGGGGGAGATTTTGATTTCCCACTTTCACCCCTTCACCCCTTCACCCATTCACCCCTTCACCCACTCTCCCTATCTCCCCTTTATGTCCCTGCACCTTGCAACTAGTGTGACAGTTATTATCTTTGTGTCGTGATTAAATTTATCAGCAGAATATTATCTTTCCTGTTATCTCTTCCCGTATTATTTTACAGGTACTCGATTTCTCCACTGTTGCGGCCTTCCTGCCGTCACGTTCCAAGCTGTTCCCAATATATGCTGGACGCATTGAAGATACATGGTCCGTTCACAGGAATTATAATGGGAACCGGGCGGATACTCAGATGCAGACCCGGAGGAACCAAAGGCTTTGATCCGGTCCCTCTCTTCAGGTTCCGGAGGTACAGGCCGTTGTCAGAACTTTTTAGTAAATGGGAACGCGAAAGCAGGTTGAAAAAATAATTTTCTTCGGATTTTCTCTGTGATACTTTGTGCTTCTCTGTGTAACTCAGTGTAAGTTCTTATTTCTTGTTACACAGAGGGCCACAGAGGGTACACAGAGAACCACAGAGAAATGGTTATCAGAATTTCAGCTCCTCCTTAAGATGCTTATATCCTGAACGGCTCACAGGAAGCTTATCACCCGAGAGCAGGATTGCAACATGATTGTCCTTTCCATAGGGCTCAATACGTTTGATCTCTTCTACTTTGACAATATATGACCGGTGAATTCTTACAAAATCGGACTTTGGCAGATTCTCTTCATAGAATTTCATTGTCTGTTGTTTCAGTGCTTTTCCGGTAGAATGAAATATCATTACATAGTCATCCTGCGCTTCAACATATCTGATTTGTTCAACAGGTATCAGATTGATCGCGTTTCCTTTACGTACAACAATTCTGTTTACCGGTGAGGAGGTTTCGGGCTTTTTCGAGAATAGCTGACTGGCCGGTTCTTTATTACCGGCACCTGACTGTATTTTATCAATCGCTTTTTTAACAGCATCCAGGAACCGTCGTTTTTGAAAAGGTTTCATAAGATAATCCACCGCATTAAGCTCAAAAGCTCTTATTGCAAACTGATCATAAGCGGTTGTAAAGATAATCTCGGGTTTCTCAGTCAATACCTCAACAAGTTCAATTCCTGTAAGCCGTGGCATCTGGATATCAAGAAAAACAAGGTCGGGTTTTAGTAATGAAATAGATTTCAAACCTGAAAAGCCATCTGCACATTCCGCAACCACTTCTACAGAATCTACCTCATTTAAATAAAATTTAATTAGTTCCCGTGCCGGAGTTTCATCGTCAATTATTACAATTCTGATTTTTTCCATTGTACTCTGTTTTCCCTGAAGCATTAAGACCGGTTCTATTCTTCCCCCTAAAATTATATATTAATTTTCAAATGACATTACAAATAATCGGTCGGGATGTAAAGGGTTACAGTATAAATCCCGTTTTCTTTAGATGTTTTTATCGATGCCTTCTTGCCGTAGAACAATTCAAGCCTTCTTGTGACATTTAGCAGACCGGTCCCGGTACCTCGCTTCAACGATGGAGCAGGATCGTAATTATTGCTTATGGTTATTTCAAAATATCCGTCAATAATTTTTGCCCGTGTCAGTATCTTCACACTTTCGGTGCTTTCATAAACTCCATGTTTAACAGCATTCTCATACAGTGGCTGTAAAAGCATAACGGGAATCTTAAACTCAAAGCAATTGGAGTCGATAATCTCTTCAGTAGTAAGCTTATCTCCAAATCTCACTTTTTCGATGTCGAGATATAATCGCAGGTTTTCAAGCTCATTCTGCAGGGAAACCGGTTGTTCGTCCTTCCTTGAAAGGGCATATCTCATGAATTCCGACAATTTTACGACCATGTCCCTGGCTTTTTCCGGATTGGTTATGGTAAGTGAACTTATTGAATTCAGGCTGTTGAAGAGAAAGTGCGGATTGATCTGTGACCGGAGCATTTTAAGTTCTGTCTCTTTTACAATGCTTTCAAGCCGTGCTTCTTTAGCATTCTTCTCGGAAAGATTACTAAGGCTTTCAAAAAGATAGTATGTAAGAATAACAAGTCCGTAAATAAAAACCCCGGTTCCCACTCTGTATGGGAAAGTTGTATTCCAGTACGACTGGTAATTGTTTTGTTCCGGAATGACAATCGTCATAATGAACTTTGTTATCAGTATCCAAAGTGTGACAGAAATTGCTCCGCTTGCAACAAGGTTTGAAATCAGGGTTGTTATCCGGGTTTCTCCTGAATTAAAAAATCTGAATGGATACCATAATGAAAGCGCAACACCGGAATATATTAACAGAGAGACCAGGCTATCAATAATGCCAATCTTCATAAAGCTTCCATAGACAAAGTAAAAAAGCAGCGACTGGCCCAGTGCAAGGAAAAGCCAGACCAGCCACCACACAATCAGACGTACCTTGTTTCCAAGTACCGGATGTTTCATTTGTCAGTTGATTAGTAGCTCTTTATTTCTCCTCCTCCAAAAACCACAGCACCTTTTATCACAAGCTGTCTGGTAGTATCTACTGTTCTTCCCGGGAGTAATTTACGCGAATCACCAAATCCTCCCAGTACAGGAACAACCTCAATTTTGACGTTCCAGTCATCAGGAACAATTATAGTTGCACCCCCAAAAACACAGGCGATTTCAAGTTCAGATACTCCGGGTGCCAGTTTTGCTTTTGTGAGATCAATTTCACTTCCACCGAATATTGCCGTTACTTTTCCGCCCCTGAAATTTTCCGATACAATCTGACGTTCTCCTCCACTGAATACATGCACGTAGTCAATATAATCATCGCCCACTACCGGACCTGTATTAACTGAATTCCAGCCTCGACGTTTTGAAAATATGAATATCACCCCTATCACTATAAAGATTGATGGCCAGAACATATCTACATTAAAAGTCTGCCGGAAAATCTGAGGGAGAAGGAAGAATGCTCCAACAGCCATGACAATAATACCTGAGGTTTTGCCTCCGGATGAACCGATTGTTATAACGAGACCTATTGTCACCAGCAGCATCGGCCAGCTGAATATTACATGATCAATAAAATCAGGGAAGAACCCTGTATTTCTCATAACAAGGAATAATCCAGCCAATACAAGGATCACCCCGATAATTGCACGATTATTTTGAAGGTGATGATGTTCGTGCCTTATTTTACTACCCTCATCTCTGTAGCTCTCATTTGTTTCCATAATCGTAGATTTATTGGTTTCATTTAATAATTTTATTATTTCTTTTAAAAAGGGATGACAATAAAAACGACAACCCGATTAGAACGATTATTGCAGGCCAATAAAAGGTATTGAAGGTTTCGGGAGACAGAAACGAAATGTGTTCCTGTAAAAACCATATCCCTCCTGCAATAAGTAACAAACCTCCTGTGAATTGGAGGTTTAATAATAGTAAGACACCAATGAAGATCATTGCTGTCTCCCAGGTAAAATAGCTGCTGAAACTCCCCATCTTCAGCAGGTCATTTGATGCGATAAGAAGCGCCACACCCAGAACAATAAAGAATATTCCAATACTTACACGCGGATGATGTTCTCTGTCCCTTAAGTGAGAATAATCTCTGTACTGACGATAATCTCTGTGTCTCATAATCTTAAATGTTTATCCATGTCAAAAATAGTTCTTATAATAACAGAGGCTAAGCGAAATTCGGTAAATGGCATATTTCTGCCGGTATTTGGTCTTTTATGACAATAAATGTTACTTTTTTGTTGATAATTTTTTTAATTGAAGAAGGATTCATATTTTTGCAAACCAAAATTTGAAGAGATGTCCGGATCATTTACAATACCTTTAAGCGGATTAAAAGATGGACACCACACTATTGATTTTGAGATTGATAATAAGTTTTTTGAACAGATAGAGGAATCGGAAGTAAAGGAAGGCAGCCTTATTGCCAATATTGAGATAGATAAGAGATCTTCTCATCTGGATATGATAATAAGGGTTTCCGGGAGTGTCAGGATAAGCTGTGACAGGTGTCTGGAGCTATTTTCACAACCTATTGGCAGTGAAAACAGATTGCTTGTTAAGTTTGGAGAAAAAATTGAGGATATTGATCCCGACATTCTTTCAGTACCGACCCATGATCATGAATTGAATCTGCAACAGCAGATATATGAATTCATTATGCTGGCTCTGCCAATAAAAAGAGTGCATCCTGCAGATAAAAGAGGTAAAAGCACATGTGATCCGGCGATGTTAAAAAAGCTGGAGGAGCTTTTAATCGAAGAGGAAAAAGAGAACGACCCGCGATGGGATGAATTGAAAAAACTAATGAACAATAATTAAATTAATTAAAAATGGCACATCCGAAACACAAACATTCCAAGACCAGAAGAGATAAGCGCAGGACACACTACAAGGCAACTGCGCCTACAGTGGCAAGCTGCTCAAATTGCGGATCTTCAGTTATGTATCACAGGGTTTGTCCTGAGTGTGGATTTTACAGAGGTAAGCTTGCTATTGAGAAGAAGGCAACTGCCTGATCTCGATTAACTTAAAAAAGAGGATATGAAAATTGGCCTTGATGTCATGGGTGGTGATTTTGCACCTGATGCAATCATTGAAGGCGCTGTTGATTCACTTCAGCATTTATCAGCTAATGAGAAACTTGTTCTTATCGGTGATGAGGCTTCCATTCTAAGGAAACTTCTTGAAATGCAGGTGGACCCATCAATGTTCGAAATAGTTCATACTTCGCAGGTCATTGAGATGGCAGATCATCCTGCAAAAGCTTTCTCACAAAAACAAGACTCAAGTATAGCCGTAGGATATGGTATGTTGAAAAGCGGTGAACTGAATGGTTTTTGCAGTGCGGGAAATACTGGTGCAATGCTTGTAGGGGCAAGTTATACTGTCAATGTAATCCCGGGCGTTCTCAGGCCGGCCCTTGCAGCTATCCTGCCTTGCAGTGATAACCGCGATTCCGTTATTCTTGATGTTGGATTGAATCCCGATTGTAAGCCGGATGTGCTTCTGCAGTATGGAATATTGGGCAGTATTTATGCAAAATATGTGCTGGGAACAGATAATCCGACTATCGGACTACTCAATATCGGTGAGGAAGAGACAAAAGGAACTCCTACGGTGAAAACAGCATATGAATTAATGAAGGATCACCCGGGGCTGAATTTTATTGGAAATATTGAAGGGAATGCACTTTTTCGTGAAACAATGACTGACGTTATTGTATGTGATGGCTTTGTTGGAAATGTTATCCTTAAGATGGGTGAAGCATTTCATCATATATATAAAAGCCGGAATCTCAAGGATTCCTATTTTGATCGGCTTGATTGGGAAAATACCGGTGGAACACCAATCATTGGTATAAATGCCAATGTTATGATAGGGCATGGTATTTCCAAACGGAAACCTGTGATGAACATGGTTCGTCAGGCCATAGGGGTTGTGCACGCGAATCTGGCACAAAAGATTAAAGAAGCAATATAATTATGGAAAAAATACGGGCAGCCATTACAGGAATCAGTGCCTGGACGCCGGAATACAGGCTGACAAATCAGGAACTTTCAAAAATGGTTGATACCTCCGATGAATGGATCATGCAAAGAGTCGGAATTAAGGAACGACGAATCCTTAAAGGCGAGGGACTCGGAAGTTCAGATCTTGGTGAGCGGGCAGTACGGGGACTATTACTGAAAACAAACACTTCACCTGAAGAGGTCGACCTGTTGATTTGTGCCACTGCCACTCCCGATATGCTATTCCCTGCCACTGCGAATATTATTTCTGATAAATGTGGAATAAAGAATGCGTTCAGCTTTGACCTAAATGCAGCCTGCTCAGGGTTTCTTTTTGCCTTACAGACCGGAGCCGCATATGTTGAAACCGGAAGATATAAAAAAGTTGTTATTGTAGGCGCCGACAAAATGTCGTCAATTACCGATTATACAGACCGTACCACCTGTCCACTGTTTGGTGACGCGGCAGGAGCCGTAATGCTTGAACCTACCACCGAGGAATTCGGTATAATGGATTATATTTTTCACACAGATGGTTCAGGGCGGAAATACCTGCATCTTAAAGCAGGAGGATCAGTAAAACCTGCTTCGCATGAAACAGTAGATGCAAAAGAACACTTTATTTACCAGGAAGGACAAAGCGTCTTTAAATTTGCTGTTGTAAATATGGCTGATGTAGCCGCAGAGATTATGGAAAAAAATAATCTCAAATCTGATGACATTGCATGGCTCGTTCCTCACCAGGCTAATCTTCGCATTATTGATGCTACCGGAAGAAGGATGGGACTTTCTCCTGAAAAGGTAATGATCAATATCGAGAATTATGGAAATACTACAAATGCTACAATCCCTTTGTGCATCTGGGAATACGAAAAAAAGCTTAAAAAGAGTGACGTCCTGATACTGGCCGCGTTCGGTGGCGGTTTTACCTGGGGCTCTGTATACCTTAAATGGGCATATGACCCTAAATAATCCATTATCACTTTATTTTTATCTGCAATAGTTTTTATATTTGTGAGTTATTAAGTATGTATATATATAAACTCTAAAATATTATGGCAAAGTTCAATGAACCTGAGAACACGACCCTGAACCTTATAAGCATTGGAACAGATATATTGGGTGATATCAAATCCAATGGTGATATTCGTATCGATGGATCTCTTACAGGGAATCTTAACACAAAGGGTAAGGTTGTTATCGGTCCTACCGGAAAAGTAAAGGGAGAAGTTTTTTGCAAGAACTCGGAAGTATCCGGTCTTATTGAAGGTAAAATTACTGTAGGGCAGTTGCTTAATCTGAAAGCATCATCAAAAATTCATGGTGATATAGCTACTTCAAAACTATCTATTGAACCCGGAGCAGTATTCTCAGGGAACTGCAAAATGAGTGATAACGAAACCAATGTCGGAGCCGGAACCATTAAAGAAAAAGAACCAGAAAAACCTTCAAAATAAAGGACTCCAGGACTTTAGCAGGTATTCAGGTATTGCATTCCAGATGATAGGTATTATTCTTGTGTCTGTCTGGGGTGGAGTAAAACTTGATAAACTTACAGGGTGGCATACTCCGGTTTTTACAATTGTACTTTCGCTTCTTGGGGTTTTTGCAGCAATATATGTTGCCATTAAGGATTTTATTAAATGACCCCCCTGTTATTGAAACCTCTCCGGAAATATATCTTACTGCTCTTCTTATTGAATCTTTTTATTGTAGCATCAGCTCATTTCCTTGTTGCTAATCATATTATTACTCTTTTATTTACCGACATTGCCATCCTTTCATTGGTCTTTTCGATTATTGCAATAATAACACTTATTATTTTTCTGAGAGGACAGACCAGGGACCCTGAAAGTCAGACAATGCATAGCCTGGTCTCCATTGGTCTTAAATTTCTGCTCGAGATGATCTTTGCTCTTGTTTGGTTTTTTGTTGCTAAAAAAACTACTTTAGACTCTGTTTTTGCATTTTTTGTTATATATTTGGCGCTCACATTGTTTTCGGTGTTGATTATATTGAAAACGCTGAAGAACAAAACCTTATAAAACCGGAATCAATTTGAAAACTAGAAATTTACTGGGTTTGCTATTCGTACTTCTCCTTGCAGGAATTTCCATTTCAGGATTTAGCAAGGAGGTTGAAGGGAAAGAGGTTCCTGCGAAGAAATTTGATGCAGGCCCCTATATCATGGAACATATTGCTGATTCTCATGAATGGCATATTCTGACAAAAACGAATGGTGAGAGTCTAGCAATTTATCTTCCGGTAATAGTTTACAGCAAAGATAAAGGGATAAACATATTTTCCTCAAAAAGGCTTGCTCACGGCCAGGAATATAAAGGATACAGGCTTGAGGAAGAAGGAAAACTGAAGGGAAAAATTGTTAATGTTGATGTGGCAGGAAAAGTTGATGAGGAGAATATACCTCTTGATTTTTCGATGACAAAAACTGTTATTGGGATGCTTTTTGCAGCCTTAATATGTCTATTCATATTTCTATCACTTGCACGGTCCTATAAAAAAACAGGCATTAGTCACCCGAAAGGTATCCAGAGTTTCCTTGAACCAATTATTCTTTTTGTACGCGATGATATTGCCATACCGAATCTTGGGCTTCACAAGTACGAAAAATATATGCCGTACCTGTTAACAGTATTCTTCTTTATACTGATAAATAACCTGATGGGACTTATTCCATTTCCTCCACCGTTCGGAGCGAATGTAACTGGTAACATTGCAATTACACTTACTCTGGCAGGCTTTACATTTGTTATTATC
This sequence comes from uncultured Bacteroidales bacterium, assembly GCA_963725785.1. Classification (GTDB taxonomy): domain Bacteria; phylum Bacteroidota; class Bacteroidia; order Bacteroidales; family VadinHA17; genus LD21. The sequence continues at coordinate 204,281 of CAVRZV010000006.1, read as the reverse complement.
CAGTTCAGCGGCAACAAATCTTACTGGAGACATATTTTTGCCACACCCGGAGTTCCATTCTGGCTGCTTCCGGTAATGATTCCGGTTGAAATAATAGGGATATTCTCAAAACCATTTGCCCTGATGATAAGGTTATTTGCTAATATATTGGCCGGTCATATTGTTGTTCTGAGTCTTATATGTCTGATTTTTATATTTGACTCTCTGGCACTGGCTCCGGTTTCGATATTCTTTGTGATTTTTATGGATTGCCTCGAACTTCTGGTAGCATTCCTTCAGGCATATATTTTTACCCTGCTTTCTGCCCTTTTTATTAGTATGGCAGTGCAGGAGGCCCATTAAAACTTTTGTTTAACTAAATATATTTATTATGACAGGTACATTAGCAGCAGTAGGAGCAGGTCTCGCAGTAATAGGCGCCGGACTTGGTATCGGAAGAATAGGTGGATCGGCGATGGATGCAATAGCCAGACAACCCGAAGCTTATTCAAAGATACAACTTGCTATGATCATTTCGGCTGCCCTTATTGAAGGAGCTGCCCTGTTCGCAATAGTTGTTTCTCTGATTGTGAACGGATAATTGTTAAAATTGTGAAGCCTGCAACGGTTGGTTGCAGTGCTTCATTTTATTGAACTTGTAAAAAAATTATATATGATATTACTAGCAAACAGCCTGACCACACCTGCAATAGGTACACTTTTCTGGTCAGTATTGATTTTTGGATTATTTTTTCTGATCCTCACAAAATTCGCCTGGAAACCAATCCTCAATGCCGTCAAAGCAAGAGATGAGATGATCAAGGGCTCACTTGAATCTGCTGAAAAGGCCAAAGCAGAAATGTTAAAGCTCCAGAGTGATAATGAAGCAATCTTTCGCAAAGCAAGAGAAGAGCGAGAAAACATACTTAAAGAAGCAAGAGAGGTACGCGACAAACTTATTGCCGAAGCAAAAGGGAAGGCTACAGAAGAGGCAGAAAAACTTATAGAGAAAGCAAGAATAGGAATTGAAGGTGAAAAGAGGAAAGCTCTTTCCGAAATTCATGATCAGGTTGCAAATCTTTCAGTAGATATTGCCTCAAAATTGCTGGGTGAAAAGCTTAAGCAATCCGGGGAACAGGAAAAATTGATTGATAATTACCTTAAAGATATTGATTTAAATAAGAATTAGGAAGTACAATCTGAAATGAACGATAGCAAAATATCTGTCAGGTATTCCAGAGCTTTATTTCAATCTGCACTTGAAAAAAAGATTCTTGATAAAGTTAATCAGGATATGATTTTTATCTCAGAAATCTGTAAGATGCCTGAAACGAAAGAATTCATTAACAGCCCTATTATTCCTCCATCAAAAAAATCAGCCATTTTCCATAAGATACTTGGTAATAACGTTGAAAAAATAACTCTCTCACTTATTGATCTTGCTGTACGAAACGGGAGAGAAAGTTTTATCCCTGCCATAGCAAGAGTATTCATGAGTGAGACTATGAAACATTCGGGAATCACGAAATCAGTACTTACAACTGCTATAAAAGTTGACTCTAAAGTCAAAACGCAGATTATCGATCTTATTTCGGAAGTCTTTAAGACAAAAGTTGAACTTGAAGAAAAAATTGACGCTGAAATAATCGGTGGATTTATCCTTCGGATTGATGATAACTATATTGACGCCAGCATAAAGAGAAAGCTGCATAAAATCAGAAAAGAGCTTAAAGGGAGTATATTGACTTCTGAAAATTAGCATATTATTAACAAAGAATTTTAAGATATATAAAATGGCAAATATTAAACCGGCAGAAGTTTCAAAAATTCTCAAGCAACAGCTGGAAGGAATACAGACCGGAGTTGAACTGGAAGAAGTCGGAACAGTACTTCAGGTAGGTGACGGTATCGCCCGGATATACGGGCTTTCGAATGCTCAATCGAATGAACTGATTGAATTTGAAAATGGAATTGAAGCCGTTGTTCTGAACCTTGAAGAAGATAATATCGGTGCGGTATTACTTGGTCCGACAGAAGAGATAAATGAAGGTGATATAGTTAAAAGAACCGGCAGGATCGCATCTCTGGGTGTGGGTGAGGGTTTGCTTGGCAGAGTAATAACACCTACAGGCCAACCGCTCGACGGTAAAGGCCCTATAAAAGGCGAACTTTTTAATCTTCCTTTTGAAAGAAAAGCACCAGGAGTTATTTTCCGCCAGCCTGTAAGACAACCGCTTCAAACAGGTATTAAGGCAATTGATGCCATGATACCAATAGGCCGTGGACAAAGAGAGCTGATTATCGGTGACAGACAGACGGGCAAAACAGCTATTGCCATCGATACCATTATTAATCAGCACAGTAATTTTGAAAAGGGGGAACCGGTTTATTGTATCTATGTCGCTATTGGACAAAAAGGTTCAACAGTTGCCAATATTGCAGCAATACTTGAAGAACATGACGCTCTTAAATATACAGTTATAGTGCTTGCCACGGCTTCAGATCCTGCTGCCTCGCAATTCTATGCTCCTTTTGCCGGTGCAGCTATCGGAGAGTTTTTCCGCGATACAGGCCGGGATGCCCTCATAATATATGATGACCTTTCAAAACAGGCTGTGTCGTACAGGGAAGTTTCTCTTTTACTTCGTCGCCCACCAGGACGCGAGGCATACCCCGGTGATGTTTTTTATCTGCATTCACGACTTCTGGAAAGAGCCGCTAAGATTACTGAATCAGATGAGGTTGCACGGAAGATGAATGATATTCCCGAATCAATCCGGCATCTTGTAAAAGGAGGAGGATCGCTTACTGCCCTTCCGATTATTGAAACCCAGGCCGGTGACGTTTCAGCATACATTCCAACTAATGTGATTTCTATCACCGATGGCCAGATATTCCTCGAATCGAGCCTTTTTAACGCGGGAGTACGGCCTGCAATTAATGTGGGGATATCTGTATCAAGGGTAGGAGGAAATGCCCAGATAAAATCGATGAAGAAAATCGCCGGTACCCTGAAAGTTGATCAGGCACAGTATCGCGAACTTGAAGCATTCTCAAAGTTTGGTTCTGATCTTGACGCCACAACTCTGGCAATTTTGAATAAAGGTGCCAAAAATGTTCAAATACTTAAACAGGCACAATATGCCCCGATACCTGTTGAAAAACAGGTTGCAATAATTTACTGCGGAACGATGGGTCTGCTTAAGGATGTTCCTATAAATAAAGTAAAGAATTTCGAGAACGAGTTTATTGAATTACTGGAACTCAAACATAGAAACATTCTCGATAATCTTCGTGACGGTATTCTTAATAATGATATTACAACCGTTCTTGAAAATGTTGCCTCTGATTTAGTAATGAAATACCGGGTACAGTAGTCTGAAGAATCTGAATAAATGAACATTAATGGCCAATTTAAAAGCAATTAGAATAAGGATCACTTCCGTTAAATCCACAAGACAGATTACTTCTGCAATGAAGATGGTATCTGCTGCCAAATTACGCAGAGCACAGGATAAGATAGTGAAGTTGAGACCTTATGCGAATAAATTGCACGATTTACTTGTTGATCTATCGAATAGCCTTTCAGATTCTGAAGTTGAGAATGTCTATGGAAGAGTATCCCCGGCCGAAAAGATCCTCGTTGTTGTAATCACTTCTAACAGAGGTCTTTGTGGGGCATTCAACACAAATGTTATTAAAGAGGCGAGAAGAGTCATTGCTGAAAAGTATTCTGAACAATTCAAAGCTGGCAACCTCCGGCTTCTGACTATCGGGAAAAAAGGATTCGATTATTTCAGAAAGCAGAAGACAATCATGATACCGGAACAAAATAGTCTGTTAAATGACCCTACATTTGAGAATGTTTCCAGGGTGGCTGAACAGATTATGGACAGCTTTACATCATTAGAATATGACAAAGTTGAACTGATCTATAATCAGTTCAAAAATGCTGCGGTACAAAACCTTACTAATGAATCATTTCTGCCTGTCGATACTGTTCAATCAGAAAAAAACAGGGCTACACCTGTCGATTATATTTATGAACCTGATAAAGAGGATATTATTAAAGAGTTAATACCAAAATCACTAAAGATTCAGTTTTATAAAGCAGTACTCGATTCATTTGTTGCAGAACATGGGGCCCGTATGACGGCAATGCATAAAGCAACTGACAATGCAACCAGCATGATCCGCGATCTGACACTTCAGTACAACAAAGCAAGGCAGGCAGCTATAACAAACCAGATACTCGAAGTTGTAAGTGGCGCAGAAGCGCTTAGAGGGTAAAATTAATTGATTATCAGGTTGTAAAAAAATCAAAATGTATAATCAGTCTGATCTGAAAAAATTAGTCAATAAGGCTATTATAAATCTTTCTTTTAACGAGGAAGCAGAAAAACTTAATGCTCCTGTTAAGTATATTCTCTCCATCGGGGGGAAAAGACTAAGGCCAGTAATTTCTCTTATGGCATGTAATCTCTTTAGTGATACAGTTGATGAAGCAATAATGCCTGCAACGGGGCTGGAGATCTTTCATAATTTCACTCTGGTTCATGATGATATAATGGACCACGCTCCTGTAAGAAGGAACTTACCAACTGTTCATAGTAAATGGGACATTAATCAGGCAGTCCTGTCAGGTGATGTTATGGCATTTATTGCTAATGAATGTTTTTTACAAACGCCTCCCTCCTGCCTGTTAAAAGTATTCAAAGTATTTAATAAGGCAGCAATTGAAGTATGTGTTGGTCAGCAGCTTGATATAGATTATGAAAAAGCTGCAATAGTTTCACATGAAGAGTACCTGCGTATGATTGAACTGAAAACCGCTGTACTTCTTGCCGCTTCAGCTAAAATTGGTGCTATAATCGGTGGAGCTGATGAAAAGCAGGCTGAGCTGCTTTATGAGTTTGGTAAGAACCTTGGACTGGCATTTCAGATTCAGGATGACATGCTTGATATTTATGGAGATTCAAAAGTGTTCGGTAAAATAATGGGAGGAGATATTATTTCCAACAAAAAGACATACCTTCTTGTGAAAGCTCTGGAAATTGCTTCAATAGAACAGGCAAAACAACTCCATGAACAATTTGCTTTGAAAGAATTTGACCCCGAACTCAAGGTAAAAAAAGTAATTGATATATATAACCAACTGAATATTAAAAGTATTACAGAGAATCTTGCTAATGATTATATTGACACTTCCCTGAAAATACTGGAAAAAGTCGGAGCAGATATAGAAAGAAAAACTGAACTTGTCGATATTGCAGGTTCGCTTATGGGACGAGATAATTAGTTTGTTGTTATGCTCTTATACATAAATTCTCTCTGCCTAATTTATAAAAATTTAACTCAGGTTAAAACGCAAATATTATTAAATTTGTCTCTTCTCGAATACTTAAATAAATAAATAATATATATGTTACAGAATACCGGGAAAATCAGCCAGATCATTGGACCAGTGGTTGATGTCACATTTGAAAAGCAGGAATTTGAAATGCCAGATATTTTTGATGCTCTTGAAATTAAAAGGGATGATGGCTCTCTGCTGGTCGTTGAATGTCAGCAACATATAGGCGAAAGAACGGTCAGAACAATCGCTATGGATTCGACTGATGGTCTTCGCAGGGGCATGGAAGTGGTGGCAACCGGATTACCAATTACAATGCCGATAGGAGAACAGATAAGAGGCCGGCTTATGAATGTGACCGGAGAGGCAATAGACGGTATAGGCTATCTTGATAAGAAAGGTGGATACCCAATTCACCGGAAACCACCGAAATACGAAGATCTTTCAACAGAAAAGGAGGTACTGTACACCGGTATAAAAGTTATCGACCTTATCGAACCATATTCAAAAGGCGGGAAGATTGGTCTCTTTGGTGGTGCAGGTGTTGGGAAAACAGTTGTTATCCTCGAACTGATAAATAATATTGCAAAAGCATACTCTGGGTTATCTGTATTTGCTGGCGTCGGCGAAAGAACCAGGGAGGGCAATGACCTGCTTCGTGAAATGCTAGAAGCAGGGGTAATTACATATGGCAAAAAGTTTCTTGAGAATATGAAATCAGGTGGTTGGGACCTTTCGACAGTCGATATGGATTCACTTAAGGAATCAAAACTGGCCCTTGTGTTTGGTCAGATGAACGAACCTCCCGGGGCAAGAGCAAGAGTAGCACTGTCAGGTCTTTCTATTGCTGAACATTTCAGGGATGGTGATGGCAAAAGTGGCGGGAGCGATATTCTATTCTTTATGGATAATGTCTTCAGGTTCACACAGGCAGGCTCAGAGGTGTCAGCACTTCTCGGAAGGATGCCTTCAGCTGTAGGTTACCAGCCAACACTTGCAACTGAGATGGGTATAATGCAGGAACGTATAACCTCAACCAAACATGGATCCATCACCTCAGTACAGGCGGTTTATGTGCCTGCCGACGACCTTACTGACCCTGCTCCGGCAACAACATTTGCCCACCTCGATGCTACTACCGTTTTAAGCAGAAAAATATCTGAACTCGGAATTTATCCGGCTGTCGATCCACTCGACTCAACTTCCAGGATACTAACTGCTGAGATCGTTGGAGAAGCCCACTACAATTGTGCACAAAGAGTTAAGGAATTGCTTCAGAGATATAATGAATTACAGGATATCATCGCTATTCTCGGTATGGACGAACTTTCAGAAGAAGATAAACTGGTTGTTCACAGGGCCAGAAGGGTCCAGAGATTCCTCTCACAGCCGTTCACTGTTGCTGAATCGTTTACAGGGATCAAAGGAGCGCTCGTTTCAATTGAAGATACAATTAAAGGATTTAATATGATCATGGATGGTAAGGTTGATCAGTATCCTGAATCGGCATTCATGTTTGTAGGTACAATAGAAGATGCTATCGAGAAAGGAGAAAAAATTCTGGCTCAGTCAAAATAACCATTCGATAGGAAAACATCTTTATATTAATAAGCTGTAATGAAAATAGAGATTATCACTCCTGATAAAAAAATTTTTGAAGGGGAAATTATGTCGGTCAGAGTTCCCGGGAAAAAAGGATCATTCCAGGTATTGAAAGACCACGCACCAATTATCTCTACACTGGAAAATGGTTCAGTCAGAATGGTTGATCTGAATAACAACGAGATAATATATGAAATCGGTGGCGGGGTAATTGAAGTAAAGGCCAACAAAATCATAGTTCTGGCAGATTCCGTAAGTTAAGGCATATCAAATGACACCTGATGAATTTCGTAAACATGCCCATGATCTGGTTGAATGGATGGCGGATTATATGGAAAATGTTGAGAGCCGACCTGTAAAATCATCAGTAAAGCCCGGCGAAATTTTTGATAAGATTCCTGACAAACCGCCTTTGCATTCAGAGTCATTCGACTCTCTTATGAGAGATTTCAATGAAATAATAATGCCTGGAATAACCCACTGGCAGAATCCGAATTTTTTTGCATATTTTCCGGCAAACATAAGCCCTCCTTCCATTCTTGCCGAAATGCTCACAGCAACTCTTGGAGCTCAGTGTATGATGTGGGAAACTTCTCCCGCAGCAGCGGAACTTGAGGAAAAAATGATGATCTGGTTAAGGGAAATGACAGGGCTGCCTTCAGGATTTGATGGTGTTATTCAGGACTCCGCTTCAACTTCAACTCTCGCTGCAATTCTGACAGCACGGGAAAAAGCCACAAATTTTTCAGGTAACATCGACGGAATCGAAAAAACAGGAATTCTGAAAGTATATTGTTCCGGACAGACTCATTCATCAGTTGAAAAGGCAGTTAAAATTAGTGGAATCGGCAGTAAAAACCTGGTAAAGATCTCAGTGAGGGAGGATTTTTCCATGGATCCTCAAAAACTAAAAATCGCTGTTATTCGTGACAAAGAAAACGGTCATATACCATGTTGTGTAATTGCTACTTTAGGTACAACTGGTACAACAGCCGTTGATCCGTTAAGGGAAATTGGAGAGATCTGCCATGAAAATAATATTTGGCTGCATGTTGATGCTGCTATGGCCGGTACTGCACTTATTTTGCCCGAATTTCAATGGATGCTCGATGGCAGGGAATATATCGACAGTTTTGTTTTCAATCCACACAAATGGATGTTTACCAACTTCGATTGTTCTGCCTACTTTGTAAAGGATGCCGGTACACTGATCAAAACCTTCGAGATACTCCCGGAATACCTTAAAACAAGAGCCAGGGGGAAAGTGAATGACTACCGCGATTGGGGCGTACCTCTGGGAAGAAGATTCAGAGCATTAAAACTATGGAGCGTAATCAGAACTTACGGCGTTGAAGGGCTCCGCAAAAAAGTAAGAAACCATATAAGTATAGCAAAGGAACTCTCGGAGATGATCTCAGGAGAGGTTGATTTTGAGATTCTTGCCCCTGTAGTTATCAGTGTTGTCTGTTTCCGGTATATTCCGGAAGGTTATAGTGAAGACCAGATTAATGCCTTAAATGAGAAACTGAACCATTTGCTAAATGATTCAGGCAAACTTTATCTGAGTCATACTGTTCTTAACGGGAAATACACTCTACGGATGGTTACGGCACAGACAAATGTAACTATTGAACATGTTGAGAAGGCCTGGATTCTGATAAAAGAAACAGCCAGAAGTTTGAAATCCTGAAAGACTTACATTCTCTTCTTTCCGATAGTAAATCCATATAAATCAATATTAAAAAGCAACTCTATTGATGGTGATTGATTTATATTCTTCCATGCAGACTGTATTCCTCCTGAAATCATGAAAGGGATCCTCAGAAGATGAAAATCTGCAAGCAATTCAAATCCGAAAGATTTGAAAGATTTGTTGTCGGAGTTATTGGAAAGCGGAACAAGACCATTGGGAGAGCTTATATAAAATGAATTGCCGGGTCCTGAGGCATAATCATAAAACAGCCCTGTCCTGACCCTTTTAATGTAAAGGAGACTAGCCAAATTGAAATCGGGGTAAGCTAAAGGTAAAACATAATCAACGGAAAGTAGTTGAATATCCTCCGGGAAAATATTCTTATAGCCGCGGGGAAGATTAACATTGCTGCCATAGAAGTATTTTGTCCGTATCTGTTTCTCTTTTTCAAATCCTATTTTTATTCCATTGTTAGGCAGGAATCCGGGGAAATAAAATGAGGTCTTGATTGAGATAGCCGATCCGTAAATTTCTCTGTCAAACGGAGCAAACGTGTAAATTAAATCGACAATCTGAGCCCATCTGGGATATATATCGCGAATTGCCGAATTATGATAGTTTGCAAAATATAGCCTGGGTGTTATTATTGTCTGACCATAATCATAGGCACCAGCCTCTTTTATATAAATATAATCATTTCTGTAATCCACTGAAAGAGAGGGACGCAGATACTCTGAGAATCTCCCGGAAGAGAACTGGAGAGGGAGATAAATGGCATTTGAAAAACTTATTCCAGGCTGAATATGAAGAGGATTACCAACCTGTTCCAGCGACTTGCTTATCTCCGGTAAAGTACCATAGTTGAGCTGTGATTCAAAAACCGGGTACCATCCTTGCCAGGTGATCCTTGAATGTAAGACATGTCGTTTCTCTGCTGAATATTCATAACCAATAGATGAGATAAGAGTACTTAAAGTATTCTGGGATAAGATGGAAACCCCTGGTCTTACAGCAGTCGGATCAATCTTTACGTTTTCAAGATCAACATAGAATGGCATCCAGCTGTGAAATCTGAAAAGATGCTGCCATTTTCGATAAGGTTCCGGGTTATAGATTACTGAACTATTATCAGCATTTGAGAATGGTTTGGTTTCAAATCTGTTTATCAGGAAAGAAGAGGAACTGACTTTATCCGGAGCTTTTCCTGAAGCTGAGGCAATTGTGGTACTGCAGATTTCGTTCCCCAGCGAAGTATAATCACCAAAAAGCACCTTTTGTCCGCTTATGCAAAGATCAATCGTTCCGTATTTTGAACTGGTAACTGGTAATATCCTCTTATCCGGTGTGCGGAGATAAATATTATCTGTCCCCGACGAGGAGCTGATAAAAAAGAGGGAATCGCTTCTCAGGTAAGTTGACTGCAGATCGTCTCTGGAGGCTTCAATAAGAGTTTCCCATTGCTGATTTGCAAATTTGTAAGACATAATTCCTTCCCCTGCTTCCGACAAGAAAATGACAGTAACTTTTTCCCCGCCTTCAGCCCATTGTGGCCTCTGGAGATAGACATTTAACGGAGCTTTGACAGACTGGATCACTGCCCCGGATTTGACATCAATCAGAACAAGACTATTAATGTTATTTATGGTGTTTTCGACAGCGGCAATTTTCTTCCCATCTGGAGAAACCGATGCAGCAAGGTATCTTGATTTTCGCGAAAGCCTGCTTACAATATTAGTCTTAATATCCATCACTTTGATTACCGAATATTCTCTGCAAACCCACCTTGGATCAGATTGTGTTTCAACCCACACAATCTTGCCACTGGCATATGAGATATACCAGGGATATACCTGACCGGGTATATGAATCCTTTTTTCAGTTTTTTTATCAGGATTTATCAGTACAAATGATGCAGGGTCAGATAATGAGGTCTTTATTGCAATTATACTATCGGTTCCGACAGAAACCGGTGAATAGTAATTGATAAATTTCCCATGTTTTAAAGGATTTGATGATTCGTAAACAAGCGGATTATTAATTGAAACTTCCTTTTTCCATATGGTTTTAAGAGAGTCGTATGTTTCTTTCCAAAGAGAATTCTTGCTTAAGCGGGCAGTTCGTGAAAGACTTATATTGACAGGGTTAAGAGTAAAGGGCTGTTCAGCAGTATACTTCAGGACTTTATTCCATATCTGAGGATCCTTTTTGGCCAGTGCCCAGGTAACCATTTGATAACCCGAGTGATAATTATCCGGTACAAAATCACGATAAGAACCATTCAGAATCTTATCATACTTATAAACTATATTATTCTCAACAGTCAGCGCTTTAAGTTGTTTCTGAAATGATGGGCTACGTCCCCTTCCGGATTCTGTAAGTACTGATTCGGCAAATACTGCATCACCTTCCAATAACCAAACAGGAAGAAGTGAAGATACAATTCCGATGAACTGTTCACCCAAAAGAAAAGACATTCCTTTTGAAAAGTCACGGTTTAATGATTCCATCTGAAAAACATGAGCGAGTTCATGTATTGCAAGTTGTTGTTCGGGAGCAAGCGGGATCGAATTTTGTTCAGGTGTAGTATATAATTCCATTCTGCGCGGAGCCCAGGCAACATAACCGTTAGATTGGATGGAATAATTATGTATGACGACCGGAAGCCGGAACTTTTTTTCCGGAAATAGTGAAAGTAGCTTTGAATAAGCTGCATCAAGGGTTTTAGCGTACAGGATACCCCCTGAGTCGTATTTCTCGGGATAAATAACAGTGAACCTGCCGGTTTTTATCTGCTTCCATTTAAGAGATGCCGGATCCTGACCGGTCTCATAATATTGTGCAGAGATAATCAGCGATGAGAAAAACAATATTGTATTTATAAGAATAAGTCTATATCTCATTTGAAAAAATATGAGTACTAAAAGGCGTAATAGTATTCGATGAGATTCCTCGCTGACGCTCGGAATGACAGGCTTTTTTAGTGTCAGGAGGTAAGGAAATGCGGTTCGCGCAGGCGAACCGCATTTCCTTACCCTTACAAAAAATGTGAACTGTCATTCCGAATGGATCCGCCGTGAGGCGGAGGAATGAGGAATCTCCAGTCGAATTGTAAAATGCAGGATATGGAAACGCGTGTATCAATAAAATTGTATCAATAAATGATTGGGTAAAAATAGCAAAATTAGTGAGTGATAATCTGTTGGCGATGGTATGAAAAAAATAAGTATTTTCGTCATCTGAATTAATAGACAGATTTTCGTAAATAAGTCCAAAAAGAATGAAGAATTACAGGCTGATCAACAATATATCCGGGTGGGTTGTATTTATTCTGGCAGCTGTTACCTACCTGAAGACAATTGAACCAACCGCAAGTCTATGGGACTGCGGCGAATTTATTGCTTCATGTTTTAAACTTGAAGTAGGTCATCCTCCCGGGAACCCTGTCTTTATGATCATGGGCCGGTTTTTCACTCTTTTTGCAGGAGGAAATGTCGCGAAAGTGTCGGTAATGGTCAATTCGATGTCTGCACTTGCCAGCGCATTTACTATCCTGTTCCTGTTCTGGACTATTACCCACCTGGCAAGAAAGATTCTTTTAAAAGAAGAAAACAGCTATTCTGCAGCAAGAATTATTGCAGTGATGGCAACAGGAATTGTTGGGGCAGTTGCCTATTCATTTACCGACTCATTCTGGTTTTCTGCAGTTGAGGGTGAGGTTTATGCCAGTTCAGCTTTTTTTACTGCTCTTGTTTTCTGGGCAATTCTAAAATGGGAAGATGTAGCCGGAGAAAAACATGCTGACCGATGGATAATCCTCATTGCTTTCCTAATGGGACTCTCCATAGGGGTACATCTTCTGAACTTGCTTACACTGCCAGGAATGGTTCTTGTTTATTATTTTAAGAAATTCGAATTTTCCTGGAAAGGATTCATAATATCTTTGGCGACTTCAGTTGTACTCCTGTCGTTACTTATGTATGGAATTATGCCTGGGGTTGTAACGATCTCTTCAAAATTTGACTGGTTTTTTGTGAACACCCTGGGCCTTCCTTCAAACAGCGGCATGGTTTTCCATGTGATCCTTATTGCTGTTCTGTTTGTTTTAGCAGTTTATTTTTCATTTTCATCTTCTGACAGAATTAAGACCGGGATATTTTCAATAGCTGCGCTATTCTTTACGGGAATCTGGTTGATTTCCGGTTCCACTGTTCTTAATTTGTTGGTGCTCCTCGCAATATCCGGAGTCATCTGGTACATTGCAGACAAGAGCAGAACAACTCTTAATACCTTGCTTACAGCCATAATGGTTATTCTGATCGGATATTCTGCCAATGCTATCATTGTGATCAGGTCGTCCGCTAATACTCCGCTTAACGAAAACAATCCTTCAAATCCATTTAATCTTCTCTATTTTCTTAACAGAGAACAGTATGGTGAAAGGCCTTTATTTAAAGGGCCATACTATAATGCACCTGTAATAGATTATAAGGATGGGAATCCGAAATATGCCCTGGAGAATGGGAAATATATTGTAACAGGTCATAACCTTGAACGTATTTTTGATCCGCGATTCGTTACTCTTTTTCCGAGAATGTGGAGCGAGCAAAGCGACCATGAGGAGGTCTATAAGGAATGGGGAAGAGTAAAAGGGACACCCATACAGGTTACCGACCAGTCGGGGGAGAAGAAAGTCCTTAAGAGACCAACATTCAGAGAAAACCTCCGATTTATGTTCTCTTACCAGTTTGGTTATATGTACTTCAGGTATTTCATGTGGAACTTTTCCGGGAAACAAAATGACACGCAGGGCACCGGAGGCGCTTTAAATGGTAACTGGATCACAGGGATCAAATTTCTGGATGAACCAAGGTTCGGCACTTCCGATTTACCGGAAGATATGAAAAACGATCCTTCGAGGAACAAATATTTTCTATTACCATTTCTTCTTGGAATCGCCGGCATGTTCTACCAGCTGAACAGGGACAATAAAAACTGGGGAATAGTCCTTTTGCTTTTTGTAATGACCGGAATAGCAATTGTATTGTATCTGAACCAATATCCTAACCAGCCCAGAGAAAGAGACTATGCTTTTGCCGGGTCATTTTACTTTTTCGCGATATGGATAGGTCTTGGCGTACTTGCCCTTTTCGAAGGGCTTTCAAAACTTACAGGAGAAAAAATTGCGGCTCCTGTTGCCGGGTTGTTGTGTTTCTTTGCTGTACCTGTTATATTGGGCACAGAAAACTGGGACGATCATGATCGTTCAGGGCGTTATCTAACACGCGATGTTGCTTTTGATTATCTGAACTCATGCGCTCCTGATGCCATCCTGTTTACGAATGGAGATAACGATACTTTTCCTTTATGGTATGCCCAGGAGGTGGAAGGTAAACGGACTGACATTCGTGTATGTAACCTTATGCTTCTAAATACAGACTGGTATATCAATCAGATGAAGTATAGGTCTTATGGGTCCGCTCCTCTTCCTGTTACTTTGCCGGTTAATAAGTATTATGACGGTATCAACAACCAGGTATTCATTGTCGAAAAAACAAAGGATCCTGTCGATATCTCGACGATAATTGATTTTGTTAAAAGCGATAATAAAGCAACAAAAGTACAGATCTCCTCTAATGAAATCCTTGATATTATTCCTTCCCGGACAATCAGAATTCCTGTTGATAAAGCAAAAGCACTTGCTTCCGGAGTTGTTAAACAGGAGGATGCTGATAAGATTGTTCCATATATTGACATAAAACTCAAAGGGAATTCAATTCTTAAAAGTCAATTGATGGTTCTGGACATATTGGCACATAATAACTGGGAACGTCCGATTTATTTTGTTACCGGATATCAAAGTGATGCCCTGGGCCTTGAGGAATATTTTCAACTGGAAGGGCTTGCTTACAGATTAGTTCCGATAAAATCACAAAATAAGAGCTGGCTCGATTACGGACGCATTGATACGGACATCTTATATCAGAACATGGTTAAAAAGTTTGTGTGGGGTGGCGCTAACAATAAAGATGTAGATATTGATTATAACCACAAGCGTACCATTATAGTCGTTAAGGCCAGGTTGAATTATGCCAGACTTGCAAAAGCTCTTTCTGCAGAAGGGAAAAACGAAAAAGCTCTCGAATCACTTAATTTTTGTATGGATGCCCTCCCTCTTAATAAGGTCACATACGATCCTTATATGTCAGATATCATTGAAGCATACTTCGCTGCAGGAGCTACAGAAAAAGCTGTTGAAATGTCAAATGCATTTTGTAATTACTATTACACGAGACTGGAATACTTCCTTAAACAAAAGCCGTTTATTGTAAATTCTGCAGAATTTGAGATCCAGACGGCTATTCAATATACATCACGAATTGGAAATGCGTGTACAGCAAACGGTAAACGGGAAATGGGGGAAGAAATTAACAAGAAGCTGGAGAGTTACTACGCTGACTTTTTAAAGATTGTGCAACCATCGAACAGGTAGGCACTATGGTCTGGTTTCCATTCAGA
Organism: uncultured Bacteroidales bacterium; assembly: GCA_963725785.1. Classification (GTDB taxonomy): domain Bacteria; phylum Bacteroidota; class Bacteroidia; order Bacteroidales; family VadinHA17; genus LD21. The sequence continues at coordinate 189,138 of CAVRZV010000006.1, read as the reverse complement.
AGACGCAAAGCACCGTAATATTTACAGAAATAAAAATTTAGTAAGATAATGGAACCTTAATACCCGGGGCAAGGTATTTTTCCAGAAGGAAAAATATTTTTTCCGGGTAAATTGGTTTCAATATATATTCGTTACAACCCGCGATATAAGCCTCTGTTTTTGCCTGTTCCGACGAATATGCAGTAATCATAACTACCGGAGTGTTCTTGCTTACCTTCCGGAGCGATCGTATACAATCGATCCCGTTAATAAGCGGAATAAGAAAATCCATGAAAACAATATCAATATTTTTGTTACCCTTGGCTAAATAGTCTACAAACTCCTTCCCGGTATGAAAAATTGTGATGCCAGCACCTGAATTTTTCAGAAGAGTTTCATAATATCTGATTGAAGGCAGATCGTCCTCAACAATAATAATATTTTTGCCGGAAAGCTCTAAGTTACTGATATTCAAAGTCATTTATGAGTTCTATTAGACTCGTATAAAATTACGATAAGAAAAGGATCTTGAGGCTGCATATTTGGGCAATTATTAACATTTTATCAACATAATCTATCACATGAGGCACCGAGATATTTGGTTTCTTAAATTAATTTGTGCAATTTCGTATTAATAAATCGGGGATATCATGTTCAAACAATTTCGCTTTATTAAAGTACCGGCCTTTATTGGGGGATTGGTTTTTTTATTCAATAGCGCATTTAGCCAGGATAAAATTAATAACGGCACCAGGGCTGTATTTATTTTTGATATTGCAAAATACATTGATTACGGTCCGGGCTTTTCCGATTCTTCTGTTTTCAGAATAGGTATTCTAGACAAGACCTCTGAATTGTTATGGGAGATGGGCAACCTTGCAAAAACCAGAAAAACAATTCAGGATAAGCCTGTTCAGTTAGTTGTTTTCAGAAGTGAGGATCAGATAATACAAACCCAACTGTTATATGTAAATAAATCTGGCAGCTTTAGCTTAAATAAGATAAAGGCAAAGCTGGAGGGACATCAGACACTGTTATTGACTGAGGGATACGAATTCAGGGAATCGATGATAAATTTCATAGGAGTGGAAGGAGCAATGCCTAAATACAGCGTTAATGAGGACCTGATCAATAAAGCCGGAATGAAGGTAAATACAAATATGTTGACCCAGGCTATAAAAACAAAGGAAGACTGGGAAAATCTGTTTGGCAAAGCAAGCGAACAGATAGTAATCCAGCGGGATACTATCAGGCAACAGCTGGATATGATTAACAATCAGAAGAAAGAAATACTTCATCAAAAAGCCCTGCTCGACAGTCTCGATAAAGAAATAACAGCAAAAGAGAAGACACTGAACGAAAAGCAGATAGTACTTAACAGGCAGTTCGTTCAGATAAGTAAGCAACAGGGAGAAATATCAGTTCAGAAGCAGACAATTATAGTTCAGCAGAATGAAGTTCAGGTGCAAAAGGATACTCTTACCCGGCAGAAGGAGAAAATTACAGTTCAGCTGGCACGTATAGACGACCAGTTGAAAAGAATTTCTCTTCAGGACAGTAAGATTAAAGTACAGCTGGAAGCAATCGAAAAGCAAAAGCTGGTACTCTATTTTGTTCTTTTAGCACTTCTCCTGGTCAGTATCCTCGGCTATTATATTTACAGGGGATATAAAATAAAGAAGGAAGCTAATATCAGGCTTGAGGAGAAGAACCGGACAATCTCCATGCAAAAAGATGAGATTGAAAAGCAACGCGATCTTGCCGCTGCTCAAAGAGATCAGATCGGATACCAGAAAAGGCACATCGAAGATAGTATTATGTATGCCAAGAGGATACAGACTGCACTGATTCCTTCGCTTGAACTTTTCAGCGATAAACTTGAACACTTTGTTTTATATAAGCCCCTGGCTATCGTAAGTGGCGATTTTTACTGGGTAAGTTCCCAGACCAATCCTCAGGTGATAATTTCAGCCGACTGTACCGGACATGGAGTTCCCGGTGCATTTATGAGTATGCTGGGAGTGACATTGCTTAACGAAATTGTTAATGGCAAACATATAATTATGCCCGATCAGATAATAGATAACCTGCGCCAGGGAATAATAAAATCACTAAAACAGGTTGCCGATGAAGACAGTATCAAAGATGGAATGGATATTGCCGTATGTGTTGTTGATTTTGAAAAGAATATTTTATGGTATGCCGGAGCAAATAATCCACTCTATCTGGTCAGGAACGGTGAGCTGACTCATTACAGGGCCGACCGGATGCCGGTAGCGATTCATTATAAGATGGAGCCATTCACATTACATAAAATAGATCTTCAGAAGGGGGATGCATTCTATATTTTCTCAGATGGTTATGCTGACCAGTTTGGCGGACCACAACAGAAAAAATTCATGTCGCTTCAATTAAGGGAAACACTTGTTACAATGGCAGGAAAACCGATGCTTCAGCAGGGCGAACGGCTGAATGAGATATTTGAAGAGTGGCGTGGTGGCAGCCCCCAGATTGACGATGTTACTTTAATCGGAATCAGATATTAATTATCTGCAAACCCATTTGGTTGTAACACCTAATATGGTAACATCAGGAGTAGCTTCAACACGTATTAACTCTGCATCGCAATATTCATAGTCTGTACCTGTCGTTAAAAGAGTATTGGATGAATTATAAGTATTTTGCGCGCAAACCTTACAATTTTTTGTACAAGTAGTAACTGACAATGCAATTAAGATAAAACCTGCAGCATACATTAATTTCCTTTTCATACAGATAAATTTAAAGACAAAGATACTAAAACTCTTTTCTTCAGATATTGGAAATAGAATAAAATGGTCATACTTTAAAAATATTAGGGCGACGTATGCATCAACTTACTAAAATGCAAGTCATTTAAACAGGAATGAAAATATTTATAAAAAACATAAAAATTAATCATCATGGAAGATTCAAAAATGAAAAAGCATGTAACTGTTGTAGCAGCAATACAGATAGGTTTCGCGATTTTAGGCCTGCTTGTTGCTGTTGCCGTATTCTTTGTAATGAGTTTTGCAAAGAGTCAGGTAGGGGGTGATGAAACGGCTGAAGTGGTACTTAGCTTTTTATCAATTAGCCTGCCTATCCTGTTTGGATTCTTATCGACTCTCGGATTGGTTGGCGGAATCGGACTATTGGCATATAAACCCTGGGCAAGATATCTTGTAATCGTGGTTAATGCGCTTGGCTGCCTGAATATTCCGATCGGTACTCTGAAGGGAGTATATTCATTATGGGTATTATTGCAGGATGAAACAGTTAAACTGTTCGAGAATAAATAATTACTTACTAATATTGAGTGAGGGTTGGATTATAAGTTCAACCCTTTTTTTTTGTTTGTTACCCCCTTTCATTTTCCCCCTCGCCTTCGCGTAGCCGCTTTGGCAGAGCAAGGCAAGGGGGAAAGGTTTTGATGCTCCTTCCCCCGTGGGGGAAGGTTGGGAAGGGGGTACGAAGCTCATAAGAAGATTTTAGTATTTCACAATGTCTCTTTTTCATCTTATTTTTGTCTTAGTATTTGTAAAAAATGTAAACCACACATATATGGCTGACGACAATAAGATAATTTTTTCAATGTTTAGAGTTGGTAAAACATTTCCTCCTCACAGACAGGTGCTTAAGGATATTTCACTCTCATTTTTCCTGGGAGCGAAGATCGGGATAATTGGGTTGAACGGTTCAGGAAAATCGACCCTTCTGAAGATTATAGCAGGAATAGAAAAGGAGTACCAGGGAGAAGTAACTTTTCTTCCGGGGTATTCTGTCGGTCATCTTTCACAGGATCCATTGCTTGATGAAAACCGCACTGTCAGAGAGATAGTTGAGGAGGGATTGAAGGAAATCATAGAGACAATAAAAGAATTCGAAAAGATTAACAACAGCTTTGGCGAACCCGAAGTATATGAAAATCCTGATAAGATGCAGCAACTTATGGACAGGCAGGCAGTTCTTCAGGAAAAAATCGATTATGCCGACGGCTGGAATATTGAACACAAACTTGAACGCGCTATGGATGCCCTCCGGTGTCCGGATAGTGATGCGAAGGTAAATGTTCTTTCAGGAGGAGAACGAAGAAGGGTGGCTTTATGCAGGTTGCTTTTGCAGCAACCCGATATTTTGTTACTTGATGAACCAACCAACCACCTCGATGCCGAATCGGTCCAATGGCTTGAAACTACTTTGAATCAATATAAAGGAACAGTAATTTGTATAACTCACGATCGCTATTTTCTTGACAACGTTGCCGGATGGATTCTGGAACTTGACAGAGGCGAAGGAATACCATGGAAAGGAAATTATTCGTCGTGGCTGGAACAGAAAGCGAAAAGACTTGAGTCGGAGGAGAAAGGAAATGTAAAGAGAAGGAAAATACTTGAACGTGAGCTCGAATGGGTCAGGATGTCCCCTAAGGCGCGACATGCAAAGTCAAAAGCAAGACTAGGGGCGTATGAAAACCTTCTTAACCAGGATGTCAAGCAAAAGGAAGATAAGCTTGAAATTTTTATCCCGAACGGACCCAGACTTGGAGATAAAGTAATAGAAGCCCTGTCAGTTACAAAATCATTTGAGGATAAACTTCTGTTTGAAAATCTTGAATTCAGCCTTCCGCCAAACGGAATTGTTGGCGTCATCGGCCCTAACGGCGCCGGAAAAACGACTCTCTTCAGAATGATAATGGGACAGGAAGAGGCATCAAAAGGGACATTTAAAATCGGAGAGACTGTGACCCTCGGATATGTTGATCAGGCACATGCTGCAATTGACCCGGTCAAAACTGTATACGAAGTAATTTCAGGAGGCCAGAACGATGTAATGGTTGGGAACCGGCTGGTAAATGCAAGAGCATATGTAGCCCGTTTTAATTTTACCGGAGCCGACCAGGAAAAGAAATGTGGAATTCTGTCAGGTGGCGAAAGAAACAGGCTTCATCTGGCCCTTACATTGAAATCGGGAGCAAATGTATTACTGCTTGATGAACCAACTAACGATATTGATGTTAATACTCTGAGAGCACTCGAGGAAGGTCTTGAGAATTTTGCAGGATGTGCTGTCATAATTTCCCACGACAGGTGGTTTCTTGACAGGGTTACTACACACATGCTGGCTTTCGAAGGCAATTCAAAAATTGTCTGGTTCGAAGGTAACTACTCTGATTATGAGGAAAATTATAAAAAAAGAGTAAATGATACGACCCCTGCCAGGATCAAATATAAGAAACTGGGGTGATAAGACCGCCAATTAATTTTTGTTCCTTTGTGTATTAGAACCCGTGCATGCTGGCAGAATGGCTGAAAAGGAATTGGTAAATTTGTACTCTTATTAAAACTTTTGGAACAGTTTATAGTGAAACATAAAGTATTAATACCAATGAAAAAATCAATTATTTTCGCAATCTTTTTCGCAATTGCCTGCCGTTCCGAATCACAGGCAGCTGTAACCAGAGATTCTTTGAATGTGCCCATTTTCGGTAAAGTATATATCTATAACAGGACAACCACACCCCAGAATGTAATCATAATGATTTCCGGTGACGGAGGTTGGAAATTTGGTGTTGTTGGTTTTTCTGAAACATTTTCTGATATGAATACTCTTGTAATAGGGGTTGATATACTCCGGTATTTTAAGAATCTAAGGCAAAGGACCGAAGAATGCTATAATGTAGCATCAGATTTTGTACAACTTGCCACCGAAGTTGAGAAGAAATACGATTTCCCTGATTATATACCGCCTGTGATAATGGGATATTCAAGCGGTGCAACACTTGTTTATGGAATATTGGCGCAGGCCAGGCCAGGAACCTTCATCGGAGGTATATCCATAGGTTTTTGTCCCGACATTGAGCTTCCAAAGAAGCTTTGCGAAACTAATGGGCTGACCGTAAAAGAGGATGTGCCAGGAAAGAGATATATTCTTCAGCCCGATGAAAAACTTGGAAACCCCTGGGTTGTCCTTAATGGTAAGTTGGACAGGATATGTAATTATCCTGATGTCGTCGATTTCATGAGTAAAACAAAAGATGCGGAATTAATCACATTACCAAAAGTTGGACATGGATTTGCCAAATGGAGCGATTTTATGCCACAATGGAAGGATGCCTATAACAGGATAATAGCAAAATATGAAAAAGATAAACCACCAAAGATCGACATCGATAAAGTTAAAAACCTACCCTTAATTATCACACTTACCAAAACACCTGACAGACAGGCTCCGGTAGCCCTGTTGATCTCCGGCGATGGTGGCTGGTATGGGTTTGAACAGTCTATTGCTGATAATTTTGCCAGGCAGGGAATTCCTACAATAGGTCTCGATTCAAAAAAATATTTCTGGCATCGTCGTACCCCGGAAGAGACTGCCTCTGATATCGCCAGAGCTCTGGATTTTTATGCTAAAGAGTGGGGCAGAGAAAAGTTTGTCCTGATAGGTTATTCTCTTGGGGCTGAAATCGTTCCTTTTATTGTGACAAGGTTACCGGAGGAAATAAAATCAAGGATCGTATCCGCAGTACTTTTATCGCCCGCCACAACTACTGACTTTGAAATCCATATTTCAAATATGTTGGGCATGGGCAATAAACAGAATACATATAATACGATCGATGAGATCATTAAGATGCAAAATGTTCCGACACTGTTAATCTTTGGTGATGGGGAAAAAACCCAGATCCCGGAATTATTGAACGGAATTCCGGTAATTATAAGAAAAATACCCGGAGATCATCATTATAAATTTAACCTGCCGCTGATAATGCAGACTATGAAAGAAAATAAGGCGTTCTGAGCATTGTACCAGATAAAGAAGTTGTATAAATGAAAAAGGAATACCCAACAGCAGCGGTAAGGAGCTTTTTGAAAGAAAAAGTCTTCATATTTTTAAATGAAAATGCGAAGCTTATTACCCAATTTCTTTTTACAGCCCTTTTTATTATTCTGGCAGCCTGGTTTATCTTTCATCAGAAGCATGAACTTCTTACTGTCAGAAATATTCTTTCAGATGCAAACCGGAATTGGATAATTGCTGGCCTGGGTCTTGTTATTTTCTATATATTTATACAGGGTGTGATGTACGTAACATCCTTTGCTTCAATTAATATTCGATTGGGGCTCTGGAATGCAATTATTCTTTTCCTTAAACGCAATTTCATCAGCGTTTTTCTTCCTGCAGGCGCAGTATCTTCACTCGCATTTTTCAGTAATGAAATTGAGAAAAAGGGAATCACCAGGACACAGGTCTATTTTGCCTCTTCCATTTATGCTTTCATAGGAATTCTTTCAGTAGTTATCGTGGCTATTCCCGCCTTCCTGTTTGTTGTATCAGGAGGGAACACCGGTATGGGGAAATGGTATGCCCTTACTGCAGTCATATTTATTCTGTTATTGTTTGTTTTTGTTTATTATTCGCTTCTTAGGAAAGGTAAGCTTTACAGCTGGATTCTAAAAGTTTATCCTAAAGCTGAACTTTTCCTCGGGGAAATTAAGAACAATAAAATAAACAGAAAACAATTTATTTATACGGTTTTAATATCAATACTGATTGAATTTGTTGGTATTGCGCATGTTTATATCTCTATGGTAGCCCTCAATTTTACTCCTTCGCTATCGACTGCAATAATCGCCTATATAGTTGTTGTAATATTTCTGATCATATCTCCATTTCTCAGAGGGTTGGGAGCAATAGAAGTTTCAATGGTTTATGTTCTTACCCGTTCAGGTTTATCGAATGCCGATTCCATAGCAATAACACTGCTATTCAGATTTTTCGAATTCTGGTTACCGCTTTTTACCGGGGTGGTAAGTTTCATGCTAAAGATCGATAAGCTTATAATGAGGATTCTTCCGGCTGTTTTGATCTTTTTCCTGGGCATTGTGAACATTATTTCAGTATTAACGCCAGCGCTTCCTGAACGCCTCAGTCTTTTGAAAGGTTATCTTCTTGTAGATTTTGTCAGCTTTTCAAACAGCTTTGTATTTATATCGGGTTTATTTCTGCTGGTCACAGCTGCTTTTATGTTAAGAGGTTTACGAACGGCCTGGTGGTTTGCTTTAGGGCTGAGTGTCATTTCGGTTTTTGGACATATTACCAAAGGTATTGATTATGAAGAGGCTGCAATGGCGCTTTTAATTATAGGTTCACTGATAGGAACACGAAAGCAATATTATGTAAAAACAAATCCAAGACTAGGTACTGTGGGATTACAGACAGCTTTGCTGAGCATTGCAGCTGTAATGCTTTATGGTGTTGTCGGATTTTACTTTCTTGACAAGAGGCATTTTCACATCGATTTTAATATTTTTCAGTCGTTCAGGTACACACTTCAGAATTTTTTTCTCATCGGTAGCAGCGATCTGATACCCCGTGATGCATTCGCACGCGATTTTATTTACCTGATCAAAATCAGCGGTTTTGCTTCTATCTCGTTTCTGGTCTATACTCTCGTAAGACCTTATGTTTCGAAGGTTATGCATACTGAGGAGGAATTTGCACGTGCAAAATCCCTGATACAACAATATGGAAAATCCGCACTCGACTTTTTCAAAACATATTCTGACAAATTTATTTTTGCACCACCTGAGATAAATGCTTTTATCTCTTACAGGGTCAGTAGAAATTTTGCAGTAGTTCTTGAAGATCCGGTTGCGGAAAACAAAGAAGAGATGAAAAAATGTATCGCCTCCTTTAGTAAATATTGTTATGAGAACGGGCTAAAAGAAATCTTTTACCGTGTACCTAAAGAAAGTTTGCCTGTTTATTACGAATTGTCAAAGAAGAGTCTTTTCCTGGGACAGGAAGGGGTGGTTGACCTTAATTCCTTCTCAATTGAGGGAGGTGAAAAAAAATCTATAAGAAATGCCCTGAATAAAATTAAGGAACAGGGTTATACCACACACATAAATACTCCACCCCTGCGTGACGGTCTGATCCAAAAACTGAAATCAGTAAGTGATGAATGGATGAAGCTTACGGATAGAGAGGAGATAATATTTTCACAGGGAATGTTTGTTGAGAAAGAGATAAAGGAACAAACAGTAATCTCAATTGAGAATAGCGAAGAGAAGATAATTGCTTTTTTAAATATCATCCCGGATTATGCAAAAAATGAAGGTACTTATGATTTACTCAGGAAAACTGCAGATGCACCTAATGGTATAATGGATTATATTCTGATAGAGCTCTTCAAGCATTTCAAAGCCACCGGGATACAATATATTAATCTGGGTTTTGCGCCTATGTCAGGACTTGATGATCCTCATAATTTTCCAGAGAAATCAATGAAGTTTGCTTATGAAAAAATCCGTTCCTTCTCTCATTACAAAGGACAAAGAGATTATAAGGACAAATTTAATCCGGAATGGAACGATAAATTTCTGATCTATAGTAATGATTACGATCTGCTTCAGGTTCCGGGCGTATTAACAAAGGTGATCAAACCCTGAAAAAACATTGCGGCAGTATGGCTCCTGCGCTAAAATAGCCTGCCAGGCTATTTCTTCACACTCGGACCTCTTTGTGGTTAAACGGTTGCCATTAACCACAAAGTATCACTAAGTAAGGCACAAAGTATCACAAAGGGGAATGAAACAATTAACATCTTTACAGAATCCCCTAAACAGATTTTGAATGAAATCAAGAAAATATTTCTTAATTATTGTTTTTTTATTGGTGATTTTTAGGTCCGGATTGTCTGAGAATGACCCATCTAAATCCGCAACTATCAGTGGTTTTGTAAGGGATGCCAGGACCGGGGAATCATTATCAGGCGCCGTTATTTATCCTAAAGAAAATCCTTCCATAGGCATTACCTCCAATTCGTACGGATATTTTTCCCTTAGTCTCCCTGCCGGGAAATATTCACTGATTGTTCAGTTCCTTGGATATAAAACTAAAATTATCGCGCTGGAATTATCAGATAATGTGAAGATTAACGTCGAGATGGAAGAAGAATCAATTGCCTTAAAAGAAATCACTATTACAGGAGAAAAAAGTAATATTAATGTGGTTCAAAGCGAATTGATCTCAAAAATCAATGTTAAGGAAATCCAGAATATACCTGTAATTATGGGAGAAAAGGATATTTTAAAGACCATTCAGCTTTTACCTGGTGTAACTCCGGCCGGAGAGGGGAATGCCGGATTTTATGTGCGCGGAGGGGGTGTTGATCAGAACCTTATTCTGCTCGATGAGGCTCCTGTATATAATCCTTCCCATCTGCTTGGATTCTTTTCAACTTTTAACTCCGATGCTATTAAGGATATTACATTGTACAAAGGAGGTTTCCCTGCAGAATATGGTGGGAGGTTATCTTCAGTGGTTGACATTAAAATGAATGAAGGGAACAATAAGGAATATCATCTGTCCGGAGGAATTGGGATTATTGCTTCACGCCTGGCGGTTGAGGGGCCAATATTTAAAAACAGAGGCTCTTTTATGATTACTGCACGCAGGACTTATGCAGATATTTTTCTCAGACTGCTTTCCGCTAAAGGAGCCGATTCAACGGCAAGTAAATCAACGCTTTATTTTTATGATATAAATCTAAAAGCCAATTATCAGTTTTCTGACAAAGACCGGTTGTATTTTTCATGTTACCTTGGAAGGGATAATTTTAATCTGGGAGGGGTGCTGGGTCTGAACTGGGGAAATGTAACTGCAACAACCAGATGGAATCATATTATTAATAATAAGATTTTTTCCAATACATCATTGATTTTTAATAAGTACAGTTATAATTTTAATGTAGCTGTGGGAAATCTTACAATGAATGTGATTTCAGAAATTCAGGATTGGAACCTGAAAGAGGATCTTCATTTTTATCTGAATTCAAAAAATATGATCAAATTTGGGTTCAACTCCATTTATCATACATTCGTCCCAAGTAAAGTGGACAGTACTGCATTTTTCCATGTAAGATCCATGGATAACAAGTTTGCACTGGAAAATGCATTTTATGTTTCTAATGAACAGACAATTTCAACACATATCAAAGCCAGTTACGGATTGCGTTATTCGATTTTCAGTTCCATCGGACCGGGCACCGTTTATACATATGATAAAGTATCGGATGTTGTTGATTCGGCAATATATCCCAAAGGAAAAATCTTCAATACATTTGGGGGTTTTGAGCCAAGACTTCTCGTGAATTATGTCATCAATGATTCAAGCTCAGTTAAAATTTCATACGCACGAACCCGTCAGTACATTCATTTATTATCGAATACAACTTCAACAACCCCTTTTGATCTCTGGGTCCCGAGTAATATCAATATCTTACCGGAGATTGCAGATCAGTATACTCTGGGGTATTTCAGGAATTTTTCAGATAACATGTACGAGACATCTGTAGAGGTATATTACAAAACCATGCAAAACCAGATTGATTACAGGAATGGAGCTAATCTTATTCTTAATAATAAAGTGGAAGCACAGCTGGTTTTTGGAAAAGGATGGGGATATGGTTTGGAATTCCTGGTACGAAAGAAATATGGCAAACTTACAGGTTGGATCAGCTACACTTTATCAAAGACTAAAAGGCAGTTTTCTGATATAAATGATGGCAATATCTTTCTGGCCAAACAGGACAGACCCAACAACATTGCTATTGTAGGTATTTATGAGCTCAATCCCAGGCTGACATTCTCAGCCACCTGGATCTATATTAGTGGAAACGTGGTTACATTTCCGAGTGGCCGTTATATTGTAGATAACAATATTATACCTTACTATACCGAGCGGAACGGTTATCGTATGCCGGATTATCACAGACTGGATATTGGCCTTACCTGGCAGCGCAAAAAAACCGCCAGATTTGAAAGTAACTGGAACTTTTCAATCTATAATGTTTACGCCCGTGAGAATGCCTATGCTATCAATTTTCAGCTGGATCCGAATGACCCGACTAAAATGCAGGCTGTGCAATTATCGCTGTTCCGGTTTGTTCCTGCCATTACCTATAATTTCAAGTTTTGAAAAATTGTTGTATGATGATAAGAACGAAAATAAGCCATATTGAATCACTTCATATATTTCTTTCGCTACTGGTAATTTTTGTACTTCCGGGTTGTCAGAAAGTCATCAATGTGGATCTTAACGAAGCCACACCTCGAATAGTAATTGAGGGGGTGGTCAACGACAGAAGGGGTCCGTATACTGTGATGATCAGTAAATCGGGGAGTTATTTTAATCAACCGGTTTTACCTCCGGTTACAGGTGCCGAGGCAATAATAACAGATAATTCCGGAACAACTGATACGCTAAGAGAAGTTCATAGCGGTATTTACATTACTTCAAAGATCCGTGGAATTCCGGGAAAAACATACAGGCTGACAGTTATTTCAGAAAACCAGTTATATGAAGGTTCATCTACCATGTTCAGTCATATCAATATCGATTCGCTGACCCTGGTAAAAAGCGAATCTCAACGCATAAATTTCGGAGGAAATAACCAAAAGGAAATTCCCCTGGAAATACATTGTTTTTTCAAAGACCCACTTGAAAAAAACTTTTACAGGATAAAAGTATATAGAAATGATTCTATCAATACCCAGGATTACAGGCTATTTGATGACCAGTACACAAACGGTCAGGAAACGGAACTACGGGTTGCTCATGTAACCACAGCAGGAAGATACAGGATTGAACTATGTTCTCTCGACAGCAAGACGTATGAGTACTATCGGACCGTTGAGGACCTTCTTTTCACTAATCCATTCTTTGGTTCAACACCGGCTAATCCTGATAACAATCTTAGCAATGGAGCGTTAGGCTATTTTGGTGCATTCGCTGTTTCTTCAAAGACCATCATCATTACAGATTCTATAGGTAAATCGGTAAAATAAGATCAGGTTCTTTACCCTGTGTGCTTATTACCTCACCCAATTGTTCTCTCCTGGGGTGAGGGGATAAGGTCTGTTTCTTCAGCCCTGCTTTTTTACTTGTACCTAATGATCAGAATCATAAATAAATAAACTAATTTTGACATGTATTTAATTATTCAGTTTTTACATTAATTCATAATAATTATTTACAATATATGAGGAATGATACTTTGCCCAGAATGAATATTAACAGGATAACTCTTGCATTTTCTGATGAAAATGAACAAAAGTTTCTTATAAAATACTTACAGAATTCAATTGTACAGTTCAGGGTATCCTTTGTACTTCTCATTTTTCTGTATGGCATTTTCGGTTATCTCGACATGATTGTTGCGAAGGATTATGTACACCTTTTTCATTTGATCCGTTATGGAATTGTAATTCCCTTATTGTTGGTTGTGTTCTTATTTTCCTTCAGCAGGCATTTCGTTAAAATTTGGCAGGAACTGCTAGTTATTTGCTTTATTGTTGCAGGTACCGGTATTACGATTATGACGCTTAAAGCTCCGCAGAATTATGCATACTATGCGGGGATGATGCTGATCTTTTCTGCCGGATACTTTTTTATCAGGTTAAGGTTTTTTCTAGCTACAGTTGCAGGGTGGATCACATTGCTTTTTTTTAATATCGGAGCGATTTTCTTTTCTGATACAAGTGCATTAATGATCATCACCAATGACTTCTTTTTTATTTCAGCCAATCTGATCGGAATGTTTGCAGCATATAACATTGAATATTATGCACGAAGAGATTTTTTACTGAATCAGCAGTTAGATTCCCGTAACGCGGAGATTGCTGAGGCAAACAAGAATCTGGAATCGAAGGTTAAAGAGCGTACTGCCGAACTTGTACAGGCAAAAGAACATGCTGAACAATCTGATAAGCTTAAATCGGCATTTCTTGCCAATATGAGCCATGAGATTCGTACTCCGATGAACGGTATTCTTGGCTTTGCGGAACTTCTGAAAGAACCAAAACTTACTGGTGATGAGCAGCAGGAGTTTATCGGAATAATTGAAAAAAGCGGAGCCCGTATGCTGAATATAATTAATGACCTTATCGATATTGCAAAAGTTGAGGCAGGCCAGATGAACATTTCAATTTCGGAGACAGATATAAATGAGCAACTCAGCTACATCTATGACCTATTTAAACCTGAGGTCGAGAGAAAGGGAATGAAACTATCATATAAAATCGGCCTTAAGACAAAAAATGCTTTAATCAAAACTGACCAGGAAAAAGTATATGCAATTCTGATTAACCTTGTTAAAAATGCCATCAAATATAGTAATCAGGGTTCAATTGAATTTGGATATAATTTGAAAAATGCAAATGAACACGGAGAGCTTGAATTTTTTGTGAAAGATACAGGCATCGGGATTTCGAAAGATAAGCAGGAAGTTATTTTTAACCGGTTTGTTCAGGCTGATATTGATGACAGACATGCGCTTCAGGGAGCTGGATTGGGTCTGTCTATTACAAAAGCCTACGTTGAAATTTTAGGTGGTAAAATCTGGGTGGATAGTGAAGAAGGGAAAGGTTCTGTTTTTTATTTTTCGATTCCATATATTCCCGGAATAATTCAGGAAGACAAAAATGACGAAATCGGTTCAAAAAATACTCTGGATGTAACTGTTAAAGATCTGAAAATACTGGTTGCAGAAGATGAGGATACTTCTTACAAACTTATCAATATGTATCTGAATAAAATGTGCAGGGCTATCATTCATGCTAAAACAGGACTTCAGGCAATAGAAGCCTGTAAAAATAATCCAGATATTGATCTGATTCTTATGGATATTAAAATGCCCGAAATGAATGGATATAATGCCACAGAACAGATCAGACAATTTAACAAAGAAGTAGTTATTATTGCTCAGACTGCATATGGTCTTTCAGGCGACAGAGAAAAAGCTATTGAAGCCGGTTGTAATGAGTATATTTCAAAACCAATAAGCAGAGCTTTTTTATACGAGATAATAAACAGTTATTTCAGAATCACTCCGGAAAGCTCAGCATTGTCCACAACATTATAAAAAAGGGGACCTGTTAAATAGTACCCCTTTTACTTAATAGTTACTAGAAAATAGTGAAGCTATCCTCCCCATTTTTTGCTAGCTGCTTCGATAGCAGGACCTGCTTTACCGAGATCTTCGGGTGTCATTACCGGGAAAAACTCAATCTCTGCCTTTAGCCACATGAAAAAAGGTTCAGCTATTGCTGGTATTTGTGACGCATCGTCCATATTGACTATAATATACCCACCACGATTGCCACAAACAGTGGTGAAATAAGCTGCTTCAGCCTTCACTTCTTTAAGAAGATCCTGCATTTTTTTGCCAAACAGGGGATCTTTCAACAACTTGTTGCCATTTTCACCTGAGGCCATCTTAACTCTCATAATGTATTTCATACTTATAATTTGTTTTTAGTAGAATGATTTAACAAAATTGAGTTAAAAATGTTCGAAACAACTGAAAATAAATAAATTAGATCCATTGGGGTCAGACTTGCTCTTTCATATTCCTCCAGGTAATGAACGGCCAAGGGCAGTATTCATAGAATATTGGGATATGGAATATGATGAAAAATATAATGAAAGGTAAAGTAAGAAAATCGAAATATACAATCAACTTGATCTAATTCTTATTCAATTTAAATATGCTGATATTAAAAAAATTGAAGATTCCCCTTAGAAGTATATACTACAACATGGCATTAAGGTAAAATTGACTTGATTTTTTTGGTGGGGCCCAAAGATGGTTTTTGAATATGATGTATCGAATGAGACGGATGATACTTATGCGCGACGCACGAAATAAATGAAAGTAATAACAGACCAATAAGTACTGTTATCAAATTTCTAATAAGAATTTTCACTTTAATTAAGTTCGGTTCTTCCTTAGTAACGTTTTTTAATCTTAATAGTTTTCATTGAGATTAAAAATTCATAGAGGACAATCAAATAGTTACTCGCTTAATCTGACTTATAGCGTTTGTCGTGCTAGTCATTAACTTTGTAGCCCCACCAGGAATCGAACCTGAATCTAAGGTTTAGGAAACCTCCATTCTATCCATTGAACTATGGGGCCAATTTCAGTCGCAAAAGTATATCTTTTTTTCATCATTACAAACCGTGGGACTGTAGAAGCAAGACTCCCGATACGCAGCACACGACACAAGGGGGAAAAAACTGTGCGCAATGTCCCGGGAGTCTTGGGCTCTCAGGATGCTGTTTTGAAAATTAAAGTATCTTTGATATGTAAAACCTTAGATCATGAACTGGATTGATGCTATTATTGTTGTTATCCTGATTTTGTCGCTTGTGATGGGATTTATTAACGGACTGGTAAAAGAGGTAGCTTCTCTTGCTGCATTGATTCTTGGAATCTGGGGAGCCATCAGATTTTCAACATTTACTGCCGGAAAATTATATGATTATTTTGATATGACCGGTCGTTATGTGGGTATTATTGCATTCCTTGTAACCTTCGGGATAATTGTTGTAATCATTCATTTTATTGGGATATTGGCTGATAAAGTCGTGAATGCTGCTGCTCTGGGTTTTGTAAACAGGATCCTGGGAATTGTTTTCGGATTACTGAAGTCAGTACTTATTATGAGTGTTTTCTTTGTGATCCTCAATGCAGTTGATGCCAGAAGACAGTTCCTTCCAAAAGCAACTATCGAGCAGTCGAGATTCTATAATCCGATTTCAGATATTGCTCCGGCAATTTTCCCAATTATAGGCGAAGGCGGGTTCAATCGCAGCTTTGACAGGTTTAAAAAGAAGCCCGAAGATCCAATAATCTGAATAGCCACGAGGGACAGTAATGAAAAAGAAGGGGAGAAGGGGAGAAGGGGAGAAGGGGAGAAAAGGGGGAAAAGCAAGACTCTATAAATAAAGACTAGTCAATTGAATAAGTAATTCGAAATAAGTTGTTATGAATTTTGTTGAAGAACTAAAATGGAGAGGTATGATACACGATATCATGCCAGGCACTGAAGAGTTATTAAATAAGGAAAAAACAAGCGGGTATATCGGATTCGATCCTACTGCCGACTCATTGCATATCGGACATATGGTGCAGGTTATGTTGCTTGTACATTTCCAGAGGGGTGGACATACACCCATTGCACTTGTAGGAGGTGCAACAGGTATGATAGGCGACCCTTCCGGTAAATCGGAAGAGAGAAACCTTCTTGATGAAGCATCACTAAGAAAGAATCAGGAAGCTATTAAAAAGCAGCTTTCTAAATTTCTTGATTTTCAATCGGATAAAAAAAACAGAGCCATCATGGTGAATAACTATGACTGGATGAAAGAATATTCTTTCCTTGGTTTTATAAGAGATATCGGGAAGCATATTACTGTTAACTATATGATGTCTAAAGACTCAGTTAAGAAAAGAATCGGATCGGAGGCAAAAGAGGGAATGTCTTTCACGGAGTTTTCTTACCAGCTGGTTCAGGGTACCGACTTTCTGCATCTGTACAACGAATTCAACTGTAAGCTCCAGATGGGTGGTTCAGATCAATGGGGGAATATTGTTACCGGAACAGAGCTTATCCGCCGTAAAGCCGCAGGAGAAGCGTTCGCGCTTACCTGTCCTCTTATAACCAAATCTGATGGGAGTAAATTCGGTAAAACTGAATCGGGAAATGTTTGGCTCGACCCTGATAAAACAACACCATACCAGTTTTATCAGTTCTGGCTAAATGTCTCTGATGAAGATGCAGCAAAATATATTAAAATATTTACTGTTCTGGATCAAAAAAAGATTGAAGAGATAATTTCTGAACATAACAAGACGCCTCATGAAAGGCTCCTTCAGAGAAGACTGGCTGAGGAAGTAACAGTTATGGTTCATTCTAGGGCTGACTATGAGGGTGCGGTTGAGGCATCCCAGATATTATTCGGAAAGGGAACCACCGAATCTCTGAAAAAAATGAGTGAAAGCACATTCCTTTCGGTTTTTGAAGGTGTTCCGGTTTTTGATGTAAAAATGGAAATTCTGCGGAAGGGAATCAATATTGCCGATCTCTGTACAGAACAGTCACAAGTATTTGCTTCGAAAGGTGAATTAAGAAGACTTATTCAAGGCGGTGGATTCAGCATTAATAAAGAAAAGATCGATGACCCTGAGATGGTATTAAACAACGAATCTCTTCTGAATAAAAAATTTCTTCTGTTGCAGAAAGGGAAGAAGAATTATTACCTCATACGTGTAAGCTGATGAGCGTAACCGGTGCACAGTAAAAAAATCAGGTAACCAACGATTTTCTGCAATACTGTATCGCCTACGGCGAATGGCAGGACATTAGCTGCAAAATGGGTATATTTCCTATGATGCTATTTCGTATAAGCGAAAGAAGTGATATTGCCCGTAAAATGGGTACATTTTCTATGATACAAAATCGCCTAATGCTAATGGATCAATATTTAGCAGAATAATGGACAAAGATTTAGCAGGTCAGACTCAGAAATTCCAGGTTGAAGAAAAACAAATAGCCCGTAGGGCTTACAGTATTGTAGAAAAAATTACCTCATAAGACGTAATACCTCGTAGAGGTTAAACAGAATCTTCCAAGAAATCAAACAAGAATTGTTGATCAAATTCCATCTCATTTTGGTTAAGATAGTCAATATATTCTTGTTGGAATGTTTTCATTTTATGATGGGATTCCTGATTTTCTATATAATTGTAAATGTCTGCAATTTGTGAACGGCTATATGAAAATTAAAAAATATCTTCTGTTGCAGAAAGGGAAGAAGAATTATTACCTGATAAGGGTAAGCTAGGACTCATAATCTTACTTTTCTCTGTGAACCTCTGTGCTTCTCCGTGAACCTCAGTGCCAGTTCTTATTTTTTGTTACACAGAGAGCCACAGAGTAAATCAAAGTAACTACTTCACCAGATCAGCTGCAATGATTGAGACATCATCAAAAGTTGAAGGATTATTATCGGGTAATCCGAGTTCCTTTATCATCTCCCTGATATTATTTTCAACAGGTTTTGTATTAGAGATATGCCGGATTATAACCGCTGTCCCGATATCATTGCCATCAGAATCTTTTAACTCGGAAAGACCATCGGTGTAGCAGACAATCTTCGAAAAATCGTGGATTACAATTTCAGATTTTTCCACACTGGGTATTTCATCAAGCATTCCAATTCCCACGCACGAAGTTCTTAAATGAAGGGTCTCCCTTGAAACTGTATTGTAAAGGACCGGAGGATTATGAGCTGCATTGATATATTCAAGTATCCTGCTTTTATGATCGTATCGTGCAACAAATAATGTTATAAATTTTTCTCCGGCTGCATTTACGACCACAATTGAATTGAGTTTTTTAACCAGTGTTTCAAGTTCAATATCCCAGGTAAAAAGAGCTCTTAAATTTGCCTGGAAATTTGACATCAGCATTGCCGCAGAAATACCCTTGCCTGAGACATCGGCAATACAAAATCCTGTTTTTGTTTCAGAGAGTCTTATGCAATCATAATAATCACCGCCAACCTCGTAATGAGGATAATAAAAGCCATTTACTACAATTTTAGGGTTCTTTGGCATATGAGTGTTGTCGGGGATAAGCATCTGTTGCATTTTGGCCGCCAGCTCAAGCTCTTTTTTAAGTGCTTCCTGACGAAGGCTTTCATTGAAAAGCCTGATGTTCTCAATTGCAACTATAATTATACTGGAAATAGTCTGAATGAAATTCAGATGTTTCAGAACAGGACTCATTCCCTCTCCTTCTTCTTCGATATCCCCAATAAAGATAAAAGCAAGGTGAACATTGTTGTTATATACAGGAATAATTATGTCAACTCCTTCAAAACCAAGATCGGGAGCACCAAAAAAGATCTCACAGATACCCAGGAGACGCGATTCAACATCGATGGTTTCAAAATGATTTGGGAAACCTCCGTTTAACAGACACTCCCAGCTGCCGGAATGTTTGAAAATGAGAATTTTTCCAATGCCAAGGTTGTTCCGCAGGATGAATTCATATTTCGATAAAAGGACTTCAGTTGGAAGATTAGCATTGATCGACAATGTAATATCGAGCAACGCGTCTAATTTAAATTTGGAAATCTTTAATCTGTCAGCAAAGCCTTTTTTATCTTCCATAATTCTATTTATCCCTTAACTCTTTCAACGTAGGACTTATCGCGTGTATCGATCCTGATCTTATCACCGGTATTTACAAACAGGGGGACCATTATTACCGCGCCATTCTGGACTTTTGCCTGTTTCAGTGCATTGTTGGCCGTATCGCCTCTTAAACCGGGTTCGAGTATAGATAACTTCCATAACAACAGACTGTGGGATATCTACGGAAAGGACAGTCTCGGTATCGGCATGCACAACGATCTCCACACTTGCTCCCTCCAGAATAAATTCATGATTTTCAATCAATGATTCCGATACATGTATCTGTTCAAAGGTTTCTAGGTGCATGAAATAGAAGCCCAGATCATCCTTATAGAGATATTGATATGGACGTCTTTCAACTCTTGCAAGTGTCACTTTTGTGCCCGATGAAAAAGTATTATCAATTACCCTTCCGCTTTTGAGGTTTTTAAGTTTGGTACGAACAAATGCCGGTCCCTTACCGGGTTTTACATGCTGAAATTGTACAATTGTATAAAGGTCATTGTTGAATTCAATGACTAATCCATTTCTAAAATCTGCGGTACTTGCCATAAATGTTTCTGTTATTCAATATAAAATTTAAACTATTTCTTTTTAATTTCAAGTGGCCAAATCAGCCCTTCATAACTCATAATTTCACAAGTAAAAGAACCTACAAATATATCAAATCGTACTTTAACAGGTAAAAAATTCTTATCCGCTGAAAACCAGAAAGATACATCTTCTTCAGTTTTGAAAAGTCTTCCGGTTTCAGTTACAGGATTAAATTTGTAGCACTTTATTTTCCCAACTTTGGTTTTAACAACATCTGTCCCGATATATCTTAGTCTTATAGGGTAAAGTTCATCACAGAACCAGGTAATGATTGTAGTCAATTCCCCCTTTTTAAGATTGCTGTCGACAGGAAGAATGTGATTGCGGAAAAAGTAAAAACAGGATAGAATATCATGAATCCGTGGAGGGGTAATATGTATTCCGGTAAGATCGCTGTTCAGGATACTTGAATCAGACCTTGATTCATGATCAAACAATACCACATTGTAATTCCGGTACCTTCCTTCCCTGACATTTCTGATTGACTTCACAGGAAGTTCAGTAACTGTATCAAAGTAACTTTCATATATATCAAGTACTTTAAAAAATGCTTCTGCCATCCCTGTTGTTCTGGCCTCCAGCTTTGAATGCCATACTTCTTTATCATTAAGCGTATCGCTATGCAATTCAAGAGTTGCATTTCCGGCTGTAATAATCCCATATTGAATGGTATAGGTCACCTTTTCACCAGGTCTGTAGCTTATTACCTGCGCCTGTACAAAAGACGAGATTATTGTTGTGAGGAGAGTGATATATAAAAATCTATTCATTATAATTCCTGCCGGAAGCAGCTAATGTATCAATTTATTTTCCAAGGATATTCTTTCTGGGTTTGGATGTTATAAAATCTTTCAGATATAATGGTTCAAAGTAAGCAACATCCTCAAATCGCTTATCTTTATACGCCTGTATTACAGGACTATGCATATATGAAGCTGAGATCACAAAATCAACAAAAAGTGCATTTTCCCGGTTTATCAACTCTTTGCATTTCAACGCACCATCACCAAAAAAAATAATCTTTTGTGTTTCCGGAATTCCGTTAAAGGTCTCCCCGGTGATTATTTCTGCCGAGATATCCTTTATTTTATTCCCTCCGCAGTCATAGATCGCATAATAGACTTCCATCCGCCTGGCATCGAGCATAGGGCAGAAAAGCAAATCTGTATCATTTTCTCCACTCAGTTTCCGGTTTTGCGAAATTCCCCGGAACATCGAAAGAGTAGTTTCAATAGCGATTAGTGGAATTGAAGCTCCATATGCTATACCTTTTGCAACAGAAACACCTATGCGCAATCCAGTATAGGATCCGGGCCCTTTACTTACAGCTACAGCTTCCAGATCGCGTGCCCTTATCCCCTGATCTCTCAGGATTTCCTGAATGAAAACTGTGAGCATTGAGGCATGTGATTTAGACTCGTTGCTTTCTTTCAATGAGATAATACCGGCACTGTTACATAGTGCCACTGAGCAGAGGTTTGTTGCCGTTTCAAGACATATAATCATGTTTTGAAATGTATCCCGGCTACTTATTTGACCTTAAAGAGTTCTTCTTTCTTTACAATCTCAATCAGAGTGCTGTCGGACAGTTTTTTACTGATTGCACTGAAAGGTGCGGATATTACACGTTCATTTACCGAGGCGCCTGAGAGAATCTCAATATATGAATTATCCTGAATTCCTGTCTTGACATCTTTTGCCAGGGCATATTTTCCATCTGTAATAAAAATTATCGTCCGGATATCTTTGTCAGAAGCAGTACCGGTAACTTTTGTTGTATCGGTTCGTGTTGTGACGGATTGTATCGGGACAGTAATGATATCAGTTTTGGTTTGAGTATGTATATCAACAGTTGCTGACATACCGGGCCTGAAAGGGTTTTTATCACCGGCATCAACAATTTTTTGATAAGACGTTGGAAGAACCAGTACCTTGACATCGAAGTTTGTTACCTGATCAGCTGAAACTCCTGTTGTCTTGGCAGAATTAGCGATTTCAGTAACTACACCTTTGAACTTCTGATCGAGATATGCATCAACCTCTATCAAAGCGGTATCTCCGAGTTTGACTCTTGGGATATCATTTTCGTTTACCTGTACCTGGGCTTCCATACGCGAAAGATCTGCTACGCGCAACAACTCGGTACCAGCCATAAGATTCGTACCTGCCACTCTTTCTCCGAGTTCCACCAGAAGCATCGAAACCGTACCTGACATAGGGGCATATATTGATGTTTTGATAAGGTTCTCGTTTGCCTCTTTTACAGAAGCTTCGGAACTAACAACAGCAAACTTAGCTGCGTCAACCTCCGATTTAGCAACTGTAAATGTCGCTTCTGCCTGTTCAAAATCAGACTTTGATATAGTCTGTTCATCATATAGCTGCTTGCTTCTTTTAAATGCCAGGTCGGCCTGTGTGAATTGTGCCTCCGATTGTGCCAGGCGTGCGCGTGCAGAAGCTATGGCAGCCAGAGACCGGTCTTTCTGAGAAACATAAGTGTCAGGCTTTATTCTTAGCAACAACTGACCTTTTTCTACATGGTCACCTTCCTTGATAGTCAGTTCTACAATTTCCCCTGATACATCCGGACTTATTTTTACCTCTTTCTCAGGCTGAATTTTACCGTTTGCCGTGATTGTCTCAATTATGGTGCGTTTTTCAACATTCTCAACGGCAACCTTTAAAGTTAGTGCTTTTCCAAACCAGCCGGCCTTTTTTCCAACTATTGCAAAAATGATCAGTACAATTACTGCAGGAAGTAAGTATTTAAGTATCTTATTACTTTTCATGGTATTGTTGCTTAAAGTGATTTCGTAATGTAATTATTTATTTAGATTGAGAGGTAACCCTTTATAAAAGTCGAGCACCTTGGTTTTAAATATAAACTCGTATTTTGCCTGGGCCATGTCTGACTGAGCTTTCAGAAGCTGTGTTTTCGCAGCATTATAGTCCACAGGAGTAACCATTCCTACATTGAATTTTTGTTCGGTATATCTGAATGATTCTTCTGTTGAAGCAATAGCCTTGATACTTACATTGAATTTCTTAAGTGATGCAACAGCATCAGTGTATGCCTGTTGTATACTTTTATAAAGTTGCTTTTTCGTACCTTCAAGATTGTACTTATTTGTTTCAACATTTAATTTCGAATTTGATATATTCTTATTTACCTGCCATCCGTTCAGGATTGGAATATTCAAAGAAAGTCCTACTCCGGAGTTTTTATTGTTCTTTAACTGGTTGTTAAATGACTGAAGACCTGGCTGGCCTGAGATATAGGTATATCTGCTGTTTAGGGAATAGTTTAAAGTGAGCTGAGGACTTC
Organism: uncultured Bacteroidales bacterium; assembly: GCA_963725785.1. GTDB lineage: Bacteria > Bacteroidota > Bacteroidia > Bacteroidales > VadinHA17 > LD21. The sequence goes on along the minus strand of CAVRZV010000006.1, from coordinate 165,169 downwards.
TGCCTCCTTTTGACATCTTCAGGCTATACTCGCTGGCTGTAAGTCTGAGTTGAGAGCTTTTTATTTCTGGTCTGTTTTTCTCGGCAATTGTATAGATATCATCAATATTCCCTGTGACAATTGAATTTGGATCAACATTGATCTCAGGAACAGCAACTTCAAACCCGGCAGGTGTTGTAAGCTCCAGATATTGTGTTAAAGTGAGAATGGCTGTTTCAAGATTGTTTTTGACAGTTATGAGGCTTAGCTCTTCCTGTGCTGCCTGTGCCTGTATCTGAAGAAGGTTGCCTTTTGCCACGCTTCCTGCATCGACAAGTTTCCTGGTTTTTTCAATCTGCTGTAATGTGATATTAAGCTGGTTTTCATTTGCCGTAACGAGTTCCTTATCCAGAAGTATCTGGAGGTAAGCTAGCGCCACATTAAGAGCGATATTATCACTTATGTTCTGCAGATCCTGTTCACTGGCGAGTACCAGGTATTTGTTTTTCTGTATGTCATTATAATTCTGCAAGCCATTGAAAACTGGCAGATTCCCTCCCAGATAAAAATAATCGGATTGCAGGGTCTGATTAAAAAACTGATATGTGTTCTGATCAAGCGCACGACCAAAAGAATAAGAATGTGAAGCCTGTCCGTTAAGTGAGGGTAACAACTGAAATTTTGCCAGATCCAGGGAATTCTTCTGAACATCGGTCTGAATTACCTGTTGTTTAATTGTGATATTGTGATCAATAGCGTATTTGATACATTCTTCAAGCGACCACACTTTTTGTTGTGAGAAGATTAATCCCTGTGAAGAAAGAAGACAGGTAAATATCAGTATTAAGATTTTTTTCATATTTAAATATTTTGTTTTGAATATGACCTGAACGAAAAAAGGTCAGTTTTCTTACTATTTTTCTTATGATGTTTAAGTTTCACTCAATAATTATCAGCACAGAAATCCTTTAAAAATGAGTTTACGAAGATAAATAATATCTCAGAGAGTATAAATTTTTTTTTCAAAAGTGTGAATTAAAGATTAAACTTCAATTTTTAAATTCTTCATGCTGTTTTTAAATTTAGTTATATTTGTATCTGTTATTGACATTTTATAATCTATTAAATAATTAATTATATGACTAATAAGGGATTAAAACTGGAACCCGGAGTAATTTTCGGGGATGATGTAAAGGCACTTTTTGACTATGCAAACAAGAATGATTTTGCTATTCCTGCTGTAAACGTTGTTGGCACAAATTCTGTAAACGCAGTATTGGAAACTGCAAAGGCTGTCAATTCCCCTGTCATTATCCAGTTTTCAAATGGTGGAGCACATTTTTTCGGAGGGCAGGGACTGCCAAAGGAAAACCATGTCGGGGCAATTGCAGGAGGCATCTCGGGAGCTCTTCATGTACATAATGTGGCAGATTATTACGGTATACCGGTAATTCTTCATACCGATCACGCGGCACGCAAGCTTCTTCCCTGGATTGATGCACTTCTTGATGCCGGAGAAGAATTTTATGAGACCAATGAGAAACCGCTTTTCAGTTCACATATGCTTGATCTTTCAGAAGAGCCATTGAAAGAAAATATTGCAACCTGCAAAAAGTATCTGGAGAGAATGAGCAAAATCGGTATGACACTTGAGATTGAACTGGGTGTTACAGGAGGAGAAGAGGACGGGGTGGACCATTCAGGTGTTGACAGCTCAAGGTTATATACACAGCCTGAAGATGTAGCCTATGCTTATGAAGAACTTTCAAAAGTAAGCAGCATGTTTACAATAGCGGCATCATTCGGCAATGTGCATGGTGTATATAAGCCGGGAAATGTAGAACTCAAACCGGTTATTCTTAAGAATTCGCAGGAGTATATTATTAAGAAGTTCAAGACAGGTCCTAATCCGGTTAACTTCGTATTTCATGGCGGATCAGGATCTGAGAAGCATCTGATAACAGAAGCTATCAAATACGGAGCAATAAAAATGAACCTTGATACCGACATGCAATGGGCTTTCTGGGATGGTATTAATAAATACTCCAGGGAAAAAAGCGGATACCTGCAAAGCCAGATCGGGAATCCTGAAGGAGAGGATAAGCCTAATAAAAAATATTACGATCCCAGGGTCTGGCTCAGGAAGGGGGAAGAGACATTCATAGCCAGGCTGAAAGAGGCATTTGCAGATCTTAATGCCATGGACCGTTTTTAGTGACAAGAACCCCTGCGCCGCTTCGCGGCATTCCGCTTAATATGATTCATTTTCGGTAATAGACCCCCTCTGCCGCTTTCGCGCCATCTCCCCCCGAGGGGGAGAAAAAACTCGAAGTAAACGAGATTTATTCCCCCTTTTGGGGGGAAATCAAAAAGGGGGTCAAATCGCAGGGAGAAATACAAAGGGGGTCAATCTTAAAAGTTGTCAATAATCTAAAAATCAGACAGCCAGTTAGTTAATTACCGGCTGTTTTTTTTATGTTTAAAACTATGCTTTTGGCATCAAACTCTTAAGAATCTGTTTTTTTAATTTAGCAGTCTGATTTAAAACAGTAGCGGTGCGACATTCAATTTATAAGGAAGACCGTTTAAGGCGGACAAATCGTCTTTCCCTTATGCTTAACAATAGAGAAATAAGGGCGCTTGGGATCTATTGCAACAGGTACCGCGTAAAAAACAAGTCTGAATTCCTTCGTGAGACAATTATGAAAGCCATTTTGAAAAAATTCGAAGAGGAACATCCCACCCTTTGGGAAGAGAACGAACCTACTCTTTTTAACCAGAATGTCATACGATAACATTTGGATAATACCCTTCTTTTTTTAATTTTACAAATTCCGGTCTGAAATGATTGGTGGAAGTTGATAATAATTTTGTCTTTCCAGCGTATATTTGTATGTAGAACACGATTTTATCTCCTGAAAATTTTTAGAGATGTACCCTGATAGTTTTAAAAATAATCCCACAAAACGAACTCCATGGATAATTCTGGAGCCTGGGAGAATTTTTATTATGGGAAGATCAATACCGGAAAACCCGGGCGATTTCTTCCGCCCCATCAGGGAATGGGTGTCAGAGTATGCAAGAAATAATATTGAGAAATCAAAGATCGAGTTAGGATTTGAATATATTAATACCAGTTCCACCAAATGGATATTTACCATTCTGCGAGAGTTATCGGAGATGAAGGAGATTGTCAAAAATGCCAGTGTCACATGGTATTATGAACGTGGTGATGAAGATATGTGTGAGCTGGGCTTTATTCTCAGGTCACTAGTCGAATGCCCCTTCATCGTAGTTGAGGTTGATGAGATGAACAAGGCAAGATATGAAAAGATATTGACTATGACTGACTGAAGTCAGCAGGCTTCCGGTTCATCAAAATCGTCGGGTAATTATCTTTTTTAAAAAATTTTCCTAATTTTGCTGCTCGTTTTACTGCACAATGACCCATGGTGTAATTGGCAACACGTCGGATTTTGGTTCCGCAGAGTCCTGGTTCGAGCCCAGGTGGGTCAACAAAAAACAGCCGCCGGGCTGTTTTTTCGTTGAAATCCCTAAACATTATAATTGCGAATACATATAGGGCAGCCCTCTTCTTTCAGACTTACATTACTGTAAATAATATAACTTATTTCTGCAATTGTGTAACTCCATTCCGGGTTTATGGATTTACCTTTGTCCTGGGCCCCCTATCAATGATAAAACAGATTAACCGTCATTAGATTGTGGCATTCATAAAAGGGACATTATTGAATAAAAACAATAACAATAAAAACCAGCATTATGGGAAATTTTGTAATCAGAAAAGCCACAAACGGGGAGGACTACTTTAACTTAAAAGCAGCCAATTCCCAGGTAATACTCACGAGTCAGATGTATTCTTCAAAATCAGCCTGCTTTAATGGAATTGAGTCAGTAAGAACCAATTGTACCGATGATAGCAGATTTGAACGTAAAGAATCCGTCAACAATAAGCATTATTTTGTTTTGAAAGCATCAAACGGCCAGGTAATAGGTAATAGTGAGATGTATGCTTCCAAATCAGGTATGGAGAACGGAATAGCATCTGTCAAAAAGAATGGCAGTAATAAAACAGTTGTTGAAGAATAAGCCTGTTTCTGATCTTTAGAAACAGCCAATCTTGAAAATACGGCGACACTTTCTACTAGCTGCCAGGCTGATTTAGTACAAAGACATTGACTTACACATTCAGATAAGTGTCGCCATCTTTTTTTCAGCTCCCGGTTTATTAATTTCAAGTTAAGAAGTATGCACCCGCAGCATCTTATCAATTCTTTTAATCAAGCTTACCACGCTCTTTATCATATCCAAAATTGCATTGATCAAATAGGAACAACTTATTCTGTATTGATCCGTAAAACACACTATTTTTACCCTGTAGAAGAATATGTTTTACATCGTGTTTTAAACAATTGCAGAATAAATACATGCAGATACTGTCAAAAAAAATATTATCGACCAGTCATACTCCCGAGGTAATCCTCAATCCGGAAGGGATTATTAAAATCAGAGGTCGTTCAATGATCAGAACTTTGACAGAATTCTTTACTCCAATAGAAAACTGGATTGATTTGTACATATGTAATCCTGCTGAAATTACCTGTGTCGATTTTTATCTGGAATATTCTGACAGCAATGATTCGATGATCTTCATTTCAATACTCAGGAAGATCACGTATGTCAAACTGAAGAACAAAAAGCTTATTGTCAACTGGTATTATGAAGAAGGAGATGACGATATCCTGGAGCGGGGAGAATATATTTCATCAGTCCTTGATATCCCCTTTAACTTTATAAAGGTCGATGATCCTTTATTACCTGAACGCAATTCGATGAAATGGAAGCATACCCAGAGTGTCGGACTAGCTCTCTGATTTCCCGTGCAACAGCAGGTTAATGGCATCACTGAATGAGCCGGCCAGTATAACCTTGCCAGTGTTTACAAAGAAAATCTCATCAGCATTTTCTATTGTGTTTAGACGATGGGCTATAATAACACGGGTGGTTGATTCAGGAAGTTTTTTAAGAATACTGTCAAGTAATTGTTCGGTAACGGTATCGATGTTTGCTGTTGCTTCATCAAGTATAAGCAATTCAGGCTTGCGGAGTACTGCGCGCATGAAAGCAATAAGCTGTTTCTGTCCTAGACTGATGCCATCTCCTGTTGTCTGTACTTTTGTGTCAAGACCCTGATCGAATCGTTCAAGAAGACTCTCAAGTCCTGCTTCTGAAATAGCCTCGGAAAGCTCGTTGTTGGATAAGTTTTTATACTCGGGATTCCCGTATAAAATATTATCCCGCACGTTCCTGTAAAACAGAAACGGCTCCTGAAGAATAAATCCGATTTTCCGGGTCCGCTCTTCAGGTCTGATATGAACGAATATCCTTTCCATCCAACAATATGGTTCCCCTTGTTGCATCGTATAATCTTGCAATAAGTGAAGCTGTGGTGGTCTTTCCTCCGCCTGTAGGACCTACAAACGCATAAGTTTTTCCGCGCTCCAGATCGAAAGCTTACCTTATGCAATACCTCTTTGCCATTGGGATACCTGAATGAAACATTCCGAAAATTAAGATAATGACGTACTGGTCTCACATTCTGGATCTTCCATTACATGTAAATTGGTTTCGAGTGATAATAACAGAGAAATACGATCCCATCCGGCCATTGCAACCTGGAAGTTGGCCCACAAAGCTGCCAGCTGACGTAAAGGATTGTAGAAATTAGTTACGTAAGCAATAAAGCTTATAAGCAAACCAATTGAAAAATGTCCCTTTATAATTAGATAAATACCAAGAGTCAGCACAATAAGCTGACCGATATTTGCGGCCAGGGTATAAACAGGTGTAAACATGTTATTTGCAATACCTGCCTGCACTGATTTTGTATAATTATCATGGTTTGCCTCTTCAAAGCGTTTACGGAAATAGTCGCGCCGGTTGAAAGCTATAATTACCTTAAAATTTGCCAGACTTTCCTGTATCTCGGCGCTCAGGCTTCCGGTACTTTTCATACTGGCTGCATTTCTTCGTTTTACCCATGGAGAGATGAACTTTGTAAAGATCCATACTATCACTGCAGGAGAGAGGGCTGCAAGACCAAGAGGAAGATTTATACATAACAGAATAATACCTGCTCCTGTCATAGTAAAAATACTTCCAATAAACTGCATTAAAGACTGTGAGAAAAACTGGTTTACCTTATCAGTATCATTGTTAATTCGCGATATCAGGTCGCCTGCTTTGTTCTGGTTGAAAAAATCCACCGGAAGTTCCTGAAGCTTATTAAAAACCGCGTTACGCAAACTGTAGAGCATACGTTGTCCGATGCCACCCATCATACGCATCTGAATATAGTTAACAATGAAAGCAACAATATAAAGTGCCAGCAGAATTCCAGCAAATACCAGTACTCCATGATATTGCTTTGTCTGAATATAAGTATCAATTGTGTATCCGATCAGATATGGACCAAGCAAACTTAATCCTGCATTTAAAAAAATTGCAGCAAAAGCTATTATCAGATTACGACGCTCTTCACCGATAAGTGCAATCAGTTTACGGAGTGATGCAAGATTAGAAATCTTCTGCTCCGTTTTATCCGGTGACTGATTTAAATTATAGTTCATAGTGCTGAGTGCTTCTTTGTGAGCTATAGATCTGAATATATTCAGGCGAACTCTCTTTCAATTCCTTATGCGTTCCGGTTGCAATAACTTCGCCTTCCATAAGCAGAATGATTTGTTCAAAATGTCTTACCGGTGCAATTTTCTGCGTAACAGATATCAGGGTCAGATCGGGATAATTATTTTCGAGATTGCACAGTATTTTGTTTTCTGTCTTTCTGTCAACGCGCGAAGTGAAATCGTCGAGCAAGAGAATCCGTGGGATTTATTGCCAGTGCCCGTGCAAGCATTATCCGCTGTTTTTGTCCGCCCGAAAGACTTGTACCTCGTTCCGATACAATTGTATCGAGCTTCTGAGGAAGTGATTCAATAAAATCGGTCAGTTCAGCTGTTGCAATAGCTTTTTCCAGAGACTCATTGGTAACCTTATCGTTGAATGCAATATTTTCACGCAGACTCATATTGAAAATTACACTATCCTGAAAAACAAAACCAATCTGGCTGTGGAATATTTCCTTTGTATATTTTTCACTGCTTGATCCCATCGAATTCTATTGAACCGGAACTGGGAGAAATAAGATTTGTCAGCAGATATAATAACTGGCTTTTACCGGCTGCAGTAGGTCCGATAATTGCGGTTTTACTTCCGGCTTTAATTGAGAATGAAATATTCTTCAATATTGGTTTATCTCCATAAAACAGAGAAACATCCTTAAGAAGAATATCTCCCTTAATAGTGCTGTCAATAGTTCCTGTTTCGGCGACTTCTTCGTGCCTTCCAGAACATCATATATTCTTGCGTATGATGCAGAAGCCTGAGCTATGATATTGCTCATAAAACCAATCATAAGAATCGGAAATATAAGCAGTAAAAGATAACTGTTGAAGGCAGCAAAATTTCCCAGCGACATCGTGCCGGTAACAACAAAATGGCCTCCCAGTGCAAGAATTGTTACAACAGCCATGTTGGAGACAAACATAATAACAGGGATAAGCGTGGCAAACATCCGCAGAATGGATAACCCCAGATTACGAAATTCCATGTTGGTTTCCAAGAAATTTCATGCTTTCCGGCTGTTGGGAGTTCAGCACCCTTATTAAAGCAGAACCCATAATACTTTCGTTAATTATTTTGTTGAGGGAGTCAATAACTTCCCTGCTCCTTCTAAACAGTACTCTCACCTTCCTTAATACTATAAAAAATGTTCCGCCTATAACTGGAACAATTGAAATAACGGCCAAAGCCAGTTTCCAGTTTATTGATATAAGCAGGACAGAGGTGCCGGCAATAACAAAAACCGAAGAAATAATGGTAACAAAAGCCTGCGAAACAAACATCTTTACCGAATCAATATCGGAAGTCAGGTTTGTTAACAGTTTTGAGGGATTTGAATTAAGAACATAAGCATAACTCTGACGTGAAATTTTATCGGAGAGTTGGGTACGCAGATCTTTCGCTACCTTTTCTGAGGTATAGGTCTGAATAGATATTTTGCAGGAATGTGAATACGAATATTGCTCCGGCAGCTGACAAAAACTGAATCACGACAGATCCGGCATCAAAATGTTTTGAAGAAAAAGCATCAATCGCCCGGGCGATGATTTTCGGTATCAACATGTTTACACCGCTACCCAGAAGTGCCATAATGATCAGCACGATCACTATACCGGAATATGGTTTAAGTAAACTAAATATATTTGGTGTAGCGATTTTTTCTTTTGAATTCACTGAGACAGGTTTCTCCATGTTTATTTGCATTGTTTTGCAAAGGAATTCATTAAAGACTATTATTCAATCAAAAAAGCCCTGATTTTTCAAGGCTCTTTTGTTCATTATAATTCTTTTAACAGACAAATAGCGTATCAGATTGAGTTCCGGCCTTTAAAAACCCTCGATTCATTAAGTGATTCAATACGGCCATACCAGATCAACTTTCCGGCAGTTAACCCTGATATAATCGCCTTTCCTCGTCTGTTGGAATTAATTGTCATATAAACATCATAGATCCCAATGTTAGTGGCCACTGAAAATGTGATTGAAAAACTTAAATTCTTAAGATCTTTTTCTATTTTCAGATTTTGTATACTTCCTTCTGCTGTAGTCCCACCGACATCATTTGATCCAAGCCTGGTGTCAGAACCTGTCTGCAAAACCACGTTCGATATATCAACCTTAACAAAATTCAGTGTTGATGTAACCGGTGTCCTGTTTCCATATTGATTCTCAAGATAATCTGCCTCCAGCACAAAGCCTCTACTCTGGATCATAGTGTCTAAAGCCTGAAAATTAGCATATTGTACTGTCTTTCTGGCATCTTTCTTTTCTTGCCTGGTCATTTTTGTTTCCTGGGAGTTGCTGTTAAAGGAAACTAACAACAATCCAATTGTCAGGACCAGACTGCTCAATTTAACTGTTGACGTTTTCATAATATTAAAAATTTGATTGTTCTGAGATGTTGTTGCAAAAGTTATGCCACGATGAATTGTCAGCCAAATTCCTGACATGCTAATTATCATTCAGACATTATTTCATCTCTTTTCTTATGAAAATCAGATTAAGTCGAATATTTTAGGGATAAATATTATTCCGCCAACCAGTACGGATATAATGGCTGAAATAAAAACCGCAGCCGCAGCATAATCTTTCGCTTTCCTGACCTGCTCATTCCATTCAGGTTGAATAATATCAGCCAACGATTCCAGAGAAGTGTTTAAAAGTTCAGCAATAAATACAATTCCGGTTACAATTATCAGCAGGCACCATTCGGAACAATTTATCTTCAGGAATATACCCATGATGATAGCAGAAACTCCAGCGAGAAGATGAATCCTGGAATTATGTTCATTTTTAAAAAGTGAACATAGCCCTTTGAAAGCAAATTTAAAACTTCCAAACCGGTCTTTCATTGAGAATCTGTCAGGGCTCATCCGTAGAATAACTAATTATAATTGATCGGTGTTTAAAACATTGATTTTATCCACCTTATGCATAGATCGGGCCATGCTGATTCGGTTCCCTTATTGATTGCAAGTCCGTATCCATGTCCTCCCTTCTGAAAAACATGAAGTTCGGCTTTAATATGGTTCTTAACTAAACCCTCAAAATATGAGATACTGTTTTTAACCGGAACATCCTTATCGTCAGCTGAGTGAACAAGGAATGCCGGAGGTGTTTTTTCTGTTATACGGAGTTCATTGGAGAATTGTTTTACGACATTTTCAGACGGATTATCACCGATTAGATTTTTTCTGGAACCCATATGAGTGAAGGAGCTGTCAAAAGTGATTACAGGATAAATAAGCAACGAAAAATCAGGCCGTGCGCTTGTTGTATCTTTCGAATCATACACTTTTTCAGCATAATGGGTAGAGAGAGTTGACGCGAGATGACCGCCAGCGGAGAATCCTATTACTCCAATCTTCCCCGGATTGATTTTCCAGTCCGAGGCATTCCTTCGGATTATTCTCATAGCCTCCTGTGCATCCTGAAGCGGGCCCACCGTTTTATCTTTCATGATGAGGTCAGAGGGAAGACGGTACTTCAGAACAATACCAGCTATCCCGTTTTCATTTAACCACTTTGCTATGGCAAGGCCTTCGTGATCGAATGCCAGAAACCCATAACCTCCTCCGGGGCATATCAGCACAGCCGCACCTGTGGCTTTTTCAACCGCAGGGAGAAAAACTGTTATTGAAGGCTCAGTGACTTTCCCAATTAGCAACATCTTATTATTAGCCCCGGTTGATTTTTCAACATAACTATCGTTTTTAATTGACCCGGGTATACCATCGGGCCAGACTTTCAGGACAGTATTCTGGCCTTTAACACCACAAATAAAAACGCTTAAGCAAAGAATTGAGATAAAAAGTTTTGTTGGTTTCATGATCTTTGTTTTAATATTAAACTATTCCTCTGGTAAATCCAGGTTTAAATTTAAAAATCAAGTTAACTGAAGGAGACTGATCTTCCTGCGAAGGGGGCCAGCCTGTTAATTCAAGAACGCGCTCATTCGCATCAAAAAATCCTTTGATTTCACAATTCATGCAAGTGAAGAACGAAATATGAAAATCAGGTAAAGATATTCATTTAACAGCAGAGGCCGCAAAGGATTTATGTAAAGATCACAAAGAAAAATTTGGATTTTGTCTATGGCCTCTGTGGTTCTCCGGGGAACCTCTTTGGGAACCAGGGCAGAAACGCACTTGTTTTTTCTATATATTCCTTGTACTGAGGTTTCTGTTCTATAAGGCTCTTTTCAAGAAGTGCGACCCCGGAAACTTTTATAATTAATGCTGTCATAAGGAGCGATCCCAGGATTGGGATAAAACTTCCTGAAGCCATACATATTAAACCGTACCCCCACCATACAGCCGAATCACCAAAATAATTTGGATGACGTGTATATCGCCAGAATCCCTTATCCATCACTTTCCCTTTATTTGCAGGATCTGCTTTGAAACGGGCAAGCTGAAAGTCACCTCCTGTTTCAAAACAAAAACCAATTAGCCAAGTGATGATACCTATGTAGTCGGGAATTCCAAGAGAGTTATGCAGTCTGTAATATTGTCCACCCAGCAGGGGAGCAGAAATAAGCCACATAAGAACCCCCTGAAGGAGGAATGTCTGAAAAAAGCTGATCCACCAATATCTTTTTTCTCCATAACTCTGCCGGAATTGTTTATACCTGAAATCTTCGCCCTTCCCGATGTTCCGAAATGCCAGGTAAACAGATAAACGAACACCCCAAATTGCTACAAGAATAATAAGGATTACTTTCCTGGGCTCAAATCCCTCAGTTTTCATAAAATAAAATCCAGCTGTTAAAACAAATCCTAAACCCCAGAAGAGATCTACAATACTTACATTTTTAAGTATGATACTTACGATCCACAGAAGAGTCATAAGAACCATTATCAGCAGAAACCCCTGAAAATATATTTGTAAGAAGCTCATAAAATTGAGTGTTAGTCAAAAAGGAGGGCCACCGAGGCAGCTCCGATACCCGCATTGGCTCCGATGATAGGAGAAATATTCACAACAGAAACTGGTTTCTTATTCGTTAGGATTTCCATTTTTTCAGAATACCATTGTGCTGCTTCATTATTGTTGGCATGAAGAACGATGTAGTTCCAAATTGTATTTTCCTGAACTAATTTACGCACATGTCCCATCACTTTCTCCATGTTTGCTTTTTGATTGAAAGCCTTATCAAAAACTATTGCTTTTCCCGATTCGTCAATAGATACGATCGGGTTGATATTCAGTATGCGCGCAATCAATCCTTTTGCAGCGGAAAGCCTTCCACCCCTGATCAGGTATTTTATATCTCTGACACTTACGAAGATACGAGTATTCTTAACCCATTTTTCTGACATTTCAACTATCTGATCATGGGAGAATCCAAGCTCAATAGCCTGGGCTGTTCTAAGGGTTATCAGTCCCAGCGCTCCGGAAAGATTCCTGGAATTTATTACAGAAATTGGTTTATTGAATTCCTTGCTTATTGCCAGAGCCGCCTTTACACTGCTGTTAAATGTTCCGCTTAACTTGTCGCTCAGATGAACAGCAATTATTGAATCGTAATGCGAAGCAAGGTGGGAATAGAGGTTAATAAAACTCTTTTCATTAATCTGAGAAGATTTTGGATAGTCTTTATTCTCATTAAGCAGAGTATAGAACTGTTCCGGCCTGATTGTGACTTTATCGAGATAATGATTCTCACCGAAATTTATATTAATCGGTAACATGTTTATCTGATAATTATCGATCAGGTCCTGGGCAAGGTCACATGTTGAGTCTGTTACCAATGCTATCTTCCATTTTCTGTTATACACAACATCGCTCTGACGTATCATATCGTCGGCTTTCTGGAAGGTTAGGGTACCCGTATTTCTCAATTCGCTGAACATTTCAGCAGGATTATTTGTGTGCAGATGGATCCTTCTCATCCTGTCAGATCCGGCTATTACTATCGAATTCCCATATTTTTCAAGTGTTGAACGCAATACTTTGAGATCAGTTGAACTCTTTTTAATCAGAGCTTCAGTACAGAATCTGAAATCTACTTTTTCAGGAATAGATTCTTCTACCTTTTCGAATAAGGCAGATTCAGCTTTAACCTGTATTAGTTCCTTCAGGTTTCGGTTGGCAATGAAATCAATAATACCTTCGACAAAAAACACGAAGCCCCGTGCCCCGGCATCTACAACATTTGCTCTTTTGAGAACAGCAAGTTTCGATTTGGTAGCAATAAGTGATTTATTCAGTACATCGAGAGAGCTTATAAAAAGCTGGTTAAAATCTCTTATCCGGTTTCTGTTATCGTAAATATAATTTGCCCAGTCTTTTATCACGGTAAGCATTGTCCCTTCAACCGGATTAGCAACCGCATCATAGATATAACGTACAGATTTTTTAATGCTTTCGGCAAATTGATTTATTGTAATTGTTTTAAAATTGCCAGTTTCAGTGCTCATCCCATAAAGGAACTGAGCAAAAATAATTCCGGAATTTCCGCGGGCATTAACGAGAGTCGTTTCTGCAATCCTGTCGGCAGTTATTTTATACGACCGGTGAGGGTGAAGCGAATCAACTACCGCCCTGATGGTAGATGCCAGATTTGTTCCTGTATCTCCATCGTTTACAGGGAATACGTTGATTTTATTAAGTTCGACCTGGTGTTCAATGACTTTTCTGGCGCCGGCAATAAAAGTATAATATAATCGTCGGCCATCCATTTCATTTACCGGTACCAGGGTTTCTAATGACATATATCGTTAGTTTACAATTGCCGTGCAAAGGTAATAATTATAATTTTCTCAGTATCTCAACTCCCTTTATGATTAACAGTTATTCCCTTATTATGTTCTGAATGATTAACTACAAGGGGTTAGAAACTTGAAACACTGATAATAAGTCCCAGATATGGTTTTTGATTGTAGATCCATGAAGATCTGTTTTTGTCAATAAGGTTGTCGAACCCGACAGCTATTCCAAATGACATTTTATTAATTGACATGAAACCAGCAATTCCTTTTTGAAAAATCATTGCATCATACTGCTGGCTTATTTTGTTATTTGTAACGGTAGGATTAACAGGCGAGGATCCTATTCCTGCAAAAACACCCACATCGAAACCGATCTGCATTATCGATGAATTAACTTCATGAAGAGGATGAGCGGGTGAAACAATCTTATAAAAATCTTTTCGGAAACCTGCGTATAATGCGACATCCAGATCAGCGCTGAACTGGTTGGGAACGTCATCCATAGAACTCCTCGATTTAAATATTATTGATGTTAAGTCAATATCAAAGGACTTATTTATAAAGCTGGCTTTATAGTAATAGTTGTCAGTTTTAACCCTGCTGACCTTAATACCCGATGAAGTGGAAGTATTTGGAAATTCTTTTCTCCCGGATAAGTTAACCGGATACACAATAATTGAATCTTCAATAACCTCGGCATAAACACGGGAAGAGGCAGCTCCCTGAACTTTCAGCTTATAAAAGCCTGAGTCAAAATCATGCCGCCCAATTTTCCCGACCGAAACACAACCTGATAACATTAATATCAGTAATCCATAAACTGGAATTCTTTTTATTCTCATACCAGTTCCAGAGAAAATTTAACTGAAGAAAATAATATTAAAGATACAAATAGATTACATTTTACCGGTGGGAATAGCCTAATTAAAACGAAGGTTCCTTAGTCTGGTATTTATACTATTTGATTTCAAATTTCATTATTGTATTGTATACCCTTTGTTTGGTTTCTTCAGGCAGCGGATTTAGTTCTTCTGTAGTAAAACTGCCATTTTGTATATCAATCCTTTCAAATATCATAAGATACAAGTCGAATATAATCTCGAGTCCCAGCTGGTACCTGGGTTCATGCAGAGGCTTAATTTCCTTAATTACTTCATGGGTTTTCCGGCGGTATTCATCAGCCAGCGAATAATAATATTTTATAAGGTTCCTGAAGTTCTTATTTACCGGTTTACCTTCAGCGAATTCACGCATTTTGTTTCTTGTAAGACCATTTTTAATTATCAGGTCATCCGCAAAATAGCTGAGATTGTTTAGCTGGTCTTTTTGAAAATCTCGTATAATATGAACCAGATAACTGAAGATGGCACAGGGGGTAGCTGCCCATTTTACATCAAAGGGCGGATTTTCATAATGTCCTTTAACTTTCTTCAGTCCGTTCAAATGAACAAAAATTGAGGCCGGGGCAACAGATGCTCCTCTTGCATATTCAAGAAATGCATCCATTTTTGGAAATCCGTCATGGTTAATATCATAAATCATTGAATTCGCAAATGCTTCCATTGGCCATAAGGGAATCCTGAATTTCTCTACGGTCTCCAGAAGCTCCAGGTTATGAGGATTACATTCTTTGGAGATAATTATCATCTTTAGCCACTCATCAACATTGGCAACAAATTCCTTCCTTTCATCAGCTTCAATTAATTTGTTTTTTGCCTTGTGGTTATCGATCATGTCATCGATAGCACGCATAAATTTATAGCAGGTCTTTGCTGCGCAGAACCTTTCGTCGTCCCAGAATCTGGCAGCAATAAGGATATTTGGATGATCTATTATCTTATGGAAATCAATAGAATAGAATTTTTCTAAAAAAGTATCTCTTTGTGAATTCATTAATTTAGTTCTGTTATTATCAAAGATATTAATTTTTGAGAATTCGTTCAGCAGTCAGTTTGGCTGACAACAGAACATTTGGTATTCCGTTGCCGGGGTGTGTACTGCCACCGACAAAGTAAAGATTTCTGTAACGACTGTGCTGATTATGTGGGCGGAAATACCCCATCTGCATTATGTTATGGGCAAGACTGCCGAAGACTGAACCCCTTGAAATATTGCACGCGGTTTCCCAGTTCTCAGGAGTATAACAGATTTCAAATTTAATGTGCTCTTCAATATCTTCCAGCCCAAGTTGTTTAAGCCGTTGAATAACCGCTTTCCGGGTTTTCTTTTTCAGATAATCCCAGTCCTGTTTTTTCTTAATATCAACATGTCCGGCACCTACGATAAACGACAGCGTATCCTGATTTTCCGGGGCTGCTGTTCTGTCTGTTCTGACCGGAGCATGAACATAAAAGCTGGGATATTCACCCACTTTTTTATCATTGAAAATGCTGTTGAGTCCCTCACGGAAGTGGTCCGAAAGGAAAACACTATGATGTCCAAGCTGGGGGTAAACCTTATCGAGCCCCCAATGGTAGCAGATTGCGGAACATGAATACTTCATCCTGTCAAGTCTTCGGGATTTTCTCCTGTCAGGCAATAATTTCCTGTAGACATAAGGGAGATCCGCGTTTGCAATAATTATGTCAGCTCTTATTTCTGATCCATCTTCAAGGATAACACTATCTGCCTTTCTTCCTGTTACACGGATATTTTTTACCGGTTTATTATAATTGAAACTGACACCTGATGACTGAGCAGCCGACAAAAGGATTTCAACAATAGTGTACATTCCTCCCTTTGGGAAGAACGACCCTTCAATGAGTTCAGCTGCAGGAACCATCGAGAAGAGCGCCGGTGAGTTAAACGGACTCTGTCCTACATAGATATTCTGAAAAGTGTAAGCCATTCTCAGATGAGAATTCTTGAAAAACTTTTTTACGTATCTGTAATTTGAAATGAATGTCTTGAGTTTAAATAGCATGCCGACATTCCTGAGGGTAGCGAACTGGAATATGTTATCAAAATTTCGTCCTATAAGTTTATTTATGCCTATCTGAAAAATCTCATATCCGGAAGAAACATATTTTTGTGATTTTTCAAAACTCCCCGGTTCAATCTTTTCATGTTGAATCTTCATTTTTTCTTTATCCCTTGAAAAGGCGATAACATCGTTATTGTCAAAATAGATATTGTAGAGATCTTCCAGAGGGTTTATTTCATTTTTTTCAAAAAGAGGAATTCCGAGTGATTCAAATATCTCGCGATAGATTCCGGGCATCATCATCATTGTTGCTCCAAGGTCAAACCGGTGGCCATCGCGGATCAACTGTCCGCAACGTCCGCCAGGGGAGGAATTCTTTTCGAAAACAGATACATTATATCCACTTTTTGCGAGATATACGGCAGTCGCAATACCTCCTATTCCTGCCCCGATAATAACAGCCGATTTTTCCAAGGTCATGTATTTTTAACTCATTTTAATATTTCGAAAGCTGAACTAAAGACTTGAAATAATTCTTTGTGTCCCGTTTTTGAAAGCGCAAATTAATATTTTCCGTTCCATTTTTAATGTTTTCTAATAGGTTGGCTGAAGGATAATTTTTTTATCGCCTGGTATCTCAAAAAGCCATTTTTCAAACGCAGGAGGACCAAACTTACCAGTCACATTATTAGAAAATCCATAACCTTCGGTAGGTTTTCCAACCAGGTTGGTTTCCATTTTACCATTAAGGTTTTCATCGTGATAATAGCGCACAGCATATTTCCCCGGAATGAGGTCGGGGATTATAAAAGTACACTTCTGGTCCTTTATTGCGCCTTTATCCTGGATAAGTACATCTTCCTTCTCATTGAAGAACTGCAACAAGATATTTCCTGTATTATTTCTGATTTCTATTATTTCTATTTCGAGCTTAAATTGTGAAAATGAACGATTTGAAACAAGAATCAGAAAAAGGCAGAATAATAAAAGTTTTTTCACTATCAGGATTATATTATAAAAAACAGAGGTTGTCTCAAAGTCAAAAGAGATTTTGAAACAGCCTCAATTTTTAATTAATTCATCGACTATTTTTTCAGCAAGTCACGGATCTCCGTAAGAAGAATTTCTTCTTTTGACGGCACGGGTGGAGCCGGAGGAGCGGCTGCCTCTTTTCTCCTTGCCAATACTACTGCTTTTATTAAAAGAAATACTGCAAAAGCAACAATCAGAAAATCGAAAGTCACCTCCAGGAAGTTTCCATAATTCCACGTTACAGCAGGATGTCCTTCAGTAGCTGCTTTCATTACTACTTTAAGATTACTAAATGTTTCACCACCGATAAGCAACCCTATAGGAGGCATAATGATGTCGCTGACAAAAGAAGCAACAATTTTACCGAAAGCAGCGCCAATAATGATACCGACAGCCAGGTCGACAACATTGCCTTTCATGACAAAGGATTTAAATTCATCAACTAGTTTCATAATTTCAGGTTTGAAATATTGGTTATTAAAAATTATAAGAAAATCCCAGGCCGAGTATTTCTTTAAACTGAACTAACGATCCGATAGAAGTCGGTACTCCGTTTCTGATTACCGGAACCTTAATCTTGTCGTCATAAATGAGCTGAGTGTTAATATTGGCAGATATAAATTTATTCACCTTAAAGGCTATCAGTGTCTCCCAGTTTATTACAATATTTTGCGGCTTTTTCAGGTAGTTTGAGAACAGATCAATTTTAGTAGTGAAGGTAACATTTTTAAGAAAGTCATTCTTGAAATCATTCCTGGTATAAATAGCTCTGATGTACCCACCGAATTCGCTTAATGACTTTTTACCGGGTTTGACTCCGAATGCTCCGGCATCAGAAAGATTCTGATCAGTAACTATTGTCAGTTTGCCTGTCGCCGGCGCAATAAATGCACTGAAATGGTCATTGGGTTTATAGTCCAGGCCGAGGGCCAGAACAAGATACGCCGGAGAAAAAAGGTCAGAGATCTTTTCGTTGCCGGTATCAGCATATTTATATCCTGGAGCCATCTGTGTTTTGAAATTCAGCAGGGCGGCATAGTAGAAGTTTTTGAATGCCTCATATCCGTATTTTGATAAGAAGTCGAATTTATCATCAGTTTTTCTGTAACCTAAACCTCCTTGTTTCAGGAGACCATATCCGATATCAAGAGAGTTGACCCAGACTGTTTTGTCCTTTCTGTAATTGGCAAATGTACTGATGAGCCCATTTACTGCAAACGAATTCTGGCCACCTGCTGCCCAGTTAGTCAGAGATGTCTGGGCAATGTTTAAGGAAACGACCCCGCCTTTTTTCCATCCCTGGGTACTATCGGCAACCGGAGTTCTCATAGTCTTTTCAGCATCAGTTACCTGTCCAAACGATCTGGTATAGAAGCATAATAACAGAACTGGTATAATTATTCCGAACTTCATTTTCATTTTTTTGTTTAGGTATTAGTTTATCTTTTTAAGATTAGTGTTTTAGATTCCAGTCAAAGTTAAACAATTCTGAAAATGTACAATGTCTCAATCATCAGGATTGAGAATCAGTATCTAATTAATTCAGTATAAAGCAAATATCTTTCTTTTTGGTGAATAGTGTCTAAACATGTAAATTGCAATGTCGTTCATTTAATTAAAATATTGAAACCATGGACAGGAAAAACTCTTTTGCAGCACAAATAAATGAAGGCTATACCTGCAACGGGGATAGCATAATTCTCGGCGCTGCTATGCTCGATGGTGCACCAATTGCCGGAGCCCAGGTTAAGATACCGTTAAAAACAATGAACAGGCATGGTTTAATAGCAGGAGCGACAGGGACCGGCAAGACCAAAACTCTTCAGGTTATATCTGAACAGCTTTCCGAAAGGGGAGTACCTGTCCTTCTTATGGATGTAAAAGGTGACTTAAGCGGCATAGCAAAGCCGGGAGAAGAAAAACCTTTTATTTTAGAGAGGCATGCTAAAATCAATCTTCCGTTTACACCCAGGGGATTTCCGGTGGAATTGATGTCATTGTCACAACAGACTGGTGTACGGTTACGCGCTACTGTTTCTGAGTTTGGCCCTGTCCTTCTTTCCCGCATTCTCGATCTGAATGATACCCAGGCAGGGGTTCTTTCAGTGATATTTAAATATTGTGATGATAATAAACTGGCTTTACTCGACCTGAAGGACCTGAAGAAAGTTGTTCAGTATGTAACAGAAGAGGGTAAAGAAGAGATTGAAAAAGATTATGGTAAAATATCCACTGCGACCACAGGTATAATAATGAGGAAGATTCTTGAGCTTGAACAGCAGGGAGCGGATCTGTTCTTCGGAGAAATCTCTTTCGATATCAGAGACCTGATGAGAGTTGATAAAAATGGCAAGGGATATATTAGCATAATCCGTCTGACAGATATACAGGATAAGCCAAAACTCTTTTCCACTTTTATGCTTTCACTCCTGGCTGAGGTATATAGTCATATGCCGGAAAAGGGCGATGTGGCAAAACCAGAGCTGGTTATATTTATTGACGAAGCTCACCTTATTTTTAATCAGGCAAGCAAAGCTCTGCTCGATCAGATTGAAAATATTGTAAAACTGATCCGATCGAAAGGTGTGGGTATATTCTTTGTTACGCAGAATCCAATGGATGTTCCGAATGGAGTCCTGGCACAACTCGGACTTAAAGTTCAACATGCGTTAAGGGCCTTTACTGCCATTGACCGTAAAGCAATTAAGCTTTCAGCGGAGAATTACCCGGTTTCGGAATATTATAAGACAGATGAAACAATTACAAACCTGGGGATCGGTGAGGCTCTTGTAACTGCACTTAATGAAAAGGGAATCCCTACACCCCTGGCTGCAACAATGCTCAGGACACCCGAGAGCAGGATGGACATCCTGTCACCTGATGAAATTTCAGCAATTAACAGCTCATCTGATCTGGTTCGTAAATACAGCCAGGTTATTGATCCCGAAAGTGCCTATGAAATCCTAAGCAGAAAGGTTGCTACAATATCTAAAGAATCTGCTGATGAGGCACAAAGGAAAGAGTGGGAGAAAGGGAGAATGGGAGATGGGGAGATGCGGCAAACCCAAACCACTTCACATACATCTTATGGGAGAAGCAGCAAAACTCCACAGGATGAAATAGTCAAAGTACTGACAAGTGCCACATTCATCAGAGGTGTCTTCGGGATATTAAAAAAAGTAATGAGATAGATACTATCTTCTAACCTTTACGCTGTCAACAAGATATGGTGAATCTCCACGCCAGAAAGTTGTTGCGTTTTTTTGCCTGTAATGTACAATTACTGTCATACCCTGCAGAGTATCAAACTGCCTTATAATTGATTTATTTGTCACTGAAAAGAGGAATTTTTCTGATGCCAGAGCAACATCCCTGTTACTTGATACACTACTGAGTATAATTTCTCCTTCATAGGTTTTGAAGATCGCCCCTTTATGTGAAAATTTTTGCAGTAACCCGGCCCGGTAACCCTCACTATATGTGTAGAAATACTTCCAGTAAAACATACTGATCCCAAGCACTATAATGAGGATTAAAAGCCATTTAATGACTTTTTTTACCGTATTCTTTAAGTCAGAAACTACGGGAGATTTGGGAGATGATAACTGTTGATTCATTATCAGTTTTTTAAAGTGAAATAATTGGTAATGTATTTTTACCTGTAAGTGTTGTTTTTTTGCCGGTTCTTACCACAAAGGTACACAAAGGTCAATATCTTTGCGACCTTTGCGAAAACTTTGCGCTCTTTGCGGTTGATGGATTTGGATTTTTTTTATATTCGACCGTTGATTAATTAACATATAACTGATTGAAAACAACCGTAAATAGATCACTGACACTACTCGAATTTCTTTTTGAGCACTATCCTGATTCTCCAAGGACCAGAATAAAAAAACTTTTGCAAAGCGGAACCGTCAAAGTAAACAATAAGTCCATTACCCTTAATTCCTATCTTCTGAATCCCGGAGATACGGTTGAATATAGCGGTAAGGTAGGAATTGCCACAAAAGCCAGCTTGCCATTCCCTGTTCTGTATGAAGACCAGTATGTTATTGTTATTGATAAGCCAGCCGGAATAAATACTTCAAGTGTCGACGGGAGTTCCAGCGTACAATGGATCATATCTGATTATCTGAAGAATGCAAGCAAAGGTTTACTAAGAACCTATGTAGTCCACCGTCTTGACAAAGAAGTATCAGGCATCCTTTTACTGGCTAAATCAGAAAAGGATATGGATATAATAAAGGATAAATGGGAGGAGACAGAAAAGCATTATTATGCCCTGGTTGAAGGGACACCAGAAAATCCTGAAGGCACTATAAAAAGCTGGCTGAAAGAGGATAATGCTATGAAAATGCATTCTGTAGCCGAATCGAACGTGGCAAAACTTGCGATCACACACTATAGAATAATAAAGAAGATATCTGACTGTACTCTGCTTGATATAAGAACAGAAACCGGACGTAAAAATCAAATAAGGGTTCATCTCTCAGATATCGGATGCCCGATAGTGGGAGATAGAAAGTATGGGGCAAAAACTGATTTCATCCGTCGTGTAAGGCTGCATGCATTTTCTCTGGCCTTTCCACATCCGGTCACTGGTCTGATGATCACCGTCGAGTCACCGATGCCTGAAGGATTCCTTATTCTCAGGGCTAAAGATGAAAAATACAAGTAGGATCATTTCCCTGTAAGCTGGGATAAGCCAATCTCCCGGTTTTCGACAAAAAACACACGATTTCCTCTGTTACTTTCACGAATAAAATCGTGTAGGCTTTTACTATTATATTTTGTAAAATCTCCGATTATGGCAAGTTTTAAATTATAGTTAGATACTTTCTGAAGTATCTCTCCGGCAAGTCCTGTATGAAGCCTGAAAAAATCTTTATGAAGATTTCTTTCCCGAATGATCAGCCTGTTGCAGTTTTGTGAAACTGAATCACCAATCAGATCAAGAAAATCCTGAGGTTGAGTTATTATGAAGTTTTCGTCTGTAAGCTCTGCTATAACCTTGTTTTCAATTTCATAGTACTTTATCATACTCAATTTATTTTGCCTCCCCTGGGGGGTTTGGGGTTAAAATTTTTGATCAGAAATATATTCCAAAAGAATTGTTTTAATAATATTGGCAAATTTAACATTTTGGATCTCTTTTTTAGAGAAATATTGGGGACGAACTCCCTCGAGAAGGGTGACTTCTTCAATAGGAATATTGATTTTCCCTTTGTAGATATACTTTATATTTTCATACACATCGCCTGTAAGACATTCATATTTTTTATAAAATGCATACTCTTTTAAGTCGATATCTAGTTCTTCTTTTACCTCGCGAATAAGTGCTTCTTCAGGTGTCTCTCCCTCCTCAACATGACCGCCGATAAGATCCCAGTGATCCGGAAAAGGGATGCCGGGTTTGTTATCGCGTAAAGCGAGTAAAAACTCGCCTTTGTCGTTTTCCAGTATAATCGCTGCAATTTCCTTCATCATTAATAAATATAATACTCTATCATAGAAGCTCTGTGTTTCTCTGTGTCTTCTCTGTGGCTCTCTGTGTAACTAAAAAACAAGAACTGACACAGAGTTACACAGCGTAGCACAACTTGTCCCGATTTACCGGGAGAGTTTCACAGAGCTGCCTGTTTCAGGAAATATTTTCATTAAAAATCACAGAGCTTCGTCTTTCTAATAATATTGTATCTCTCCATTTGCCGTCAAGCTTTGCAATCCGTTCTCTTGTTCCAATAATCCTGAAACCAAATTTTTTATGGAGACTTAGTGTCGCTTCATTCTCGGGAAACACACTTGAAATCAGAGTCCAGATTCCATTAAGCTCGGAAGATATGATGATTTGCTCCATAAGTTTTGAACCGATTTTCTTTCCGCGAAATTCAGCAGCAACATAGATGCTTATCTCAGCAACACCGCTGTAAACTTTCCTCGCAGAAAAAGGAGTTAATGCTGCCCATCCGGCGGTTTTCCCGTTTTCTTCAAATACAAATCTTGAATGCGGAAGATGTTTTGAATCCCATTCCTGCCATGAAGGGACAATAGTTTCAAATGTCGCATTTCTCGTTTCAAGCCCCATCCTGTAAATTTCCAGAACACTTTCACTATCACTCATAAGCATTTCTCTAATCATAGTCTTGAATAAATTTTGTCAACCTTCATTTTAAGTCAATACATAGATATAGGTTAATGGATTTTAGCTTCAACAGGTAATCTATTTAAGTTATGCTTCAATTGAAATTATCTAATACATAGATATACAAGTTATTATAAACGTATTCCCAGCACTGTAATATCATCAGTCTGAACATTATCTCTCATCCATTCCTTAAGATTTTTTTCCAGGATTTCTTTTTGACCCGACATCGGCTTTCTGTGTATGTCCAGCAACTCGGTATAAAACCGGTGTACAAAATATTTTCTGTCATGCTCCCCGCCAAACTGATCCTGGTATCCATCGGAAAAAAGATATAATACATCTCCTTTTTTGTACTCAAATTCTTTCATTGTAAAGATTTCGGAGTTTTTATATACTACACATACTGAAGAACGATTCCCCCTTAATACTTCCAGTTTTCCATCGCGAATGTGAATAAGATTATTCATCCCCCCGGTAAATTGGATTTTTTTATGTTGCTGATCAAGAACGCATAAAGCTATGTCGATTCCATCTGAGGTGGGAATATCTTTCCTGCTCTGCTGAAGGGAATGTATTAGATTTTCACGCAATTTTGTGATTATGACATCTGATTTTGTGATTCCCTGAATATTTACTATTTCGTTTAATAATGTAATACCGAGGAGACTCATAAATGCTCCAGGGACTCCATGTCCGGTGCAATCACCTACCGCTAAAACAATTTTATCATCCTTTTCTGCCAGCCAGTAAAAGTCACCACTAACTATATCTTTTGGTTTACTCAGGATAAAGTTGTCAGGCAATAACTTATCTATGAGTTCAATGGGAGGTAAGACTGCTTTCTGAATGTGACTTGCATATTTAATACTTGCGGTTATATTGGCATTCTTTTCATCAATAATATCTCTCTGCGACTCAATTTCATTTTTCTGGGTTTGAATTTCATATGTACGTTCCCTGACTTTTTCTTCAAGTATTCTTTTTTCAGCCAGAAATCTGTATTCACGTCTTTTAACAAAAAAGAAAGTCAGGATGACGAGGGAAAGAATATCAACAGGGTAAAACCACCATTTCTTCCAGAGAGGTTTTTTTATGATAATGCTTAAAGTCAGAGGTTTTTCAGATACAGAACCATCTCCGCTTGAGGCGTTTAAGGTAAATGTATAAGTACCTTCAGTTAAATGATTATACTCAACACTCGTGTTTTTTGTAATATCTGACCATTGATCATATCCCCCCAATTTATACTGATAGCTAACAAGTGCAGGCTCCTTTAAACTGACACCCAAATAATCAATTCTTATTTTGTAATTGCCGGGAGACAGAACCAATTTATCAGAAAGATCCGTTTCCACATCATTGATTTTAATTGAAGTAATTCCTAAAACAGGGGGCATATTCCGGCGAGATTCCATTGACGGATCATATGAAATCAGTCCTTTATGCGATCCGAACCAGATTTTCCCCTGTGGATCTTTAAAAACTGCATTTGGATTAAATTGATAATTATCAGTCAGATTTTCAATGTGTTGTATAGGCTTTACCGAATAATCAGTTATTCGTATTCTGCTTAATCCGGTTTTGTGACCCACCCAAATGTTTTTATGATCATCACAAATCAGGGAATAACAATAATTAGATAAAAGACCTTCTTTTACAGTAAGATTTACAATAGAATCGGATTGAATCATAAATATGCCGTTCCCGTTAGATCCTGCCCAAACCCTGGAGTCACTATCTTCAATTATAGGACCTAACGTCAAATTGCCGGTAATGGAATTCAGAGGTATTTTAAAGACCTTTTCATCCTGAATATAAGCAAGGGTACTTCCGGGTGTGCTTATCCATACTTTACCCGTTTTATCAACAAATAAGACAGTTTATATAATTGTGAGGTAACCCGCCCCGGTTAATTGAATACCATTTTTTGCCATTTGTAACCGTATTAATATTCCACAATCCTTTTTTTGTACCTATCCAGACATATTCGTCTATACCTGTTATGATTGTTACAGAGTTTTCAAGTACTCCATTCTCAACAGGATATTTAAAAATTCTCTCATTCTCAATATCCATACGGAATACGCCATTTCTTCCTGTTCCAATCCAAAGTTCTTTTCCATCCTTGGGATAAATTGTTGTTACTGTATCTTTTGGTAATCCGCTGCCTTTGCCATAGAACCTGATAATTTTTCCCGTCAACTGATCCATTTTTACCAGACCATTTTCTGTTCCTACCCATCTGTATTGCCGGTTCTGACAGATTGAAAAAATGTTGTTCCCGTATGAAGGGTTGTCAAATGTATAGACTGAAAAAGTTTTAGGGGTAATCAGTGTCAATCCCTTACCAAAATTACCACTCCAGATATTTCCTTCATTATCCTCATAAATAGTTTTTACATCATCTGCAGGAAATCCGTTGGCCTTGCTGAAGTAATAAATCTTTTTCAGAACCCCTGAAGTGGAATAGGACATTTTAATGAGACCCTTCCCAAATGAACCTAACCATAAATTCGACTGGCTGTCTTTATATATGCATTGTATGCCAGTGAAGTCAGAATAAGGATCTGCAATGATTTTTAAAACTTTAAACAGGTTATTTTCATTGCTGATCTCAAATATTCCATCATTTTCTGTAGCGATAAAGAATTGAAATCCGGACTCCACTTTTTGAATACAGGTTATTTTTGTTTCAGGAATTTCCGGAAGTCGTCGTATTATTTCAATTTCTCCTGATTCTCTTACTCTGCTTAATATCAAGCCTGTATTTGTACCAATCAGCAGCTCAGTGGTACTAAGAAATTCGAACGAATTTATAATTGTCTGTTCTTTAAACAGATAATGTTTTACAGCTCCTGTATCGCTGCTCAATTTTATTAATCCGTCAGAATAGGTACTTACCCATATCCTGCCATCAGGGTCTTTTGCAAAATGTGTTATGGGGTTCTGATTTGGAGAATGTATGCTGACCGCGCTATACTTTTTGCCATTGAAATAGGATAAACCACCATTAGAATGGCCGAACCACAGTCCGTCGCTCTCTCTGATACTGCATGTAATAAAACCATTTGCCAATGAGTCGCTGGTTGAATAGGTCTCAAATGTGAAACCATTATATCGCGATAATCCGTTCCCGGTACCTACCCACAGATACCCAGTGGCATCCTGGATTATTGAATAAACATAAGATTGAGATAATCCATCTTCCAGGTTGAAACTCCGATAATTATAATCCTGGGGAATTACGTCTGTGCTAAATCCTAGCAAGATAAAAAGCAGTATGCCAGATAAGCTCCGAGTACTCATTTCATCCGTATTTTTGGAGAATAGACCGGTACGCCACCAATTGGAACGACATAAAATGGCATAGAGATCCCGTACTGGTTCCTGACAATAATCACCACATTATTGTTTCTTACCTGTACGGTTTGATTCTTTGTGAATTGAATCTCAACAGTGGAGTTTTTTTCTTCAGCCACTATCGGGAATTCCCTTACTACCCAATTGTCTTCTCCCGAGACATCGCAATAAATGCCATTTTTAGCAACCGAAAATATCCTTATTGTTCCATCATTGTCCCAGTCAAAGTTCGAAACCTGGATTGAAATTGTCTTGTCATCCACAAAAGGATATATCTGACTTACATGTTTCTGATCATCCGAGAACCGGAAATGATATTTATACGTAAATAAGTTGCCTCCCTCAACCTGAATATTTTCAACCGGACTAGTGCTTAAAAAATATTTGTAAATATTTCCGTCATCGCCCGATATACCCTGCGCAATAACTTTAAACACCCGGCCGCCTAGTTTTTCAACATACTTTCCTTCAGATGGATTAAATGGTCCAAACGTGAACCATTTTTTATCATATCTCGGATCAACTCCAAATGACTTGGATGACAACAAATAACCGCTTTTGTAATTCATTGTCTTATTAAGAGACTGGGCAGTTGTATCCGACCAGCAATCATTTCCCCCATAGATTGAGAAGTTAACAACGGTATTGAATTCTCCTTTAAGTTCGTCGAGGTCTCCTCCGGTATCGGGATCATAAACACGTATATAAACAGGATCAGTTTGGGAGGGAGGAACAATACAAAAGAATATCTGGCAAAAGTCATCATCTCCCCATGAAGTCATAGCATTTCCCCCAAAGGTCATAAGATAAGGGATATTTTCATCAACTGCCGGAGCTGATTGTGAAAAGAGTGCTACCTTTCTGAACAGAATTAATAATATGATCAATACATATCTTTTCAATTCAGTTAATTTTTATTTTTTTTATGACGCATCTTTTACTAACTACCCCAAGGCTGTCTTTTTCTGAAAGCAAACCCAGTTTAACAGCATATTCCCCTCTCTTTTTAAAAGAGTAGTTAATAGATTGTCCACCCTGTTCAAAGCCGGCTCCGAAATCCCAAAAGAAGTCGGTAATTTTCATTCCTTTCAGATCGGTGGTTACTCCCTTGAAAGACATTGACTTATCAACCTCTCCTGCTTTATCTGAAATAATGTAGGGCTGGTCAATATTTTCAAGTTCTGCTTTATACTCAACCTTTTTTGCTATAGTATCCCTGGTGAGGTCATCGATTATCGTCAGAGAAACTGAGTATTTTCCCGGACCCGGGAAGCAATGCCTTACCTCTTTACCAATATGTATTATCCCATCACCAAAAGTCCACTGGTAGATTGCCTTTACAGTATCGAGAAGCTGTTGTTTCTCATCATAGAATGTAAAGCAATAATTATTCTCCTTCATACTATCACAGGCTGAAAATTCAACAGGGGCCGATTTAAAACTGAAGATATCATCTGTTTTCAGCCTGTTTGTTGAAAAATATCCGTTTTCAAATGTAGAGTCAACGACAATTCCGAAATCATCGTCTTTTGAATTGATGGCTGAATCAAGGTGTACCGGGGTAATCCATTCACCATTTATTTCCTGAGTATAATATATGTCTTTACCACCAAAACCCTTATGTCCGTCTGAGGTAAAATAGAGTTTGCCGTACTTACTTGCAAAAGGGAAGGATTCATTTTTGGATGTATTTACGACAGGGCCCAGATTTACGGGCTGATCCCAGTCATTATTGCGCCTGTCACAATAATAGAGATCCATTCCTCCATAGCCTCCGGGCATATCTGACGAAAAATAGATTCTCCCACCGGAAGGGGTAAGTGAAGGAGTGCAAAAAAAATAGCCCGGATTATTAAAGGTGAAAGGTTTGATATTTGACCAGATTCCATTTATCAATTCTGCAGAATATATACCCAGTTTATTTGTTGTATCATTAATGTTTCTCATCGCATTTTCAATGGAATTATTCCTGGAATAGTACATGATATTCCCGTTTTCATTGAAAGTAGCAGGTCCGTCATTAAAGGCTGATGTAATTTCCTTTGAAAGAATTTCCGGATGTGTCCACCCCGAACTGCCTTTTCTCGAAACATAGAATATTTTGAAAAGCCTGCTCTGATTATCCTTATAACTTACGAGGGAATTGCCGCTCAGGTCAGAACAAAATACAATCCCTCCCTTATAGAACACAGGGGAAAATTCATTATATATTCTTGAACTGAATGATGTCGGTTTTACAATATAGCTGTCAGACTGAGCGACCGATTCAGTTATAAGGCATAATGATGCAAATATTATTAAACAAAAGCTTTTGTACATAACCTGGTCCGTCAGAACTGTCTTGGCCCTCTTACTTTTCGTTCAAATTTAAATATATAGTTTAATACGATCTCGTGCGAACCATTCAAATATTTTCCAATACTGCTAAAATCATAATCATAGGAATACGCCATCCTTATCTGATAATTGAGCTGACACTGAAGCATGCCTACCAGTATATCTTTGTTCCGGTAACCAATACCCATCCAGAACCTGTCCTTTAAATTGATCTGTGCATTATAATCTATCTGGACAGCATTATCCGGATGATATTTTATTAAAATTGAAGGGAGAAATTTAACCAGTGAATTTAACCCAACCTCGTAACCTGTGGTAAAGAAATAATTACTCCTGGCGAAATTGTTCCCAATCTTGTATTTGCCTGTGTTTTTATCCAGTTCATAACTTAAGAGGAGGGGCATTGAAACTCCGATATAGTACTTTTTTGTATAATAATATACACCAAGACTAAAATTTGGTAGTACTGCAGATGTAGGACTAGTCATTAATTGCATATCATTTGCATCGGTAGCAACCAGTTCATTCCATGCAGTATTTGATACAGTAACACCAAAACCTAATCCAAAAGCCAATTTGCCTTCCTGTAGTTCCATCCTGTAAGCATAATTCCCAAGAAAGCTTGTTTCTTTAAATATACCGATACTGTTCTTCTCAACAAGTAATCCAAGCCCCACTCTGTCATTAAAAACCGGCGTATGAACAGACAGAATATAGCTCTTTGGAGCATCATTAAAGCCGACCCATTGATTCCGGTACGAGGCGGTTAAGCTCAGTGCATCCTGACAACCCGCAAAAGCAGGATTAATTGCAAGGGCATTAACCACATAATGATCCGATAGAGGAAACATCTGTCCCATCAGGCGGACTGGAAATATTACTGCCAATATGCACAGAATGATCCGGTTCATTTACCTTTTAATTAAAACAGATCCCTTTTGTACTATGCCGTTTTCAAATTTCAATATATAGAAATAAGTGTCCTGCGGAAGTTCCGACCCTTTATTATTTCGTCCGTTCCAATCATTTAAATAATTGGCATTTGTATATTCTTCATTTCCCCACCGGTTAAATATTGTCAGATCAGCTTTTCCACTAAAATCACTTATTTTAAAATAGTCATTTTTACCATCATCGTTTGGTGTGATCACTGAGGGTACAAAGAGATCATGAACAATAATTTTAACTGTTGCAGTATCATCACAATTGCCACTTATAACTTTCCATAAAAATTTGTTTTCCCCTGTTGTCAATTCAGTTACCCTGGCTGTAGGAGAATGGATATCACTTATGTGACCTGAACCAGAAATCAGAGACCACTCGCCTGTTTCGGAAGCAGACAATTCTGCATTCATCTGAGTTTCAAATGTAAATTTAAGTTCCTGGCGCGGCCCTGCAATTGCAACCGGGGTCTCATTAACAATTACAGACTGTGTGGCGGTATTGGTACAGCCATTATTGTTGGCAACAGTAAGAGTATATATTCCTGCCATATCCAGGGTG
This sequence comes from uncultured Bacteroidales bacterium, assembly GCA_963725785.1. Taxonomy (GTDB): domain Bacteria; phylum Bacteroidota; class Bacteroidia; order Bacteroidales; family VadinHA17; genus LD21. The sequence continues at coordinate 134,475 of CAVRZV010000006.1, read as the reverse complement.
GCGCTGTCCGATACTAAAGGATTTTGTAATAATGAGGAAAAGTCATCTGGCCCCGACCAGTAATAGACCTTCATGGCTGCCGGTCCTCCACTCAGGTTGAGAGTACTGCCTACGCAAACCGGACCATTATATCCGGTGGTAACTACCGGCAAGGTATTTACTGTAACTGACGTAGGTCCTGATGCAGCACTCAGACATCCGCTGGAATTGGTCACTATAACAGTATAATTCCCTGCTGTGGAAACTATTATACCTGGAGAGGTAGCTCCTCCTGACCATAAATAGCTCGTTCCTGCGCTTGAGGTCAGTGTTACAGAATTACCCTGACAGAAGGTTGTCGGACCATCAGCTGTTATAGTTGGTACAACCGGTAACGAGTTTACTGTAACGATTGTCGCCACTGAAGATCCACTCTTACAACCGTTTGAATTTGTTACCTGAACTGAATAACTTCCTGAATTAGTAACATTTATTGAAGGTGAAGTTGCGGAATTAGACCATAAATAGTTATTTTCTGCACTTGAGGTCAAGGTTACACTACCTCCTTCACAGAATGTAGTCGGCCCATTAGCTGAAATTGTTGGTATTGATGGTATTGAATTTACTACCACAATTGTAATGGCTGAAAATGCACTCTGACATCCGCCTGCATTTGTCACCTGAACTGTATAGCTGCCGGATGAGGTAATGTTTATACTTGCTGTGGTCGCTCCATTTGACCACAGGTAACTTGTGGCTGGACTTGAGCTTAATGTTACGCTCCCGCCATCACAAAAGATTGTCGGACCGCCTGCAGTAATCGTTGGTGTTGCAGGTAAAGCATTTACAGTGACTGAAGTAGCTACTGATGCAGCACTCTGACATCCGTTTGCATTTATCACCTGAACTGAATAATTACCTGCTGCTGAAATATTTATCCCTGGTGTAGTTGCTCCATTGGACCATAAATAACTTGCTTCGGGACTTGAAGTTAAGGTTACATCTCCACCTGTGCAGAATGTTGTCGGGCCATCAGCTGTAATCGTTGGCGTCACCGGTAATGCATTGACCGTAACCACAGTTGCTACCGATGATGCACTCAGGCAGCCACTAACACTGACTAATTTTACAGAATAATTGCCTGAAGCGGTAACATTTATACTCTGTGTAGTTGCTCCATTTGACCATAAGTAACCTGTTCCTGAATTTGATGTTAAGGTTACACCGCCACCGGCACAGAAAGTTGTAGGTCCGGAAGTTGTAATGGTTGGTGTCACCGGTACAGCATTTACGGTTACTATTGTTGGCGCTGATACTGCACTCTGACATCCGCTTGCATTAGTTACATGAACTGTATAAGATCCTGCAGTACTTACATTTATACTTTGTGTCGTTGCTCCGTTTGACCAGAGGTAACTTGTTCCTGCAGTTGATGTTAAGGTTACACCGCTACCGGCACAAAAGGTTGTCGGACCGCTTGCTGTAATAATCGGGGTAGACGGCAGAGGATTAACAGTTACTGAAACTTGTGGACTAACGGTAGTAAATCCGTCATTAACGTCAACATGATAAGTTGTAGTAACAGCAGGATTAGCAATCGGGTCAGCCATGGAAGATGTAAATCCGGCAGGTATGGAAGTCCAGGTATAGGTATAGGTACCTGAACCGCCTGATGCCAAAGCATGTAACTGAACATTAGCACCGGCACAGATTGTCATAGGAGAAGCAGTCGGAACCGAATTTAATAGACCGCCGGTTATTGTTATTGCCACTGCATCTGTATTGGAACAAGTTGTTGTCAGTGAAGTAGCCGTTAAGGTAAAGACAGTTGTTGAAAGCAGGTTTACAGTAGAAGGATCTTCTATGAAGGGATTAACAAGTTGTGACGAAGGTGACCAGCTATAAGTAAATGGACCGGTACCTGTTACGGTTGCATTAATAGTTGTACTTGTACCATTTGGAATTGTTGCATCAATTCCTGCATCTACCACTGGCAGTGCATTTACATTTACGGTGGTTGCTGCTGATGCTGCACTCTGACATCCGTTTGCGTTGGTTACCTGAACAGTAAAACTCCCTGGTGTGGTAACATTAATTCCTGGTGTAGTTGCTCCATTTGACCAAAGATAACTTGTTCCTGCACTAGAGGTTAAAGTTACATTACCTCCATTACAGAAGGTAACCGGTCCACCGGATGTAATTGTTGGTATTGCCGGAAGTGCATTTACCGTCACTATAGTTGCTACAGATGCTGCACTCTGACATCCGTCTGCATTTGTTACTTTTACGGTATAGCTTCCTGCTGTTGTAACATTTATGCTTGAAGTAATTGCTCCATTTGACCACAGGTAACCTGTGCCCGGGCTTGATGTCAAAGTTACGTTACCACCGGCACAGAAAGTGGTAGGACCACCTGCTGTTATGGTCGGTGTCGCAGGAAGAGAGTTCACTGTTACTGGTGCTGCAGCTGACGGTAAACTCTGACAACCGATAGCATTTTTTATTTGCACGGTATAATTCCCTGAACTGGTAACGTTTATGCTTGATGTAGTTGCACCATTTGACCACAGGTAACTGGTGCCCGCACTTGATGTTAAAGTTACGCTGCTTCCTGCACAAAAAGTGATTGGTCCACTGGCTGTAATTGTCGGTGTTGCCGGTAAATCATTTACAGTCACTGTAGTCGCTGCAGAGGGGACGCTCTGGCATCCGTTTGTGTTTGTTACCCTTACCGTATAAGTTCCTGATGAGGTAACATTAATGACTGGTGTGGTTGCGCCGTTTGACCACAGGTAGGTTGAACCTGCACTGGAGGTTAATGTTACGCTACCGCCTGAACAGAATGTTCTTGGGCCGCCAGCGGTAATTGTTGGAGCTGACGGTAATGAATTTACTGTTATTATCGTAGCTACAGATGCTGTGCTCTGACATCCGCTGGCATTTGTTACTTTTACTGTATAACTGCCTGCCATGGTAACGGTAATACTGGAAGTGGTTGCTCCATTTGACCACAGGTAACTTGTGCCGGCACTTGAGGTTAATATTACGCTTCCCCCGGTACAGAAAGTCGTTGGACCGTTAGCAGTTATTGTTGGTGTTGCAGGTAAAGGATTGACAGTAACTACTGTTGCTGCAGAAGTATTCTGACAACCTCCTGAATTAGTTACTCTTACAGTATAAATTCCTGACATGGTAACATTTATACTACGGGTAGTTGCTCCGGTTGACCACAAATAACTTGTTCCTGCACTTGATGTTAAAGTTACACTGCCGCCGGCACAGAAAGTTGTCGGGCCACCGGCTGTAATTGTTGGCGCTGCTATAGTACAAGTTGATAGAAAGAAAGGATATATCGGATCATTTATTATATCAGTCATATTCCCATAACTGCAGGTAGAATTAGGGTAAGGTGTTTTGATTGGATCAGAGCAGTTGAACGCAACAAAATTTGTCTTATTGATGTGTAATGCTGACGGAGAAATATCTCCGCCGATAAATACCTTTTCAGGATTATTATTGCTGATAAAGGAACCAGTAATGGTGGAACCGAGTTTAAGAACGTCGCCTGTAACGATAATATAATTATTCGCTATTATATTTGAAAAGGCGCCAGTTGTAAGATTTCCCCTGACAATAAGAATTCCATTTCCGTTTATGGTTAAATCTGTCAAAAGGCCAAGAGTCAAATCTCCGTTTATAACAAGTGTGTCGTTAATTATTAAGTTACATGGAAGAATAGAAAATGAGAGAGAACCATTTAAAGTAATATAGCCATTGATTATAATGTCGGAAGTAAGATTGTTGGTTTGAGGAGATGACCATGATGGACTCCAGCTTGTAGATGTCGTCCAGTCGCCGGTATAATTATTCTTGCTTGCATGAGACTGCGAAAATACTACTTGGACTGAAAGGCAAAATATCCACAATAAAAAAATAATCCGCTTCATTTATACTTTCATTCTGTGCAAAAATCCTGGTTGCATATTAAAACACAACAAGATACTAACTTTCACTATTCGACACAAGATGTTTGAAATATTCATGGAAAAACAAATTCAGTAGTGGTAGTCAGGTTATACAATCTTCTAAAACCCCGAGAATGAAAAGCTGTAGTTTCTGTCTGTCGAGCTTCCCATTTGTCCTTACTCCGCTACAGACATCAACAGCGAATGGTTGAACCTCTTCTATAGCTTGTCTTACATTTTCAGGGGTCAGTCCTCCGGCCAGAAACACCGGGCATTTTGATTTTTCCCTGATCTGCCTGCTTAATTTCCAGTTGTGAACTCTTCCGGTACCACCAAGTTCTTTAACTTTAGCTTTTGGATTACCACTATCCAGAAGTATAGCATCTACCATTTCAGAGATTCCGATTGCTTCCTCAACCGATTTTTCGTCAATCACATGAACTACCTGTACAATTTTAGTACCGGGAAGCGCTTCCTTAAGCTGACCATATGTTCCGGAGGTCAGCGAATCGACAATCTGGATCGTACTGGTGTTTGTCCTGTGATAATGTTCAATAATTTTCTCTACAGAGGTTTCACTTGTAAGGAGAAAAGTGGCAACAGGTGGGGGAACGGTTTTAGCAATCTGTCTGATCAGATTATCAGAAATTGGTCCTGGTCCACTGGGCATTCTGGCTACGAGGCCGATGGCTGAGGCGCCGTAAGTGACAGCCATTCTGGCTTCAGATTCGCTGCTTATGCAACATATTTTAATTCTTGGCAACATAAGGGACCAGATAATTGATCTGACTTATTATTCAATATGTATCAACTTCTATTGATCAGTTCATTTATCTCGTAAAGATGCAATTTTAAATGGCGTGGAAAATCAACGATCATTGATTTCAGACTTACCCTTTCTCCTGGCCCGGAAATCCATTCATTATTCAGTTTATCATCTTTGACGTTTTTTATCACATGACTTATATGGAGAAGTGAGTACTTCCACAATTGGATCAGCGATATCCAATCCTCATTCTGATAATCCTGAATTGCAATCCATCTGTCGTTATTTCCAAGAGTTGCATAGTTTGGAAATATGAATGGTGAGGATTGGTACTGAAGGTGAACAATTCTGTGAGTGTTATTGGATGCGGAATCAATGATGTGACCAAGTATCTGTTTAATGCTCCTGTTCTGAGAATTTCTTCTTTTGGAGATTACATCTTCAGAAAGTTTGCTCAGGATTGGTTCCCATTCTATTACAAGTGCGATAACCTCAATGCAAACCGGATCAAAATCATTAATGTTTTTCATTGGCTAAAGAAATTAGTTTAATGTTTTTACGCAGCTTATCAAATTATGATGTTCAACATCAAGTCAGAAGAGGTGGTTGAATTCTTTTGCAACCAAAAATGCAGCAGCAGCAGCTGTAATTCCAATCATGGTAACTTTTAAGGCACCTTTAATGACGGGTTGTCCTGTTACCTTGCTCTTAAAATAGCCAAAAATGAACAGACATATCACGGTGAGTAATGCTGAGACCTTTAGTCCCTGTAATGGGGTCTGAGTAAAAAAGTATCCTGTGAGAGGTATCAATCCGCCAATAATATAGGAGATCCCAATTGTGGCAGCACTATTCCTTGCTCTGTTTACATTGGGTTTTTCCAGCCCCAGTTCATATTTCATCATAAAATCAACCCATTTCTCTTTATCCTTAGCCAGTTCATCGGCAATGGTATTTTGAGTTAATTCATTCAGCCCATAGTGAGCAAAAACAAGTCTTACCTCATTTTTTTCTGCTTCAGGAATTTCTTCCACTTCATCATATTCCCTTTTAAGTTCCGCCTGGTAATGTTCCTGCTCAGTTTTACCGGCTAAATAACCTCCAAGTCCCATTGCGATGCTTCCGGCTACAATTTCTGCAATGCCGGCAGTGATAACGATAGAATTATGTTGAACTGCTCCGCTCAGACCTGCTGCCAGTGCAAACGGGACAGTCAGGCCATCTGACATTCCAATTACGATATCTGTTATGAATTCTGAACTTCCCAGATGTTCTTCACTATGGACTGATTCAGTTTTTGACATTTTATTTAGATTTAAACGAAGGCATAAAGTTAAAATTTGTTTTTCAGACAGGTGAAAACCGGGGTTTTTCTACCCGATATACTATACCTGCAAAGATTAAAAGAAGAGATAAATGAAACCCGATCCTGAGTATTTGAGATTCAGGTTTTACAAGGATACTTATCACATACAACAGAACCGAGAGATCCCAGGTACCCGACAAATTTTACAAGGTTATATTTTACAGGGAAATATTTTTGCCCGATCAGATATGAAAGGATCATCATTGATCCGTAACAGATAAATGTAGCCCAGGCTGAACCATAATATCCGTAAATCAGATGTTCAGAACTGAGAGGTATCCACCAGAAGTTCAGAACAAGTGTTATGACAGCTCCGATAAGTGACAGCCATGCGCCCCAGGAAGTTTTAGCTGTCAGCTTGTACCAGATCGACAGATTATAATATACACCCAGAAAAAGGTTCGCCATCATCAAAACCGGGATTACTCCTTTTCCTTCCCAGTATTCTTTCCTCCGACAAGAATTGGCATAATAAAATCATCGAGAAAAAGCATTGTAACCAGGAAGATCAAAGAGACAATAATGATGAAATAATCCATGATCCTGGCATAAACCTCTTTTGCATCCTTTTCCTTCGCCTGGGCAAAAAAGAAAGGTTCGGCAGCATATTTGTATGCCTGTATGAATATTGTCATCAGTATTGAGATCTTGTAACATGCGGTGTATATACCAACCTGGTACGATGCAATATCTTTCGGTAAAAGGTACCGGAGCAGAAGCCGGTCGAATGTTTCATTCACTATTCCGGCCATTCCGGCAAAAAGGAGAGGGAAAGCGTAAAACAACATTTTCTTCCAGAGATCGGGATATATCTTCCAGCGTATCTGATAATTTGAGGCAACAACATGATAATCGTGACACAACTGGCGATAAGATTTGAAATAAAAATATATTCAATTCCCCAGTGAGGTCTGTAAACTGTCGAAATAAATCGTCCGAAGAACACCTTCAGGATAATGGGTCAGAACAAAAGGACACAAAAGAAGGAAAAACAGATTAAGCACGATGTTTATAGAGATATTCGTCATCTTGACCCAGGCAAAACGGGCCGGTCTGTTTTGTGCACGAGACTGGCAAAGGGATAGCTGAAATTGCATCAAGTGCAAGGATCCAGGCAAACCATCTGACATATTCAGGATGATTCGGATAATCAATCCAACGTGCCACATCTCCCGCAAAGTATGATACTCCAACAAGAAATAAGACAGATGTAATAATAAGAGAGATCATACCCGTACTAAACACTTTTTCCCTATCTTTTTCATGTTCGTTGAACCTGAAAAAGGTCGTTTCCATTCCATAGTCAGGATCACCTTAAGAAATGAGGTATAAGCATAGAAAACATTAACCGTTCCATAATCCGCAGGCAGGAATACCCTAGGTATAAAGAGGAACCAGCAGATAGCTAAGAATACGGCCCAGAACACTTGGGATTCCATAAATGGCTGTCTGCCCGGCCAGACGTTTTATTGCGGTCATACAGGCAAAGGTAAATAAAAGAGTGAATTAATTCCTGATCAGTTTTGCTGTTTTTTGACTGCGACTAACGCGTTTTTTATTGAGTGTTAACAGGTTATTATGCAAATACAGTGATTGATATCATTTTGTCCGGTATCCGTATTAATTGAGATTCATCATCTCGAGAACTATATTCCAACCAGCTCCGGGTCTTTTTCTCCATATTCTCACATAATGACCTTTTGTTATTTCAGGATTTCCGGCAGTTTCAATCAGGCCATAGGTAAAACCAAGATCTCCTGAAGTTGCTGCTCCTGCGCCGCTTGGAGTCCACAAAAGGGTTTTATCCAGATGAGCAATCCACATATTGATTGTATCGGTATTAGTGGTAGGAAGATGCCCGTTGTACTGGACCCTGGCGTTTGGTGCAAGAAATGAAGCATAAGTTGAATTCACAGGATTCTTTTTCCATTCTGATAATATCTGTTTCTCTCTTTCAAGTAATTCCCTGCAAAGTATTTCGACTTTAATAACCGGTGGATTTGAAATAGCCTTATCAGCTCCTGCAGGAAATGAAAATGAATGGATTTTCCCAGATGGTACAGGGGTATCTGATCCGCCATCTAGAATGACCTTCCACACTCCATCGGACTGCAACTTCCAGACAGTCAGAAAATATCCGGTCGAGATTGGTGCGGTATTCGGACGATATTCCTGAGCTTCCCATGGTCCGGTGCTAATACCGAAATCGCGGCTCTCTGAAATATCCATAAACTCCGGTTCCCATTTCAGCACAACTGGTGTCGGTTTACGTTCTTTCGAGAATTGTCTCCCGTTGGTCAGCCACCTGTCAGTGAAAATAACTGACTCTTCAGCAAAATTTTCTGCGAAGGCAGTATTTCGTCCAATCATAACTGATGCCCGTGCAAAATTCCGTTCAGCATCACGCATACTGAATAGTGCAGAACTGCTGTCAGGTTCCTGAGCCACAGCAGATAAGGTTGTCACAAAACAAAGAGCAACTGTCAGCCAGATTTGTGTGAAAATTGATTTCATTTCCTTGTATATGGTATTTGTTACAATTACTTATTTTTCTGCAATAATCAGCATTTCGAAATCCTCTGTTGTTAATTTATCATTTCTGCTAAAAGCCCCTAATTTTGCTCCGAAGATATCTATTGTTTTAAAATTAAGTGATTTTAGTAACCAGGTTATTTCCGAAGGTACATAATATCTTTCATTGCATTTCAGGTCGACCCTTTTCCCGGAATCATCCGTTACCGACGTTATGTTAAAATCACGAAATGTCATTAAATCAAAGGAATTCTTATCATACGTAGCATTGCCTTGTGATGCTGATGAAGCCAGAAAATCCTTTACTGAGTGGAAGAGCGGGAATAACCCGTTTAAGGTAGTAAATATCAGTTTCCCGTTGTTCCTTAATGACTTTGTAGCATTCCGGAGAATAAGGTAATTCATTTCATCAGTTTCCATAAGAGGGAATGCTCCCTCACATAACATAATCGCCAGGTCAAATTCCTCAAGAAAAGGTAAGTTTCTTGCATCATGTTTTTGAAAGTCAATTTCCAGTTTAAGTTCAGAAGCTTTTTCCTTAGCTCTTTCCAATTGTGAATCTGACAGATCAATCCCGGTTACACTATAACCCCGCTTTGTCAGTTCAATTGAGTGCCGGCCTGTGCCACATCCGATATCAAGAATCCGAAATTGTTTATTGAATTTGATCTCATTTTCTATAAAATCACATTCTCCCTGTGTCCCTTTGACAAAGTTCTCCTTATCATATTGTAATGCGTAGTTGTTAAAAAGTGATTCGTACCATTTTTTCATATTCCGTTCTTTTTCAATTCATAATATCCTTTCTTTATCACTGAAGAGTAAATCAGGTACCAAAACTTTTCAGACCTGACTGGTTTTTGGTTTTACAGGTATCCACACTTCTTCTTCCGAATCGGGATCATCATGTATGTATTTTTGTCCTAATATTTCGAAATGTGGCCGGTTGTCCAGCGTATACTCAGAGATTGGAAGCCATGTTCCGAAAATGTAATTAAACGTTTTTGATGCAGTACTTGCTGCACCTTTATGTATAAAAACTGCATATAGTCCACCTGTTAAAGTATAGGATTCCATCCCGTCAGGGATCGTATTAAAGTCAGTGACTTCCATGGCAGCCCATTTCTCAAATTCCACACCCAGGCTGAACTTATTAAAGTCAAAGTTTTGGTCATATATCTGCATTGAAAACAAATCAGTTGTCTTATTGTTTGTTATCTCTTTTCTACATGACATAAAGCTTCTCCATAATTCGAAAGTCTTATTATCCGAATATGACATTCTGATTTTTTTACCCACTAATTTTTTTATTGAGGAGGTTTCAATTCTTGGCTCCATTGATAATAAATTAATTATAAGTCCCGAGTTAGAGTTCTTTAATGTTTTTCATATATCAATGTTTTCAATTACCTCCCTATCGTCTGGCTTTTGCTATCACTTTCCACATCTATTTTCCGGTCGAGTTTCTTAACATTCTTTCCTTTATTGAATTTGTACGAATAACCGATCTGTACAAAACCTGAAACATTGAATCCTATTATATTCTTTGAGTTAAAAGCTGGTGTCTCAGTTATGGTCTTCTGGTATTCTATATTCTTTGAAAAGGGAAGTAACCAGAATATGCTGATACTATGATCCTTGATTTGCTTCTGTCCGCCAATGCCATAAAGAGGAAGGCTGTATGTTTTACTTTGGGCATTCCTGTTAACACCGTTATAACTTAGATAAATATATGCAGTAGTCTTCTTGTTTTTGTCAAACTGTGCAAATGCATAACCGGTAATACTATATGAAAAATAATCCAGCCCCGGGATAGTAACAGTTTGACCTGTGTACTGGTTAATATGTCCTTTATAAATCCTTGCATTAATATTTACATACCATAGCATGGCATTAACTCCGCCGCCTGACTCATAACCACTAAGCAGGTTAAACGGCTTGGTAAATGTTGTTAGTGTGCCACTGATAGGTGAAGTTATAACCTGGTATTCACTCCCGATTTTATCTTTATAAAACTCTTTATAAGCATATGGGGAGAAATAGTTGCTGCCAAAGTTCCATGTATAAGTAAGCTGGAGGCGGTCGCGATAATCGGGCTTAAGATTCGGATTACCTACCGAAATATCATAGTTCTGTCCTATTTTATAGTATGGATTCATGTTATAGATTCCGGGACGATTAATTCTACGATTATATGTGAATTTCAGGTTATGTGACGCCGAAAACCTGTATTGGAAGTTGGCAGATGGCAGCACACAGGTATAGTTGGGCTCGGTAACCGAATCAGCCTTTATATGACTGTTTTCAACCCTCAGCAACGCCTGCATACCGATCTTTTTAAGATTCCAGGTAATTCCGGCATAAACAGAATTACGAACTTCGTTGTATTTAAACATGTTGCTGGATTCCTGGTTATTAATATTAAACAGATAGCTCATCTGCTGGTTATATAACTGATAACCAGTTTCAAATTTGCTATTCATCCCGAGAGGTTGTACATAATTCAGTTTAACCGAGAAGTAATTCCTGTTGTTTATATCATCCTCTAACCGGCTGTAACTATTGATTTCCGTATCGGAATTATACAGATACCTGGTATTAAAGAAGTCTGACCCGGTATTTGATTTAAACCAGTACAGGTTCGTCTCAGCTGTGAATTCCTGTACAGGTTTGCTAAATGTCTTTGTGTAAAACAGCGATACTGCAGTTTCGTCACTGTGCGTATTATTGGTGGAGAGTGATAAAACGGTATTCAGAGGTACATTGTGTTTGTACAGAAAGGTCTCGTTTGGCACGTTAATGTTCTGACCTATAGGTTTATAACTTATATTAAAACTAAGGTTGTTTTTATCATTCATATAATAATCGAACCCGGTATTAACAGACGAACTGGTCACTTTTAATGCACCAACTCCCGACATACTGCTTGTTGAGTCGTTCATTATGAAGTTGCTTCTTTCGGTGGTATTGATATTCAGCTTTTGCAGAAAAGAGAAACCAGTTATGTAAAAGGTTATTTTGCCCATAGAATAATCGAGACTACCGGTTGCCTGAACTGTAGGTTTATTAAAAGGTTTGACGTTTAACCCCACATTGCCATTCATACCATACCTGGCTTCTTTTTTCAGAATAATATTTATTACTCCATCGATATTGCCTTCGTATTTGCCTGAAGGGTTGCTGATGATTTCTATGCTTTGGATATCAGCAGGTAGAAGCTTATTAAGAAAATCCCTGTCACGCTGCCTTCCATCCACCTGGATTATGAAGTTGCTGCTTCCGTTAAGTGTTATGTTATTTTGAAAGTCGACATTGACCTGGGGTATTTTTTTTAAGATATCATAACCGTTATTTGAGCTTTTTGAAATGACTTCCGGAATTGCATAAACAGTACGGTCGACCATCTCCTTGCCCTTTATGCGTTCTGCTGAAACAATAACCTCATTTAAGCTGGTTGTGATTTCGGCTAAATATATTGTATCAACCGAAATATCTTTGTTGGAGCCATCAACAATCACATTCTTTCCATTTGCTTTATAACCCAGAAAGCTTGCTTTTAAGTAATAATTCCCGGGTTTTACTTTTTCAAGCATATAACCTCCGTCCGTTAAAGTGATTACACCAGTAATCATAGATGAATCAGGTAATTGAACCAGTGCAACGGAAGCAAACTGAACCGGAGATTTATCTTTCTCATAGCATACCTTTCCCTTAATGTTCTGAGCCTGTGAAGCAAGAGATATAATCAACAGCAGACCAAATAATACTTTTTTCATTTTGTTTAAATTTCAATTTACTGAAGAGCAATAACCTTCGATTCTCCGGTGATATCCATTGGAATTTGCATGCTAAATCCCGGGCCAGTAACTCCAAGATTACCTGCAATATGCGTTTTTGACTTATCCTCAACTATCAAACCGGTATTGATATCGATAATAATGCTCGATTTGCTTAATCCTTTTATATCGTCATAAGTTATTTTAGCACCGCCTGATAACATAGGTGTGGCATTCAAAGCAGCCTTTATATTTGATTCGGCAGTTATATTTGCAGCATTACCATTAACTCTATCCAGGTGATAATCGGTTATTATATCGAGCAGCATTCCACCGGAATTTGTACTTATTGTTACATTCCAGTTATCGCTTGCGGATACTTGTTTGCCAGGCAAATAACGGGTAAAGGTTTCAATCATGGTCTTTAATGTATTGTCACTGACCATATTCTTTATCTGGGTTTTTACACCGGAAGCCAATGGACCGGTAAGAGTTATGGAACTGGTATCTTTCATTATCACATCCGACAACATTTTCGCGTTCACAACTTCCAGTACCTTTCCGGTAAAATCAATTTTTGTATAAATGGCATTCTTACTTAACCGGTTCATAATGCTTGAGATGACCTCACCCGTCTCCGCCGACTTAATGTTTCCTTCGCTTACAGAACTCATACTGGTCGTTTTTCCCATAGAATTTGTATTGGTAATCAGGGTGTCAAACCGTATTTCTGCTATCATAAAATCTGCCGTAGCATCAATCATTTTTATTGAGATAGTATAATTAGTTTTGGATTCTACTGTTTGCTGACTCCCATTTACAGTTTGAATAATTGTCTGTTCCGAAACAGAGCTAAACCGGTAAACTTTATTTTTCTCGAGGTTCATTTTCAGGTTGACGCTGTTTTGTGCCAAAACCGAAATACAAAACAGCACTGCGGTACTTGATAACAGAAGCTTTTTCATCACATTAGTTTTAGTTGGTTTTTTAGATCGGACAAAAATAATACCATTAAATAGTTTTGGAAAACCTTTATCGGTAAATGGCTGAATTTTACTGGTGAATCACAGATTTGACACGTCTTGCATAATAAATATGGCAGACACGACGATCTCATCTTCAGTGTCAGGAGGGGAATTTACTCTTGCACTGAATTTATTTTTTAGCTTGTATATAATATCCTTTATTGTAATAGTAATTTATTTCTCTGAATCCGGCAGACTTCAACGCCTCTGACAGATTTTCGATTGAATATTTATTGAAAACATCATCTTTAGTAAATTTTAATTTAGCCAAATTCTCTTTTTTCTCCATATAGAGGCAAAACATTCCATCATCTTTTAGAAGAGATTTTATACGTTCAAATGGTACTATAAGGTTATTCCAGAAATACACGACATTGATGCAAAAAATCCGGTCAAAGCCATTTATGGTGAGCCCAGTGCTGACAAAATCACCTAATATCAAATGAACTCTGCCATCATTTATGAATTGCCTGTTCCGCCTGCTGGCTCTGATATACATCAATTCTGAAAAATCAATTCCATATATAGCACATGATTTATATCTATCAGAAAGTAATTTTATACCTATGCCCGGTCCATAACCTATCTCTAATATTTTGTTGTTTGGTTGAATTTTCAAATCCTTAATTACATGTTCATAAGATATCCTGTTCCATTTTATCATTAAACAGGAAATAAGCCAGCCGAGAAATCCGGATGGTTTTCTGAGCTGAACTCCAATTTTTTTGAGTATTGACATAAATTTGTACGGGAGCTATAGATGAAAACGTGAATCAAGTTACGAAAACTTTTTCTGAAATGCTTCCTTATACCGGCCTTCCAATTTCATTTTTTTGCATCTTACAAATATCATTTTCATTGGAACCTGATCCTTCATAAATTTGACAGGTTCTTCAATCAATTGGTAATCAATCAAGCCAAATGGTGAAAACTCCCGGGTTACAGATTCTGAGTCATAGAAAAACACTTTTAAACCCCGGGATATTTCAAATCTGTTTTTGCTGAGATGTTTGCCTGTTCCATACATACTCATCTTATTAGAAGCAACCACAAAGAACATCAGTCCGTTGTTTTTTAATTGATTGTAACACGATTTCAGAAAGACTTTTCGTTCAGTTCTGTTTAAAACATGAATCAATGCATAGCAAAATATCCCGTCATATATTTTGTCATCAAATGGCATTGAAGTTACAGATCCATGGTGAATCATACAATTTAATCCATTGACTTTTGCCAGGTCAATTGCCGATTTTGATATTTCAATTCCTGTTACATCAAATCCATTTTCTAAAAATAATTTTGCATTTCTGCCATATCCAAACCCGGGTATCAGAATATTATTCAGCCTGTTTGACTTGAAGATTTCCAGGGTCCTGATTGCAGAATCGGACGGGAAGAAATCCCACATGGCACCTTCGGTTTTAAATTTTTCTTCCCAAAATTCCTTCATTTTCTGATTTTTCCGGAAATGGCTGAATTCTTTTCTCTTTAGTGCAATATAGTAGTCCAGATTGGAACGAAAGCAACAACTAAAACTGCGGCAGTCATCTGCCAAAAGAAGTTGGTTACGTATAAACCGCTTAACAGAAGCAGAACATCCTCCACATTGGATTCAATCTTACCACTTGTTGAGCAACCCGAATAATTTATCTGAATTCCTTCCGGATTAAAAATACTCCATCGTGTGTTCCAAAAATTTTCATATTTCCAATAAGTCTTTTTATTTTGGATTGATAAGGTAGCTTTGGTCATCCAATTATTATAAGTAATTTCTCCAATTATATTATTTGTTCGATTATCCAGAATCTGAGTGTGATGTTTAAAAATTCCGTTGGTTTTAAAGGTGTATTTCATCCCGTTTAACTCTCCGTCAGAAGATTGTGAAAAACAACTATTTTTCATTTTTCCAATCAGGTTTCCTTCCGAATAAATATTATACGTAGAGGAGAAAATTCCCTTTTTCCAGCTCAGTATGGTTTTCATATTAGTCATGTAATTAAAAGTTTACAAAATTTATTTAAAGTATTGATCAGGTATATTTCATTGACTTGTTGTCAATTTATTTGTTGAATAACTTTTCCGCCGGACAACCTGATTCCCTTTGTTTACAATATCTGCAAGTTAATTTACCGCGGATAAATCCATTTCCTATTGTTGTTGATCCAATTATTAATATTACGGCTGACAAAAGAATGAAATCAAATTTAATAACAATTAATACGATGCCAAGAATGAATGGTATAAGAGGAATCAATAAATCAGGAATCATATCTTTCCAGGACATTTCCTTATTGCAGAATTTTGCCGGATCACCTCTTTTGAAAAACAATGCACTAAGTCTGCCTTTTGCAAAACCACAGGTCTTACCCCAGTAATAACAATTGATACAATGTTGGCTTATCAGCCTGTATTCAAACGCCAGAATAAGACCCAGGAAAAAAACTGCAGCTATCCATCCTAATCTCAGGGTTATGATAAATCCGGAACCGTAAATTAGAAACGATACAAAATTGGATAATACCGGGATCCATGTAGGATAGTTTTCATAGGATTCTTTTGTTTCCATAGGTTAATATTTTAAATCATTCTCACATGAAAGACATTTGTCGCGGTGAACACTTAAAACTGATCCGCAATTTTTACAGGTCCTTCGTTCAGCTTCAAATTCCAGAAATTGGGTAATACCTTTATCCTTAATAATTGTCTGATTTTCAATAAAGCTTGTTTTATACTTCGTTCTGTATCTATTATCAAGTTGTTTTAATCTTTTGCATGGGAATTCCTCGCACTCGTAACAGAATTTTGAAGAAGTCTTGTCAAGATTAACACATTTGGGAATAATGCATCTTTGAACCGAAACGGCTTTATTTTCAGAGTTAATCCTGCATCCGGGACATCTGTTTTTTGGTCTGAGAAATGCTATGCAAGTCCCGCAATTCATGCCACACGGAGCTATCATCGATTTGTCAAATGTTACCGGAGCTATCATATTTTTTCAAGATTGCGTTTTTCTCTTAAAGACTTAAAGTTAAAAAATCAAAATGAACACAAAAGACATTACTGCAAACATGATTTCTGAATCTAAGATAATCATTTTAAAAAAAAATTAGACCACAGACCTGCACTAAATGTCAGACAGTTCTCAAAATCAATATTCTTTTTGATATATTTATAGATTGTATTCAGAATTAATCTTACCTGACATGAATATTAAATTTCAAAGGCTGCTCTACTCTTTTATTATTCTTCTGTTCTTTTCCAATGTATTTGAAGTTAATATCAGAGCCAGTGCCCCGCTGGATATTCATACGTGGGAAATGCACGAAATTGTGCTTAAAGCAGAAAAGGAATATAAAAATTATTATACCGATGTTACATGCTGGGTAGATTTAGAAGGCCCGGGTTTTTCAAAACGAATATATGCTTTCTGGAATGGGGGGAATGTTTATATAGTACGTATAGTTGCAACTAAATCAGGAATTTGGAAATGGAAAAGTGGTTCTGATCAGCCTGATGATAACGGATTGAACAATCATACCGGGCAATATAACGCCCTTGAATGGACTGAACAGGAGAAGACGCAGAATCCTAACCGACATGGTTTTGTCGGGGCAACGCCAAACGGACATGCATTACAGTATTCCGACGGAACTCCTTTCTTTTTAACGGGCGATACCTGGCTTGCCGGGGCTACCTGGCGACTCCCCTTCAGAAATACTGCTGCAGCAAATGACTATATGCCCGCTCCGGGGATCGGGTTTGAGGATGCTATTAACTATCGTAAAAATCAGGGATTTAATTCTGTGAGTATGATAGCTTGTTTCCCTAACTGGGAGTCTGATAAAAATGCAAGTACTTATGCTGATTCCAACGGTATATATATCAGAAATGCCTGGGAGAAATTTGATCATCTGGTTGACAACAATCAAATGACTGCAAAAGATATGCGTGATGAATATGGCAATAAACCTTTCAAAATGTCTGAGAAGCATGAAGGCATTGCTGATTTCGATCGGATAGTTCCTGAATATTTTCAAAGTCTGGATAAAAAGATGCAGTATTTATCAGACCAGGGATTTGTACCTCTTATTGAAACAGTAAGAAGAGATAATTGTCCGGCATGGAAAGCATATTTCGATTTTAATAAATCGTATGCCCGTTATGTTCAATATCTGATATCGAGGTATGGTGCATATAATATCTTTTTTAGCGGCATACATCTCGATTGGATACCAAAAGAATATAGTCTCACAGCTGCTGAATTTAATGAAGCGCTTACTTATCATTTGAAAAAATATGGTCCCTTGCCATTTGGTCAAATGCATACTGTTCTGATTGACCATTCAACTTACACGGCATTCGGTCATTATAAAGATTGTCCGTGGTTAACGATGCATAGTGTGGGAAATAAGCCCCGCGACCACCGCGTTTCCACTGCCCTTGATACTCTTTTTAATCTCGAACCGCATTATCCGGCCATTAATTTCGAGCCCTATTATACAGGATGGGATCATGCAATTAACAAACCAAATGGTGAGCGGCCACCGGCCAATTCCGCCAGGGACAACTATTTTTCCAGGGCACAAATGTATGGGTCCGTTCTTTCGGGAGGATTATCAGGACATGTGCACGGAACCGGGGCATATGATATAACAACAACAGGAGAAGCGGCAGGGATGCGTCCCCATTTCTGGGATGCATTAAAATACGAATCGGGAAAGTATATGCAACACCTGAGTAAGTTTATTTTGTCAGAAGGGAATAAATACCAGAACCTCCTTCCTGCCTTCAAAGATATTAATCCTCAAAAAGCTCCGGGCAGTCCTGAGAAAGGACTTGACGGGTGGTCATATATGATGCGTACACCTGAAAGAGACTTTGCATTACTCTATTTTGAAAACCAGTCGGTATTGCCTGAATTATCCGGATTTATTCCTGATAAATCCTATTCTTTGTATTGGTACGATACACTAAACGGTAAATGGAAAACCCCGGTTACAATCAGAGCAGATAAAAACGGGAAGCTGGTTCCACAGGAATTTCCTGATAAACAAAATCCATCTGTTATCGACTGGGCAGCGAAAATAATTAAAATGAATTTTTAGCAATCTCAATATCATTTCTGACTTCACCGGTAAGACCGGACCATGAAAATCGGGTCAATGGTCTTATATCACCACCATTATTGTACCGATCACCTAAATGGAGCAATGGAATGTCATCAAAATAAGGTCTGTTGACTTCGACCACTTTTTCCCAATAGCTCAATGCCAGTTCAAGGTGCTTAATACTCTCGTTTCGTTTAGCTGTGTCACCTGCCGTCCTGAAAAATTGTAAAGCAGTTCCTCCTTTTAATTTTTCACTAAAGTACAGCCCAAGATATGCCCACGTTCTTATATCTGAAATTTCATGTTTTAATGTCGGATTGTCCGTTTCAATTTTTTGTAATAATAACAGTGCATTATTGCCGTCCCTTTCAAGTTCATCCGCTAATTGTAAAGGACTGATTTTATCGTGACCGTGAAAGTTCCCCGAAACAAAATCTTTAATTGAAACAAGTGAAGTATCCAGAGTAACTGTGCTAATTATTTCATTAACAGAAATAAAAGGAGATATTCCATCATATAAACAGCCCATATTGGATTTGTAACCAGCCAGAAATCCTTCGGAATAAAGTGTAAAATCCCACGATGCCGCATAAAATGAAGCCAGTTTAAGAGGCATCTTATCAGCAAGCTTATGAGACTCAATTAACTTGTCTCCAAAATCGATTTTATATTTTTGGTTAAATGCATTGCTGAAGACTTCATCTTTTGTATCGCGATCGTAAAGCAACCTGCCCCAGACCTGATAAAACAGCCATTGCTTTTCAAAAGCGTATTTCCACGTAAGGTGAGGTCCGGGTTTTGTTGTATACTCTTTTGCAGGAATGTAAGTTTCTGATCCGATAATGTATCCCCCGAGGTAATCTTTATCATTTTCCTTTATAACATCCCTGATAAAATCCGGCTGACCCCATCGAAGAATAAAAAAGTCCTCATTTCTCATTGTATAAGCCATTTTATAATTCTCAGGAGCAGGATCCCATAAGATGGTTGATTTGGATCCTCCATGGATATACATCAGTTTTGGAGTTGCATGTGAATGTGACCAGTTAAATTTTACATCTACCCAGACTTTGCCAAGCCTGTAGGCATTGTCTTCAACAGCTTTCCTGGTCAGTTCAGGCGCAGGATGTGTATGTGCGCGCATGATGAACTCAATCTTGTGGTTGGCGCTGTCCATTGCATTAAAATAGGTATTTACGATCCAATCCTGCCATACCTGTTCGTCGACTCCTTCCATCCTTTCATTCTGACTGACCCCAAACCCTGTAAGCTCAGGATATTCGTCAATGAGCTGGGTTAAGCTTTCACGATTGTACTTTTGAACAAGAGGAGAATAATCACCTTTCCCGAAGTATTCTTTCCCTGCCATTTCGGGAAGGCAATAATCGGCAACACCATATTTTTTGGCAAACGATGGAGAAACAAAAATATTCCAGTCCATTATATAAGTTTTTATTCCCCGGTCTTTAGCTAACGTAAATAATCCGTGCCAGAATTTTTGCCATGATGCTAGTTCTTCATCGGAAAACGGACATGCTTCAGGATAGTTGGTGGCACGAATCATATATGGAAAAGGATGCAGATTCCATAAAGTCAGAGCATTAAAGTGGTTTACTGCCATCATATCCAGGAAGCTTTTCCAGAATTCGATATCCCGTACAGTGTTATAATGGAGTTGAAGACTTTCATGAACCCTGTAAGAATTCCATGGCAGATTGAATTTTATTGCCCTGAAAGGTATCTTAGGATTGATACTTTTTTCTTTTATCGTCTTAATTGTTTTTCCCATTTGAATCTGTTCTGCAATATCCAAAATTCCATACATCGATCCTGTCATATCTGAAGATATAATAGCAACCTTCTTACGCGACAGTTTTCTGATTGAAAAACCTTCTGAAGTAATTGTTCTTAATTCCGATATATAAGTTCTGATTCTTACTTATCTCCCCGGCGGAAATTAGTAGAATATCTGCTTCATCCGGATTGTTTACCTGTTCCAGAGAAACAACTTCACTCAGTTTTTTTAATCCAAAGGTCTGCTGCGGTTCCTCATTCTGACAAAAATACTTAAGCTTTACGGAGGTTGTCTTTTTATTGCATCCGTTCAGGAAACTCAGTATTAAAACAAGGATAAGTACATAGACCTGGAAGCGCAAATATTTTTTCATAGCATCCATTTTATTATATGTAAATGTATTAAAAATCTAAAGGTCCATTTTATCAAATGATAGTTTATTCTGTGCGGTTAAAAGCACATTGATTGCAAAGGCATTGGAGGGCAATTGGATTTTTTTTGTAGTTTTACATACTCAATGCTTTACCACCTAATATTAATATAAAAATGAAACCAATCGTGTCAAAAAACGAAGCAAGAAAATTACAGCAACGAGGTTTTATTGCGATTGTATTATTAGTCACCGGTCTGCTTTTTGCAAATGCCCAACCATCAGGTGGCCCATATGGTCCTTTAAATCAAACCTATGATCTGCCGGGGGTCACCGGCAAAATATATTATGTTTCACCTGACGGAATTGCTGAATCGCAGGGTGACCAATTAACAAAACCATCCACAATTGAGTCAGTAATTGCAAATGTTAAAACCGGCGATGCCATTATTCTTCGCGGTGGCATTTACCGAACCGGTGACCTTGAATTCAACCAGGGAATAACTATTCAGCCTTATGCTGATGAACAACCCATTTTTAAAGGAACCTTTGAAGCCAAAGAATGGAAAATTATCAACAAAGGATTATGGAAGACTTCGTGGACACACTTTTTCCCGGGTAGCCCGGATAATTGGTGGTCACGCGACAATTTTGGAAAAGAAACACCATTACATATTTTTAATAACGATATGGTATTTGTGGATGGGAAAATCCTTAAATCAGCCGGATGGGAAGGAGAGGTGGACGAGAATTCATTTTATATAGATTATAAAAATGGATTTGTTTACATTGGTACTGATCCAACAAATCATTTGGTAGAAATTACTGCGCATAATTATGGTTTGCACAGGGTAATAAAAGATGTGAATGGAAAATCGAACGACCGAAAGGGTCCCGTAATTAGAGGTATCACTCTTACGCAGTATGCATATTGTGCGTTCGAAATTGACGGGAATGAGCCCCAGGGTTTGGCTGATCCGTCAACTTTCGGCAAAGATGTTGTCGGTTCAATCATTGAGCACTGTACGTTTTCGTTTTGCGGGCGTGTGGGAGCCTATCTCAGGGGAGACAACCTTGTATTACGGCATTGTAAGGTTAACAATACAACCACCGAAGGAATTTACCTCTTATCTTCTTCCGATTGTTTACTGGAGAAAAATATGTTCTCCCGCAACAATATTGAAAACATTGTTGGCTATTACCCTGCTGCTGTAAAGATATTTAATCAAACGCACCGTGTAACCTGCCAGGATAACCTGGTTTATGACTTACCTATATCGAATGGAATCTGGTACGACGTAGGAAATGTAGATGGCCGTTTCCTGAATAATTGGGTTGAAGGTGTCGGGAACAGTAAGGGTGCCGGGAGCAATAACCAAATGTGGCCCAGCAGTAACGGTTTCTTTTTTGAAATTTCAAAAGGTGCCATTTGCGCCGGGAATGTATTTGTGAATTGCGACCATGGGATTATGATCCTCAATAGCTCGAATGTTCAGGTGTATCAGAACACTTTTATAAACAGTACCGCTTGCTTTGGACGAGACAAACGAAGTGCAGTAGGAGACCATTTTGGATGGCACCCCAGTACCGGCCCAGATGTTGACCAGCGCTTTGGCCATGTTTTTGTAAACAATCTGCTTACCGGCAATGAGAGTTTCAAAAGGCCGTTGATGATTGTATGGCAGCATCCCGATCTATGTCAGAAACTGGATAAATCTCCTCTTGAAACAATACGATTATAATGTATATGTAAAAGATGTCAACAGTGGCTTTGAGACATTGGTGTATTGGAGCCCGGCATCAAATGCTGCATGCCAGCAAGCCGTTGAGTCATTGGATGGTTTAAAAAAGGTATTCGACGGCTCTTCGGTTAATAGTAAGGTTTTTGTAAGCTTTAATTTACCCTTGTTTAAAAGTATTGAACTTGGTAACTTCGAATTGAATAAAGCATTTCCGGGAGCAAATGCAGCAACAATATTGCCGGCTGATGTCCAAAAGTTATTGGGTTTGCAGGCAAAGTATAAACCATATATTGGAGCATTTCCCTTAAAATAGGGATACCTATAAAAACAGAGCCGCAAAGATGTTAATGACACTCTCTTTGCGGCTTCATCGGCTCTATTTTTCCACCACTATTGTGGTGATACTTTTAGGTGATATATTTACCACCACCTTGCCATCAGATATATCAACTTCTTTGTTTGCTCTGTTCAAATTAACTGAGGTTTCCCAAGCAGAAGCAGAAGATAAAGATGGAACTTCGAAATTTATATTATTTACCCAATAATTGTTTTGATTGATAACAACAACCACTACCTGGTTATTACCTTCATAGGCCGTAATTTCCAAATCAGTGGATTTGCTAGTTGCAGATACCCTTACAAACCCCGGCTTTATGTATTTTGAAAAATGAGAAAAAGCATATCCCCTTTTAAGTATCTCACCATTAGCCGGTACCTTGTTCTCCATCACCAATGAAAGAATAATAGCGCTGAAGATACCACCATATATAAGCATTCCAATTACAAGTCATTGCCTCATGAACAGTATGTAACATATCGAGACTTTCGTCCCATTTTTTACTTTCACTAAAAGTTGTCCAGGCAGGTGAACCTGAACTGCCTGAGTTTAAATTAAGGAGGTATTCCGTCATCCATATTTCTTTGCCTTTTTGTTCTGCAGCGGGAAAAGTACCAAGACCTGAACCGTAAATGTGACCGGCAACGATGTCCAGGTTTTCAGCAGCACTGATATCATTTAATAAAGCATTTGTGAAAACTGCATTGAAATTAAAAGACTCTGGTGCAGCAATTTTGACTCCTACAATCAGATTTCCATAGCTTTTTTAAAAAATCGATCATCGTGGAAGCGGTCCAGGTACAGGACTCATATGTAACTTGAATATCAGGTTCGTTTTGAATTGAAACTGCATAAATATCCACTCCGTTTGAAGCCATATAGGCAATAAATGAATTTATATGATCTTTAAAGGCTTCATAGTTTTCCGGGAGTAAATATCCACCAACAGCACTGTTATTCGATTTTAAATTAGCTGGAGGAGACCAGGGTGATGCTAATATTTTTACACCATATTTTTGAGCTTCTTTTACCGATTCAAGGATGAGCTGCCACTCTGATGAATCGGATGCTAACCGGACTCTGAATATACTCAACCCCAAATCGCTCTCATCGCTTCCAAATGCTTTTTTTGCTTCAGCAGGTTTTAAAAATTGTGTTCCCCACATTCTGTTTGCGCCTCCAAATCCGGCAATAGTCTGGTAAGTGATATCAGTATTAATCGTTACAGGTACAGGTTCAGGATTGTTACTTTCTTTTTTGCATCCAATGAAAAACGATAAAGTGAAGCAGAAGCATAACAGTTTGAATGGAAGGCTTCCATACTCATATGATCTCCCTGATATTTTAAAACATAAATTCATTTGCTTTTCACCTCCAACAATGCATCTCTGAGTCCGGGGGATTTAGCTTTTACTTTAATTGTTCCTGTTTTTCCTGTATCAGAACGAACTATAACCAATACCAATCCATTAAACGCCTTGCGTTCCTTAGATGGAAAAGGAACCATATCTGTCGGATCACCATTATCTGTTGCAACAATTTCACCGGGCCCCTCAATACTAAATTCGATCAGATTATCCGAACGTGGCACCATACGGTTTTTATTATCAGCTACCTGTACCGTAATAAATGCCAGATCTTTTCCATCGGATTTTATCGTTGCTCTGTCTGCTACAGCCTTTAAACAGGTTGGTTCACCGGTTGTCTCAACCAGATCTTCAGCCCATTTCTTATCATTTTTATATGCTACCACCTTCAATTCACCTGGTTCGTATCTCACATCGTCCCAGCGCAAACGATATTCATATTGACTTTTCTTTTTCTTTCCAAGCGACTTCCCGTTGAGAAACAACTCTGCTTCATCTCCTGAGGTAAAGACATGTACCGGTGTGACCTCTCCAATACGTTCCGGCCAGTTCCAGTGGGGCAGGATGTGGGCCATCGGCAGTTCCGGCCGCCAGTTCGCCTGATAAAGATAGAAGCGGTCTTTTTTAAAACCTGCCAGGTCAATGATTCCGCAATAAGAACTGCGCGATTCATAATAGGGTGTCGGCTCTCCCAGATGATCCCATCCGGTCCACACAAACTGGCCGGCCACAAATGGATTCTGTTCCTGGTACCTGAACACTTTGTCAGCAGAAGAACCAAAGTCAACTGCATGGAGTTCGTAAGAACTCACCTGCCGTATCTTCGAGTCACCACCTCTCCCGTCTCTTACAGGCTCGCTAATATCCTTTGATACAGGGAACAGGTAGACTCCCCGGCTGCTGAATGCTGATGCAGTCTCACTGCTGAGAATCACCTTATCTCTAAATTTTGCATGGAAAGCAGGATACTGGGGTAACGTACGTATGCGATCAGTTCCTTCAAATTCAGGAGTGTTACGGATCCCTTCACCCTGATAGTTCAGGCTGATAACGTCCATTGTGGCAGGAAAAGGCATATCCGGTTTGGCATAGTTCATCGCACTGGTTGTGGCCCGGGTTTTATCCTCTTCCTTGATAATATTATCGAGTTCCTTTGCCAGGGCTGCACCTTCCTCGCCTGTGTATTGCTCACCTACTTCATTTCCAAAGCTCCATATGATTACTGAGGGACTATTCCTGTCACGCCGGACAAGTGCCCTCAAATCCTGCTTATGCCAATCCGGAAATATGAGACTAAAGTCGAGCGGTGTCTTTTTCCGGACCCACACATCGAACGCCTCATCCATCACAAGAAATCCCATCCGGTCTGTTAACTCCAATAATTCCGGAGCAGGAGGATTATGCGACATGCGGATGGAGTTGCATCCCATATCACGAAGAATCTCAAGCTGTCGCTCTGCAGCACGGGAGCTAAATGCAGAACCCAGGGCACCAAGGTCGTGGTGCTGGTTAACACCTTTGATCTTAATCAGCTCTCCGTTGATGAAGATACCTGAATCCGGATCGAAACGAAGTGAACGGATGCCAAAGGGTGTTTCAAATTGGTCAATCGGTTTGTCTTCATGCCACAAGGTGGTGACAGCAATATAGCGGTTAGGAACCTGTGTTGGCGGCGGTCCCCATAACCTTGGATTTATAAGTGTGGCAGAACCTTCGACTTTCACTTTTTTCCCTGCCTCAACCTGCACTTTTACTGGTTCGAAGGATACGACGGCATCGCCGGTTTTGTTATTTATATTGTCAAGAATAAAGATCTGTGTAACCATTTTAACCGATACATCACTCCTCGAGTCATTGTCAATATTTACTACCAGATCTATTGTGGCAGAGGCTGTGGATATATCGCGTGTGGTAACATGAGTACCCCATTGACCAACATGAACCGGATTTGTTTTAGTCAGCCAGACATTCCGGTAAATCCCTCCGCCCGGATACCATCGGGAAGAACTTGTAGGATTATCCAGACGAATAGCCAGTTGGTTTTCACCTCCCGGGGCGATATATGGTGTCAGATCCAGTCGCCATGAAGCATAGCCAAAGGGCCAGCCACCTACCAGATTGCCGTTTAACCATACCATAGCATACGACATCGCACCATCTACATCGAGAAAAATTGACTTACCTGCATCCGATACGGGGATCTTAAGTTTCTTCCGATACCATGCAACTCCCGGACTGGGTAATCGTCCCATACTCCCGCCTATTTCAGAATCCCTTCCCTTCAGAAACGGACCTTCGATAGCCCAGTCATGAGGAAGATTCAGATTCTTCCAGGATGTATCGTCAAAATCATTCTGAACAAAAGGAAAATTACTGCCAGGATCTCCAACAGGCCTGACATATCGTTTATCGGCATCCCCGATGAAATCATTTCCCGAAGGCAAAATCCATGCCTTGAGTATATTTTTAGTTCCTTCAACACCTTCAGCTTCCGTTGGCCTGGAATCGGCAGGTCTGTCATCCCTGTAACGATTCACAACCGGACGTTGATCATAGATAAGGTTGTCAGCTGTTGAATCATACTTAAAAAAGCGCCAATCTTCATTAATTGAAATTCGTTCCCGTGTTATAGTGTTTATTACCTGAGACTGATTATCAGATGCGAAAAGAATAATACATACCAGAGAAGCTAATACCAATCCAATTACGATGATTTTGGTTTTCATCTGGCCAACAAATTAGTTCAAGTGCACACAATAATGAGAGCAGAGAAACAGAATTACTTATTACCTGAATTGGTTAACGTTATCATTATTACTCCGTTTGCCCCTCTTGAGCCATAGATAGCTGCATTCGAACCCTTAAGGATCTCAATTGACTTTACCATATATGGACTGATATCGTCGATCGATTCAACCACAATTCCGTCGACAACAAACAGCGGATCTGTTGAATTTACAGAGTTTACACCACGGATTACAATCTTCTTCCCGTTTACCTGAACACTTGGATCTTTCTGGAGCATTTCATAAATGTTTTGATAACTGGTGTTATTATTTTTGCTCTGGCCGTCTATTTTGCTGACGCTGGTTGTAAGATCCTTTTTTGAAGAATATCCATAACCGATGTTTACTTTTTCATTTTCAGGGTTTTTTGTTTCATCCTGGGTGTGAAGTTGTGATCCGCCGGCAAGCTTGAAATTGATAACCATCCTTCCGTTTATCTCTTCCTCACCTTGTCCGATCATCGGGTTGAAAACGGCGACCCTTTTTGCATCTGTTTTTACCCTGACCTTATACATACCATTGGCATCGGTGACAACCTGAGTATTCCTGTTGTCAATTAGTAATATAGCACCCGATACGGGTTTGTCATTTGCGTCAACGACCTGACCGGTAATATAATGTCTCTTCTGAGTTTTTTGAGCAAAAAGGTTACCGGATAATGGCAGCACAAGTATCATCAAAAAAACAATTCCCCTTTTCATAACTGGTCGGTTTATTTGGCAAAATTATCAATTTTTCAAAAATTGTTATGTTTTAAATCCTAAGATTTTGTTTGTGTGTAATGTATTTAAATTTCTGTGATATCATTACACTTCCTGGTGATCATCTTGACCGAAAAATAGCATTTACCGTATATTTCGCTGTTATTCCTGCTGTTTTTCCCACGGATATATACAATATAATCACCTTTGCTGTCGGATGTATAAAATGAAATTGTCGTTTTTTTGTCAGCTGATAACTGAATATCCGGATTCCAGTATAAAAGATTTCTTCTATCAGGTATTCTTGAATTATCTGAACGTTTAGTGAAATCATATCCTGATTTCTATCTGAAAATAAATCAGAGGTAAAAAACATGCTGTTTTTGTTCAGATCCAATCCTGCAAAATCTTTGTTTTTGGAATAAATACTTATAATGCCACAGTATTTCATGCCTGCAACTATATAGTCCATGTTGATTACCTCAACTCTTTCAATTCTGTTAAGGGTATTTTTAAAAGCTGGTCGTCATTATTAACCTGAACATTGTCCATGAATATTAATGGCGGAGAATTTGAAAGATCTGATCTTCTCAGCCTTATGGGTGAAGTCTTCCCTTTTTCCTTTATTATAGTTGCTTCAAGAATAATTTCACTCACGAATTCTTCAATATTAGGCAATTCAATATATTTTTCCGTGTTGTATACTATTTTTTTACTGCCATAGAAAGGAACTGGATTTGCTTTTAAATGTTGCGAAACCTCTGATGTGTCTTTATTCAGGAGGTACCTTTCGCTAAGCTGCAGATCTATAACCATATCCTTAATAAAGTGTATTTCTTCTTCATTCAGTTTGAAAGCAACATAAGGCAATTTAACAGGTTTGTTGCAAAAGTCGTTATCGATCAGTATTTCTGAAGGCAGGGAACCTGAAAATTCCGATTGAATAAAGAAATCATGTGGCCCCTGCATAAACGGTAGTGAAAAGACGAACCGACCCCTGTCATTTGTTTTATAGACTGAAAAATATTCTCCATGTTTAAGTTCTGAAAGACTGACATAAACATCTTTTTGGGAGAGTTTTGTGGATTTGTCAATAATTTTACCAGAAATTGTAATTCCTCTGATTTCGGGTAAATATTCAATATAGGAGAGATTGCTTTTCTGAAAGGTGGAATCTGGTTTGTATGACTGAATGGCAGTATCAATGGCCCCGACTTTTGCTACAGAAACAGAATACCTGTCAATGTCAATGAACTTCCTGTCGTTTATTTGAAACTCCACTACTGCCTTTTCCCTTTGCTTGTATTGGTTACTCATTGTGCATCTGACAACATTAATCAGAGTCTTTTGCCCAAGGTTAAGTGAGGCTGTGCCGGAAGGAACTGATATTTCTGACGGGCCTTCATCTGTTTCGGATCGGAGAGGATTAACAATTTTAACTGGCAGATAACCATAATCGCCTGCCGAAAAATTACGCATCCATTTTGTATAAGCCCGTAAATAATAATTTCCTGAAATAAGATCGCCCGGAATGTCCATAATACCTGATGTTCCCGGTGTGGTAAGCTTCAGTTTCATCTGACCCAGCTTGTTCCCATTCCATCTGATCAGTTCAACATATATTACATTGCTCCATGCCAGAGAGTCAAGATCGCTTGTACAGGAATATTCAGCAGTAAAAAAGATTTTATCATTCACACAATAAATACTCCGGTCAGTGAAAAGCCTTATTTTCTCACCCGATGCAGTATATGTTTCGGAACCTGTAATTTCTGATTGTCCTGACTGACTACTAATAGTAAGATTAATCAGAAAGCTGAAAACGTAAAACAAAAATACTTTCTCCATCATTCTTTCATTATCATTTATTCTTAAAATGGGTGAGCTGTTTCTAAAGTGTTTCTAATTCATGTTAATTCCAAAAATCGGGTCTTTTAGTAGTGCCTTGTCCGCTGATGCGATTCAACCTGCAATCAATGCAAGTGTTAGTCAAAGCAACATAATAAACACAACCGGACATTCCGCATACTGTATATATATAAACCGGAGGCTTAGGGACATTTCTGGATTTTAATATAAAATTCAATAAAGCAGTTTCAAGTGCTTTACCTGTTAAAGTAGCAAATAATGGTAATGTACTGCAAGTTCCTCCACCTCCTTCAACATATTTCTTAAAAGGATCTTTCAGAAACAGGCGTTTTTGAGAACAAGAAGAAACCCAGAAAAAGCCTAACACATTCTCTTCGGGATTACCGGTATTAATTATGTTTGATTTAGACTGTTCAGGCTGATTTGCGTAAATCTGTCCTGTTCCTTTTAATTCCATTTCTTTTTTATGCCAGTAATCATAGGCATCTTTTGTTAATGCAAATTGTCTTACAGTTGCACAGTATTTTATTTGTAAATCTCCTGAAGTGTTTAATTTGAAATGCAGAGGTATGTTTTTCAATGTGTTATGCGACAAATCAATAGTTGACGATGTGTAAAAGCCATCAGCGGTTCTTGATTTCCAGCAATAATATAGGCTGTCTGCGGGATAAACTGTGACTTTTACGCTCTTTCCGTCGTACAATCCGCTTATCTGATAACCGGCATGTATCTCCCACGTTTCCTCTATTTGCCATTTATAATATCTGGCTGCATCATCAGGAGCACTCAGATCTGCATAAAACTGAATTCCTTTAATAGTTCTGCCTGAGTCAGGAACAAGATGATACTCTTCCGTACTATAAATACTGTCAACCGGCGGACTCTGAAGAAGCTGCTGGAAATCTGATTCATAGTTTTCTCCCGACGGAGAACTGAATACCAGTTTGTATTGGCTATTATAGCTCAGTAGTGCATCATCAATAGCAGCAACGTATTTCCCCTCCGATTCTTCAGAAAAAGCGAACTCATTTCCCGAATCATCCACTACCTTGACCTGGCAATTTGTGACTGGTATGCTGACAGGATTTGAAATGGATGAAGCTATCGAAATTTTTATCTCCTGCTTTTCAAGGCCCTTTATTATGCTTCCTTCAACAACCAGCAAATTGCTCTCTCTCTTGTTAGTTGTCTCGTAGGGGCTGATGCAACTCATTGCAAATAAGGTAATGCATACAATGAATATGACTGGACGATTACATTTTTTTATTCCAATTGTTGTTTCCATATAGTTTCCTGTGAACTGTAATTTATTTTAATTTTTAAAAATGGTCCGGCCAGAAATCTGGTCTTTTATTGGTCGCCTTACTGTACATCAACCTGCAATCGACACACGCATTAGCTAATGAAACATAATAATAACATGCCGATGGAGTACACCCATAAAAAATATAAAGAGGAGGTGCAGGAACATTTTTTGTTCTTAATATTAATTCCAATAATTGTCTTTCAATATTTTCTTTTCCATATATATCAGTATATAAAGGTAAGGCTCTGCAAAACCCAATAATTGTTTCACCCTGAATTTTATCAACTTTACCAAACGGATCTCTCAGAAACAGATGTTTTTCAGTACAGGAAGAAGCCCAGAAAAAGCCCAGGACCTTCTCATCGGGATTATCGATATTGGTGATATTAGATTTATTCTGGTAAGGCTGTTTTGTATAAATCTGACCTAATTCAGTCAGCTCCATCTCTTTCTGATGCCAGTATTCATAAGCCTCTTTGTTCAATGCAAATTGTCTTATAGTCGCACAGAATTTAATTGTTAGATTCGGTGAGTTACTCGATTTAAAATCCAGAGGTATCTTTTTTAAAATGTTATGCGATAAATTAACTGTCGATGAGGTGTAAAAACCGATCGAAGTTTTGTTTTTGAGCAATAATAAAGACTGTCTGAAGGCCAATTATTCAATCTTACCGTCTTTCCGTCATAAACACCATATATCTTATAACCTGCATGCATCTCCCATGTTTCATTTATTTGCCATTTATAGTACTTGGTTGCATCATCAGGCGCGTTCAGATCTACATAAAACTGAAGTCCCTCAATATCACTCTCGTTATACTCCAGGGCAGAGTGAAATTCTCTGAGACAATAAATACTGTCAATCGGTGCGGTTTTTATAAGCGTCTGATAACCCGATTCATAGTTTTCACCTGAAGGAATGCTGAATACCAGTTTGTATTGTGTGTCATAGTTGAGTAACGCATCATCAATACTTGCCACATATTTTCCTGGTGATTCTTCTTTAAAAGAAAACTCATTTCCGGAATCATCCATGACTTTGACCTGGCAATTTTCTTCGGGTAAGGTATTCAGGATGTGAAATGGATGAAGATCTGGATATCTTTATCACCTGTTTCACGAGACCTTTTATAACACTTCCATCAACAACCACCAAATTATCCTCACCTTTATAATGTGGCTCAAACTGACTGATGCAACTAAGGGCAAACAAGGTAAGGTTCACAATGACAATAACGTAACGATTACATCTTTTTGATGGATCTAATGTTTTTATTTGATTTCTTCTCATGATCTGAAGTTGTTCTAATCATTCAGATAATTTCCGAATTTGTAATTCCACGAAAGCGTAAATATCGGAACGCCAAATATTGAGAGTTGATGCCCACGTACCTGACCAACGTTGAGTCAAAATAAACTGAATAGGCATTTCTGCGACCGAGAGCATTATATAAATTCAGCGACCAGCTACTATGAATAGGTTTCTTCCTGAAAAGGTTACCTTCAAGATTAATGGACAGGTCCAGCCTGGCATAATCAGGTATCCGGTATTCATTTCTTTTTGAAAAATTCAGCATCTGCTGGCCTTCCGAATAATAAACCGATACCGGAACAGTAATAGGCCGTCCGGTTGCATATACAAAATTTGCTGAAACACTTAAACGACGATTGGTTCTGAAATTAAGCACCAGGTTAAAACTATGCGGCCGGTCATAATTGGAAGGATATTCCAGGCCGTAATTTATCTGATTCTCCGGAAGACCGCCATCAACCTTAATAAGAGACCTCGAATAGCAATACGATACCCAACCTGTAGATCTTACCGTATTTTTATGGAACATCAGCTCTATCCCGTTTACATGTTGTTTCCCTTGTAATACCTTCGTTTCTATGGGATCAGAGGAAGTAAAATCCGTACCATCCTTATACTCAACCTGATTGTTGATCCATTTATGGTACAATTCTAAAGAGGCTTCAATGCTACCATCTTAATATATCCCTGAAATATCCTACTGAAATCTGATCTGCAACAGGAGGTCTGATGTAGTAATCACATAATTTCCATTTATCATCAGGAGAAATGGCAATCGTATTTCTTAACATGAAAATATACTGGTACAATCTGTTGTAGGAAGCCT
The DNA here is from genome assembly GCA_963725785.1 of uncultured Bacteroidales bacterium. Taxonomy (GTDB): domain Bacteria; phylum Bacteroidota; class Bacteroidia; order Bacteroidales; family VadinHA17; genus LD21. The sequence goes on along the minus strand of CAVRZV010000006.1, from coordinate 101,547 downwards.
TTAACGAACTGTTGTTTCCCAGTGTATAATTCAGGGCAAATCTGTATTCAGGACCGGAATAAGATTTAATCAGGTCTCCTTTTTTGAATACCTTAGTCTCTGTTATGTTATCAATGGTCCTGGTATTTTCCGAATTATAAATGTTAATCGTTGCAGGACCAAAGTGATTAAATAAACTGTATCTTATCCCTCCTGATACGGTCAGATTCCTGAACAAAGCAAACTCATCGGAAAGATAGAGAGCCCCTTCAATCCCGGTTTCTTTACCAAGATTGACAGGTGTCCTGTTTGATATTTCACCAAATGGAGAAATATTGCCACGATCAAGATCATAGAATATCTCACTGGCTCCGAATTCTATTTTATGATCTGATTTGGTTAATAAAGAAAAGTCCGCCCTGGTTTCATAATGATCAATCCTGTACTTTTGCATGAATGCAGTAGACAGGTTGGATTTATCGACATTTTCAAAAGAATAACTGCTGTAAATAACCGATACGTCAACCGATAATACAGAAGAAAATATGTGTTTCCAGGCTAATGAAGATCCTCTGTTTGAATAATCATATTCATTTAATGATGACAGGGTGAACTTGTCTCTGCTCAGATAAATAAAAGCCTTTAACAGGTTTTTATCGTTAATTTCGGCATTGACGGAAAAGGAACCATCATAAAAAAAAGCATTGCTATTCTTTATATCCTTGTTCTTTATTTTTTTAAGTATCCAGTCTGAATAGGAACTCCGGAAACTTGTAACTATTGATACTTTATCCTTTATTACCGGAATTTCAAGTGACGCATGTGCTGTTATCGGACTTATTCCCCCCTGACCGTAAAATTTCCTCTTATTTCCCTGCCTGGTAGTTATATCAAATACTGAAGAGAGCCTTCCGCCAAACCTGGCCGGAATATTGCTTTTATATAATGTGAAATCATTAATGATATCGGGATTGAATGAAGTAAAGAATCCGAATAGATGGGATGTATTATAAACTGGGATCTTATTGATATAAAACATATTCTGATCTTCAGCGCTGCCTCTTACATTGAATCCAGATGAACCTTCACCCACATTCAGCACACCGGGTAACATTTGTGCCACTTTAAGGACATCTTTTTCTCCGAATGCAAGAGGAATTTCTTTAATTGATTTCACTGAAATCCTTTCAAAACCCATTTGCATTCCTTTTACATGATCGATAACGATTGGCAGTAATCTTAACCTCATTCAACGCAATGAGCTCTTTTTTCATTTCAATAGTGACAGAGCCTCCTGAATATACCTGAAGGTAATATTCCTGCTGTTTCATTGACATGTAATTGAAAATGGCCTTATATTTTCCGGGTTTCAGTACAAGTTTAAACCTGCCGTCCAGATCAGCAACTGCACCATTTTTCAGCTCTTCAATATACACTGTGGCACCGATTAGAGGCTCTGAATTCGATTTGTCAATGATCCTCCCGTTGATAATACATTTTGAAGTACCTGCACCCTTCTGTTTGTCGCCAATTTCCAGTACTTCAATTGATGAAATTGTCTTGCCTTCAAGATATTTTCTTTCAGTATAAGTAATATCTTTTGAATACTGTCAGTATCAGTATACTCAACCTTCGATTTTTCATAAGATGGTAATTCTGTTATAATCTGCTCACCCGGATAGATATAAATGCTATTGGCTTCAATGAAGTAGTTGGAGTCCTGCCTCTTTTAAGCTTGGTCATTGAGCATCTGGGCTAAGACAACATCTGTTCCTGAAAATGTAATTCTTACATCTTTTATCCAATCCTGCAGATAATAAAATCTCAGGGGAGTTTTCATTTCAATTTCCTGGACAAAATCATTAAACGGAATATTATTGAAATTGCCGGATACAATCATATTATCCGTGCTGCTGTCCTGATGCTGCAAGAAATAAGACTCAGGCCCAAACAGATGATAATGATTTTTTTCATTTTATAGAACTATGCCCCTGAAAGGTAATCTTTATGGATTATAACAAAGAATTACAATAAGCTAATAATTCTGATATTTCTTCATCACTGCTTTTGGTAACCTTTATATGGTTGTTTTTGATGTATTGTCTTACCCGGACTTTGATCTCAACCGGAAATATTTCAGTGAAGGACCTGTTATTTCTTATATGTTATAATCGATCCATTAATATCAGGAAATTCTTTTTCTTACTTTCTGAAAATTCATAAGTAACCGGTTTAATTTAATTGTATTGGAATCGTTTTTTTGTTTGAACCAGTAATACAAACATTTCATTTTTTCCTGTATCATAGACAACCTGGTAAAATCTTGGCTCTCCCTGAAAATTGTATTTTGAGAAAAATTTATTACCAATACTAAAGGCTGAAATAAAATCGTTCAGGGGAACAATCCTGACCAATGAATTGTTATGCTTTACATAAAGTATTAACTGTTGATCAAATATATCGTACTTCATATCGATCCCCTGTGTATTCCTTTCCTTTAAATCAATAGCACCTTTATATAATTGGTCTTCCATATAAAATTGGTGACCAATCTTTCTCCAGTATTTATCTTCATAAAAAATACCGTTAACCAATACCTGATCAAATCCATATTCATCCATAACGGATTTGTATAACTTTTTGTAATCAGTTCTCCCTTCATCAGATTGTTGCTGAGCAACAACAGGAAGTTGGAATATAATTACCAACAGCAAAGAGGCAAGCAGAAATTTCATGAATTCAGGATTGCAGTTATCTTTATAGGAAGTAAATGTAATTATTTTTAGAATGATTGTGGAAAATATTCTGTTAATATATTTCTTATCAGTTCTCTCCCAGCGTTATTGGGAGAAAGAAATCACTCTATTTCTGTTTCACTATTCTTAGTGCTATATATGGTTTTGATGGTAATTCGATTAAACTATATCCCGAAAATTTCTTTTCTATAGGCGTTATCGTCATATTCCATGTATCAATAATTTCAACGGTATAATATGAATCTTCAGGAAGATTAATTATAGTGCTTCTGGGCTGATCATCATTATAATAGACCAGATAGTATTCCTTCTCTTTGCCAATTGTACCAAATGGCATCCATGAAGCAATCAATGGGATAGGTTTTAAGCAGGGGGGAGCAGTTTCAATAATTTTCCGGAGGAATTTAATTCTTTCCGGACTGTCACCTTTCAATTCTCCACCCTTTGACCACCAGAGAATATCGGATGATTCTCCAGGACTTTTGATCGGTTTTTCGGTTACATATGTCTCACCATGTCCAACAGACCCGCCGTTTACAAATCCTCTCCAGAATTTCATAGTCATTGTTTGCGCTGTCAGATTGCCCCACGACCAGGGAATATTGCCTTCATATCTGCATTCATCAAAAACTACAGGTTTTTTATATTTTATCCTGTACTCTTTTGCTCTGTATGTATCTTCACTTTGGATACTTGCATGAGTAATTAGTGGATTTGTGTGATCATAAATTCTGGCTCCGTTATGAATGCTGATCATGTGATGATATTTGTCTTTTTTTGCGAATTGTTCAATATAATATTCCCAGTCGCTGAGTTTTTTCCCATTCATAAAATCATATTCATTGGCCATACTCCACCAAACATTTTTGAATGCAGAAAATCTTGCAATGATGTAGTTGATATACAGATCTTCGGTAGTCCTGTCGAGAGTACTGAAACCCCACCTGTCATACGGATGAAAAACAATCAGGTCTGCCTGAATACCTAAAGAATCGAGCTGCTTTATCCTGTTTTCTATATTTCTGAAAAACGCAGGATTTAAACGACTGAAATTCCAGTTTTTTAATGGGGTCCCCTCAAATGGATAAAGTTCAGGTTCATTATGGTTCCAGTCATAACTTTTAGGGAAAATACACATGCGCATTTTATTAAAATATCCTTTTGATAATGTCCTGAGTGTAGCTTTGGCCATACTGTCGCCCTGATGGACCCAGCCATAACACGTAGTCCCAAATGAATTGTGTGGGGTACCGTCGGCATACGCAAAACAGAATGTGTCCTTAACAACAACAGGACCATGATTATCCTTCAGGGCAGGAGTACAAACAAAAGTTCCTTTTTTCTTATCCAGTTTTTTGATGTTACTGGCAGTAGTATAAATCCATTCTCCCTCACTGGGAGGCATGAATCTGATCTTATAGATACCAGTTCCATCATAAAATCCCTGAACCGTGAACGTATCAATATTGTTAATAAACGTTCCGGACACTTTTACGTCTATAAACGGATTTCCATCAGTCGGTCCGTTAAGGGTCATTTCGAAGATTCCCCATTTCTCTGTTTTTACCTGTGCATAGAGCGAATAACCAAATAAAATCAGTACTAAAAATAAGATGTTTTTGATTCTCATGCTTGTCTAAATTTAATCAGGTCTGTATGTGGAAATAGTTATGCTAATACTGACAAATTAAAATGAATAACCTGTGGTAAACGAAAACATTCTATTTGTAAATAAAAATGCGCCGGTTTGTGAATTTTGCGAATAATCCATACTAATATCACAATATATTGAATGGGTATTCTTTAGAATAAATTCAGTGCCTGCCTTCCCAACAAATCCAAGAATCAAATTTGGAGGAATGGATTTTTTAAAAGAGTTAAAAAATTCCCTGTAAATGAAATCCATATTCTGGGATAAGATAAATGTATTTGAGATTCCCAAACTGATATATGGCCTGACCTTACCCTTCGAAAACGAATAGTCTACAGTAATTGGAACCTTTAGGGCAATTACTTTTAAATCAACATTTAGTTTTGAACCAGAATAAAGAATATACTCAAGATTGTTGTAAACTACAATGGGATTGTAAGACAAAAATGCATCTTCCACTTTTACCTTTCCAAGTTCATATTTTGAAAATCTATGAAGTGTAATATCCGCTGAAAAACTTATTTTCTCCTCGTAGTTAAAAACATTCTCAAATTTAAACCTAAATCCTAAAAAACTTGAAATACCATAATTTGTGACCATCCTGTCTCCAAAGTTGAAATTATTTAAAGTTTCTCCAAAATGGAGACCCAATTTAACATGAATATTTGACTTCTTCTCGTAAATGATGCACTGTTCCCCGGAACATACGCGCTCATGATATTTTTTGGCAATGTTTATTAATGATCTTGTATCTAATGTGGAGTTATTAATTTCTGACTGCATCCTGGCATCATATAATAAAAAATTAAGGACCCCGATATATTCTTTCTTCTCATGCTGAACAGTTTTCTCGCCGGCAAGTTGTGTCCCTTCTGTTCTTTGGATCTCAGATGTATTCTTAAGTTCGTATAATTTCCCCTCTTTTTCTATCAGGTAATAGTCATTATCATCTTTATAATGAAAAATATCTGCTTTGCCATGAACAACGAACTCTAAAAACACTCTTCGTGCCGGATTTCCGTCAGGTAATGTTTTAGAAACAAAAAACTTACCATTTATAAACCTGAATCCTGAGATATCTTCGGGTTTGAATATCTCTTTCTCCCCTGATTCTTCTTTACGAAAATAACATCGTTTCGAATTACTTTTACTGTCGCGGTTGTCAATAAAACCATGAACAGTATCGTTCGAATTGCTGATTATATAACCTGGTTTCCAATCATTCTGAGAGTAACAATTTATATAAGTCAATATTAAAATCACTGCAATACCCGAAAGTCTTTTCATAAAGTTCAATTAGATTACAGGTTCAGAATACAAGATCCACGAAGATATAAACTATTGAGAATAAAAATATATATGCCTGATCTGTTTGCAAACAGTATCCCCGGGTTTTATTAAATTCATATCCCGGTTAGTTTTTCAGGCAGCATTATTAATTTTTATCTGTCTTTAATTCATTCTGAAACTAATAAACCTGGAATCATGAAAAAAAGTGTTTTCCCCTTGCTTCTGACCTCTGGCCTGTTTCTCGTATTACAGGCTTTCAGTTTATGTTCTGCTCAGGATCACTCAATAATAAGTGATTCTATTTATTCCGGTATTTTGAAAGAAGAAAGATCAATAAAAGTACTCCTGCCCGATACATACAAGGCCGGATCAGCAGAGAAATATGAAGTTATCTATATAACAGATGGAGAGTGGGCTATGGACCCGTTTTCCTATGTATACAAATGGGCAAAAGGTGAGAATTTTGTTCCTCCTGCCATAATAGTAGCTGTTCCGAATAAATACATTAATAAAGCAAACCAGCGCGACCGGGATTTTTTACCGGTACATATTCCTCAACCTGCTATATCAGGAGGAGCAGCCAATTTTCTCTCCTTTTTTAAAGATGAACTGATCCCTTATATTGACAAGACATACCCTTCTAATGGAACTAATTCACTATATGGCCATTCGTATGGCGGTTTGTTTGTTCTGTATGCTTTCCTGTCTGATCCTGAATTATTCGGAACATATTACGCAACTGATCCTCCTTTCGGTTATAATAATGATTATCTGATCAAAATGGCTGCCCAAAAACTGGAGAATCTGCCACCCGATAAAATTTTATGGCTTGCCGGGAATGATTTAACCTACAAAGGGCAGGGAATAGATCGTCTGGATTCGGTTCTGAGATTTAAAGCGCCGGCAAGCCTGCACTGGAAAATGGTAACCTACCCAAATGAAACCCATAATAGTGTAAGGTTAAAGGCAATGTACGACGGAATAAAATTTTCCAATTCAGGGTATTCAAATGCTTCAGTAAGCTTTCATCCGATGAATGGTATTTTATTGAAGGACAAACCAACCCTGATAGGGGTGTCAAACAGCAGTGCCGAACTCAGGTATACAACTGATGGTACCGAACCTGACATGACGTCGAAAAAGGTAGTGAATTCAATGTTTACAATAACAGGACCTGCTCAACTGGTACTGAAAGCAATTTCCATCACCGGGAAATACGATAAAACTGTAAAAGGTAATTTTGAACTGGGCGAAGCATTACTTTCTGTTTCACGGCCAAAAAAGACTGTACAAGGTGGCCTGAAGTATTCATATTATGAGGGGAGCTGGGATAAACTACCTGATTTCAGGAAACTTAAGCCAATCCAGACGGGGATTGCGGATAGTCTGTTTAATTTTAGCAAACTCCCGGGCAAAACCAATTTTGCCTGTCTGTTTGAAGGGTACATTGAAATAATCAAGGATGGTTATTATATTTTTGCGACTGTTTCAAATGATGGTTCAAAATTGTACCTGGGAGATAAACTGATTATTGATAATGATGGCGTTCATTCTACTGAAAGTGTAAAATCATTTGTTATTCCTCTAAAAAAGGGTTTTTATCCTATCCGGCTTGAATACTTCCAAAAAGATGAAAGCAGTAGTCTTCAGTTGCTTTATTTAATACCGGACACTCAAAATCCAACAACTATTCCATTTAATTATCAGTATCATATGAAATAACCCGAAACAAAAGTTGCAAGCGGTGATCTGGTTACTTTTCCCGGCCTGTTAATATCTCTTCCAGCCTATTTCGTTTTATATAGTTATCAAAACGAAATGACTGAGCGAGTTCTGTCAGTTTTTCTTCAGACAAATCTTTGAATAAACTGCAATATTCAGGCACAAGCGCTTCAGCAATAAGGATATGTCTGACCAACAGGTCAATCTCACCTTGCTGACCATGAGGATAGGGATTGTAATCTTTGAATTCCTTTTTAAACAGGTCCTGGATTGGAGAAATCACCTGCCTGATATTTTTATCGGTCGATCCCCATCTGTCTGCTCCCAACGAATCTTTCTTTAAAAGGAAAGCTGAAACCAGTTTCATGTATGGAGTGTTGTCATTCTGATGCATGATTGCCTGTAATCCCATATCCTTATATAACCATATGCACCAGCTTACCTTGTATTTGTTGTAATAAGCCAATTGATCTTTTAGTATCTGGTAACGCATTTCGTCTTTTTCAGGGATCCCTGGATAAACCGGGCCAAATTCACCCACCCAGAGAGGAACTTTGTGCGAAAACATATATTCACTTTTCTTAAGGAAATCATGTTCAAGGGTATCCTTATCAAAATATCTGTCATCGGTTTTACCGGGATAATCTCCACCAAAAATAAATCCGGGGACAGCATAATCGTGATTTGTATAGACCACATTATCCCAAATTTCTGTAAACTTATCAAAATCAACTGCATATCGATCACCTTCAAGGAACAGAATATGATTCGGATCAACCTTTAGAATTGCATCACGAAGCCGCTTGTAATAGGGGAAGAGTTTTTCACCCGTAGGTTCAGCAGGTTCGTTAATCACATCGTAACCTGCAACCCATGGCTGGTCTTTGTAACGTTTTGCAATAGCTTCCCATAGAATTATTACCCTGTCCTGAAAATCCTTATGTTGCCAGAACATCGCCTTATGGGTTGGATTGTCGCTGTGCCAGTGTTGGTTTTGAGAACCTGGTAAGGCATGCAGATCGATTACTGTATAGATTTTATTCTTTGCACACAATTCTATTACATTGTCGAGGTATTCAAAAGCACCTTCCTTAATGACCCGGGGATTCATATCATCTTCAAAAAGATGGTAATTGATTGGGATCCGAACCAGGTTCAGTCCCAGACTGTGAATGTATTCTGCATCAGGCTCAGTGAAATAATTCCTGAGAAAAGTATCGAAGAACAGATTGTATTTTTTTTCTCCCAGTACTTTCAGTAACCCTTCACGCATAGTCTGTTCATTTGATGGATAACCATTAATGAAATTCTCCATGTGAAGCATTCCACCAAGTCCAAAACCACGTAAATATACAGTATCGCCCTTTTGATTGATTATTTGATTACCCGAGACCCGGAGCCAGTTTTCATCAGATATATTCATTTTATTCGGTGTTTTCTCAGAACAAGCGGATATCAAAAATACTATCGGAAAGAGCAAAAGTAGTAAGAAATTTGTTCGTCTCATTGTTTTTTGGTTTAAATGTTTAGACTAGCTTATCTGTGCTGAATTAAAATAGGTACAACGATTGTGTAATCGCCATAATGGTTCTTATTTCTGACTTGTAATGTCATTTTCGTTTGTTCCGTTCTTGCAGTAAATATAGAAAATTTCCAGTCGTTTGCAGTGACTATAATAGATTATTTATCGGTTTATCAGGTTTGTCCTGAGAGTTATTGTTTATAAATGGTAAAACTATAAAACCAATTGTGCCAAATATCAGATAAACCAAATTGGTAAATGTATGTGCAACCAAAGCAAACATTCTACCAGCTTCTTTATTTAACCCGAAAAGATACAGACATTCCATCACCAGATAATGCCAGACTCCTATTCCAGCCTGGATAGGCAGAAGGAACGCAAAGGTCCCGATTGTATAAGTGAATACTGCTGAAGACAAAGGCATGTGAACAGTTGGAGGATAGGCAAAAAATACAACATAAAACATCAAAAGCCACAGGAGAAAGATTAGAAATGTCAGAAATATATAAGTCCACTTTTTTTCAATCATCATTATCGATTTTATCCCAGATATAATTTCTTCTTTAATCCTATTGATTTTATTTTGGAATTTTTTCAACCAACCTATTCTTTTGGATAGCCCGTAAAATAATACTAAAAGTATGGCTGCCAGAGCAAAGATCAATATTTTAGATTGAAAACCGGAAGGGCTTATTTTTAAGATTGAGAATATTTCCTTAACAAGTGAAAACTGCAAAATAATCACTCCGATAAATATAATTATGAAAGCTATAAAATCTGTAAGTCTTTCTATAAAAACAGTTCCCAGTAATTTAGCGAATGATATTTTTTCATATTTAGCTACTATCCCGCATCGGGCTATCTCCCCTCCCCGGGGTATCACCAGATTGATTAAATATAAAATCTGAACAGATAAGAAAAGATTCATTGTATTCGGTTTATATCCGATTGATTCAATTAAAATCTTCCATCTCAAGGCTCTGAGAAAAGTACTTATTAATCCCAGTATTACGGATAACAATATCCAAACGTATTTCAGTTCTTTAAGTGCATCCTTTATTGACTGAAAATTTATATCTTGATAAACATACCAGAATAATCCAACGCCAATAATGAAAAAAATTGTTCCGGTAATAAATTTTTTGTTGTTCATTCTTATTATCCAGTTTTCTTTTTGGAACTCCCGGAATTGTTTAACGGGAAATCTTTAAATTGTTATAAAATTAAGCATCTTTAACTTATTTTGTAATTTTAACGCAGCAACATTTAATATGTACTATATAAAGAACTTTAAACCTTATAATTACAACCAATGAAAAAACTTACAGCCATTGTAATCCTGTTTTTCTGTTTGGGACTCTGCTTCAAAACCTCAGGTCAGGTCTTTCAAAACAGTGAGCTCACCATCACCAGGCTCGAAGACAACATGTGGGTGATTGAAACTAATGACAAAACCACCATGTACCTTGTGGAAGGAACTCAAAAAGCCATGCTTATAGATACCGGGACCAAAATTCAAGGGCTCGATTCTATAATCAGTCATATCACAAAAAAACCTCTTATTGTAGTTATTACCCATGCACATTCCGATCATGCCGGGAATATCAACTTTTTTAAACAGATATGGATGCACCCTGCCGACTCTGTTTTGATGAGCAGAAGATATAAAGGCAAGATTAATTATGTAAAAGACGGAGATATTATAGATTTAGGTGGAACACAGATCGAAGTGAGCCATATGCCTGCCCATACACCGGGTTCTATAGTACTCCTCGACAGAAAAACAGGTAACTGCTATTCGGGAGATGCTTTCGGTTCAAATCACGTATGGCTGCAACTAAAGCCGCTTTCTTCAATGCAAACCTATGTTAATTCGTGTCTTAAAATGGAAAAGCTCATGGACAGCGGAATAACGAAAGTTTATTGCGGCCATTATCCTTATGTGAAAAAGCCGTATGACAAATCGTACATCACGGCTATGCGGCAACTGGCCGAAGGTCTTATCAACGGTACTGGCCCCGAAGCTCAGCCTTATGCCCAGAAAGTAGGCTGCCCCAATCCTATGTCAGTGACAATAGGTGAGGCAACAATCGTTTTCGACCCCGACAACCTGAAACGACTGAAAGACTAAATCAGGAAGGTGAAATGGTTTGAATTCAGACCCGGAGAGAGCCGCGGAACCCCCTGACGGCATAGTAAGATTCTGCACCATTGTGATATACGAAGACATGATCATAGCGGCGATCACAAAAGAGTGCACCGCCTAGTTTTCTGATCTCGGCAGGGGTCTTTACCCAGCTCGATGTTTTGGTATCGAAATTTCCAAGATTCTGCAATTCGCGATATTGTTCTTCTGTCAGAAGTTCAATTCCCATGGCGGCTGCCATATCTAAAGCATTATTTTGCGGTTTATTTTCTTTCCTCGATTCCAGCCCATCGTGGTCGTAACATAAACTCCTGCGGCCTTTAGGACTTTCTGCTGAACAATCATAAAAAAAGTATTCTCCCGACTTTTTTTCATGCCCGACAACATCCGGTTCACCACCTGTTCTTTCCATTTCATTCAGCGACCAAAGTTTTTCAGTATTAGCCACCAGCGTTGCATGTACTTTATCCCATTCAAGTCCTTTATGGATGTTCATGTTTTTCTGAAAGCGGGCTTTCAATACTCCGAGCAGCTCTTCCCTTTGTGATTGCGACAACTCCTTTTTTGTTTCAATGTTTGACATAGTCTTTTTGTAAAGAAAACATTCAGTTCATTTTTATTTAACAAAAAAGCTGGCTCAGTGTTCAGGTTACGATCTGAATTGTTTGATTTCAATTGCTGCGGGTTGTGTATTTACTTTATTATCTGAACTCAATGTTTATTTCCATAATCTCCGAGACACTTCCTGTGCGAACAGGAATACTCAGATCCTGGTAGCCGGGCATTATTGCATCCTGAACACCACAGGAAACAAAAAGATGTGTATTATTGGTTTTTTTATAACCCCATGCAATATCATATACTGCATCTGTAACATAATTAAGTGGCCAGATTTGCCCGTTATGTGTATGTCCTGATAATTGAACATCAATATTGTTTCTGTTAGCTTCTTCGAGGCAATACGGAGCATGATCGAGGAGTATTACAGGAAGATCTTTTGTTCTGAACTTTAAAAGCGAATCGATTGGTCTTTTTTCATTATTGCCTCGGTATTTTAGTCCGATAATGTAAATCTTGTTTTCCAGTTCTATCACCGAATCTGACATCATTGTAATACCTAGGCGTTTATTAAAATCAATTTTATCTGCCACATTTGGTCCCGTTAAATCATGGTTTCCTCTTACAGCATATATGCCATTTTCTGATTTTATATCTTTCAATAATTTCAATAAATTCATTAAGTTTTGCCTCGTTTGTATTTCCATAGGTTTCTACAATATCGCCCGGCATAAAAATGATGTCAGGTTTTTCCGAACGAACTTTATCAACCAGCTTTTTCAGAAAGTCAGCGGTTTGTAATGTTTTTTAAATGAAGATCGGAAACACTTATAATTTTTAGTGAATTAAGGGTGGATGATTTTTTGGGTAAGGTTATATAATATTTATTGATAACAGGATTGTTATTGATATGAGTCCCAATTACTAAAATGCTAACTCCATAGCTGAGTGTAAAAATTATTGCAGCAATAACCAGGGTTTTATTCTTAAGAATAATATTCAGGGACGATCCTTATTAACCTGTTAAATAATAACAGGATATGCAGGCCAAGAATCAAAAGGAAAATATAGAATACAAAAATTGAATAATATCCAATAACTAAATTCAAATAAGTAAAAGATAATAATTTCAGTTTTCCATAAATATAAAGTATATGCCCGGTTGCATCTATAAATGGCAAAAGGCAGGCAAGAATAACGATAGATACTAGAAAAGGTTTTGCAATTTTGATGTTGCCAAATGTCTTATAGATTAAATTATAGCAATAAATATGAGTAAAAAGATAGAACGGCAAAGCGGAGAATAAATAGATATTAAATGTGACAATTGTAAGAAAATAAATAAAGCTTATAATTATAACCGGATAGATCTTTCTGGTATGAAAAACTTTGGTCTTAATTTCGGGGAAAATGAATGCCTTCATATTTAATTTCCGGTTAAGAATAATCCTGATCAGCAGAGCAGATATAGAAAGGAAAAGAAAGTATAAGGAAAATGCAACTATATGTCTTAACACTGGTGAAGGCATAAAATGAGGATAATTTGAACCCCAGAAGTGAGCTATTGAATCAATAAGAAATACTATAGCAAAACCGAAGACCAGACCCGGAATCACCGGAATGATTGCTAATAATTTCTTTTCTCTGGCCCAGAGATTACTGGCTATTATAAAACCGGCGATGGCAGGACCTCCAATTATAGCAGTAATGAACAATTGTTTAGGACTATAAAGTCCGGATTTTACTGGATTTTCTTGTTCCGGGATAATGTCCATTTATAAACGATATTAAGTACTGTTGATAAACCTTTCCTGATTTTCGGGGGATATCGAAATCGTTTTATGTACCGAAACCGGCACTTCTTCTTGCTTTAAATTGTTCGCTCATATCATAGAGAATTAAATCACTACTTCAAAACAAACCTTTTATTCCGGACTGTTACTCCATCTTTAACAAAATAATCACAGCAGAGAGATATTTGTTCCAATCCTTCGTCATCAAAAAGATTATCTGCATTATAGGAAAACTCGTTACTCTTTTCTGCAAAAGCCAGAGAATCCCATTGCTCTTCTGATGGTATCATGGTGAGAATTGTACTAAAAGAACATAAGTTTACATTGTCCCATTTGAACTGCCCTTTTTCCAGCTGTTTATATGACAAAGTATAGCATTGCCCTTCATCCACTACAAAATCTTTTGCATCTGAGGGCGCTAAATACCAGTATGAGATTGCATTGATTGAATAACACCTGGCTGCAGCAGAATATTTTTTACCTTCCAGATAGAACGGGATTGTTCTTTGTGGCTTCGGTACAAATCTGGAAGTATCACTGCTTTCGTAATTCTGGCAATCGCTATTATCTGTATACCCTTCGCTTTCAGAACCTGATGTCAGCTCAAATAAGAATTTATTTATTCGGATACTGACACCTTGTCCTTTGGAACCTTTATTAATCTTTTTGGTATTGAGTATTAAGTCTATGTCAGTCTCAAATTTTACGGTACATGTTGTATCGAAAAATGTTGAAAAAGAAGTGTCAGAGGCGTTTAGTACAATTGGGATTGAGACAGGTCTGTCTCTATATAAAGAGAAATTGATAATTAAACCGTCAGAGATCGTATCCGAGTTAACAATAACAAATATTGCTCCGTCGTCTCCTTCAAAACGTTCCGTAATTGCATTTTTTAATTCGTAGCTAAGCATTTCGTAAGTTGAGCCTTCTCCGGCTTCCGAGAGATAATTGCTGATCACCGAATCGCAATCGAATAATGACGCAATATCTTTATTTATCAGATCCTCCATCGAGATTTCATAAGCGCCTACTACGAAACTTTTCAAGGTTCTTGTTTTTAATAGATTTGTCAATGTTTTCGTAAGGCCGGCAAATATGACGTCCTGTTTTTGTGAATTTTCAGGAAGTTGTTTTGCCCCGGTTAGTAAAATTAAACAGGGTATCAGAAGAACAGTAATAAGTAATTTCTGCATGGAAGAAAGTTTCATGATGAAGATCAAAGGCAGGATAGTTCTGATATGTTTTCCCATATGTTTTAAATCTAAGGTATCCCTTTCCGGCGAGTATATGTTTTATTTTAATCTAAAATTTATTCCAAGACTCATGTTTAGTACAGGGGCAGGTATGTAATTGTGAGGGTGATAGACAGCACAACCAATCAGAAGTAATGATAGTAAAAGGGAAAATACCAGGCGTTTATGCATCGGAAAATATAAAGTGAATTCTTAAAAATTGATTATCAGCCTGCCGGTGATTTTCTAATATTTTCCGGATCGGAGTTGGATTCGAGGAATCCAGTGATTTCTTTAATTTTAGAATCTATCATTTTCGCATACAGTTCACTTAAATATACTTTTTTGCCACCTTCTTAATCAGGCCGATCTTTGCCGTTTTGTCGAGCAGCACGATAGGAATATCGATTAAATCAATTGAATAAAAAAACGGGCTACCTGTAATTGATGAGTTATTAAATAAATCAACATAATTAAAAGGGATTGAAGTTGTTGCCAGTATACTATTCTTTGAGTCATAAAAAATTAATTGAAGCTTGTCCTCATTATCCCGGCCTGTTCTAAATCTGTAATTTTCAACTTTTATATTTTTTTCAGTAACAAACTCGAGATGAAACGATTGATATCCATATCCCCATCCTGTACCAAAATTGGAATCCGTATATGTTTGTTTCTCAGCTCTGAGTATGATTATCTGATCACTGACTTTCAGATCAACAGTATCGGTATAAATCAGGAAATTAGTTTTGACAGCTCCAAGAGATTCTTTTATATTCTGAGCTCCAAGAATGTTAAAAGATAACATAGAAACTGTAACTAAGAGGATTACTTTATTGTTCATATTTTTAAAGTTTTTGATAATATTCACAGTATGGTATTTCAAACCAGATATAAAGTTAATCTTATTTTAGTGTGACGGGCCCGACGAAGTCAATTCTCTAGCCATTTTTTAAAATCCTGAACTTTCTCACGGCTTACAATTAAATCATCAGATTCGTTTGAATTAATCTTAATTCTTAAACGACTATTGGAATAGCTAATTATGTCTGAAATGGCTGAAAAAGAAACAATGAACTTCCGGTTGATGCGGAAAAACTTTACCGGATCCAATAAATCTTCCAGCTGATCAAGCGAATAATTGATGGCATAATCGCGCCCGGAATTATTTTGAAGGAAGGTATTTTTTTCCAGACTATAGAAACATTGAATATCATCGGCAGTAAACACTTTAATATGCTCACCTGCATTCATTACAAATTTGTTCTTGAATTTTTTTGTAAGGGAAAACATTATGTTATCGAATACCTGTGCAGGGATCTTTAAAGGGGTATTATTTGCTTTAAATTTATCAATCGCATTTTTCAATTCATTCAGATCAACCGGTTTAAGTAAATAATCAATACTGTTTACCTTGAATGCTTTAAGGGCGTATTCGTCATAGGCAGTGGTGAAAATCACAGGTGTTGTAACAATGGATTGTTCAAATATTTCAAAGCTCAAGCCATCGGCCAGTTGAATATCCATAAAAATTAAATCGGGCGCCTGATGAGAATTTAACCATTGAACGGCATTTTTAACTGATTGTACAATTCCTAAAATATCAATTGTTGGATCGTATTTTTTAATTAAACCGGATAGTCTTTCGGCAGCTACTTTCTCATCTTCTACAATAAGGCAGTTCATATACTTAAACTTCAATTAAAGGCAACTTAACAATAAACTGACCATCCGATTCAATCACTTCTACAGCAACACCGGAAAGATATGCATATCTATTTTTAAGATTCTCCAGCCCTAAGGGTTCTTTGCCAGAATTAATTGATTTTTTCTTTTGAAGGTTGTTTTTCACAATTACAAAACCATCTTCAATTTCCATTTCAATTTTCAGTGGCATATCGTCTGATATGATGTTGTGTTTGATGGCATTTTCAACAATCATTTGTATGCCCAAAGGCGCCACCTGGAAGTTCTGGTTTTTAGTCAGGCTCGAATTGAATATAAGCCCTTTCCCAAATCTCATTTTTGAGAGGTAGACATAATCTTCTACAAATTTCATTTCCTCTTTAATCGATACCAATTCCTTATCGTTTTGCTCCAGCACATATCGGTATATATCTGATAGTTTCTTGATAAAATCAGTGGCAAGTTCAGGTTTTTGTTCTACCAGTCCACTAAGGGTATTCAAACTGTTAAACAAAAAATGCGGGTTTACCTGGTTCTTTAGGGCTTCATATTTTGCCTGCAGGTTTTCCCTTTTTAATTCCTCATTTTTTTCGATGGACTTGATCCAGTTAGTTGAAATCAGATTCGTGTTATAAAAATAAAAAATGATCAGACTTATAACTGTAGTCATAAAAGCCTTTACTGATACATCATAAAAAACACTTATGCCCGACATTCCCCACAAAAAACGGTCGATGATATAAGGTATGCTTATGCCCATGATGATGGCATAACCCATAAAAACCATAAAGGTGATCAGATTTGTCCTTTTTGGATTTTTTGCCCAGTCAAGTTTTTCGAAATATTTCCCAATTAAGGAATTGCCTATTGGGAATATAATTCCGTATGCATACCCAATTGAAGTTTGAGTAAAATAATAGGAAACTGAGGAGAATATCTGGGGCCCCTTTATTAAATATCCTACAATAGGCGGGGATATACAGAAAAAATAAAATCCAGAAAAGAGTCCACTTTTTGCTTTTGCTCATGATGTCAAATTAACAAATTTTTATCTATACCATCTTTAAAATATTTCTCCTGAACATCAGCAGAGCAATGAAATTTAAGAAAAATCCAATGCACTAGTAAAACAAATACTTTTGATAAGAATGTAAAATCCGTTAACGGTAACAAGCTTCCAGAAGATGTCATAAATTCCCTGGATCCCCCAATAATTAACCGTAAAAACAGCAATCTTTTGCATAATTTCAGGCATAAACATTAATGGAATCATACTTCCTCCCAAAGCACTCATAACAAGTACAATTATGCTTGAAAATCCCTGCACCTGTTGGCGTGTTTTAGCAAATGAGGCAAGAACTACACCAAAACCGGAACAGGCAAAGGCTATTGCAAAAATCATAAGGATAAGAGAAGGGAGATGATGCATAATGTCTAAGCCAAAAACCAGCCAGCCGTAAACAAACATGATGATCAGCTGAATAATGGAAATGATATTCGCAAATACCAATTTTCCAAAGAGAATAGAATCAGGAGGTATGGGTGAGCAAAGTAACTTCTTTAATATGCCTTCCTGCTTTTCATCTATAAGACTTCCACCTATTCCTGCAACTGAAAATAACAACATAAATACGGAGGTACCTGCCACCGCGTGAACAAGACTTATTAAATCGCCTTCTTCAGAATTGTTCGTTTCTCTGAAAACATAAGCAAACAGCGTTATAAATATGATGGGCAATGCAAAAGTCAGCAACATGTCCTGCTTATTACCGAAGAACAATTTCAGATCTTTCTTTACAAGTTTTATCATTTGTCTCTGAGTTTTTTACCGGTCAGACTTAAAAATACAGTTTCAAGGTTCGTCTTTTGAATATCAATATGCCGGATATCCAATCCAAACGCATTGCACATTATAATGATCTTTGATAAATCACCCTGAATATTCATGGAATAAAAATGTATTGTATCTTCAAATCGTTGGAGATCTTTCCATTCTTTTTCTATTGTATTATAAAGTTTATCAGTAAGATTTGTATACGAGATCACAACAGATTCTTTCATCGATCCCGAAGTCTTTAATTCATTCAAAGTTCCCTGTGCAATGATTTCTCCATTATCAATAATTCCGATACGATCACACAAACGTTCAGCCTCTTCCATATAATGTGTGGTATAAATGATTGTTGTTCCCTCCTTATGCAGTTTCTCCACCACTTCAAAAATCAGATTCCGGCTTTGGGGATCAATTCCCACCGTGGGTTCATCCATAAAAAGTATCTTAGGCTTGTGCAGCAAGGCTGTACCAATATTAATCCTGCGTTTCATTCCACCGGAATAGGTTTTAACTTTATCATTCTTCCGGTCAGTCAATCCAAGCAGGTCTAAGGTTTCATCAATACGTTCTTTCAATTCCTTTCCCGGAATTTTATACATGCCTCCCCAAAATAACAAGTTATCATACGCCGAGAACTCATTATAAAGCGCTATTTCCTGTGTAACCACTCCAATGTTCTTTTTACAATCCAACGGATTTTTCTTAAGATCATAGCCGGCAATGTTTATTTCTCCATCATCCGGTTCAATAATTGTGCTCATGATGGAAATCGTAGTTGTTTTACCGGCGCCATTGGGCCCCAACAATCCATAACACTCACCTTGTGGAATGTGAAATGAGATTCCTTTCAGGGCATCAACGGCATCGAATGTTTTTTTTAGATTCGAAACATTAATCATTTAGTATCTTTTAGTTATATTTTTCATCTTTAACTAACAACCACGCCTATTTTGTATATACATTGTTACCCAACGTAAATTAATGTTTACTGTAATTCTAATATTGCTCGTTCCAGAACTTCGTCTTTTGTTAAATCGCTCCAATCAACTAAAGCACGTATATCAGGCGGAACCCCGTTTTCATAAGCAGGATTTTTGTCTACAGTTAAGGCCTGAGTTACAGAAAAACGGTATCTCCATCCATTTGGTAATTGACCTCCATTGGGGGCTCCAAGCCCCCCAGCTGTAGTGTCTCCTATTAGTACCACATTAGGAAGTACTTTGGTAAAAATTGCCATATATGATCCACAACTGAAAGTTGACCTGTCTGTAAGGACTACTACTTTATTTGTGTACCTATAATTGCCATTTGGAGTTATGTAAAGTGGTATTAGATCGCCGAATTCATTATGGCCAGGACCCGACTTAATTCTTGAATAAGCCACTAATGTTTCAGAATCAACCAGTGGGCCCATGAACTTTATCGCATCATTTGGGTTTCCGCCGGTATTTTCTCTCAGGTCAATAATTAATCCTTTAGTGTCTTTGTATCTTTCATAGATAAAGTCGACATGCTTATCGAGAACATAACCAGGAAAATTAGGGATGCGGATGTAGCCAATTTCATTGTTACTGATAAAATTGTGCATAAAGGGCCCTGTGATATAAAACTTATGAAATAAATAGTGATCTTCTATGATGCGCCAGTCAAAATTGTCCTGTCCAAAATAATATACTCCATAAAAAGAAGTATTGAAAAAAGAATAAAGCTGTGTGTGACCATCCCTTAATTCTGCCAGCATAGCTGCCAAAACATTGAAAAGGGAATCCTGTGTCATCCCCTCATATATTTTTACTGAATATTTTGTTTTAATATCATCCCAGTTGATATTTTTTAACTCAAAATATGAGTATTTTTCATTGCATTCATTCCATAGGTATTCAAAATTTGTATATGGATCTTTGGAGGTCATATCTTCTTCAAAGAATAATTTTTCGCATGAAGAAAGAAGAATGAATATGGTAAATAGTGTAAGTATGGTTTTCATTATTTATCAGTTATTGGTGTTGAATAAAAAGGTTAGTTTTAATGTATGATAAGCCATCTCGAATTTATCCAGATTGCCTCCCGTTTTATAAGCATCCCATAAATATGATAACTGTATGGCATTTCTGTTTTTAAGATATATGGTATAATCGAGGGTAGTACTCATTCTAAAGCCTGAAAATATTTTAAACTGATAGCCATAATAAAGATCATTTTGATCAAGTGTATGCCTAAGATATGCATATCCGTTTCGATACGTACTATTGATTAGTCCTACATTTAGTCTAAATGCAATATTTCTGGTTCTGGGGTCCAATTTATACTCGATAAATAAGAACTTCTTGTTTTTGAAGGCTGTTCGGTTTATATCCTTAGTAATTTTTATCGATCCCATTAAATTGGCAAACCACTCGGCCCCCACAGCATTATTCATTAACAATTGGTTATAACGTGTATTGCCTGTTATACTAAAAACTCCGCCAATTTTGGTACTGAATTTTCCCGCACTTAATTTGTTTAATCTATATAACCTGGAATAGTATGATGAGAAGGTTTTTACCTGACTTAATGTATATTGTTTATTAAAACTATTTATGTAATTCCCAAAGGAGTAAGATAATCCGAATTCAGACTCTCTTTTCATATCAGTTTTTAAACGAGATAGCGATAAATACATTGGTGTTCCCGTGAAGATAAGAGGCGATGTTGCAAAGTCCCTGAAACTCGAAAAACTCAGTCCTAAAGAAAAGCCCAAATATGCAGGTCTCTCTTTTCTAATCTCTTTTTTGGTAAGAGTTATAGTGTCGTTTTGCGAAAAGCTCACTATGGAATGAAGAAGCAATAAAAGTATTGTAATTTTTTTCATTAGGGTATAATTTCAATTTAAGTTGAACCTGTTACTTTTAAATTTTGTGATCGTAAAATTGAGTCACTATGAATAAAATTTGAAACTCCTCAAATTATTTTTGGGTATCTAAAGGATAATTAACAATTTTAATAATACACATAATTTAACCATAAGATTTTTCTCCTGATCTTTCGATTATGTTGGGTAACGATGGCGGTATGGCCAATAAGGGATTATTACGCTTCGCTCCATGAGGGCTTCGCCGTTGCGTGCGATTTCCTATCATGGTACACGAAACGTTGAAGCGGGCTACAAACTTTCGCATATCACTGACACCCTTATTGTCTATACCGCGTGTGTTATGTGCTGCCGATTTCATATTTTTTCATTCATCTTTAACTATCCTGAAACTAATACCATTACCTCTGTTTCCCGGAGGGTCCCCTCCTGCACGATAAGCTGACCGGCATCTCCAGGCAGGATCATAAAAGCCACCCCCGCGATCAACTTTTTTAGTGCCGGTATCAGGGCCTTTTGGATTCAACGTATCTTTAATATTATATTCCCCATACCAATCACTGCACCATTGCCAGATATTACCATGCATATCGTATAATCCAAAGGCATTGGGGGCAAAACTACCAACAGGAAGCAGCTTCTTTCTGTTTTCACTTTGTTCACAGCTCATGTAAGGTTCGTTGCCATTAAAATTTGCTTGTTCAGATGTAAGGCACTTACCAGTATAAAAGGGAGTGACTGTATTTGCACGTGCTGCATACTCAAATTCTGCCTCGGTAGGCAGCCTGCAACCCATCCACTCGGCAAATGCCTGGGCATCGTACCAGGTAACCTGTGAAACCGGAAGATTTCCCCGTTCACGACCCCAGGGTTTAGTTCTTCCTGTACCCTCACAAAATAAATCGTATTGCTCAAAGGTCACAGGATATTTACTCATTTTAAAAGGGTTCAGGGTAACTTTATGTTGTATCTCATCATTTTGTCTTCCCTGCTCCGTAGCAGGACTTCCCATTATAAATGTTCCTCCTGGTATATCAACAAATTCAACATCGGGTTTATTTATGGAAGCATTTCCAATGTTGTTTTCTAATGCTTTTGCATCCATTTTAAACGTTTCTGTTATTTGAATTTCAGGTGTTTTATTATAGATTTCCTTTAATTCAGAAAGGTTTTTCGCGTCGAGCGTATTCATTAACTTACATATTTTGTTAAGAATTTCAATTTGTCCTGTGGTTAAATGATTGTTGTTTTTTAAGCAATAATCCAACATTGGCGCGTATTGAGCAACTGTAAATTCATTTCCCAATAATGAGGACAAATCGAGGCTAATTTTTCCTAAAATTGAAACTAATCCGGTTATATTGGGAGGTGCTATATAAAGGTTGGGATTTATATCCCCTTTTTGCATTTTCAACCATACTTCGTTACTGAAATCAAATTGATCCCTGTTGAAATCGATCATATTTATACCCGGGTCAACTAGCATCCAACGGCTTTCAGTTTCATTCCAGACTTCACAGATTGCGTGGCTCAAATGTAATCCTGGCTCCAGATATGGGGCATGCCCGACACGGATCCTGGCAGGAATCCCACGATATTTCAGTACGGATGCCAGTATAATGGCGTATTCCCGGCAACCCAGCACCAAACGATCTTCGGGTTTGCGATCATTTACAAATCCTCTGGAATCGTAGGTTAGAAGACCTTTCATAATCGACTGGACTGTCGGGTATGATGTAAGCCACTCATTCCATCTCTCTTCGGGAATTTGATTGCGATATTGAGGCAATTCTGAAAAGGGATGAATAAACTGGGATTTGATTAACCTGCATAGTTCTGGTAAAGAATCTGGCAGATTTTTATATAGGTATTCATATTTCCCTGGATCCGTAAAAGAGCTATACTGCTTATAAAACTCCAGAATAGATTTATCATCTGAAAATTTAAATGCTTGCTGCGATTTACAACCTGTTATTGTCAGGACGAAAATCAAAATACTTAATATTGAAACTCTCATACTGTTAATTTTTTTGATTTTTTTTCCTGACAAAGATTCCCACTATCAAGAGGTAATCAAAAATTAACACGACGAGTTGTTAAATTTAGTAGATGAGTTGCGGCCGGAGTCTGTCCTCACCGGCTTTGTCACGCTTTGCGGGACCATGTCAGACTAAGTCCGGAGGAAGTGTTGGCCGGCGGTGTTCGCCGAAGTATTTATGCAAAGGTGTTGCAGCCATGGCTGGAAGGCAGCCAGGACTAACCCGGTAGCTGGATTGAGCTGTTACAATTGTGAAAAAGTGATTTTTATTGTCGTAGTATAAGGTGTTATATTAATCAACCTTATAGGTCTTTTTCATATCAGAAACTGAAGTTGAAATTATTTCTTTCAGTACATCAAGGTTAATATCCTCAATTTTATTGACATAAATACATGAACCAGTACTGATTTTATATTTACCAAGTTTACTTAGTAAGTCTTTATAATTGCTGACATGTGACATTATGTATATGGCTATGTATTGTTTACGTGGTGAAAATCCAGTTAACGGCCAGTCACCTTCTTGCTTACTACGATCAGATTTGTAATGATAAGAACCATATCCGATCATATTGTTGTTCCATAAGGAAGGTTTATCTTTTACTACACTGTCGAAGAGTTTTTTCAATTCTAAACTATCTACCCGTTTTTTTTCGGGCTCAACACTCATCAGAAATTTATCAATATCAAAATCACTGGGTTTTGTTTTAATTCCACTCATCGTATCACCTCCTTTTTGTATATTATCAGTAAGATAACAATTTTCTATTCAGGTTTGCTGGTTATCTGGTCAGAAATCATTCTCACAAGTAACTTCAGAAGAATCAGAAGCTACACGAAAGACCCCGTCTTAACTTCCCCGTCCCTTTTATAATTAGCAATTATCACACCGGCAGGAGAAACTTTAGATTCAAAAAGATTAAACCTGGCAGGAATGCTGCCACTCTCAAACAGGCGTTTGCCATTACCCAGCGTTATCGGGAATATTTTCAACCAAAATTCGTCAATAAGATCGTACTTCAGAAGAGTCTGAATAAAGTTGCCGCTTCCGTGTACCTGAAGGTCAGGCCCATCTTGCTGCTTTAATTTTTTAATCTGATCTTCAATATTCTTTTTCAGGAAAACTGTATTTCCCCAGCTATGAGTGGAGAGAGTGTTTGAAGCGACATACTTCGTAACCTGGTTGATTCCTGGCCATTCATTTTCATGATCAGGCCAGTATGATGCAAATATTTCAAATGTCTTTCTGCCCAATAACAGATCTGCATTATTGCTCATCTGCTCAGCCATGACCTTACCCACAAATTCATCAAAAAACTTAAATACCCAACCACCATATTTAAAGCCGCCGGAAGTATCTTCATCTGGTCCACCGGGCGCCTGGATAACACCGTCAAGTGTCATAAAAGAAAGAACAATTACTTTTCTCATTTGACTCTACAGAATTAGTAAGACTATAGAAATGAAAACAGTTTGAATGCAAATTTGTTTACTGCAGCGCGAGTGCTTTTCATAGCACCGTCCGATTCAGCTGAGTGTTTTTATTTTTTTGTCTTGCAGGTGTATATTATCTTTTGATTTGTTACTTCGCTAGAAAAAGTCTGGTCAATTGTGGTATAAGTTTTTAAAGTATTACCAGAGCAATCAAATAAGTTAATCTGCTGAAAACTATTGCATAATGGGTCATTATTTATTTGATAAAATACTGTTTGTTTAATATATGTTGCCTGAATAATCGATATCTGACAAGTACAATTTGTAAATGAATCCTTTAATTCCTTAAGCCACGGAAGATCTTCAAGTGGATTGTTACAATTACATATTTTATCGGCTTTTTCACAACTTAGAATCAGAATAAAGATCGCGAAGATAAGGAGGCTCTTTTTCATGACTGCAGGATTTGGTTAAAGTAAGTCAAACAATAATCATACCAAAAGCACATAAATCGGTTTGAAGTAAAGTCTTTATTCTATGTGTAGTCTTGCTGTTTCAGCCGCGTAAAATCTTCTCCATTTTTCTGCCTTTCGCCAACTCATCCACCAATTTGTCCAAATACCTAACCTGCTGAGTTAAAGGATCCTCGATATCCTCCACACGATACCCACAGATTACTCCGGTAATGAGTCTGGCATTAGGATTTAGTTTAGCAAGCTGAAAGAAGGTTTCAAATGTCACATTTTCTTTTACCAGTTCCTGCAGTTTATTGTCTTCGAAACCTGTTAACCACTTGATGACCTGGTGCAATTCTTCTTTTGTTCTGCCTTTCTTCTCTACTTTTATGAGATACATAGGATATACCGAGGCAAAAGTCATTTTGGCGATACGCTGATTGTGTGTGTTCATTAATTAAATATTTCTTTAGGTTTATTACCCGGCTTTGCTCGCGTTTTTCATAAAGATGATGCTCATGAGCCGGTTTTGTAAAGTTTAGAATTTTGCATTTAGAGTAAACATAAAGTTTCGGGTAGTTGGCAGCGCTGCATTCTCATAACCGGCCCTGAAGTCTCCTGAAGATTGCATTGCCTCTGGATCAAGATTAGGAATATCCTTATATAGTATTGCTATATTTCTGACAGTTCCTGTAAGCCTTAATCCCTTGATGAACCCCAGAAAATCAAGCCTGTTTATCGCATTGGTAAGGTTATATGAAACGGATATGGATCTCAACTTAACAAAATCTGACTTAAATATGAAAGGATCACCGATCTGAAGATTCCGGTAATCTCCATAAAAGCCTTGCAGATCTGTAACAGCGGTTGTGTTTTGAAGTCCTGTAGATCTGTAAACACCAGGAAATACCAGACCATTTTCTCCTTCTCTGCGACCTTCAAGTGAAAGTTTCGAAAATCCCTGCTTTGTCATATTTAAATTTGTTGCAGATAATACTGTTCCACCAAATTTGTAGTCGATGAACACTCCCAGAGTAAGATTTTTATAAACAAATGTGTTGTTCCATCCACCTGTAGATTTTGGGATCGAGCTTCCAACTGGCAAAGTAGTGGGTGTAGAGAGCAATTTACCATTATCCTGAAGGAGAATCTCCCCTTTTTCATTTCTCAAATATGTTTTTGTATACAACTGGTTCATCGGCATTCCAACAGTATAGTGTAATTCTCCGAGAAACTCAACACCTGCAGCGTTGAAGTTGATTAACAGGTAATCTTTAATTGGTGTACCATCCGGGTTATTACCAACAGAGAGTACTTCTGTTTTCAGGAATGTATTGTTCCATGAAGTTGTCCATCTGAAATTTCCAGATTCGACAGGTGCGCCTTCGATCATGAATTCAATACCGCTGTTTTTCAATGAGCCAACATTTTTAACAGAGTTGGGTAAGCCTGATGCAGGGGAAGCCATAAAACTTAGTTCCTGATCAGATGAAACCTTCTCAAAAGCTGCCACATCGATCAGCAATTTGTTTTTAAACAATCTTACTTCCAATCCTGTTTCTTTTTCAATTACTGTACCTGTACCAGGATCACTACCTGGTAAAATTACAGGATTTAGCCCAGGACCAATCCCTACCTGTGCCCATGATCCTCTCAGTTTGGCGAAATCAAGCCAGTTCAGATTTTTCAGTAACTCGGAGAGAACAAAACTTCCGGAGATTGAAGGAAAGAATTTAGAGTTGTTTAACAACCAGTCATTTCTTCCGGTAATGTTTAAGTAAAACATTCTGTTATATCCAAACTCTGCCAGTCCATAAAGTGAAGTAGTCTGCATGTGACTATAACCATAAGACGGGGTTTTAATAACACCATTTGAAACAGCAAAAAAGTCTCTGACAGTAAAATTTGTAGCTTTTATATCAAAACTATGATCTTTTACTATGAATGTGTTTCCTCCAAAACTTGCATCTACAGAAAGCTTATTAAATTTTTTGCCTGCACCCACAAGGAAATCAGCATTAATGTCTGTCCACTGGCTTTCTGATAGATTATAACTTCCTTTATAGGTACCATCATAAGTATTCATTGGCTGGTTTGTTCCTATACCTCCCGGAACCTTAGATTCTGTGAAACTGAGCGAATAGTCATAGTTAAATCTTCCCTGGGCATACAACCAGTTAGTGATATCATAGCGGAGGGTAGCTGTTCCAAGAAAACGATCTCTTGTGTTTTCGAACCGCTGACCTGCATCCCCATATGCATACATTGGGTTGAGAATGGTACCCTGGAAACCTGAAGTTTGTGCTTCAGTTCCTGTAACCGGATTAGTTGCACTATTTTTCAATGCATCAAAAGGAATAGAGGAAGCCAAACGTGTAAAGAAGTTAACGGCGCCAGGGCCCTGCTGGCCAACTTCAGGCGGGTTGATATATTTCTCATTGGCATAGTTAATATACACTGAGAAAACTACCCGTTTAGAAACGTTATAACTGACACCTAAATTGGCGATATACTTTTTGTATTTATTGAACGGGTCGATACCACCGGCATCAGTATTTGAGATTGATGCTCTGAAGCTTCCTCTTTCAGTACCGCCCGAAAAAGCCAGTGTGTTTGCCAGCACATGCCCGGTTCTGTAATAGTCAAAAAGGTTGTTTGGGTTAGGAGAATAAGGACGCGTTGTTCCATCGAAGATTGGAACTAACGAACCGTCCATCTTAGCGCCCCATCCAAACTGACCGTAACTGGCTGCATCAGCCTGAGAAACAGGTTTTTGTCCATTCCATCCTTGTCCGTATACCTGCTGAAGATCCCAGTAATCAAGAGGTTTTTGTACAGTATAACTGGAAGACAAATCGAGGCTGATACCTTTATTTCTGTTACCTGATTTTGTAACGATTATGATAGCGCCATTAGCAGCTCTTGAACCATAAATGGCCGCTGCTGCTGCACCTTTCAGCACCGTCATACTCTCAATGTCTTCGGGGTTAATACCATTCAGGTTATCCCCAAGGTCGCGCATGTTATCGCCATTTGCACCACGGGCATCCTGATCCAGCGGAAGTCCGTTAATTATAAGAAGAGGTGCATTGTTTACTCCCGCGAAACCAGCCTGACCACGCAAGCGTATCTGAGAACTACCACCTGCACCAGCGGCAGGAATGGAGATATTCAGACCTGAGACTTTCCCTGCAAGAGATTCCATCATGTTGGTGGATCTGCTTGTCAGCAGCTCATCCGTATTAACAGTTTTTATCGCATAGCCAAGTGTTCTGGATTCACGTTTTATACCAAGGGCAGTAATAATAGTGTCACTAATAATCTGTCCGGATCCGGCAGGAGTAACATTAAGCGTTGTTTTGTCATTTGCCTTTGTGATTGTTCCCGGGATAGTCCTTTGCGCAAATGCCAGCTGTAAACCTGCAAATAGCAGTAGCACAATCAGGCTAATCAGTCTTTTCAAAGTATGTGTGTTGAGGTTAGTAAAGACTAAAAATAATAATATTGGTTTATGTAATGTTATGACAATTGGTTTTTTTGCTGATTTTTTGATGCATTAGTCGTCAGAAAGGTCAGTCGATGTTCAATGAAAAGCCGTATTAAACTACAGAAATATTTTGACTTACATTTGTTATTTGCCTAACTTTCATAAAACTTATAACTAAGAATATGAGATCGTTTAGTTTAATCACATTTATTGTTTTTTTCCAAATGTTTGATAATATAGCAATCCAGGCACAATCCGATAATTTAAGCATCAATCAGATTGAGTTGATGAAAAGCTCTTTAGGTATATGGAAAACTTTAGTAAACAATGACACAGTAGAATATTGGGATCAGCAACAATATGGCAAAGGTTTTATCGTAAAAGCGTATCAGGTGGTACAGGGTAAGACCATACCGCAACACATCAATATTTATAGTTTCGATCCCAAAATAGGTAAGTTCAAAGGGTATATTCTTTGGCAAAAAAACGGTTTTGCCACATGGATCGGATCTTTCTCCACTGGAAAGAAGTACCATGTTGATTTTATTACAGATTATAATCCTGAAAAAGTTTGGGGCTCATTTGATATGATTTTTACAGATTCAACCTCAAGAAATCATTTGCATTTTGTCAATAACAAAAAGACGAAGGAAGAAGTATTTACTAAAGTCAAATGAGTTTATCGGGTGCACCTAACTTGTTTTTAAAATTTCAGGTTGAGGAAGTGGATTCTTCTTTACATTCCTGGCAAATCTTCATACTTAGGTGCTTTCCAGACATATTCCTTGCAGCATTTTTCCTTATAATAGTCAGTGTTCGTATCAGTGGCATAAAAATGAAGTGTATCCCGTTTTGCGGAAATTGGTCTGGGTAAAGAAGAACTTAGCACATTGTGATATTCAAAATAGTACTCATTTTGCCATTTAAAACGTAACCAGGCTCCATAGGAATTCATTAACCGGGGAGAATCTTTTATTATTTGTTCTTCTTGTTCAATTTTTCCCTTTAACCAGGTTGGAACTTCTTTATTTGGGATCAGATGATCTTTCTCGCAGGAAAAGAGAACAAATGAAAAGATGATCAGAAGGGCTAACTTTTTCATGATTTTAGTTTTAGGGTCAACAATTCACCACAAAAATCAAGCCAACCATTAATCGTTTTGTCCGGGAAGGTCAGGGTCATTCGTCTTTACTTTCCAAAATTTTAGTTTACTTTTAATTTTGTCATAAAAACTCCTTCCTAAAATAATTAAACTAACATAGAACAATATCTCACCTACAATTATCAGTCCGGTTGTGATCCCTGCAAACTGAATTTTTGAGAAGCCAAACCATGGGATAATCAGTATCATTAAAAATGAAAGGCATGAAATAAGCAATAAAATATATCCGATTGTTTTAACCATTTATTATTCCCCTGTCATGTAAGGATAACAAAGATATGGATCATAGGTTTAATATTTCCCGAAGACATTGGGTTTCATAATTTTTATTAAACCTTAAGGGATAGCACATGTATTAATTTTAAAATTGTTCAACTGGCACATATCCCCAATCAATCAGGTCTTGTTTTGTTTTTACTTTTTTAAGTCCGCCATCAAATAGCAGATAATATTTGTTTGCAACATCGAGTACATTTCTGTAATCATGGTCAGTCAGGATAATCCCTTTTTTAACGGAATTGTCCAGAATCATGTTTTTAACCAGCTCTATATGAAGGGGAGAAATCCCATTAAAAGGTTCGTCCAGAAGAACAAAGATAGAATCCAGATTCAGGAGCAGTTTGACCTCCAGATATCTTGATTCTCCGCCGGATAAATTGCCAATCTTAGTCCTGGTTACTTTTGAAAGTACTTCATCTTCAAGGAATACTTTTTGATCAAAGTCATCAGAGTAGATCTCAACCACTTTGTTTACAGTAATGTTTTTTGGTAAAAAATTGTCCTGTGGGAGATAGACAATTTTGCTTTTTGACTTAAAAGGTTGGGTTAATACTTCATAATTAATCCTGATGAATTTGTAGTCGGTAAAAAGAGTTCCAAAAATTATCTTCAGCAAGGTGGATTTGCCTGTTCCATTTCTTCCAATTAGTCCAATAATATCTCCAGTCTGGCATGCCAGAGCAATATCTGTCAAAACCTGTTTGTCTCCAAATGATTTGCGAATACTGTCAACTTCAAGCAGGTTAGACATATTGCAGAATAAAAAGTAATGGTAAAATGAAAATGAAATGCAATGAGTAAGTAAACAGAATTAGTTTGATTTTACTTAGTCCCATATTATAGTAGAAATAGTACTCGTTTTTTCTGGTGATTTCAAAGTAATATGCAGAAAGGATAAATCCGCCGGTCATAATCCAGAAGGCATAATAAGCTATAATAAGAAATACAATAGTGTGAGAGGATCCTTTTGAAAGAAAAGCTAAGGATGGATAAAAATGTCAAAACAATTGAAAAAACAATATTTAACTTCAGAATGGTCCTGTTATAAGGAAGAAGAAGTCTGGTCATGTTTCGGTAACGGATGAATTACTGTATAAACTAAATTTACCGGTAAATATTTTATGAATCCGGATTTTAAGCAAAATTCGGCTTAAGCAGTCAGTACATAGTTTCTTTTCGTACTCTGTCTAACTCATTTTTAACACAGGTACAATATCAGGAAATTCTATACGGATTCCATTGTCAGGATTATATCTGATATCAGAAAATCCTGATTTAACTGGCGGAATACCGTATAAAAAGGAAATAAGCATAGCTGAGAGCTAACAATCCATACAAAATTGGACTGGACCAACCGAATACATTCACACTCCCGCTCAACTGGATTTCCATTGAAGCAATAAATCCAAAGAGATCCTGAATGAGCAAGGCAAAAGCAATTGCTCTTCTGGCATCAACTGAAACAGCCTTTCGTCCGAACCACATCAGAGATGCAAAACCGAGTATTGATCCACCTACTAAACGAGTTGTCCATATGGCTGCATCGTTCTGTTCAAGCCCATAAAGCTGGAGTACCCAATATGGAAATATTCCGCAGGAAATTCCAAAAACAACTGCAATGAAAAAATTGATTGTAAAAAGATGCTTAAGATTCATAATAGCCTCCTTTCAGTTAGAATAATTAAGAAATCAGTATTTCCAACCATTTCATAATTTAAAAGTTTTTATGATTGAAATATGCTTTAAACAACTTAGTATACACATTATCTTTTTAGAAAAGTTTCCCTTTTCAGTTCATATTATCAAATTTACGAATTGTTTATACTCGGGGCAATTTTTTTTTGTAACACTAAGGGGAAAAGAGACTCATGTCGCACGGGGAGGAGAGGGGATTAAAAATAAACTTCCCCCCAGCGCCAGTCAATGAGTAAAATTTTGGTCAGGAAGTTTGCCACTACCATACGCACACGGTTATGCATAAATCCTGTTTCATTCAGTTCATGCATGCCGGCATCCACGAGCGGAAAGCCGGTTTCACCATTACACCATTTCTCAAATTCCTTTTCATTATTGCGCCATTTTACGTATTCGAATTTTTTCCGAAAAGGGCCATGTTCCACATAGGGAAAATTCCAGAGAATCTGACTAAAAAATTCACGCCAGATCAGTTCATTCAGGTATTTCTCATTCTGCATGCCAGCTGTTAAAACCAGTTGGCGGATGCTTAATGTTCCAAACCGTAGGTGCAGGCTAACATGTGTGGTTTTTCCAGGAAAGGGATAGTCGCGATGAATATGATAATTCAAAATAGAATTCCGGTCAAGAATTGGAGGCGGCAAAAAACTTTGATTTTCCTTAAACTTGATTTCTTCAAGATCGGGAAACCGAAAGTCGGATTGAAAAAAGTTATCAAAATATTTTTTTGTAGAGAATGGAATAATTTTTTGATCTTTTAATTTCTGCTTCCACTTTTTGCTTTAGGGTGTGTAAATGGTATAAGGTGTCTGGTCATCTTTGTTTACTTCTGATTTTTCAAAAATCACCTGATCTTTAAAAGTCTTGAAACCGGTATTGTACTTTTCGCAGAGTAGTGAAATGTCAGCATCTCTTTGGCGGGCATACGGTTCATAATCGTGATTGGTAAAAATTGTATTTACATCAAATTCTTTTAGTAACTTTTCAATGGCTTCATGGGGTGTATTATAATATACTTTTAACGATGATTTGAATTTTTTTAGTTCCTGATCAATTTTTTTCAAATGCAGATAAATGAATGTAACCCGCCTGTCATGTTTGTTTTCAAGGCGGTTGAGTATTTTTTTATCAAATATAAAAACAGGAAGGACAGGTAAATCTGATCTCAGAGCTTCAAAAAGGCCTGCATTATCATTCAACCGAAGATCTCTTCTGAACCAAAAGATATTTACTCTTTTTTTCATTTGAAAGATCAGAATAAAGGTAATTGAATTGTTTGAATGGTCTTCGGGCTGGGTCATGCCATTTCCCGGTATATTTATTCAAATCAACAGATTTCACTGTCTCCAACGGATCTGATGAGTTAGTAGAATAGGATATTTGTTATTTAAGTTCTAAGAATTCTCCATCAATGATCATTACTGTTACACCATTTTTGCTAAATGAACGATGAGAACTCATGTCATCAGAAACAACATAAGTCATTCCCTTTTTCAGAGTTGATTTTTCACCGTTTTGCAATTCACTAATAAACTCTCCTTCCAGACAATGAACAACATGTCCTTTCTGACACCAATGGTCTGCGAGAAATCCTTTAGAATATTCTACAATTCTGATTCTCAATCCAGGAAATTGAACAGTTTGCCAAAGGGCAGTGCCAGATTCCCCTTTATACTCAACTTTCGGGATTGTTGTCCAATCGATTGTTTGAAATGGAATGTTATTGTTAGTTATCATTTTCCAATGTTATTTGAAGGTTAGTTATCAAATGTGTTATAAATATCATATACTAAACTTTTGTATCTAACCCTACTTCTTTGCGGACTAAAAGAAAACAACAACATACTACAGCAATGATTTCCAGGAGTTTAAATAAAGCAGACATTGATATTAATTCAGGAATCCCAAATTTAATCAGGGAAAGCGTCATTCCAATTAATGGCACAGATATCCCAAGGTAGACCGGGTAATTTTTTTTATTGAACAGCAGTAATCCTGTCAGGCAGTAAATTACTCCAAATACAAGAATTCCAATACTTCCAGGATTCTGAGGAGCTTGAAAATAAACGATGATATGTAAAATTCCAGAAACCAATAAAAGTAATCCGGCAAGAAGGCGAATTGTTTTCATAATATATCAATTTAAGAGGTTTATGATCAACCGGAATTCCCGTGAGCGCGGGATTTATTCTGTAATAGATGGAACTTTTTTTATCAACCTTTACTTTCATCTACAAATAAATGCATAGGTGACTTCGTGCCTGGCGCTGTCAGGGCTGCCGACTTCTTCGTCCGAAGGCCGATTATGTCCCGCGAAGCCTTTGTGATGCTATAACGTATTTTTATAGAGCAGGAGAGGCTAAGCGGGAAGGCAACAGATATTTAGTGAGCCTTAAAATTCCACTTGGAATTGTCACTATTCATATCAAATGTTGCAAGTGTCGGTGTGCTATCTCCGGAAGATACCAGCGCTAACTTCTCTTTCGAATTTGGAACTTCCTTAGGCATTATTCTATATGTTCCATCAGTCAATTGATCAATTCGCCATAATTGTTCCTGCGCGCCGGTAAATGTTGGAACCGTTATTACTTCAGCTTCTGCTGTTGCTGCTAATGCCCGATCAGTTCCAGCTATTACTATTTTATAATATGGTCCTCCGGGATATCCTCCTGCATCAGGGACTGCTGTAATTGTCCATTTCTGATGTGGGCGGAACATGTAATCTCCTATTCTTACACCAATGTTTCCGGTTGGCCAGGTATTAATTACATCTGCTAATTCCTGGGATGGAACGGGTTTTACCGGTTCATTATTGTTACGATTAAATCCTCTCATTCCACCTGCCATTCGTACAAAATCTACTACTAACTCCAAGGCATATCCTCTTCGTTCTGATTCAATTTCATATGTTCCTTCTTTGAAATTATCTCCAGCAACCGGCCATCCGTTTTTCCATAGTAACGGACGGATGCCTAATACACTGCGTCCGCTTTGATCTAAATCTGCTTCATAATGGCAGGACATTTTTTGAACTCCGTCACCAAGGTTTAAAAGTCCGAAGTGTCCTGGTCCGGTAACTCTTCCGCCCGCTGCAACTACCATTTTGCCGCCGCCAGTTAACATGTCTCTTCCCATATTATCAAGATAAGGACCGGTTACTTTTCTGGAACGGCCAACAACGATATTATAAGTAGAGTTTGCGCCAT
Organism: uncultured Bacteroidales bacterium; assembly: GCA_963725785.1. GTDB lineage: Bacteria > Bacteroidota > Bacteroidia > Bacteroidales > VadinHA17 > LD21. The sequence goes on along the minus strand of CAVRZV010000006.1, from coordinate 66,774 downwards.
CACAGCAGGTTCCATGTGTGCCAAGAAGATAATACCATCCGTCACGATACAACAGATCTGTGGCTTCACAATCAATGGCTATATTTAATGCTTTATTACCTTCTACACGTTTTCCTGTTTTAGGATCTAGTTCTACAAGGCGAATGAATCCAAAATAGGTGCCGTATGATAACCATAATCGTCCATCGGTTGGATCCAGAAGAAGTCCGGGATCAATTGCATCACAATCTTCCATATTACTCGATGAAGCAACTACATTAGATTCGGAAAATTTAAAATCGGGAGATTTTGGGTCAAGCGTTTTATTCCACATTGTATTTATTTTACCATCATGTCCGCCTCCCAGACCGCCACCAGTTGAGCCATAGGCGATAAGGTACCGATCACCAATTTTTATTGCATCCGGGGCGGCTCCTCCACCGGGTCTTACTGCACCAGTGTTCCATGTCCAACCGTCTTCGGATATTAATCCGCCCCCACCTGTGCCAAATGTATAATACTTTCCTTCACATTCCATTATTGTTGATGGATCGTGTATAAATGGTTTCCCGACCTGCGCTATCACTGTTCCGGTTAACAACACTGATAACAGGGCTGTTGCGCCTATTATATTAATTCCTATTTTCATAATAACTCCAATTTCTATACAATTGAGATCTAAAATACCATAACTAACTAATTTTATTCACAACTAATAGTGAGATCTTTTATTGGCTTTCCTTTTTCATCGAGGAAGCGAATACAGAAATCACTCATTCCAGGACCATTGATTACTGCTCCCCGGATTATATTCTTTCCTTTGTTAAGTGTAAGACGAGTCGAGACACAATCATCCATTACCATGCGTCTGTCTCCGGAAAGTATCACTGCTTCCTTTCCATTCAGCCACCACATCGATGCCGAGTTTGACCCTACTGCCATTCTTACATTTTTCATTTCCTGAGGACAGTTAACTACAGTGACAGCCCAAAACAGAACCCCGTATATCTGTTTTCTTAACCCATAGGCGAAACGAAATAGTTTGACATTGAAATTTGTACTTTCCAAGGCATGCCAGGTTAGGTCCTGCTCGCCAACTTTTACCTTTTCTCCATCTTTGGGAACAACAGTAAACTGGTTTGGAAAATACTCGGTTGTAAATGCTGTTCTGATGTAACTGTCAGTAAAAACAGTATTAGTACGGTTTGGTTTGATAATTGGTTCCAGTAGTAACCAACGTTGAATGAATCCTTCAGAATCCGGTGTCTTCTTTTTTGTTGTGGCCGGAATGAAGTATGGTGCTATGCTTCGAACAGTATCGCTTTGGACGGTACCATCATTTTTGCCCCCAGGTGTAACGGAATATCCTTGTAATCCTAATCCTGCCAAAATTACAGAGATCACCGCTAATGACAATGTTTTGCGTTTAATGTTCATAGTAGATCTTTACATTTTTTACGATTGTTGTTCTTGAAAAAATAAGCATACTTTTTTGTAAAACTACAAAAATAATTTTCGCTTTATACTAATTGGCTAATAAATATTGTAACTATATCCGAAGTCACGATGCAAGGAGGGTACGCCAAGCCCCGAAGTGCAGATATTAACTATAGGATATATCTGTAATTTCAAAAACAATATCTTTCTCAGCTTGCCTCAAAATTACTTTGTCTCCGATCTTTTTACTTATTAATGCCTTGGCTATAGGTGATATAAAAGAAACTTTCCCCTTGGAAATATCTGCTTCATCAACACCTACAATTTGAAAAGTCTGAATATTTTTGGACTCTTCTATTTTGAGACATATCATTGCACCGAATCTTATTTCATTTTGTGGTTGTTCGTTTAGATTAACTATTTTGGCTTCAACAATTCTGTTATTCAATAGTTGTAATTTTGCATTAATATAGTTTAATGTGATTCGTTTCTCATTCTCGTTTGAATTAGTCAGATCGTTCTTTTCGTTGACAAGCTTCTGTTTCTCAGCCAACAGTTGCTTCATGCCAAAAGGAGTAACAAAGTTTGTCACTCCGTCCGGTAAATATGCTCTCTGCGGTACTCTTGGAACATCTTCCTGATCGTCTTCTTTTACAAATCCTCTGCTCATTACTAATTTTTTAAATTATAATCTGTTTTTTAAGTAGTATAAATAGGGGTCAACCTAATTTCAGGACGAGACACGACCCGGGAATATGAATTCTTTGAAGGTAAGTGTTAGTTTTCGCAACTTATCTAATGTGCAGTTGATCGAAAAACTATTCCTGACCCTGAGAAAAGGTGCTAAGTATTTCAAACCAGTGTTTAAAAATGCAATAATGTCCCTCTCCTTCATATAATTGGAAATCAGCATGTGGCAATCGTTGTGCCAGTCTTCTTCCCATTTCAGCAAAAAGCAGCTCGTCGGCACTTCCATGGAAGATTTTAACGGGGATTTGAATTTCTTCAGGATTGAATCCCCAATTAATACCCGCAAAAACATCGTCCACCCAACCAGTGGCTCCTTGTCTGAAAGCCTCTTTCATCCCGTCTTCAAACATTTTTCGTAAAGCCTGGTTTGTAAATAAGATCTTATCCGGTTCAGGAGATTCGCTAAGCCAGTTGTCAGCATATTTAGTAATATCCGAATTTGCTCTTTTTGCTTCACTTTTGCCGGCTATTCTAATCAGGGGTTTAAACCACCCAAATTTTAATAAAAAACCAAAGCTTTTATGCATTGTTTTCGACACACCAGGTTCATTTAATTGACCAATTGGTGAAACCAGTACAACCTTGTTGACTCTGTCTCTAAGTTTATATGCAATTGCCAGAGCATAAGGCGAGCCCCCTGAGTGAGACATTACACCAAATTTGTCAATATTTAGTTGATTAGCAAGTTGTTCAATATCAGGTACCCAATTCAGAAAAGTTCTTCCAGGATGCGGTGATGACTCCCCATATCCAGGCCTGTCTACTGTTATTAGCCTTACTCCAGCTTCAATTGTAAGCTTATTATCTGGATGTCTGGCCAGTCTGGAATCGCCGAAACCATGTTGGTGAATTACAGGAATTCCGTTTTCAGTCCCGTATTGTTCGAAGGCTAAATGGCGGCCGTCCTTTAACTTTAGAGTATTCATAACATCTTAGTTTTTATCTATCTTCAAAGGATACATTATATTGAAACCTCTTTTGAATAACGGTTAAATATTGTAGTTCATAATCAGTATGTTACAATATTTACAATTGTCCTGAAATATTTGTCAGTCCAGAGTAATTATTTGATACTTAAAAAGCGTTTTTCAAGGCATGATAAAAAGCTTTAGGAATTTCTATCTGTGGGTAATGTCCACTTCTTTCAACTATAACGATCCTGGCTTGAGGTATCTTATCGGGGAAATATGACACATTTGCATGAGCGAGGCCTCCATTTTAGAATCTGTTTAGTAAAATTAAAACAAGAAAATCCCAATGTCAAATTTATTTTAGGAACGACATATTGTATTTTTAGTTAGCCCATAGGAGAATGTTGAATATGCTGATGGAATTACAGATGTACCAACATTCGGGAGGTGCGCTATGCCCTGCAGAAGCGCTGCAAAAGCGGGTACAAACTAACCTGCTCCAGTATATGCCTGACTGTCAATTAATTCTAATTTGCTGGTACTCTGGTCCATGAATCAGTTGCGAAAAATTCTCCGGTCTGCTTAATTAATGCCAGTTCATGGTTTGAATTAATTTTGATAACAAGACTACCGCTTTGCATAATCTCTCCTTTCGGAACATCAGCCCATTTAACGACAATAGTATTGCCCTTAATAACGCCGTGTGCAACGTTCGACCATGTGGGTGAAACAGCATCCTCTTCCCCATACCAAAGTATTTCATTGCCTAACTGCCTAAGATAGTATTTGCCTCCGCCACCGCTAAAAACTCCATCTAAATTGTAAGCTGATTTCTCAACTTTTTTTTCTTCTTGTGAAAAAGAACTTTTCGGGGTTAATAATAACACCAAAACGCATAGCACAAATAAATTTTTTAATTTCATTTTGATCTTCTTTAATTTGGTTAATAATATTTTTTGGACTTATATTATTTTTTTATACCCATGGTTAATATTCCTTCTTTAGCCATTTAAAACGTAATCAGGCTCTATGGGAATTCATTAAAAGATCAAGCCAACCATTTGTCAATCAGTAACCAAAGATAAACAATTTTGTAAATACTGATACTGTCTTTTTTGAATAGATTTGTCAAAATGGCAAGTCCTGATAGATTGTCAGGAGTTATCTGATGATTGACCACCAAACTGTTCGAGCTGCGAATTTATTTGCAGAGACTTTACTTTTTATTAAGAGATGTTTCAATCCTAACTCCATTTGTCAGAGTTTGATAGACAACACAGAATCTTTCAGTGAGTTTGATTAGCGTTTGCAATTGTTCCGGTGTTCCGTCACAGTCAAGATTGTAGCGAAGGCGAACTGATTTAAATCCTATCGGAACCTTTATTGAAACTCCTAAGGTTCCACGAAAATCCAGGTCTCCTTCAACTTCTATAGTCCCCTCCCTGATTTCAATTCCCATGGAAGTCGCTACTGCACTAAGAGTCACCCCGGCACAACCAACAAGAGATTCCAGAAGCATATCACCAGAACAAATAAGCATTCCGTTTCCTCCAGCTGCAGTATGCAGTCCGGCTTTTACTAAAGCTCTTCCGGTTTCAACATTACAGGAAATTCCCTCCCCGATTCTGCCTTTTGCTTTAAGTGTCACAAATGCCGTCTCTGGTTTGTCCCTATATTTAGCTTTAATAGGAGCCTGTATCTTCTTTAGATCTTCTGATTTCATTTACTAATATATAAACAGTTGCTGTGGCTAACTGTTCGATTTATAACGGCAAATCGATTAGTGCAAGTAAAATTTTGTCAGACTCAAAGTTTTGAAACGACTTTAATTTGCTCTTGTACATGAGTGGCCATTAGGACAGCAATCTTAATATGATGCTAATCGACTAGTACTTTGTAAATTGGATTAAATTTAGATCCGCTGATTCTGAAAGTTGCCGGAATTGGACCAAAATAAAATCTAAAAATGATCTCGCTGGATTTTTTGATTTTTGCAATCATCTCCGGTGTTAATGAGAAAACAAATTTATCATCAATCCAGGTTCGTTCATCAATATCAGTGGTCTGCCCGGTACTCACTCCTGTGCTATCAGTCTTTGAATAGGCAGAAACAGAAGTTTCGTTTTTGGATTTATATTCAGAAACCGGATTTGAAATATTAAGTTCAAAAGATTGATTATCTGCTTTTAAATAACCAGTATTTTCAATTTTAAAGCTTGTTGATGATCTGGCAACAACAACGTAAGCCTTTACATTGTCTTGTTTTTCGGATATTTCTCTTTCAATAATGATGTACGCTGAAGAAATTTCAGTCCTCCTTTCTTCCGGACGTAAAAGAATTCTGGCGATGAGTTTCTTATTGCTTCTAAATTCATCATCAAATTTTTGATAGTTGTCATAAAACAGATGTGAACAACTTATTAAGATAATTGATGGAATAATTAAGATTAGGTATTTTGAAATATTTGCCATATCACTTATTTATCTCTTTGAAAAAACTACCTCTAATATCAATTCATATCGCCCTTTGTCAGCCGGATGTTGCATTTTCAAAACAACTCTATCTGGAGCTTCTTTTACAAATGTTTGAACTAGTAAAGTATCATGCCAGTTCATGGCTAAGGTCGTATCATTAACAAAATTGCATGTGGCAGTTGAAAAACTACCGGAATTCTCAAACCACCAGTATCTATACATTTTTATTTTGTCATCCCATGCAAATATGCCTTTTGCCTCTCCTCCCGATTTAGTCGAGTATTCAAATAGCACGTAATTATCCTTAAGAATCTTCTTAAATACTCCAACTCCTGTGTCTGTCCCGGGATCACTGAAAATACTCTTTGGAATCCTGTACTCCAAATTCCATTCCCCGAAAAGAAATTCGAATTTGTCTAAATTATCCGGTTTCATGATTTTTACTTTTTTCGTTTGTCAGCATTATTTATTTATTTTGTTATTTGATTATGTTTCTTAATTTCTTCGTCTGATAATTTAAGATAATGAGCAGCATTATTATAAAGTATATCTCGCTTTTGTTTATCTGTCAGGAAATCTGCCTGAGTTATGAAATCTATTGAAAGTCCAATAGCACCCGGCCACACCATTTCATCGGATCCAAACATAAGTCTATCGACAAATCCATATTTGACTGCTTTAATTAGAAATTCTTTTAGTGATTCCCGAGTGTAATCACAATACCATGCATGACAAGAAATATCCGCATAAACATTTGGAAACATAAACAAAATACCAAAAGTTTCATCCGGGAAAACAGGTAATCCGGCATGCATTATGTTTAACCTGAGTTTAGGGAATTTAATCAAGATGTCCTGCAACATTAGTGGATTTCCAAATTCAAGTCGCATGTTTGGGTAAGAAGTTAATTGGGATCCGGGAGGTCCGGGTGCAAAATGAAGACCTATTGGCAGATCATTTTTTTCAGCAAGCCTGTACAAAGTATCCATTAAAGGGTCATTAGGAGGAATACCCGTATAGAAATTTGCCACTTCTCCAATTCCGTGCACTTCGCCATTTTTGATCTTATTCTTTAAAGTGTTAATGAAGTTTTTGTTGCTAAGTAATTCTTTTGTAGGCCAAATTTCAGCTGACAGGAAAAATTTGTCGGGGTATCTCTTATTAATCGAATCCAATGCGGTGAAATTACCGCTGGCATAAGTAATGACGATATTGTATTTATTAATCTGTTCAACTACAGATTTAATATGCTCAACATTGTTTTTGGGTGAAGTCATACCTGGATCAAATGGTTGCGAAGCCGGACCCCAATAGTTTTTTGCTGAATAGACATGTAAATGCATATCAATTACTGGAAGCGGTTTAGTAATAGGTTGTGCAAGGCATTGTATAATACTAATGCCCCAAAACATGAAAAAAATTACCCTAATTTTCATAATTATCTCATTTTAAGGTAAACTATAAACTGATTATTTATTTGCTCATTATAGATTGGTAATCTCAAGGTTAGTGAAGTCACCATCAGAAGTATTTCCAACCCATAATCCAATTTTACCAGTTTTTCTGTCATTTAATTTGTCGACTACCAGACAAGGTTCAGGATTGCCGTTTACGTAGACAATCACTTTGGGAAATTGAATCACAATTTTTGCATGAAACCAATCATTCCCATTTGGTGCAGGAGTTACTGGTTTTTCATATTTACCATTAAATTTTTCTCTTAATACAGACCATGTAAAGTCTGGGTGTGAAATATATTGAACCGCATGAATCTTACGAACAGGATCCGTTGATTGAAAATTGAAAGGACGGAAATAGATAGCATCCAGTGTTTCATTATTCACACCATGAAAAGCTACACCAACAAAGCTTTCCTGCAAAACGTCCTTCCCCCTTATGTCAAGTTCAATTGTACCATTAGAGAAAACAACTCCTGTTAACCAGGCAATCCCATCCCCGGCATTTTTTGAGAAACGAATACCTTGCTTGTCATCTTCAGAGAATTTGGATAATTTCCTGTTGAAAGATTCAATCCTGCCATTGTCAAATAAATTAGTCAGGTCATATTTAACTGATTGTACCTGTCCGGTTGCAGTTAAGATACTTAGAAGTCCTATTAAAGTCAAATAGCCAAATCGGGCTTTCAGTAGTTTTTTCATTTTCTTGGTTTTGGTTACATTGTTATCATTGATTTAAAATTTCAAGTATAGCATTCCCCGTTATTGTTAGTTGCAAGTCAGCTATTTGACCAGGCAGGAGGCAACTGCAATTAGCTATGACGGCCCTGCGGTTTAATCAGGTGCCGTCGGAGCCTGGAATTGTGACTATCACACCTGATGCTGAGCTTTTCTTCCTCCTGAGTCCATAAATTATAAATCCAATTCCCACAACAATGTAAGGAAGACTCAAAAGTTGTCCCATATTGAATGTCATTCCATCTTCAAATCCGACCTGGTTCTCCTTTACAAATTCAATTATAAATCTGGCTGTAAAACATAAAACAAGTACAAGCCCAAAGAAGAATCCGTCTTTAAGTCTATCTCTCATTTTTTTGTAAAGAATCATCATAATCGTAAAAATGATAAAATAAGAAATCGCCTCGTACAATTGAGCTGCGTGTCTCGGCACGTTATCTACCCGCTCAAAAATCACACCCCATGGTTTTGTTGTCGGAATGCCGATAATTTCAGAATTCATAAAGTTTCCAAGTCTGATAAATCCGCACTCCAGGGCTGCAACAACCGCAATCAAATCAATGGTATCAATCATTGAGTGTTTAGTCTTTCGAGAATAGAAATATAACGCGATAAGTATTCCAAGTGCACCACCATGACTCGCCAATCCCTGATATCCGGTAAACTTTATCCCACCATCAGGAGGAAAGGTAATTGGAAGAATCATCTCCAGAGGATGTGATAAATAGTAGGATGGCTCATAAAATAAACAATGTCCAAGTCTTGCCCCTGCCAGAATACCAATCATACCGTAGATTGATAATTTCTCCAGGTTTTTCGATGGTATATTTTCTTTCTTAAAAATCCACCCTAAAATATAGATGCAAAGAATCAATCCACTTACAAAGAGTAATCCATAGTATCTAATCGAAATCCCAAAGATATTTACTATCTCAGGGTCAGGGTTCCAGTGAATATAGTTTAAAATCATATCTTTTGTTTTATAATGCTGTCAGAAGTACCAGATTAGATTTTTTAATCGCTATTGAGATTTATATCAAGTTAAAACTAATCATTCAAATTGGCAGTTATTTTTCATTTTTTCTTATAGAAGTTGGCCCCAAATTGCATCTGACCGGCGATTTGTTGGTTGTGAAGTAGTATCAACGGCGGGCTTATTATATTAAATCTGCTCATTTAAAGTTGAATCTTATATCAGAGCAAATAGAATCATATAGTTATGACCACTTTCTTTTGCACATTTAGGGCAATAGGCATAATGTATATAGTAGTCTTTGGCTATTAATTCCCTCTTTTTGAGATATTTTTCCAGCTCTTTTATGTATTTAGGAACATTGTTATAAGGTCCGTCAAATACTCCGGCAACAAATGATCCGGAAATCGCAGTATTATTTGCTTCTTCGACTTCCTTCGTGACTGAATAATATATTTCTGATTTAAAAGCTGAAGGATCTCTAAACAAAATCAACGCTTCTGATCTATCTGGAATAGTTGCATCTGACTTTTGAGCTAATGCATGCATCTTCATAACCTTTTTCCCAATCATCGGTGGGAAAGGGATATGAAAGAATGTAGAAATGGTTTCTTTAAGGAATAGTTTATTTTCCCATTCAATTGTTTTTTTGTCCCATTTTTCAATATCAAATTTGGGGCAGCATTCTTGATTTTGTGTTTCCATATTAAGTTAATATTTAAGTCCGACTTCTTTAATTCTCGTTATTAACAATAGATTATTGCGACTTTATTTTGATTCTGGTTCATGTCTAATGTTGTAAATTAGTGTGCCCTTGCAAGTTTATTACCCTAACTGTTCGTGTCAGCGATTCGTCTTTATTTCAGGTATTCTAAAATATTAGATTAGGAAGTCACATTCTTAATAATGTTACTTTCGATAGCATCTTTGAGTTTCTCCCAATCATTAGTTCCAATTAGAATCACGTTTTTCTTATTCCTGAACTTTATTTCTACTGCATGTCTTCCACTTACATTAAAAAGTAAACCGTTTTTAACAATCCTGATACCATACCCACAATAAAAAGGATAGGTCAGCGAATTCACCGAACTTATAGTTGACAGGTCAATTCTTTTTGTGTAAAAACCAACGCCAAGCTTTATCTTAATTTGTTTGTCTGTTACAATAATTGTCATACCATAAAACCCTGACAAAATTCCACCAAAAAGGACTATAAAGAATATATAGCTATATTTATCAATTGGGTTATTGCCCCATTGATGGATATAGGCAAATGTTATCCATACAATGGTGATTAGAAAAACTACAATTATTACCCATCCGAATTGAAATCGTCTGTATTTTATCATGGCACTGTTAATCTAAAAATAGGTTTTGAAAGTTAGCATTAGTTAGTTTAACGGGAGTTATGCGTAGCTTTTTATTTTCTGTTTAGAGTAATTTTCAATCTCTGAAATAGTCTGGATGGCGAGCCAAAAATCTACCTGCCGGCAGGCAGGTAAGGCACCAGCGCGTCAGCCGGCTTCGTTCACCGTAGCTAATTAACTATACCATCCGAGTTAGCAGCAGTTTATTTCATACTTGTCAATACCTTTTCCAAAATCAAATTAAATTCAGTCGGTTTTTCTATCATTGGATAATGTCCTGTTGCAGCGATAGTTTGAACTTGAAAACTACTTTTGCAATGATTATTAAGTCCGATTTCGTTTGTTGGAAAACCGTCACTGTTTATTAAGTATAACTTATAATTAAGCTGTTCCAGTCTTTGTGCATCGGTATAAGCATATTGCATTTGGTTCATAAATGTTCCATAGCCTATAACGGAATCGCAATTTGCAAAATCAGTTTTCACTCTGTCTTTCACTTCCTTTGAAGTTGTTGGGTGAAAAAGCATCATGTCTGCATATACAGGTGCAGAATTTTTAAAGTCGTTTTGCAGCATTGGAAAAAAGTCTGTCATTTGTTTCATCTGCTCCGGAGTAAATGAAACATCAATAAATTTGAAATTATCAACGCCTACAATTCCGACTATTTTGGGATTGTTGCTTAATGCTGTTTGCAACATAATTTCGCCAGCCATTGAATGTCCAATGATTACTACATTTTTTAAGTTCATTGTGTCAATAAATGCTGTTACATCATTGGCATATTCTTCTATAGTCCAATTTGTTCTTTCTGCTTTAGATTTGCCAAAACCGGGTAAGTCAATTGCGTAAACATTGTAATTTTTAGAAAAATAATCTACTTGATTTTTCCAATAAGTTCCGTCAATACACCAGCCGTGTAAAAACAGAAGTGTTGTGTCGCCTTTTCCTTGTTGAAAATAATTGATTTCAACTTGTTTGTCTCTGATTGTGATTTGTTTTGCTGTCATACTTTTTTGTGTTTGTGCCTTGCTTACACTTCCTGAAAGAGAAGCAATGACGATTAATAAAATTGCTTTTTTATTCATTTTTAATTGAATTATGAAGCAAATCTAAAAGGCACATAGGACAACCCTTTGTCAGGGGTCTAAAATATTTTTTTTGAACGTTCTTCTAAATAGTGTTCTATGCTGAAAGTCTTTTAGATTGAAGTTGAATGAGTATGCTTGTTAGTCTGTCTAGTCTGTTCATCTGTTGTATTGGGTTTCACTAAATTGCTGCTGACTCGCTTTTATAGTGCGAATTATTTTTGTCTTTTTACCAGACTAATTAAAAAAAGCACTGATCCGGTAATGATTAATATCAGGCCCGTTGTCAAACCATTAAACATATCTGGCCAATGCTGAATTTTAAAGAGTAGCCCAACGATAAATACCAGTACACCCAAAGACATAATAACATAAGAGATGATTCTTAGACTTTTCATAACAATTATATAAGTTTAAAATATTTGAGGATTTTAAAGGATTTTTTATAGTCTCTTGTAATAATATTAATGATACCGCTATAGTGCGTTCGTGCAGGTTAACTGCTATCAAGTAAATTGTTTGGATAATTTCAATTCATAGGTCATGGAAAGATTAATGAAAAATTCGAATAACTCTCTTTTTTGGTCCGTTCTGAATACCAGCAATTTTAACTTTATAGGTTTACTTGTTTTATGATTTATAATTATCTCTGTCTTTCTTAGGTAAATTCCTTCAATCTCAGTGAAGTTAATTTTTTGAGGTCTTAATTTATTGATCCATTTTATTATCAGACTGTAGTTATTGTGTTGAAGGTAAGTTTTTTGAGTCCCGAAATCATTTGTTATATGGATTAGTCCGGTAAGAGAGAAACCGAAAATCAATATGTAGTCTAAACGACTAAGATTTCCAAGATCAGCTAATAGAAATGATAAAGCAGCTATCAGAGATAAAATTCCTATCCCAAATCGAATATAGCTCCACGGTTTGTTGTCAAGATAAAGGGTATCCATAAGAATGTTTATTAATTTTTGTCAGGTTCAAAATTCTCCGTATATGAACGATTGTCGTTTGGGTGAAGGCATTAAGAGTTTTATCTCAATCATTACTGTATAAACATATAGATCATTCTTAACATATCAAATAGGTACTGTTAAAATATTATGGGTTAATTTCGAGTGTGAATTATGGCTATGACGGCCAGGTGGTTTAATGAGTTACCGCCAGCATCGGGGTACGGTAAAGTCGATTACATTCAGTACGACGAGCCCGGCCGAAATCTGGTCAGACCAGTTTTATTAGGATAAGGCCTATTGAAACGCCGGTTATAATTATTATTATTTCTACCAAAATGCCAACAAAGGTTGAAAGATTATGACTCCAATAACTTTCTAAAACAAGATGAGACAAGATCTTTTTTCTTAAGAGATCACCGATCCAGAGACTTAGTACAATTGGAAAAATAAGCAAGAAAAAATACATACCGTCGATTGGATTACCAGTTCTCATACCGTATTATTTAGAACATAAAGTTACACAACCAAAAAGCACAAGTCAATTTTATTTTAATAATGAGTCGGTTCCCGTACTATTTTGTCAGGATACTATATTTTATTAAGGCTGTCAGGTGCGTAGCTTCTTTGTCCCAATTCATTCGTCATGAAGAATGGCCGTCATTTCTACTCAAAGATGATCAGGATTGTTTTGCATCCCATTCTCGTTTAAGCATTGCATATTGAAGTTCGCTTCCCCATTTCCCTTTGAAAAATATGTTCTCAATAAAATTTGAATAATGTCTTTCATATCTGAGAATCCGGGTTAAAATTTGTGCTGTTGTTGTCGTGCTTAAAATAAAGAGTTAGAAGCAACTAAGTGTTAATTATTCGTCGTGCATTTAAATGATTCCGGGTATTTAGATAAGACGTCAATTTCTTCTTCTGTTATATTGATATTAACACCCCAACCTTTGAAAAATGTAAATGCTTTCGATATGAAGTCCCTATTGATGTTGGAAGAATATTCAACAAAATATGGTTTCATATTTCCAGATTTATCAATGTTTAAATCAAGAGCTTCTGGTGTTTTGTTGCAAGAGAAATCTAAATCTTTGAAAGCGATAAATTTTATATCAGCCATACCAGGTTGCTTTAGAAAGATTTTTTGTTCTCCAATAATCGTAGGCGTTTCAAAAATCTTAAAGTAAATCCTCATATTGGTTAAATCATAAACTATACTCCATTTAGTCCCTAATCCTTGACTTACAGCTCCTAAGAGGTCAAATGCCTGTTTAATACCCGAATCACTTTCTAAAGATTTGAATCCCTCAATTCTTTTAGCTGCGGTACAGTAATTGTATAGAGATAAATTTGATTTTGTATCTCCATTTTTATTGTAACAATCAATAGATTTTTCATAAGTGCTGTTTGCCAGTGTCTCAAATGGAAGAGACTTTCCAGTGTGACATATCATTTTCCCATTAAGAAACTCTATTGAGGCAACATGTCCGAATCTATCGCTGACAAGGAAATGGAATTTCGAGGTAGGGTCAACAATTCTTAACAAAGTGTCACTATTTATGACCTCTTCAATGGTTGAATAATTGTCCAACTGAAATTGAATCCATTGACATGCTCCAATTGCATAACGATTATCTTTGGAAGGATAAATCGTTTCATCTAAAGTCATATGTTCCACGATAAGTCCAGATTCGTTCATTCCACCATATGGCAATTCTCTTCCGACCTGATTAAATGTGATGCTGCCAAATTTTGATGCCCATTTAATCGCCCTTTCTGAAGGATCCACCAATGCTGTCTTCGCCAGGTTTCTTGGGTTTGTCAAAACCAACCCGGTCCCGGTTATCCAATCCAAATTCCGTCCAAAGACAAGTCCCTTTTCAGTACGTAAAACAAAAGTTGTGCATGGATATGCATTGGAGGTGGTAAGAATAAAAAAAATTGATAGAAGTAGCGAAAAATTTAGTTTATGTATTTTCATTTCCTGTTTTAGTCAAAGACGTGAAGACAAATTAAATGTTGCAGAGCTGATTTTGAAATTAGCATTTGTGCCAATTGTTTTCATTACATTGAACCCTGCAAATCGCGGCTCGCTGTTGCAGATGAAATATTTTTGAATTGTCTCATTTTAAGAGAGCTAAAACCATCTGATCAATGTTTTGACTATCTTTTGATGTGAAAGCAACAGATCCTTTACTAACATCAAGGATATATGTAAAGCCGTTACTTGTTGCTACTTTTTCTATAGTCTTGATTATTTTTTCATATATTGGCTGTAGTAGTTCAGTGTTTCTCTTATCTAAAGTTGTTCTCGCATTTTGTTCAAATTCCTGTATTCGGTTTTGCTTATCGAGAATTTCATCCTCTTTGGTTTTTTTAACAAAGGCAGAATATGTGGCTAGTCCATTTGTATAGTCATCCACTAATTTGTTGTAGATGACTTGCATCTCTTCAAAGGAGGTTTTTATTTCTTTGGCCTCCTTATCCAATACGACTTGCGCACTATCACGTTCCGGTAATTCTGACAATATTTTCATAATGTCTACATGTCCGATTTTTAATTGACTTTGAGAGTGTAAAAGTCCGGGGAAAAATAGTAATCCCAATCCAAAAATAAAGGCAGCAAGGTTTCTCATTGAATTTAGTGTTAGTAATTATTAAAATAGATTAAATCCTCTGAACACATGTTTTAATTAACAATGGAATTCAGGTTGGTGCATGTCATGATAAAATTACTTCACTATATTCAATCGGAGAGTTAAACCAAAGTTAAATATCTGTTAATGAGAGGTTAAATCAATATACTGCATATGAGCTAAAATATTCTGCGTCCAAATGTGTGCTGGGTTTTTGCAAAGTCCTGGTAGCCGGAACCAGGTTTTTTGTCAGGACACCAATCTTGTTAACCGGGCTGAAGTTGTCCCGGTTTAAACTGAGTTAAAGTTTTATATCTTTTTTGCAACTATAAAGTATTGCGGTAAACCTTGATGCAAACTTTCATTTTCGATAATCTGAAAATTTCCTTTAGTAATTAAAACTTCTAATTCATTGATTTTAAATGATTTTATATCTGGGACTAATCCAATTTTACTTAAAAGGGATAACGAAAAATTTAAAAATAACTTCTCTCCAATACAAGGTGTTACCGAAATAATTAATCCTCCTGGTTTTAATAAGTCATTTATCCTCTGAATTGTCTTTTGGTCATCTTCCAATAAATGCAGAATATAAAAAGCTAAGATTACATCGAATGAACCACTTTTATATCTTTCATCAAATATTGTTGAGTGTGTGAAGTCTATATTTTGAATTTTGCGATTGTCTGCTTTATTTTTTGCGATTTCAATCATTTTAGACGAGATATCAACTGCACAGATTAATTTCACATAGCCTGCAATTTCATTGGATATTAGACCAGTCCCACATCCGAAATCTAAAACAATATCACTAGTTTTAAGATATTTCTTAGTTTGGTCAACAATTTTGATGTAAGACTGTTCATCTTTTTTCTCTGCCTGATCAAATTTACTGGCTGATTTGTCCCAGAATTTTTCTGACTTATTCATTTTGTCTGAATTCATGTATTTAATTCAAAGTTAAATAAATCATCTGCATGTTGTAAGTTTTTCTATGGGAAATGAAAGTCACGCGTCAAGGCACCGGTGTGTCGGCTGGCAGCCCTGTTGACATTGTCTCGGTAGCAGGATTTGTCGGGGTGCAACAAAGTTTGACAATTTCTAAAGAATTTACTCACATAGACTATGGGGGCTGATTAAGAAGTAGTCCGGGCTGCCGATCGTGTCTCGCGAAGCCTTTGTCATGCTAAAACGTTGATATTCATCACAACCAAAATTTCCACCACAATTTGTAGTATTTCTTTACTATTTTCATTGTCAACCAGTCAATTGGTCTCATCCTACCTGATCCTGATCCGGAATTTGTCATGATGATGAATGCAAAATCACTTTCAGGGACAAGGATTGCTCTACAAAAGAATGTCCCGGCAGAACCATCCATTCCCGAAAATTGATATCCCGACATTTTGCTGTTAAAGACTCCTACTGAAAATCCTTTATGAGCGTAGTGGATATACTTGTAGCTTTCTGACGTTAAAAAATTGTCAACCCCGCGAAGACCCGAAAGACTCAATCGAATATATTTTGCGAAGTCTTCGGGTTTCATACTTAAATCACCAGCAGGTGTTATCAGATCAGGGATGTGATACTCATGATACGGCGGGTATATTTCTACATTGGTTTTATTTATTAAATGTCCCCAGGGCTGATCAGCACTTATTCTGTTGGGAAAACCTATAAATGTCTCTGTTCCAAACGCTTTATCAAAGTAATGATCGATAAGCTCACTGTATTTCATGCCCGACACTTTTTCAAGCATAAGTCCAGCCAGTGTATAACCGGCATTTGAGTACCGGAAATCAAATTTCCCGTTTTTAAAGTTCGAGGATGGTTTTTGCTTAAACAGCCATTCTGCAAACTGGTATCGTATCTCGCCTTTGCTCCTGTCTACTTCGGGGAAAACATCAGTTGTATCTGTAAATCCTTTAATTCCGGCTTTACACAGAAACAGGTCCTCAAGAGTTATTTCATAATAGTCTTTTAATGCTACACTTCTCAATTCGGGATATACTTCGAAGAATCTTGTATTCCAGTAAATTTTGTTTTGTTCGATTAATTTTGCTGCAATAACAGCAAGAACCGACTTGGAGCAGGAGCCAATATGGAAAAAATCAGCAGATTCAACCTCGTTCTTTGTGTTCTGAACCCGAACTCCCTGAATCTCATAGTTCAGTATCTTATTTGAATTTGTAATTATCACTGCAATAGCTGGCAAACCAAATTTTTGTCTGGTTTGAGAAACCAGACTTTTAAGTTCATCATCATTAATCTGACTATTTAAGGTTTGACCGACAGTAAATACCTGCATAAGAGTAAAAAATCGAAATAATTTTAAGTTCATTCTGAAGCAATTATGTTACTTCAAAAGTAGACAGTCATAAGCTAAAAGAAATTATCATATGGTAATAAATTAAATTTTTGTCTTTTTTCTTATCCTGCTCAAACTCTGAGGCGTAATACCCAGATATGATGCAATATATTTTTGTGGTATTTTTTGAATGATTTCAGGCTGATACTCCTGCATTAATTTATAAATCTCACTTGCAGTCCTGGTCATTGATTGAATGTACTGAAGGTGTTTATCAATGTACAGTGCTTCAAGGGCATATCTCCAGAATTTGTCACCGTGATCACTTCTTTGAAGAAAACCTGATAGTTCCTGATATGTTATTGAGAATACTTCAGATTTTTCGAAAATAATTACCTCATAAGGAGTTGCCTTTCTGGTGATAAATGAGAGGTAGTCGCAGAGAAAATCAGGACACAATACCATATCTGTGCAGATATAACTATCCTTTTCCCATAGTAAGATTCCTCCACTACCACTTATTAAAAAAGACAACTGATTTTCTACCTGGGAAGGTTTCTTAATAGTTGACTCTTTATTTACGATTGATAATTTACCTAATCTTGAGATCGAATCCCAAAATGCAATGGGGAGTGAATAGTATTTGTCAAATGTTTTTTTTAATAGACTGGATATCATGGTCGTAGCTTATATGTTTGCTACTTGTTTTCAGGGGCTATTCCTTTCATTTTCTTCTTCTTCGGTTTTGTCTCAGGAAGTTCACTTACCGTTAATTTAACCAGAGTACTC
The DNA here is from genome assembly GCA_963725785.1 of uncultured Bacteroidales bacterium. GTDB lineage: Bacteria > Bacteroidota > Bacteroidia > Bacteroidales > VadinHA17 > LD21. The sequence goes on along the minus strand of CAVRZV010000006.1, from coordinate 48,916 downwards.
AACCATTCGTGGTCCTCGATCCTTTCTTCTACCAAAAAACTCGGTTTTGCACCAGGATACGGCGGGGCTTCAACTACATCCTTAATATAATTCCTGCCCGCATTGGTTGGTTTTATAAAAAGTTTATTATCACAAATGAGTGCGAATATTTTATTTCCAGAATAAAGAGCATACTCACCAAACATTTTCTTAAATGTTATATCCCCTGCAGATTGTAATTGTCCAATTACATAGTCTACGAAATCTTGATTTGATGACATAAATTTTTTTTGATAATATAATAAAAAAAACTTTACGTTAGATCCTGTCTTTGATCGGCACGATGGTCAAATCGCTTGTAATCCGTTGACTTTATGTACTTTTTTGTTAGCATTTGGCCCTTTAAGTTTGGTATTATACTGTCCCCCCTGAAAGATATTTGTTAAGGTGCCTGGGTGCCAGACCTAAATGTTAACGTCCCTGCGATTGAGGGAGTATATGTTACCCGACACAAGCACCGGTCACGATCCTGATATTTTATCCAGAAATTGTGACAAGTTAATTCCCCCAACCGTCCGTGTTAGGTGGTCGTAGCAGATTACTATTTTGTATGAAAGAATTTATAAAGTTTTCTTTCTGATTTTTTCGTATTCCTGCTGGAATAGCTTTGTGTCTATTTTTTCTGCTTTCCCTATTTCAATTGCTTTTTTCTGCATACTCTCAGCTTCATCGAAGAACTTTAATCTATACAATAAATGAGCGTAGGTATCATAAAAAGCTGGTTTTGCGCTTAACTCAAGAGCTCGCCTACTCCATAGCATCGCTTTCAATAGATAATCGTTTTTGTTGACAGCCATCTGATTAAAAGTCCATGCTGCGTTATTCAGTTCAGTAGCATAACTGTCTTTTGAGTATGAAAAGCCGAATGTTCGCCTTATCGTTGTATCGTTAATTGTCGTTCTGGAAATTTCTCTTGCGTTTTTCCTGGCGTTTATATAGTTTAATGAATCACGTTTTCTCACAGAATCTACAGTAAGACGCATGTAATATTGTTCATAGTAAGAAGAGGCTTGCTGTAAATATTTAGTCGTGTCTTTTACCCCTATGTAATATTGCATTATTTTTAAATTCCAATTTTTTTGACCTTCAATAGGATTACTTGCCCAGGTGCTTCGAGTAAAATTTGCTGCTGCCATCGCCCTTGAAAAACTTTTACTGGCAATAGCACTATTCATCGTATTTGTTATTGTGGCATTGTTCATTGCAATGCGATCAGCCAGTGCTTCTGATTTAAAAATGCTATCCATCAAAGGTTTATTTAAGCTGGCTAATTTGTAGGCATTCCCATCTGCAGTTGGACCGGCTTTTAAAATAAATAGTACTTCACTATAGTTATAAAGATCCGATACTTTTAATCCAAATACATATTTCTCTATGAGCTCAGCGTTATCAGTTATTCCCGACTTTTCTCTTCGTAGAATATAATCTCTTAAAAAACCTATGCTATAATTGCCAGCAGCATAGCTACTATCATATTCAACCAATGACTTTTCTTTTGTTGAAGAAATAGCTTTCTCAGCTATATCCAGTAATGGCTGAGGCCTTGATAAGAAGGCTATATCGGTAAACATAAATCCCCCTTTTGCATCTAAAAAAATAAATGAAGGAAACCGAAATATTTTATATTCTCTGATAATTTTCCCGGAGGCTGCAGTATCAGACCTGTCTGCTTTGTAATTAATAAAGCAACTATTAAACTTCTCAATAACTCTATCATCATCAAGTCCTTTCAGGAAATTTGGAGAATAAACCGGTGGCTCAATGGTTATTAATATTGCCAGAGGTCTTTTCTGTTGTATTGCCAGGCTTTTAGCTTTTTCGAAAGATGCCTGGTAGTTAATCTTTTGAGCCTGAATGGGTCCAAAACAAAAAATCGCAATGAATAAAAGACTTGGAAAAAGTTTCATGATGCAGAATTTGAATAAATATACAGACTTTAAAAATATGGATCAAATTTTTCTTTTTAGCTGTTAGGTGGCGAGCAAAAAGCCTGCCTGCCGGCAGACAGGCAAGGCACCTGAGCGTCAGCCGGCAGCCGATCAAGAAGCTGTCCGGGCTGCGGACTGTGCCAGCCGAATCCGCCTCAGCCCAGTTAGACAAATTTTAGGGTTGAGACAGGCGGCGAAGCCTGAAGCTAACCGAACGAAGTGAGCTCAGCGAAGCTAATTAATTAAACCGACCGAGTTATAGGGCGTTTTTTAGTCAAATTACACATCCACTTGTAAAGTTGAATATAAGGTTAAGTCCCGGGAGTTTTTTTGTCAAGGTTTAAATTCAAGGCAGCTTTCCTGGAGTTTATACCAAGCTTTGTGTAAATGCTATTAACATGCGATTTAACAGTGCTCAGACCAATTAATAGATTATCGGAGATTTCTTTATTTGACTTACCTTCCATTATCAACGCAAAAATTTTTCTCTCTTGTACACTTAAATCATGGAGAGGATTTTGATCTTTTTTTATAAAATTAAAATATGCAAAGCATAAAAGGAATCCAAGAATTATACCTGCTCCCCCAATTAAAAAAACCAAGAAACGGTTATTGTTTTGAGATATAGGGATCTTTTTTCTGAATTCAACAAAATATGTCGACTTTTCATTTTTCCATTTTTTGAGGAACTTATGGTAATACTCTTGATTTACTGCATAATTTTTATCAAACTGACTTTTATAAAGTGCATATAATGAGACTAGTGGATTAGAACAGGTATCCGCATAAAAACGAAGTTTCTCATTAATAGCATTTCTGATTAAGTCAATTTTAATAATAGAGCTGGTAAATCCTGTAGAGTCAATAAAACTGGATATTTCATTAATTTCTCTATAATTATTATTTGGAGAATAACCGCTGACGGTTACATCCTTAAGGAAGTCGACTGTCCCTACATCATTTAATAGGATTTTTGAGTGTCTGTTTGCGATGAAAAATACATGATTTTCATCTTTACCTCCAATTGTTAATGTTGCCGGAGGATCATTTCTTCTTGCAATATGAATCCTGAATAGGTGGTCGTCATCAGGAAGATATTGAGTACTGATTTTAAAGTTCCCCTGACTATCGATAGAAGCCTTATCGATAATCATTTCGTTTGTCATGGAATTCATCTGGTCAAAATTATCGATAAGAGACAAATAAACTACAGGTGTCCAAATCGCGGTATCAATATTTATATGTCCGCTAATCCCTGACTGGGAGTTCCCAGTCTGGCTAAATATACCTATTAAAATAAGGGGCAATAGCTTCTTATAGATGTTCATGTATTAATATCATTGGATTATAATTTATTAAAACATAATTTGACTTACTGCTTTGAATCCTGGCTGGAGTTTATTTCAAGGAAGCCTCCGGCATTTTTTGGAATTATTCTTACTGCCCACTCCCCTTTAACCGGATTATCAAATTTCTTTGAAATTTCTCCCTTCACAGCTTCACTAATTGGTTTCTTTATTGTATCTGGTTTAGTCAGCAGTGACTGATTTGCAACAAAAAAGTTAGCTTGTTTTTCACCTTTGGCATCGTAGAGTTCGATTGTAAGTTCTCCCTCGAAGATAGTTGACCTGATCAATAATGTGAGGGATCCTTGTTGAAAAACGGGAAATTTTATTTCGCTGTTTTCTGACTGTACTTGAAATTGAATTCTTGTACTGATATCAAATCTTTTCGGAGGTTGTCCTTTTACTTGATTTAAGCCTGATAACAGTATCAGTGACAACAGAGCTAATACACTTTTTAAATTTCTCATAGATTTTAAGTTTAGTTTATTTATAAATACTTTGACAACAAATATATTACGTTGTATTGAAAATAAACTCTTAAATGAAGTATGAAAAACAGCTTAAAAAAGATTTAAAAAATACCTATAAGACTCACATTTTGTGAAGGATAAAATAAATGATATATCATTATTCCAAAAAAGCCACAATTTGTTATAAAAATTATTAAATGGTGATCAAAGGCAAAATCCTGACTGAAAGAAGAAAATCTGGAACAAATAGTACAATCTGTTTTTTCGTGTAAGAATGTTTTTTTGTTTTAGTTGGAATTTAACTGATAATCTTGGCGCAGCCAACCGGGGACCGACATAAACCATTATTTGCGAAGCAATACGAATGATTATCCGGTCCGAGTTCCCCGAAGCCAATTAATTAAACCATCCGAGTTAGCTACCGGTTTTTATTTTTTAAGCTCATCTTCAATAAGTTTCAGAGTCATTTCAAGTCCATTTGAATCCTGAAGTTGTCTCGAAATCACCATAGCTTTTTCCTTATACTTTTCGTTAGTAACACATTCTTTAATCGCTGAAGAAAGATTATTTGAGGATAGTTTTTTGAAATCACAAGAATTTGGTCCTAATCCTAGTTTGACGATCTGTTTCCGATTCCCAAACTGATCAGCCATAAAGGGAAATGCTACCTGAGGTATACCTGCTCTTGTTGCTGCTGCCATCGTACCAGTACCTCCGTGATATACAATTGCAGCTAATCTTGGGAAAAGAAGCTCAAAAGGCATTTCATCGACGTATAGAATATCAGAAGAATTATTCTCTGGCAAATTGGCCCACCCTTTGGATATTATTAATCTTTGATTTGTTGTCTTAAATACCTCACTAAAAATATGATTGAATTTTTCAGGACGAGAGACAGGGTTACTACCAAAACCGATGAAAACCGGGGCCTTCCCTGAAGTAAGAAATTTCTCAACTTTTTCGGGCAAGCCATTTTGTGAAGAGAGAGGCATGTATCCGGTTTGGGTAAAATTAAATGAAACTCCTTCTTTAACTTCACATAATTCTTTATCACAAGCAACTATGACGTTTTTTCCCATCCAATTTTCCCATACATCTCTAATTGGCTGTAAGCCAACTTCTGCTCGTTTTTTATTTATAAAATTTTTCATCACCTTATTTGTCATGGAACGGCCAAATCCAAATAATATGCGATATAAAATGGGATCTGTTTTACTAGTCCCTAAAAGTGCAGGATAGAAAATAACAAATTGATATGGGATTTTTAATATATCTGCTACAGTATGAACACCTAAAACAAATCCTACCCCTATTACTAGATCAGAACCTGTAAGTATTCCAGGTAGCTTATTTATCTGGTTCTCAGTTTCCTTTTTCATCTCTTTTGGAGTAGGTGCTGCTGTAGCTCCACCCTTAAATTGGGAGTTCTTTTTAAACAGTTCCAGATAATTCGGACCAAATGCCACAAATGGACAATTATACTTAGTTACGAGTTCTTCATTCTCAGGTGGGGCACAAAGAATTACTTCATGTCCATTTTTCTTGAGTCCAATTGCTAGAGCAAGCATTGGTTGAACATCTCCCCGTGTTCCGTTTACTACTATTGAAATCTTCATATACTGTGTGCGGATTTATTTAATAATTTTGTCTCGGCATCAGGATCAGTCTGAGTGCCACAAAATTTGACAGGAAAGTACGATTTTACTCGCATAGATTCTGGGCTCAATAAATGAGTCAGATTTGTCTCGTTATGAGCTGTATCAATTAGTTTTTAACAACTGCTTTTTTTTACTGTCAAAAAATAGTAAAATAGTAAGAACTACCAGAGAAACACTCATAAATATTGGAATAAAAAAAATCTCTGTCATTGGTAGTAGCAGTCCAAGAGTCATAGCACCTATTGAAATAATGCCAGCAAATACAGCATATAAATTGGTCTTATAAAACCACGCAAAGAGAAAGAAGTGTCCACCAGTAATTATTGCGTAGACCATGACAAAATAGTCAGGAAACTTAATAAGAGCAAAAACCAGGAAAGTAAAGTAAAACAGCTGTGAAAAGTTAATCCAAAGTCCTAATGGTTGTAACGGATTGTCTTTATTTGTCCAGGTAGTTTTAAACAGTTTAGAAAACAAAAATGCCAACGGCAACATTAAGGCTCCTACAATAAACGTAAATACTGACTTATCATATGATTTGAATTTGAGTGTCCATATCCATGCAATTATAATCCAAATAATACCTGCTGATAATGTAAAATCAAGGCCATTTTTTGATTTTACAGATAAGTTTAAGCGTAATTCATCTAAAGATTCATTTGTCATTTTAGCAGAGTATTAAAATTTTGAAGATATAGATTTTACGGATAGATTATTTGATTAAATGTTTTTTTGCAGTACCGGAATCGGTTATTTATAAGTCGTAGATGCCGGGACCAATGGCTTATAACGGCCCGGCAATAAGGGGAGGTTGTGTTGCCTGACGAAGCCATCCGGTCACTGGTCCTGGTGCATTAACTGTAAAATTGTCCCGGTGGCAAGACAGGTATAGCGTGCTTTTTGCCGAATAGTTGTAATTATGTTTTACCCTGCTTATCAAGGATTAAGAAAGGGATCTATTTTAATTTTTCAGCCAGGAATGCTTCAATTCTCTTGAATTCTGTATCATTGTAACCGATACTTTGGAAAATAATCTTTCCATCTTTTCCAATTATGATATTTCTTGGAATTGATTGCGTTGCATATAGCTTAAAAATATCCCGATTTGGATCCGGAGCAAACGGCATTGTAAATTTCTTGGTTTTTACAAAGTCACGAACCTCTTTTTCAGTATGCTCTCTTCCTAAAATTATTAAATCAAAAGAGGGATTGTTTTTGTACTTATCCCAAATATTTTTCTCCAATAATGGTAATTCCTGATTGCATGGGCCGCACCATGTTGCAAAGAAATTGATCAAAATAATCTTGCCTTGTAACTGAGCAATATCTACTGTTTTATTATCAATCGTTTTACAGCTAAAGAGAGGAGCCTTATCACCAATTTTGGTCAAAGTTGCGGTATCTGTCTGGGCGATCAAAAGTGCAATTGATGAGAAACCAATATAAATTGAAAGCAGTGCTTTTTTCATTTTTTCGTGGTTAAATAGATAAATTGTTAAAAAGCCCGAATAGCACGCACATGGGTTGTGATATCCTTACCGGCACCGCTCTGGAAGCCAGCATTGCCATCAGTACTGAAGTACTGGTACCACGCGTAGTTGTTATTATACTCGGTAGAACTCCAATAGGTGAAAGTAGCAAAACCGCCAACCGTTACTCTGTTTAGGTAAAGTTTGTTTAATTCATCTTTACTGGGTAAATACCAATCGCTATAACCACCTAATACTAAATCTGAACATATTTTAGCGGCATAGTTTCCTGCTCCCTGACTGGCAACAATAGTGGCAGTGTTATCATTCCCTGTGCCTAATGCTGTTGCAGTTGCGGCTGTTATTGTAAAGCTTCCATTATACCAATGTATGCCTGTACTCTGGTCACTTGGTGCAGCTATAATGCCGTGTTGTACTTTTGCATCGTAACCAGGGTCTCCGGTTTGTAAGATATAGGCAATGATGCCTCCCTGATAAGTTTGACCTATCACAAGTATTGCTGGATTATTGTTATCATCTTTTTTGCAACCATTGGTAAGGATAAATACAAATCCCATTACAATTAATGAGCAAACCCAAATACTGTTTTTCCTTTTCATAATTTTCAAATTTTAGAATTATATCCAGTTACTTATCGTTGTTTTTCTCCAATGAACGCTAACGACTGTATAAAAGCCATAGTGGCGCTTTTTTCTTACCTGTGTGTGGCGTCATTTTTATTGTGTCCTTTCAAATATTGACCTTTATTATTTTTTTATCAGATCATTGATTTTGGCACTATATAAATCAAATCCTCCTTTGCCGCCAGGTCTATTTGATGAGAAGATCATAAGATCGAAATAAGTGAAAAAAGAGAAGGTTATTGGTCTGTATTCATCGCTTGAGGAATTTATCTTATCTCCAAAATTCACAGGTGTGCTCCACTGATTATCTATAAATCGTGAGTAATACAGATCATAACCGCCATAGCCACCTGCCCGATCAGATGCAAAAACCATAAAATTCCCATTTATTGACGGACACTTGTCATTTGAGTTACTCGATAACACTGATTCCTTAGATATTGGAACTGAATTTGCGCTGGTTAAATAATCATGAAGGAGGACTTCTGAATTTAAGTTAATGCTATAGATATCAAATGATCCATTCTCTCTATTACTACAGAAGAATAGTTTAGATTTGTCCTGATTAATTGTGGGATATAAATCATCAGAAGTAGAATTTACCAAAGTCACGCTACCTGGACCAAATAGACGCTCTTGACCATCATGAGAACCCCAGTCAAGGCTTGGTGTATGGACGAATTTGATATCGAAATTTCCTGATTCATTATTCGAATAGAAAAAATAATTCCATCCGTTTGTACCAGAAAATGAAAATGGACCTAATTCGTCATTCTGGGTATTAATCAATGTAAGTAGTTTGGATTGAAAAGGGGAATAACCAGTATTTGTAGGGATTGAGAAATTCAAGATGTTATCCTTCTCATGATAAGATATGTCTATAGCTTTACTAATGATATCGAAATTATCTCCTCCACTATTCCTGTTTGATGAAAAATATATTTCGCTTCTTGCACCAGGGTAGGGTAAATCTGAGTTGTAATCATCATTTGCTGAATTCAGACTTTGAAGATTTGTTGCCGTATCAGTAACAATGATTTCGTATTGAAAATTATGGTCAGGTTCCAAAGGGGCACAACCACCAAGAATTAAACAGATAATCGAAGTTGGGATAGCTTTTTTCATAAGATGTTGGATCAGTGTGAAAACGTTAACCGCAAAAATTGTTCCAATTGTATTCTAAAAAATCATATTTCATAGAAACCCTTGTTTTGTATGGTTTTTGCCAGTCCTGGTTTATGGGTAGAAGGTTTATAGTCACGAAAAAACTGTCAATGTGGCGCGCAAAAATTGTGACAAGTTTATTCCCCCAACCGTCCGTGTTATGTGGTCGTAGCAATTTATTCTTGTCAAGCAGAAAATTTGGCTCCTGCTACTCGTATCGTTTTTGTTATTTTGAGTCAGTTTTATCTGCTTTTGACCATTGGGCAAATCGAGTCAATGCGACTCCTATCGACATTCCTAATGCGAGAATAAACCAAAAACCAGCATCACTTACTTTACATTGAATTCTTGAGTAAAAAACTAAAAATAAGGAAAGTGTTATTACTACCGGAAGTAGTATAATCAGTACGCCTCTGTTCTTTTTCATGTTGTTAAGCTTTAATTATCAATTATAATGAGAATAAATATAGTATTTAAATGATAAATTAGATAGAAGCTGTTATGTGGCTTAGCTCTTCTAAGTCCCGGTATAAGATACGAAATTGTCTTGTCATGATAAACTATTCCAGACAACTGAGTACTGGTAGGTGGACGAAAATATTGTGTTATGAAAAATTCTTTAATGTAGACCGTCTCGGATTTTTCGAGCTATGACACATAACGGCCCGGAGGTAGGGTTCAGTAAGCGTTACCCGACGCAATCACCAGCTAGCGTCCTGGTACTTTAGCCAGAAATTTGTCTTGATGCAGAAGTTCGATTGATTGCTGATGTTGGCGTCCGGGTTTAGCATTATTACGAATCTGTCTGGTGAGCAGGTGCAAAAGCAAAAAGTGTGACAAGCTTATTGACCCTACCGTCCGTGTAAGTTGTAGGGCTTATTTTAATAGTTGTCTTGTTTTCCTATGTTGATATGAGTCAAAGTAAATTCAAGAAGAATCAATTACATCTTAGTATAGATCAACTCCATATGTTTTTTATTTTGTTGTGTCGTGGATCCTTCGGGACGAATCTCATCTGAAATAATATCTAGTACTTCCCCCTTTGCATATAATGTATAAATAGTAATTCTTTTGTATTCTTGTTTTAATCCATTTTTTTCAGAGATGAAGGTTTCTTTAATAGTAAAGGTCTGTTTTCCTGAACTGAATGAACTTGTTGTCGTAAAGACTCCGGATTTAAACTTATATTGAGTTTCACTCCCAATTGTATAATTGAAAGAACTTTTTTCAGCCTCCTTGTCTATTATTTCATTAATCCTGTTAATATTTAGTTCATTACCTTTTTGTGAGATTATTAGTTTTGAAGAAATGAGATCTGGAAGAATTGTACTTTTTGATATGTCTAGATTCCATGTACCTGAAAAATTATCTAGAATCTGTGAGTGTATGTCAAAAGTCCGGTTATCGCTGTTCCATATAGATTGAGTACATATCCAATTGCCATCGGAGAGTCGTTTGTAAAAGTTAGTAAACTTGCCTTTATCTATGAATTCCTCTCCAGTTTGTTTTATTTTCCCATGGATTGTGTAGATACCATTTAAATATGCAAAATCATCAAATACATCAAAATGCCTAAGATCCATACTTTCTGTTGGACTAAAATAATTAAAGTAGGATAAAAACCATTTCCTTAGATTTTCTTTGCCAGAAAACGACGGTTGATTCGATGGGAAATAACATATATCATCACTTTCATAGGATAAAATTCGTTCAATGTCAGCAGCATTAATAGCCTCTGTATAGTTTTCAATCCAAGTGCGAATTGCTTTAACATCCTCACGCCAAGTCTTAAGATCAGAGTAATGGTTTTTTGAATGGCAGGCGCCAAGGAGGAAGACAATTAGAACGCCTAAAAAGATTTTTTTCATTGTCTAGGTACTTTTCTTAATAAAACCAAAGTAGAATGTAATTAAAAACAAACCGAAATGTATGTATCCACGAATACCCAAAAATTCAGGTGACATTGATGAACCCAAAAAAGGAACGGTAATATGATACCAGGAAAAATACCAGCTCGCACCGGCTGTTACGAAGAAAGCGCCTGACAAAAATTTACAGGCTTCTTTCCAGAATAATTTCTTTTTCATTTTGATATTTGATTCAATTAATTGTCGAAAAGTAATAAAGAATTTACTAAGATAATTTCTCGCGCTTATAGAACCCCAATGCAAAAATAAATAGCCAAATCATATACGGAATAATAGCTGCCCGCTGTATAAAGCCAAGCCAATCTTTGAAGGAATTCCGTACTTCGGGTAATTTTGTCACAATGGTAAGAAGAATTACTGCCAGGGAAATTATTAGTCCTGCTCCGAAGGTCCACCATTGTAGTGATCGCCACTTCGGGTCATCACGAAACCGTCGTAGAAAAACAAAACAGTTTACTGGCATAAGTGAAAAAACAATGCCTCCAAAGATTCCATGAAGCATGCCATGCAAACTCATTTGACTCTGAATTGTATCCATGGGATCCATTACAAAAGGACCAGAAAAAAGAAAACAAATTGCACTTATTGTAAATAGTAATGGACCTGCTTTGGAAGCCTTTCCATCCCTAAACTCAACAGAAACGCCACTAGTAAACAAGAGGTAAAGTATTCCAAAGATAACGAAATTAGAAATTTGAATCCAGCCCCGGGTACCGAGTGATAAAGCACTTATATACATTTCTTGTGAGTTATAGCCACAGCGAAACAAGCCTTCGATTGTAAATATTCCTACAAAGAGAACTGGTCCAATCATACCTGCCAGGGCTGAAAGACGATGTCGATTCATAAATCCAGAGATATTAAGCATAGGCACCAATTTTTTTTTATAAAGGTTGGAAATTGTTAGTTATTAATTTGATTCGCTTATATAGAGTCTCTCATTTATTTTAATCCAGATAATAAAGAGCTTGAAAGTCATGTTGTAAATTTGAACAGTGCTGTTAGGTTTCGTTGCCTTTTTAAAGGTCCGGGGAAACGGCCGTAAGTCAGGCAAGCCAAGGATCAGGCCGACTTGCAGATCATGCTCATGAGCCGGGTTTGTAAATATAAAAATATAAAACCGTGAATTATCATATGCAAGTGAGAGAGAGTGGTAGCCGGTCGTGTTATAATAAAACTAATAGTTGAGAAGGTACTTGTAGGCAGATAAAATTTTATTGTCGTTGTAAACTATCTAAAAGGCAGATAGTCTATTTTTTAGCCGACAATGAAACCTAACGGCCCGGCGGTTTGATTAGTTGGCGTCCGTGTCGCGGTGCCGCGTTTTTTGCCAGTCCCGGTAGATGGATAAGAAGCCATGTGTAACGATGAAGCTTTTAGACGGCACCAAGTCCGGGTGATGGGTGTGAGTTTTGGGTCACGATAAAATTGTCTCGGTAAACCCTTATTGGCTATTCAAAGTTTTGTGCAAAGTTGCTGCTTCAATCATCACCTTATCAACACCTTTGTAGTACTCATTAAATGTAAATTGTACTGGAATATCTGGAGTTATGTCTTTAGATGCTACTCCTAGAAACAGATTAATCCATGGTGTTTTTAACAATTCGAATTTATCGTCTTTCCAATCATGAAAACCATTGACAGCTCTTACCATAATTTTAGAATTTGGTAATGAAAATTGTTTTCCTTCAGCCCAGAATTGAAGTCTATCTCCTGAATTTTGTCCAATAATTACAGCTCTGGCTTTTGAGAAATATTTTAATCTAGCCACAATACATATCCCAGCAGAAAATGTTGCTTTTCCCGTTATTATGAATATTTTTCCATTTATCTTTTCGGGAATTGTTTTTGAAAAAGCTGCAAGTTTGGTATAATCACCACCACCGTTAAATCGTAAATCAATAATTAAATTCTGAACATCATTTGAATTAAAATAATTTTTGATTGCCCGACTAAATCCTTCTAAATCGTTTGAAGCATTAATCTGAATGTATATCGTATTTAAGGAATCTAAATATTCAATATGGTAACTGTCATTAAGATACGACAAATATAGAGGCAGTGATAATCCATTTATTACATGTTTCCAACCTGTTGTATCTGTTTTTATGATACTTGTAGGAGATAAATCTCTCCAGGAAGAATATTCATCAGATTGGTCAATATTTTCAATTGGATTCATATATCTAAAAAACCTATCGTTTTTATCAGCAAACTCATATTTAATCGAATCCGAAGTTAGAGAAAGATTTGCTGCTTCAAAAAAATCAGGACTTGCAAGAAAATAGGAACTCTCATTTTCTATCCATGATTTATTTCCAGACTTGTAATAATCAAGTATCTCAATTAATTCGTCAATCGATTTATCACAAACAGCTACAACTTTTTTTCCTAATAATTGCTCGAACCCTTTCTTCGCTTTTATCACATATAGTCCATCGTCAAATAAATATAATCTAAGCGGAATTCGTCTGAAATTGCGAAAATAAACTGCGGTGTGTGCATCATCAGCCATACTCACGCAGTGGGAAATTAAAAGTTTTATTTTAGTGTCACTAAATGAATCTATGTTCTCCTTAATTGAGTCAATTATTTGATTTGACTTAGAAATCGAATCAACCGGAAAGCTTTTAGATACTTTATAATAATTTTTTTGGAAATGATTTAAATCCTGTATCCATGCTTCTTTCCTGTCGGTAGGCTCAATGTAATCTGATTTGAATCTGGAATTGTATATAGCTCTCGATCTAATCATGAATCCAGAAATAAGAATAAGTACAAATACTAAAATCAATATTATTGTTTTCTTTTTCATGCAGATTAGTATCAAAAAGTGCTCTTACAATTATGCACAACTAAGATATATATTTAATCTCTACTTGACGGGTTATATTTAGGCCATTGAGGGGTAATTGTCTCTCTGTCAGTCACGGCATGGCTTAAATATAACGGTTCGGTGGTATAGTTAGGTGCAGTCCGTGTAAGAGTTGGCGAGTTTTTTGCCAGTCCCGGTAAACGTACGCAAGTTGTCTGGGTACGGTAAAAGCCGATTACGTATGAGTCCCGGTGATGAAAACGCAATTTACTTGTCATGGTACATTATATAAACGGAGAGCAAAGAACGCTGCCAACTTCGCGTCGGCCTGCAGACCTACTGACTTTGTCACGGCAGAAGGATGAGTCAGGGTACACCAAATTTAATTCTGTGTTGAACCACCAAGATAGTGAAACCGATCTCCATCCATTTTTGATTCCGGATATTTAACCGGAAGTTTCCGTACATGTAAAAAGCTGGCGCACTTCGTGTATTCACTTGGATCGCCTTCACCACCGGTAAGGTACACAGCTTTTGGCGATAACTGGTCAATCAGGTAGAGATAAGGTTCATATTCTAACCAAATATGACCGTTAACGGGAAGAATCACGATGTCAATTGGCCCGAACGGCTTCATTGAATCAATTCCTTTTCGGTATTCCTCAAATTTTGAAGCTTCTTTGGTGCTCGCAAACGATTTGCAGTCAAATATTTTCAAGCCGTCGACTTCAAGGAGAAAGCCCACCCCAGGTGTTCTCAGAGTGGAATGTACTTTTATCTCTTCAAAGGAAATATTATTGTTGGGACCTAACAGATGATGGGATGGAAGACCTTGAATATTCTTGTTTACTTCGGTTGGTTTGCCGGAATAGAAAATCAATTCAGTCTCAGGGATTTGCTTAATTAACTTATCTTCATCCGAATTTAGAAAATCCCCCCAGGGATAGGAGGTTAATACACATATCTTTTGACCAGTTAGTTCCTCCGGATTGACCTGCCCATTGACAAGGGCGGCTTCCGGTGATGAATTGAAATTTATTTGTTGAGAAAGAATAAGAAAATGACTTTGCGTTTTCACAGCATATCCGCCTGCTCTCATATACCAGAGGTAAGCCTCACTTTTCTTGAGCTTAGCGGACAGTTGAGGCGCTTTGCCATAGTTAATTTCACCAATAGTGCTTTTGTCAGCCCCTAAAGAGATCAATTTATCTGCTGCATTGCGATAGCCATGTTTGGCTGCATAGTAAAGTGGCGTATGCTTATCGTTGTTCAATGCATTGATATTGGCACCATGCTTGACAAGCAGCTGGGCCACCTGCGCAAAACCTCTCATAGCAGCCATATGTAGTTCAGTGTTTCCAAATTTTTCCTTTTGATTGATTTTTGCACCCTTTTCGATAAGTAGCTTTGATAGATCATCATTTGAACAAAAAGTCAGAGCGTAGTGCAAAATAGTATTGCCATCAGAAGTGGAATTAATATCGGCGCCATGCTCAATCAGAAAACTGGCTTTATCAAGGGAGCCTATGGCATAACGTAAAGGCGTACCACCATAGTTTTCGCGTGCATTAATATCTGCTCCCTGGGCAACTAGCAGTTTAACAAGATCAATTTCCGATGAAGCGCCAATAGAACAGACACCGTGCAATGGTGTACCTCCGTTATTATTTTTTGTGTGAACATCTGCACCCTTATCAATAAGATATTTTATTATTGCTGACTCCCTCTTGAATCCGTTGCATGCTGCGTTAAGTGGCGTATTGCCATTATTGTCTTTTAACTCCAGCAATGTTGAGTCAGCTTCAATAAGTTCCCGGACCTTGTTTATGTCGCTTGCAGCTACTGCTTTGTGTATTTCTCCGGTTTGTTGTCCGGTTGCTGTTTGCATCACTATGAACACTATTAAATAATTAACGCTTAATAGTTTTAAGAGTTGTTTCATGATAAATCGTTTTTAAATTTTACAGACAATGAAAACATAGAACATATCTGTGTTGCCACAAAGATGGGTCCCCATTGAATTACTCTATTAATCCAAATGTTGCAACCTTTAACACAAATTGATTATTTACGTGCCTGACCTTAATTATTTGTATGAAGATATTCTGATGGGAGTACCTTGAATTCTTCCTTAAATTTACGGGTGAAATACGAAAGGTTTTCAAAACCTGTCAGGTAGGCTATTTCGCTAACATTGGCAGTATTTTGTTTTAGTAATTGAGCGGCTTTTTTTAAACGGATGGTACGGATGAACTGATTTGGCGATTGGTTAATCAGCGCTTTTAGTTTGCGGAATAATTGTTGCCTTGAAAGTCCTGTTTGAGAAGATAATTTTTCAACATCAAAAGTAGCATTGGAAATATTTTCCTCCACAATTTTAACTAATTTATTAAGGAATACTTCATCTTTAGATAGTGAGAATACTTCTATCGGGTTTGTCGAAAACTGCAGCCTTAGTTTTTCCTGCAGTCGTTTACGGTTTTGCAAAATATTTTGAATACGGAGTAAAAGTTCTTTTTCATCGAAAGGTTTGCTGAGATAATCGTCGGCACCAATCTCCAAGCCTTCCAATTTGCTGTATTGGTCGGCTTTGGCTGTTAACAGGATTACGGGAATATGGTTTGTTTTTACATCTTTTTTAACTTTAGCAAGCAGTTGGTAGCCATCGGTTTCGGGCATCATAATGTCTGAAATAATAATATCCGGTATCCATTTTACTGCTTTTCTAACGCCAACACTTCCATTTTCCGATTCAATTACATTATAGTTTATCGATAGACAATTTGATAAATAGGTACGCAAATCTTTATTATCTTCAACAATTAAAATGGTTTCCTTTTGTTCATCAGGAATTAAATCTTGCTTATTTCCATTGTCTTTTTCCAACAGCACTTTATCGTAGTAATATGATTCAGCTAAATTTATGGTGGCATTTTCATCATAACCTAAAAGTGGCAATTCAATTATAAACTCAGTTCCCTTGTTAATCTCACTGTTTACCCTGATATTTCCTTTGTGCAATTCAATATATTCTTTTACAATAGAAAGTCCGATGCCGCTCCCTTCATAGTTTCCGGCAACACTTATAGCTGACTGGTAAAACCGGTTAAAAACTTTACTAACGTCTTCCTGAGGAATGCCAATGCCTGTATCCATTACAGTAAGTATTGCATTATTTTTTTGTTTGACAATCTCAATTTTTATAGTTCCACCCTTTTGAGTAAATTTAAATGCATTAGATAATAAATTACAGATTACCTGTTCTATCCTGTTGTAATCAAATTTAAAAACAAGGTTTTCCTTTGTCGCAATTACATGGTAAATAATCTGTTTATCTTCTGCCAAGGAATAAAACATTGATGCCGCTGTTTTAAAAACAAGGTTAAAATCGTGCTTTCCAATATTTAAAATTAAATTACCCTGTTCAATCTTGGAAATGTCAAGTAATTGGTCGATTAAACCTTTAAGTTTATTCGCATTCCGCAACATCAATTCAGATAATTTCTTAATGTCTTCAGCAGATGAATGATTAATTATTCTTCTTAACGGAGAAATGATTAATGTTAAGGGAGTTCGGAATTCGTGTGAAATATTGCTAAAAAATCTCAGTTTCAATAAATCTGTTTCACGAAGCTTTTTATGTATCTGCTGCTTGTTTTTATAATTTCTGAACAAAAGATAAATTACAACAAGTAATAAAAAGGATAGAAGTATGAACAGATCACGTATAGTTTTTTGCTTTTCAATTCCGGCCTTGGATTCTTTTTCAATGTTTTCCAATTCAAACTTCAACTCCAACTCAGCAAAATCTTTGGCCTTTTGTAATTTCTGTAAACTATCTTTTAAATAAATATAGTTTCGATAAAATTTGGTAGCATTCTGATAGTCTCCCAACTTTTCGTAAAGCTCAGCAGTCTTTAATGGTGGATGAGGCAAAAACTCTTGCTGAACAATAACGTCAGGAGTTAACATACTATAGTAATATAACGCCTTCTTGTAATCCATTATTTTCTCGTAGTAAACACCCAAATGACTATTGTAACTATCAATCATATTTTGACTACCATTTCTTTTTATTATACTATCAGCCAGTACAAAATATTGTAAAACACTGTCGGTTTTATTATACTGCATGTTAAGGCAGCCGAATTCAATAGTAATATCAGCTATTGCATTCGGTTGTCCAATTTCACGGGCAATTTTCAAAGCTTTTTCATAATATAACCTGCTGTTGTCATAATCATTAAAACGGTGCCGGTACACTTCTGCTATTCTTCTGTACGAAGGTAATAACCATGACCTGAAATTGTTTAATTCTTTAATTTTTGCACTTTTTAGAAAGTAATCAAGAGCCAGATTTTTATCTGATCTCCACATAATAATCACCAAATCTGTAATAAAGTACTGAAATATGATATTGATTATTGAGCCGGACAAAGATTTCAAGGCTCTTATTAAGATATTCAAGGGCAACGGGTATATTGATGTCAGCTGTAATTAAAAAATCAGAAGATAACATATACGCTTTGGCAATATGGAAATCGTTTTTTGTTTTTTCGGCCAGTTTAAGATATTTATTCAAAAAGCCAGCAAGCTCTTTGTAGTGCGAGTTTTTCCTGTATAATAAAAATTCGCAGATACCAGCATGGAATTCAAGTGATTTATCACTTTTTTTTATTCGCTGATAGTATTCGATTACTAGCCCACCATACTTTAACACACTGTCAACATTGCCTTTCTGGTAATAATCCCAATAAAGTTTTTCAAAGGCATTATCAATAGAATCCTGGTGAGGTTTTTCTACTACCTGGGCGACTGCAATACTTGAATATAAAAGTATAAATTTTATAATACCAATTATGCGGACCAAAAACATAGGTTAACAAATGTAAATAAACCGCTTAATTTACTCAAAGTACCCGGTTAGACAAAGGATATACTCACTAATTATATGAGTTGCTGTCTTATATTGAACCCCCTGGTGGCTACGTGGGTATAAATCACAGTGGTCTTGCTGCTTTTGTGATCCATCTAGTTGTCTCGCCAACGAATTCCTGGTAGGCAAAAAAGCATCCCGACGGTCGGGACAAGTTGTGTTTGGCAGCAACGTTGGATGTCGCGGTGGCGGCTGCCAAACTCTTGCTTGTGCGTTGGCGTCCGTGTCGGGGTGCCGCGTTTTTTGCCAGTCCTGGTAGACGGTTGAGAGTCTCGTGTCACGATGAAATTGTCTAGAAGACGAGCAAAAAACCTACCTGTCGTTAGGCAGGCAAGGCACCAGCGCGTTGGCCAACAGCCCGATTGACTTTGTCTCGGTAGCAGGAATAGTTACGGTACCGAAATATTAATAAGTGGAAATGAATTTGATCGCATAGACTTATTGTGCTGATTACTAAGTTGTCCGGGCTGCAGACCGTGTCCCGCGAAGCCATTGTCATTCTTTAACAAACTTGTTCTCGTTTAACAGGCGAAGCGGGAAGGTAATTAACTATACCATCCGTGTCAGGTGGTCGTAGCAATTTTGGTATTATTCTATCTCCAAATATAAATCAAGTCTTAAATTACCGGGTTTGGAAGGTTCCAAATGCTCTTCAAACCATCTTGGAGCTTTTTTGATTTTGTAATTTCCTTTTTCTATCATTTTGTTCAATCTGCCCCAACCTTCCATAATCCATTTTCCATCAGATTGAATATTCCCTTCAATGCCAGTTACTATAAATCTTCCTGCCTCAATAATCTCTGTTTTGGCATTAGACTTTTTAATATTGAAGTCTTCGATTTCAACAAAAACTTTATAGCCAGCATTTTGAGGATCATATGTCAATTTTCCGTTCAGATCAATATTATGACCAAAAATCCTCTGTGGCTTGTCTTCAGACTTATGCGTTTTAAGCCAATCTTTCATTTTATCAAAAGCTTTTATTTCCGGATCTGGGGCATAACCTTCAAAACAGACAACCCCCATTTTTGGTAATTCTTTGATTATTACTCCCATATATATTTCATTTATAAGGTTTATTTTATTCTGCCCTTTGAGTATTTGTTGAGACTTTCGATATTGTAGAGGAGATATTTTAAACTCGTGTCTAAAAGCTCTGGTAAATGCTTCGTGACTTTCATAACCTATTTCAAAAGCAATTTTATAAATTCTTTCATTTGAAGTTGATAGAATCTTAGCAGCCTCCGTTAATCGCCTTTTTATAACATATTCCTTATATGTATATCCTGTAATGATCCAGAAGTAATTATAAAAACTTCGAGAAGACATAAATACGGAATCAGCTATTTCATCCGATGATTGCCTTTCAAAAAGGTTCTTTTCGATGTAATCAACTGCATTTTGGATTTGTTCATAGATTGTCATGAAGCAAAAATAAGAATGCTCTAATACAATAACTTGATATTATTTGCAATTTTCAGGATGATAGCAGAAAGCATAAAGTTCTCTAATTGTGATTGCAGACATTAATCTATGCATGTTAGGTGGCGTTGCTTTTTAAGTCCCGCTAAATGAGCAGGAATTGTCTAGATAGAAAAATTGTCCGGATGGCGAGCAAAAAACCTACCTGCCGGTAGGCAGGCAAGACACCAGCGCGTCGGCCCGCAGCCCAGAGATGCTGTCACGGGAGACGAAACTGTCCGGGTGCCACAGTATTTTATAAATGGAACAGAAGTTACTTGCATAGATTATTGCGCTGGTTACAAAGTTGTCCTGGGTTGGCGGACCGTGTCCCACGAAGCCTTTGTCATGTTATAACGAATTTGTCTCGGTTAACAGGCGAAGCGGGAAGGCACTTAATTAAACTTTCCGAGTTAGCATTTGTGCTTATTTTTAAGCTGTCAGCGTCAAGGTTAGTCCTTGATGAAATGCAGGATTTGTCTTGGTTGAAGGATATAAATAAAATTAATCCTCTAGTTTTATTATTACTCCTCCAGTACCCACAGTATAGCTTACCTTATTACTAGCGGAAAAAATTGACGTTAAGGTGTTATCGGTTCCACTTACTATTTTTGTCCAATTGTCTCCCCCGTCAGTTGTTTTAATTATTGTTCCACCTTGTCCCACAGCGTAACCATTTGTGGGACTAGTAAAATATACTGATAATAATATATCAGCTCCACTAAATATAACTGACCAGGAATTACCTCCATCAATTGTTTTCAAAACAGTACCTTTATCATCTGATCCGCCTACTGCAAAACCGGTATTAGCATTTACAAAATGAATGGAGAATAAATATTTTGGCTTTTCATTTGAGTTAAGATGCAATTCCTCCACCCACGAAAATCCACCACTATAAATTGGATTGATAGTCTTTAGCATTACTCCATCATTCCCAACAGCAAAACCATTATTAGAGTTTAGCAGGAATACTGAGTTTAAATTTGCATAATATGTTAGTCCTCCAAAAGAAACAGGAGACCAGGAGTCTCCTCCATTGTCGGTTTTAATCAGCGCCCTCCCAACTCCAACTGCATATCCAGTATCTGCATCGGTAAAATAAATTGAATGCAAGTCATTGATATTTCCACTTGCTAAAGCACTCCACGAAGCTCCTGCATTTTTAGTTTTTATAATTGTACCTGCCCAACCTGCCGCATATCCAATATCCGAACTTGTAAAGAATACAGAAGTCAGAACAGTTGTAAACTGGTTATCAATATTGAATTGTACTTCGTTCCACGATTTACCAGCATCCGTAGTTTTTAATATGATCCCTTTATTAGATCCCTTACTATTTAAGCCAACAGCAAATCCTGTATTATTATCAGTAAAATATACCGAATTCAAACTACTCGTTGTTCCAGAATTTAATAATAGTGAGTTTGTGGATAAAGTATTCTTTTCACAGCTATTCACTAGCAAGAGAGATAGAATTGTTGATATAATAATTAAACCTTTTTTCATTTTATATTATTGTTGTGGAATATCAGACATATCCGATATTTTTAAAATTAATAAATTCTAAATGATCTACAAGCTCTCTAAGATGTCATTATTTTGGAATAGTTCGAATTTGCATAAAAGCAAAGTTTCTATCTTTCTTTTGAATTTTGACAACTTAATGATAAGTAGCCCTGTTAATTTAAGATATTTATTATCGCACAATTATCACCTTAATAATTTCTTAATAAATTATTAATTCAGTCTTAATCTTCTATTCTTTTTTTGGATTTAATTTTGATTTGTGCTGTTTAAAACGAATAATCCTTTAAACAACTAAGATGTGATTATAATATATTAAAAAATATGCTTTCCCAAAATATTAAATTTTAAGAATATGAAAATCTATATCAAAAACATGGTTTGCAATCGTTGCAAAATGGTTGTAAAGTCAGAATTGGAAAAGCATCAAATTCATTTCAGTAACATAGAATTAGGCGAAGTTGAAACATCAGGTAATGTTTTAAGGGAAAAACTAAAATTACTGGACAATAATTTGAGACAACAGGGCATGGAATTGATTGGAAACAGGAAAAATATTCTTGCAGAAAAAATCAAAATTAGCATTATCGAACTGGCGCATCGTACAGATGAACAATTGAAAATCAATCTTTCGGATTTCTTAAGTGAAAAACTGAATTATAATTTTATCTATCTATCAAATATTTTTACGGAAATCTATGGAACTTCCATTGAAAAATTCTTTATTTCACACGTAATTGAACGAGTGAAGGAATTGCTGGTATATCATGAACTCAATATTGAAGAGATTTCATATATTACACACTACGGCAGTGTTGGATATCTGTCAACCCAGTTTAAAAAAATGACAGGATTAACTCCCTCACAATACATGCATCTTAGGAATAAAAACCCTCTTCATCTTGAAAAGGTTGCCTAATATTATCACATTTTAATAGCTAGCTAATAATAAGATGGTTCTTGCCAGTCTCGGTAGAAAGGCAGGAATTACCTCGTCATGGATAATTTGTCTAGTCTCCCAGTATGGGTACATATAGACCTAAAAACAGTAACTAATTAAAAGAATAAATTTCAACAGGAACAGTCCGGGTGCAACAAGATTTGATAAGTTGTTATGATTTTACTCGCATGGACTTTGGGGGCCGATTACGGATTTGTCCGGGCTGCCGACCGTGTCCCGCGAAGCCTTTGTCATGTTATTACGTATTTGTATAGAGTAGGAGAGGCGAAGCGGGAAGGCAACCGATCCCGATAAACACAAATTCTTCTATGCGAAGCAACCAGTATCCGGATTATCGGGAGAGCTCACCGAAGGTAATTAATAAAACCGTCCGAGTTAGCATTTCGGGCCAATTTTAAAGCTGTCAATGTTTCGTTGTCTGTCAGTCAAATGATATCAAAGGCCTAGTGCTGTTTTGTTCTGTTTTGGATTTGACTGGATTCTGTTAGTTTATCAACAGGAGTGGTTCAGGCAGGGTTTGTCTCATATTACTAATTTGTCTTATTTGTAGGAACGGTATGCAAAATCTGTGACCAAGCAATCCACCTTATTATTTATCCAATTATACCGATTACCATTCCAATTAAAGGCCCACTATTGAAAGCCATATGTGATATAATTCCAATCAAGGTATTTTTTCGTTTATAGATTACATAGGAAAGAGCTAAAGATGATGGTAATAGAATAATCAGATTCCATTTCCAAAAAATATGAAACAATCCCCAGAGGGACCCATGTATTACCCAGGTCCATTTATCAAAGGCTAATTCCTGTCTGGGTAAAATATATCCGCGCCACCAAAATTCTTCACCAACGATATTAAATAGTAAGAATATAAAATATGCAATAGCAATCCACCATTGCCCTTTTAATGGGACGCCCATAAATGAGTTCACAAGAATATTTTGTTCAAGTCTAGGGTCCACCGCAGGTATTAGAAATTCGGGAGGAGAGAAAAGTTTAAACTGAATTAACCATTTTGAAGTGAATGATAATGTCCCATAAATCATGACACTGACAATAAATAGTATAAGGGTATAAATCCAGTCTTTTTTAGTCATCCTTTTTAGTCTGAATCTTGTTAAAATTGTAGACCATTTAAAACTGTTCCCCTCAACTTTGTATGCTATCATTGCTGCTAAAAGCATCAATGCTAATGGAATGACCATTGATACATACCAGTTTATAAAATCGTTAATTCCATTCTGGTGGAGTTTTTGCATAACATAGTATATACTGAAACTAAAAATAACGGATGGAATTCCAAAAAACAGGATAGAGGATAATAACCCCATTGGTTTTATTTTCATATTTAGTGAGTTATTCATATTCAAAGTACTTGAACTTGTCTATAGGTTATACTATTAATCCAAATTACAAAGTATTTTAAATTCCGGTTATAGAATAAATTTTTGTTTTTCGGTTAGCATTTCGGGCCATCTTTTTTTGTTATGGAATTGTCATGATATGTATAAATTTCCCCCATGTGCGCGAAGCGAGCCTGAATGCTAACGGCCCGGCGGTTTGATTAGTTGGCGTCAGCGTCGCGGTGCCGATTTTTTTGCCAGTCCCGGTAGGTGGCAGTGAGCTTCGGGTCACGGTAAAGCTGCGAAACGGTACCAAGTCCAGATAGACGGCAGTGAAGTTTCGTGTCAGCATGAAATAGTCCAGACGGCGAGCAAAAAACCTACCTGCCGGTAGGCAGGCAAAGCACCAGCACGTCGGCCGGCAGCCCTATTGACTTTGTCTCGGCAGCAGGATCAGTCCGGGTGCCACAGTACATTATAAATGGAACGAAAGTTAAAGATATAGATGTTGAGGTTAATTACAAATCTGTCCTGGAGCTGGCGACCGTGTCCCGCGAAGCCTTTGTCATACCATTATGTATTTGTCTCGGTTAACAGGCGAAGCGGGAAGGCAACCGATCCCGATAAACACAAATTCTTCTATGCGAAGCAACCAGTATCCGGATTATCGGGAGAGCTCACCGGAGGTAATTAATTAAACCGACCGAGTTAGCTTTAGCTTTTTATTTTAATCGTCTTAGAGAAGTTTGTCTCAGCCGTTTAGCGGAATGATGAACCGTCAAGATATGAACAGTTTGTGTGCTAGTAATTTTGTAAATTATTCTGTAATTGCCGTAGATAATCTCCCTAATCTTGTCCTGCCTCCTCGTTTCAGGAACCATACGTCCAATTCTTGGGTTGTTCTCAAGATATGAAGTAACATTTATGAGTCTCTCAATTGTTAGGGAGGCATATTTTATTGAATCTTGAGAGATATACTCAGCAATAGATTTTAAATCCGTGAGGGATCTTTGAGTCCAGATTATTTTAACCATGTTTTAAGTTCGGCCTTAACTTGATCTGTTGTAAAGACTCTCCCTTCTTCAATATCCATAAGTCCCTCCTCAATGCGATTCAGAATCACAAGTTCCTCTACTATCTGGTCGACAGTGAAGTTCTCCGGCAGCCTGTCAATGGTCTTTCTAACTTTCTCTTTTGTTAACATAATTATCTAATTATTGACGTAAAGATACTATAAAACTCAACGAATTTGTCTCGTTGTATCGAGATTTGTTAAAGCTAACGGCCCGGCGGTTTAATTAGGTGCCGTCATTGTCAGGGTTGGCGAGTTTTTTGCCAGTCCTGGTAGACGGCAGTGAAGTTTCGTGTCACGACGAAATAGTCAAGGTGGCGAGCAAAAAACCTAACTGCCGGTAGGCAGGCAAGGCACTAGAGCGTCCGCCAGCAGCCCTACTGACTCTGTCTCGGCAGCAGGATTAGTCATGGTACACAAGTATTATAAGTTGTGAGTTGGTTTCTATCATAGACTTTTGGGGCCGATTACGAATCTGTCCAGGCTGGCGAAGGCAACCGAGGACCGACATAAACAATTATTTGCGAAGCAATACGAATGATTATCCGGTCCGAGCTCACCGAAGGTAATTGCCTATACCATCCGTGTTATATTTAGGCCAGGATTAAAGTTATTCGGATATGTTCAGGTTACGAGTCCTGATAGAATGTATTCATAAAATATAAAACCACACAGTAAGCTCATTAAGGAAATGGTATAAGGTAGGTTAATCTGATTTATATAACTTCTTGTTTTCATAAAACAAGTAGAGACGACCTTTAATGGTCGTTTCTACTAATAGTATAATAAATTCTAACTATTGTTATTTATTATAATCTTCAACCATTTTAGTGAACGCCTTTAAAGCATCTAGTTGGAAGCTGGATTCAAAGACGGGTCCTTTAGTAAAAAAGGTTCTAAAACCATATGTGTCTTTAGCATAATTAGTTAAAACGGTTTTATTATCACCTACAAGAGACTTTATATTGATTGTAGACATATTTTTTGCCTCCTCTCCTTCTTTCTGGGAAAGAATCTCAAAGTTGTTTTCCTGCCATTTGACATATTCAGCATCATTAACTTTAGTACGGTCAGGTAAGTAGGGAGAAACTATACCTTGGGTGTGGTGATACTTTTTATAAACGGTAATCTTTCCTTCAGTAACAACTTCTAACATAAGATTTTTAGGAATCTGGTCTTGTTTTCTTTTAGCAAATAGATTGAAATATTTTACCTTTTTGAATTTTTTACCGTTTTCAAGAGTAAATCTTTTCAAGTCGTTGGCATCATAGACTACAACGTCTTTATCTATATTTTTCCCTTCACTGAAAGCCATAAAGGTTTTCTCGTCAATCAGGTTAACCCCTTTTTGAAATTCTTGAGGATTTATCATATCCATAAATATATATCCACTAATATCTTTCCCATTTTCAAGAGTTATTGTACCTTTTTCATATTTTCCTACCGAACTAGGCGTTCTTAATTGCGCTTTAGCGTTGTTAGATGTCAAACTAAAAAGTACTATTAGCATTAATGTAATAGTTGAGTAATTTTTTACTGTTTTCATATATTTGATTTTTATTAAAATTGGTTTTGCTTATTTAATACAACCATTGTTCCAAAGATAGGTAATTGCTGCTAACTAAGATATTTAATTATTCCTTGCTTTGAGAGTTATATTTAGGTCATTGAGGTGTAAGTGTCTCTCTGTCAGTCGCGAAGTGGCTTAAATATAACGGCCCGGCGGTTTAATTAGGTGCCGTCCATGTCAGGGTTGGCAAGTTTTTTGCCAGTCCCGGTAGGTGGACGAGAGCCCCTGTCACGGTAAAGCCGTCTTACGGTACAAGTCCGGGTAGATGGGTGTACTTGGGTCACGGTACAATATATAAACGGAGAGCAAAAAACGCTGCCAACTGTGCGTCGGCCTGCAGCCCTATTGACTTTGTCTTGGCAGCAGGATAAGTCCAGGGTGCCAGAAGTTTAATAAGTGAGTTAAATTTTTCTCCCATAGACTTTCAGGTCGATTACGAAATTGTCCGGGCTGCAGACCGTGTCCCGCGAAGCCTCTGTCATACTATAACGTATTTTAATAGAGTAGGAGAGGCGAAGCGGGAAGGCAACCGAGGATCGACCATAATTTTGCTTTGCGAAGCAACCAGAAATCTCAATCCGATCCGAGCTCACCGAAGGTAATTAACTATACCATCCGTGTTAGCGTTTCGTTTAAATTTTAAACTGTCAACAGATAACGGATTTTGGGTCACTAAGAAATTAAGAGTCCATAAAAATGGAACAAACTTGTCATATTCTGATAAAACTCTCAATTATCTAGGATTTGACATATGAGAATGAATAATTTTCCAGGTGCCATCAATCTTTAAGTATACAAATGTCCAGGCAAATTTACCATATATAATCCTACCATCAGAAAGACTTGAAGTCGAATTACCAGATGCTGTAAGCAGCACAGAATTACCAGACAAAACAGTAATCTTTTTATTAATGATGTCAATCTTTTGGGAATCAACACCTTCTACTCCTTTCTTAAACCCATCCATTACTGTAGAAAAGAAATCAAAATATATTCCATTGTCAATAAATCCAGCTTTTAGAGAATCATTTACATTCTCAGATATAGCCGAAATATTAATTGTTTCTCCTGCCTTAATGCTCTTAATAAATAAATTATCAATCTCAGCAATAATTTTCTGCTTTTGAGAATCAGTCACACTTTGTGCATTTGTAACATTACAAAAGAAAATCAATGAAAATAATCCTATTACTATTTTACTCATGTTTATATGTTTAATGTATAAATCCAAATTTATAATACCAATGCGACAACCCTATATCAAGAAGGTAGAATCTTTGTTTTAAAAGTTGGCCATAACTCACATATTATCATGATCTCATATGAATGAAATCTAAGCTAATTTAAATCTCGCAAATTTGTTTTTGCCTCTGGAATATATTTATGAACTCCAGATACAATATTACATGTTTCCATCTCCTGACATTCTCCACATGTATTGAATCCCTTGACTTTTACACAATTTCTTATTTCACACTTATCACAATGGTTAAACTTCACACCTTCTTCTCTGCATCCTGTGCAGTTTATCATTGTAGGTGAGAGATCAGGAACATTATAACCAACCTTCCATTTTTCAGCGGTAGTTTTTCTTAGTTCATTATCATTATTCATAGTTGCGATCCTTGCATCGCAAGTAGCACAGTTTAATCCGCAACATGAAATAAGCTTTTCCATTTTGGTAAGTTTAAAAGTAAATAGTCACTTCAATAAATATTTGATTAGTTTTTAATCAATTATTGCGATTTAATATACAATTATTTTTCAATTACAAAATGTTGAAGGAATAAATTTTTAACAGATTGAAGCATTTGGAGTCCTAATGGTTACGATTTGATATAATTTTTACTAGTCGTGGTTAACGGGGGAAGTGCCATTTATTAATCATGAGCCGTGTCGCTAATCTTGATAGAAAAGGATATACTATATGTCACCAGATAATTGTCTCGGTTTGAATCAAAAAAATGTGTCATGCTGTATCTTCATTTATATACCGTTAGCGTTCGTTTAATCCTGATAGAAAAGATGAATTTCGTCTCACGATGAAATAGTCTCGGTGCGAGCAAAAAACCTACCTGCCGGTAGGCAGGCAAGGCACCAGCGCGTCGGCTTGCAACCCTATTGACTTTGTCTCGGTAGCAGGATTTGTCCGGGTGACACAAATTTTAATAAGTTGTGATGAGTTTTCTCGTATAGACTGTGGGGGCTTATTACGAAGCTGTCCGGGCTGCGGACCGTGTCCCGCGAAGCCTTTGTCATGTTATAACGAATTTGTCTCGGTTAACAGGCGAAGCGGGAAGGCAACCGAGGATCGACATAAATTCTTCTTTGCGAAGCAACCAGAATCGATTATCCGATCCGAGCTCACCGAAGGTAATTAATTAAACCGACCGAGTTATAGCGCGTTATTTATTATCCAGTTAATTATAGTATTTGAATAGTAATCAGCTACGTTACTGAGTAGGTGGTAATGCAGATGCATGCTGGTGAATCACCTTCCATTTATTATCTATTTTTCTGAAAATATAGGTAATTCCAAATTTGTTATTTTTTAACTGCTCACCTGACTTCAGCGTCATTTCGAACTTACCTATCCAACTGCAGATTACGGTGTTGCCTGGTAGAAATCTGTAATATTCACCGGAGGTTGTGACTTTCAGAGTGGCAAGTGAATTAAACCATGCGGCATTATGATTCTTAAAAACCTGCAAATTTATCATCGAACCATCTGTCGTAATAAAGTCAGAAGAGTCCGAATATGATTGGAAGAGGGCTTCGACATCCATTTTTTCAAGATTCTGATTAATTAATTTTACGACTGCACTGATTTCTTTTTTAGCAGTATCCTGTTCCTGTGGAGTCATTTTTACAGGTTCTTGACTGGCACATACTGAGAAAAAGAACAAAGACAACGTAATGAAGGTAATTGTTTTCATTGTAGCCTCCTTTGAATTAAAATTTATACTTAAAGCGCGTTATTTACTTTTAATCCATTCAGTAATGGAATTTGCTAATTCATCTCTTTTATTTGTAAAATTATGATCAGTTTCAAAAGCTTTTATAGAAACAAATTCCGGATTCATATTTTTTAAATGTCGATATGTTGGAATTATAAACTCCTCCATAGGTACCGTGGTATCAAGCCAGCCGGTAATGAAAAAGATTTCCTTTTTTTTTAGTTTCTCTGAATTTTTTAACAGATCAAAATATTCATTGTTAGAGATTATTTGGTCAAAATAGCTGTGGATGTATGCTGAATCACCCTTGATTGGTCCATTAGGAGTTCCAGCTGCAGCAATCCTTTTTTCCAATGCTGACCGGAATACAGGATCTCTTTTCATTTTTTGAAGATATATTGAAAGGTCATTCCCTCCGACAACTGCGATTAATTTTCTTATTTCAGAATTGTGAACTGCAGCAGACAATGCTAATGCAGCACCCAGGCTGCAACCACAAACAATAATTTTTGAAGTATCTATTGAAAATTGTTGGATGTTATTCTTCTGCTTAAGGAAAGATAAAGCAACGCTTATATCATTCATGCAATTTTCCCAACTAAAAATACCTTCACTGTTAAAACTTCCCTCATAATTAAAAACCAAAACATTAATTCCATTTTTGGTAAGTCTTTCAGCTAATCCATAAGGACTATTGGCGTTACCTGGAAATCCATGTAAAAGGATCAAAGTAGGTGGTGAAATTATTTTTTCTACTTGATAGAACTTTGCATCCAGTTTATTGCCATTGTTTCTTAAATCTATATTTACTGGAATAGTTTGAGAAAACAGCAGCAAAGAATTGATAATTAGGATATTAAGAAATATCACTTTTAGTGGCTTCATTTTGTGTTTTAATATTTGTTAGATACAAATGTATGTCATTGAGGATTTTAACCAAATTTACACTTTTATTCTGTCAATGTCAAGGCCGGCAGAGATGCGCTATAACGGCCCGGCGGTATGGGCAGTAAGCGTTGGTGGCGCCGTCCGTCGATGTGTCATGCTGTTCTTTAGCCGAGAAACTGTCCCGGCGGCAAGCCACCATGGCGCAATTTTTGCAAGTCCCGGCGAAAGATAATTTGTCCCTGCTTTACGGATTTGTCCAGAGCCGGAAAAGAATTGACAGAAGTATGAGAAGTTAATCGTCATGATAAAATTGTCACGGTGGCTAGCAAAAATTGTGACAAGCTTATTGCCTATACCAGCGTTGTTAGCACATGTATTAATTTTAAAACGGTCATACATGCAGAAAGCAGTTAAGATATTTGTAAATAAGTCCGGATGGTATTTAGAAGTTGTCAGCTTTTTTGAGTGTTATCCACTTGCATTTTTATCTGTTCTCTTTTTTGCATATTATATACCAGAATCTTTGTGAAGGCTTATCACCCAAATCCTGTAGTGGTTCGTTAATTACTTCAGAATCTATCAAGCCATAATTACCAAATTCCGATTTAATTGAATCTGAATCATAAAAGAATAATGTGAGACCAGGCCAAGGTTCAAATGTGTCTTTGTCTATTTCTTTTCCTTGTCCATATCTAAAATCCAATTTCGAAATAGATACAAAAACCATGTATCCATTGGGTCTTAGCTGATTATAACAATCATCAATCAACTTTATTCGTTCTTTTGCGTTTAATAAATGGATTAAACCATAACTGAAGATTCCATCATATAATTCTTTGTCAAACGGCATTGAACTTACAGAACCGTTATATACTTTTATGCTATCTCCAAAGTGCTTTTTTGCTAAATCAATTGCTGTTTCAGAAATCTCAATCCCAGTAACCAAGAATCCATTGTCAGTAAAAATCTTGGCATTCCTACCGTACCCAAATCCAGGAATTAGGATTTTATTTAATCCGTATTTTTTAAATAATTCTAAAGTACTAATAGCGGAATCAGCTGGTTCCCATCCCCACATTTCTTGTTTATCTCTAAAACTTGACTCCCAAAATTCTGTCATATTATATCCTGTTTAATTGATTTGTGATACATTGGTCTTTCTTTGAAAAAAGCATATGTCATTTTTGTATAAATATACCGCATATTCAATTGGATATATTAAGCTTTCCGTCTTTGCTGTTAGCACATGTATTTTTCGTCGCGCGATGTGAGAGTCCCGGTAGAATGCTGTATTGTTTATTAAATAACAGAGCTATCTTGCGATTGCGGGCGGGCCTACTTTCTGTCGAGGGAGGACAGGTCCCGGTAAAACTGTTGAATTTAAATTATCAAGATAAACTTAACTAGTACGGCGCGAGGGGCTAAGTCTCACAGCACCAAAAATATGTGCTAACGGCCCGGCGGTATAGTTAGGTGCCGTCGGAGCCTGCCAGAGCGTCGGCCGACAGCGCCAACGATTCTGTCCCGAGCGATGAAACTGTCTGGGTGCCACAGCATTTTATAAATGGAACAAAATTTAAAGACATAGGTGTTGGGGTTGATAATAAATTTGTCCTGGCGCTGGCGACCGTGTCCCGCGAAGCCTTTGTCATGCTATAACGTATTTTAATAAAGTAGGAGAGGCGAAGCGGGAAGGCACTTAATTAAACCGTCCGAGTCAGGTTTTGAAGTTTTATTAAGGGTCTTGGTTGGAAGTTTTTGGGGTCATACTAAAAAATTTACCCCTTTCAAGAAACTTATTTTTTCTCGCACCAAAAACCCAGATGTTTATACATATCTATCTGAGCCTGATCACATATATCGAATAAATTGCCCTGATTATTGATTCTGTTTTTTCATAGTCAGACTGTTGAATGCAAAGGTCTATTGCAGAAATTACACTGCCAATAAACCCAACTTCTATACCCGATTAGTAATTATTCCGGATATTTGAAAATACACCAATTTCTTCAAGGAGTTCTTTAAGCTGATTAAACAGGAAGGCTGAAAATTTCCGACGATGAGCTCGACTCAATCTAGCTGATTTTTTCGGATTTGAATGTGATTTGCGGTTGGCAACATAGGATGTCCGCTAAGAGAGGGAGACGGGTTCGGCTGTACCCTGATAAAAATATTAATTGAAGTTATATTAAAGTGTAGAAATAACAAAGTCAGGATATCCAGTTTTCTCTGTTATTTCTACTTCACTGCCTCGGTGTTGTTTACTACTGTTGATCTTTCCCAAAATATACATCAGGTTTACCAATAACACCTGCATCCTGCATTGTTTTTTGTCTTGACGGCATTTGCAGAGCGGCTTTTGCTTTTGCCAAATCGGTAATTTTAAATACCAGGTAGACCAGATTAGGATCATCAATACCACGCGCTAATACACCATCGATTAAACCATCATTAGCCCTTGTTGTTGCACCTTCTGCATCAAAAACCTTAACCCAGGCATCATAGTCTTTTACCTTATGTGATATTTCTGCATATTCGCCGGGATCACGCAAAGCATCAGTCATCCGTAATACTCTAATAAATGTTATTTTTGGTTCAGAAATAACTCCGGCTTTTTGCATAACATCTTT
Organism: uncultured Bacteroidales bacterium; assembly: GCA_963725785.1. GTDB lineage: Bacteria > Bacteroidota > Bacteroidia > Bacteroidales > VadinHA17 > LD21. Next base: position 16,107 of record CAVRZV010000006.1, on the reverse strand, counting down.
TAACTTTGGACTCGAGGCAAATGCTTTTGCTTTTTGTACATCGTCGATCATAAATGGAATTTCTACTTCATTTTGGATCTCAACACCCCTGGCTACACCTATTGTATGCATACCTGCTGCGTTTCTGTTAACGCTGTCAGCATCAAATAAAGGTCTCCATTTGTTATAGTCGGCTACATTATGCCTGATTACTACCGCGTTGAAGGGTGGTTTCGGCTGGTCAGGTGTGGTTGCCTGCCCGGTCGATTTGGAATCCATTTTTTGCCCGGCGATCTGAAAGTTACCGCATACAAATAGTATGCTTGCTAAACTGAGTGTTAGCGTCAATTTTGTTATCATTCTTTTTTTGTGCATTTTTTTAGTTGTTTTTTGATTGCGTACTCTTTTCGGTTTTTCGCTTCTCCGTTTTTAATTTGTTAAAGGATTGTTTTTTTTTCAGTAACAAAATCAAGAGTACATTGTTCGATGTTTCATATTTTCAATAAGTTGATTTTGTCAACTTGTTGTTCAAAGTTATTGTCTCAGTTTGTAGATCTATTCAATTCAGATGAGTGTGTGTTACAACGGTAGCATGTATCTTTTTTTCGCAACTATTTAAGAACGATATAATTATTAATAGGATAAATATGAACAATCTGTTTTCCTTCATAGATAATTATTTAGGATTCTTTTTTCTCTATTAAATGTGTTTCGCAAATTCTATTCTATCAAATTATGTCGCACTTTGAAACCTAACGGCCCGGCAATAAAGTAAGTAAGTGTTGGTTTCCGAAGCCATCCGGTCACGTGTCCTGTTGCTTTAGCCAAAAAATAGTCCCGGTGGCGAGGAAACCACGGCGCGCTTTTTGCCGTCATGGTGCAAACTGGTAGAGTTAACTGAGTGTCGCGGTACAAAGCTTGAAGATGACTGGTAAGTAGTCCTGGTATACAAAGTTTATAAATGGGCAATGGCGCGGTCGGGTTAGTCCCTGTTACAGGTCCCGGAAGAAAGGTCGAAGCCCTCGCAAAAAGCGTGACGAACTTATTTACTTTATTGTCCGTGTTAGGTGGTCGTAGCAATGTTTTAATCTACAATATAATATAGTTCTCATTCGTGCTTGTTTAGTAAAGAGGGATTATTATTTACATTGCGCGTCAAAGTATAAAAGGAGGCAGAATAGTTGGTAGCCGATTTGCTAACATAGTCTTTCCGGCTCAAATGGTCCAATCATAATTATAAAGCAAGCTCCCGGAGCCGATTTCGGAGAGCTAACAAGATGTTTTTATCTGATGAACTTTATAACCCTAACTTTGTTTTTCAAATATGGCTATTGGAACTTGCCACAAAGATGTAAACTAATCAACAAATAAGGTTTATCATGACTAGGTATGAATCTTTCAATCAATCGGGCTTCTCGAAATTCCTCAATAGTCTGGCAGGCAGAATCTTACGTTTGGTCGCCGGCATAGGATTCCTCGTGGTCGGTTATATATATCGGGATTATACGCTCGGTGTGATATCTATGGTTTGGGGTGTTCTCCCATTAAGCGCGGGAGTGTTTGACATTTGCTATATAAGTGCTGCGCTGGGTGGTCCACTATCTGGCAAAAAGATACGGAGCTCAATAAGCGATTAATTGAATAGAGATAGTCTGTAATCACTTACCTAGAATTTGTCAAAACATTAAAAGGAATCAATATAGAGGTTAAATAATTTTCAATTTGAGTAGGAATTTTTTAGAGTTGATAGTTCTCGTGCTAGAGGCTTTGCTATGCCACCTAACGGCCCGGCGTTTTAATTAGTTGGCGTCAGCGTCGCGGTGCCGAGTTTTTTGCCAGTCCCGGTAAGTGGATGATAAGTTTTGGGTCACGATAATTTGTCTTGACTGTACCAAGTCCGGGTTACGGGTGTAAGCTTTGAGTCACGATGAAACAGTCCAGATGACGAGCAAAAAACCTACCTGCCGGTAGGCAGGCAAGCCACCAGGGCGTTGGCCGGCAGCCCTATTGACTTTGTCTCGGCAGCAGGATCTGTCCGGGTGCCACAAGATTTTATAAGTGAATTAGATATCTCTCGCATAGACTTTAGGAGTTGATTACCAAGTAGTCCGGGCTGCCGACCGTGTCCCGCGAAACCGTTGTCATGATATAACGAATTTGTCATGTGTAAGGAGGCGAAGCGGGAAGCCAACCGATCCCGATAAACACAAATTCTTCTATGCGAAGCAACCAGTATCCGGATTATCGGGAGAGCTCATCGAAACCATTGTGCAGCAATGGTGAGGTAATTAATTAAACCGTCCGAGTTAGGCGCCGTAGCATTTTATTATCGTCATGAAGAAAGTTTGTCAAGTATGATAAAATTCTGATCCTAGGCAGCATGTTCCTTTAATCTTTTAATATGTTTGAATTCCCGATCTTTAGATTTCTTTTCTTCTTCAAGATCAAAGTCATTCTGTAGTCCAAGCCAGAATTTTGCAGAATTACCAAAATAGTAACTCAGTCTTATCGCTGTATCTGCAGTTATACTTCTATTACCTTTAATAATCTCCGAAGTTCTGGTTTGAGGTATTCCAAGGTCTTTTGAAAGTCTGTAAGCAGATATATTTAAAGGTTTAAGGAATTCTTCAAGAAGAATCTCACCTGGGTGTATATTTAAAAGCTTTTCCATCTCTTTTATTTATGATAATCCATTATTGTAACATCGCTTGAGTTTCCATCGTCCCATTTAAAAATGATTCTCCATTGGTCATTAATCCTGATGCTATAGAAGTCACTCATTTTACCAGAAAGTTTCTCTAGCTTATTTGATGGAGGAACTTTTAAGTCTATTAAATTTTGTGAGTTATTAAGCATCCTTAATTTTCTCCTTCCAATTTGTTGTATTTCTTGAGGAAGATTTTTTACCCTATCCCCATTCCATATTTTTTCAGTTTCCTTAGATCCAAATGAAGTAATCATCTCCCGCGTAGCGTTACTAACGTCAAAGGTAAGTACTTATTATTAATTAAACAAATTTTAAGTTTCAATAAAAAAATTGGCTCTTAGCTGTTAGGCGCCGTAGTTTAAAACCCTGATAGATGGGAAGAAATTGTCTCGGTTAACAGGCGAAGCGGGAAGGCACTTAATTAAACCGTACGAGTTAGCGGAGCGTTTTTATAATTTTTACTTTATAATTGAGTAGCAACTGTCCAAGTATTTCCTGCAAAATCTCTAAATGCACCTCTCTTGTTAGGGTCTCCCTCTCTCTCTTTAGGAGCATATATTGATTCACAACCTAATCGAATGGCTTTATTGAAAATTTCATCAACATTTTTGACATAGACATGTATCAAATGAGTTAAAGCCGGGAATATTTCTGATGAGTCTCCAATCATTATAATAGTGTCATCTATTTGGAGCTCAATATGCATAATTCTACCATTTGGTAATTCATAGCGCCTTTTTTCAGATGCATTGAATAGTTCTTTTAGTAAATCAACAAGTTTCTGAGCACCATTTATAACAAAATAGGGTGAAACTGAGTTGTATCCGCTTGGCTTATAAGATTTATCCATTTCTTATTGTTTTAAATACTTTTACAAAAAGCTAATATATCACTTAAGATCTTGACTAATAGAATTCAATAATAACAAACGTCACAGAATTATTGTTTAAGTTCTAATTTACTTTTTTAATGAAAGTTTGGGAATTCAAAGGTCTAGATTCGATGTCGGGAATGCCCGCTAACGGGCCGGCGGTTTAATTAGGTGCCGTCGGAGCCTGCCCAGCGCGTCGGCCGGCAGCCCTATTGACTTTGTCTCGGCAGCAGGATTAGTCAAGACGCCTAAAATTAAATAAGTGGCTTAAAACTGATATTATAGACTTTCTCATGCATTACGAATTTGTCCGGGCTGACAAAGGCAATTAATCAAACCGTCCGTGTTATGCGTAGCTTTTTATTCTATCTTCAATGATCTGAATTTTGGATATTTAACAGAATATTTTAAATCTATATCTTTCTTTTCAGATGGCTTTAGGTTTAATTTCCAGGTTAATTTGCCTGTCTCTTCATCTTTCTTTGCATTGGAAAGGTTAATGGGTGTAACTTCAATTTCTTCTAATGTAGAAACCGGGATTTGGTCTACCACGGTAATATTAATATCTTGAAGCTTATTATTTTTAACAGAAATTAGCCAAGATCTTGTTTCTTCTTTTTTGGTCCCGAGAAATTGTCTTGTTGTAAACTGTTTTTGCAACTCTCTTTTTATACTGACACTTTTGTCTTTACCTAACGAAATCGAAAGAGTATCAGACATATATCTGACATCCAATAGAGTCTTACCTGTGAAAGTATCTTCAAAGAAAATATTTGCTTCTCCTTCGAGTAGATTGTATTTTTCCCAATCAAGTATACGAGCAAGTAAATATGCATTATTGTCAATCTTAGGTGTCGAATAATATTCATAAAGAGCAGGTAGATCGAATTTTTCAAAGTCTACCGTAAAGTTCTTTCCATTTGAGGCTATAGAATATGGAGTACTTATTTCAAATTCGAAGTTCGTCTGATTTCTCGATTGATTAGTTTCAATTAAGGGACTTGTATCAATAGAGGAATTAGTGCCTCTGATTTTAAGTGATGGATTGGATGTAGAGATACCAGCAACGCGTCCAGTAAGACTTTTTTGAATACCATAACCAGTAACAACTACTTCATTTAGAGCCATTACATCAGGCTCCAAGTTAAAATTAATAGATTGGTTTGTAATTGGCAATTCTTGTGATTTGTAGCCAATAAATGTACATGTTAGTACTCCTCCTGAAGGGGGGATTGTTATCTTATAAAAACCATTTAGATCAGTAACAGTGCCAATTGTGGTTCCTTTGATAATAATATTTGATCCGGGAAGAGGTTCTTTTGTATTCCCATCATAAACATATCCCATTACCTGACTTATATTATTACTGTAAGAAGGAGGCGTAACATTGTAATTCAATAAGTAAGGTTTAATCTCTTGATAAGTTGTTTCTTCATTTGGATCAGCAGATGAAAGTTTGAGTTTGATATTGTTCCAATCTTCGTAAGTATTTTGATGAATATTGGCTCGGTAAATAAGTGAAACCGGTTCTTCAATTGTTTTAACTCTTATGTCATAACTTGGGAACCAACCTGCATTCTTAACAATGTAAGATATGTCAAATGTGGCATGAATACTTCTTTTGGCATCTATAGAAATAATTATCTCTCCAGTTGGGGTATCTGATTTTTCAGTTTCAATCTTAAGTTGATTGTTCACGTTATCCAAATCCTTGCTTAAGAGCTCAATATTGTCATTTCTTTCGACCTGCTTCAATTTATTGGTAGTTACTTTATCAGTGAAGTAATTAACGGATTCCTTTAAGGAAGTCAGGTTGATTGCAGTATTATTAGCATCAACTGCTGAAAATCTTTTCATAAAATTGAGTTCCTCATTTAGAATATCGATATACGTTTTTTCCAGATTGATTTTTTTCTCAAGGTCCTTCTGTTTTAACATTAAATCTTCAAGATTCTTAGTTTTTGTCTGTTGTTTAAGAAAGTTCTGAAAGTGATTTACAGATAGAATAGTAAATTCTCCAGTTGATTTAACATTTATGCTTTTGGCATCTATGTATGGCGAAAGATTAACAAATTTTACAATGAACTTCCCTGCATTTAAATCAAGTTCTGAAGTCCGTCTGATTTGAGCGCCATTAATGTAAACAGTAACCTCGGTAATCTTTGATTTTGTCTCAATTTCAGGAATTACCTGTGCAACTAAGTTAAAACTTAGGGTCAAAAACAGAATTAGGAATAGAGATTTCATATTGTCTAGTTTATTGGTTTGTAATCATTTATAGTCACGTTACGCATAACGGCCCGGCGGTTTAATTAGGTGCCGTCTGCGTCGCGGTGCCGCGTTTTTTGCCAGTCCCGGTAGATGGACGAAAGTTATGTGTCTCTGTGAAGTTGTGTAACAGTACAAAGTCCGGGTAAGGGTTGTGAGTTTCGTGTCATGATGAAATAGTCTAGATGGCTAGCAAAAAACAAGGCACCCGAGCGTCGGCCCGCAGCCCACGTAGACTTTGTCCCGGGAGATAAATAGTCGTGGTGCACAGAGTTAATAAACGGTTGAAATTTTTCTCTCATAGACTTTGAGGGCTAACTGATAAGCTGTCCGGGCTGCCGACCGTGTCCCGCGAAGCCTTTGTCATGCTATAACGAATTTGTCTTCCTTAACAGGCGAAGCGGGAAGGCACTTAATTAAACCGTCCGAGTTATGGGTTCGTGCTAGTTAATTGTCTTGATGTACTCTGTCAGTAAGATAAAACTCCAGTGTGCATCGTCATTTTCCATTCTGATCCGATCTTGCTATAGACTTTGCATACTCGACCTTTCCAATTATCTGTATTTTTGTCTTTATCAACCCAGAGAGTATCAATATCTACAACTGCAAAAGCACCATCTTTCTCTTCTGAGATTACAATTTTTTTGATCTCGCGGAAATTGTGAACCAATGTATGTGTATCAAATAGATCTTGCCACCCTTTGCACCATCTTTCTTTATTATATCTGCCCAAAGGCATTATCCAGTCCATAGGGTCATGAGATTGATATGTCCGTGGCCAAGGCCAAACCATATCAGGATGAAAGATTGATATTAAGAGATTTACATCTTGAGTGTCCCAGGCTTTAGTCTCTCGATTCACTATTTCGGTGATCTCTTTTTCCTCTTTAGTCATTGAAACATCTTTATTTAATTTGTATGCTTTAGCGAAAATTTCCGGTTATACCTTTGTCTCGGTGTTCGGGAGCATGACCCATAACGGCCCGGCGGTTTGATTAGGTGCCGTCTGCGTCGCGGTGACTGTGTTTTTTGCCAGTCCCGGTAGATGGCTGAGAAGCCTCGTGGTCACGGTGAAACTGTCTAGACGGTACTAAGTCCCGATAGATGGCAGTGAAGTTTCGTGTCACGATGAAATAGTCTTGGTGGCGAGCAAAAAACAAGGCACCAGAGCGTCGGCCGACAGCGCCAATGATGCTGTCCCGGGAGACGAAACTGTCCGGGTGCCACAGCATTTTATAAATGGAACAGAATTTAAGGGCATAGATGTTGGGGATTGATTACAAATCTGTCCTGGCGCTGGCGACCGTGTCCCGCGAAACCTTTGTCATGCCTTAACGAAATTGTCTCGGTTAACAGGCGAAGCGGGAAGGCAACCGATCCCGATAAACACAAATTCTTCTATGCGAAGCAACCAGTATCCGGATTATCGGGAGAGCTCACCGGAGGTAATTAATTAAACCGACCGAGTTAGCGGATGGCACTTATTTTAGTCATGACTCCTTTTTTGAGTCGAATACCTTTTAACAGTTTTATAAGGAATTAAGCATCTAGTGTTCTTACAACTTAGTTTCTATTAACCGCTTAACTAGAAAATAGTTCTGATATCCTGGTGGGAAATCCTTCAATTTACAAGCAAGCTTATACCCACACTTTTGATAAAATAATGGGGCTTGGAAATTGTAACTGATAATCAAAATCGATTTGCAAGCATGCGCTTGAGCTTCATTCTCAGCAGATTTCAATAATTTTCGTCCATAACCTTTCCCTCGCCAAGTTGGATGTACCCAAAGATTTTGAATTTCACAAGAATGAGCCCAAGTCCAGCCAGATAACCCTGCAACAATCTCTTGTTGATCGTTACGAACAAAGAAAGCAAATTGTTGTCCGTCATCTTGTCCCGTTTGAGCACTATTGAATTCGTACAATCGATCTTCCAAGAATTTTAGTTCTTCGGATGATGGGATACTTTTGGTTATAATTTGATTAACACTCATTACCACTTTTTAATTATTATCTATTTTGGTCATAGTCATTTTAGGGTTGCCATTATATAAGAGTTAATTAAGTCATATATTGTTCAATTTAAGAATGAATATTTATATCGACTTTCATTAAAGTCTATACTATTTTGTCTTGGTTTGGCCTAAAGGGCTGACCGCTAACGGCCCGGCGGTTTAGATTAGTTGGCGTCCGTGTCGCGGTGCCTTGTTTTTTGCCAGTCCCGGTAGGTGGACGAGCAGCCGCTGGTCACGATAAACTGTCTTGACGGTACCAAGTCCGGGTGATGGGTGTGAGATTTGGGTCACGATAAAATAGTTTAGATGGCGAGCAAAAAACCTACCTGCCGGTAGGCAGGCAGACACCAGCGCGTTGGCCGGCAGCCCTATTGACTTTGTCTCGGCAGCAGGAATAGTCCCGGTCACAAAGTTTGATAAGTTGTGAAATGGTTACTCGCATAGACTTTTGGGGCTGATTGACGAAGCTGTCCGGGCTGCCGACCGTGTCCCGCGAAGCCTTTGTCATGATATAGCGAAATTGTCATCGTGTTTGAAGGCGAAGCGGGAAGCCAACCGATCCCGATAAACACAAATTCTTCTATGCGAAGCAACCAGTATCCGGATTATCGGGAGAGCTCATCGAAACCATTGTGCAGCAATGGTGAGGTAATTAATTAAACCGTCCGAGTTAGCGGTTAGGCTAGTTTGCTTCATTAATTCGGGTTATTTCAAAAAGCCGTCCAGGAATCCAAAGATTGTTTCTGTCTGCATGATAAGGCTCACATGTCCCTGCGAAGGAACAATAGCTAAATGCGATTTTGGCATCGTTGCCAAATCAGCAGATACACCACCTCCAAGTAGTTGGTAAGTTTTCATCAACTCAATTTTATCCAATCCGTCATTGTCGCCCGAAATGAGCAATACTGGCATAGTCATTTTCGAAATATTAGAATCACCGCAGTCAAACGATACCCCTGCAAAATCAATCATCTGTTGTATGAACTTTCTCCATTTCGTTTTGTCTGGTGCTATCGAATCGTACGCAGCTTTCAATGGTGTGTTATCAAAAAATTCAGGTTTAAAATCTTTAAAGGCACCGTTTACTGCTGGTAGCCAACCACTGGTTTTATAAGTAGAAGAAATAATCACTAATTTTCTTACCAGTTTAGGGCTTTGAATTGCCAATTGGTAAGCTACTGAGCCACCCATACTATATCCTACAACATCAGCACTGTCAACTTTTAAATAATTCATTACACCTTCCACATCACTTGCAAAGTTAACTATATCTAATTTTCTGTCTGAAAAAGGTGAGTGACCATGTCCCTGGAATTCAATGGCAATTACTTTTCTTGTTTTTGCCAATTCAGGTATTAATTGCCCCCAATTCATGTTAATGGTATAAAAAGCACCATGTAGTAAAACGATGGGTTTACCCTTTCCATATACTTCGTAATAAACTTTAATACCATTAACAGGTGCGTAACCACTGGCGGTAGGTTTACCTTGTTGGCCGTCCATCTGAAATACTGTAAAAATAAACAGAGCAAATATTAATACGTGTTTCAGAACATTAGATTTTTTAAATACTCTTTTCATACTAAAAAGTTATTAATTATTTGAATGTCGACAATGTAAATGCTACCAGAACTTTGTTAATAAATTGTTTAACAAACTTCTTCAAAATTAGTTTTGTACGAAACAAATTTTGCTTACAAAGATCGAGTATTGATTGGTGGAGTCGCTATAGCATTACCGCTAACGGCCCGGCGGTTTAATTAGTTGCCGTCCGTGTCAGGGTTGGCATGTGTTTTTGCAAAGTCCCGATAAGTGGGCAGGATCTTTGGTGTCACGATAAAGCTGTCCAGATGGCGTGGTCCCGATAAGTGGGCAGGATTTGTCATGTCACGATAAAACTGTCCAGGTGGCGATGCAAAAACCATGACAACTCGCGCGTCGGCTTGCAACCCTATTGACTTTGTCTCGGCAGCAGGATCAGTCCGGGTGCAACAAAATTTGATAAGTTGAAATGAATTTGCTCGCATAGACTTTAGGGGCTGATTGAGAAGTAGTCCGGGTTGCAAAAGGCAACCGAGGATCGACCATAATTTTGCTTTGCGAAGCAACCAGAAATCTCAATCCGATCCGAGCTCACCGAAGGTAATTAATTAAACCGTCCGAGTTGGTGGTAGTATTTATTTTATTATTTCCTAGTCCAGGTGCCGGATAGTCCCTCGGTTCTTCCGTTACAATTATCTTTAATAAGCATAAAACTCAACTTGTCGGCATGTAAATTATACTCATATAGTCCTAAATTATTACATGCAGCACCACCAATATCTCTGAATTCAATCTGGTTTCCATTTAGGTGATAATACCCCCATATATCAATCTCAGGATCGCCAGAAAAATCTGATTGCACTTTATTATCCGGCATGAATGTCCGTGTTATAATTCGACCAGAATTTTGTTTCTGCCAGACACCAATAATACTTGTATCTGATTTTGTAAGTTGCTGAATACTATCATTTTTGTTTGTCCCCCAACCTTTCATTAAAGCCATCTCAATAAAAGGTGCTTCGCAAAATGATGAGTTATTCATTGTCTGAGCTATGAATAATTGTTTTAATAAATCATGGCATAGTTTATCTATATTTTCACTTTGGGGATGAGAAGCGGATACGTTTGATAATATAATGACTGCGCTTTTTGTATTCAAATCCATAAATAAGGCTGATCTGTAGCCATCCATACCTCCGTTGTGGAAATACCAGCTACATGTATTTCCACCAAATTTTAATATATGCCAGCCAAGTGCTAAATCCATGTTGTCGCTGGAATAGGTTATTTGTCTTTGATAAGCCAGGATTGAATCGTTGGAAAAGTTAGCTAATACATATTTTGATAAGTCGTTAACATTAGATAAAATCCCTCCCGCAGCTTTTAGAATATCTGATCGCCAATTTGGAATGATATTGCCAGAAGAATCACGACCGGGAACAACCAAATCTTTAATTTTATTTATTTCAGAAGTAGTAAAATTCATTTTGTACTTTGCGAGAACATTGTTTTCTAGTAATTCTTCATAAGATTTACCGGTTTTTATTTCTAACAAGTAACCGAGTATTCCAACTCCAAGGTTTGAATATTGATATACTTCACCTGGTACCGAATTTAGGCTTAACTGTCTCTGTAAATAAATCCGAAGTAAAGCAGAATCATATCCAATTATATAATTATCCGGCATCCTTGAAAGTCCAGATGTGTGATTTGCCAGTGTTTTATATGTTATCAACATTCGGTCCTTTACAGATTGCCTTAATTTATATGGTAATACTGTCTCTATAGGGTCATTTAAATTTAAGACATTCTCTTTTATGAGGTTAGCAAGTATAGTTGAAGTAAATAACTTGGTAATCGATCCTATTTCAAAAACAGAATCCCTATTGTTTATTAACTCTAACTTACTGCCAACTTTAACTATTCCAACATAGTTAACTTTGCTATTTGTAATAAATGCCATTGAAAGGGTCGGCGTGCCGTCGGCCGGCGAGAGGAGCCACAACGCATCGTGGTCGACGGCGCGGCGGACGACGAGGACCGACTCCGCGGCTGCGGCGGGCGCGGCGGAGCCAGACGACGGCGTCGCCGTGAGCGGTACGGTGACGGCTGTGGCCGCGAGTGGAGAGGCGGCCGCGGCTGCAACGCCTGAAGCCGCGCCCAAGGCCACGACCGCCAGACAGGCGGCGGCGAGCACGGTCAGGATGAGACAACGGTGACAAACGATGGGTGCGCTCATGACTCCCCCTGTCCCCGGGCTGGACCTTTCTTCTCAAGGTACTCCCGACGGGGTTCCTTCGCCAGTGTTCTCTCTCCGTGGATTCGGCGGTTCGCGGAGCGGCCATTCCAGGTCGCGCTGTGCGTCAGGGCAACAGTTAGCGCGCCCCCGGCCGCGGGAAAGCGGAGACCATGTGGGCGGGGGATCCTGAGCCCGCTCCAGGTGGGGGGCTGGATCCACCGCGGTACTTCGGATCAAGGGAGGTGCGGCCATGACCGGTCGCCTCCACAACTCGACCACCTTCGCGGCGGTGGTCCTCGTACTGCTCGTCGCGCTGCTGCTTCTGGGGACCCTCGCTGCGACGCCCGCACGGGCTGCGACCGGCGCGGGCGGGGCCAACCCCGACGACCGCGCCGTCACCGGCGCCCTCCCTGCCAGAAGTCGGTGGGCAACATCGTCGAGAGCGGCCAGGACATCACCGTGCCGCTGGGAACGAGCGCCAACAGCGTGTTCGCACTCGGCGGGAGCATCACGATCGCCGGCAGCGTCCGCGAGGTGGTCGCCGGCATCGAGATGCCGACAGTCGGGCCTGCCGCCGGCGCGTGTCGAGGCGCACCGGCAAGCGCTGGCGAGCGCGACCAGCCGCTGGACGCGTCCGTCCGTTCGGCGGCCTGGCCTGGCCGCCTGCGCGAGAACGCCTGGTTTCGGCAGCGACAGCCCGGTACGACGCGGCGTGCCGCTGGCCGGACGCCCGCAACGGGCTTTCTGCGGCGGCCAAGTCGTTGTCCTTGGCAGGGCTGTCGCTGATCGGCTGGGCGGAAGTCGACAGTGCCGGCGGTCCTGCTGGGACTGCTCGTCGCGGCGGTCCTGCCGCGGCAGACGCGCGCATCCATGCGGCGGGTCGCCACTCATCCGGCGTCATCGCTCGGGTGGGGAGCCCTCACAGCGTTCGTACGTCCGGCTGGTCACCGTCGCGCTGGTCATCACCATCGTCCGCATCCTGCTCGGCGATCCCTTGGGCGCTCATCGTCGTCCCGGCGGTGTTCGCCTTCGGGTTCATCGCCATGGGGACGTTCATCGGCGATCGTCTGCTGCGCGCCGTCGGGTACCGGGGTGAGAGCCTGCTGCTGGCGGCCACCGTCGGCATCTTCGCGACACGCTGGTGCGCCTGATCCCGTATGCCGGCGCGATCATCGTCGCCGCCATCTGGACACGGCACTGGAGCGGCGGTCGCCGCCTTCTTCGCGTGGCGGCGGAGCCGCAAGCAGCTCGCCGCCGTGCCGTCCGAAGAGACGGGGGGCGAAGAGCGGAAGCTGCGTGCGGCGGCCTGAGCGGTGCCGCGGATGCCTCAGGGCCCGGGTGGGCGGGCATCACCGCCCACCCGGGCCCTTCAGCGTCCTCAGCCGCGCTTCAGACGGTCGCTACCGTCACCTGGCTGGCGCCGCCGGTGAAGCGGATCTCGTAGCGGTCCACGGCGTCGGCGAACCCACCTGAGGCGAGGACCGTGCGGACCGCCGACGGCGCCGAGGCGCTGGCCGTCAAGATGAGCTGGCTCGCGCCGCCGTTCATCTCCGCGCGAGCCTCGGTGCCAGCAGGGCGGCGCAGGAGGACTTCGCTGGCGCCGCCCGATATGCGTACGGGGACGACGCCGACCGGCGCCGGAAGGGTGACCTCGATGTCGCTGGCGCCGCCGGTCACCTCGAGGCCCGCCACCCGCAACCCGCTGAGGTCGGCGACGAGCTTCCACATACCGCCGCGCAGGGAGATGTCCCACGGCACGGCGGTGCCGTCGGCGAGAGCGAAGTCCACTGCCTGGGTACGCCAGTCGAAGGGCCGGAAGCGCCGGCGCTGCTTCACGGAGACGATGCCGCCGCTGACGGTCGGTCTCCAGGGGCCGGACCTTCGAAGCTCGCACATACAGCTCGGTCAGGGAGCCGGCGCTCTCCGCGGAGGTTGACCCTGGCCGCACCTTTTGTGAACTCGAGGCGCCCCGCCGTCACTCCCACGTCGGGGCGTGACTCTGGACGTCGGCGGCGGCGGCCAGGTCCGCGCCCGGCGCCGCCTCGGCGGTGAGCGCGGCGATCTGCCCTTCGTACACGCCGCGCGTGCCGCGCAAGTAGTCGCGGATCACCGTCAGCTGCCGCCGCCGCCTCGCTGCCCTCCAGCAGCTGCCGCGTCGCGAGCTGCCACCTCGCCCTGGATGCGGGCGCCGATCTCGCGCGTCGCGACCGTGGAGACGACCAGCACGCGGCGCCTGTCCGCGGGGTCCGGCACGCGGTTGGCGTAGCCGCCGCGCTCCAGGCGGTCGAGCACGGTCGTGATGGCGCCGGGGGTCAGGCCGCTCTCCTCCGCCAGCTCTCCGGCCGTGACCCGTCCGCGCCGGTACAGGATGCCGAGGCAGCGCAGGTCCGTGCGGTTCAGGCCGAACTGCAGCGCGACCGCCTCGTCCAGCTGGTCGCCGGCCTTCCTCAGCCCGCCGAGCTCCAGCGCGACGTCGTCGATCAGCCCTGCGTGCTGCACTTCATCGTTCTTCATCTCTACCTCCCCGTGCCGGAGGGGAACACTCCCTCAAAGGCCCATGACCGGCCGGCGCCCCAGCATGGAGCGTGCCGGCCTGCGAGTATCGTTCACGGCACATATGATACCACGCACTAATCATTTGACAATCTAATTATTAGCGCTACACTCACTTCCGCTCGAACGACAACGGCGCGGATGGACGGCGCCGGGCGGGAGGAAGGACGGAAGGTATGGACAACGCGATCGAAGCCCGAGGTCTGGTGAAGACGTACCGCGGCGACGTGCAGGCCCTCAAAGGGGTGAGCCTGGCCGCCGCCAAGGGCACGGTGTTCGGCCTGCTCGGGCCCAACGGGGCCGGCAAGTCGACGACGGTGAAGATCCTGACGACGCTCTCGCGTCCCGACGCGGGCGAGGCCTTTGTGGCCGGGTTCGATGTTGTGCGGCAGCCGGCCAAGGTCCGCCTCGCCATCGGCTGCGTCGCCCAGAGATCCGGCTTGGACCCGCAGGCCACCGGACGCGAGAACCTCATCCTGCAAGGCCGCGTGTACGGCATGCGCGGCGCGGCGCTGCGCTCGCGGGCGCAGGAGTTGCTCGAGCACTTCGGGCTCGAGGACGCCGGCGACCGCACGGTGCGGACCTACTCCGGCGGCATGCAGCGCAAGCTCGACGTCGCCGTCGGCCTCATGCACCGGCCGCAGGTGCTGTTCCTGGACGAGCCGACGACCGGTCTCGACCCGGAGGCGCGCGTCGACATGTGGCGTGAGATCGGCAGCCTCGCCGGCGACGAGGGGCTCACCATCCTCATGACCACGCACTACCTGGAGGAGGCCGACGGCCTCGCGCAGCGGCTGGCGATCGTCGACCAGGGGCTCGTCGTGGCAGAGGGCACGCCCGACGAGCTGAAGGGCGAACTGCGCGGCGACGCCATCATCGTCGAGCTCGAGGACCAGTCGCTCGACGGCGAGGTCCACCGCGCCCTGGACAAGGTGGCGGACCTCTACGACGTCGCCGTCGAGGCCCGCGCGCTGCGCGCGCGCACCGACAGCGGCGCCCGGGCCGTGCCGGCCGTGCTGGCGGCCCTGGAGTCGGAGGGCGTCAAGGTCGCCTCGGTGACCGTGTCGCGGCCCTCCCTCGACGACGTGTACCTGCAGTACGCCGGCCGCGCCTTCAGCGAGGCCGACCAGGAGGAGAAGAAGCGGCGATGAGCAACGCATTCGCGGACACGTGGTTCATGACCCAGCGGCACTTCCGGAACCTCATCCGGCAGCCTGTCTGGATCTTCATCTCACTCGTGCAGCCGGTGGTGTGGCTGCTGCTGTACGGCGCGCTCTTCCGCAGGATCGTCGAGATCCCGGGGTTCGGCGCCGGCGGCTACATCGACTTTCTCACGCCCGGCATCGTCGTCATGACCTGCCTCTTCAGCGCGGGCTGGAGCGGCATGGGTCTCATCGACGACCTCGACCGCGGCGTGGTCGACCGGTTCCTCGTCAGCCCGGCGAGCAGGGGCTCGCTGATCGCCGGGCGTCTGCTGCAGGGCGCCGTCGTCGGCGTCATCCAGTCGGCGATCATCGTCGTCCTGGGCCTGATCGTCGGGGCGGAGTACCCGGGCGGCATCGCCGGCATCACGACGCTCACCGTGTGCGCCGTCCTGCTCGGCACCAGCATCGGCGCGCTCAGCAACGGCGTCGCCCTGCTCTCGCGCCGGGAAGAGACGATGATCGCCGTCAGCAACTTCGTGCTGCTGCCGCTCGTGTTCCTGAGCTCGGTGTTCATGGCCCAGGCGCTCATGCCCGGCTGGATGCAGAGCGTCGCGAGGTACAACCCCGTGAACTGGGCCGTCGAGGCGGGCCGGGAAGGCCTGCGCCGCCGGCCCGGACTGGAGCCTCGTCTTCACGCGCATGGGCTGGCTGGCGCTGTTCACCGTGATCTGCACCTGGCTGGCCACGCGCGCGTTCCGCGTGTACCAGAAGTCGATCTGACGGCGGCG
>CAVRZV010000005.1:0-19431 GCA_963725785.1 uncultured Bacteroidales bacterium | reverse complement strand
CAAGATCGGCTGCATAGGTGGGGGTTCCTGTCTGGTCAAATACTACCTTTAAGGATCCTTTCTCTGATGCGTGTCTGAGAATAGTTTTGACAAAATTATTTCCAAATGAAGAATATAACCACGAAGTCCTTATTATCATTGATCCCTGGTGAAGCAAGGCATATTTTTCACCTTCCAGTTTGGATCTGCCATATGCTGACATGGGATTTGCCTGAATATTCTCGTTGTATGGAACATTTGATTTCCCGTCATATACATAATCTGTTGACAGATGGATGAATTTGCATTCAGATCCTCTGATAACTTCAGTTATGTTTTTAACAGCTTTTGCATTTATCAGGAAAGCCTGATCAGGCTCATTTTCGGCTTTGTCGACAAGATTATAAGCTGCACAGTTGATTATCCAGTCAGGAGTAGCTTTTTTAATGAATTCTGAAGTCTGGTCCTGGCTGGTTATGTCAAGTATATCTATATCTGTAAAAATAAAATCATATCCATAGAAGTTTTTTGCGACAATTTGTAGCTCGTTTCCGAGTTGACCTTTAGCTCCCGTAATTAGAATGATGGCCATATCTGATACTTTTAATTAAAAGTTGAATTCCGCGTCTTTCATATTTGGCTGAGCAAGGTCTTTTTCGCTGATAACAGGAACAGTTGAACCTAATTTCCAATATATATCAAGTGAAGGATCGTTAATGTTAATCCCCCTCTCATATTGAGCATTATAAAATGAATCACATTTATACTGAATCACAGCGATCTCACTGAGAACAGAAAATCCATGAGCAAAACCATGAGGTATTAAAAGCTGATCCTTGTTTTCTGAATCAAGCTCAATACCAAACCATTTTCCAAATGTCAGAGAATCCTTGCGGATATCAAGAGCGACATCGAAAATTTTTCCTGAGACAACTCTTATAAGTTTTGCCTGGGGAAAGGGTATTCAACTGATAATGCAAACCTCTGATAACTCCCTTAAGGGATTTTGATTCATTATCCTGAACAGGAGTAAAGCTGATACCTGCTTCTTCAATCTCATGCTGGTTATAGCTTTCAAAAAAATAGCCTCGTGTATCAGTATGTATTGTTGGTTTGATTACAACGAGCCCTTTGAACCCTGTTTCAACGATTTTCATCCTGTTTAATTGAGTTATTTTAATCCTTCAAATGTATAAATCTCTTCACTTGCAATCCTGAACAAGGTATTTCCCATACTGGCTATTATTTATCGGTTGTGCCAGTTCGAGTAGCTGATCCTTGTTAATAAATCCTCTTTTAAATGCAATCTCCTCAATACATGAAGCTTTTAATCCCTGTCGCTGTTCCAGTGTAGCGATAAAATTTGCTGCCTGCAATAAACTTTCGTATGTTCCGGTATCAAGCCATGCCATTCCTCTTCCCATAAGCTTTATTTCAAGTGTACCTTCTTCCAGGTATAACCTGTTCAGATCAGTTATTTCAAGCTCACCGCGTGCAGAGGGTTTAAGCGCTTTTGCTTTTTTCACAACTGTATTATCATAAAAATACAAACCGGTAACAGCATAATTTGATTTAGGATTTACCGGTTTCTCCTCAATGCTCAGAACTTTTTGATCCTTATCAAATTCTACAACACCATAACGGTCAGGATCGGTTACATAGTATCCAAAAATACAGGCACCTTTCCTCATTTCTGCAGTTTTCAGTAGGGCCTCACCAAAGCCATGTCCGTAAAAGATATTATCACCAAGGATCATACATACCGTTTCGTTACCGATAAACTCCTCACCCAAAATAAATGCCTGAGCCAGTCCGTCGGGGGATGGTTGTTCCAGGTAACTGAAATTCAGTCCCAGCGATTTGCCATCACCAAGAAGATTCTTAAATCCTGAAAGGTCACGGGGAGTGGAGATTATCAATATTTCTCTGATACCTGCCAGCATCAATACCGACAACGGATAATAAATCATTGGTTTATCATAAACCGGCAACATTTGTTTCGAGATAGCACTTGTTATCGGATAAAGTCTTGTTCCGGAGCCTCCTGCGAGTATTATTCCTTTCATTTTATATTGTTTAACGTTTAGCGTTCCTCGTTATAGTTGTCTCTTCGTCTCTTAGTCACCGTCTGCCTATTCCAAAGTAAGTAAATCCAAGTCTTCTTAATTCGCCCGGATCATATATATTTCTACCGTCAAAAATCACCTTTCCTTTCATAAGTTCGCCCATCCTCTTAAAATCCGGAAGATGAAATTCCGACCATTCAGTCATTAATGCAACAGCATCGACATTGGTCAGGGCTTCATATGGATCATTTGAATATTCAATAGTATTTCCAAGCTGTTTTTTTGTCTCGTTTATGGCAGCGGGATCGTAAGCTTTTACCCTGGCACCAGCCTTGAGGAGTTTCTCTATAAGTATTATTGAAGATGATTCTCTTATATCATCCGTCCTTGGTTTGAATGATAGTCCCCAAATTCCAATTGTCCTGTTTTTAAGATCGCCATCAAAGAATTTCAGCATCTTACCAAAAATGACATTTTTCTGATATTCGTTCGCTTTCTCAACTGCACTGATCACATTAAGCTCATAACCATTGTCTTTAGCAGTTCTTATAATGGCTTTCACATCCTTTGGAAAACATGAACCTCCATACCCCGTACCCGGATAAATAAACTTACTGCCTATGCGGGAATCACTCCCGATTCCTTTTCGTACATTGTTGATATCGGCGCCCAGAATATCACATAAATTTGCAATCTCATTTATGAAACTGATACGGGTGGCAAGCATTGCATTTGCTGCATATTTTGTGATCTCAGCAGAAGCTATATCCATAAAGAGGATTGGGTGATTATTAAGAACAAAAGGCATATATAACCTGGTCATTATCTCTTTTGTTCTTTCATTATCTATTCCAATAACAATCCTTTCAGGTTTAAGAAAATCATCGACTGCAGCCCCTTCTTTCAGAAACTCGGGATTGGAAGCCATATCGAAAGGAACCGATATTTTTCGTTTATCAAGTTCAGCCTGAATAGTATTACGGATTTTTTCGGATGTTCCA
The DNA here is from genome assembly GCA_963725785.1 of uncultured Bacteroidales bacterium. Taxonomy (GTDB): domain Bacteria; phylum Bacteroidota; class Bacteroidia; order Bacteroidales; family VadinHA17; genus LD21. The sequence goes on along the minus strand of CAVRZV010000005.1, from coordinate 16,385 downwards.
ACCGGCACGGTACTTTTAGTAACTACAACAATATGTTTTGTAATTATACCTCCAATATCTTTTGCGACATTGAGTACATGCTTCATATCTGCCGAGCCATCCTCCCCCGGAGGTGTCCCGACTGCTACAAAAATTACTTCTGATCCTTCAATTCCGTCTCTTAAATCGGTCGAAAACGAAAGCCGCTTCTTTTCAATATTGCTCCTGACAATCACTTCGAGTCCGGGTTCATAGATTGGGATGGCCCCATCCTTAAGCTGTTTTATTTTATTTTTATCTACATCCACACAAGTCACATTGACACCACTCTCGGCAAAACATGCACCTGTTACCAAACCAACGTAACCAGAACCGACAACGATAATTCTCATAGATCACAAGAAATTTTAGATTAAAACTACATCCTTTATGCAAAGATAATATAACAAGTCAAATTCTAAAATTAATGGAATTGAACGAAAAGCTACAGTTTCGAGACTCCTGACGCCTGACACCCGACGCCCGACACCTGATACCTGATGGAATTATACACTTATATTGTGAGGATTTTGAAAAATATTATATCTTTGCAACCAATTTTTCAATCAAAATAATGTCTAACTTATTAATTATTAGTTCTTTTAAATTAAAATTATGACTGACAGCAAGAAGAAAACGACCAAAAAGGAGGTTGTTGAAAAAAGCGATGCTCCCGCTAAAGAAACAAAAAGAGCAAGAACAAAAGATAAAAAAGAAAATCCAGTTGCAGATGCTGAGATCTTAACACCGGAAGAGGTCACAGTTGTTGCTTCAGAAGAGCTTCCGAAAGAGGAAGAAATAGTTGAATCAGTAAAAGCTGAAGATTACGGATTCGATTCGGAACCTAAGAAAGAAAAGAGATCTAAAAAGATTCAGGCTGAAACGGAATCAGAACCGGAAACAGAACCAGGGAAAGAAATTAAAGCAAAAGCTGAAACAAGAAGTATTGCTTCAGCTGAAGATTTTGACTGGGATGCATACGAGAGTGAAGAACTTCGTAGCTCACCAAAATATAAGGAGTATGAATCGCTCTATGATGAAACACTTTCAACTGTAGCAGTTGACGAAGTAGTAATAGGTACGGTGATTCAAATGACACTGCGCGAAGTCGTAATAAATATAGGATACAAATCGGAAGGTGTAGTAAGTTTAAACGAATTCCGATATAATCCAAATTTGAAAGTCGGAGACAAGGTTGAAGTATATGTTGAGAGTCAGGAAGATAAAAAAGGTCAGCTCCTGCTCTCCCATAAAAAAGCCCGGGCTATCAATTCATGGGACAGGGTTAATGCATCACTTGAAAAAGACGAAATCATAACAGGGTACATCAAATGTCGCACAAAGGGTGGAATGATTGTGGATGTTTTTGGAATTGAAGCTTTCCTCCCTGGTTCGCAGATCGATGTCAAACCAATTCGCGACTATGATGTTTTTGTAGGTAAAACAATGGAATTCAAGGTTGTAAAAATCAACCAGGAGTTTAAAAACGTTGTTGTTTCGCACAAAGCTCTTATCGAAGCTGAATTGGAGCAACAGAAGAAAGAGATAATTGCTAAACTGGAAAAGGGACAGGTTCTTGAAGGAACTGTTAAAAATATAACGTCATATGGCGTCTTTATCGACCTCGGAGGTGTAGATGGCCTTATTCATATAACCGATCTTTCATGGGGCAGGGTTAATCACCCGGAAGAGATCGTACAACTCGATCAGAAACTTAACGTCGTAATTCTCGATTTTGATGACGACAAGAAGAGAATTGCTCTTGGTCTTAAACAGTTGACTTCCCATCCATGGGATTCTGTTGATCCGAATATGAATATTGGCGATAAGGTAAAAGGGAAAGTTGTTGTGATGGCTGACTATGGTGCATTTGTTGAAATTGCACCGGGTGTTGAAGGTCTGATACATGTTTCTGAAATGTCATGGTCACAGCATCTGCGAAGTGCACAGGAGTTCCTGAAAGTAGGAGATGAAATTGAAGCAGTAATACTGACACTCGACAGGAATGAGAGAAAAATGTCACTTGGTATTAAACAACTCAAGGCCGATCCATGGCAGAATATCGATGATAAATATACAATCGGTTCAAAACATACTGCAAAAGTCAGAAACTTTACCAATTTCGGAGTCTTTGTTGAGATCGAGGAGGGGGTTGACGGACTAATTCATATTTCCGATTTGTCGTGGACAAAGAAAATTAAACATCCGGCTGAATTTACGGCGATTGATGCCGATATTGAAGTAGTTGTACTGGAAATTGACAAGGAAAACAGACGTCTGAGTCTTGGCCACAAGCAACTTGAAGAAAATCCATGGGATGTATTTGAGAATCTTTTTACAATGGATTCAGTACACGAAGGTACAGTTGTTGAAGTATTCGACAAAGGTGCTGTTATTGCTCTTCCATATGGTGTTGAAGGATTTGTTACTCCAAAACATCTCGTAAAAGAGGACGGTTTGATGGCTAAAGTTGATGAAAAACTGATGTTCAAAGTAATTGAATTCAACAAATCTGCCAAAAAAATCATTGTATCGCACAGCAGAGTATTTGAAGATGAAAAGAAAGCTGCTGAGGCTCCTGTAAAGAAATCGGAAGCTGCTGCACCAAAGAAAACCACGCGGAAACAGAAATCCAGTTCTGAAAAAACAACACTTGGTGATATATCTCAACTGGCTGCTTTAAAAGAAGAAATGGAAGAAAAAGAGAATAAAGCTTCCAAGAAATCGAAAAATTAATTAAATTTAGGCTATCAAAATTTAATACTATGGATTTTAATATTGAGAGCCGGAATAACAGTACTGTTATTCAGATACAATCGGAAAAACTTGATACTCACATTGCCCCGGCACTAAAGTCGGAACTTGTGCTGGTCTCAGGGAAGGGTGAAAAAAACATCATTCTCGATCTGGAAAAATGTCAATACTGCGACTCTTCCGGGTTAAGTGCCATATTGGTAGCAAACCGATTATGTAAAAATGCAGGTGGTACATTCGTTCTTTGCGGACTTAATGAGGCAGTTGAACGACTTATCACCATTTCTCAGCTGGATACTGTTCTTACAATAACGGGAACGGTAGACGATGCTGAAAAGATGATATCTTAAAGCAAATCGCTTTGCAGAACGCCATGAAACTTACTATACTTGGTAGTAGTTCTGCATTGCCTGCATCCGGAAGATATCCCTCCGCTCATGTGCTGAATGCACATGAGCGTTTATTTTTAATAGACTGTGGTGAAGGAACGCAGATGCAGTTAAGAAAAACCCGGATACGATTTGCAAAAATAAATCATATCTTCATAAGTCACCTTCACGGCGACCATGTCTTCGGGCTCTACGGATTATTGTCGACCTTCAGCCTTATGGGAAGGGAAAATACGGTTCATCTTTATGCTCCTGAAAATTTCCGGAGTATTATGGTTTCACATCTTAACGATTTTGATATACATCTGAGTTTTGAAGTTGATTTTATACCTCTTTCCGGAAATGATCCGGTGAAAATACTTGACGATAAATTTATAACTGTTACATCTTTTCCACTTCAGCATAGGATTCCCTCTTACGGATTCCTCTTCAGGGAAAAAATGTCTGAAAGGAATATTATCAGGGAAAGTATAGCAAAGTACCAGATTCCACTTGTCAGAATTCCCGCAATTAAAAAAGGGGAGAATTTTATTACACCCGATGGCGCCATAATAAAAAATGAGGATCTGACACTTCCTCCATCTGAACCCTTGTCTTATGCCTATTGCAGCGATACTAAATATTTCAAACGGCTGGCTTCCTTTGTTAAAGGTGTGAACCTGTTGTACCACGAAGCAACTTTCGATAAAAGCAAAGAAGAACTTGCTGCGATCACCGGCCACTCAACTACGATTGATGCTGCAAAAACAGCACTTGATGCAGGAGCAAACACTCTGATCATAGGTCATTTTTCCGCACGATATAAAGAAGTATCAGCTCTTGTCGAAGAAGCAAGAACAATATTCCCTGAAACATATCCGGCTATCGATGGCAAGAGCTTTGAGGTGGGGAAAATTTCTGAACTTAAGTAAAGAATAATTATCTTTGCGATCATAAAATAATTTTATCGTTTGTTTCTTTATTGTCATTTTTACCCCCATCCCGGCCTTCCCCCAGGGGGGAAGGAGTTAAAAACAGTGCATTCGGAATGGATTAATTGGTTTTAATCTTTTCTTTTCCCCCTTGGGGGAAATAAGAAAGGGGGTCAAATGATCGGGATAAATCAACTTTTGAAGTCAAACAACAATTTAGTACATTAATAAAAAGAAGAAGAACTTGCAGGAGAAGATCTTAATACTCGATTTTGGATCTCAGTATACTCAACTTATAGCCAGGAGAATACGGGAGCTTAATGTATATTGTGAAATATATCCGTTCAATAATTTCCCCACTCCTGATAAATATGTTAAAGGGGTTATACTCTCAGGGAGTCCTTCTTCCGTTCGTGACAGGAATGCACCCTCTCCTGATCTTTCGAAGATAAAAGGAATCATTCCCATACTTGGAGTTTGTTATGGAGCACAGTATCTCGTTCATAAATATGGCGGAGAAGTTTTGCCTTCAGGTATTCGTGAATATGGCAGAGCAAACCTTGTCTATATTAATAGTAATGATCCCCTTTTTACAGAAATTAATCAAGGTACTCAGGTCTGGATGTCTCATGCAGATACCATTGCAGAAATACCTGCAGGATATGAGATTACAGGATCAACAGCCGATGTCAAAGCAGGAGCATTTCATATTAAGGGCGAAGATACATGGGGAATACAGTTTCATCCCGAAGTATATCATACTACTGAGGGAACCCGGATACTTAAAAATTTTGTGATCGGGATCTGTGGATGCGCTCAGAACTGGACGCCCGATTCGTTTGTCGGATCTACTGTTAAAAACCTGAAAGAACAATTGGGAGATGATAAGGTGATCCTTGGTCTCTCCGGGGGTGTGGACTCTTCGGTTGCAGCATTCCTTTTGCATAAAGCAATAGGTAAAAACCTTACCTGCATTTTTGTTGATAACGGATTACTCAGGAAAAATGAATTTAAAAAAGTTCTTGAATCATACCTTGGATCAGGTCTAAATGTTATTGGTGTCGATGCAGGTGACAGATTTCTCGATAAGCTGGAAGGGGTAAGCGATCCTGAAACCAAACGGAAGATTATAGGACGTGTTTTTATAGAAGTATTTGATTCTGAAGCAAAAAAAGTTAAAGATGTTAAGTGGCTTGCTCAGGGAACGATATACCCCGACGTGATAGAATCAGTTTCAGTTAACGGTCCTTCAGCCACAATTAAGTCACATCATAATGTGGGAGGCCTGCCGGAAAAGATGCATCTGAAGGTAGTAGAACCACTCCGTCTGCTGTTTAAGGACGAAGTACGTAAAGTAGGTAAAGCTCTTTCTCTTCCGGATCTTATCCTAAAACGGCACCCATTCCCTGGTCCGGGATTAGCAATCCGGCTACTCGGTAAAATGTCACGAGAAAAACTTGAGATTCTTAAGGAAGCAGACGATATATTTATAGAAGGTCTTAAAAAATATGGATTGTACGATTCCGTATGGCAGGCCGCGGTAATTCTTCTTCCTGTCCAATCGGTAGGTGTAATGGGTGATGAACGGACATATGAAAATGCTGTTGTACTCAGAGCCGTAGGCTCAACTGATGGTATGACAGCAGATTGGTCTCATCTGCCTTATGAGTTTCTTGGTTTCATATCTAATGAAATTATTAATAAGGTAAAGGGAATCAACAGGGTCGTTTATGATATTAGCTCCAAACCACCTTCTACAATTGAGTGGGAATAAAGAGAGGAGACGAAAGGGAGAGTGGGAGAATGGGAGAAGGGGTGAATCGACACTGTGTAACTCCGTAAATACTCCGTGTTACTCCGTGTTTAAAAAGAACTTTCTGACATTTAAATTGTTGAAATATAATATTGTATTGAAAAGAAAAGTATGAAGAAAAAAACATTAAACATAGCTGTTTTATCAGTTTCCTTATTCCTGTTTGCATTAACAGCATCATCACAGGTATTGAACGATGGAACTTTTAAGTTCGGAAGAACTCTGAGTCTGATTGATGCATTTTATGTTGACACAGCTAATCTGGATATCCTGACGGAAAAAGCAATAATTGAAGTACTGAAGAATCTTGATCCGCATTCGACTTATATATCTGCAAAAGATGTAAAAGAGATGAATGAGCCTCTGAATGGCAATTTTGAAGGAATTGGTGTCCAGTTTAATCTGCTTCGCGACTCAATAATAATTATTGAACCGATTACAGGAGGACCATCAGAAAAAGTAGGAATAAGGGCGGGGGACAGAATTATAACTATTAACCAGGAGAAAGTTACAGGGATTAAAATTTCCACATCAGGTGTACGCAGCAGGTTAATGGGACCGAAAGGAACAAAAGTAAGCGTTACTGTATTCAGAAGGGGAGTAAAGGATATTATCGAATTCACAATTGTACGCGATAAAATACCTATTTATAGTGTCGACGCCTCATATATGCTTGATAAAGAAAACGGATATGTCAAACTGAATAAATTTGCCACAACCACCGAAAAGGAATTTTCAGATGCTGTTGCCAATCTTAAAAAAGATGGCATGAAAAATCTTGTTATCGATTTGAGGGGAAACGGTGGAGGTGTTATGCTTGGTGCAACACAACTGGCTGAAAAATTCTTTTCGGATCAGAAACTACTTGTATATATGGTTGGAAGAAAAACCCCCAGGCAGGATGTTAACTCAACCGGTAACGGACCGCTTTCTTCTGCAAGGATTGTAGTTCTCACGGATGAGGGATCAGCTTCAGCAAGTGAGATCCTGGCCGGTGCATTACAGGATTGGGACCGGGCAGTTATTATGGGCAGACGAACCTTTGGTAAAGGTCTGGTGCAGAATGGTTTCTATCTTACGGATGGTTCTATGATACGTCTGACAATAGCCCGTTATTACACTCCTACAGGCCGATCAATACAACGAACCTACAAAGATGGCTATGACAAATACATGGAGAATTTTTATATCCGATATACCGATGGCGAACTATTGTCGGCCGACAGTATCCATTTATCCGATTCGTTGAAGTATAAAACATTGGTTAACAAACGTATTGTTTACGGAGGAGGGGGAATAATGCCAGATGTTTTTGTATCTGCTGATACTTCTTATAATTCTCCTTATTTTAATAAGCTGTATGCCAAGAACGTTCTGAATACTTTTACACTTGAATATTACGATAAGAACCGATCGTTGCTTAATTCAGAATATAAAACATTCGATGACTTTAATAAGAAATTTGAGATCAGTGATGATGATATTAAATCTTTCATAGCAAAAGGTGAAGCTGAAGGAGTAAAATATAATGAAGAGCAGTTCCGAAAATCGAAAGATGAAATCATGTTGATTTTAAAAGGACTGATTGCAACAAATATCTGGAAGACCAGCGAGTATTTTCAGATAATAAATGAAAATGATAAAGTTATCGATAAAGCTTTGAAGGTTATTTCTGATCCCAAGAGCTATAACTCCATACTCGGCAATCAGTAAACTGGAGTCAATACAAGTATAATGAGATTTGTTGCAAAGACTCTTTACGGACTTGAGAAAGTTCTTGCTGAAGAGCTTATAAACCTGGGTGCCGCTGATGTACATACTGCTAACCGTGCAGTGATGTTTAACGGAGATTTTAGCCTGTTATACCGTGCAAATTACTGTTTAAGAACCGCATTATCGGTCCTTATGCCTGTTGCGGAATTCAGGATACGCTCAAAAGAGGATCTTTATAACGGCGGTTCGAAAATTGAATGGGACAAATTTATGGATCCGGATGATACGTTTTCCATTGTCTCTGTTGTAAATTCTCCCTTGTTTGGTCATACGGGATATGCCGGACTTATTCTCAAGGATTCTGTTGCCGATTTATTCAGGAAAAAGACAGGACGGCGCCCTTCTGTAGACACCAATGATCCTAGAATTCTGATTAATCTTCATATAAGCAATGACCTTGTTACTATCTCCATTGATTCCTCAGTAGTGCCGTTGTTTAAACGCGGATACAGGCAGGAGCACGCATTTGCTCCTCTTAATGAGGTTCTTGCAGCCGGTATAATACTTTTATCGGGTTGGAAGGCATCTGCCACATTAACCGATCCGATGTGTGGTTCCGGTACGATACCTGTCGAGGCCGGATTGATAGCCTGCAATATACCTCCCGGAAAATTCCGGAAATTTTTTGGATTTCAGCGATGGAAAGATTTTGATGAAGATCTGTTCGAAAAGATTAAACTTGAATGTAATAGTAATATTTGCCCTTCTGATGTAAAAATATTTGGAAGTGATATTTCAGAACAGACCATACAATATGCCAGAACCAATGTTAGCACTGCAGGATTAGATGATGTTGTATCGCTTGAGATATCGGATTTTAGGAATCTAAAATCTGTTGATAATAAGGGATATGTGTTTCTCAATCCACCTTATGGTGAGAGACTTCAGCCTACTGGAGATTGATGAGCTTTATGGAATGATCGGAACCACACTTAAACATAATTTCCCGGGAGTTACAGCATGGCTTATTACTTCAAATAAAGAATCACTTAAACATGTTGGTTTGAAAGCTAAGGAAAAGCATACACTTTTCAATGGAGCTTTGGAATGCATTCTCCTCAAATATGAGATGTACCAGGGAACTAAAAAAATGGGATCAGGTCTGAAATCACAATATTAGTTGCGTTGATCGCCACAATTTGTTACTTTTATCAAAATATATAGATTATTTAAAAAACCTGAAAGTGGGCAGGTTATAATTTGGTAACTTTATATTTTTATTATATTTGTTATTGGAAAAACTTGACCACATCTTAAATGAAGCTTAAATGAGCTTTAATATAGAGAATTACTTTTCAGACCATTCGACCGGGAATACAATCCTTTACTATAAAGGTAATGTTGATTCTGATGTCATAAATCATGTTCTTGACACTGTTGAGGATAAGATGGTTGAGGTTAATGAGCAATCCAAACTGAGGAAAAAAGTCTATAATGTACTGGTTGAAAGCCTTCAGAATCTTTATCATCATGTTGACAAAGTTCCTGATGACTTTGAGGATCAGACATCTGAAAGATTTGGACTGCTTACGGTTAAAAAGGTTGACGACGGGTACAGAATTATAACAGGTAACTTTGTACATGTGGAAAATATTGAGAAGCTTGAAGAGAAAATAAAACGCATAAACAGGTCAAGCCATGAAGAGATTAAGGAATTGTATAAATTCATTCTGAACCACCAGAGGATATCCGCCAAAGGTGGAGGTGGACTGGGACTCGTGGATATAGCAAGGAAAACCGGAAACAGGCTTGAGTACTCATTCGTAAAATATAATAATTATTATTCATTTTTCTATCTCGATATTTTAGTGAACGAACAGAATTAACACAACTTTTAAATCTTATAAATATGGAACCGATCATCATCGAAGGAACCGCCAAAACTCCTACAGTTAAATTCGACTCTACAGAAGGCGTTTTTGAAATAAAAGGACGTTCTATTCCGGAAAACTCGGTAGAATTCTACAAACCTTTAGTTGACTGGCTCGATACTTATAAGGAGTCTCCCCTTTCAAAAACTGTAGTTAACATCCGTCTGGAATATTTCAATACAAGTTCGTCAAAGTGTATCCTCGATGTGTTTAAGAAACTCGAAGCAATACACAGAGCTAAAAACGAGGTTGAAGTAAACTGGTATTATGAAGAAGATGATGAGGATATGCTCGAAGCAGGAGAGGATTATGAATCAATTATCAGGGTTCCGTTTAAAATGATCGAGATTGTTGAATAAACATTCTGTAAGTTGTTCGCTTCACTATCAGTTGTTACAATAACTAAAGAGGCTGTCTGAGTAAAGACAGCCTCTTTAGTTAATTAATAACATAGCTTAATCTGTACCTTTCTTTTTCTTACCGAAAACAGATTCTCCCGAATCGAGAAGTTTTTTCAGCAATCTGAAATAGAGAACCAGGTATAAAAGAATTGTCATAACCCAAAGTACAATAACATTAACCAGGTAAGTATCAACTCTCACTCCGAAAATCTGTTTTTCAGGTGCATAAAAATGTGCTCTGATCAGCTTGTGCTTTGAATCCATGAAAATTGGATCAAGCTTCTGTATCAATTCACCCTTGTAGATTATAGTTTTTGTTGTTTCATTCTTGTCCTTAACAAATTCTTCAAGCGATTTATTAAAATAATCATCCCTGAGCTTAAGAAATTTTTGGAGATTTTCTCCGGCAAGCTTTGATTTTAGCGCTTCTTTCCGGTTGCTGGCATCATTATAAATATTTACATATAGTTTCCTTATTGTTTCAACATAGTTGATTGCTGCAGTAGCTATTTCCTGAGTAATCTTGTCGGGTGTAATCTGCGCGGCATATTGAAACTTAATTTCCGGTGTTAAAGCAAGCTGCTTATTTATCTCGTTAGAAACCAGAAGTACATTATCGTTGAACTCATTATCTCTCACACCTTTGCTGAGATTATTAATTATGTCATCGACTTTACCCTTAATCTCAGTATTCCAGTAATCTTTTTTAAATACTGCTTTGCTCATGTCCTTTTCAAAAGAGTAAAAGGGTAGTTCATATTTGTTATATATGAACTGTTTAACTGCCAGAGCTTCATAGCCCCAGCGTGCTGTAATGAACTCACCATAAATAGGAATTGATACAGGAGAAGATATGTTGGGATTTAGCTTCTCGAACTTTACCATTACCCCGCTCAGAATAATTTGTGGAATAACAAGGAAAGGAATTAATATATAAATAGTTACAACTGTTTTAAAACTGTCGGATATTACCAGCCCCAGCATATTCGCGCCTGCCCAGCAGGAGAACAGAATAAGCCAGTACTCGAACATCATTCCTTTGATCTGTGTGATACTATTGCCAAGAATCACAAAAGTGAACGCCTGTATTGCGGAAATAGCAAACTGAACAAACACTTTTGACATAAGATAACTATTCCAGCTCAGATTGAGGAATGCCTCCCTCTTAAGAATTTTCCGGTCCTTTATTATCTCTTCAGCACTTACTGTCAGACCCATGAATATAGCCACTATCACCGACATGAAAATATAGATGGGCAGATTGCTGTTGTCATACAGCGTGTAGTGTGGATTTTTGATGCTTTCGTCAAAATACCTTATTAGAAAGGCAAGAAAAAATGCAAGCACCGGTGCCTCTAAAAGAGTAATCAGAAGATACTGGGTGTCGGCAACTTTTGAAAGTACATCACGTTTGGTAAATACAATAAGCTGTTTTAGTTTGTTCGGAGTTTTGAAATTTATCTCAGGTATTGAACTGCCTGGTTCCAGTTTATCCACCTTCTTTTCATCTTTATAAAGGGCGCTCCAGTCTGCCGGAGAAATCCTTCGCGTATCAGTAGGTTGCCCGCTCTCAGTAAATACTCTTGTCTCGACAATATTGAAAATCTGTTCAGGATTGACATTGCCACACACATAGCACTCGCTCTCATTATAATTAGCCTGTTCAATCTTTCTTTTGAAATATTCGATTGAGTCAACAGGGTTCCCGTTATATATAAGGTATCCGCCAGTGTCAAGTATTATAAGTTTATCAAACATCTTAAATATCTCTGAAGATGGCTGATGAATAACAATGAACAGTAGTTTCCCCTTTCGTGCAAGCTCCTTTAACAGGTCCAGAATATTTTCAGAATCGCGCGATGACAAACCCGAAGTGGGTTCGTCAAGGAACATTATAGCTGGCTCGCGGATAAGTTCAAGCGAGATATTTAGTCTCTTTCTCTGTCCTCCGCTTATTTTTTTGTTCAGTGGACTGCCGACCTGGATATTTCTTATTTCATAAAGTCCCAGATTCTTCAGCACGCTGTCCACTCTTGTAATAATTTCTTCTTCAGTTAAATTATCAAAGCAAAGTTTTGCATTGTAATACAGATTTTCGAAAACAGTAAGCTCTTCAATTAGCAAATCATCCTGTGAAACATATCCGATAAGTCCTTTGATTTTTTCCTTATCATTGTGTATACTAATGCCATTAATGAGCACTTCCCCGTCAGATGGATCACTTGTGCCATTCAGGACACCCATAAGCGTCGATTTTCCTGCTCCGCTGGCGCCCATTATACCCACCATTCTTCCCGATTCTTCTTTGAAACTCATATGATGAATGCCCACTGTTCCGCTCTTGAACCGGTATTCAACATTATTTACTTCATATACCACCCGCGATGATCTGAATTCCTCTTTCAGGAATTGCATAGTGACATCCCAGTAATAAATTGGGGTTATTTTATATCCCTTGATTGATGATCCCTGACTGAAAGGATAGACTTTATCCTCCTGAAGCAACTGACCATTCATTGAAAGTTCTCCGGAACCGATGAACCTGACAAAGTATTTATTTACAGATGGAATATATAAAATCCAGATGTGTCCCTTCAGTAAATCCTTAAAGGCATGTTTTGCTTCTTTGTGTTCAAAGTTTTTTATGCCATTAATCACTAACAGATCAGAAACAGAAGGGATATCATTAAATGAATTCAAAACAAATCTCTCAATGAAGTCATACTCCACAGTGGTAATATTTAAACCTTCTGCCAGTGTTCTGATGAAGCCTAATTCAAGCGGACTTACTTTCTGCCCTCCCGATTTGCAAAATTCGAGTACCTGTACAACTACAACTATTCTCTGTTCCTGATCGAGTTGCCCCTGTTCATTGATCTCCTTACACAGTTTTCTGATCCTTATAGCGATAGCTCCCTCACGTCTTTCGGAATTACTTTTTTCAAGTTTTTTGCGGGCTTCTTCATATTTTTCATTATAAGTGGAGAGGTATTTCTTAACCAGTTCCTGGTTGAGCATACGCCGTAGAAAAACCTCAACAACACCTCTTCTCTCATCGTCGTTACTCTGAGGTTTTGCAATAATCGCAAACAACTGCATAAGTGTTTCTAAGATCTTCTCACTCATATTAGGTTACATTAGAATTCCGACCTTGAAGATATGAAATTAGTTGTTTGTTGCAAGGAATCCTAATTAATGTTTTTTCTGAATTTTATATTCGAGTGTCTATAAAGTATAAATCCATAACCACAAAGATCACAAAGGAAAAACACAAAGATCACAAAGAATTAAAATATAGATTTTTACCTTTGTGTCCTTTGCGCCTTCTTAGTGTACTTTGTGGTTAAAAAAGACTATTTCAACAGCCCTGATGGTAGATAGGTTTAAAACAGAAAAGGGAAGAAGCCCGTGATTTATACGATTTCTGAAAACAGCTGCTAAATCTTCTTGTTTTTCTTCTCAACTGAATAACCAAACTTGCCGATCAGTTTTCCTGTTTCATAGTATTTACCATGTAAATAGCAGATTGGTTCAGCATCATTCAATCTGAACAGACCGGTCTTCTTATCAAAATATTTTTCATCAGCATTAACGGCAACGACCTCTGAAATGAACATATGGTGAGAACCTAGTTCTTTTATCTCCTTAACAACACATTCTATATTCACAGGCGACTCTTTAATTAAAGGTGCTTTAATTTTTGAGGCAGGTACTGGTGTCAGTCCCATTTCTGAGAATTTGTCATGTTTTTTCCCCGATTTCACACCACACCAATCTGTGACAAAACCAAGCGATTTTGTAGTTAAGTTGATTACAAACTCGCCATTTTTCTTTATTATCTCATAGGAATGACGTTCTGGTCTGACCGAAATGTAACACATTGCAGGATCAGTACAGATTGTACCGGTCCAGGAAATTGTAATAATATTATATTCCTCAGGGACTGATCCGCAACTGACCATTACTGCCGGTAAAGGATAAATCATTGTTCCCGGTTTCCATAAAACTTTACTCATAATTCAGAATTTGAGCCAAAGATAGTTTTTAAAACCTGATTTACGTCTTCTCTGTGGCTCTCTGTGATTGTCTCTGTGGTTCTCTGTGTAACAAAGAAAACTTACACAGAGTTTCACAGAGAAGCACTGAGAAACACAGAGAAGTCCTAATCCATTTGCCAGATTGTCATAATTGCCTGATATTAAGATGTCAAAACGACAAGAACGAACGCTGGCAACAATTTTGCAGAGAACACTTAAACACTGTTAAATGAATTTAAATAATTTCACATTAAAAGCTCAGGAATCAGTCCAGAAAGCATTCGATATCGCTGGTTCGAAAGGGCAGCAGGCTGTTGAATGTTCTCATATCCTCAAAGGAATTATGAGCGAGGCAGAGAGTATCACTAATTTTCTTTTCGGAAAGATGGGTGTAAATATATCTTCTCTGACAAAAGAAATCGATGTACTCATTGATTCATATCCAAAAGTTTCGGGAGCAGACTCATATGTGTCATCCTCAGTATCAGAAGTTTTCAGAAAGGCTAATGATCATGCAGTGAAGATGAAGGACAAATTTGTTTCCTCTGAACATTTACTGATGGGCATCCTTGATTCTGATGACAGAACTGCTCACATTCTTAAGGCTCATGGAGTAACAATGAAAGAGCTGATTTCATCTGTAAAAGAACTTCGGAAGGGAGCAACTGTCGAAAGCCAGACATCGGAGGATACTTTTAATTCCCTTAACAGATTTGCAATCAATCTAAATGAAAGAGCAAGATCAGGGAAACTTGATCCTGTCATAGGAAGAGATGAAGAGATTCGACGAATACTGCAGATACTTACCCGGCGGACAAAAAATAATCCTCTGCTTATCGGTGAGCCGGGAGTAGGTAAAACAGCCATAGCAGAAGGATTAGCTCACAGGATAATAAGAGGAGACGTTCCTGAAGATATCAAGTCGAAGATCATTTACTCGCTCGATATGGGAGCTCTGATTGCAGGAGCAAAATATAAAGGAGAGTTTGAAGAGAGATTAAAGTCGGTCGTCAATGAAGTTATTAGCTCAAATGGTGAGATAGTGCTTTTCATCGATGAGATTCATACACTTGTCGGCGCAGGTAAATCTGAAGGTGCAATGGATGCAGCCAATATCCTGAAACCTGCTCTTGCAAGGGGAGAGCTCAGAGCGATAGGGGCAACAACTTTAAGCGAATATCAGAAATATTTTGAAAAAGATAAAGCACTTGAAAGACGATTCCAGGTAGTAATGGTTGAAGAACCCGACAGAACGGATTCCATTTCCATACTTCGGGGTATCAGGGAAAAATATGAAACCCATCATAAAGTAATTATCAGGGATGAAGCAATAATTGCGGCAGTTGATCTGTCAACAAGATATATAACCGACAGGTTTTTACCTGATAAGGCTATTGATCTTATTGATGAAGCTGCATCTAAACTAAGGCTCGAAATGAATTCAGTGCCCGAAGCTATTGATGAATCAGAGAGATCCATTACACGACTTGAAATTGAAAGGGAAGCTGTAAGGAGGGATGGAGATAAGGTCAAAGCTGAAATAATTTCTCGTGAACTTGCTGAAATGCAATCAAAAAGGGATGAACTTTTAGCCAGTTGGAAGTCCGAGAAAGATATGATAGATAAAGTGCAGACCAAAAAAGAAAGTGTTGAATCTCTGCGGATTGAAGCAGAACAGGCAGAAAGAAGCGGTGACTATGGAAGAGTGGCAGAAATAAGATATGGTAAAATTATTGAACTCGAAAAGGAAATATCAGAGCTGAAGGAACTTATTGAAAAGAGAAGGAGTAAAGGTTCTCTGATTCAGGAAGAGGTTCGGTCTGAAGATATTGCAGCCATCGTATCCAAATGGACCGGCATTCCGGTATCGAGGATGCTTGAAAGTGAAAAAGAGAAATTGTTAAGGCTTGAAGATGAATTGCATAAAAGGGTTGTCGGTCAGGATGAAGCCATTACTGCAGTAGCAGATGCAGTTCGCAGATCGAGAGCCGGACTTCAGGATCAGAAAAAACCTTTGGGTTCATTTATCTTTATGGGTACTACCGGAGTCGGTAAAACTGAGTTGGCAAGGGCACTTGCAGGTTTCCTGTTTAATGATGAGAACCTCCTGACACGTATCGATATGTCGGAGTATCAGGAAAGACATTCAGTATCGCGACTTATTGGTGCACCTCCCGGTTACATAGGCTACGATGAAGGAGGCCAGCTTACGGAGGCTGTAAGACATAAACCATATTCTGTTGTGCTTCTTGATGAAATCGAAAAAGCTCACCCCGATCTGTTCAACCTGCTGTTGCAGGTTCTCGATGAAGGAAGACTTACCGACAACAAAGGCCGTACAGTAAATTTCAGGAATGTTATTATTATTATGACATCAAATCTGGGATCTGATATTATCAGGGACAGAATGGACAAATG
>CAVRZV010000004.1:0-25961 GCA_963725785.1 uncultured Bacteroidales bacterium | reverse complement strand
TGGTATATATTGAAGCAACTGAAAACGAAGGCACCGATTATTCCATATTCAATGCAACCGTTTTGAAACAGAAACAACCTGAAGGCGCACATGAACTGATTGCGAATGCATTCGGGAAGGGGGTTATTAATCTTGATCTACATGATACCGTCCTTGAAATTCTGAACAACAATAAGATCACCTTAAGTACAGAAGAAATGGAGTTTGAAAAGTTCCTCGTTTTTCAGCCTAAACAAGAGGTCATTGACAGAATATTAAATGCAGGAATCAAAAATTCAGATCGTCATTCCGGTAAATACTCTGATATAAAGGAACAGTTCGAAAATAGCGTAGGGATCTGCGAGGAAGCAAAAATCGTGGAACGTGATATATTGTCATTGACCTGGAAAGTCAATTACCTCGTTGAACGGGATGGAAAAACATCGTGCTACTCACGTAAATTCCTGATCAGCGACGGGAAGATAATACTTAATCTTTTCCACCCTGAAATCCGGCAGTTTGTTGAACTAAGTAGTATCAATGCCAGACTGTCAGCCCACTGGGCAATGGCAATGTGCTTGTCTGATCCAAAATTATTGCCACATATTACTCCCGATGCCCGTGAAGACATTTTGCTGATCGATGCCATGAGTCGTATCAATGCTGACGGCGATTTCATCGAAAATCGCGACCTCACCTCAACAAACAGATCGTTCATGGATTTTTTAAGAAACTGTAAAAACAAAGAAGGATCAGGAGGTTTCCTTGATTAGCAATTCCTTACGAACTTAAAAAATATGATACATGGAAACAAACAATAAAATAATCGGGGAAAAAATACTCGAAAACGGATTTGAAATTGATCTTGACGAAGGATGGAACAAGCTTACAAACAGCCAGTTCGGAGGTACACCCGGCAGAGCGTTCTCGGAACTAATCCAGAATGCCATTGACAGTTATCCTCCCGGAACACCCTGGAACAAACGCAAAGGGGAGATAAATTCAACCTTCAATTCTATCAGTATCACCGATTGGGGAGAAGGAATGAATTCAAACCGTCTTTCTTTGATCACTACTGCCGGAGGTACCGATAAATTTGGTGATGAAAATAAGATCGGTCAGTTTGGTTTGGGTTTCATTAGTATATTTAATCCAAAGCTCGAAACTGAACAGGTAGATGTCATTACAAAATGCGAAGGTCATACTGTTGAACTGGTCTTCAGTGTTACAGATCCCCGGAAGAGGCCTCAGATTAAGCTTAAAGTCCTCGAAAATCGGATTGATTACAGTACCAAAATCTCAATCAGGTTTAAGAATCAGAATTCAGTTAATCAATGCATCGATCAGGCAATAAAGAGCCTTACTTACTATCCCTGTTCCATGTCGGTAAACCGGCATCTGATAAAATCGATATGGCTTAGAAAAGATCAGAGTCCTCATCTGGAATTCGAAGAGAACGGGTGTAAAGGAGTGATCAGCAAAAATAACAACTGGCTGAATTTCTATTTGCTGTGTAAATACGAACTTATCACCAACACATCATTAGCCGGCTTTATAACAGGTTGCCGCAATATGAAATACAATCTTGAGGACTATAATAATAACGGCACACCCTATATAAACAATGTTGAGGTTTTGTTAAATGTCGATAACCTGAAATTGACAATCAGCCGTGACAATTATTATCTGGATTGGGTATACGCAAATGCTAAAAGCATATTAAACAGGAAATTACGACTTTTCTTATTTACAGATCTGCAAAATAAAAGTAATTCCATGGTAGTAATTGCAAATCATTTTATTTTCAGGTATGAGATAAGGGATTATATTTCTGACCCTGACAATGAAGAATATTATGCAAGGGAGGAAAACAGACTGATACGACTACTGGCAGAAACACCGTCCTACAGGATCAATGGTCGCCCCGGATTATACTCCCTGGTACAGTTGCGTAACAATCTTCATTACGGAATGCCATTATATTATTCACCTGACCGCACTAATCTCAGGTGGCTCAGGAGGTTCCTTCAAACATGATTATGTTGTTATCCCTGATGAATGCAAGTTAATCTCAGGTGCTCCACAGCTCTTTGATTACATATTTGAAGCCATTTTTTATGATGTTGTTAACCTTGATACCATACAGGGGAATCAAACGAAAATTCAGGATCTCGTGACAAGAGGTCTGGTAAACAAATCGGCTCTATCGCCGGACTGCAAAATTCTGGGAACAAGGGAAATCAACAATAAACAGAACCGCCTGTTAGAGGAGCTCCAGCAAATTTTATGTCAGGATGAAATAAAGGAAATGATTGAGAAAAATCTGCATGTGCCTGTTAAATCAATCAGACCTGTGTTCTTTTCTATTAAGGATGAAGGAGTTTATTTATCAACAGGACTGTTCGATATTAAAGGAAAACCGGTCAGTGAAGACTACCTTTCCAACTTCCTCTCTCCTGAAGGTGAGAAAAATCTTCAAAAAGTGAATACTAAGGTCGAATTATTAATAGGACTAAATCTCGATCATCCTTTCATTTATTATCTTACCGAATGTAAGAATCCTCACCGTGGCTATTATGCACTTACCTATCTGTCTCACGAACTTGCACTCTGTCAGAAGATGCTGGTCCCGTATTCACCATTTTATCATCTTGTAAAAGAAAAGCTGTCTCAGGATATGCGTAAGGTATTGATGAGTAACCTGCTGAAGAGCATAAAGAATTAGGAGAATGCAGGGACGTTGCCTGCAACGTCCCTACATTCATTTTATGGATCTTCTGTATTTTGAATACGCAAAAAATGAAAGCGCAGCCAGAGCTATAACAGTGATGTAAACAAATGACGGTACCGGTACAGGATCGCCCGATGCATAAGAGTGCATACCTGATAAATAATAGTTGACACCAAAATAAGTCATAAGCACCGAAGAAAATGCAAAAAGAGATAACAGATTGAAGGTGAAAATATCTTTCATTCCGGGTATCATACGGCTATGGATTACAATACTGTAAACTATTATAGTTATAAGTGACCATGTCTCTTTCGGATCCCAGCCCCAATATCTGCCCCACGATTCGTTTGCCCATACTGCTCCGAGAAAAGTACCTATTGTAAGAAAATACAACCCCAGAGTAAGTGTTTTATAGTTGATTACTGTAAGCTCATCTATAGTATTTGCAATCCGGTCGCGGTTTTTATTATTCGACAGGGAAAGTAATACCAATGTAATGAGTCCGAGTATTGCGCCCAGCCCAAGGAATCCGTAACTGCCCGTAATTACTGAAACATGCAGGGTAAGCCAGTACGACTTAAGAACAGGTACAAGGTTGGTGATCTCCGGATCCATAAAGCTAAGATGAGCCACCATCAGGGTCATAGAGGCAAGTACGGCAGTTGCAGATAATGCGAAGGCTGATTTACGGCTGAAAATAAATCCGGCCAGAAGTGTCACCCATGAGATAAAAATCATTGATTCATATCCATTGCTCATCGGTGAATGACCGGCAATATACCACCTGAGGCCAAGTCCGAATGTATGGAAAAGGAATCCGGCAAAGAGCAACCACCCAAGTACCTTTACAAATAAAGAGGTTTCCTTTCTGCCCCTGATTACCATAGTAATAAGCCCAATCAGCAAGATCAGCCCTACTGTAGCATAAAACGGGAAGAGCCGTTCAAAAATCAAGAGCTTATAATATAATAGTTCAGCACTGGTCTTTGATTCTGACGGAAGGCTATATTGTGAAAACTTCTTCTGATAACCGCTTATCGATGCAGAAACCTGGCGGATTGAAGTAATGTTATTTGTCTGTAAACCTTCGGATAAGGCCGGGAGGATAGCGCTTAGGTAAAGGGAGTCATCTTTATTTGAAACATTTTGAATTGCCTCCTGAGGGGATCCCCAGTTATGAGTACCATCCCTCAGGGGAACCATCTTTAGAAAATCCCCTTTATAGATCATATAAACTATATTTACCCGTTCGTCGATTTTCATTATCTCCTTTTCGGTCTTACTTCTTTCACCCGGAGCTTTTGCATATGCAGCATTAACTTCCTCAGCTATCTTATATGTACCATTTCCAGTTATATCGACGATATCAGAAAAAGCAGCGAATTTTCCGTTTATCCCCAGCTTCTTCTGGAGATCGCTGTTCGAAATCCTGATAAAAGGAACATCTTTCCAGTTATTAAAATCAAAATACAACCCGAGAAACACCTGCATTGAGTTGAGACCTTCAAACTCATTCTCCCTTGTAACCTTGTGAAGAATATCATTACTAAGAGTAAAAAGTGGTTTTGTCCTCCCCTTCTGATCCTGAACAAGAATTTTCCCAAACTCACTTGCAACAGACTTATCGGGGATGAGTTTCTGAGCACTGGCACTTGAAAGTCCTGACAGAAATAAGACCAGGAGAATAGCCGGAATTGTTTTCCTGATTGTTGAATTCCAATACCCGGAATTAATATTATGAAATACTGAGTTCTTATTTAGCAATGAAAGAATAATAAAAATAAATAGCAATGTATATCCGGTATATGTAACCAGCATACCTGCCTGGTCATGATTAACAGACAGAATAGTACCTTTTTCATCGCGGTCGAAGGAAGACTGATAAAAACGGTATCCTTTGTATTTGAGGATATTATTCATAAAGATCATGAATGGCTTTTCGGTATTTCCTCCCTTGTCGAGAAGAACGACATCACTTTTATAACCCGATGGACTGGAGGATCCGGGATATCTCTCAAGAATAAATTTATTAAGTTTGATTGCAAAGGGAAGCGTTGTTATCCTCGATCCATAGCTGACCTCAAGTGTGTTCCCATCTAATTCACAGGTTGCTGAAGCCAGCTTCTCTCCCTCCCTGTCCCATAGATATAATGTTTCCGATTTTTTGCCATGTACAAGATGAAAAATAAAAGCATTTACACCAGTAGTGTTTTCTTCCGGTTTTAAGGCAGTTGCCTTTATTTCACCTGCAACCGACATCTGCTGAGGTACAATTTTAATATCGTTAATTGTCAGAATCTGCATTTCTTTCAATTCAATCGGTTTCCCGATTTCTGCTGTAGTTACCATCTGGTTCATCATACTCATTTCGCCCAGATTGAATCGCGACGTTATAAAAAACCTTCCTGATTCAACTGACAGATTTATATCGGCGGGTTCACGGGAAGCAAAACCGAAAGTGATACCATTTGAAATTTTAGTATCTCCTTTTTTAAGTGTAAGCGTTTCACCAGGCATCATACTTTTTGTTACAAGCAGTGAAACGATTGGTTCTCCCTCGGGACTGTCAGTAATATTCTCAATGGCATTCGGCAGAATTTTCGACAATATAAGTTCATATTCCTTGCCATTGATCTTGATTATTTTTCTATAATTATCCGCAGAAACCGAGGTCAATGAATATTTTTCGGACTTGCCTGTTATTATAGTACCGTCAGTGTTTTTTACAGTATATCCTATGAATTTTTCATTTGAATAACACTCGCTCTGTACTTCTCCTTCACGGATATGAATTGTACCCTCCCAACCGAAATACCTGGTTATACCCGCACCAAGGATCATTATTAGGAACGAAAGATGAAACAGGGCACCTGGAAGTCTTGATCTCCTGAAGAGTTTTAATGTAATCAGCTGACCTATAAGATTCGCAGCCAGCAGAATCAGAATCAATTCGAACCATGTAGTATTATA
Source organism: uncultured Bacteroidales bacterium (assembly GCA_963725785.1). Taxonomy (GTDB): domain Bacteria; phylum Bacteroidota; class Bacteroidia; order Bacteroidales; family VadinHA17; genus LD21. The sequence goes on along the minus strand of CAVRZV010000004.1, from coordinate 20,281 downwards.
AACCATGCTGTATGCGGCAGATGAACCATAATCATTCTCCAGAAAGGTTGCTGCAGCCATAGCTGCTGCAAATACTACAAACAGAATTCCCATCAAAACCGGGGAAAAAAGAAATTTTAAATACTTCATAATACTATCGTGTTTAACAATTCGATTTTAAAAGCAGGAAGTCCGGAGTCAGAAGTTTCTTCTGATTTAGTTTACTCCGACTTCCCTTCCAGCCCTTTTCAGATATCCTGATAAGCTTTTCCCTGTCGAGTATTTTTACCTTTGACGAATCAGAGTAAATAACTCCGGAATTCTCAAGTTCCTTAAGTATGCGCACAACACATTCCTTGGCCATGTTTGTCATCTCGCCAAGTTCCTGACGTGAGAGGATCATTTCGTATTCGTCATTGTGGAATACAACATCGGAAAAATATATTAAGGCATCGGCAAGCCTGCCATTCATTTTCTTTTGTGAAAGATTGACCATCCTGTGCAGCGACCCAAGAGATTTAGTACTGATATCCTCGAGCAGACCCTCAGCAAATGCTCCATTTACCCTTACAAGGTGTTTAAAGATTTCAAAATTAATGAAGCAGGCCTGAACAGTTGTTATTGCAGCAACCGTGTAGGTATGTCGGGAATCTACATACCCACCCGGACCCATTATCAGCCTTCCGGGTAAAGCGATACTCATTATGAAATTCTTCCCGTTTAATCCCTCAATATATGTCTTTGCCATTCCCGTTGCCAGGAACAGGGCATTCGATGTGGGAGAACCCTGTTTTATCATTATCTCACCCGGTTTAAATGTCGCTTCGTACCTGTTATCATTTACAAGTTGAAGTTCTTCAACAGTCAGATGTTCAAAATTTTTCCACCGCCGGGTGCAGGATTCACAACTACTGATTAAATTGACAACAGACATATTTCCGTTCTTAAGGGGTTTAAAAATAGGTTTTTATAAACACCAGAATCCACAAAACTAACAAATATCATTCTTTTTATTGATATTTATCAACAGGAGGGAGTATATCTATCAATAATTTAGAACATAAATAGCATATTAACTGTTAATAAGATAACAGAGGTAATTACTAAATTGCAGAACGAAATTTTAATAAATAAACCTTATATGAAAGACCTAACGAGATTTTTATTAGTTTTATTTGCTGCCGGGTTATTGCTTACATCATGTGAAGGACCAATGGGCCCTACCGGGAAAGATGCAAATGAAACCTGCAAAGAATGTCATAATTCAGCCGGTATTGATTCTGTGATGACCATGTTTGAACTGTCAAAACATTCCTACGGAGAAGCTGCTTTTGGTGAATCCGGAAGCTCAGGTTGTGCGCCATGTCATACATCGGAAGGATTCAAGAATGTAGTTGCAGCAAATGTATCAACTGTATTTTCAATTGTGGCTCCTGCAACAACTTATTCTAACCCGTATGCTTCAGCACCTGATAAATCTTACGGTGAAATGCGCTGTACAATGTGTCACAGCAAATTACACACATCTTATACGCATGATGATTTCATGCCGCTGACAACTACGGCAGCAGTTCCAATGACCTTCCTGGGCGGTGCTAAAACAATTGATCTCCAACAGGATGACAGCAGAAGTAATTTATGCATAAAATGTCACCAGCCCCGTCCGTTTACAAATTCAAATACTGATAAAAATGTATTGAATTATGCCGGATTAGTAAGCAATCCCACAGCTGTATTCTATGATGCAGCCAGATCAAACAGTCTGAATGTTCTTAAACCAGGTTACAGAACCCATACACATTACGGAACTGTCGGAGCTATATTTGCCGGTATCGGAGGTATAGAATTCGGAACAGGTTATTCCAATTCTCAACATTCATCTGTTGCTTCATGCGAGGATTGCCATATGGCACCAGTTACGGGAAGAACCGGCGGTCATACATTTTTTGCAAAAGGAAACTTCAATGGCTGTAATGTATCCGGTTGCCATGCGGCAAACCCAATTTCTTCAGCAACAACAACAAGATACTGGAAACAGACCAGGGATGAAATTAAATTGCTTCTTGATAATTTAGCTGCGAAATTAAGAATCGGAGGAGTGGATATTCTCAACAGGAACCCGGTCTCTACTGAAAATTCTTACATCAATTTCGATTATAATTTTGACGGCACAGCCGAAGACTTTTTAGCACCAACAAATCTTTGGGCCGGAATTACAACCAATAACTATGACGGATACATGAATATATATGATCCGATCAACAATCCTACAGGTCCTACTTATAATGCAACGCAGTTTCAGGCAACAAGCACAACAGGTTTTAATGCCGCTCAGATCGCAGCCAATAGTGCTTTGCCAAAAATTACCCTGACGAATGCACAAATGGGAGCTATCATCAATTTCCAGTTATGCCTGAGAGAATATAGTTTAGGTATTCATAATTATGCATATACTAAAACTCTATTAACAAACTCAATCGCTGTACTGCCTTAGATTATGTGATTCTCTACGATAATTTCCAAATAAAAACCCCGAAGTTAAAACTTCGGGGTTTTTTCTTTAACCGGCAGCAAAAAGAGGCTGCTTTTAATAATGAGTAACAGTGATACTTACTCTCTATTTCTTCAGGGTTCTCATGTAATTGACAAGATTCCAGATATCATTATCTGAAAGTTTACCTTCGTATTTCGGCATTTCACCTCTTCCTGTTTTGGTCCTAAAGAAATGATCACCATCAGTCTGTCCCTGGAAATCTGCTTTAGAAAAATCACCCGGGAACGTTTTCAGAGCCCTGGCTTTTACTCCATCACCTAATCCGGCTTTTCCATGGCATGATGCGCAATTTTTCGTATAAAGATCCAATCCGGCCTTTGTACTGGCGGCACTCTGAGCAACCGGGTTCTTCATTGAACTGGAAGCAGCAGGCACAACCCATGGTTTAGGCTGTGCTACCAATGTTGCACTCAAAACCAAAACTGAAGCGCTGACAAAAAAAAGTTTTAAAGTTTTCATAAAAAATAGTTTTAATTAATGTGATAAATACAATTATCGTGCAAAAGTCTGCATAAAACTCCAAATTAATCTTTACGGTACAGTAAACGTCAATAATTTGTACTTATATTGCTGATTAGAACAAAGATATAATGATCTCAGAGAACAGCAAAGAAAATTAATAATAAATATTCCATCTTTTCCGGAGGCAGAAAAAATAAAGCCAAAAACAGTTTCGTAATTAAAGAAAATACACCGGGTTATTAATCGTAAATTCAATAAGCTGAAATAATTAATAACTACAAAAAATATTTGGGAAAATAGAAAATTAAGGTTATTATTGCTTTTACACGTGTTACTATTCTTTTCCTGGTTGTTCACATTAAAATAGTTCCGGTTTTTTTTGAGAACATTAACTTTTCAGTACGTTAGCAATAGTTGAGAACGCATCACGAAATCTTCAGTTTGATATAATTAATTCTTTCACCTTAGTTTTAAAAATTTTAATTGATAAGTCAAACTAATATGAATATTAATTTTCGCACTAAAATTGAAATACTGACTACTTTAATAACACTCTGCCTGGTTCTGGCAGCTGGATGTAAAAACAAGGAATCGGAAAGTGCCGGAAGAACTAAAATATACAGTGATAAAAAGGAAATTACAGGTATTGCACCAACTGAGGAATACGCAGTAGAAGCACCTCCTTTCAGCGATGGTATATTTCCCTGCACTGATTGTCACAAAAATTTAAAACCGAATCCGGTAAAAAGGGTATTGGTAGATTGGCATGAAGATATTTCTGCAATGTTTAATCATGACAGTGAAAATCGCTGGTGCCTCGACTGTCATGATCTTAAAAACAGAGATTCTTTAAGGCTCGCCAGTGGAAAATTATTGGATTTTAAGGAATCATATAAACTTTGCGGGCAGTGCCATGGTGAAAAATACAGAGACTGGAAAGTTGGGGTACATGGTAAAAGAACAGGTTATTGGAATGGGAAAAAAGAGTATTTGCTTTGCGTAAGTTGCCATAATCCACACTCACCACGATTTAAGGAACTGGTTCCGGACCCTCCTCCGGTAAAGCAGGAAGATATTAAATATCAAGAAATCTTGAATACCCGGTAAAAATGAAAAACAAAAGTTCACGAAGATCCTTTATAAAAAATATTTCGCTTGCAGCTTTTTCAACTCTGGCGCTTTCGGGCTGCAATTCCAAATCGTTTGATAAATTCCTTCAAAAGAACTTTAAGACATTGTCGAAAAAGGAAAAAGACAAAATAGTTAAAGATCTGGAAATTAAATACAAAGAGAAATACGGTAAGGAATTTCATGTATCTGACAAACCTGAAATAGATGGAACCTTATTCGGATATGCTCTCGATTTATCAAGGTGCGTTGGATGCAGGAGATGCGTATATGCCTGTGTGAAAGAGAACAATCAGTCGCGTGACCCGCAAATTCATTATATTGAAGTGCTGCAGATGGAAAAAGAGAAAGGGGTTGACTTTGCTCATTCCACTGCTCAGTATAATCCTGAAAAAGTTCCGGAAAAGGGATATTTCTATGTGCCTATACAATGCCAGCAATGTAACAACCCTCCATGTGTGAAAGTATGTCCGGTAAAAGCCACATGGCAGGAACCCGATGGTATTACTGTAATTGATTACAATTGGTGTATCGGATGCAGGTATTGCATGGCAGCCTGCCCATACGGAGCGAGGCATTTCAACTGGGGTGATCCGAAAGTACCGGTTGAGGAATTAAACACTGAAGTGCATTATCTTGGTAACAGACCAAGGATGAAGGGTGTAGTCGAAAAATGTACATTTTGTATTCAAAGAAGCCGGGAAGGTAAATACCCGTCATGCGTTGAAATATGCCCTGTTGGAGCAAGAAAATTTGGAAATCTTTTAGACCCAGGCAGCGAAATCAGGTATATCCTTGAAAACAAACGGGTGCTTATTCTTAAGCAGGAATTAAACACGCAACCTAAATTCTACTATTTCTTTGGCATCTAAACAGAAGTATAAATCAGTTAAAGAATTAACAGAACTAAATATGAATTTTATTCGTTTTATAACAGGCAGTATAAAAATCATTTTCCGTGGAAGCAGAGCATATTATACCTGGCTGATCTTTTTGCTTATATTAATAATTTGGGGAGGAATTGGTTATGCAGGTCAGTTACGTAATGGATTGATAGAAACTCATATGCGTGATTCTGTATCATGGGGTTTCTATATTGGAAATTTTACGTTTCTCGTGGGGGTAGCCGCTGCAGCTGTTATGTTAGTTATCCCCGCTTATATCTATAACTGGAAACCGATTAAGGAAATTGTAATTTTTGGTGAATTACTGGCTGTCTGTGCAGTAATTATGTGTATTTCATTTATAGTTGTAGATATTGGAAATCCTCTCCGATTCTGGCATATGCTACCTCTGTTAGGCACAATGAACTTTCCTTCATCCATGCTCTCGTGGGATTTTTTCGTTCTTAATATCTATCTATTACTCAATCTGTTTGTTGTTACATACCTTTTATACTGCGTTTTTTATAAAAAAGAATATAATAAATCAATCGTTTTACCACTTGTTTTAATCAGCATACCAATGGCAGTTGCTATTCATACAACAACGGCATTTCTTTATAACGCCCTGCCCGGACGCGTATTCTGGAACAGCGCATTACTTGCACCACGATTCCTGGCATCAGCTTTTTGCTCCGGTCCTGCAATTCTCCTGATACTGTTCCAACTTCTTCGAAGAACATCCAGGTTCGAAATAAAAGATGAAGCTATTTGGAAAATAGCTGAACTTATGGTGTATGCAATGTTCATCTATCTGTTTTTTACAATTGCTGAACTTTTTAAAGAGTTCTATTCCGGAACTGAGAATATCCTGTATTGGAAATATTTACTATTCGGAATTGGAGATCACAAAGAAATTGTTCCCTACAGCTGGTCATCGATTATTATGGGATGTACCGCTTTTATACTTTTCCTTATCCCTAAAACCCGGAAAAATTTTCTGACTTTGAATATTGGAGCAATTCTGATCTATGGGAGTGTTTATGTTGAAAAAGGAATTGCTCTTATCATTCCCGCCTTTACCCCGGATGTTTTAGGACAGATATATGTATACACTCCATCTATGACAGAAATCAGAACTGCGGTGATGATATTTTCTATCGGATTTCTACTCTTCACCTTCTTGTCAAAAATTGCTATTGCCATTGTATTTGAAAACTACAATATCGAAAGCTTAAAACCAAAAAAAGAGGCTGCTCAACTCAGAACAGCCCCGGATATTTGATGAAATATTCCTGGTTTATTTTTTGAGTGATCTTATATAGTTAACTACATTCCAGATATCGTCGTCAGACATTTTTCCTTCATATTTTGGCATATCACCTCTTCCTGTTTTGGTTTTGTAGAAATGTTCGCCATCAGTCTGATTCTGTGATTCTGCCTTTAAAAAGTCGGTTGGCATGGTTTTAAGTGATTTTGCTTTCGGTCCATCACCAAGACCAGTCTTACCATGACATGCAGCACAGGTTTTTACGTATAGTGCCTGTCCTGCCTGAGTACTGGTTACACTCATGGCAATAGGATTCTTCATAGTTTTGAAGTTAGCTGGTACAACCCATGGTTTTGGCTGGGCAACTAAACTTGTGGTAAACAATAAAACTACAATGCCTGTCAAAAAAAGTTTAATGGTTTTCATAAAGAAATGTTATTGGTTATACTTTATTAAACAAATATTGTGCGAAAAAGTTTATTCACGATATTCTTCTTTTGCTTTCTTCTTAGCGGCAAGTCTTATCCTGATCAGACTTATCAAAGCAAAAAGATAATGTCCCCATACACCTGACAAGAGCACCGAAAGCGTGTAAATCATCCATCTGGGTGCAGTTTTGGTCCATAGTGCGCGATGACCGGCCGGAACAGAATAGGTAGATGGAAGACCCCATTTCAGAGTAGACTTTTTTTCAATATTTCCAAACTCAGCATTCTCCTCAAACCTCGCAATGATTGTTATATTGCCCTCTTTATCTCCCGGAAGAGTTGCAGGAAACGTTAAGGAAGCGGAACCTGACTCGTCAAAAGTTGCCTCTCCTATTGGCAACAGGCTGAACATTCGCGGAACATATACAGTCACTTTTTCACCGGAAACAGGAACTGCTTTTCCTTTTTCCATTTTTTTTGCACTCAATCCTATTGTCTTAATGCTGTCAATCTCCGTTAATGTCATATTGAGAGAGACGTCGCGTATTAATAATTCAGAAATACCTGACTCGATAGTATCGTTGCCAGCAAATACCGACCCGAAAGGCCATAATCCGTTTCCATCCAGCAGAAAATCTGACTTATGATTAAGATTATATACAGCAACACCTTTATCATCAGTGATGATTTCGGCCAGCCTTGCTTTTTTCCCCGGTCCGGAGTAAAAGATAACTTTCATACCCGGAAGCGGAAGTTCCATCCTGTTCCGTGAATATGTAAGAGTAGTTTTTAAAAAACTGTTATCATCGTTGTCCTTGAAATACTGAAGTTGAATATAAGGACTGATCTTCAATTTCTCCTGTGAAAAGGAGAATATTGAATTCAATGAGAACAGTGATAAAAGTAAAAGTACCAGTGATGTTTTTTGTTTCATTTCAAGTTTTCTCCTCTACTTCATGATCTCTGTTTTATCAACCTCTTTCATTTCCGATATTGAAATAATCGGTGCAATTTTCGATACCAGCATGAAGAGCATTCCATAAACCGATACCCCAGCCAGTGTGAGCGACCATTCGATCCATGTTGGAGAATACCTTATCCAGTCAGGCCGGGTATCCTGAATTGGAAGGAATGGAGTTTCAAGTGTTGGTATTACAATTATATAACGGTTCACCCAAAGGGCTATAACAGCAATAACAGCTGCCACAGTTATATTGCGTATGGTGCGGAATTTTGGAAAAGCTATAATTATGCATGGCAGCAATATACCAATGTAGTTAGCAAAAATAAATAGTGCATAATAGTCGTGGAATAGTTTATCAATAAGCATGGAGTCCATCTTTATCGATCCATACCATTTAGTCAGATAATCGCTGAAAGTAAAATAACCATAAAATGCAGCGATGATTGTAAGAAGTACGCCAACATTTACAAAGTGGCGTTTTGTGATATATTCTTCAAGATGATAGATTTTTCTGTAGATCCACATTAGAATTATTAAAAGCCCTGTGCCAGAAAAGACTGCCGCAATAACGAAATATGGGCCAAAAATGGTTGAATGCCAGCCGGGTTGAAGAGTCACTCCAAAGATCCAGGCTAAAACAGAATAGACAATAATTGCTATCGCAATAATCATGGCTGCCATAACATTCCTTGCATTCGTCAGTATTTTTTTCTCCTTGTCGGTACCGCTATAGCCCAGTGAAAGAACCTTATAAACTTTCTTTTTCCACGGAGACACATTCAGATCATCATAATCGCGAAGTATGGCAAAATCCTCAATTAATGAGAGATACAAAAACAAAAAACATCCGACCAGATCGGTACTGATTGCTATAACGTCCCATGTGATAGGCGACTGGATACGGGGATACATGATCAGGAAAGGGAGCCGGTCGAGACGACCTATGCAGAAAAAAATAAAGAAAGGACCAATAACCAGCGATATGACTGTTATCAGTTCTGCCAAACGTATCACCGGTTTGCGCCACCCGGTATGAAACAAGTGAAGAACGCCGGATATCAGTGCACCTGCATAACTTAATCCCATGAAGAAAATGAAATTTACAATGTATAATCCCCAAACTACATTGTCGCGCATGCCAGTCACAATATGACCTTTATCGATCTGCTGTATGAGGGCATATATGCCAACACAAAAAATCAAAAAGAAGACTGAGAAAGTAATATACCATCTGACCCCTGTTTTTTCGATTTCCGGTGTCAGATCCTGAAGTAATTGTTTTTCTGTCGGCATATTTAATGAAATTACCAATATATCTTAACGAGGACCGGCATTTTTATATCTTCCCGTAACAGATTCGTCATTGTCTTCCAATCCGCTTTCAACAGGGAAAGAGCGTTCGGTCGGAGGCAGATAATAAACACTGGGTAAGGTTCCCAGGTCTTCACGGAACCTGTAACCGGCTCTGTCGGTCATAAGTTTACTGAATCTGACGGTCTCATTGCCGTTCGTCACAGTATCTTCCAATAGATCACCAAAATACAACACTCCCATCGGACACGCGGAAACGCACCGGGGCAATTCATTATTCCTTAATTTATCAGCACAAAAGATACATTTCCCGACAGTTCCTTCCACCGGAGGAATATTGGTTTCAGGATCATAAACATGACCCGGAGGCAATTTTACCCCTGGATCTTTCCAGTTAAATACCCTTACCGAATAAGGACAACCAGTCATACAGAATTTGCATCCGATGCATCTCTGGTTATCTATGAGAACAATGCCATCGTCTCTTTTGAATGTAGCTCCAACGGGGCAAACACTTACACACATGGGTTTGTCGCAATGGAAACATGGCCTCGGAAACCAATAGCGGGCTGTAGAATGATCATCCTGAAGAAGATAGAGCTTCATCCATTCATGATCTTTAGGAAGCATATGCCCCTCCTGGCAGGCTTCAACACATTTCCTGGCATTTTTACATTTTGCCAGGTCGATAACCATTACGAATTTCCTTCCCTTTAATCCTTTCCTGGCTTCTGATTTTAGTTCAGCAACAATCTCTTTGGCAGGTTTTATATCATTCTTATCAACTTCAACAAGTTTACCATCGGCAGAAAGCAGTTTAACCTTTTCTCCCGATTTTGTTTTATTCCCAGCCAGAATTGAACTGCCGGCTATCCCTGCAAGAGAAACAGCACCAACACCGATACCTACCTTTTTAAGAAACTTGCGTCTCGATGTGCTTTCACCTTCATTTTCCTCTATTTCTTTCATTTGCTCTGTTTTAATTCCTCTTCTATTCCTCGCGATGGTACCCTGAAATAATTCCCCAGAAAAGCGACGTAGGCCGGGCTCCCAGAGTGCATGTGTAAATATGAATCACCATGAATATTGAAAGGAAGAAACCCATTGTTATATGTAGTATGTCGGTAAGAATAAGACCACTGATACCGAAAAATGTGGTAATGGTAATTTCAGGAAGCAACAGACCAATACCTGATATGATAAGCAAAGGAAAAGCAACATACATGGCAAGCACATAGGTTAGCTTCTGAAGCGGATTGAACTTGCGTTCTTCAGTAACCGGAAATGGATGTTTTTCACCTTTAAACATACCTCCTGAGTAGTATTTAAATTGCTTAAACAGATTCGATAAAAAGTCTTTTCTTCCAATCCGGTAATATTTCCCGTTATTTGTCACAAGGTTACCTGTAACAAATATAATATAGTTGAGAACCAGTACAATGGCTGCAAAATTATGCAACCTCACTGCTTTGGCAAATCCGACAACATAAGCGGCATTTTCCTTATCGGTATATTGCATGCTTAAACCTGTAACAATAAGGATCAGAAACATTATTGCGTTTACTACATGCCATATCCTGATCCATTTTGGGTAGAGATACATGGTCGTTTCCTTTAATAATTAGTTTTTTTCTTTCTAATCCTTACAATAATATGAATTGCTATTACGCCGATCACAAAAATAAAAATAACAAGACTTATCAGATTCAGATATTCATTTCTGTTTGCACCGATAACATATGATGAATTCAAAATAATTCCGTTTAAAAATCCATCGCGACGTAGTTCTTTAGATTCAAATTTATAGAGTGAAGCCATAAGTATTGAGTTTTTCGAATGGCATTCATTGCATAGTCTAACCGCTTCTTCTTTTGGTTTAATAAGATGTGATACAGGAATATTATTGTTAATAAGAGTATGGCATTCGATGCATCGTACATTTGTAAAATGTAAAGTCTGATTTGGCAGCCATTCATGCTTTTGGATGATATTTATTTCTTTTTTATCACTCAGAATCTGAAAACGGCTAAAGTCAGAGTGACAGTTCAGGCAAATAGCGTTGTCATAAGCAATGGTCTCCTTAAGGTTAGTATTGTTTCGGACTGAGATCCTGTATGTGTGAGGATTATGACATTCCCAGCATGAGAATCCATCTCCCTCCATTTTAAAGTGAGTGCTCTTCTGATATTCAGCTTCGATCTCCTCAAAATGATATTTTGCAAATTTCTCATCGCCTCCGTGACAATCAATACAATTGTACTTCTGCTCCATTCTAAGTTCTCCCGAATGTGGAAATTTTACATATTCCGCGGAATGACAGTCGGTACAGCTAAAGCTTTTATGATTTGATGAATAAAACTCTTTTTTACGTATAATCCGCTCAGAACACATCATGGCTTTGACCTGTTTCCCGAGTGTCTCATTTGTGTATTCATATTTCTCCTGACCGTGACATTTAAAACAACGGTCGTTGTCAGCTTCAAATTTTGAAACAAAGGATGCAGTATCCTGAGTATTAATATTCTCCGTTTTCGAAAGCATACTTCGCCCGGAGGACAAACAACACGTAAAGATCAGAGAAAGCGAAATGATTTTGCGGAAATTGAATAATTCCATTCCTCCTTACTCGATTTAATCAGAATCTGACATGAATATTAAACCCGATAAGCCATTTTCTATCTTTCCAGTCATTAGTGTTGAACACCAGATTCCTCTGATTAATGATCTGATTATAATTAGCTGCAAATATCTGGAAGGTATGTGTTGCGGTACTTATTTCCCATCCGAGTGAAAGATTTGGTTTTGGCTGAATGGGAATGTTTTGTTTTGTCAGCAATTGATCATACTCAAAAATGACCGAATGTGAACCAAATAAATTTGCTCTGGCACCTGCTGAAATGCCTATATTAAGATTCTTATAACCTGCGGTGGAATCGGCATTTTCCTGGACAGAATTGAAATAAGCTACTGATGGGGCTATCTCAACTGAAAACATATCATTGAATTTGCGTGCAGCGATCAGCTGTGTAAAATATGATAACCTGTGAATTTGTCTGAACCTGTCTGCCGGTCCGAATACTTCCTCTTTACGTAAGTCAAAAACCATATTCCCATAATATGAAAGTGATATTGGCATCTTATCATCCTCAGTCTGTTGAAGGATCAGATACTTCCACTGGATATCCTGAAGTTTATTATCCTTAGTGGTTCCTGCACCAACCATTAACCTGTCGGTAATTCCATAATTTAAACCTATTCGGGTATTTGCCGAACCATAAATTCCGAAGAGGTTGTGATAATCAATTATCACACTGAACCTGTGTTGAATCTCCAGCTGCAGACCCCCTTTGTAAGGAGTTTCAGTAGTATTGATGTCAACTAATGTTGTTGTTCCGAAAGTAAACCGGACCGGTTTTGATGTTGCCGTTTTAAGAGAATCTTCCTGTGCAAACAAAGAAGTTATGCTTAATGATAAAGTCAAAAGGATAACAAATTTTTTCATATTGATTGGTATTTTCAGGTTAAGATATTTTTAATTATTCAGGGCACCCTGGTTTATCCAGAGGAGAACTTTAAGCTTTTCACTATCAGTCGTTCGTGGTATATGTTCCGAATTTGTGGTCATTTGATGATATAACCTGCTTGTCTCTCCCGGAGGAGTTACAAATTTTCCTTTGGTAAGCGCCAGAAAAGATTTGCCATCCCGCAGGTCCGGGGCCCGGGTAGCTCCATGACAGTCAACACAATTGGAGCTGAATATTGGCTGAAGATCCGCCTTAAAATGTATTGTTTGATTTGGATTTACAGCAGGTGGAGAAAATGAATACTTCTCACATGAAGAAAATACTGCAACTGCAGCAATCAGAACTAATGCAACAAGTATCTTTCTCATAGTATTTAATTTCTGATTCATATTTCTAATGTTGTTAATTTATTCACAAAGATATCTGATTATCCTGATTAATAGTTTTTTATAGGCAACAAATTTTATGATTGCACCTGCTCTTTATCATGTCGAAAAATGATCTATATCACTCGCTTTGATGATATTTGTTCCTAAGTGGAAATACATAAATAATGTTGTGATTGACGAATAACAAAAAAGAGGCTATCGCAAAAGTCCTCATAAAGCACACAAAGCACTCAAGGCCAAAGCATTGAATTTAAACTCTTTGCGAACCGTGTGCCTGCCTGCCGGCAGGCAGGGTTAATGGATTCTGACTTTTGAAACAACCTCTTATAAGTCCTGATTTTAGAAAATATCAGAACTTATACATATTATCTTCAATTAGTTTATCTGCAATCCGCCTTCGTGCATCTTTTACATTTACACATTCCACCCTGGAGAGATTTTCGATTGACCGGATAAGTCCCGGGCAGGATTCAGGTGATGAGAATGAACCGATTGCCTCAAGAGCAGATTTTCTTATGATACCTGCAGTGTCGAATACATTTACGTCCAGCATATCTTTATAAAGCGAGACATTCCCGATAATGGTGGACATCTTTTTTACTCTTAGAGCAAGTGATTCGGAAACATAAGTTTCCATCATCATCTCTGCTATATTATTAAGAACCTCCTGTTCGTTTATCAGGCCTTTTTCGAATCTTTTAGTTGCACCATGGATACAGATAAGAATAGCTTTCTTAAAGTTTTTTATATTTCTTAATTTTTCCTGGAAATAGTCCTCCCCTTCCGTTTTGCCATCAGTTATAGTTGCTAATTCCGAGAAAAGTTTCTCGGCTTGTCCGAACAGGTCGAATTCACCTTTCATGGCACGTTTCATGGCCGTATCAACAACAAGGAGACGGTTTATTTCGTTTGTCCCTTCAAAGATTCTATTGATCCTCGAATCGCGATACCCTCTTTCCACTGCCATTTCAGCCGAATAACCCATACCTCCATGTATCTGAACTGCCTCATCAGCAACAAAATCGAGCATTTCGGAACCTACAACTTTCAGAATGGCTGCCTCAACAGCATAGTGGCTTATTGCTTCGATCGATGCCCTGCCATAATCACCGCAATCAACAGTGAGCTTTTTCATAAGACTATCGATATCAGAGCTCACTCTGTACACAGCTGATTCTGATGCAAACAAACGAATAACCTGTTCAGCCATTTTGTGTTTCAGTGCCCCGAATGTTGAAATTAAAACACCAAATTGCTTTCTTTCATTGGCATACTTAACAGAATCATTGACAGCTTTTTTAGCAGCTCCGATTACGTTTGCTCCAAGCTTTAAACGTCCCATGTGAAGTATACTGAGAGCTATCCGGAAGCCTTCTCCCCTTTTCCCAAGCAAGTTTTCAATGGGCACCTTAACATCGTTGAAGTAGATCTGTGCGGTTGAAGATCCCTTTATTCCCATCTTGTGTTCGTCAGGACCAATGACCACTCCCGGATATTTGGTTTCTACTATAAATGCACTGAGAACCCTGTCAACATCAATTTTTGCAAATACAACCAGCGTATCAGCAAATCCGGCGTTTGTGATCCACATCTTCTGCCCGTTAAGGATGTAGTGTTTCCCGTCTTCACTTAATTTTGCATTTGTCTTCCCGGAATTAGCATCACTGCCAGCACCCGGTTCGGTGAGACAGTAAGCCCCGATAAGTTCTCCCGACGCCAGTTTTGTAACGTAACGCTCCCTTTGATCTTTGTTACCATAGTACATGATCGGCAGGGTGCCGATACCACAATGTGCCATATACGCTACTGAAAATGAATATCCGGCACCTGTCGTTTCCGCCACTAACATCTGAGTAACGAATGACTGTCCGAATCCGCCAAACTCTTCCGGAATTGAGATACCCATCAATCCGAGTTCACCTGACTTTTTTAGCATACTTTTCATAAGTTCCCTGTCGCTTGTCTCAACCTTGTCAAGATTGGGATAAACTTCAGCTTGAAGAAAGTCGCTGCATGTCTGGGCAATCATCTTCTGCTCCTCGTTAAATTCTTCAGGAATGAAAATATCGTTCGCTTCAATTTCCTTTACCAGAAATTCACCGCTTTTCAAGAGTTTGCTATTTTCCATGTTTTCAGATAATTATGTAATCTATTCTATAAATCAATTGATTGTGCAATAAGTTCGGCAATATCAAGGTTCCTGATCTCTTCCTCTCGGTTTTTATATTTAAGACCGTCTGTAAGCATCGTCATACAAAACGGACAGGCCGTTGCAATAACCTATGGCACCGGTATTCAGGGCATCTTCTGTTCTCTCAATAAATACTTCCTTGCTGCCTTTTTCTGCCTCTTTAAACATTTGAGCTCCGCCTGCCCCGCAACATAGTGCGAAACTTTTGTTCCGGTGCATCTCAACTAAATTGCCGGTGAGCTTTTTAAGAATATTCCTGGGCTCATCGTATATGTCATTGGCTCTCCCAAGATAGCATGGATCGTGATAGGTAATCGATATATTATCCAGTGAACCGGGATCAATCTTTAGTTTTCCGTTTTCAATGTTTCTGTTCAGGAACTGAAGGTAATTTATAACTTCATAGTTTCCACCCAGATCGGGATATTCATTTCTGAATATGTTATAACAGTGAGGGCAAATTGTTATAATCTTTTTCACTTCATACATCCTGAAGATCTCAATCAGCTGAAGCGCCTGCATCTGATAGAGCATTTCGTTGCCAGCACGCCTTGCAGGATCACCGTTGCATATCTCTTCTTTTCCAAGAACAGCAAAGCTTACGCCCAGATGCGTCAGAACTTTGGTAAAGGCCCTAACCACTTTCTTATATCTGTCGTCAAAAGCTCCCGCACAACCAACCCAGAAGAGATATTCAGGTCTCTCTCCTTTTGCAAAGCACTCAGCCATTACAGGGACTTCAATTTTCCGGGTTTCCATTATTTATCTTTCTACTTAATCTTAATTGATACCATCTTCCCCTTTGTGTTACTTTGTGAAACACTTTGTGTCCCTTGCGGTTAAATTTTTTATTTTTTACCACGAAGGGACACTAAGGTAACGCAAAGGTTCACAAAGGAGCTGTTAAACTTGATATATCTTCATTTCCAGATCTTTACTCCAATTCAACCTGTCCTCCGCTGAGTATTGCCATGGGGCGCCATTATTCTCAATATTATTAAACATTGCTTTTATCTCTCCGGGTGCAGATGCTTCTTCCATTACAAGATATCTGCGCATATCAATTATCAAAGTCGGGTGATTGATATTGATAGGACACTCTTTCGCGCAGGCATTGCATGTTGTACAGGCCCAAAGCTCTTCCTCTGAAATATAATCCCTTAAGAGAGAATGATTATCATTGAAATCACGTCCGTTTTTTACCATTAACGGACCCTTCACTTTCATCCGTGCTCTAAGATCCATCATCACTTTCCGTGGTGACAATTTCTTTCCTGTGATATTTGCAGGACAGACAGAAGTGCATCGGCCACATTCCGTGCATGCCAATGAATCAAAGTAGTTTTTCCACGAAGCATCTTCTGCATCCTTTACACCAAATCGTTCAACCGCAGCATTGTCAGCAGAAGCAGCAAATGCTGTTTCAGGATCCAGCATCATCTTAACTTCCCTTGTAATACTGTCCATATTAGGAAGTTTCCCGAGCGGGTCAAGCCGCGAGAGAAATACATTCGGTACGGACATGAACACATGGAAGTGTTTTGAATAAGGGAGATAATTAGCAAACAGGAAAATCAGCAGTATGTGACTCCACCATGAGAGCTCATAAATGAATTTGAATTCCCCGGCACTTACCCCGGTAAATAAAGAGAGGAAAATCCTTCCGACAGGATAGATACTTCCATTTGATCCTCCTGTCGTTTCCTGGTATCCTATATATCCAACATTCATTGCCATAAGGGATATCATTAACAGAAGAATTAACGTGAGGGAGATATTGGCATCTGTATGCGATCTTTGTTTCATCTCAATTCCCTCAAAACGACTGATATGGAAAAACAGACGACGGGAAAGGAAAATGAGGATCGATACTGCTACCAGGAAAGCAAAAATGTCTCCTGAGGCCATAATGACATCATAAACGGGTCCCCAGGTTTTCAGTACTTTATCTGCTCCGGTCAATCCGTCTATAACCATCTCGATACTTCCGAAAATTATTACGCAAAATCCCCAGAAAACAAGAGCATGAAACAGCCCAATAACCGGTCTCCGGAATATCTTGGTCTGACCAAAAGCAACCGTAAGCATCACTTTAATTCTCTTACCAAAATCTTTTACGGGAAATGCAGGCCTGGTAAATCTGAAAAATCGGATAAGCCTCGTTAATGTATAAGAAAAAATACCTAAAGTTATTAGTAGAGCAATTGCGAAGGCTATTTGTTTTGTCATAATCGATTTTCTTCGTTTACCCCGTCCCCAGGGGGAGCGAAGAAAATCAATTTACTCCCCTTGGGGTTGGGGTAAATAAATTGATTTTCAAGCTTCCTGGACAAGTTATTAACTACAGCTTTTAACAATTCTTATTTCTTAATTTCTTTAACTGCGTCAACAAGTTTTGGCAGAACTTTCATTGCATCGCCTACTATACCGTACTGTGCAGCATCAAAAATAGGAGCATCTTTATCGCTATTTATAGCAACGATAAACTTCGAAGCGCTGATACCTGCAAGATGCTGAGTTGCACCGGAAATACCAACTGCAATATAGAGGTTTGGAGCAATGATTTTTCCTGTCTGCCCGGTGTGTTCTTCATGAGGTCTCCAGCCTTCATCTGACACCGGACGTGAACATGCTGTTGCTGCGCCCAGCAGATTGGCAAGCTCAACAAGCGGAGACCAGTTATCTGGCGACTTCATGCCTCTTCCTCCTGATACAACTATATCTGCATCAGTCAAAAGTATTCTGCCTGATTGCTTCTGGACATCTTTCACCACTGTTTTCAGTAACGACCCGTCAACTGAAGGATTAAGGTTTTCAATTGTTGCATTACCTGATGTTTCAATCAAGATCAAAAGAGTTCTGTGCAAGCGTAAGTATTTTAATTTCAGATTTAATAACCAGATGAGCAAAGGCATTTCCTGAATAGGTCCTTTTATAAACAGTGAAAGGATTAAGGCTTAAAGGAAGTCTGCTTACTCCTGAACCAACACCGGCTTTGAGCCGTACCGATAATCTGGGTGCAATAGCTTTCCCGGTATTATTATTTGAAATAATTATAACTGATGCATTTTCTTTTCTGGCAATATCAGAGATAACACTTGTATAAGCCTGATTATCAAGACTGTTAAGCTGATCATTGTCTAACATTGATTATCTTATTCGCACCATAATTGCCAAGCTTTTTTAATTCACCTTCATCAACTTTTCCTATTGATACGGCTGTAACTGTGGTATTCAGCATTTTTGCAACAGCAGTCGCATAGGATACCAGTTCAAATGAAAGCTTCTTGAATTTTCCGTCCCAATTTTCGGTATATACTAATACTGACATATCTTATGATTTAATGTTTTTTAATAATTATCAGATAACTTTAGCTTCATTCTTCAGAAGGTCAATAAGCTGTGCCGGATTTTCAGCATCAATGAATTTGCATGCTGCACGTGGAGCCGGTTTTTCAAATAATACGATCTCGTGTCAGAGGTATCAATGCATACGGGTTCAACCAGCTTTACCGGTTTTGACCTTGCCATCATAATACCTCGCATAGCAGCAATTCGTGGTTCTTTTGCAATTCCTTTCTGAACAATCGCAACAAAAGGAGCTGGTACTGTAACAACCTCTTTTCCCCCGTCTATTTCACGGGTTAAAACCGGCTTTCCATCTTCAAATTTAATTCCTGAAACAGCTGATACTGAAGGAATACCAAGAAATTCCGAGATCATCCCTCCTACCGTTGAACCATTGTAATCACTCGATTCAATACCGCACATTATAATATCAAACTGTTCTTTCTTAATCACTTCAGCAATCTGTGCAGCAACAAACCATGCATCAGATGATTCAGCATTTACCCTTATCGCATCATCTGCTCCGATAGCCAGTGCTTTACGGATTGTCGGTTCTGAAGCATGCAGAGTCCTACATGGATGACAGTAACCGATTTTATTCCGCTGGCTGATCATCCTTAAGTTCAAGTGCCCGTGTAAGAGACAATTCGTCCCATGGATTAATAACCCACTGAATACCGGCAGTGTCAATTGAAGTATTTCCTTCGGCAAATTTAATTTTTGTCGTTGTGTCGGGAACATTACTGATACAAACCAGAATTTTCATCTAAACTTGATATTAGTTAATTAACTTATTCTAAATTGTTTAATAGATTCAATATTGTGTTTTTCAGCCTCTGAGGCGGCAAATATAATAATTTATGATTCACAATCAAATCACATAAATATCATTCTTTGGGTATGTTCGAAAGAAATTACAGTGTTAACTATCTTTGCTGCATATGATTACTCTAACAACCAATCATGAAATTATATTGCAGTCGAAAGGGTTCCTCTTTGATCGCCTATGGCGAATATCAAAGGAGAATTAAAAATTGCAAATTAATAATGCCCAAAGCCCGTAGGGCTTAAAGTATTGTAGCTCCATAATATCTCAGGTCATAATATTTACCTCGCAGAGGTTAAAGATCCATATCAAAAAAGTTCGGATATATATCCAATAATAATAATTTAAAATATAAATTCGCATCGCCAAAAATCTATTTTGTCCCATCAAATCAATTAAATTGAACAAACCTGTAAAAACATATGGAGCAGTAGTGTTATCAATGATCTTCTGGTCCTTTTCGTTTATCTGGTTCAAAGAAGCGAACAAAACATTTCACCCGGTCACAATTGTTTTTTTAAGGCTTTTGTTATCTCTAATTATCCTGAATCTCTATCTTTTAGTTACAAAGAATTACATGAAGATTAATAAAGCTGACAGGATATTGTTTCTGATGCTGGCTATTTTTGAACCCTTCCTTTATTTTCTGGGTGAGAGCTTCGGGCTTACTTATGTTTCGGCAACCATTTGTTCGGTCCTGATTTCAACAATTCCTGTTTTTGTAACTATCAGCGCCTGGCTGATTTATAAAGAAAGACTGAAAACAATTAATTATGCCGGAATAATCTGTTCTCTTTATAGGGGTAATTGTATTTATTCTTAACAGCGACGGAAGTATTTCTTTCAACATTAAAGGACTGGGCCTTCTTACACTCGCAGTTCTGTCTGCTGTCGGATACAGCATGATACTGAACCGGCTGATCGGAATATATTCGCCGGTTTATTGTAACTATTCAGAATGTAATCGGAGCAGTTCTCTTTCTTCCTGTCTTTTTAATTCTCGATTTTGAGCATTTTATCCGGACC
>CAVRZV010000003.1:0-26701 GCA_963725785.1 uncultured Bacteroidales bacterium | reverse complement strand
CCAGGGTGATAGTAGGATTAGCATTGACTGTGACATTATAGATTGTAGGCGAAGCTGCAGTGCAACCGCCCACATCCTGATAATTTACACTTATTGATTGAGGACCAAGGGTAGTCCATGTCACAGTAGCTGTATTATCTGTTCCTAAACCACCTGAGGATATAAAGCCTCCAACAATTGACCATACATAATTGGACTTACCTGGTTCAGTGGTATAAACATTCCCGGTTGAACTAAGACATACTAAATTCGAACCTGCTAATCCAGGCACAGGAATAGGATTTAAAGTAACAACAACAGCAGTTCGTGTCAGGCTTTTGCAAAGAACACCACCATTTGATTCGGCATAATATGTATTACCTGATATTAAAGCAGTTCCACTACCCAAAGCGCCACCTCCAGTAGCTGCAGCAAACCATTCTACAGTATACCCTCCGGGAGGAGTAGCTACGAGATCTCCAACAGTTTTTGGTCCGCAGAAACTCTGTGCCGGGGAAGCACCAGGAGCGGCCGGTATTGTAAAATTGACAATTACATCATCAAATGATGTACAACTCCCATTGGATATAGTCCAGCGAAGAGTATACGATACTCCATTAAGACCAATGAACTGACTAGTGTTGCTTGTCGGGGTAATTAAAGTACCACCAGCACCACCAACGATAGTCCAAAGACCGGTACCTGAGGTTGGGCTATTTCCTGCAAGGAAAGTTGTAGTAACACCGCATAGAGGCTGATCAGGTCCTGCGTTAGAAACAGTGGGAGCAGCATAAGCAGTAACAGCAGTTGCGTCAACAACGCCGGCTGTTGGTAAAACTCCAACATTATATGTAAAGTCTGTAAGTCTATAGATCCATGGCCCTGCTCCGGTACCTGGTGTAGGAAGGATATAAGAAGCAGGCAGAGTAGCTGATGTTATAGTAATTGGTGGCTGAGCGGCTCCATCTATTGTATAATTTACAACATAATTGAAAGGTATAGCATATGGAGCCGTAAAAGTAATTGGGATCCCGAAAGAACCGCAAACCGGACCGGCAGGAGAAAGTTTTGCTCTTGGTTTAAGATCAGTAATTGAACCCAGAGTATAATCATCGGATCCTGAAGATGTTAAGAGAACAGTTGAAGTTGCTGTTCCGTTAGAATTATTTCCTGCTGAAAATGTAGGTATTTGAGTCCAGCTGCTTGTTCCTGTATTGTATTTTGCTAATCTGATATTTGACATTCCACCCGTGATTATCGGTGTGACATCACTAGTTGGTGTCCAGTTAATATTTAAAATAGCTGTGCTTCCGGCAGCAGCCCTGACTGTAAAGTACTCCTGTGAACTAACGCCTAAAAGAGGGGCTGTAACGTTAGCCGATGTGCTATTGGGTGTCATATACTCCGCCGACCACAATAATGGTCCGGTTTGAGTATTAGAAATCGTTAATTTGTTCCCCAGTACATTAGGTGTTCCGCTTTTACCAATCGGAAAAACAAAACTATCGTACTGGCTGATATTTTTTATAAGCGGACCATCGACAAATGAATTTGCGCTTCCTCCTGCAGGAATAACACAATTATTTGCAGGATTGGTTAGTGTTAATTGCCGGGTTGCGCTTGTATTTATTAAACCATTTGTCAGTAATAAATTATTGTTGACTTCAACAGCACCTCCGTTGTTTACCCTCAGACCTGCACTATTATTAATCTCCAGATTATTAAAAGCGCTGGTCCCTGTAAAATCTCCCAAAGCAGCCCCGCCTATTGTTTGGAGTGCAGTACCTGCAAATGAAACAACAGCTCCTGCTCCGGTACCACTTCTGAATGTACCGGATAAGCGACTCATTACACCCTGTATAGTAAGCTTTTTATTATATACACTGTTATCGAGAATAGGGCCATTGATTCTTAAGAGATTGCAAATAGTAAGGTCTTTGTTTGGCAAAACACGTGTTCCTGTACCGGAAAATATTATGTTAGGAATATTGTCATACAGGTCTGCAACAATCGAGTATGTCCCTGATCCTCCATATTCAACTGTCCCATTATTTGCACAGCTTAAGAAAGTGGTGAAAACCCCGGCTGGAAAAGACCCACTCTCAAGGTAGAGAGTTCCATTACCGTCAACTGTACCCAGATTATGACCGTAAGAGGGTGATTTTATCTCCAGTCTGTTGTTTATGGTAGTACGATAAGCGTAACAATTATTTGTGTTTATAGTAACGATATGATTTACAATTACAATGAATCCATTAGGACCACCGACAGGACATGGGTATGGAGTCCCGGCAGTCTGATCCCAAATAGTATTATCTGTCCAGTTACCATCTTTATTACTTGTATAAGTCGGTACACTGGCGAAGAAAGATGCTGCAATACCAGCAGTATATTCTCCGCTAATGTTGTTCTGACCGGCATAAGTAGATGAGATGGTATTTAAACCAGCATCTACCCCCGGATAAATATTCCAGTTAGTTCCTGGCACCATTAATCTGGCAACAAGATAATTTGATTCATCACCAACCACATCGCCCTGCAGATAATTAAGCACCAGGCTACCGTTAAATCCGCTGAGACCTGAACTTTGAACTTCCCAATAATAAGCAAGTGCATTTGCCGAACTGACAAGAGCCGGATGATGGCTATTTATGTTGTTAATACGAACAAAACTTACAGAAGCATTGGCATCAATCTTAAGAGCAGCAGGTGTATATTTTCCGGCAGTCCCTATTGGATAAAGGAATAATGGTTGCACACCCGGACTAAAGTATTTTCTTAACCCTACGTTACTGAATACTCCATCGGAAGTTATCATTTTTGCAGCCCCAAATGTAGCTGCCGGTGATGAAACAACAATACTATTCACACCAAGAGTAACAAGGTTTGTCTTGATATCGAGAATCCCCGTGCCAGAGTCAGATCTTCAGTGAGTGTCAAATCATTTTCAATGTCTGCTCCTGATGCATTATTCAATGTCAACCTCGACGTAAGAACCTGTTCCAGTAATATGTTGAAGAGTAGTACCACTAAGTATTATCCCATTACCAGCTGCATTGATATCAGTAAAGGTGGCATCATTCAGTAAATCTCCTTTAAGATTTACAGCATTATTTCCAAGTATGAAATTACCTGTACTTAAAGTAAGATTATGGTTAACTGTTGACGGACTTCCCAAAGTAAGTGAAGTACCCGGACTAACAACCATATCGTAGAAGTTGGTAGCTCCTGTAATGCTTTGTGTACCGAGGTGAGCTGAATGTTGTCGATGATTCGACCTGCAACATACCCGTTTACTCCTGGAGTATTTGTCAGATTCCCATTGAAAGTAATATTAATGTTGTTTGAATTTAATACTCCGTTAGCATTTATTATAGTGTTACCATTAACAACTAATGGACTTGTTAAAATTCGTACTGTAGCCTGCAGTCCTGCCGAATCTCTTATAGTAAGATTATTTAATGGAATATTGGCATCCAGAAAATAGTTTTGGGCAGTTCCACCAATTTGTGAAAAAGTAATTGTTCCGCCTGTAATTGAGGATGTCTCAGGTCTCAAGTATAAATCACCGAACGGAGACGAAGCGGTTGTAGTCGCTCCATTTCCTCTTAAGATAGTCAGATTTCCATTTGACATGGTAAAACTGCTTCCCGCATTCAGAACCTCGAGTTTAGCATTTGTATTAATAAATGCCTGACCACCAACGAAGACAGATCCGCCACTTTGGGCATATTTTAAGATACCGGCAGCATTTGATGGATCGCGTCTAATCTGACCTTTAACGACAAGCCGTCCCCCCTGAACGTCAATTTCAGAAGCTCCGCTGCTTGAGTACTCAATATCATTATTATTATTATCGGTAAAACCAGGCCGACCTACATAAACATTTCCGTTTACTAATGTAAGCTTACCATTCAATATTA
The DNA here is from genome assembly GCA_963725785.1 of uncultured Bacteroidales bacterium. GTDB lineage: Bacteria > Bacteroidota > Bacteroidia > Bacteroidales > VadinHA17 > LD21. The sequence continues at coordinate 22,799 of CAVRZV010000003.1, read as the reverse complement.
AATCACCACTATTATTAGCTGCATTTCCTATAAGTATATTCCTGTTTCCTGTATTACTAGGTAAATTTATAGATAAGCCAGCAGTAGTAGATATCGTGAAAGCAGTAGTAGTTGATATTGAAAAATCAGTATTTGGATTTGTTCTTGCATAAATAAAAGTACCATTTTGTAATGTTAACCAATTATTTGCAGGAGTACCAAGTGTTCCACCGATATTGCATGTAAGGGTTGTAGCCTGTGAAATGCCTTTATTTACTACTATGTTATTTACAGTGGTGAAAGGACTAGTTCCAGAAATAATTGCATTATTAGATCCCTGAAATATTAAGTTACAATAATAACCATTGTTAAGCAATCTGACATATGAGCCTCCGGTAGAATTGTTAGTTAAATTACCACCTATTGCAATAGTATTGGCCACAGGTAGACCCGTGGGAACACCATAAACAACAGGCTGAACATCAATATAACCGTTTGCGCCTACTGTAACATTACCATCTATAACCAGATGTTGTGGGACAACTTCAGGTAAAAATATTAAGGTACCTGTATTAACATTAAGATTACCTGTAACATGTACAGTTTTTTCAATAGTAGGATTATAGACACCTGAATTATAAGGTGCAATGTTTGTATTCCAGCTCACAGCAATCCAGGCATTTGGATTATCTCCTCCGCAGGTTAAGTCTCCCAGGATAGTTGTCAAACTATTATTTGGCAAAACAAGGTTATCACCACCTCTGGCTGTTAATATAAGATTCCCATATGTTGTAACATTTGGAGGCAGTATATATAATTCACCCTGAACTCCATCAATATCATAATATTCAGTTGTTCCATGGTTATTATTAAAATCAGTGAAATCGCTATTCAAAGGAAATGAAAATAATTTTGGAACAAGATGTGGAGTTGTAGTAGTTGTCAGACGGAACAATCCATTACCTAAAGGATGGCTCATAACCATGCTGAATACGCTTCCTGTCCAGGTGTAAATATCAAGAACTGATCCTGACTGAATCTGCAAGCTTGCACAATTGGCATTTGCAGTCAGGTTAACTGTATTGCCATTTCCTACAATTGCGACGTCATTAACGCCTGGAAAACCTGCTGCAGGAGCGCCTGTATGCCTCAACACCGGATCGGTGGACCAGGTTGTATTTAGATTCCACTGGGAACTGGCTCTACTCCAATATGTTGTTGTTGTTCCAAATGCTGCATCACCAGCTGTAAAATCCGCATCAATTATATTTGAACTGGCTGCCCAGTCAGTAATTGTATTTGTACCTGTATTAATGTTCGCAGCTGCACCATTATTCCAAGTACTTGTAGTCCGGTTATAATATGTAGGGATATAGTTTGCTTCAGTACCCACAACATCCAGCTGATCATAAATAAAAGTATGTGTAACTGAATTTGCTCCAATCCCCGTAATTCCTGATGATCCAACACTCCAGAAGTATGTCAGACTCTGTCCATTAACCGTAGTGGCCGGATGCTCATATCCAACAGGGGTTACAGTTATTGAGCCATAAGTTGCCGGCGCTGAGGTAAATCCAATTGTGGCAGGAGTCCACCTGGGTACTCCCACATGTCGCGTGGAAGGAGCGCCGACCGGGAAAACAAATGCAGTCGTTGAATTATATACTTTTGTAATTCCCCCATCACCTGCGTTTCCTGCAGTTTGTACATATCTGAAAGAACTGCCATTTACAATTGATGCGGTCGATTCAAGTCTTAAATTATAAATACCAATATTAAATAGCCTGTCTCTCAGGAAAGCCAGTGTTCCGTTTATTGTTGTGTTGGCAATCAGAGAAATAGGAGCTGAAGCCGCAGCACCGCTGTTATTATTTAATTCAACATTATTGAAAATACCATTCCCATCAATAGTTTGTGCTACTGTACCGATAAAAGCAATTTTACCTGCACCGGCGTGCAGACCTGAGTTAAATGCGTTACGCGAAAGGTTGATAGTATTCCCGTTATCATTAAGTGTCGCTAAAATAAGGCTGAAGTCGCCTGCCACATTAATTGTAGTACCGGAAGTTCCTGCAAAATTCATTGCCACTCCCGCAGGTTTGTCAATGGTGAAATTGTTCAGTGCCTGAGTTGCATAGACTGAGAATGCTTGTGTCCCAGTCCCATTCAGAATTGTAGTATTAGTTCCAGTTGTATAGATACTACCACTAGCGATAGTAAAATCTCCACCAACTGTAACGTTGAGATTGTTTGCCTGGAATTCTCCAGCAGTAATGTTAAAATTGCTCAGTACAGTAACCGGGTTTGAATTTAACTGAACAATCCTGGTACCGCTTGCCCGGTTAATTGTAAGATTACTTAAAGGAGCAGTACTATTAATAAAATAATGTGCGTCAGCAGCACCTGATCCTGTAGTCGGGATCAACTGAACAGTCCCACCGGTAACATTTATGTTAGACAGTGGACTACCCACAAGAAATGCGAGAGACGAGGCTGTAGTATTACAAACATCATATATTGAAAGGGTACCACCTCCCATTGAGAAGCCATTGGCAGCATTATTATTAATGCTGAATGTACCAATCCCTGCTGCCGGATCTATGCTATTATCTGCTCTGGCTGTATTAATTACTGCATTGGACAGGTCGGCAGGATTCGTGTAGTTAATAGTATTTGTGAACCTCCCTCTAAAATTAATACTTCCTCCATTTTGAACATAAGATACAAGGCCACTGGCTCCACCCTGTGGATTATGAAACTGTTTGCTGTCTACTCTACCGCCATTCAGAATAAACTGTCCTGAAGCGTAACTCCAGTATAATAAACCAGACGATTCCCGGGTAGAGAGGTACCCATTATCAATCTGAAGTTTGCCAAGGATTGAAAGTCCGCTGTTGCCTCCTGACGTATTTATACCATAGGCTCCATTTGATCCGCCTGCTAATCCATAAGCTGCGTTTACTTCTGTATAATCATCAGCAGTTGATAAAACAATAACGCCGGCACCGTTCAGCTGCAATGCTCCATCCAAAGGAATTATAAAATCGCTGGAAGGTGCAGCAGGTGTTGCTCCTTCTGATAAAGAGGGAATCGCAACTAGTCCCTGTAAAACAAGTGTTCCGTTTTTAATCCACAATGCTTTTTTCTGATTCGGATTAGCCTGGACAGTTCCAGGGCCTGTTATATCACCGGCTGATGTGTTCGCACCAAATAATCTGAAATTACTGTATGCAGAAGAATTAACAGTAAGCCGAAAGGTTTGATCATTTCCCTTATCGATAATAAGATTGTAAAAATCAGTTTGTCCATTACAGTTTAATGATTTGTCACTCAATCCCTGGAAATATACCGTAGCAAACCCCGTTGATGATAACTGGTCATAGACAGGATTAGAAAGATTGGAAAATCTCACAACACCATTATTTGTAAAATCACCGCTGATCTGAACCCTGTGCGACTGAAGCTCATAATAATTGGGAAAAGGAGGAGTTAAGCTTCCCGTTATACCCAAAGGCGATACCTGACTGTTTGTGGAACCGGTACCTACTCTTATTGAACATGAGTTATCAACAGTAACATCACCTCTGATTATAAGCTTAAGTCTTCTGTTATTGGTGGCATCATTAATTTGAAAGGTTCCCTGTTTTACATCCAGATTACCATTCAGGGTAATATCACTTACCTGTGTAACAGTTCCTGAAGACCTGACGATCAAATGATAATATGTGGCCTGTGTTGCAGACATCGAGCCATTATTATTATACTCCGTAGTACCGCCATCAGTACTTACAAAAGTATTTATTGTAGCAGCAGGGAAATTGGAAGACGAGAGTTTAAGAACCCCATTTCCCCTGAGAGCTGACAGGGTTACAAAACTAAACGTCGACTGGTCAATAATTCCTCCGTTATTTATTGTAATGTCGAGGTTGGTTGTTGTGTTATTAGCCTGCAGTGATACGGTTCGTCCGGATAAAATAACCACCTTATCATTTGGACCTGGAACAAGAGTTCCGGGCCCGGTTGTTCCTCCCGGGTCAAAAGTCCAGGTACTTGCCTGGTCCCAGAAACCGGTCTGGTAAGAATAGAAAGTATCAGGTGATCCAACTGTCCAGAACCCCGTTATTGAAGCACTCCCTGTTGAGGTAGCCGGATTAGTCCCGGCGAATGATGGTCCGGTTGCAACTGCCCAGGTTCCTGAAGTGTTGGTGTAAGGTTGAAATAATAATGGACTTCCAATTATCTCACCAGCGTTGTACTGAAACGACAATACAGTACTAGCATCGGTAGTAATCCCGGAAGTAGTTATATCCCAGTATTTATTTATGCTGTTCGTTAAAATGCCTGGATTTGCAGGAACTGCTCTGATTGAAACACTTCTGGCTGCGGCTCCACCGGCAGGTAGAGCTGAAATAATCAGTGGATTATAGTACCCGTTGCTCCCGACCGGATAAGTCAGGCTAAAGAGCGGATTAATAGCATTGGCTGATCTGATAAATCGTCCTGTACCATCTGTCTCAATCATTTTGGAAACACTAAACGGTGCACCTGAAATGGCAGTGGTATTTGTAAGGGTAAGATTGTTTGCACCAAGTCTTAGTACTCCCAGTGTGAGGTTTAAAGTACCTCCGACAGAAACAGCACCTGCAAGAGTTTTGGTATTGCCACCAGAAACAGTAAGGTTATTATAAGTCAGGCCTGCTACACTCTGAGCAGCCCCGTTGTAATTAACTGTACCAGTAGATGGCGTAAAACTTCCGGTTCCGGGTATAAAATCTCCCCCTATATTGAGAACACCTACGCCACTGAATGTCAAAGCATTCTGTATGGCGGTAGCCATAGTAATATTACCGGTCACCGTTATAGTACCTGTATTAAGTGATAAAGTCTGAATTCTTAAATTATCTGTAGTTGTCACCATAGTCAGGGATGCACAGTTCAAGGTCCCTGTAGCCACATTCAAGGTCTGGTCACCGGCATTATTAGCCCCTGGCAATGTATATGAAACCGCTCCTGTAACATTAAGTGTCCAGTTTGCACCAAATACAACTGAGCTCAAAGCTGTATTGCCGGGAGCAAAAGTTAAAGCACCAATAGAATTAGCCGGACTTGCTGTCAGAGTGACAGTATTTCCCGAAAGTATGTTTACAGTACCTGCTCCTGCAGTGGCACCGGGATAATCTCCCGCAGCACAGTTGACCCAGATACCGCCGGCTCGAACCTGCCATGTTGTATTGGCATTCCAGTTTCCGGTTCCCCTTGTCTGGTAATCACCATTTGCCTGTCCCCAGGAAACAAGTGTAATTGAAAGCAGCGCAAGGCATGCTATCCCCCATTTCCTCAGAAGACAAAGCTGAGAAAGAACACCAGCAACCATGCCTTTGCCTTTAGCATTTTTTTCAAAAAAAGTTGCTCTTAAATGTGAAAATAAATTTTTTAAAAATTCGGAATAGGGATTTTTAGGCTTCATATCAATAGGTTCGGTTATTTCCAATTCACATGTATACTACTGTCAGTCAAACAATTAGGACTCCTCAGGTTATAGTTTTCCCTTTTAATCCAAAGGGACTGTGACTCAATTTCTTATGAAAGCGAATGTAATCATTTTTTATTCACTTGTATAATACTAATTATAAAGTGTTTTCAACATATTAACAACCTTTTTAACAATCCTGATGAGTTGTTAATAATCTCTTACTTATGACAATATATATACGCAATTAAGTTGCATTATGACAAAGTAATAAATCGGATTTCATATACAATTTTGACTAAACCACACATTAATAGCTTGAACAGCTTAAAAAGTTTGACAAACAGTGATTTTCACAATAATAATTCCTACTCTATTCTCATTCACTTTTGTATGCTTAAAAGAGCTTCTGAAATAATTATTAATATTATTTTTTGCAGAACAGAAAATGTAATCTATATTTGCACTCTCTTTTTAGGGGGTTTAGCTCAGCTGGTTCAGAGCATCCCGACTGAAAGTCGGGAGGTTCGGCGGTTCATTGATAGAAGAATTTATTGGGGGTTTAGCTCAGCTGGTTCAGAGCATCCCGACTGAAAGTCGGGAGGTTCGGCGGTTCATTGATAGAAGAATTTATTGGGGGTTTAGCTCAGCTGGTTCAGAGCATCCCGACTGAAAGTCGGGAGGTTCGGCGGTTCATTGATAGAAGAATTTATTGGGGGTTTAGCTCAGCTGGTTCAGAGCATCCCGACTGAAAGTCGGGAGGTTCGGCGGTTCATTGATAGAAGAATTTATTGGGGGTTTAGCTCAGCTGGTTCAGAGCATCTGCCTTACAAGCAGAGGGTCGGCGGTTCGAACCCGTCAACCCCCACTTAATTTAAACCCTTCTTTTTGCTGGGTTTTCGTTTATGTATTCTGTCTATATTATTTTCTCTCAGAAAATTGATAAGTACTACATTGGTTTTTCTTCCAATGTTCAAGAAAGACTTTGCAAACACAACAGGAATTCCAAAGGGTTTACTTCTGCTGGAAGACCTTGGTCTTTGGTATACACTGAGATCTTTGAGTATAAATCAGATGCTATGGCAAGAGAAAACCAACTTAAAAGATGGAAAAACCGCTCACGGTTGGAGAGTTTGATTAGATCGGCTTCAGAGCATCCCGACTAAAAGTCGGGAGGGTCGGTCCCGCCGAAGCGGGATCAACCCCCACTTAATTTAAACCCTTCTTTTTGCTGGGTTTTCGTTTACGTATTCTGTCTATATTATTTTCTCTCAGAAAATTGATAAGTACTACATTGGTTTTTCTTCCAATGTTAAAGAAAGACTTTGCAACACAACAGGAATTCCAAAGGGTTTACTTCTGCTGGAAGACCTTGGTCCTTGGTATACACTGAGATCTTTGAGTATAAATCAGATGCTATGGCAAGAGAAAACCAACTTAAAAGATGGAAAAACCAATCACGGTTGGAGAGTTTGATTAGATCGGCTTCAGAGCATCCCGACTAAAAGTCGGGAGGGTCGGTCCCGCCTAAGCGGGATCAACCCCCACAAATAAAAAAACCAGGATAACCTGGTTTTTTTATTATAACTTAATCAGTTGAAACTAAATTTTTCAGAAACGTTGAGAATCTCGCTCTAAAAGATGAGAATTAATTTTCTGATTGATACATACTTTCATTCACCATGCCAGATTTCTTAAACCAGAGGTACCATACAGGACTATAAAAACCCTCGGGAACTAATGTACTACCGGAAGCATCAGTCTTTGGTGGAATCGGAACAAGTAAATCATTGCCGGCTTTCCAGTTTACCGGAGTCAAAACCTTGCCTGATGAAGTGGTTTGAAGGGCGGTGATCATTCTGAGCAATTCATCAGTGTTTCTGCCAACAGACTTTGGATAAAAGTAAATAGCCTGAATAATATTGTCAGGATCTATTATAAAAACACCTCTTACGGATTTTGTTGTATTTGAGGAAGGGTGTATCATACCATATTTTTTTGAAACTACAAGATCCTCATCCTCAATAAGCGGAAATTTGATTTTGACACTTCCATTACCATTAAGGTTAAGTGACTCCATCGATTTTTTCCACTGAACATGTGTTTCAAGAGCATCAGTAGAGACTACAACAAGGGAAGTTCCCAACTTGTCAAATTCATCCTGCAATTTTGCAAGTTCCAGTATCTCCGTTGAACAAACCGGAGTAAAATCCTGAGGGTGACTAAACAGAACTTTCCATTTCCGTCCAAAATCTTCCGGAAAATTAATTGTTCCGCTGGTTGATTCAGCCGTAAACGAGGGAGCGACCTCGCCTATCAAGGGGATCTTGAAGTTTCTGTCTTCCTTTACTTCCGTCTGCTGGGAAGACAAAAACGAACTTTGCGACCAAAGATTTGTCACAAATAAAACAAACATAAAAAAGAATGTAAACTTTTTCATACGGGTCACGGTTTTATTTATTTATACTAAGACTAATTAAACATTAGAAAAAGGATAATGTTCATTAGAAATATTTATTTAGAACATTTTAATCGGGGATTGATTTTATTGAGAGAAAACCGTAAAAAACGCCGAAAATATTTAAGAAAATACTTAACTCAGCAATAATGGAATAGTGAAAACAAACATTGTTCCCTTACCCAATTCTGATTCCACTCTTATAGTTCCGCCAAGAAGTTCAACATATCCTTTACATATAGATAGTCCCAACCCTGTACCGCTATATTGCCTGGATACTGCGTTATCGACCTGATAAAATCTATCAAATATGCGGGAATGAAATTCCTGTGGAATGCCTATGCCCGAGTCTTTAACAAAAAATTCAATAAATCCGTCTTTAAGGGTATATCCAAAATCTATCTTGCCATTCTTTGTGAATTTGATAGCATTGTTTATCAGGTTTGTCAGTATTTGAACAAGCTTGGTACTGTCTGTCAGAATATTTGAATCGTCATCATCCAGCGACGTCTTAAGACTTATAGTAATATTATTTTGTTTACTGTTTATACTGAACTGGTCATTAAGATTTTTCAAAATGACATTAAGATTTATTTCCCGTATATTAATTTTAACCTGACCAGTCTCGACATTGGCAATATCAACAATATCATTTATTATTGACAGAAGTTGACTTCCACTCTGAAAAATGATATCTACATACTGATGCCGTTCTTCTTCGGTAATATCAGGTTCATTCAGAAGAGAAGAAAACCCTATAATGGCATTCATAGGAGTACGAATCTCATGTGATACATTATGTAAAAATGCAGTCTTCAGCCTATCGCTTTCCTCAGCCTTTTCCTTGGCAGCTAAAAGATCCTTTTCCGCTTTTCTTCTTTCAGTAATATCGCGGAAACTCCAAACACGACCTACACTTACCCCATTGATCTGCTGTGGTTGTGAATAACGCTCAAAATACTTTCCGTCGCTGAATTCAAGTAAGTCAGAACTTGTCGCTTCAGGTTGTGAATAAAGGATCTTTACATTTTCTAAGAAAGAATCAGGATTAATCAGTTGCCGCTTGACAAATTCCAGTGCATCATTATCTTTTTCATTGGACAGTATCTCCTCAGGAATTTTCCACATCTCTGTGAACTTCTTATTATACTGGACAATAATCCCGGATGTATCCACAACCAGAAGTCCATCCTCTGTCGATTCCAGAGTAGCTTTCAGAAGTGAAACAGAATTTTCGAGCTCAAAAGCCGCTCTCTTACGGGAAGTAATATCATCGATCATTACGAGAAAGAACTGAACTTCATGTTTACTGTTACGTACAATTGTCACAGTTGTCGATCCCCAGATAATTTTACCACCCTTACGGATGTATCTTTTCTCAGTATGGTAATCCGGTATTTCGCCAGCAATCAGCCGAAGGAGGGATATCTCATCACCACTTATATAATCGGGATGAGTAAAATCCCTGAAAGTCATTAACTTAAGATCTTCTTCCTGGTAACCTATCATGTCACAGAACGAATTATTTGCTCTTATTATTCCAAAATCTTTTCCGGTTATAAGCATGGAAAACGGACTTTCCTCAAAAATCTTCCGGAACCTGTCTTCACTTTCTTTGAGTATATTCTCAGCGTTTTTACGTTCCGTTATATCACGACCAATAGTCTGAAAATATGTTGAACCTTCAATTTTTACAACTCTTGAACTAATTTCGATCGGGAATGTAGTTTCATCCTTTCGTTTATGAACTGTTTCAAAAGTTGCAGATTCATTTGCAATGATATTGTTAAGGTTTTCCTGGAGTTGAGACACTGTTTCAGGAGCTCTTATTTTTTCAAGTTTCATGCCTATGAATTCCTCGCGAGAGTACTGGTAGTACTCAATTGCCCTGTCATTTGCCTCAATAATGTTCAGGTCTTCATCTATCAAAAGAATTATATCGTTCGCAAATTTCAATATGAAGTCAAAATGTTTAACCAACGCTAAACGATTAAGCTCATGTTCATATTTCTCCCTATAAAACTTAACACGTTGATTCCACCAGATAAATCCGAGGAATAAACCAGTAGTAATGATGAACAGAACAAGTATGATAACACCCATGTTCATCTGGTCGTTTAAAGAAGATAATATCTCATCGCGATCAATTTTAGCTACCATGTACCATGGTGTTCCCGGAATTTTTTTCATTGATGCCACAACGGGAACATTCCTGTAGTCTATTCCTTCTGTTGTACCGGACATACCACGAATTGCCATTGCAGCTGGCAGTTTTTCCGTTGAAACAGGTTTTCTTAAAATTAATTCGGTGTTTTTAAGATGTCTGAGTTCATTCAGATATACCACTTCATTTCCATCGACTCTGAATATAAGTGTTTCAGCACTTTTACTTGGTGATGGCCACGATCGTAATAACGGATAAAGCACCTTTTGAGGGTCAATCCTAAGAGCAAGTAAACCAAGAACACGGGTATAATCTACGCTTCTGTCAACCAGAGGTACAATTAGATCGATGTGAACAAAGCTCACAATATTTGCTTTGTGCAGGTCTGTAAGCATCACCTTCCGGCTTTTAATAACCTGTCTTAACAACGGCTGCAGATGATCACCTACCAGAGTATCCTGTAACGGATAGCCCAACCTTACATTACCAAGAGTATCTAAAAGCAATGCGCTTTTGTAATCAAAATTTTCAAGGAGCGATCTAAGACTTTGAAGAACATTTTCCCGTAATTGTTTTAGCTCTGGTTTTGTTACAAACTCTGACATCTTCTCTACCAAAAGTGTGTTTTCTCCAAGGAAATTAGCATTCCCGACCCTGTCAAGCCTCCATTGAGTTATCTGTCTGATCTTTAAATCAGCTATTGCCGAAAGTTCAAGTTGTTTTTCGGTTAAAAGATTTTTTTTCTGATAGTTATAATATAGTATTCCAACCAAAACTGCACCAATTATGATGAAACTAAAAAGGACCATCAATGCCCAGGGGATAGGTGGTTTTTGGGTTTGAGTCATCATTATTCTACTCTTTTTATAACAACCGACGCAAGAATAGATGCAAGAAGAATTGAAATAATTATTCCAAGAGATACAATTATAGGTATCTCAAATTGGAAATATGCTGCAAGCATTTTCAATCCGACAAAGGTAAGAACAAATGCCAGACCTATTTTCAGATAACGGAAGTATCCCATTATCCCCGCCAATGCAAAATATAGCGATCGTAATCCTAAAATTGCAAAAATATTCGAAGTGTAAATGATGAACGTATTTTTACTTATTGCGAGGATTGCAGGTATGCTGTCGACAGCAAAAATCAGATCGGAAGACTCAATGATCAGAAGTACAAGGAATAAAGGTGTCGCAAACATTCTTCTGTTCTGAATAATAAATAATTTGTCACCATGAAGTGAATCGGTGACCGGAAGAAATCTCCTGAAGAACTTTACAACAGCATTTTTTTCAGGATCAACCCCGGTTTCCTTTTGAAATAACATCCTGACACCGGTAAAAACCAGAAATCCCCCGAAAATGATAACAATCCAGTGAAACCTGTTAATCATTGCAACACCGGCAAAAATAAATAATCCTCTCATTATCAGCGCTCCCAGAATTCCCCAGAAAAGTATCTTATGCTGATACTGAGCCTTTACGGCAAAGTATGAGAATATTAGAATGAAAACAAAAATATTATCAACACTGAGAGAGTATTCAATTACATAACCTGTTAAGAACTCCAGTGCTTTGATTTTACCGAAATCTTTATCGAGATAGATAAACAAACAGAATAAAAGAGCAAGCGCAATCCAGACTAAACTCCATATTATTGCTTCTTTTACAGGAACTTTATGTGTGTGTTTATGAAAAACACCCAGATCGAGTGCCAGCATTATGAACACGAACACATGAAATCCAATCCAAAAATAAATGCTAGTTCCCATTAATATTATATCAGGCTGCAAACTTATGAAAATAATTCTTAAAATCTTTATTAACTTTGGCACAATGCAAATCACCGTTACAATTTACCTGCAATGAATAAACTTTTTATAGGTCTGATTGTCATATCGTTGGCGATAATGACTCCAGTTTCTGTTTACTCCCAGAGAACGACGGGTTCTGAAAAAAAGATAACTGCTTCTGACCTCGAGAGTTATGTGTCGTTTCTGGCATCTCCGCTTCTCCAGGGCAGGAAAGATGGCGATGATGGTCTTGAAATCGCTGCACAGTTTATCGCTTCACAGGCTAAAATAATTGGACTCAAACCAGCAAACGGACACTCATTTTTTCAACCTTACCCGGTTATAAAGAAATCGATGAATCATGATAAAACTTCGATTCAGGTCATTTCTTTGAACAAGGATACTGTTACAATGAAAGAGCCTTTCTTCCAGCTTGTTCCTACAGGGCCTTCTGATTTCATAATTGATGGAGAGGTTGTATTTGCTGGTTATGGTATCAATGCAGCTAAATATAAATATAATGATTTTGCGACTCTGAATACAGAAGGAAAAATACTTCTTGTTATGGACAGAGCTCCGATGTCGGAAGATGGTAAAAAATGTCAGTTTGAAGAACCCAACTGGACTACCTCTCTTAATTTCCAGATGAAATTAACAGCTTTGATGTTTTCGAGAGCTAAAGCCATTCTTTTTGTACCAGATCCAAAATCAGGATATCAGTCATTCGGTGAATCAAATCCCCGTTTTACAGATTATGTAAATACCAGTGTAACCCTCAAGTCAGAGAAAGAAGTAGTGAATACTTTCATGCAGACAATGCCCAGGATGATTTTCATTAGCAGATCTGTTGCAGATGCAATACTTAAAGGAACTGGTCATTCACTTGACCAGCTTCAGAAAAATATTGATTCAACACTTACTCCAAATTCATTTACAATTACTGATAAACAGGTCAAAATAACCGGGGTAACACTTAAAGAAGAAAAGATGCTGAATAATGTTGCAGGATATATTGAGGGAGACGACCCGGTAATGAAAAATGAAGTAGTTGTATTCTCATGTCATTATGATCATATCGGAGCTACCGGAACCAAAGTTGATCCCGGTGCCGACGATGATGCTTCAGGATGTGCGGCCCTGCTTTCTGTTGCCACTGCTTTTCAAAGTCTTGAAAGGAAACCTTTGAGGTCAGTATTATTCCTTTGGGTTTCTGGGGAAGAGATCGGACTGTTCGGTTCACAATGGTATGTTAACAATCCATTATTCCCTCTTGAAAAAACAATAGCTGATCTGAATATGGATATGATAGGCAGAGTTAAAGGAGTTGCTGATACTTCAGCTGAAAATCCCATGACAGGGCCTAACAGTGTTTTTGTAATTACAGATAATCAGAGCAGGGAGTTAATTGAAATTGCTGATGGAATAGATAAAAAATCGCCTCTCGATTTCGACTATAGCCTGAGTGGAAGAAATCATTCTTTACAGCTTTTTTCGCGTAGTGACCATTATAATTTTGTCAAGAAAGATATTCCGATCCTGTTCTTCTGCAGCGGCCTGCATACCGATTATCATACTCCGGGGGATGTCGTAGAAAAAATCGACTTTAATAAACTTGAACTGGTAGCCAGAACTGTTTATGAAATAGGATTCACTGTCGCCAACAAGAAAACAAGATTGGTAGTTGATAATCCATTCAGTTCATGGGGAAAAAGCAAATAAGCCATAAATAATCCTCTACCTGAGCTTTTGCCGGATAAGTTAACCAGTTTCATCTGGCTTTTACGGATAAAAAACTCCTGACCGGAACAGCATATTTCTTATTTATATCAGGAATTCCATTACCATTTATATCTTTCATTGAACTAAGATATTCCACGAGTGCTAACCACTCTTTACCCTCCTGCACACCTTCCATCTTTTCATCCATATCGATGACAGTGGTCTTCATATCTTTCACTTTATTTCCTGCCATATCTTTTGGAACCACATTAATCAGACCAAAGCTCATTTTTTTGATTATACCAATAAACCCAAGCATATAGGAATTTGCTGTAACTGAATACAGGTTTTTGTTCTTTTTCGAGAAGTCAACATTTATGGTCCGGCCATCGGGATGAATGATCTCTATCTTTTTTATCTTTTTGAGCAACCCTTTATCAGGATTATATTCAACTCTCATTCCTGAATAATAACAATAGTTATCAGGACTCGATTTATAAGCAACAAGCAATATTTCTATAATACTCTTTAATTCCCTGCCGGTAAAATAGGTCCTTGAAAGAGGATACCCAGGTACATTATCATTTCCTGACCCAAGTGGCACAACCCTGAAAATATCAGGCGCAGTCTGCACTCCAGGCATTATTCTGTCAAATAGTACACCTGCAGCAACCATACTAATATCAGTACCTTGAACGGAATGATTATTAACAGAGTAATGTATGGCATCAGCAACGATTGGTCCGAGATTACTGTTAATAAAGTCACTACCGTCATTGCCTTCCAGTACAAAGTCCGTTTCAGCTACAGGCTTTAAATAATCCATACCAAGAGGTTTAAGAATTTTGGATGTTATTCTTTCTTTTTGCTCATCAATAAGTTGATTTACATTTTTGTCACCCGCGGTTTTGTCATCGACTGGAAGTAATGCATACCCATCGACTTTCAGGTTTCCATTTGAATACGTCAAAGAGAGCCGGCCTACAAATTGTCCGAATTCCCCTGTCTGTACTATAGGAATACCATTAATAATCAAAGGCTGCTCAAGTTTCGTATGAGAATGCCCTCCAACGATAAGGTTTATACCATCTACCGCTCTGGCCAGGTCAACATCATCTCCACCCCATTCTCCGTTCTTATCTTTTATTATACCCGAGTGTGACACACAAATTATAACATCACATTTTTCGTTCTTAAGTTCTTTTACCATCTTCTTCGCAAATGCGATTTGTTTTGCAAAAGTGATTGGCTTGGCTTTAGGTGCAACTCGGTCTGCATCTTTGCCCAGGATTGAAAAAATTCCTATTTTAATTCCATCCCTTGTAAGTATTTCTTGTCTTTTTATAATATTGTCCGAGAATAGTTTTTCAAGAGCATCATCTTTGTTGTCTTTTTTATCAAACACAACATTGCTTGCGAGAAGTGAGGGAATTTCTCCGTTCATCCGGGAAGCATTTATAACTGCTGCAAGCCATTCAGATCCAAAGTCATATTCATGATTACCAAGACATATGGCGTCGTACCCCATTGTTTTCATCAATCGAAGCTGGAAACCGGTTTCCTTTTCAAGACTTGGGAAAAGAGTGCCCATAAAAAAATCGCCTGCGTCGAGTATCAAAGTGATACCTTTATTACTTTCCTTTTCCGCTTTCATAATGGCAGCTATCCTGGCAAATCCCCCCACTGTTTTGTCATCGTTGATTGTTAATGGAGAATATGCAGATTCAGGTGAATAACCCATAAGACGCGAATGGAGATCATTAGTATGAAGAATTGTAATCTTCTTTTCTGTCTGAGCTGAAAGTGAACTGATTGAAAATAAACAAATATAAAAAGCTAATGTCTTTCTCATAGCCAGGCATTTTGGTTAATTACAAATCTAAAAAAATAAATCCATATTATGATTCAAACCACTTCAGCTACGACGAACGTGCTGCCACCGATAAAAATCATATCTGAATTTTTAGCATTTTTTCTTGCCGCCGACAGAGCAGTTTTTACATCAGGCAAAACTCTTGCCCTTCAGGCCCCAATTTTCTGCTACCGATTTAAGCTCCACTTCATTAAGGGCCCGTGGAACCGAAGCTTTAGTGAAATAATAAAGAGCATCAGCAGGGAAAAGAGGTAAAACCGATCGCAGATCTTTATCTTTCACAAAGCCAAGGACTATATGTAGAGCCGATTTCGGAATACGTTTTATCTGATCCAGAACATACTCCAATCCCTCTAAGTTGTGAGCTGTATCACAAATAGTTAACGGAATTGTACTCAATATTTGCCATCGTCCGTAAAGACCAGTGTTTCGAACAACATTTCTGATACCATCAGCAATATGCATTTCTGAAATACAAAATACTTCGGGTAAATTATTAAAAGCAGCAAAAACGGCCTGGAGGTTTTTTGACTGGTAATCACCTCCCAGCGGAATTGATCCTTCGTATTTGCAGTTGGATGCCAGTTCAGTCATTAAATACAATCTCTCACCGGGCATTGTGTTGGTTTTGATAAGATTGCACGAATATAATTTATCGGCAAAACTTATACGAGATTCTGATTCATTCGCTTTTTTAACAAATATCTCTTCTGTTTCCGGTTGTGTTTCACTTATTAGCACCGGAATCTTTCTTTTTATTATTCCTGATTTCTCAACTGCGATCTTTTCAATAGTATCCCCAAGCAGGTCCATATGATCGTGGCCGATATTAGTAATTAACGATAGCACAGGATTTATAATATTTGTTGAATCAAGTCTGCCTCCAAGACCAACTTCTATAACTGCAACATCAACATGGCATTCGGCAAAGTAATTGAAAGCCATCGCCACTGTCAATTCAAAAAAGGAAGGTTTGATATTCTCTATTATATTCCTGTGTTTTGCTACAAATGCCACAACGTCATGCTCAGTGATCATCTCTCCATTGACTTTTATTCTTTCCCTGAAATCTCTAAGGTGAGGCGAAGTATAGAGTCCGGTCTTATAACCGGCTTCCTGTAAAATGGAAGCAATCATATGTGAAACTGATCCTTTCCCATTTGTCCCGGCAATATGAATAGTACGATATTTGAGGTGTGGATTACCGAAATAATCATCAAGGAAAATTGTGTTTTTCAGATCATTTTTATATGCAGCTTTCCCTATCCTGTGATATGCAGGAAGCTGACTGAATAAAAACTCGAGAGTCTGGGGGTACGTCATCTTGTAGCTAGTCTGGCTATATTCAATTTCCCCTCCAAAATAACAAACTTAACCATTACATTACAATTTGTACCTTAAAATAGTTATTTTTGCAGGTACGAACATGTCTGATTGCCCGGATATAAACTATTGATAATAAATCATTAAGAATGAAAAGGAAACATAACAAGAAACTCTTCATTATTGATACCAATGTTTTGCTTCATGATTATAAATGTATTTACAATTTTGAAGAAAACGATATTATAATTCCTATTGTGGTTCTTGAGGAGCTCGACAAATTCAAAAGGGGAAATGATCTGATCAACTTTCATGCACGCGAATTTACACGTGAGCTTGATAAACTTTCAGGCGATATGCTTCTGACTGCAAATATTCCGCTTGGAGAAAACCTTGGGAATATGCATATAGAAACAGGCAAAGATTTCTCAGAAAAGGTAAACCAATCATTTCCCGAAAGAACCGCTGATCACAGGATCCTGGCAATTGCCGAATATGTCTGCAGTGCGAATAAAGACAAAACTGTTGTGCTGATTACCAAGGACATTAATCTGAGGATGAAGGCCAAATCGCTTGGAATAATTGCACAGGATTATGAAAACGATAAGGTTGCCAATATTGATGATCTTTATAAGGGAATAAGGATCCTGGAAGGGGTCAATCAGGAATCAATAAGTAAGCTTTATGAAGTTCCTGAGGGAGTAAGTTCCGGAGAATTCAATCTGGAAGCAAATCTGACAGGACACCAGTTTTTTATAATGAAAAATAACGGATCAAGTGCACTCGCTCATTATAATCCCGTAAATAAAACTCTAAGCAGGGTAATCAAACAAACTACATATGGTATAGATCCGAGAAATGCGGAACAGACTTTTGCCCTTGAAGCTCTTTCGAATCCTGATATTCAGCTTGTCTCATTGACTGGTAAAGCCGGTACCGGCAAAACGCTTCTTGCTCTTGCAGCTGCACTGCAGCAGCACAAGAGATACAAACAGATATTTCTTGCCCGTCCTATTGTTCCGCTTGCCAATCGCGATCTTGGATTTTTGCCCGGTGACGTTAAAGAAAAAATGGACCCCTACATGCAGCCTCTCTATGATAACCTGACCGTTATCAAACATAAATTCAGTCACCAGAGTCCTGAATTCCTGCGTATAAACGATATGATGAAAGAGGATAAGCTGGTAATTACACCCCTGGCTTATATACGTGGACGTAGTCTGTCAAGCATCTTTTTTATTGTTGATGAAGCACAGAATCTTACTCCACACGAGATAAAAACAATTATTACCAGGGCAGGTGAAGGCACAAAGATGGTTTTTACCGGTGATATTGAACAGATTGATTCACCCTATCTTGATATCGCATCGAACGGCTTAAGTTATCTGTCTGATAAAATGAAGGATCAGGACATATTTGCACATGTAAACCTCGTTAAAGGGGAAAGAAGCTTCCTGGCTGAACTTGCCAGTAAGTTACTCTAAGGGTAAGGTTAAGGTTAAGGTTAAGGTTAAGGTTAAGGTTAAGGTTAAGGTTAAGGTTAAGGTTAAGGTTGGTGGGGGGTTATATTTGTGGCGAACAAAATAATGAATTCAGAAAAGAAAAAAGTAGCATTTCATACACTCGGCTGTAAACTTAACTTTGCTGAAACATCAACTATTTCAAGATCATTCCCTGATGATTTGTTTGAAAGAGTTCCTTCAAACACAAAAGCAGATGTTTATGTAATAAATACATGCTCGGTAACTGATGCAGCTGATAAAAAATGCAGGCAGGCGATAAAGAAATTTATCAGCCTCTCACCTGAAGCATTCATTGTTGCGGTTGGTTGCTATGCCCAGCTTAGTCCCCAGGAAATATCAGCTATTCCCGGTGTGGATCTTGTACTTGGAACCAACGAAAAGTTCAACATATCTGATTATATAACCGGTATCGACAAAAAAGGAAAAGCTGAAATTCACTCGTGCAGTCTTACTCCGGCCGATAGTTTTAATCCTTCATTTTCCATGGGTGACAGAACAAGGTCGTTCCTCAAAATACAGGATGGGTGTGACTATGGATGTTCCTATTGTACTATCCCTCTGGCGCGTGGACGAAGCAGAAATCCGGAAATTGCTTCATTAATCAATGAAGCAGAACTGATTGCTGAAAAAGGTATTAAAGAGATCGTTCTAACAGGAGTAAATATCGGAGATTTTGGCAGGTCAACCGGAGATTCCTTCCTGAAACTTCTGAAAGAACTGGTTAAAGTGCCGGGCATTGAAAGGTACAGAATATCCTCAATAGAACCTAACCTGCTGACTGATGATTTAATTTCGTTTACTGCAAAAAATGATAAAATTCTTCCTCATTTCCATATCCCGTTACAAAGCGGATGTGACAAGATCCTGGGACTGATGAGAAGGAGATATACCAGAGAAACATTCTCTTCCAGAATAAAAATGGTTAAAGAAAAGTTACCATATGCCGGAACCGGAGCTGATTTAATAGTTGGTTTCCCCGGTGAATCCCATTCTGATTTTGAAGACACATTCTCTTTTCTCGAAAATGTACCCCTCTCATATCTTCATGTCTTCACATTTTCGGAAAGACCGGGAACGATTGCGGAAAAGCTACCGGGAAAGGTTTCTTATAAAGATAAAGAAGTAAGAAGTAAACGACTTATTGATCTTTCTCATAAGAAAAACCTTATATTTAATAAATTGAATACCGGCAGGGAAACAAATGTCTTATTTGAAAGAACGTACAGTGAAGGGTTCATAACCGGTTTTACCTCAAACTATATCAGGGTGGAATACCCATATGAATCCAAACTTGCCGGCCAAATAAAGAAAGTAAAACTGAATGAAGTTTCACCATCAGGAAGAATGAGCATTGAATTATTAGGTTAAACTATGATCGATCTTAGAGTAATTTGTACTGAAATTGAAAAAGTTGCCCGGGAGACCAGCGAATTCATTAAGCATGAGTCTCTTGGATTTGATGTCACCAGGACAGAAAAAAAAGGCATTAATGATTTTGTCAGCTACGTCGATAAGGGATCCGAGAAGATGATTGTAGAAAAGTTAAGTTTGCTGCTGCCTGAAGCCGGATTTCTGGCAGAAGAAGGAACCTCAAGAAATATCGGCGCCAAATACTGCTGGGTTATAGATCCGCTTGATGGCACAACGAATTTCCTGCATGGACTGCCTCCATATGCCATAAGTATAGCATTGAAGGAATTCGATGAGGTTATTGCAGGTGTGGTATTGGAAGTAAACGGAAATGAATCATTTTCTGCCTGGAAAGGCGGTGGAGCATGGCTTAATGGTTCACAGATACATACATCTAAAGCCGGTAAGCTTTCTGACAGTCTTCTGGCCACCGGATTTCCATATACTGATTTCAGTCAGCTCGATGGCTATATGAAATGCCTTACTTATTTTTTTAGACATACCCACGGGATCAGACGACTTGGATCAGCTGCTACCGATCTTGCTTATGTTGCCTGCGGCAGATTCGAAGCGTTTTATGAATATGGCCTGCAGCCATGGGATATTGCAGCCGGGATGCTCTTAGTCAGAGAGGCAGGTGGCAGGGTAAGCGATTTTTCAGGTAATGAGAAGAACATTACAGGTGAAGAATTTATAGCTGCCAACAGCACTGTTTTTTCTGAAGTTCTGGAAATTGTAAGTAAATTTATGAAAAATTAAATCCTTATCCGGAAATGGGTGCTATTGGTTATTACATATTTTACGGCATAAACTGGGTTTTATCATTTCTACCACTGTGGATTTTGTATCTCATCTCTGATTTTATCTATCTTCTTCTTTTCTACTTCCCCTCATACCGCAGGAAGGTTGTTGAAACTAATCTGAAAAACTCATTCCCCGAAAAAACTCCAGCAGAGATCAGATTAATTGAAAAAAAGTTCTACAAACATCTTGCAGATCTTTTTATTGAGACCTTCAAGCTTACTCCACATGTCGCAAAAATGAGCAGAATAAGCGATTTCACATACAGTAATCTTGGAATCATCGACAAGCTGAGAGATGAGAAAAGAGATATAATTGCTGTCCTTGGTCATTATAATAACTGGGAATGGTCCACAATGCTTCCGGATTTTATCTCAAGTACAAAACTGTTATAATCTTTAAGCCTTTGCAAAACAAATATTTCAATAGTTTTATTAATACACCAGAGATCAAAAGATGGAATAATACTTACTCCGACATCTCAAATTATAAGGGAAATAATAAACTATCCGCAAAAATAAATATCAATACAGTTTCGGTGTTCATTTCCGACCAGATCCCCGCAAAAGGAGACATAAAATACTGGACAACATTTCTGAACCAGGATACTGCGGTATTTACAGGTGTCGGAAAAATTGCAGCAAAATATGATATGGCTGTTGTATTTTTCAATATTCAAAAAATTAAACGTGGTCATTACAATCTTGATACATGAACTTCTTCTTGAACATACCGCCGGTCTTCCGGAAGATCTCATTACAGAATCGCATGTCAGAAGGCTGGAAGAGATAATCAGAGAAAAACCCGAGTACTGGATATGGAGTCATCGTCGCTGGAAGCACAAAAAGCCGGTTGAAAATGCATAAAACAGCAATAGTAATATTAAACTGGAATGGACTTGGATTTCTGAAAATGTTCCTCGGAATTGTTATAAAATATTCTCTGGACCATGAAACAGCAGTTTGTGTTGCAGATAACGGGTCAACAGATGGATCGCCGGAATGGATTGCTGAAAATCTTAATGAAGTAATACTTATTATTGCTTGACAAAAATTATGGATTTGCCGGAGGATATAACCTTGCTATAAGTCAGATCGACGCCAGATATTTCGTTTTACTAAATTCCGATATTGAGGTTACTGAAGGCTGGCTTGGTCCACTCGTCAGCTTTATGGATAACAATCCCGATGTCGCATCATGTCAGCCTAAAATTCTTTCATATTCGCATAGAGATCATTTCGAACATGCAGGTGCAGCCGGTTGTTTTATTGACAAATTTGGTTATCCATTCTGTCGTGGAAGAATTATTAACAAAGTTGAAAAAGATACCGGACAGTATGATTCTCAAACTGACATTTTCTGGTCAAGCGGAGCATGTATGATTGTAAAAAGTGAAGCATGGAAAAAATGTGGTGGATTTGATGCTGATTTCTTTGCCCATATGGAAGAAATTGATTTGTGCTGGCGTTTTCACAAAGCAGGATATCGTGTTTGCTTTTTACCTGATTCGGTGATTTATCATGTTGGTGGAGGTACACTTCCTTACAGTTCTCCTTTTAAAACATATCTGAATTTCAGGAACAGCCTCTTTCTTCTTTATAAAAACCTGCCGGACAATAAATTAAATACTGTTTTATTTAAAAAGAAGACTTTTAGACGGTCTTGCTGCAATATTTTTTCTTTTGAAAGGCAGCTTCTCAAGTGTGACGTCAGTGTGGAAGGCTCATATGGATTATTATAAAGCATTAAATGAGCTCAAAAAGAAAAGAGAAACTGTTAAGAAATTAGAAATAAATCACTCCCCAGGCACTTATTTTGAACAAGAGTATTGTTTTTGAGTTTTATGTTAAAGGCAATAAAACTTATAAAAGCCTTATTATCATAAAACCAGATTTAAATGAAGAGATATCAAATGATAGTATTTTTTTCAATAGTACTTGTAATTTATTCCCTTGTAAATATTTATTTATTCTACAAAGGGATACAAAGCTCTCCCCTGCTCTACGAAATAACCGGTTGCTGTATGCACTGACCTTTTTTATTTTTTCAGCAATTTTTATAGCAGCAAAGATCCTTGAATCAAAGCACTCCTCAGTTATTACTGATATTCTGAATATCCTGGGTGGTTTCTGGCTTGCCTTCATGCTCTATGGTTTTCTGTTTTTCATTTTGTCTGATATTATTTTACTGATCCTGAGAATTCCGGGAATAGTAAGTGGCGAAAACATTTTTCTTTTCCGTAAATGGTCTTTCATAAGTATATTAGTCACTTCTTCAGTACTTA
>CAVRZV010000002.1:0-109973 GCA_963725785.1 uncultured Bacteroidales bacterium | reverse complement strand
AGCCATTGGAAGTGATTTGGCATATATCTGTGAGCGAAGATTGTAACGCAAATAATTGATAACATCTTTTGTACTTGCTACAAATCCTCCGATACCGGCCATCGATTTTGCAAATGTTGCGAAGTAAACATCAATCTGGTCCTGCACACCAAGATGCTCCCCGGTGCCGCTGCCATTACTACCCATAGTTCCAAACCCGTGAGCATCATCAACAAGAAAACGAAACTGATACTTCTTTTTCAAGGCAGCAATTTTATCGAGCTTACCGAGATCACCAGCCATACCAAATACTCCCTCCGTGATGACCAATATCCCACCACCTGACTCTTCAGTAAGTTTGGTTGCTCTTTGTAACTGTCTTTCACAATTTTCGATATCGTTATGCGGATAAACAAATCTTTTGCCCATGTGAAGTCTCAGTCCATCCATGATACAGGCATGTGATTCCGAATCATATACAATTACGTCATGCCTGTCTACAAGAGCATCTATAATAGAAACCATTCCCTGATACCCGAAATTCAGCAGGTAGGCATCTTCCTTGTGGACAAAACGGGCTGCCATCTCTTCAAATTTTTCATGATTTGAGCTGTGTCCCGACATCATCCTGGCACCCATTGGAGCTGCCAGACCGTATTTTTCTGCTGCCTCAGCATCAACTTTCCTGATCTCAGGTTGATTTGCGAGTCCCAGATAATTATTTAAACTCCAGGTTAAAACTTTTTTTCCTCTGAACTGCATGTGAGGAGCGATTTCACCCTCCAGTTTTGGGAACGCAAAATATCCATGCCCAAATTCCTGATATACACCTATTGCACCTCTGTTTTTCTTGATCTTTTCAAATATATCCATGATAAAAACCCTTTCAAAAATTTTTCACAATATTAGTTATAATCATGGTTATCATCATACCTATTTATACCTAATTTCTGAAGGGTCCCCTTTAAAGTATAATAAATGTATTATTATTACGTTTTTATGCCTGGAATGATTTTTTTTCTGTAATTTTGCGCAACAATTTTTTTTATGAGATTTAGATTATATATTGTTCTGATAATTTTGGTGTTGGTAAGCTCCTGCGGAGAATATGAAAAACTCATTAAGAGTAGTGATTTCGATCTCAAGAAAGCTAAAGCCAAAGAGTATTATGATGCCGGTCAGTATGTTAAAACTACTGAACTGCTCACACAGATACTTCCAAGGTTCAGAGCTACTGAAGAGGCAGAAGATCTTAACTGGATGAATGCACAGAGTTACTTCGGAATGAAGGATTATATAATGGCTGGAAGTTATTATAAATCATTTGTTGAACAGTTCCCTTTTGGCAAACATGCAGAAGAAGCCAATTTTAAGGTAGCATTATGCGATTATAAGATATCCTCTCGTCCGGAACTTGATCAGGAAAATACAAAGAATGCCATTGAAGGATTTAAAATTTTCATGAACAAATTTCCCAATAGCACGAAAATCGAAGAAAGCAGAAAAATGATGAGTGACCTTGAGGACAAGCTGGTAGAAAAATCATATTTGAGTGCAAAGCTTTATTACGATATGAAACAATACAAGGCAGCTGTTATAGCGCTGACCAATAGTCTCAAGGAATATGCTAATTCAAAATACAGGGAAAAAATGATGTACCTGAAGCTGAATTCCCTTTTTCAGTATGCGGAACTCAGTTTTGCTGAAAAGCAAAAAGAGCGGTACCAGGCGACTCTCGATGACTATTATTCTTTTATGGAAGAATTTCCAAAAAGCACTTACATAAAAGACATTAATAACATCTACCAGAAAACGAATAAATATCTTAAAGCAGGAATTCCAGAAAGTGGAGTTAAATAATCAATATTTTTATGGATTACAGAAAATCAGTAGCACCCGTAACAACAGTTACCCGCAATCTTGACCTGATGACTCAGGGTACAGGAAATATCTATGAGACAGTTATTGTCGTTTCGAGAAGATCAAATCAGATATCGGTTGAGATGAAGCAGGAACTAAATAAGAAACTTGAGGAGTTTGCTTCTTATAGTGATAATCTGGAGGAGGTATTCGAAAACCGTGAACAGATTGAGATCTCAAAATTCTATGAACGTCTTCCAAAACCAACACTCATAGCTTTACAGGAGCTTGAGGAGGGTAAAATATTCTACAGGAACCCCGAAAATCCTGCCAAACAGAAGTAATATTTAGCATAAAAATGCTGAAAGGCAAAAATATACTTATCGGTGTAACCGGAGGAATTGCAGCTTATAAAACTGCAACTATCATCCGGTTGCTTGTTAAAGAGAATGCCAATGTTAAGGTAATTATGACCGAACATGCTAAAGAGTTTATTACTCCTCTTACTCTGGCTACTTTATCAAAAAATCCGATACTCACTGAATCCTTTGATCCCGGGAACGGAAACTGGAATAGTCATGTGGATCTGGGATTATGGGCTCATCTGTTCCTGGTTGCCCCGGCCACTGCGAATTCCATTGCAAAAATGGCTAACGGGGTTGCTGATAATTTGCTTCTTACTACTTATTTATCAGCACGATGCCCAGTATTTGTTGCCCCGTCTATGGATCTGGATATGTTAAATCATCCTGCAACTATTATTAATATTGAGACTCTGAAAGCATTCGGGAATTTTATTCTTGAACCGGCAAGCGGAGAACTTGCAAGCGGCCTGACTGGGAAGGGACGGATGGCTGAACCGGAAGATATCGTAAAAGAAATCGGAAACTTCTTTACAAAAAAAAAACTATAAACCGCTAAAAGGCAAACGCCTTTTAATCAACGCCGGACCAACCCGCGAACCGCTGGATCCTGTTCGTTTCATAAGTAATTATTCATCTGGCAAAATGGGAATTGCACTGGCTAACGCAGCTTCAGAATATGGCGCTGACGTTGACCTGGTTCTTGGCCCGGTAAGTTTCACTCCGGAAAATAGTTCACTCGAAGTTATTAATGTTACAACAGCAGAATCTATGGCTGAAGAATGTTTAGCCAGATTTCCTGCATGTGATATAGCCATTCTGTCGGCTGCAGTTGCCGACTTTACTCCGGTGGAGGTCAAAGATGAAAAGATCAAAAAAAATGAGAAGGAACTACTTTTACGACTTAAACCAACTATAGATATTGCCCAGGTCCTGGGCAAAATGAAAAAACCTTCGCAGATATTAGCAGGGTTTGCCCTCGAGACCGAAAACGAGTTGAAGAATGCAAAAGAAAAGCTACTGCGGAAAAACCTTGATATCATAGTTATTAATTCGCTTAAAGACAGTGGAGCTGGTTTTGGACATGACACAAACAAAATCACCATTATTGACAGATACAATAATATTGATAAATTTGAGTTGAAATCAAAAGATGATACTGCAAAGGATATTCTTAATAAAATTGTTTCAATGATTAAATAATGGTTCGGGTTGACAATGTTGCGTTTATCTAAATATTATCTCATAGTGACTCTGGCTTTATTCACTACCACCATCCGGGCACAGGAACTCAATTGTAATATCCAGATATCTGCTCAGAGAATACAGGGATCTAATCGACAGGTATTTGAAAGCATGCAGCGCGATCTTTTTGAGTTTATGAATAATACTGTATGGACCAACCATGTATTCAGTTATGCTGAAAGAATTGATTGCAATATTCTTATTAACCTTAATGATCAGTTATCGGCCGATGAATTCAAAGGAACAATCCAGATACAGTTAAGCAGACCGGTCTTTAATACAACGTACAAATCTACAATGCTGAATTTCATTGACAATAGTTTTCAGTTCAGGTATGTGGAATTTCAACCACTCGAGTTTGACCCGAGCACCTACAGATCGAGCCTGGTTTCGGTTCTGGCTTACTATACTTATATGATTCTTGGATTTGATTACGATTCTTTTTCCCCAATGGGAGGTACAGAATTTTTCCAGATGGCAGAAAAAATCGTTTTAAACGCCCAGAATGCTCCTGAATCTGGTTGGAAACCTTACGATGGTTCCCGTAACCGCAACAGATATTGGCTTGTAAAGAATGTTCTTGATAAAGAATACGAAGGAGTAAGACAGTTCCTGTACGACTATAATATTAATGGCCTCGATAAAATGGAGTCGAAAATTGCTGAGGCAAGAACAAGTATGGTTGAGAGTTTAAAACTGATACAGGATGTTTATAGAAAAAAACCTGACCCGTTCATGTACCTTGTACAGGTTATAATGGACGCAAAATCAGACGAGATCATAAATATTTTTTCAGAAGCCTTCCCGGAAGAAAAAAGCCGCGTTGTGCAGATTTTAACCGAGATTGATCCGGCAAACAAGGCAAAATATGAAAAGATCAATTCAGCCAATGTACCCTAAAAACCAGTTATGCTCGTAAAACTGTTCGTTCAAAATTATGCACTTATTAAGGAACTGGACGTTGAACTTGAAAACGGACTGACAATCATCACAGGTGAAACAGGTGCCGGTAAATCAATCCTGTTAGGTGCTCTTTCTCTTATTCTCGGGACGAGAGCAGATTCATCGGTACTTCTTGATAAAAATGAAAAATGTATTGTAGAAGGCACCTTCAGAATCGAGGAGTACGATCTTAAGGAGTTCTTTGTCTTAAATGAACTTGATTATGAGACTATTACATCCCTTAGAAGAGAGATAAATCCTGCTGGAAAATCCAGAGCTTTTATCAACGATACTCCTGTTACAATAAACATACTTAAAGAGCTTGGCGACAGACTCATTGATATTCATTCACAGCATCAGACACTGATGCTTCATGACAACTCATTCCAGCTTAGTCTGATTGATTCATTCTCGGGAACTGCCAGATTAAAAACTAAATACAGTGAGACCTACTCAAATTACAGGAAGCTGAAAAAAGAGTATAGTATAATCAAAGAAAAAGCTGATAAAAACAAGGCTGACCTGGAATATTATCAGTTTCAGAATAGTCAGCTTGAGGAGGCAAAATTGATTCCGGGTGAGCAGGAAGAACTTGAAGCTGAACAGGAATTACTCGGACATGCAGAAGAAATAAAACTGGCATTAAGCACATCTTCAGATCTGTTTTTTGCCGACGGGCAATCGATACTTTCAATGCTCAGGGAAGTAAAGACTAATTTAGGAAGAATAAGAACCTTTTTGCCTGATAGTGAAACTCTTCTCTCAAGAACTGAGTCATCACTTATCGAACTTGATGATCTTGCAGCCGAAATTGAGAAATTAGCGATCTCCATTGAGGCAGATCCTCTGCGTCTTGCTTCTGTTAATGGCCGTCTGGATTCTATCTATTCACTGATTCAGAAGCACAGAGTTAAAAACCTTGATGAACTGATAACTAAGAAAGATGAGATTAAAGCTCTGATAAAATCAATTGTATCAGGTGATGAACGACTCATAGAACTTGAAGCACTTCTTGAAAAAGAGGTCAAATCATTAAAGACAATTTCTGAAGAGATGTCTGACAGAAGAAAGAGTGTTCTCCCGGATATCGAATTACGGATAACCGAACTGCTCAAACAGCTTGGAATCCCCAATGCAAAATTCAGAATATCACTCACAGCATTACAGGAATTTACTCCCACTGGTATTGACCAGGCCGACTTTTTATTCTCCGCTAACAAACAGATTGCACCTGAGAACCTTGCTAAAATTGCTTCGGGTGGTGAATTATCACGTGTTATGCTTACCCTTAAATCTTTGCTGTCAAAGAATACTAATCTGCCAACAATAATATTTGACGAGATTGATGCTGGAGTTTCCGGAGAAGTTGCAGATAAAGTAGGACAGATACTGTCGGGAATGGGGAAGTATATGCAGGTTATTAATATTACACATCTCCCGCAGGTTGCTTCTCGTGGAACGAGGCACTATCATGTTTATAAAGATGATACCGATAATTCAACATTTACCAGGGTTAAATTGTTATCAGCTGAAGAAAGGATACTTGAGGTGGCCAGATTACTAAGCGGCAGTGAAATAACCGAAACTGCAATGAAAAATGCCCGGGAGCTTCTGAAAGCCGGGAAAAATTAAGACAAAATCAATTAACTATTGGGCACATGTTTCCCGCAGATTACGCTGATTTGCGCAGATCAATTTTTGCAATCTGCGAAAATCTGCGAGATCAGCGGGAAAAGAAGTTGAGAACTTATTTATATTAATTTAGAATTTTGTGACATTATTTTCATGTAAATAAACTTAATATCATAATTGCGATGAGAGAAGGACTTTTAAAAGGAAAAAAAGGTATCATTTTTGGTGCCCTGAATGAAAAATCTATAGCATGGCAGGTTGCACTGAAGGCAAGGAAGGAAGGGGCTGAGTTGGTCCTGACTAATTCCCCGGTTGCATTGAGACTGGGCAATATAAATGATCTGTCAAAATTGACTGAGAGTAAAGTAATTCCTGCGGATGCGACAAAGATGGATGAAATTGAGAACCTGCTTTCTGAAAGCATGAAAATATTCGCTGGAAAATTCGATTTTATCCTTCACTCAATTGGTATGTCACCAAATGTCAGGAAAGATATTCCTTATGAAAACACCAGTTATGAGAACATGCTGAAAACATTTGATATCTCCGCTCTTAGTTTTCACCGCGTTCTCCAGACTGCTTACAGGCTTGATGCCTTAAAGGAATGGGGCTCCGTTGTAGCTTTGTCATATGTTGCAGCTCAGCGGACACTGTCAGGTTATAACGATATGGGAGATGCAAAGGCTCTACTTGAATCTATCGCCCGAAGCTTCGGCTATATCTATGGTCGCGACAGGAGAGTGAGAGTAAACACGGTATCACAGTCTCCCACCGCCACCACCGCGGGAAGTGGTATCCATGGTTTTGATTCTCTTATTGATTTCTCAGAAAGGATGTCACCTCTTGGAAACGCCACAGCAGAGGAATGTGCTGATTATTGTGTTGCATTGTTCTCCGACCTCACCCGTAAAGTAACAATGCAAAATCTTTTCCACGATGGAGGGTTCTCAAGTATGGGTATGAGCCTCAAAGCTATTGAACAGTATCAGAAGAGCTTTGAAGACTGCGAGTGAGGCTACAGGTATATAAGTATAAACACCTATTTTACAAGCGACTTGCTTTTCAGTGATTCGCTTTTTTTATATTTGATCAGAACATATATCTATGCCCGATGATAAGAATTATTCTCCTTGTTCTGTTTTACTTCACGTTTCCTCTGTTAATTATCTATCTGTGTAAACAATGGTCCTTTTTGCAGAAAATGGGTTCTATTGTCCTTGCATATGGATTCGGTCTTCTGATTGGCAGCACCGGAATTTTACCAAGGGGAAGCGATGGTTACACGTTTGCCCTGCAGGGAAAAGCTTCTCTCCCAAAAACGGAAGTTGAATCACTTATAACTCAGGGCAAAGCCACTGACAAGGACTTGTTTGTTAACCAGATCGCATCAGTGCAGGATATAATACCATCTATAGTTGTTCCGCTTGCTTTCCCGTTATTACTTTTTTCTCTTAATCTCAAGAGATGGCTGCGTTATGCTAAAAAGGGTTTCATATCGGTTGTACTTGCCCTGATCTCAGGCCTTGTAATGGTTACAGCAGGTTTTTTTATCTGGAAAGATTCAATTCCTGAAAGCTGGAAACTTGCCGGTATGTTTGAAGGAATATATGCCGGAGGAACACCGAATTTTGTTGCAATAAAAATGGCATTAAATGTGGATGCGAACCTTTTTGTCATTGTGAGTACTTACGATATGATAGTAGGAGCATTTCTTGTACTCTTCTTTATAACAGTTGCTCCAAAGATCTTCAGATTCTTTTTACCGCCATTTGATGAATCCAAGGGAATAAGAGGTCATGAGGAAGAAATTGCCAGTCAGACAGAAAATCTTGAAGATTATTCAGGGATGTTTAAAAAGGGAGTTTTCCTGCCTTTGCTGGGTGCCCTTGGAATATCAATCCTGATTTTTGCGTTTTCAGGAGGATTGGCATTGCTCCTGCATCAGCTTCCAATGATGGTAGTAGTTATCCTCTCAATTACTACACTCGGATTGCTTCTCTCGCTCTTAAAATCTATTAACGGGATTCAAAAAACATTCCAGCTCGGCATGTATCTTATTCTGGTCTTTTCACTTACTGTTGCTTCGATGGCAAATATCAGGTCAATGTTTGGGGCAGGAATGCTCAACCTGATCCTGTTCATTACATGGTGTTATTTCGGATCTCTTATCCTGCATATTATTCTTGCAAAAATATTCAGAATTGATGCTGATAATTTTCTTATAACATCGGCAGCATTCATTTTTTCGCCCCCATTTGTACCACTTGTCGCAAATGCATTAAAAAACAAGGACGTTATCGTCACCGGCATCACAGGTGGAATAATCGGTTATATTGTAGGTAATTACATGGGAGTAGCTCTGGCATATTTTCTGAAGGGATTCTGAAAATCAAAGTGCCCCGATGCTTCAAAACGTTCAGGCCACACCATGGCGTGGCCCTACAATCATCTAATAATTTTGTAGGGTCATGCCATGGCATGACCCAGCTATTCTAAAACAGGTAATTTAATCCGATAGAGAATCCTATGTTGCCATCCTGTTCATTGAAGGCTTTACCACAATCGATAGCAACTACAAAGTTTTGATTCATAACCACCATCACACTTACACCTGCGCTCTGATGGAACTTTTCTGTTCCAGGCTTAAAGTAATCGGAGTAATTCTCCGTCTGACCATCGGAATTATAAAGAGTATTAAATGTCGTCTCAAGATTACCAGGCAGTTTAATATCTTTTGTAACTCTTCCGAAATCATAGAAACCATTAAGTCCCAAATAACAATCCTGCTTTAAGAACTTAAAATATAACGGTTTCCAGCGCAGTTCGATGTTTCCCATAAAAAAACCATCTCCAACAACCCTGTTCCTCTGAACTCCACGAAGTGTCTTTGAACCACCAAGCCCTTCGGATAATGCGCCTGTAAGCCTGGAGGTAATAACCTGCGTTTGATAGAAGAATGGAACATTTCCCGATAAGGTAGATTGATATCCTAAACGGTAAACTAATGAAAGGTTTTTCTCAATAAGTGTAAAATATTGACGATGTGTGATATAGAATCTTGAAAATCCCCAATCATTTCCCATGAATTTTGGTGCCACTTCAATTCCTATTTCTGTCCATAATCCTTTCATCGGATTTGGTCTGTTATCGCGGCTGTCCCATGTCAGACCTGCCTTTAAAGTATTTACCCATCCGCCATTGGCCTCGTTGGCATCTATCAGACCAAGTGCCTGATATCGTTCAAAAAGACCTGGCTGTTCTTCAACAGTCGGGAGCTTAACTTTTTTCCCTTTGTTAAGTTTGTTTATGTCAACTGAACTGATTGTAAAATTCTGGAAAGCGAAACCAGCACTCCATTTGAGATGGTCGCCGGTGAGTTTGCCCTGGAAATCATTCTTGAATCTGAACAGGTTCCTCTCAAAACGGTAAAACATACGGGTTCTGTATGGTGGACTTGCCAGTTCGTTGTCCATCCAGTCTTTATTATAAACAGACTGATATCCGTTAAAACCGAAAAAGTTATTTGCTTTATCAGGCAGATAACTTAGATCACTTATAGATTCAACACCTGGTATCAGGTGATTTGATTCATACATAAATCTGTAAATGCCGCTTCCTTTTGTATAACGTGAAATCTCTGTATAAGTATGATCAAAAAATCCAGGGTATTTACTTCCATCGCCATAATTAAAAAACTCGGCAAGAGCACCATACTGGAATCCAAGATCGGAGTCAAAAGTGGTTGCTGGCAGGGCACCACCAAATTTCCATCCGGTTTTTACTTTCTTCTCCTGCGCCGATATCGATAATATCAGCATAGATATAAGTAAAACTAAAAAGGTTCTTTTCATAGGTTAAAGGTTTAGTTCTTGTTGATAAAGATAAAGAAAAATGGAAATATCAGTCACTTTTTTTAATATTTGCTACCTTAGGACCTGAATTATACGATTAAATGCTTACGGGTTTACTCATTAAAAATATAAAGTGTCTTGTTCAGACTGAGGACGTACCTGTATCTAAGGTATGTGGATCAGAAATGTCGAATATCAGCACAATTTATGATGCATACCTGTATATAAATGACGGACTTATAAGCGATTATGGCAAAATGAAGGATCTTAAGAACAATGAAATCCTTAATCATAATCCACAAAATAAAACTATAGATGCCAGTGGCAGGTTTGTTTTTCCTTCATTCTGTGATTCTCATACTCACCTTGTTTATGCCGGAAGCCGCGAGATTGAGTACACAGATAAAATACGGGGCTTATCTTATTCAGAAATAGCAAGGAGGGGAGGTGGAATACTTAATTCGGCAAAGATGCTTCATGAAACATCCGGAGATGAGCTGTTCATTCAATCAATGAAGCGGATAAATGAAATAATCTCAATGGGGACCGGTGCAGTTGAAATAAAAAGTGGCTATGGTCTGAATCCTGTCGATGAGATAAAAATGCTCAGGGTGATAAGGAGAATCAGAGATACGAGTCCAATAGAAGTCAGAGCAACTTTTCTTGGAGCCCATACAATTCCTGAAGAGTATAAAAACAGAAGGGAAAGATATGTCGATCTGGTCATTAACGAAATGATACCTGTTGTAGCATCTGAGGATCTTGCTGATTTCATTGACGTTTTCTGTGATAAGGGATTCTTTACCGTTGAGGATACCGAAAGGATATTAATGGCTGGAATGAAACATGGTCTCCTTGCTAAACTTCATGCAAATGAGCTGGACTTTTCCGGAGGGATCCAGACAGGTGTTAAATACAATGCTCTCTCTGTTGATCACCTGGAATTTACAGGCGACAAAGAAATAGCTTGTCTTGCAGGATCGGAAACAATGCCTACTCTTCTCCCCGGATCGGCTTTCTTCCTTGGAATGCCTGATCCTCCTGTCCGGAAAATGATTAATGCAGGTCTGGCAGTAGCACTGGCGTCGGATTATAATCCGGGTTCATCTCCTTCAGGTAATATGAAACTGATAATGTCTCTGGGCTGTATTAAACTCAGGATGCTTCCTGAAGAAGTAATAAATGCTGTCACAATTAATTCTGCCTATGCAATGGGAATATCCGGTACTCATGGATCTATTGCCAGAGGCAAAGTAGCTAACGTATTTATTACTAAAGAGATACCGTCATATGAGTATATGCCGTACGCTTTTGGAAGCAACCTGATAGAAACAATAATTTTAAAAGGAAATATTATACCCTCTGTGTAACTCTGTGAACCCTCAGTGCAACTCTGTGTTAGTTCTTAACTTAATTGTTACACAGAGAGACACAGAGAAAACACAGAGAGACACAGAGTTAAATCAAAAATTTATTCTAATTATTAATGGATATGAAGGTTGTAGAATGCGTTCCGAATTTCAGTGAAGGAAGGGATATGGGAATAATCAGACAGATAACCGATGTTATTGAGTCTGTGGAAGGTGTTAAATTGCTTGATGTAGACCCGGGAAAAGATACGAACAGAACAGTAGTAACTTTTGTGGGAAGTCCGGAAGCTGTATCAGAAGCCGCCTTCCGTTCAGTTAAAATGGCTTCTGAGATCATCGACATGTCAAAACATCATGGAGCTCATCCACGGATGGGAGCTACTGATGTTTGTCCGTTTGTCCCAGTTTCGGGAATAACAATGGAAGAGACTGTTACATACGCCCGTAAAACCGCTGAAAGGATCGGTAATGAGTTGGGCATCCCTGTTTATTGTTATGAGAAAGCTGCCTACTCACCGCAACGAAGAAACCTTGCTGATTGCAGGTCGGGAGAGTACGAGGGACTTATGAAAAAACTTTCTGATCCTGAATGGAAACCCGATTTCGGACCTTCAGTATTCAATGCACGAGCAGGTGCTACAGCGGTTGGTGCAAGGGACTTTCTGGTTGCTTTCAATGTGAATCTTAATACTACTTCAATCCGCCGTGCCAATGCCATAGCTTATGATGTAAGAGAAAAGGGTAGACCAAAAAGAGAGGGAGATGCGTTAAACGGTAAAATACTAAAGGATGAAAGCGGTGAGAAAATTATGATACCCGGAACATTGAAATCAGTTAAAGCAATTGGTTGGTATATAGAGGAATACGGAATCGCTCAGATATCGATGAATCTTACCGATGTTTCTGTAACACCGGTTCATATAGCTTTCGATGAAGTGTGCCGCAAAGCCGATATCAGGGGTGTAAGAGTCACTGGATCTGAACTTGTGGGATTGATTCCTCTCAAGTCTTTACTTGATGCAGGGCGATACTTTCTGGCAAAGCAACAACGGTCCGGCGGAGTATCTGACGATGAGCTTATAAAGATCGCTATCAGATCGATGGGACTTAACGAGATCCATCCATTTAAACCTGAAGAAAAAGTAATTGAATTTGTAATGGAGAATAAAAGCAAATCAAAACTGATAGATATGAACCTTAAAGCGTTCATGAATGAGACTGCTTCTGAGTCACCTGCTCCGGGAGGTGGTTCTGTTTCTGCATATATTGGAGCATTAGGAGTCTCCCTTGGAACAATGGTTGCAAATCTCTCAAGTCACAAAAAAGGATGGGACGACCGTTGGAAAGAGTTTTCAGACTGGGCGGAAAAAGGCAAAGCTATTCAGAATACTCTTTTACAGTTGGTTGATGAGGATACAAATGCATTCAAAATGATAATGGAAGCATTTGCACTGCCAAAGAATAGTGAACAGGAAAAAAAATTGAGAAATAATTCCATTCAGGAGGCTACAAAAAATGCAATTCTGGTCCCTTTGAAAGTAATGGAAACAGCTTTTCCCGGTTTCGAAATAATTAACGCTATGGTTGAAAATGGAAATCCAAATTCCATAACCGATGCAGGAGTAGGTGCATTAGCTATCCGGTCGTGCATACGCGGTGCATTTCTGAACGTGAAAATCAATGCATCCGGGTTACACGATAAAGATTTTGTAAAGACAGTTCTGACTAAAGGAGAGGATTTAGAGAGCAAAGCGATAGCAGAAGAAGAATCTATACTAAATACTATTAATGGAAAAATAAAATTTGCACCCGGCAATTAGAACACTTAGCCTTAACCTTAACCTTAACCTTAACCTTAACCTTACCTACAGTATTCTCCTGATCGTCCTCATTTTATGAGAGTAGCCATTGATCTCAGGTTTGAAAATTCCCTGGTGATCAATAGAATCAATTCTTACTCTGCCCGATGCGTGTATAACCAATCCTCTTGATATAATCATACCAACATGCGCAATCTTACCTCTGTCATTATCGAAAAAAACCAAATCTCCGGGTTCAGTCTGATCAATGAAATCGATATTCTTACCTGTCTCAGCCTGTTGCCGGCTGTCACGGGGAATCGGCGTACCCTGTATTTTGTATACAAGTTGGGTAAATCCTGAACAATCTAAACCTGAGGAAACCCTTCCTCCCCAAAGGTATGGACTGTTGATGAATTTCAATGCCGTATCAGAAATTGAATCATTTGTTGATATATACTTATTACTGAATTCGCGACCGGTTGTGTATTGATTGTTGGCTAAGAAGAATGTTTTCTCTTCGAAATCGGGATTGAAAACCTCGCACCCTGCCTCAAGAAACAGTTTTGTTTTATCATTCTTGAAACAAAGAAGGGACCTGTTCAATACATGTCCGCACGACGCTCCTTCAGCAGGAGAATGTTGCAGATGATCCATATCGATCCACCCCTTATAGCTATCGAAAATAGTTTCGATTTTCATCCATTTACCAACTTTATCAATAATGGTATATTTTTCGCCAAAAAGGATCTGGCTGACCATTTCTGCTTTATGCGAAGGGCCCGATCTCAGCGGTACCACGACATTCTCACATATATATGTTTCCATATTCCAATTGTTTGTCTCAAAATTAATATAATTTTGGCAATAAAGGGGATTATCAAATATATCGGGCAATGTCTGAAACTCTGATTAACTGGAAACCTACAAGAAAAAACTATATAAATCTTTTATGCTTTATCCTGAGTATAATTGTCATTACTTTGATCTGGCCTCACGGATCAAAGATCAATTGGCTAAAAATTCTTGGTACTTCAATTCTTATATCGACATGCTTTCTGATTCTCTATCTATTCCTTTCACATTTCCGCTCAGAAGTCCTGGATGTCAACCGCAAGACAATCTTTATTCTTTTGATAATTCTTGTTTTTGTGTCACTTACGAGATTTGCAGTAACTTTTGCTGATCAGAAGGTGCTATATCTGATTCCATTCGTAATCATACCAGTTGTAATACGAACATTCTATGATGCAAGACTGGCATTATTTATTCTACTCATAACAATAATGCTTTCCGGATTTCTGGTTCCGGAACCATTTAAATTTATTTTTATGAGTTTTATTTCAGGCATGGTTGCAATATTTTCACTGACAAACATACACCGGGTTGCTAAATATCTCACTATATCTCTTCTGGTTGCATTCACATATGCAATTCTGTATTTAGGACTCAACTTGATGCAAAATGGGAATTTTGATAAAGTGAAATTATCCGATTTTTATTTTTTTATCGTGAATGCTATTCTTGTTCTGATAAGCTATCCCATTATTTTTATTTTTGAAAAAGGATTTTTATTTCTTTCCGATGCAACATTACTTGAGCTGGCGGATATAAATCAGCCTCTGTTGAGAAAACTTGCAGATGAGGCTCCTGGTTCCTTTCAGCATTCGCTTCAGGTAGCAAACCTTGCTGAGGAAGCGGCAAGGATAACCGGTACTAATCTTCTTCTGGTAAGGACAGGCGCTCTGT
Organism: uncultured Bacteroidales bacterium; assembly: GCA_963725785.1. Classification (GTDB taxonomy): domain Bacteria; phylum Bacteroidota; class Bacteroidia; order Bacteroidales; family VadinHA17; genus LD21. The sequence goes on along the minus strand of CAVRZV010000002.1, from coordinate 95,184 downwards.
ATCATGATATCGGCAAAATAGCTAATCCTAACTACTATATTGAAAATCAGGTGGATGGGCAAAGCCCTCACGATAATTTAAATCCTGATGATAGTGCAAAAGCTATAATAAATCATGTTAAGAATGGGGTAATTCTGGCTAAGAATTTTAAGCTTCCTGTTCAGATTATTGATTTTATACGGTCACATCATGGGACTACAGTTGCTTATTATTTTTTCAAAAAATTTATGGAAATTCGCCCATGGGATACAAGCAGGAAGAAAGATTTTACATATCCGGGTCCAAAGCCATTTTCGAAGGAAACAGCGATTATTATGATGGCGGATGCTGTAGAAGCATCTTCCAGAAGTCTCGAAAAACATTCTGAAGAAGCTATAAGCGAACTGGTTGAAAGAATAGTATACCTTCAGGAACAGGATGGACAGTTTTCCGAAATACCGCTGACTTTCAAAGATATTTCTGATATTAAGGATGCGTTTAAGAAAAGGCTTTCAAATATTTATCATTTACGGATAGCTTATCCTGAAAGGGAACTTGAGCCCCCTTTGCCCTAACGCATATCAATAATCTCAGTATCCTTATATTTCTCAGGCTTAAATACAAAAGTATCGGATTCTGGTTTGACTTTCAGGTTATAGTCTTTAACATGGAGAGTGATTACGATGCCATCTCTTTTTTTATATTCCAGACTATTAAGATTCAGAAGAGTTTTCCCTATTGAAAGTCTGACCCTGAGAATTTCGGTTTTAATATCCTCAGGATAAAGGTCTATAATATACGAATCAGCACTCTCTTCTATGAGCCGGCTCTTATAGTCTTTTTTGTACATTGAAAAAATCATTGAAGGACGACTCTGAAAGGAATTGTCCTTCTTGTCTGCTTTGGTAATAGTAACCTCTTTTTCGGCCGGAAGCAGACTCCAGGATGTTTCACCGTTGAACCAGACAATATTATCCGGAAGGTCAAGTCTATACTTATCCTTGCTGATAATTACTGATCCGGCCAGGGTGTCATTGGTATTATCTGTCAGATTGCCGGTTACAAGTTCGAATTTTATCGAAACTGAAGGTGCACCGAGAGCTTTGGCAGAGAAATTATCAAGTATTTTGGCAGCTACCGGATCATTCTGTCCGGCTGCATTTGTGGTGAATGACAAACTGAAAAAAAGAATGGCTATGATAAGTCTCATTATAAAAGTTTTACTCAAGACGCTTCAAAATCTGTTCCAAAGCAATAAAATCTGAACACAGAACATCTCTGGCTTTGCTTCCTTCGAATGGTCCTACAACTCCTGCAGCCTCAAGCTGGTCAATTATTCTTCCGGCCCTGTTGTAACCTATGGAAAGTTTTCTCTGGATAAGGGAAGTGGAACCCTGCTGATGCTGGACGACAAGTCTGGCAGCATCATCAAACATAGGATCTCTTTTACGGAGATCAACATCAAGAACTCCTGTCTCGGTGTCGTCAACATATTCCGGAAGATGCATGGCATCGGCATAACCCTTCTGTGATCCGATGAATTCGGTAAGTTCTTCAATTTCCGGAGTGTCAATGAAAGCACACTGCACTCTCACAGGTTCGTTTCCAGATGAAACCAGCATATCACCTCGTCCAACCAGTCTGTCTGCTCCGGTTGCATCAAGAATTGTACGCGAATCGATAGATGAAAAAACACGGAATGCGATTCTTGTCGGGAAATTTGCTTTGATAAAACCGGTTATGATATTTGCTGATGGTCGCTGAGTTGATATAATCAGATGAATTCCGATAGCTCTCGCAAGTTGTGCAAGCCTTCCGATCGGTCCTTCAATTTCTCTTCCTGCGGTCATTATCAGATCGGCAAATTCATCGATAATTAAAACAATGTATGGAAGGTATTTATGTCCTTTTTCAGGACTGAGTTTTCTCGAAATGAACTTCTCATTGTACTCCTTGATATTGCGTGACTGTGCTGCTTTGAGAAGCTCAAGCCTGTTGTCCATCTCAATGCATAATGAATTCAGGGTCTTAATAACCTTCTGGGTATCGGTGATTATTGCATCCTCTTCATCCGGAAGTTTTGCAAGAAAATGTCTTTCAATCTTCATATAAAGAGGCAATTCCACTCTTTTGGGATCGATAAGAACAAATTTGACTTCAGCAGGATGTTTTTTATACAGAATTGAAGTTATTATAGCATTGATACCTACAGATTTTCCCTGGCCGGTAGCTCCGGCAACAAGAAGATGAGGCATTTTAGTCAGATCGACAATATATGGTTCATTTGTAATTGTTCTTCCCAGAGCAAGGGCAATATCGAATTTTGTCTCCTGGAAGGCTTTTGATGTGATGAGCGATCGCATCGAAACCATCTCAGGTTTTTTGTTTGGAACCTCAATACCTACAGTTCCTCTTCCCGGGATTGGGGCTATAATTCTTATTCCAAGAGCAGAAAGGTTGAGTGCAATATCATCTTCAAGTGATTTTATACGTGCCAGTCTGACACCTCGTTCGGGTACAATTTCATACAAAGTTACTGTCGGACCTACAGTTGCTGAAATACTTTTTATGCTGATCTTATGGTCGCCAAGAGTTTTAATGATATTCTCCTTATTCTCAAAAACCTCAGAATTATCAAAAGCACTCTCTGATTTATGTTCCTTCAGAATTGAAACAGGAGGAAATTTGTATCTTGAAAGATCGAGTCGGGGATCATAGTCTTCCATTATTTTATCAACCTCATGATCGGGCAGCGTATCACCGGCATCAGGACGTGTAATATTTATAGGAACATCTTTATCATTTGTTGTAAGCAGTACGTCATTATCAAAATCACGGATTATGGAACCAGTTGTAAGAATTTCCGGAATTTCTTCATCTGAATCATCCTCTTCTGTATATTGATTCGTGGTTCTTACAACAAATTCAACTTTATCGGGCTCACGGACTTTATCTCCTGATGATTTAATTTCCGGGATTACTGATTCTGAATCTGATTCTGAGTTGCCAAAAGAATTTAGATCAACATTTTGATTATCAGTATGTTTTCTGAACTTCAGGAATGACGGCAGTCTGATTCCGAAAGATTCAGGCTTGACCCTCAGTGCAAATACCAGATATGATATTGTAATAAATGCCAGTATTACACCTGTGCCTATCATTCCCATAAAAGCATTCATCCACCTTATTACAAGATATCCCTGAGCACCGCCCGGACCACTACCGAGGTAGACATTTGATTTACCGAAGATGAAACCAAGCAAAAGTGAAAGAATAATTGTTGCAAAAGAAAATTTTGCAATCAGTTTAAAGGGTTTTATATTTGGAAATTTCAGAAGGTATAATCCAATTGTGCCAAAAATCAGAGGAATAAAAAAAGCACCAAATCCAAATCCATTGGTGATTATCATTTTTGCAAGGAAATGGCCGCTTTTGCCACCCCAGTTTTTTACTGCAATATCAGGACCTGATACTATGTCGGAATCAGGAATACTGAGGTCGGTTTTCCACCAGAAGAGATAAGCCACACACGCCAGAAGAAGATATAGAGCAAAACCACAAATGAGAATTCCAAAAACAAATTTGATCCTTTCATCGGTAAAAAAGTTTTTAGATTTTTGCAGAACCTTTTGTAGTTTTTGTATTCTTTTTACCAGTATCTTCCTTCTCTTTAGTCATCTCAGGGTAAAGTTTTTCAAGACAGTAATCTATGTTTAAACGCAATCCAAAGGTAATAATTTTGAGCCTTGCACAAAAAGCAGACAAACAAAGTTTTGGATATAATTGTAAACATGAAATATTGACGTCGGATGTTTTTAATCCTGTATACTGATCCCTTTGCGCTGAGCCCTGAGCCCTGAGCCCTGTGCCCTATAGGCTGATCATTCTGTTTATGAAGTTGTCGATTTCCTCTCTTGACACCTGAAGGAATTTTTCTCTTCTTTCAAATGACTCATCAGATATCTCTTTCTTATATACAGTTTCTGCATCGAAATGAAGTTCTGCAGGTCCCAGGAAAAAGAAAAAACTCATAAGTACTACCATCAATCTGACTGAAAGGAGTGGCATGTATTTGGATTTTTAACATTAATCTCATTTGTATACCAGATTTCATAAACTTTTATCTGTCTTCAGGAAAGGTTACTTCTGCATTTTTACAGTTGAATCCGCAAATAACTGATGTCTTTGATGTTTTTTTGATCAACATTCCTTTCATTGCTTCAAAACCCGGAAATTGTTCACCTGGTTGTACAGGATAAAAATATTTTAACGTAAACAGGCTGAAATATGTATCATAAATTCCTTTTTCCGGATTGGTACAGATTTAGTAATACCGGAATTTCCAAAAGACGAAATCATCTCGAAAAGGATTTTATTGTCTTTAAATGATACAATAAGGTTTTTAGGCAGAACCTCTTTTGGCATTGAACCGAAATTACCTATATAATCAATGTTATAATGGATTTCCCCCTGATTTATATATTTTCCTCCTTTTTCCTTACAGGAGAAACCTGTCATTGCGAAGATTACCGCAATGAACAATAGCATAGCTGAATCTCACTTATCTGGTAGTATTTTGAATTTAGTAAATGTAGTATTTTTTTTTAACTTCAATTCTATCAGCTTGATATTTATGAGATTGATGCAGTTAATTATGTTATTTAACATAAATTATTCAGACTTCTATTCACAGCGGTTGATGACATGAGAATTCTCTTGAATTTTGATACTTTTGTGATCTTTTAAGAACAGATCTTATGGAAAAGAAACTTGCTGTTGTTGCATCTTGGAGGTAATGCCCTGTTAAGAGGTGATCAGGCTGGAACAATTGATGAACAGGAACAAAACACAACCGAGACTCTTGAAAACCTTGTTTTTTTGATAAACGAAGGTTATGACCTGGTGATAACACATGGTAATGGTCCACAGGTAGGCAATATCCTTATGAGGAATGATGCCGGTGAACAGTTATATGGTATTGCACAGATGCCTGATCGATATTTGTGTTGCTGATTCACAGGGCGGTATAGGATATATGATTGAACGGATGTTCAGAAATGTTCTCAACAAACATGGAATAACAAGGAATGTTATCTGTATTGTCACACAGGTTCTTGTTGATATTAATGATCCTGCTTTCAGCGATCCTCAAAAAAGAGTCGGTAAAATTTATTCGAAGGAACAGGCTGATGACCTTTTCGTCAAAGAAGGGATGGATATTCAAAGAGGAAGTCAAAACCCAGGGTGGATTCAGGCGCGTTGTTCCATCCCCTGTTCCGGTACGGGTCATGAATGAATCAATTATAAGTGATCTTGCCAGGAAAGGAAATATCGTTATTGCAGCAGGAGGTGGTGGAGTACCGGTATATATTGATGAAAAGAACGATGTCAGACCGGCGGAAGCAGTCATAGATAAAGATCTGGCTTCTTCACTTCTGGCAACGCAGATTGGTGCGGATGAGTTTTATATTCTTACAGATGTTCCTTATATCTATATAAATTATAAAAAGCCTGATCAGGAGATTAAAGAATTTCTTAATTATAATGATACTTTGAAATACCTGAATGAAGGTCAGTTTGCCAAGGGTAGTATGGCACCCAAGATTGAGGCCTGTCTGAATTTTATTAAACATGGTGGCAGTAAAAGTGTAATCACTGAAGCTTTTAAACTGGCTGATAAGAAGTATGGATCAAAGATTACGATGGAATATGAGGATGACAGGCGGTAATAAGAAGAAGGGGAGAAGGGAAGACAAGGGAGAAAGGGAGATCTAATCCATGTAACTCTGTGAGTTAAGACTTTGCTATTTTTATTTCACCTATTTACTTTTATCTTTTTACTTTTATCTTTTTACATTTGTCTTTTTACTTTTGTCTTTTATCTTTAATTATTAAATCATGTCAATTAATCTTCACAACCGTCATTTTCTCAAGCTACTTGATTTTACTCCTGAAGAGATAAAATATCTTCTTGATCTGTCAGCAAAACTAAAAAAAGCCAAATATGAAGGTACTGAAAAACAGCATCTTAAAGGCAAAAACATAGCGCTGATCTTTGAAAAAGCTTCAACCCGAACACGTTGTGCCTTTGAAGTTGCTGCATATGATCAGGGGGCACATGTTACTTATCTTGGACCTACAGGTTCCCAGATAGGACAGAAAGAGTCTATGAAGGATACTGCCAGGGTTCTGGGAGGAATGTATGATGGAATTGAATATCGGGGTTATGGTCAGGATATAGTCGAAGAACTTGCCAGATATGCCGGAGTACCGGTTTGGAACGGTCTGACCAATGAATTCCATCCGACTCAGATTCTTGCCGATTTCCTGACAATGATAGAACATTCGGATAAACCACTTAATAAGATGGTTTTCTGCTACCTGGGTGATGCAAGATATAATATGGGTAATTCGCTTATGGTAGGATCTGCCAAGATGGGAATGGATTTCAGAATTGCTGCTCCAAAAGCATATCAGCCATCAGAAGAACTGGTAGTAAAATGCTGAATCTATTGCAAAAGAGACCGGTGCAAAAATCACTATTACCGAGAATGTGGATGAGGCAGTTAAAGATGCTGATTTTCTTTATACCGATGTATGGGTATCGATGGGTGAACCTGATTCGGTATGGGAGGAAAGAATCAGATTGCTTAAACCTTACCAGGTGAATATGAAAGTAATTGAAAAGACCGGAAATCCGATAGTCAAATTTCTTCACTGCCTTCCGGCCTTTCATAACAGGGATACAAAAGTTGGAGAGGAGATCTTTCAGAAAATTTGGTCTCGATGGGATGGAAGTTACAGAAGATGTTTTTGAATCAGAATATTCAATAGTTTTCGATGAAGCTGAAAACAGGCTGCATACCATTAAGGCTGTTATGGTGGCTACTCTGGGAATGTAGTTGAGATCCTCCAATGCTCGCTAAAGGGGTGCTTGGTTCTCAGTGTTTCCAGAGATAATTGTGCTAGGTATGATTCAGAACTTACGATCCATCCCCCTAGGGGGAAGGGATGCCAGAGACAATACTCGAGCATTTTATGCGATACAGCTCCTTCACAAAGTAGAATGTCATAACAAAAGAAGCAGCAAGTTTAAGCCGATACCGGTAAGAAAACCCAGAAGACTTCCAAATCCGGCCTTAAAAGCATAACTCAGATCATCTTTGAAGATCATTTCTCCGACGAATGCACCGATTAATGGTCCGAATATTATACCCAGCGGACCAAGAAAAAAACCTATTATCAACCCTACAGTAGCGCCTCTGGTTCCATACTTTGAACCACCGAATTTTTTTGTTCCCCATACAGGTACAATATAATCCAGCACTGTTACAACAACAGTAACTATTCCAAGAGTAATTAATGTGGGGGTTGTAAATTGTCCAAACCGGGAAAGATGAAGCAATATTAATCCAAGAAAACTTAGAGGAGGTCCTGGCAGAACCGGAACCAGACACCCGATAATCCCAATGATCATGAAAATGATCCCCAGAATAAGGAGTATATAATCAGACATTTAGAATATTCTTTTCACTTCTTGCCAAGGTCATCAAACTCGACGTTAGTGAACTCTTCAGCTGTCAATGGGCTTTTTTCTTCCTTTGTTTCAATTGAACCAATTGATCCGGGAATGATGATCTCATCTTTGCCATTTCCAATATACGTGACAGCATCTTTTAATCCATCTGAGAATTTTTCAAAATCTTCTTTGTAAAGAAAGATCTTGTGTTTTTCATAAAACACCTTCCCTTCTTTTCCCAAACGTTTTTTGCTTTCAGTAATGGTCAGATAATAATCATCTTTCCTTGTAGCTTTCACATCAAAAAAGTAGGTTCTCTTTCCGGCACGTACCACCTTGGTAAAAATTTCTTCTTTTATAATTTTTTCATCATGCCCGTTTATGACTTCCTTAATTCCAGCTTCTTCTTCCATTTCTAAGTCAGTTAGTGTTAGGGTTTTGTTTTGTATTGTCAAATGTAACAATTATTTTCTCAAATCAAAACCTGACAGATTATTTGTCTTTAATTTTACATGGTTGTTTTGAGGGTAATGGAAAAAGAGTATTTTTGCAGCGGAAATTTGAGGTTCTTTATAAATGATAAGCAGAAGATTATTACGGATAAAAGCCCTGATGGCTCTCTACGCTTTTAACCGCAGGGAGGATGAGAATCTAGTCCAGGCCGAGTCAGAATTGATGTTCAGCATAGATAAGAGTTACGATCTTTATCATCATCTGCTGTTGCTTGTTCTTGAAGTAGCCGATATTGCAGGTGAAAAGATCGATCAGGCTCTGCAGAAAAGGATGCCATCTCCTGAGGATCTTAATCCAAAACGCAGGTTTGTTGATAATCAGATTATTGCCCAGCTTAGAAAAAACCTGGCCTTTAAAGAGTATGTCTCCTCCAAAAAACTTTCCTGGGTAAATAATTCCCATATTCCCAGGCTTTTATACAATAAAATGCTTGTTTGGGAAGACTACGAGAAGTATATGACCTCGGAAAATAATAATTATTTATCAGATAAAAAGTTCATTATAAGTCTTATAACGGAACTTTTTTCAAATTCGGAAGACCTGAATTCAAATCTTGAAGAACAAAGCATATACTGGAACGACGATATGGAGTATATATCATCAATGGTTGAGAAAACTCTTAAAAAATTCAAAGTTGATTCACGGGAAAATGCTCCGCTGATGCCTTTGTTTAAAAACGATGAGGATGAACAATTTGTGAAGATATTGTTCAGGAAGGCCATCCTGCATTCAAAAAAATGTTCTGAACTTATAGATAAAAACACAACCAACTGGGAGGTTGACAGGATTGCCCTGATGGATATTCTTGTAATGCAACTTGCTATAACTGAAATACTGGAATTCCCTGAAATCCCTGTTAAAGTGACTCTGAACGAATACATTGAAATTGCCAAGTACTACTGTACTTCAAAAAGCAGTACCTTTGTCAATGGAATACTCGATAATATACTAAAAGAGATCCGTGACGAAGGTCTTTTTAATAAGCTGGGAAGAGGTCTCGTGGGTGAAGCACCAGTTGATGGAAAGTGATAAAACGATAAAGTTGATTCCTATGAGAAAGATCATAATATTATCTTTGGTTCTATTGGCCCTTACCACTTCATACTGTGGTAGCAGGACTGGTAATAATTCAATGAGATCTTCCTCATCCGCTTCTTCTGCCGGAACCAGCGAGATTGTATTCAGGGAATATCAGCACGATTTCGGGAAAGTCGCAGAAGGTGAGAAGGTAAGTTATACATTCAAATTTGAAAATAAAGGAACTGCTGATATTGTTATATCTTCCACAACAACAACCTGTGGATGTACAGTTTCAGAATATGATAAAAAACCAATTCCTGCCGGCGACAATGGAAATATTGAAGTCGTTTTTGACACAGCAGGAAGAAACGGAATGCAGACAAAAATCATAACAGTTATGTCAAATGCATTAACACCGGTTGTGTTTTTAAAAATAACTGCAGAAGTAGTAACCAATAATATGTAATAATAATTAAAAATTGACACGATGACCAATTTTGCGTATTTGTTTTTGATGGGTCAACCTTCCGGTGCTGCCGGTCAGAGTAACCCGCTGGTGACTTTCCTTCCACTGATTCTCGTATTTGTTGTTTTTTACTTTTTCATGATCAGACCTCAGATGAAAAAACAGAAGGAGATGACCAATTACAGGAGTTCCCTGAAAAGAGGTGATAAAGTTATTACCACAGGAGGAGTATACGGAAGAGTATACGAAGTTAAAGATAACTATGTAACTGTAGATGTGGGTGGAGATATTAAGCTGAAAATTGACAAGAACGCTCTGCTAAAGGATCCAACGGCTGATGAATAGAGATTTAATTTCTGTGAATTAACCTTTCGTGAAGGAGGAAGAAGCAATACGGAAAGATAACTTTACGAAGAGAAAAGAAAAAGTAATCAACCGGGATATTGCGGTTTTTGCTTTCTTTCTTCTTCTTTCTTTTATTTTCTGGTACCTGAATTCACTGGGTAAAGAAATTGAAGCAGATATCAGGTATCAGGTCAGGTATACCAATGTTCCAAAAGAAAAAGGTAAAATTATTGATCCGTCTGCCGACCTGAATCTCTTTCTAAAAGGACCGGGTTATTCAATATTGAAACTTAAATTATCGGGAAATAAAGCACCAGTTATTATCGATTTTTCAAAAGTTAGTTATAAACGGGCGTCCGGAAATAAGACCCTGACATATTTTATTGTGACATCCGGGCTTACTAAAAGTCTTAATATACAAATGAGATCAGGATGTGAGATCACTTCTATTAAACCCGATACTCTCTTTTTTACTTTTGAAAAGGTAGCTGCCAATACATCTTTTACACCTGATAACAAAAGCGAAAATAAAAGGAAAAGATGATCTTTTGTACGGACATTTGATAAATGATAAATGATAGCAAACCGAGACTAACGCTTGGCGTAACAGGTGGTATCGGAAGTGGTAAAACCTCCGTTTGCAGGGTATTCGGGATCCTTGGAATACCTGTCTTTTCTGCCGACAGAGAGGCAAATGAAATTATGGAGAATGACCAGAGGATAACAAGCCGGATCAATTCTATCGCTGGAAAGGATCTCTATACAACCGACGGTCTCGATCGGATGAAACTGGCCACAATTATCTTTAATGATAAAGCCTTACTTGAAAAAGTAAATTCCCTGGTTCATCCGCTTGTTTTTGATCACTTTGTGAAATGGGTGCCGCTACAAACTGCGCCATATGTGATTATGGAGGCTGCTATTCTGTTTGAAAGCGGCGCTGAAAAATATGTTGACAAGGTAGCCACAGTAGAAGCACCGGTTGAACAGAGAGTAGAAAGGATTATCCAAAGGAATAAACTGTCAAGGGAGCAAGTTTTGGAGAGGATGAGAAATCAGTTTGATGATGAGACCAGGATGAAACTTTCAGATTGGGTGATACACAATTCTGAAAATGATATGATCATTCCTGCTATCCTGAATATTCATAAAGACATTCTGACATTAATTAAAACTCAAACCTGAATATGGGAATTTTTGGAAAATGGCTTGGTGGAGGTCTCGGTTTCGTAATGGGCGGGCCAATCGGGGGATTATTAGGTTTTCTGGTAGGCTCTATGATAGATAGTACTTCAGTTCAAACTTCAACATATAGTGCAGGATCTTCAAGGACAAGCCAGGGCGATTTCGGAATGAGCCTCCTGGTACTGGTCGCAGCAGTAATGAAAGCTGACGGGAAGGTAGTAAAATCTGAGCTTGACTTTGTTAAACAATTCTTTATCAGACAATTCGGTCAGGAATCAGCAAAACAGGCTCTTTTAATGCTTAAAGATATAATTAAGCAGGAAATCCCGGTAAAGGAGGTTTGTCTTCAGATAAAAGGGAATATGGATTATTCTTCGCGTCTCCAGTTATTGCATCTTCTGTTCAATCTTTCACTCGCTGACACTGTAATACATTCTTCAGAACTTGTTATTATCGAAAAAATATCTGCTTTTTTGGGAGTCGCTTCAAATGATTTCGTGTCAATAAAAAACATGTTTATTCCTGAAACAGATTCTGCCTATAAAATCCTTGAAATAGATCAATCTTCTTCAAATGAAGAGGTTAAAAAAGCATACAGAAGAATGGCTATGAAATACCATCCGGATAAAGTAAGCCATCTTGGTGAAGAGATCAGAAAATCTGCAAATGACAAGTTTACCAGGGTCAACGAGGCGTACGAGATGATTAAGAAGGAAAGAAACATGGTTTAATCACACTTTCCTTAAAAAAAAGATGATAATAAAACTCACATTGAATTACAAGGATTAAATTTGTATACAAAAATATTATAATATGATTTTAAAAGATATTCTGGCAATTTCAGGCGAACCCGGGCTTTTTAAATTTATCGCCCAGGGAAAGAATGCAATTATTGTTGAACACCTTGAGACAAAAAAAGAAGCAGTGCTTACGGTTCTGCTAAAGTCAGTTCACTCGAAGATATTGCAATCTTTACTGATAAAGAGGATATGCCACTCGGGAAAGTATTTGATCTCATTCACGAAAAGGAGAATGGCGGACCGACAATTGATGCAAAATCTGATACAGCTAAACTGAAAGTATGGTTTGAAGGTATTCTGCCGGAATATTCAAAAGATAAAGTTTATACCAGCGACATAAAAAAAGTTGCCCAATGGTATAATATTCTTCATAACCTCAACCTTCTTGTCAAAGAAGAACCTGAAGTAATTGCTCCTGACACAGATAAAGAACCGGTTAAGCCAGTTGCGAAGAAAAAGAAGAAGGCAACGCCTAAACCAAAAACAGAATAATATAGAATTTATTTTGGTATTCATAATGTCCAAAGCGTCTTATATGATATTTTTTAACCCCCTTCCCATCCTTCCCCCACGGGGGAAGGGGTAAATCAAAACCTCCCGCTTAGGCGGGATAAGAAAGGGGGTAAACGTTAAGAAAGAAATAGAATCAGGATTTATGAACTTCGGAGGCAATGAAGTAGTATATGATTATGCTGGATCCCGTATAATAATTGTTCCTGTACCATACGACGAAACAAGTACCTGGATGAAAGGCGCGGATAAAGGTCCGGATGCAATATTGGAAGCATCTGTTAATCTTGAATTCTACGACATTGAAACCAGGTCGGAAGCTCATCTTAAAGGGATTTATACTTTATCTCCGGTATTACAGAAAGAAACACCTGAGGGACTGGTAGAAGATGTATATTACCGGATATTGACTCTATTAGCTGATAATAAATTCCCTGTAATAATCGGTGGGAATCATACCGTATCAATCGGGGCAATAAAAGCATTTTCCGAATATTTTAAGAACCTTTCTGTCCTTCAGATAGATGCTCATGCTGATTTGCGGCCTGCATATGAAGGGTCGGAATTTAATCATGCCTGTGCAATGGCCAGAGCAAAAGAATTTGCTTCAGTGGTTCAGGTTGGCATAAGGAGCATGTCGGCGGAAGAGTTGCCTTACGTTGAGAATGACAGAATATTCTTTTCTCACGAATTATATTATGATAAATCCTTATATAAAAAAGCAATCGGCAAACTTACGGAGAATGTATATATCACAATTGATCTTGATGCATTCGATCCCTCAATAATGCCCTCTACAGGGACTCCCGAACCGGGCGGTCCTCCATATTATGAATTACTTCATTTTCTAAGAGATGTAATAAAGACAAGGAATGTTGTCGGATTTGATGTTGTTGAACTGTGTCCCTCTGAAACAAATAAATCTCCGGATTTTATAGCAGCTAAAATTATATACCAGCTTCTTTCATATAGATTTTGTATGTAGGGAACGGTCGACTTCCTGCAATGGAACGTCACGACTTCCCTACAATGGAACGGCACGACCGTTCCCTACATACCTAGTCTTCCTTCTTCGCCTCCTCCCATATCACATTCATCTCATCGAGACTCATATCACGCAGAGATATTCCTTTTGTCAGAGTTTCTTTTTCGAGATAATTAAATCTCTTAATGAATTTTCTGTTCGTTTTCTCAAGAGCTGCTTCCGGATCTATTTCATACAACCGGGATGCATTGATGATTGAAAACAGTACATCCCCAAGTTCAGATTCTATAGACTCGGTATTATGAGATTCTATCTCTTCTTTCAGCTCGCCGATTTCCTCAAGGACCTTATCCCATATCTGCTCCCGATTTTCCCAGTCAAATCCTACCCCTCTTACCTTTTCCTGGATCCGGTTGGCTTTTATTATTGCGGGCAGAGAAGACGGAACACCGGAAAGTACCGGTTTGTAACCATTATTTTCCTTGATCTTGAGATTTTCCCAATTCTCCTCAACCTGTGAAGCTCCGGTAACCTTAACATCGGAAAATACATGAGGATGCCTGTATACGAGTTTATTGTTTATCCCTTCAAGTACATCCGACATTGTGAAAATCCCTTTTTCCGTACCTATCTTAGAATAAAATACTATATGGAGCATGAGATCACCAAGTTCGTTTCTTATACCTTCATCATTTTCCGAGAAAATTGCATCGGCTAATTCATATGTCTCCTCAATTGTGAGTTTCCGCAGACTTTCATTAGTCTGTTTCATATCCCACGGACACTTCAACCTGAGTTCATCAATGATGTTAAGAAGCCTGTTAAACTCTTCAAGGCTTTTACTGTTATTATTCATTTGTCGTTGTTTTAGAATAAACGGTTTGGAGCTGCTGTATTATTTGCAAGTTCAATTCTTAGCACAGATCCTAGTTCAAGATTGAGAATTTCTGATATATCATCCCCGTTGATCGACATTTCAAGGAGATCGAGCTGGTTGAATCTTGCAAGCATATCACGAACAGGTACATCACTATACTTTTCGGAAATCTGTTCTGTATAGTTTTTATTGCTCTGGATAAGAATCCTGAAGTCTTTGTTTTCAAATACCCTGTAAAAAACTTCCCTGGTAACATTTGAGATTGCATTTCCATAGGAATCAATGAAGATTATACTGCCTATGATTACATCTTTATCGATTGTGGCCCTCAACGGAACTCTCTCAATAAGAGTCTTGACAGATTTTCCAAGATCTGAAGGCTTTTTCCCGGCCATCAGTTCTGAGGCAGCTTTTGCAAATATCCCGAGTTCATCTGAAGTACCATGATGATTTATTTTAACAACTTCATCCGGATCAGAATTCAGAATAAGATTGAATATTCCATTGTCAGTGCCTATGAAGAAATGATCCTTTGCTCTGACAATCAGATGATCCTGATCCTTTTGAGCTTCTGAATGAACGCATATAATATGAACCGAACCTTTTGGATAATTATTATAGGTATTTCTTATAATAAACGCTGCATGCGAAATATTAAATGCAGGAATGTTTCCGGCGTTATCGATTACAATTGTTCCCGGACACCAGCTACTTAGCATTCCCTTTATGATTCCATAATAGATATCATAGGGTTTCCATTCTGTTGTTAATGTAATTACCGGCATATGAAAAAACTTATAACAAAGATAATCTTCTAAGGAAAAAATATCCTTACTTTGTACTTTTCAATGAGTTTTTTTATGAACTATTTACCATATTACCAGGTTAAATTGGTAAATGTAATTTTAGTTCTTTAATTTTTGTATGGTTTAATGACAGAGATAAATATATTTCTTGAGGATATTGACCCTGTAGTCTTCTTCGGCACAAACAACTCGCTGCTAGATAAAATCCGTAGTTTTTTTCCAAAAATTAAGATCATGGCCAGAGGCAATGAGATAAAATGTATGGGAGAGGAGACGGAGATAATGGTATTTGCCGAGAAGTTTAACGAGCTAATCGAATATTATCAAAAATATCACCGGCTCGATGAGCAGGACATAGAAAAATATCTCTTTGATGCTGAACATATGAAATCAGCGTCAAATGGTGAGTTTGAGCAGGTTATCGTTTTCGGAACAAGCGGAAAACCTGTACGTGCCCGCACTGTTAACCAGCTTCTTTTGGTTAAAGACTATAAGACTAATGATCTGATTATTGCCGAAGGGCCTGCCGGGACAGGTAAAACTTATACTTCAATTGCTCTTGCTGTTAAAGCTCTGAAAGACAGGGAAGTTAAAAAGATAATTCTTACACGTCCTGCCGTTGAGGCTGGTGAAAGGCTTGGTTTTCTTCCGGGAGACATGAAAGAAAAACTTGATCCTTACCTTCAACCACTCTATGATGCTTTGCACGATATGCTACCCTTCAAAAAGCTGGAAACATGGCTGGAGGATGGTACAGTGCAGATAGCCCCGCTGGCATTTATGAGAGGAAGAACTCTCGAAAATGCTTTCGTGATTCTTGATGAAGCACAGAATGCAACTATCAGTCAGCTTAAGATGTTTCTGACCAGGATGGGTGTAAGTTCAAAATTCATTATGACAGGCGATACAACGCAAATCGATCTACCCAGGAAAAACGATTCTGGTCTGCTTATGGCAATGCGGATCCTGACCAATATCGAGGGCATCTCAATAATCAAATTCGATGAGAGGGATATTGTCAGACATAAACTTGTTAAAAGAATCGTCAGAGCATATGAGAATGAAGAAAATGAGATTGATAAATTGAAAAATAATAGTAAAAAATAACTCTGTGGATCTCTGTGACCCTCTGTGGCCCTCTGTGTAACAAAAAATTAAAAACTTACACAGAGTCACACAGAGAAGCACGAGTTACACAGAGAATAAATATAATTGTAATTCAATAACAATATGGCAAAGACAATATTAAGCTCAGACTACAATTTCCCGGGACAGAAGAGTATTTACAAGGGAAAAGTAAGGGACGTATATAATATAGATGACAAATACCTTCTTATGATTGTTTCTGACAGGATTTCAGCCTTCGATGTCGTTCTTCCAAGGGGAATCCCTTATAAAGGCCAGGTACTTAATCAGATAGCTGCAAAATTTCTTGATGCAACAAATGATATTGTGCTGAACTGGAAAATTGCCACACCGGATCCTACTGTGACTTTTGGCCATAAATGCGAACCATTTCCTGTAGAAATGATTGTAAGGGCTTATCTGACAGGTAGCTCATGGAGAACATATAAGTCGGGTGCAAGAGAGATCTGTGGTATAAAAATTCCTGACGGGATGAAGGAGCATCAGCGTTTCAAAACTCCAATCATTACTCCGACAACCAAAGCTGAACAAGGCAGGCATGATGAGGATATTTCCAGGTCAGAGATAATAAATAGCGGACTTATTTCCGAAGGAGATTATATCTTGCTTGAAAAATATTCGATGGAGATATTTCTGAGAGGTTCTGAAATAGCTTTGCAACATGGACTGATTCTTGTGGATACAAAGTATGAATTTGGTAAAAAGGACGGGAAAATTTATTTGATTGATGAGATCAATACCCCTGATTCGTCAAGATACTTTTATGCAGATAAATATCAGGAGCGTTTTGAGAAAGGGCTTCCTCAGAAACAATTGTCAAAAGAGTTTGTAAGGGAATGGCTGATGGACAATGGGTTTCAGGGGAAAGAAGGACAGACGGTACCTGAAATGACCGACGAGTTTGTCAATGAAGTATCGGAGAGGTATATAGAATTATATGAAAAGATTACAGGTGAAAGATTCATAAGGACGGATATCAGTAATGTCCCTGAACGAATTGAAAGAAACTGCAATACATTTCTCAAATCATTGTAATACAAAAAGAGTCTAACAGAAAAACCGAATGAAAATCAACAACTGGATAAAAGTCCTGCCTTTCTTTTTATCAATTCTCTGTAATACCGCTAATTCCCAGGTTGTCGTTGAGAGATCAAAAGACAAAGTTATAATTTCAGGGATCGCATATTTTGTACATCAGGTTAAAAAAGGAGAAACTGCATATTCTATTTCGAGAGCTTACGGAATTACTGTTGAAGACCTGACCCGAGAGAATCCTCCCGCGGTTTATGGAATAAAAGACGGACAGGTACTGAGAATCCCTGTAAAATTAGTAAGCGAACCAATATCTTCAGAACCCGCAACCGTATTTAAGGAACACGATGTAAACAAATTTATTTACCATAGCCTTAGACCTGGTGAAACAGTATACTTTCTTTCGAAATCTTATGGTGTTTCTGAAGATGAAATAATCCAGAGCAACCCTGGCATAGATATTAATAAACTATCGGTAGGGAGCGAAATTGCTGTTCCGAAAAGGGAGTTCATGACCAGCCAGCAGAAATTTGACGACCAGGCAAAAAAGTATATATTTCATAAAGTGCTCATGGGGGAAACGCTCTCTTCAATAGCTAAACAATATGGACTTACTGTCAGGCAGTTGCGAAGGGAAAACAGAGATTTAAGGTTTCCCCAGGTCGGAGATTTTGTCAGAATTCCGGGAGGGAAAATAGCTGAAAAACAAGAAATTGAAGAGATAAAACCCGATACTATCCCCGCTGTTACTGTTGAACCTCCTGTCAGTATAGACAGATCTGCAGGTTTTGTCCGGGTGAGGGATCTCAGTGGATCACTCAATGTAGCTGTATTGCTTCCATTCTATCTAAAGGAGAACTCAAAACGAATTGAAATTGATTCATCGAAGCTGGTGAAGGGGAAGAAAATATACAAACCGAATAAAATGCCGGAGGATTGGATATATCCCGGAAGCATTGATTTTCTTGAAATGTGGGAGGGAATATTACTTGCCTCTGACACATTGAGTTCCATGGGATTGAATATTAATTTGCATCCATACGACATAAAAAGCGATACAATTGAGATTACTAAGCTTATCCAGTCAGGTAATCTGGCTGATATGGATCTTATTATCGGACCCGTTTATTCTCATAATCTTTCTATTGTTTCTGCTTATGCAAAAGATCTGAATATCCCTGTTGTGTCACCTGTGCCGCTTTTCAATAATTCTACATTGACCGGAAATCCAAATTTGTTCCTGGCCAGTTCTTCGCTTGAAATTGCTCAAAAGGCACTCGCAAAGAAAATTAGTGAGTATTATGACCATAATATTGTATTTATTCATACAGATACCACAGGAGTTGATGAGGATGTCAACAGATTTAAGAATTTAATTTTTACAGAACTGAGTTATAAACTTCCTTACGAGGATATAAAGTTTAAAGAATTTAAATTCTATACCAGAGCTATGTTTAATAATGACTCAATAAACAGATTGAGTCATGCACTTTCCGAACAATCTAAAAACCTTGTTGTTGTTGCTTCAGAAGAGGCTCCGGTGATCAGCGAGATAATAGATAATGTAAGTGGTCTTTCCAGAAGATTCAACATAAAACTATTTGGATATCCTGTTATAAGGGATCTTGACAGACTTGATCAGAAAGAACTATTTGACATGGACCTGATGCTCTATACTTCAAGTTGGATTGATTATTCAAAGAATAATGTGAAACAGTTTAATTTGAATTTCAGACGAAAATTCCTTACTCAACCGTTAGAAAAAAGTTATGCGTGGCAGGGATTTGATATTGCTTACTACTTTTTAAGCGGACTAGCCATGCATGGAAAGAATTTTATTAAACACCCTGAAATGCATCGTCCTGAACTTTTGCAAAATGATTATGACTTTAGACAAAAAGAGACCGGAGACGGTTTTGAAAATCAGAAACTCTTTATGGTCAGATATACAAAAAATTATGAGGTTGTTCTCAAAGATGAAAATATACCTGATCGATAAAATTAATTCAGAAATCAGAAATCAGAAATCAGAAATCAGAAATCAGAAATCAGAAATCAGAAAACAGATACCTGGAATAATAAATAAATATTGATGCATTAAATTATAATTCCTGATCCCTGATCCCTGATCCCTGATCCCTGATTTGTGTTAATAAAAATTAACAATCGGGAATATTATAAGATCATTATTTGTCTATATGTTGTAGTATGATCCACGAATCGTACCATTTAAGTGAAGAAAGTGAACTGGTTAAGGCATCTCTGGATGGCGATAAACGGGCATTTGGCGAGATTGTAACCCGATACCAGAAAATGGTCGCACGTACGGTAAAGGGCATGCTTGGGGATACGGTCTTTGCTGAAGATATAGGACAGGAAGTATTTATTAATCTTTTTTATTCATTACGGGAGTTCAGGGGGGAATCGAAACTTTCAACGTATATACAGAAAATTGCTGTGAATCTGACTCTGAATGAGATAAAAAGAAGAAAGCGATTTTTTTCAACTTTCACACATAAAGCTAATAATGAAATGTATGAGATTGAAATTCCGGATAATGACACTGAAAAAAGAAGAGAGGCATCGGAAATAGTAAATAAAGCATTATTGTCTATTGACCCAAAGTTCAGAATTATTGTGACTTTGAGGATGCTGCAGGGATATTCCACAAAAGAAACTGCAGAGATGCTGGATCTCCCTATCGGAACTGTTCTTTCAAGGTTGTCAAGAGCTCAGGAACAATTAAGAACAATTTTAGAAAAACTATGAATAAAATGGATCCATCTGAAATAAAAAAACTGATAATGAGCTCGCTGCAGCACGAAGCTGACACGAGTGAGATCCCCGGCAGAATGGAAAAGGAGGGAATCTCTTATAATTTTAGTGAGAAATTCGGGGATAGAGTCCTTGATAAACTATTTTCTGCAGGAGTAACTGTAAAACGTGAAGTTGAGTTCATAAAATACATGAATTTTGCTTTCTCCCGCATTGCACTTACAGGAGTAGCTGCAATTGTTATTCTTCTCATTTCAATCTTTCTGATACAAGGATCCCTCTCTCTTAATTCACTTCTGGGAATTAGTGATAGTTACGATGAAAGTATTGTTTGTCTCTTAACCGGAAATTAAAAAATGAAAGCAAGATCAGTAATAGTCGTTCTGGTAACTTTAATTATAGGATTCGTTCTTGGGATGCTTACATCTGCACAGATCAGGTATCATAAACTAAAACCTGTACGGGTATTTTTTTCGGAAGAGAGATTCAGGGACGGATTTTACCGTATCATACAACCTGACGACCAGCAAAAAGCAAAAATTGATCTGGTTCTCGATAAGTATGCCAAAATCAACAGTGAGCGCCAGAATAATTTCAGGAAGGAGCTTGACGCAACTATGAAAGATTTCAGAAAAGAACTTGATTCAAACCTGACAAAGGATCAGATGGCCAGGTTAAAAGAAATGGACGCACAGCGTGAGGAAATGATAAGACGTAACAGGAAGAATCATGAAGATGATACTCTTAATATGAATGATGGCAGACCTCGCAGACCTGCTGGCAGACCATCACCTGGCGGACCACCTCCTCATTTTCCTGCAGGCCATGATACAACGAGACTACCCGATACTAAATAAAAGATAGTCCAGCAGTATCGGCAAATCATCAGGACTGACCCCAAGCGAGATAAGCAATGGTTTGTCTTCCGAAAAGATTGACATGAACTGCTCTTTCGATAATTCACCGCTAATTATACTTTGCCTGTAAAGGTCGACAGCTTCTTTCTTTTTACCTCTGCAAAGTGCCAGATGACCTATATTAATCTGATCGTGTGCATTCAGTTTACCAGCAGATAACCTGTCATAATATTTTTCCGATTCATCAAATCTTCCCAGCGCGAAATAGCAATATGCAATAGGCCTTAAAATCCTCAGGTTACCAGGTTCTTGATACTCAACTCTGAAATAGTATTTTAACGCCTGTTCATAATCATTTACGTCAATGTAGCAATGTGCTATCATTATAACAGTATGAATATTTTCAGGTTCAAGATCATATGCCTGAAGATAATATTCCAAAGCTTCTTCATTCTTGCCAAGTCTGCGCAGACATAGTCCTATCTTCTTGATTGTCCATACTTTTCTGTCAATAAGTTCAGCTCTTTTGTAGAATTTCAGAGCTTCTTCAAAATCGGAGTTTTCCTGATAACAATACCCGATTTTTTCGTACAATTGGACATCCGACGGCTTTTCATTCACTTGTTTGAGGAAAAGTTGGAGAGCATCATTATAAAAGTTTTTGCTGAAAAAATAATCAGCCAGACCAGCCTCTACTTCAGAAGCGTCACAAGTCATCCTGAAAAATTCCGAGTTATAGATATCTAGCTTGCCAATAAACAGGTCCTCAAATTCTTTTTTATATGGGGAAAGTTTGAAAAATCTGTAAATATCCTGCAAATACTGGGTTATGTTTGTTCTGAATATTTTATATGGATCTGTTAATGACTCTTCATCGTTCAATTGCTGCAACCCTTCAAGTTCCATACGGAATACTTTTAGCATCATACTTTTTTGAGACGATGGCAGATACTTCAGGTTCAGCAGTAATGAATATTTGTCTGAGTTACAGATAAATGGCGTTTTGTACAATGCCTCCGCCAATTCATTTGTTCCGGGACCAAGAATCTCATCTCTGTATATTTCATCTACCGTCTCATGGCCAGGATAAAAAGGGACAAACCAGTTCTGGAAGTCTTTAAAAAAGTCAAAATGCTTCATGTTGGCAAAAGCTGACATATACACATCTGCACCTTCCATCTGGAGTTTTGTAAGTTCTTCCATTGTTTTGAATATCTCTTCCGAATCACTGAACATTTCTGACCAGTCAGGATTTTTCTCTTCATTTTTGTCTTTAGGAAGAATATTTTCAAGATCCAGTTTTTCCTCGATCATAGGTTTCAACCTGGCAACCTGGGGCAATATCTCTTCCTGCAATTTCCTGCTCAGGTTTTCCGTTTCACGCGATCTGATAATCTGAAGAACAATAATCCTGCAATGCTCCCTGAACTTATTACTCTGGCTCATCTCCCTGATCCTGTCTGTAATATCAGGATATAATAAGATCCTTCCGTTATAGTAATGTAAATTAAGGATCAGGCCTGAAAGTGCCCTTTCCATTACCTGCTCCTGACCGGCTTCATACATGCTGATCAGATGAAACAGTTTTTCTGATTGCCATGTCCTGAATGAACTCAGGGTAACTGCTGTCGTAAAAATACTTGCTTCATACCATCTGAATTTCCCTGATTTCAGAATAATATTGATAAGACTGTTTTCAGCTTCACCATAATAATCTGTCAGCCAGAGATGGTTAAAAATATTACTTATAAGCTGTTTGTGTTTTTTGGAAATTTCTGAATCAGGGTTGGGACTAATCTCATTACTCAATTTCAGCCACTCATCAAGCTCCGATTTAAACATCAGGTCATCAACAGTTTCAATAATTGTTCTGCCACCAAGTTTCATCTCTTTTTCGGCTTGTTGTTTTACCCAGTAGGTGTGCCATCCGGAATAATGTGACAATATGTCCTGTCTTACCCTGTCTGAGAGACCAAGTATGCTCTGAATAAGTTTAAAATATATCTTGTTGCGTTCAGGATCATTTATACCTTCGATAGTATATGTGAGCATATTTCTATAAGTCATTTCAAGACTATTATACTCATCACGTATATCACCCGATGATGAATTAGTAATCATATCATCAAGGATATCAAGACTTTGCTTGATCTTTCTTTCGGCAACAAGAGAGCCTAGTCTTTTATGCTGTTGTATTAACTTTGAAATATCCATAATTTATATTCTTTTGAAATAATATCTGACAAAATATCATTTCAATATTTAATAATCATATATGCAACAATCAGACCATTCAGGGAAATGAATTTGAAATTAAAATATTGAACCACAAAGGATCACAAAGTAAATCACAAAGGAACACTAAGGAGAAGAGTAAAATATACTACTTTTTCAACAGACCTCGGGGGATGAAGCAAATAATATATTGAGAGAAGTGCAGCAGAATGAATCAGGTTATTCTTTAGAAATTATACCCGATACTTAAATAGCCTTTTATTTTATTGAAATATTTTTCCCTGTTATAATTTCCATACATTACTCCAACCTTTATCGGACCAATGATTGACATATAACCAGCACCAATACCCAGTCCGGTAACAAGTGAAAATCCCTTGTTCCGATTAACTTCCTGGATAGCAAAAATGTTAGCCATAAGATCGATATGCAGGTTCTCAAAGAGTACAATATCGACACCAGTTCTGAAACCTGCTAGCTTTTTTACCGGAATTTCATTTGAATGGAAACCAACCATAGGGACTGATCTTTTATTAACTGACTCGAATCCCCCCAGGAGATAAAAATTGTTTTGTGCTGAAACTGAATCGGTGTCAGTAATCAGGAGAACATCTCCTCCGAATAAATATGTGACTCTGCCCGGAGGGGAAAAATAATGGTTGACAGATCCATGGATAGTATAGAACCTGTCAGAGGTAAACTCCCGATTATTTTTCCATTTAAACTCTACTTTTGATGAATCAGTCTTTAATCCTGCAGATAAGAGTTTTGATGTTTTTACTGATATGTTCAAAACTGTTCCCTTGTCAGGAAAATGTTTATTATCAAGGCTGTTAACCTGATAATTAAAAGATGTAGTCAAATAATTATATGAAAGGTTTTTCAGATGAATATCAGAAATGTAATGTAATATCAGGTTCAGTTTCTCATAGTCTACGGAAATACTCATCATATTATTAAGTCCTATTCTCCTGTTGATTGATAGTCCGGGTGTGAAATTTCTGCTGAGCACCTCACCCTTATCAGCTCTTAACTCTAACAGTGGTATCAGGGTATTGTCGGAATATAAATTTGGTGAAAATCCGAATATCTGGTTTCTGTCGATAAACTGGAGATAATTAAATTCAAACTTGTAATACTGGCCTATTCGCGAACCGAAATTGATTACTGATCTTTGAGTTAAAAGATTCTTAACTGACATTTCAAATATAAGTCCGGAAAGCAGGGAATTGTCATAGTGTACAGATCCGTAAAGCATTGCCTGGGGTTTCTCGATACAATCTATAGCCAGTACAAGGGAATCATTCCGGGAAACAACCCTGTATTTTACTTTTTCAAACCATACTTTTCCAAACAGAAGTTCAATTCTTTCGGAGAGCAGATATTTATCAACTTCTTTCCCCGGTTTGATGTCGAGCATTCCAAGTATCTGTTCGTCTGAATAACTTTTATTACCATTAATTTCAATCTTATTAAAAATATATGATTGTTTATCAAGGATATTTTTAATTGACTTTTGAGTGCCGATCCGGTTAAGAGAGTCAGCAAGCTTCCTGAAATACTTTTTAAAGGGTAGGGCAGCAGCGTAGCCCCTTTGAACAAGAGAGTCCACGTTATCAAATCCAAAGATTGATAATCCCTGTATGTTTGGCATTATAAGCACATCAACAAGTTTTCTCTGTTCTTCAAAATCATTAAGACTTCTGAACATTGCTATCTGCTCCATTATTCCCGAAACAGACTGTAGTTTATCTTCTTTATAACCACTGAAACCGACGTAAGATCCTATTACTATCTCAGCACCCATTTCCTTAACCTCACTAGCTGCAAAGTTTCTTATTAACCCGCCATCAAGAAGAAGCATACTATCTATCTTCAGGGGAGTAAATATTGACGGAACTGCAAAGCTTGCTCTTATCGCATCAGGCAGATACCCGGTTTTTAAGTTTATTTTTTTATACGTTATTATATCAGTTCCAAGGCACATGAAAGGTATCGGGAGCTTTGAAAAATCATTTATATCAGCGGCAGGCCAGGCATAGAAACTTAATGTATTTTCTACTTGTTGTCCGTTAATGAGACCGGAAGGCAGGACAACTTTTCTGAGCGACAGTGGTAATGAAATTGCGCTATTTGCAAAATGGCTTTTCTCGAGAAAAATCACTTTGTTTTCAGGGAGCTTATTTGACAGGGTAAGTTTCCAGTTAATACTTTTCAGGATCTTGTAGAGGCTGTCAGTTGAATATCCTAATGCATACATGCCACCTATAATGCTACCCATACTGACCCCCGTGATATAGTCTGGTCGCAATCCGGCCTCTTCCATTACCTTCAAAACTCCCAGGTGAGTTATTCCATGAGCACCGCCTCCACTGAGAACAAGTCCGACTTTTGGTCTGGTTGAGATTTCCTGAGCTGCTAAATTAACATTGCTGTAAAAGCATAAAAGACAGAAAAAGGAATTTATTAGTAATGTTCTCTGAAAATTCTTTCTGAGTGAATCAGACCGCCAGCTCATATGAAGCAAATTTTAATCCTGCTGATTATTAGCACATTTATCAGCAAGATAGTAATTTTAGGTAAATTTACGGCGTGAAAACGCAATCTATTTACAATAAAAACTGGCTCCCCACCACAAATAAAGAGGTAGAATTATTGGGGTGGGATGAAATAGATGTGATTATTTTCAGCGGGGACGCTTATGTTGATCACCCGTCATTTGGAACCGCAGTTATTGGAAGAATTATTGAAGATGAAGGATTTCGGATCGCAATAGTGCCACAACCAAACTGGAAAGACGATTTAAGAGATTTTCGCAAACTTGGTAAACCAAAATACTTTTTTGGGGTTACTGCCGGAAATATGGATTCAATGGTTAACCATTATACTGCCGCCCGCCGTTTGAGGTCAGACGATGCTTATACCCCTGGTGGTAAAGCCGGTTTCAGACCCGATTATCCGACAATTGTTTACACTAAAATTCTGAAAGAGATATTTCCTGACGTACCCGTAGTATTAGGGGGTATTGAAGCTTCCATGAGGCGGTTAACTCACTATGATTACTGGAAGGATAAACTGGAACCATCAATACTTATAAGCAGTGGCGCTGACATGTTGGTTTATGGTATGGGGGAACAACCTTTGAGAGAGATTGTGCGTCTGCTTTCAAAAGGGATACCGTTTTCATCCTTGAAAACAATTCCCCAGACCGCAATTGCAATCCACGATAAAGATCCATTACCTGTACAAAAAATATGGAAGGATATCTCACTCCATCCTTTTGAAAGATGTGTGAAGGATAAAAATCTCTTTGCCGAGAATTTTGTAAAATTTGAAAAAGAATCCAACAAAATCGGATCAGCCAGACTAAGCGAGGATTCAGCCGGCATGAAAGTTATAATAAACCCTCCGTTTCTCGCGATGGAAGAAAGCGATGCTGACCGCACATTTGATCTTCCATACATGTATCTGCCTCATCCGCGCTACAATAAAAAGGAAGACATACCTGCTTATGAGATGATAAAATTCTCAGTGAATATTCACCGCGGGTGTTTTGGAGGATGTAGTTTCTGCGCTATAGCTGCTCACCAGGGTAAACAGGTTATAAGCAGATCTGAACAGTCGATAATTAAGGAAGTGGAAAAAATTTCCGGGTTGCCCGATTTTAAAGGTTATCTGTCTGACCTTGGCGGCCCTTCTGCAAATATGTATGGAATGAAAGGCAAAGACATGAAACTGTGTAAGCTCTGTTCAAAGCCCTCATGCATATGGCCAGCTATATGTAAAAATCTGAATACCAGCCACAAACGACTTACTGATTTATATAAAAAAGTTGATGGGGTGGAGGGGATCAAAAAATCGTTTGTCGGTAGCGGAGTGAGGTATGATATGCTATTTTCTGAATGGAATAAGAGTGCCGGGAAAGATGAGAGGGACTACCTTGAAGAACTTATTAAGAATCATGTTTCAGGAAGGCTTAAGGTTGCTCCTGAGCATACCTCACAGGGAGTGTTGTACGAAATGAGAAAGGTTTCTTTTGACCTGTTTAAAAAGCTTAAGAACAGGTTCGATAAAATAACTAAAGTGCATGATCTGAAACTGGAGTTGATTCCATACTTCATCTCATCACACCCCGGTTGTACTGATGCTGATATGAAAGAACTTGTAGCCGAGTTGAAAAGTCTCGGTCTGAGACCCGAACAGGTTCAGGATTTTACGCCAACTCCAATGACACTGTCGACACTTATGTATTATACCGGTCTCGATCCTTATACCGGGAAAAAGGTATATGTTGCCAGGAATATCGAAGAGAAACGAAGGCAGAAGGAGTATTTTTTCTGGTATAAGAAAGACCAGTGGCACCACGACCCAACGTCTCAATCCCGCAATCGCAGGTAGGGACGTTGCATGCAACGTCCCTACACCATGTACGTTACTGGCTTCCCGGTCTTTATTGCATATTCTATCTCGCTTCTTGTTGATTCACCGATATATCCTCCGACATTTATCACAAAGATTTCATCGGCAAGATCAATTTTCCTTTTATGCATGTCATCCAGCATAACTTTGGTTACACTGGACCATACTTCCTCATCGCCGGAGTGACCGAACAATCCGACACTGATAACAATATTTCCTTCGAGTGTCAGTCTTTTCTGCTCTGCAATAAATTCATCTTTGAATTTTGTACTTCCGCAAAGAGTGATGATTTTGTATTTTCCGATCATATGCAAATTCTTTAAATTTGTAACAAGATACAAAAAATGAAGATCGTCTGTCAGGTCATGCCATGGCATGACCCTACATCCTCAAAAACAAAACCGGGACAAAAAATCTTCCCGGTCTCATCATTACCTAAAAACTAATATAGTCAATTATTCGTATTCTTTCAGAATATTTTTTACATCATCAGGTGCAACCCTCCCATAAGTTTTATCGCCAACAAGCACCACCGGGGCGAGACCGCATGCACCAACGCATCTCAGACTTGATAATGAAAACTTACTGTCTTTTGTCGATTCTCCCACCTGAATTCCAAGTTCTTTCTTGAACTCCTCAAGCACTTTCTCAGCACCCCTTACATAACATGCTGTTCCAAGGCATATACTAATAGGATGTTTCCCTTTCGGAGTCATCGTGAAGAATGAATAAAATGTCACCACTCCATAGATCCTGGCTACAGGCATATTAAGCCCTTCAGATACGACCTCCTGTACTTCTGCAGGAAGATATCCGAAATGCTCCTGGCAGGCATGGAGAACATTAATAAGCTCCTGTGGATCATTTTTAAAAGTAGCACATACTCCTTTTATAAAGTCCACATCTTCTTTTCTTAATTCTATTTTTATATGAGACATAACCGTGAATTTTATTATCGTCGAAACTTATTATACTAATTTTTTATAATGACTTTTTTCTTTTTGTCAAAGTAATGTGTGTGAAGCAGGTGGTGAGCTTTTTCGCTACCCGGTTTACCAAGGAACTCTTCATACAGCTTTATGATGAAAGGATTCTCATGTGATTTTCTCAGAGGCTTTTTCCTGTCCTCACTGTAAATCGCTGTAGCTCTGGCCTTTATTATTTCTGAGTTACCATGGTGCAGAGGTTGACCCCCGCCTCCGATACAACCTCCGGGGCATGCCATAACTTCTATTGCATGGAACTGAGATTTTCCTGATCTTACATCGTCAAGAAGTTTTCGTGCATTACCAAGTCCGTGGGCAATTCCGATGTTTAATGGAAGACCGTCAAAATCTATTGTTGCTGAACGGACACCTTCCATACCTCTGAGTTCGGTAAAGTCAAGCCTCTCAAGCTTCTTGCCGGTATAGAGTTCATAAGCTGTACGGCACGCTGCCTCGATAACGCCACCGGTGGCACCGAATATTACCCCGGCTCCTGTCGATTCGCCTAACGGTGTATCAAATTCTTCATCCTGAAGGGAATTTATGTCGATATTTGCCTGTTTGATGAATGATGCAAGTTCCCTTGTGGAAATTGAAAAATCAACATCAGGATTGCCATCGACCGAGAACTCATCTCTCTGACATTCATATTTCTTGGCAAGACATGGCATAATTGATACAACTACCATATCCTTACGGTTTATACCGATTTTGTCAGCAAAGTATGTTTTGGCAATTGCACCGAACATCTGTTGCGGAGATTTTGCAGTTGATGGAACATCCTTGAGATCGGGAAAATATTCTTCAAAGAAATTTACCCATCCGGGGCAGCAGGAAGTAAGTATCGGAACCTTTGCAGTTTTGTCTCCCTTCAGGTGTCTGTTCAGCCTGTCAAGAAGTTCGGTACCCTCTTCCATTATGGTCAGGTCAGCAGCAAAGTCAGTATCAAATACATAATCGAATCCCAGAGCTCTCAGTGCTGCGGTCATTTTACCCGTAACAAGTGTTCCGGGTGCCATTCCGAATTCTTCACCAAGAGCTGCACGGACTGCAGGTGCAGTTTGTACGACAACAGTTTTTGTCGGATCCACGAGGGCTCTCAGAACCTGTGGGACGTGATTAACTTCGGTAAGAGCACCGGTTGGACATACTGATACACATTGTCCGCAATAGGTACATGTTGAATATTCAAGATTCTGTTCAAATGCAGGAGCCACAGTGGCCATAAAACCTCTGTTCACAGCCGATATAGCACCAACGGTCTGAACCTCATTGCACATCATTTCACAACGACGGCACATTATACATTTATCAAGATCTCTGATAATTGACGGCGAAGTGTCTTTCCTGTATGTAGAAACAGCAGCATACCCGGTACCTGGGATCTCTCTTATTCCCAGCCGATGAGCCATTGCCTGAAGTTCACATGTGCCTGATTTTGAACATACCAGGCAATCTTTTGGGTGGTCAGACAGGATAAATTCCATCACGGTCCTTCGTGCGTTCAGAACCCTCGGTGTATGAGTCTTTACTACCATGCCAGCCTCACATTTTGTTGAACAGGTTGGAGCCAGGTTTCTTCTTCCTGATACTTCTGCAACACAGATGCGGCAGCCGGCAGGTTTGTTTTCAATATTCATATCGTGCAGCTCCATATAACACAAGGTTGGGATATCTATTCCCAGTTCCTTCGCTGCTTTATATATTGTAGTACCTTTCGGTACGTCAATCTCTTTGTTATCAATAGTAAGCTTTATCGTTTCCATTGTTCTTTTCATTAATTGATAAATATTGCATCAAACTTACATTTCTCCATGCAGGCACCACATTTTATGCAGATTGAAGGATCAATATGATGAACTTCTTTCCTCTCACCTGAGATAGCATTGACAGGACAAACCCTGGCGCATGCAGTACAACCAACACAATTTTCGTCATTAACTATATATTCCATAAGGCTTTTACACTGACCTGCCGGACACTTTTTATCAGTAACATGTGCAACATACTCATCATAGTAGTTATCCATCATGGAGAGTACCGGGTTTGGTGAGGTTTGTCCGAGACCGCAAAGGGCAGTATCTTTTATCACTACGCTCATGTTTTTCAACCTGTCAAGATCTGCCAGAGAACCTTTCCCCTCACATATCTGTCCAAGAAGCTCATGTAATCTCTTGTTGCCAATTCTGCAAGGGGCACATTTCCCACATGATTCTTCAACAGTGAACTCAAGGAAGAATTTTGCCATCGAAACCATGCAATCATCTTCATCAAGTACAATCATTGCACCGGAACCCATTATTGATCCGGCAGCAATCAGGTTATCAAAATCAATCGGAGTGTCGAGATGTTTATCTGAAAGGCATCCACCTGAAGGCCCTCCGGTTTGAATACCTTTGAATTTTTTGCCATTTCTTATACCACCACCGATCTCGAAGATCACCTCTCTGAGTGTAGTTCCCATTGGAACCTCAATGAGTCCGACGTTGTTTATTTTTCCAGCCAGCGCAAATACTTTGGTTCCTTTTGATTTTTCTGTTCCGATGCTGCTAAACCATTTAGCTCCTTTTAGAATAATCGCCGGAATTGCAGCAAAAGTTTCAACATTATTGACGTTTGTAGGTTTGTTGCGATATCCGGATTCAGCAGGGAATGGCGGTTTTACTGTGGGTTCACCACGAAGCCCTTCCATCGAATGAATCAAAGCTGTCTCCTCCCCGCATACAAAAGCACCGGCACCAAAACGGAGGATTATATCAAAATCAAATCCGGTACCAAATATATTTTTGCCGAGTAAGCCATACTCTCTTGCCTGGTCAATAGCTATTTTCAATCTTTCAATTGCAAGGGGGTATTCAGCACGTATATATATAAGACCATTGCTGGCGCCTATACTATATCCGCAGATTGCCATTGCTTCGAGGACCGAATGGGGATCGCCCTCGAGAACAGAACGGTCCATGAATGCTCCGGGATCACCTTCATCAGCGTTACAGACGACATATTTCTCCTCTGACTGGTTTTTACGGGCAAGCTCCCACTTGAGACCGGTCGAAAAACCAGCCCCACCACGACCTCTCTGACCTGAATCCTTTACTTCTTTTATAACCTCTTCAGGGGTCATTTCTGTAAGTACTTTTCCTAGTGCCTGGTAACCTTCGCGGGCGATGTATTCATCAATATTCTCAGGATTGATAAAACCGCAGTTGCGAAGAACTATCCTGAGTTGTTTTTTGAAAAACCCCATTTGTTTTGAATCGGTAACCGGTTCGTTGCTGACAGGATCTTTATACAAAAGCCGGGTTACTTTTTTGCCTTTGATAACATGTTCTTCAACAATCGACTGGGCATCTTCAGGTTTGACATGAACGTATATTGTATTGTCAGGCATAACTTTCACAATCGGACCTTTCTCACAAAAGCCAAAACAGCCGGTCAAAATAACCTGAACAGAATCCATTAAACCTTTTGCTTCAAGTTCGTCCCTTAAATTGCAGACAATAGCATCACTTTCTGAACTATGGCAACTTGTGCCTCCACATACCAGGAGATGCATACTGTATTTTGACATAATTTTTTCCTCCTTATACTTTTAAATCAATAGTTTGGTAATTCACAGGTATGATACCATCAACCAGTTCCCCGGTCTTAATGTATTTCTCAATGATCTGATCTGCCCTTTTAAGATCGACAAATCCAAAGACGACAGGGTCGTGTCGTGGAAGCTTAACTTCTATTGTTGGTTCCGCATAACAGTATCCCATACAACCTGTTTGAGTTACAGTAGCTATAACGTTTCTTCTTTCAAGTTGCTCCGTAAAAAACTCCATGACATTTTTGGCACCAGATGCAATACCACATGTTGCCATAGCAACTTTCACCTGAACAATATTCTCAGGATCAGTCGCTTTATTATGGGAGCTTATTCCTTTTTTAATTTCTTCGCATTTCTTTTTCAGATCTGCGAGTGATGTGATTTTTGACATTATTTAATCTGTTAAGTTTAATTTTTATAACCGGTGTTCTGATGTTCGATTTTACTCACCTAAATTTATTCAATTTTTTCTGGATGGTTCTAAATCGGAATGCTGAATTATGAATCATAATTGTTACCTGGTGCAAAGATAATATATTAGTGTGAATAAAATAACAATGTTAATAAAATAACACAAATTTGTAATAAGTCTAAATAAAGGAGCGCGAATATGTCCTGCGAAAATTATTGTTAATTAAAAAACAGAGGCTATTATGAATTGATAATTAATCAATTGCATAAGGATGGGTAAGTAAGTGAGTATGGCATCCCGGACGTAAGTGAGGGAAGAATATGCTACCTTAGTACAATATTGCCCAGCAATACTCTGCCACTTTTCCAGAAAGCCCTGAAATATGGATTATCGGTTATATAGATAACTTCGCCTGAACCGATTCTTTCTGACCCTATAACAAGAGTGTTTTTGATTTTGTCTTTATACTTAAATCCTGCAAAGCCGGAAACAGGTTCTTTATCAAGAATATAGCCTATATTGCTTCCTGATGTAAGGAAAGGATAGCCTGCAGTCCGCTTCATTATAAACCATTCTTTGCCCAGACCAAATGAATAGGGATGGGTCTCATCAAGTCTTACTTTATAGATACTTCCTGCAGAATGTTCTGATAGATCATATCTTCTGTCATTCTCAAATTCAAACTTTTTAAGAAGGGTAGAGTCATCGCTTTTTATTTTCTTTTCAGAGACTTTCTGTTCTGCTGTTTTTGTCTCGATTGCTTTTGCAAGCGATGTCGTTTTTTCACCTGCGAACAACGAAATTGCATTTTCAAAAGCTATTATCCTGCCTCCTCTCTTAACATAGTCAATAATTGTGTCTTTTAGTTTAGAATAGCTTCCGGAAGTCATAATAAGAATATCATAATTCTTTAGGTCAGCATATTCTGCAGTAGACGTATTCAGAAGTGTCAATGGATAATTCAACTCTTTTTCGAAGAAGTACCATAACTCTCCCACTGAGCCTGAGGAAGTGCCTTCCCCGCAAACTAAAGCTACCGATCTCTTTTTTATAAGCGGTGAGTTATCTGAGCCAAAGTCTTTACCGCTGTCAACCAATCCGGTAGTTGTCGGCATGAGTTTAACATGGCATTCGTTGGCAGCATTTGTAACATACTCATCAAAGTCGGCGTCAATATTTTTATTATCCCCCCGTGCTACTATAATGCTTCCGCGGTTATAACTGATACCATTTAAAACAAACGGTTTTAATGAATATCGCAATTTGATATTTTTTGTATAAAGTGCTGCCATAAATTTCAGTTCATCAAACCCGGTATAGTTAGTCACATACGCATAAGGTTTGATGTCGCTGTGTTTATTAATAATTTTCTCAGGTTCCGGTTTTGTAGTATCAGAAACAATCCTGTCCGTCACTGCAAAAGCTTTCAGATTATAAACATACGGCAAAGCCCAGGCAGTAAGATCATAGCTGAGCGAATCCAGCGTTTTGCTTTTGGGTTCAAATAATATCTGCAAAAAGTGCGACTGTGGCTGATAAGCACTTACAAGAATATCTCCTTTTTCAATAAGAACCTCCCCGTCTTTATCCAGATCGTAGTCGAATGCCTTAAATTTCTTCCCGATATTCCCTGCAAAAGTGTATCTTATCTGGTTCCTTGTCAGGAGTTTTAAAAGATCGCTTAAGTTCGATTTCTCATTTGACCCTTTTATTATCACTGACTTATACTGGAATGAGGGATTTTTTAAACTTTCTTCAAAATATTTGTCATATTCTGCCAGCAGTTTTTCCCTGTTATTGAACGATACTTTAAGAGTCGCCATAGAAGAAGTAAAATGACCATCAATTCTATCTTTCAATGTAAGAGTATCACCCGAATCCTGCAGATAAGCCAATCCCGAAGCTCCGCCTCCTCCCTGCTCATAGGTGAAACCAATAGCTCCGTTTAACAGAGGCCATGTATCACCGTAACTTGGATAAAAGAGATCAAAATCCTCTTTGGTAAAATAAAGTCTGAACTTTTGGTTGAAAAGAAATGCATTACCGTTTCCCATTAGCTTATGGAACTCCCGTTGCCATTGAGTTATAGAATTATTCATTGGAGTGGCTCCGGGAGCAAAGAAAAATGTGGATTCAGGTCCCATTTCATGAAAATCGGCATGAACCTGGGGCATATACTGATTGTAGAAAAATAGCCTCTGCTGTGTCTCAGCCTGTGTTTGCCAGGTCCAGTCACGATTAAGGTCGAATAAGTAATGATTTGTTCGCGCACCAGGCCAGCCCTGGTTATGTTCCCATGATTTTCCATCAGGATTTATAATGATATTCATTGATCTCCTGTATCTGTTTGTATAGAGTTCATGACCATCAGGGTTCTGGCATGGATCAATTACGATTATACATCCCTTAAGATATTCCGAAACACCTTCGTATGAACCTGTCACAAGCGTGTAAAGTGTCTTCATCGCTGTTTCCATTCCCGCTGCTTCATTACCATGGACATTATAAGCAAGCCATATAAAAGGAATCCGTTTCCCGGTAAATTCTCCTTTTAATAAACCGGTCTTAATGAGATTGTTTTTTCTGTATTCTTCCAGATTGGCAAGATTTTCTTCACTTGAAATGAAACAGACTCCGAGGGGACGACCTTCATTAGTTACTCCATAGTCCCGGTATTCAGCCAGCGGTGAGATTTCCGCAATATATTTGAAATACTCAACAGCCCTGTGATGGTAAGTAAACTGAGTGCCCAGCTCATATCCGAGAAAGTCATCGGGTGATTTTACTGTCTGTGAATGTGCTGTAGAGATAATAACTATGGAAGCAAAAGCAACCAGGAAAGTCTTTTTCATTTTGATCAGATTGGTTTCAGGGGGATAAATATAATCTTTTTTCAAATCGATGTTATAAATTTAAATCTGCTTTTAAACAGGCGCTAAAACTTAATAAATTATC
Source organism: uncultured Bacteroidales bacterium (assembly GCA_963725785.1). Lineage (GTDB taxonomy): Bacteria > Bacteroidota > Bacteroidia > Bacteroidales > VadinHA17 > LD21. Next base: position 59,767 of record CAVRZV010000002.1, on the reverse strand, counting down.
CCTTTTTATACTCTCAGGTCAAAGATCATTATATTTTGATCTCCCTTTCTTCTTCCAGGTTAAGCATTCCATGAATTCTGCTCTTGATTTTCAGATAAGTGATATTAAGCAACCAGGAAGGAATTCATGTTAAAAATTCATATTTTTGCCTTCCTGTTTACGAATATTCACAATTTATATATAACGCTATGAAAAGTTTGAAGTTCCTTATTTATCTGTTTATATCAGCAACATTGCTTGTTAATACTGCCTGGGCACAAATGCCTCTGCGCAGATCAGATCAGGTAGCTATTATCGGATGGACAGATGACTCACATTATCAGATAAGGAAATTTGATTCCGATAGAAGGCCGGTGATACAAAGTGTTGATATTAAAACCGGAAAAGAAGTTGTAATTCCTCCGGTAAAAACCGACCGGGAGGTGTTTGTACAATTTCTTCCTGCGGGAATTACATTGTCAATGAACGATTTAATCAGTCCCGATAAGAAAAGCGTTGTAATTAATAAGGACAATGATCTGTTCTTCTTTACGATAGGGGACAAAGAATTGACCAGATTAACACATGACAAGATACCTGAAGTAAATGCAAGGTTCTCACCCGACGGTAAAAAGATTGCCTATACCAAGAACAAGGATATTTATGTATATGATTTGCTGGCCAACATTGAGCTCAGGCTTACATTCGATGCTTCCGAAAGGATTTATAATGGTTATTCTTCCTGGGTTTATATGGAGGAAATTCTGGGCCGGGCAAGCAGATATGCAGCGTTCTGGTGGTCACCCGACGGAAATAAGATAGCGTACCTCAGAACAGATGAGACCGATGTACCTGTTTTTACTCTTAACAGGTTAGATGAACCTGATGGTGTTCACGGACTTATTGAAGCCACTCCTTATCCGAAACCCGGTGACCCTAATCCGAAAGTGAAAATGGGGATTGCGGATATGGGAACTGCTAAAACCACCTGGGTAAAAACTGATTACAATATTGATCAGTACATTGCATGGCCTTTCTGGACACCAGATAGTAAAAAGCTTGCTATACAGGTAGTTAATCGCGATCAGAACGAGATTAAAGTGATCCTTGCTGATCCTTTGACAGGCGATTATACCCAGATATATAATGATAGCAGAAAGACCTGGGTTGAATTCATGGAGGATATTTATGTGATGAAAAACGGTTCAGGTTTTATTGTCAGAAGCTCAAAGAGTGATTGGGAAAACCTATATTATTATGGTTGGGACGGGAAACTTATTGCCCAACTGACAAATCTTAATTTCAGGGTGACCGATATCGACAGGGTGGATGAGGATCAGAAAGTTGTCTATTTTACTGCAACCGGACCTGAGTCGACAGATAGCCACGAATTCAGAGTGGGGCTTGATGGCAAGAATCTGATGCAGATAACTTCAGGAAATGGAACACATGATGTAAGCATTTCACCCAACGGAACTTATTTTATCGATACATGGAACAGTATAGCCAGCCCAGGATCGATCATTGCTTACAATAAAAAAGGAAAACTGATTAAAGAGATCTATAAATTTGATCAGCCGGCTTTCGACCCCGCAAAGAATTCAAAATCTGAATTGTTAAAGATCACGACCGCAGATGGACTCTTCGATATGCCGGCAATCTTAACTTATCCGCTTAATTTTGATTCTACTAAAAAATACCCCGTAATTTTTGCTGTCTATGGAGGTCCCGATTCAAAAAATGTAAGCAACAAATGGCAGGGAAAAGAGGCATCGTGGAATTCACAGAATGGGATTATAACTTTTACTGTAGATCACCGTGGTTCAGGGCAGTTTGGGAAGAAGGGTCTCGATTATCTCTACCGGTCGCTGGGTAAGTGGGAGATAAGCGATTATGAGGATGCAGTGAAATGGTTGAGGACAAAGACATTTGTTGACAGTACACGCATAGGTATTACAGGAAGTTCTTACGGAGGTTATATGACCTGTATGGCTTTAACGAAAGGTGCCGGTTTCTGGACACACGGTTTTGCAGGATCTTCAGTAACAGACTGGCGACTTTATGATGATGTATACACCGAGAGATTTATGGGTACTCCAAAAGATAATCCCGATGGTTATAAAGAGTCATCAGCTATTACCTATGTCAAAAATTATAAAGGTAAGCTATATCTGACCCATGGAGATATGGACGACAACGTTCATATGCAGAATTCAATATACCTTATTTCGAGATTGGAAGATGAAGGTAAGGTGTTCCAGTTCATGTTATATCCGGAAGGACGTCATGGATGGGGCGGTGCAAAAGCAATACACTCAAGAAATGAAGCAAATAATTTCTGGTTAAAGAATTTTTTCGGAAAGTGACGTAATCCATTAACCACCATGATTTTTGTGCACCCCTTCCCCCTAAAGGGGGGTTAACTTTCAAGCTTGAGAAAAATTAACTTATAATGCTACAATTAGTCCCCCTTAGGGGGAAGTCACGTCCGCCATCAGACGGACTGACAGGGGGCAAAATCTTATGAGCAACATAAATTAATAATGAGCTAAATAAAATAATATAAACCAGTATGAATTTTCTTCGCTCTTTTTTCCTGAATGTCTTTCTGTTGCTGACAATTGTTGTCAGCGGCCAGAATGATCCGGTTATTGATAAAATAATTGACCTTGGCAAAAACGATAATAAGGTTATGGAGCACATGGATTGGCTCTCAAACCGGTTTGGTGACAGGCTTACCGGATCAGATAATTATAACAGCGCGTGTGTTTGGGCAATGAATACCATGAAATCGTGGGGAATGATGGCGGAAATGCAGGAAGCAGGTGAGATGCCTGTTGGATTTAACCGGGGACCATGGTCCGGTAAGATGATTACCCCAATTGAGAAAACACTCGATTTCGGTACACCGGCATATACCGCCGGAACAAAGGGACGTCAACGTGGACATGTTTTGATTTCTCCAAAATCTGTCGAAGAATTCTGGAGCATAAAGGATAGTATAAAAGGCGCATGGCTTTTAATAGACGGAATAAATTCCGGATGGCCCAGGGACAGAGGAGGTGAATCAGTTCTGATACGGTTGATCCGTGAAGCAGGCGCATTGGGGACTATTCAGCTTTCAACTTTTCCAATAAGGGTATTATACCAGAAAGTTGATTCGTGGGAAACCTTACCGGTGTTACCCGATATAAAGCTTATTGATAAGCAATACCAGGAAATTAAAGAACTGGTATCAAAAGGGGTAAAAGTTGAGCTGGAATTTGACATAAGAAATTATTTCAGACCGGGTCCAATAAAGTATTATAATGTTGTTGGCTGGATTCCGGGTACAGTATTCCCCGATGAATATGTAATACTTGGTGGTCATCTTGATGGACTTGCAGGAGCCACTGCAGCAGTTGATAATGCTTCGGGAGCGACTGTAGCAATGGAAGCTGCCAGACTCATTCTTGCGGCAGACGGTAAGCCCCGGCGTACAATTATGGTTCAATTATGGGCGGCTGAAGAGTTTGGTCTACTGGGTTCTGCCGCCTGGGTAAAACAAAATCCTGACAAACTTCCCAGAATATCAGCGGTGTTTAATCGTGATAATGGGACAAATTGTATATCAGGTCTCAGTGTGTCTAAAGCTATGATGTCTGATTTTCAACGTGTTATTAAGCCTGTTTTGGGTCTCAATCCCAAATTTCCATTCGAACTTACGGAAAGGACAAGACCCATCAGAAAAGGAGGAAGAGGAGGTACTGATACATTTTCATTTCTGCAGAAAGAGGTACCTGCATTCGGATTCAGTACTAAAGGTGAACATCAGTATGGAAGGACATGGCACACGACTCTGGATACCTATAACGAGGTGATTCCCTATTACCAGGAATACTCATCCCTGGTAACAGCTGTAGTCGTCTACGGAATAGCAAACCTTGATCACCTGCTTTCCAGGGATGGTAACTTTGTGCCTGATGGAATTTATGCGGACCTGAATACAAACAGGGGAAGAATTTCCGTTCGGCTCGATTATAAGAAGACACCGATGACGGTAGCAAACTTCATAGGACTTGCCGAGGGAACTATAACAAACGCTTCATATCCTTTGGGAACGCCATTTTTTACCGGATCAATATGGCACAGAGTAGTAAAAGGGCATGTAATCCAGGGTGGTGAACCGTCAATAGTTAAAGATCCTGCAAACACAGAGGTCAACTCAACAGGTTATGAAATTCCTAATGAGATCAGCGATCTGAGTCACAACAAAGCCGGTATGATAGGCATGGCTAACAGTGGTCCAAATACAAATACATGTGAGTTTTATATTACACTGGCAGACAGATCGTACCTCGATGGCAATTATACTCTTTTCGGTGAAGTAGTTGATGGTATGGATATTGTAAATAAAATAGCACAGGGCGACACAACTTTCTCTGTCAATATTGTAAGGGCAGGACCGGAAGCTGAAAAGTTCATTGTGAATGATGAGACTTTTAAAGAGATGGCAGATAAACAATGGAGAAAAGTGAATGCTGACAAGGAACTGAGAATCCAGAGAGAGGAGAAATTTATCGCTGAAAACTACCCTGGCTTGACAGCCCTTCCTGATGGGCTAAGATATAAAATCCTGGTACCCGGAAAAGGGAACAGCCCTGTGGAAGGTTCTGTACTTAACATAATGTATAGTGGAAGATTAATAAACGGTTTAAGTTTTGTGAGTTCGGCTGACAACGGTAAACCTGTGCAGGGTTCAAAACCAATTGCTTTTTCTCATACTATTGGAAAGGACGGATTAGTTAAGGGATTACTTGAGGCTATAATGGATATGAAATCAGGTGAGAAAAGACTCCTGGTAATACCACCTGTTCTGGCTTATGGAATTAACAGCGGATATTATGGAAAAGAAATCCAGGGTCAGAAGCGTTTTGTAATCTCTCCGGGTGAAACCCTGATACTTGAAGTGACTTTAATAAAAATAACTCCCTGAGTACTTTTTTGATAACTTTCAATGTGATCGCTTAACTATTGTTTATTATATTGGTAACAAATTTCTGGCTAAAACTTTAGGCATTCCAAACTTCAAACTTCAAACTTATGACAATAGGTATCCTCAAAGAAGCAGGTACTGAAAACAGGGTAGCTATCCTTCCGGGAGAAGTTGTTGCTCTGAAGAAAATGGGTATCAATATATTAGTTGAAACTGGTGCCGGCGAGAGGGCTTTTGCCACGGATATGCTTTACCAGACGGCCGGTGCCCGTGTGGCTGACAGGAAAGAGGTTATATCTGAAGCTGAAATGCTGCTTTCAATAAATCCTCCTGTTGAAGATGATATCAATTCTTTCAGGGAAGGGCAGGTCTTATGCTCAGTCCTTAATCCTGTTGTGAACAGCGAATGGCTTGAAAAAGCACGAATTAAAGGATTATCAGTACTGGCACTTGATCTGGTACCAAGAACAACCAGAGCTCAGTCAATGGATATCCTCTCATCGATGGCTACTGTTTCAGGGTATAAAGCTGTTCTGGATGCAGCATCGCTGTTGCCAAGATTCTTCCCAATGTTTATGTCAGCAGCCGGTACCATTAAACCGGCCCGTGTGCTTATTTTAGGTGCCGGGGTAGCAGGTTTGCAGGCTTTGGCAATTGCGCGGAAATTAGGTGCGACAGTTGAGGTGTTCGATGTTAGAGCTGCCGTAAAAGAAGAAGTTAAAAGTCTGGGTGGTAAGTTTGTTGAAGTTGATGGAGCAAAGGAAGATGTTGCTGCAGGTGGCTATGCTGTTGAACAAACCGAAGAATTTAAAATGAAACAACAGGAACTTATTCAACAGCGTTCGATTGCTGCTGATGTAGTTATTGCCACTGCTCAGATACCGGGTAAGAAAGCCCCGGTTCTTCTGCTCAAAGAGACAGTCAATTTAATGAAACCAGGTTCAGTTATTGTTGATCTTGCTGCTTCAACAGGAGGTAACTGCGAACTGACAGAAAATGGTAAAAACGTTGTAGTAAATGGAATCCACATTATTGGGAAATCCGACTATCCGTCCGATATGCCTTCTGATGCCAGCAAAATGTTTGGCTGCAATATCATTAACCTGCTAAAAATAATGATTGATAAGGATGCTAACCTGAATCTGAATATGCAGGATGAAATAATAAAAGGAACAACTGCCATTCATGCCAAAGAATATATCAGTCAGAGGGTTAAGCAAATGTTAAATATAAAATAATGCCACATGGAAAATATTTTTGGATTTTTCTTATTAAACAGAGAGGCTATTTTTATTGTGATCCTCTCAATCTTCCTTGGAATAGAAGTTATTAGCCATGTTCCTGCCATTTTACATACACCGCTTATGTCGGGCGCTAATGCAATCCATGGTGTGGTAATTATTGGTGCTATCATAGTTATGGGACATGCTGATACAACCGGATCGCTGGTACTCGGATTTCTGGCTGTTGTACTTGGTACTCTAAATGTTGTTGGCGGATTTGTAGTTACCGACCGGATGCTTGAGATGTTTAAAAAGAAGAAGTAGTAACCTGAGTAATTAAAGCAAAGATCTACCTTATGAACCAGCTGTCTCAATTAAATACCGGGATCTCAATATTGGAGATAACTTACATAATTGCCTCGGTACTATTCATCTTAGGATTGAAAATGTTAAGCCACCCGCTTACTGCACGAAGGGGGAATATCCTTGCAGCTATTGGTATGGGGCTGGCAATAATCACCACTATTCTGTTTCATCAGAAGGATGGCAAACCAATCGGTAATATCGGGCTCATTCTTACTGCAATAGGAATTGGTACTGTCATTGGATGGGTTATTGCAAAACGGGTCAAAATGACTGCCATGCCTCAGCTGGTATCTTTCTTTAATGGTATGGGAGGTGCAGCTGCAGCGCTGATCTCAATGATGGAATTCCCGCATATAAGCCCGGAGTTGATTGCAAAAAGCGGTATGGCAAACGGGCACGTGCTGGCCATTCTACTGGGCCTGATGATCGGTACAGTATCATGGGCCGGAAGTATGATTGCATTCGGTAAACTTGATGGGTGGATCGGTGATATGCGTATCAAAGCAATGAAGTATGTAAATCTGACAATTCTTGCGGTACTCATTGGTTTTATTGTATATATAATGACACGTCATGTGCAGGCCAGCAGTGAGTTGACACCTTTAATCTATATCATGTTCGTCATTGCCGTTATTTATGGTGTGTTGTTCGTTATGCCAATCGGTGGAGCTGATATGCCTGTGGTTATTTCACTTCTGAACTCGTTCACAGGAGTTGCTGCCTCAATGGGAGGATTCCTATATAACAACCAGGTAATGCTTACAGGAGGAATACTCGTTGGTTCAGCAGGAACAATTCTGACTGTTCTTATGTGCAGGGCAATGAACAGATCTTTACTTAATGTTATTGTAGGTGTATTCGGAGGAGGCGGACAGTCAACTGTAGCAGTAACAGGTTCTGTAAAAGAGATTTCAATTTCAGATGCAGCTATTCTTTTGAGCTATTCAAAAAAGGTTGTAATAGTTCCGGGTTATGGACTTGCTGTTGCCCAGGCTCAGCATATCTGCCATGAACTGGATAAGCTGCTTGAAGAGAAAGGAGTGGAAGTTAAATATGCTATTCACCCCGTTGCCGGACGAATGCCAGGACATATGAATGTGTTGCTTGCTGAAGCTGATGTGCCTTATGAACAGCTTGTTGAGAGTGAAGAGATCAATCCTGACCTTCCCAATACAGATGTTCTCGTTGTAATAGGAGCAAATGATGTTGTAAACCCGGCAGCTGAAGATGATCCTACAAGCCCGATTTATGGGATGCCTATTATCAAAGCACGTGATGCTAAAAACATTATTGTGATGAAGCGTGGAATGGGCAAAGGTTATGCAGCTATCGAAAACATGTTGTTTTATAATGAAAAGACAAGAATGTTATTTGGTGATGCAAAGAGTACCCTTCAGAATCTGGTTAATGAAGTAAAAAGCCTATGAGCTCTTTCATGGAAAAACTTGCTCTTGTCAGAGCAGAGATGAAAGAACAGAATATTGGCACTTATATAATTCCCTCAACCGATCCCCATTGTGGAGAATACATACCCGATTACTGGCGCATTATTCTCTGGCTCACCGGATTTACAGGATCAGCAGCAACTGTAATTATAACCGATACATTTGCAGGGTTATGGACCGACTCAAGATACTTCATTCAGGCCGGGTATCAGTTAAAGGGTTCGGGTTATGCTCTTATGAAACCGGTCCATACAGAAAAGAATGATTTTATTGGTTGGCTGGCTGCGAACATTAATCAATCATCTAAGATAGCTCTTGACGGCAGGATTTTCTCAATTGAAAGGATCAGGCTGATTCTAAAATCGCTTGATAATAAAAACATTTCATTTGATTTCCACTGCGATCTGATCTCCGGACTTTGGGATGACCGTCCTCCAATGCCATTTTCAATTGCATTCGATCATAATATAGGTTTCTGCGGTATAGACAGGTCAGTTAAGATAACAGAAGTAAGAAGAATAATGAAATTAAAGATGATTGATTATCAACTTCTTACATCGTCTGATGATATAATGTGGCTTTTAAATATCAGGGGAAGAGATACTGAATACAGCCCATTGATTCTATCTTTTGCAATTGTAGGTGAAGAGCAGATTCTTTTATTTGTTGATGAGACTAAGATCCCGTTGCAGCTTGCTTCAGAATTCGACAGACTTGGAATTGTAATCCTGCCTTATGAAGAAACAGCAGGATTGTTAGCAACTCTGCCACCTGCTTCTGCAATCCTTCTTAATCCGTCAACTACATCTTCAGATCTCTTCTATTCGATTCCTGAGGGAATGAAAATATTTGAAGATTTCACAATTCCGACGCGCTTAAAAGCTGCCAAAAACCGTATAGAGATTGAGAATATCAGGAAGGTTATGATAAGGGATGGAGTAGCTCTGACAAAGTTTTACTTTTGGTTAGAACAAAACAACGACCCGGGTATAATCTCCGAAATGTCGGCCGGAGAAAAGCTGAATTCGTTAAGATCGGACAATATCAACTATCTCGGACCCAGTTTTTCAACTATTGTTGCTTTTAAAGATCATGGCGCATTACCTCATTATTCGACTACTACTCAATCGGATATTGTTATCACTGGCGAAGGAATACTGCTTATTGACTCAGGGGGACAGTATCTCGACGGCACAACAGATATTACCAGGACCGTTTGTGTTGGAAAACCGACTGAACAGCAGATCCGGGATTTTACACTGGTGCTTAAGGGTATGATAAACCTTGCACTGGCAAAGTTTCCAGCCGGGTCAAAGGGTTATCAACTCGATTTTTTAGCCAGAAGATCATTATGGGAGAATGGACTGAATTATGGCCATGGTACAGGTCATGGCGTTGGTTTCTGTCTTAATGTACATGAAGGTCCTCAGAGCATAAGTCCATTATATGGAACTGAATCTAAAACTGTTATCGAACCCGGTATGCTGATATCCGATGAGCCGGCAGTATACAGGGAGGGGGAATATGGAATCAGGATCGAGAATCTTATATTTTGTTATAAAGATGAAGAGACAACGTTCGGAGAATTCCTGAAATTTGAGACCGTATCGCTTTGTTATATTGATAAACCACTGATTGATATTTCCTTACTTGATCAGAAGGAGATTGACTGGCTCAATTCTTATCATGCGGAAGTTTTCGATAAACTAAGCCCTTATCTTTCCTCTGAAGAAATCATGTGGTTAAAGGAAAAAACAAAAACGCTTTAAGAAATTAAGAACGAAGAACAAACGAACAGTGAATTCAGAACTGGCAAATACTTCTGTCTTCTGAATTCGAATGTTCTTCATTCTTACTTCATTAAATCCTCCATGAGTACAACATCCATAACCGGAAATTCTGTGATCCGCAGCCTTGCACATCCATATGGGACCAGAGTTATAATTTCAGGATCGCCATCCGGTTTCACCGGACTTAAAGGAGGGACATCTGCAGAATTATTCTTGAGGGTCCATTCCGGAATTTTCATTCCTCTTGCTTTTATTGTTACGGGAGCATCCTGTACTGATATGACATATTTATTAGAATCGGCTGACCAGAGCATGTCACCTCTGTCTGAAAATGGGTATTTACCAACAGGATTTTCCGTTACTGTGATTCCGCTCGAGATATTTTTCGTATCAATTAATAATCCATAGTTCCAGGCGCTATTAGGATAAATCTCCCAGTCAGCGCTTCCTTTGTAGTTAAAGTTGTCGTAATTGATTTTTACTCTTTTATATACTTTGTCGATCCGTAATGAATAACAGACAGGGCCACGTAATATAGCCAACGAACCATTGTACCTTTTCTCGGAGCGCAGCTGCATAGGTAATTCAATAACTATCTGATCCCCATTCTTCCATCTCTCTCTGATTTTATAAGCTGTTACATTCTTGACTTTAATTATTTTGTTTTTGAATCTTACCGTAACCGAATCGGCCCATCCGGGAATTCTCAGGTAAATCGGAAACCTGACTGCCTTCTCTGTATTTATTGTAAGTTTAACAGTTCCGTTGAACGGATAGTTGGTGTCTTCAGTTATTGTAACCTCTTTCGCCCTGGCTACCCTGGCTCTGACAACTGATGGTCCATAAGCTACTAAAGCAAGACCATTGTCATTAGTTGCCATCCACATGCTCTCTGTAAATTTGGGCCATCCCTGATGCATATTTGCCAGACAGCACGCAAAGTTTGGCATGAGGCCATAGATATTTGAATAATCACCGTTGCTGCTCCAGTCTCGTTTAGCAACTGAACAAATCACCTGGTTTGCCTGCTGGTCATATTGATGAGCCCAGAAATCGGGAGTGGTTGTTCCGGGCAGAGAATTGTACGCAAGAAGTTCCAGTCGGTCAGCAAGAGTGTTCTCCCCAAAAATCTCATAAAGTTCTTCGAGAGAAAACATATATTCCACAACGGAACATAACTCTGTTCCACGCACCGGACTTTTGCCGGAAAGATGTTCATCGCCTGAAAATCTGCCACCAGCCTGTCCATGATTAAGGTCATATTTTTCAATCCCCGAAAAAACTGCTTTTTTGAATCTTTCATTCTTTGATTGCTGATACCAGAGTCCGGGATATTTTATGGCCATAGCATTATTTACAACATGAGCCGTCAAACCTTCTGGCCCCCAGTTGAAAGGTATTTTTTTCTCAGATGAAGCAGCCGAATCCCATGGAAACTTCTCATAATAACTCGTCCAGTCGAAACTGTATTTCTGAATTGATGCCAGAGTTTCAAGGATCCACGGTTCTCCGGTTTGCCTGTATAACCAGTAGCCTGTTACTGCATTCTCCATTGCACGGACTCCTCTCCATTCCTTATCAGGCCAGTCTGGTTTTGAGTCGTGCAGATATCTGAAATATTTTTCAATCACATCAAGTGCACGTATATCATTTGTAGCTTCATAATACTGCATAAGGACTTTATTTGCTACAGCCAGTGGCCAGCGATCAGTGTTTTTGGAAGGTCCATACCAGCCTGTATCCCTGCTGCTTGCAAGTATGGGTTCAATCCATGTTTTTACTTTCGCAATAAGATGATCGTCATTCAGCAGATATGCAAGCGGAACCAGTCCATCGAGGAAGTAAGGGCCTCTTTCCCAGGCGTCACCATCACCTCCATGCCAGGATGAGTTCACCAGGTCGGGCCAGAAATCGTCAAGATTTCCGGTAAGCCCTGCTGCCTGGGCTTCCAATTGTGACTTTAACCAACCGGCCGGTTTTACGGTTCCCAGTGGTAATTTTATGTAGGCATTTGCACGTAGCGGTTCAGGATTACCCTTATAATTTGTATTTACATCCTGTTTTCCGCATGCAGAGAAAATAAGTGATATAAGTATGAAAACAGTCGGAAAGTAATTCTTCATTTTCTTACATTTTATCAACAGGATGTAAAGTTAATATTATAAAAATATAAAAATAAAGGCTGAAAACCTTTAACCGCAAAGCCCGCCCGAACGACTGATTTTCGGCTTAAAGATAAATATTAACATTTCATTCAGTCGGGCGGGGTCACTAAGGATTTTGCCCCCCATCCCCCCTATCCGCCAACCTAAGGAGTTGAATATTGTAAAATATGGAGAGAGTTTAGAACAAAACAGAATGTAAAGTATTGAATATATGTCTGATACATTTCCTCCCGCCTAAGCGGGAGGTGGCCGGACCACTAATTAATTATGATACAAATGCTGATACCGGCCGGGGTGGTTGATTATTACGGATTACCATCAATCTCAATTACATGTTCGATAACTCAGCCTCAGCAGAAGTGGACATGTTCCTAAGTGATGATCTGAAGAATTTAAGACTTTTCCTGTTGAAGAGGTTTTATAGTCCTTCATGTCAATATAAGTAAGAAGAAATCAATGAATCAACCACCCCGGTCGGGAAAGAAAATATTGTATATACTAGATAATCAATCGTCCCGACCACCCCTCCTTCAAAAGAAGGGGAAACTTTTTTATGCAGTTTCACATTTATCCTCAAAGCTTAAGTTGACAGCTACGCCCCGTCCCCTTCAAGGGGATGTCCCGCTTTTGCGGGACATGGCGCGTGCCTTATTTGTGTACCCGTCCGACTGAGTCATTCTGGCGGGTTTTGTGGTTAATGGATTTTGATTTTTTCAATAGTTCTGTCGGGGTGCAATGTCTATTCTGTCTTCAAAGCATTAGCAGGATTCATTATTGCGGCCTGGTATGCTTTATAACTTATTGTGATAAAGGTGATAACAATAGTAAGTAAAGCAGCTAATACAAATATTGGTATCCCAATCTTCATTCTGTAAACATAATTCTCAAGCCAGTTTTGCATAAAATAATATGCTACCGGGACTGCTATGATGATTCCGATCAAAATGAGTAACAGGAAATCTTTTGAAATTAATCTGAGTATTGTACTTTCGTTTGCACCGAATACCTTCCTTATGCCAATTTCTTTGGTCCGTTGTTCAACCATATATGATGCTAATCCAAATAATCCCAGGCAGGCAATAAAAATTGCCAGAATTGTAAATATCGTAAAAATCTTTCCGCGTTTTTCATCAGCTTCAAATTGTCTGTTAAACCTCTCTGAAAGATAAGTGTAGACAAATGGCTGACCAGGAAATATCTCTTTCCATTTATTTTCAATAAAACTGAGTGTCGGTTTGTTTTCATTTCCACTTAGTTTGATGTAAATGATATTATTGAGTGGACGGTATGCCAGAAGAAGTGATTCAATACCATTGTACATACCTGTCTGGTGATAATCCTTCATTACCCCGATAACTCTTGCCCGAAGAGTATTTGCATTACCTGCCTCTACTTTTTTCCCGATAGGATCTTTCCAGCCCATCCTGTTAACAAATGTTTCATTTACCACAACAGCGGTCAGCGTATCTGAAGGCATGTCCTTCTGAAAATCACGACCACTTGCCATTTTAATTCCCAGTGTTTCAACAAAATCGTGATCGACAACAGTAAAATTTACTCCTTTCTGCGCCATCCCCTGATCAGTTTCGACGTTGAAGATCAGCTTTCCTGAACCTTCACCAACAGGAGTGTTTGTACTGGTTACATATTTTATGTTAGGATTTTCAGTAAGTACCTGCTTGAGAACAGGGTACTTTCTGATCATTGGTCCGTTGAGCTCCAGGCTGATCACATTTTTCTGATCAAATCCCTGATCCATTGTCTTCAGATAATTCAGCTGTCTGAAAACGATAAGGGTACATATTATCATAATAACCGAAATCGTAAATTGTATTACTACCAGTATCTTGCGGAAGATGCTGCCTGCTGAACCCTGTGTAATCTCGCCTTTGAGAACAGTAACAGGACTGAACCGTGACAGAAAAAATGCCGGGTAACTGCCACCGAAAATACCGACAATAATTGCTATTGCAAGAAAACTCAGGATCACAACAGGACTGTAAATAACGTGCAGATCAAATGACTTACCGGCAAAGAGGTTGAACTTTGGCAATAAAACCATTATTAAAACAATGCTGATTATAAGGGATACTACTGTAAACACCATAGATTCAGACAAGAATTGTGAAACAAGCGGACCCCGTCGTGAACCGACAACTTTTCTCAGACCAACTTCCCGTGCACGCTTTGTTGACCTGGCAGTAGCCAGGTTCATGTAATTCATTGCAGCGATGAGTACCAGGAATATTGCAACTATGCCAAAGATATAGACATAAGTAATGCTACCTGTTGGGACTGGTTCTCCCGAGTTTGTAGAATAAAGATGTATCCTTCTGAGAGGTTCAAGATTATAATTCATTGTAATATGCATGGGACCGAATATCGGTTTCATATAGGTCTCATACATTCCCTGCATCTTTTTCTCAAACGTTTTAATATCGAAATTTTCAGGAAACAGGAGATAGGTGTACACTCCGAAATTGCCCCATGATCCCAGTTGTTTTGGTAAATTATTCCTTGAAGCCAAAGCATCAAATGAGAAATGGGAATTAGATGGTACATTCTCTATCACACCTGTAACTTCGAATGTATTGTTTCCCGTTGTAAGCGTTTTTCCAATGGGGTCAGTCTTCCCGAAATATTTGTTGGCAATCTTTTCAGTCAGAATAATTTTTTTTGGTTCCAGAAGTGCTGTTTTAACTTCACCTTTTAATACTTTGTATGTAAAAATATCAAACAGGGTGGAATCAACATAATTGAAATTCTCTTCATTGAATTCTTTGTCTTCATACTTATACAGTGCACGAGGCATAGGTATAAATCTGACAAATGATTCAACCTCAGGATAATCACGAACTACCTGGGGTCCGAATGGGATCTGTGCAGAAATCCATGTGAACTGGTCATCCGGTTCTTTTATAGTAGTTGAAACGCGATAGATCCGGTCGGCCTTCTCATGATAACTATCGTAACTCACTTCATCAGCTACATATATTATCAGGAATAATGCACTGGTGATGCCTAATGTAAGTCCAATTATATTCAGGATACTGTACCCAATGTGTTTGAGCATATGCCTGACAGCAGTTTTAATAAGGTTTTTAAACATTAAGAAGTTTTTATAATAGTTCGACAATGTGATAAAAATATAATAAAAAATTCGTGATGCCCATAATAATTCCAATATTAACAGGAGTTTAACATAAAAGGTAATTGTTCTGATAGCTCATTCCTCAATCCTCACGCCTTTTTACTTATCCTCCATCACCTTCACCTGGTCAAACCAGGCTACTCCCTGTCCTGGCATCTTCAGTATAAGGTTAGTCTTAAACAGAGCCGTAGTATCATTTGGAATTGTAACAAATGTTATATACTCTCTCCATTCTTTATCCGGAATAAACCTGGCACGACCAAATTCACCAAAAGACACTTCAACATACTGAGGTATCTCATTATTCAAATATAGACGTGATTTTTCCTGTTTCGTTGCATAGAGAAACCTTTGTTCCGGATCAGATTTTGCCCATATCGAAATTGTATAAGAAGTGCCGGCCCTGACAGAGCATGGGAAGAATCTGATGGCCAGGCTTTTGTTTTCTTCAGGAGTTATTATCCTGAGAGAATGATTACCCTCTTTATGTTCTCTGGTATCAAGAAAATATGTTGCTCCCCTGTCACCACCGGGCCTCGCATAACAAGCTGATGGTAATCCGGGACCAGAGAGGTCTTCAAATCCGGCGTCCCTGATCAGATTGATCCTGGAACTTCCGGTTGCAGGCATTTCGGGTTTAGTGCTGACCAGATATACCTGTGATCCAAATGCAGCCAGCTGGTCATTGATCACACCTCCGGTAATATTGACTGATCGGTTTTCAAAGAGAACTTTTGCTTTTCCGTTATACACCCCGGCTATCCGTATCGAAGAGCTGACCGGTTCATTTACTTTGTTCACAGCCATAATGATAAGTTGACCATTATGGAGTCTTGAGGAGACTAAAATATTCTTTGAATAGGAATTTACCGGCAATGACTCTTCATCGGATAAAAGCCATGGAGTCAGCTCAGCAACCTCTACTGATATTTTCCCGCATTCACTCCAGGCAGCTGACGATTTAGGGAAATAATTCAGACCCTGTCGTACAAAATATTGTATCCCGGTTGCGCCATTTATAATCGACTGCCATGTCATCGACCTGATCTCCTGCACTGTAGGTTCACGTCCCCATAACTCTCCTCCCCCGAAAGCCTGAGGTACAATCCATAAAGGTCTTTTTCCCTTAAATTCTGTTTTTAACCGGGCTGTAGTTTCCCCGACGAATGTTACTGGAAGGTCGGGTATTGGATACGGATCTGCCATTACAATATCAAGGGCGTCAGCATAGTTTTTTGATGACATGAATGGAGCCATAAAAACTATTGAAACGGGATGCCATGGATCGTTTTCCCTGACAGTCGCGTAAATCTCTTCCAACTCTTCGGGTGTTACGTTATTTCCATTCGGTTCATCGGAGATATACCAGCCAAGTAGTGCCGGATGGTCTCTGAAAGCTACGATTTCAGCAATTAACCGTTTTCTTTTTTCTACTTTAGTTAAATCATCAATCCTTGATCCCACACCTCCTCCTCCGGATACTGAAAGAAGATTATAGTGCACCTTCATTCCAAGTTCTGCACAACGATCCATGTATGCTTTTCTTTCATTCAGAGTTTCAGGCATGATCTTCTGGTAAGGAGAGATCATATTAAAACCTTTTATAACCTCTTCTTCCGGAAGAGTGGGATAAACGGGGGAATAGCAATAAAAACCAAATGGGAAAAACTGTCTGTTATTCACGATCAATCCTCCGGTGAATCTATCTGTCTTAACTTCATTTGATTTGTATGAAAGAACAACGAGATTGGTTTTTGCCGTATAAGTCCGATTCTGGACGTACTGTAAATCTATTTTTGCTTCAACTCTGTAAATTGACGGGGATAGATTAAGTATGAAAGGCAGCCTTAGGATATTCCTGCCCGGAACACCTTTCCATGTAGTAATAGTATCTTCATCAGTCTTTATGATGATCGATAGATAGTTCTTAGACAACGATAATGGTACATGGAGAAGAAATTCACCGTTCTTTTCAAAAGAATAAAAACTCTGACGCGTAACTATGGTAAACGATGATGTATCACTAACGCGTGAAAACAAAACTTTAAAAGGTAAAATAAATATGCCGATAAGAAGAGATATCCTGAAGATTCGCATGTAAATGATATTGGATAGTAAAAATAAACAGATTTAGTGAAGGTCTTAGAAATCGGAGCATATATTTATAAGAATATGGCAAAAATGCTGTATCTTTAAGATCCTGAAGCTTTTTAATTTATTTTCTGAAAACTTATGAAGCTTTGACAGTATTTAAAAACCCCAGGTTGATACGAAAGTATTTTTTTAGAAGTACTGTTATACTTTTATTGTTGGGCACTTACGGAATTCAACCTGGCAATGCACTCATAGATTTTTCGAAATTTGATTATCTGACCGTAAGCCAGGGCCTTTCAAGTAACCGTATAAGATGTATTTACAGAGATAGCAAGGATTATCTCTGGATGGGTACCGGTATGGGTCTTGATAAGTACAACAGTTATGCGGTAAAAAAGTACAGACATTTTGATAATACTCCGGGTTCGATAAGTAGCGATGTTTTAACCTGTATTTATGAAGACAGGAACAAAAACCTTTGGATCGGTACAAATGATGGCTTGAATCTGTATAATCCTCTAAAGGATAATTTCAGAGTGTTCAGAATGGATATTTCCAATAAAAGCAGTTTAAATGGTAATCTCGTAACAGGTATTGTAGAGGATAAAAATGGTACACTTTGGGTTGTCACAGACGGGAGTTGTCTCAATCGGTGGGATCCTCAAGATAAAAAATTTATCAGATATCAGTTTGAATCTCAAAGAATCAATTTAGCCGTTCGTTCTTCAAGGATGGCAGCTGTTGATTCTAAGGGATATCTCTGGGTAGTTTCACTGAAATCGGGTATTACCCGTTTTAACCCTGAAACGGGCTTATTTACCAGATTCGAGGACCCCATTGGTTAAATCAGATGTCTTTTGCTATAAGAGTATATATATCGACAATAGTGATAAAATCTGGGTTGTTACAGACGGCAGCGGTTTTTTTTCTTATGATCCCGGGAATCAATAGATTCAGCACATTTCGGTTTCAAAGGAGATGGGAAAGGAACGAACTTAAATCTTATCCTCGATATTATTCCCGAAGATGAAAGGTATCTGTTGCTCGCAACTGATGGGGGTGGAATAAACCGTTTCGACAGGCTGTCCGGAAGATTTGAATACATCAGGTATGAGACTTCAAATGAATCTGGACTCAACAGTAATGGTATCTGGTGTTTTCATAGAGACAGGGAAGGTATTCTCTGGATTGGGACTTCCGGTGGGGGGATAAATTATTTCAACAGGAAAAACAGAAGGTTCAAATTATTTACACACTACAACAACAGTACTAAATCTCTTTCTTACAATTTTGCATCTACTTTTTTCGAAGATCATGAAGGTATGATATGGATTGGAACCGATGGTGGAGGGATAAATGTTTACAATCCCGGAACCGGTGATTTTAAAGTATTTAAAAACAACCCTGCTGATCCGTCAAGCATAAGCGGAAACATTGTGCGGGGCATAGTTGAAGACAAAGATAATAACATGTGGATCGGAACATGGGAAGCCGGACTTAACAAGTACGACAGAAAAACAGGGAGGTTTGTTCATTATATGCCTGATGATAAAGATAGTTCAGCCATTTCAGGCAGAACAATCCGTGGTCTGTCCTTAGATCATAACAATACTTTATGGATCAGTATCTATAATACCGGAATTGATTTACTAGATACGAAAAAAGGTGTTATCAAACGATTCAGACCAGGCCCGGCGCAAACCGGTCAGCTAAGTTCAAATAATGTCTGGTTCTTTTTTAAAGACAATACCAGGATGTGGATTTGTACTCAGATAGGTCTGAATCTTTATGATTCCCAGACTAATTCTTTTAAATTAATTAATTTCCCCGATAATGATATTAGTACATTTTATAAGGATAAGAACGGATATATATGGGTAGGAACAAATACGGAAGGCTTGTTCTTATGCAATCAGGATGGCACTATTCTCAGAACCTACAATATAAATAATATCCTGCCTGACAACAGAGTACTGGCAATTACGGAGGACAATAAAGAAAATATCTGGATTTCAACTAATTCCGGAATCAGCCGGTTGAATACTAAGATTCAGAAGATAAGAAGTTTTAATAAGGATGATGGTTTGCAGGGTGATCAGTTTTATCACGGATCATTTGTTAAAACACGTTCCGGAGAAATGTATTTTGGTGGTTTTAACGGATTTAACTCCTTCTTTCCCGACAGCCTGAAAGAGAATGATTACGAACCGCCTGTTTATATCACAGATTTCCAGATATTTAATAAATCGGTTACTTTTACAGACTATGGATCGCAGTTCCCAACTCATATAAGTGAGACTCCAAAGATTGTTCTTAGTAGTAAACAATCAGTATTTTCTTTCTCCTTTGCTGCTATAAATTATACTCATCCTGAAAAAAACCAGTATAAATATATTATGGAAGGTTTTGAGAAAGAATGGAACTATACTGATGCTTCACGACGTTATGTGACATACACGAACCTGGACCCTGGTGAGTATACTTTTAAGGTAGATGCAACTAACAATGATGCAATCTGGAGTGATAGAGGTGTTTCTCTTAAAATAGTCATTTTGCCCCCATGGTGGAGAACCTGGTGGTTCAGATCTATTTTGGTTGTCACAGTTATTCTGATATTTGTTCTAATAATGATATTTCGTGTAAAACAATTGAAAAATCAAAAAGAGCTTCTTGAGAAAACTGTTGCGATTAAAACAGCTGAATTAAATGAATTAAATGCCTCAAAGGATAAATTTTTCTCAATCATAGCACATGACTTGAAGAACCCCTTCAATACAATTATAGGATTTAGTGAAATGCTGAATGATGATATCTCTTTTGGAGACTTTAAAAAATGTGTTGAACATATCGGAATGATTTATGATTCCTCAACCCAGACTTTCAGGTTGCTTGAAAATCTATTGGAGTGGGCAAACTCACAAAGCGGGAAAATATCGTTTAATCCCACGCTTTTAAATTTAATTGAAATTTTTCAGGATGATTTTAAAGTATTAAGTGAAACTGCTATCAGGAAAAACATTGAACTCATTAACCACTTACCCGATGATTTGACAATTATCGCAGATAAAAATATGATCAAAACAATATTGCGGAATCTGATTTCAAATGCTTTAAAGTTTACTAATAAAAACGGGAAAGTGGAAGTATGGTCCACTGTTGACAATATACAGTTAGAGATATCAGTATCAGATAGCGGCATCGGAATGACAAAAGATACTATTTCAAAACTATTCAGAATTGACTCGAACCTCTCATCATATGGTACCGAGAATGAAAAAGGAACTGGTCTTGGATTAATTTTATGTAAAGAGTTTGTCGGGAAGCACGGAGGTAATATATGGGTTGAAAGTGAGCCGGATAAAGGAAGTATATTCAGGTTTACTCTACCACTGAACTTAAAGTCATCACAATAATAAATACCCTGGATAAATTTTATGAATAATTCAAAACAAACAGTACCATCTTTGAAATGTAATTTTAATTGTGTGGTTCGATCAACTATGTTAAAGACCTGTGATCTGGCAGTAAAAGCAGTTTCAGTAGCATTATTTACAACTGCATTTCTTATTTCTTCAGCCTCAGCTTTTAGTCAGGGGCAACCCCCGCAAAAGGCAACTTCAAAAAATTTAACTCTGCATGATTCTAAAATTGATTCTATTATTGCAGTATTGTCGCTCGAAGAGAAAATAGCAATGTTGCATGGAAATGGATTGTTTTCATCTGCCGGAATCAACCGTTTGGGAATTCCCGATCTGAAGTATACCGATGGACCATTTGGTATACGTGAAGAATTGAAAAAGAATTCCTGGAATTCCATGAAGCTGACTACTGATTCAGCTACATTTTTCCCGACAGGTTCAGCTCTCGCTGCCACATGGAACCCCGATCTGGCATATCTTCTTGGAACGGCATTGGGAGAAGAAGCAAAAACAAGGGGAAAAGATATATTACTGGGTCCGGCTATAAACATAACGCGGGTACCGACAGGGGGAAGAACTTTTGAATACATGAGTGAAGATCCGTTGCTTAACGCCAGACTGGCTGTCGGATATATTAATGGTGTTCAGGATCGTGGAATAGCAGCATGTGTAAAACACTTCGCACTTAATAATCAGGAAACCAACAGGGGCGGAGTAAATGTTATTGTAGATGATCGGGCATTGAGGGAAATTTATCTTTTGCCATTTGAAGCTGCCGTCAGGGAAGCCAATGTATTTGCAGTTATGGCTGCATATAATAAATACGCTGGCGACTGGGGTTCTGAAAATCACATTCTTTTGAATCAGATTCTGAAAAAAGAATGGGGTTTTGAAGGATTTGTGATGTCCGACTGGGGAGGAACACATAGCACTGTCAAGCCGGCAATGAATGGTCTTGATGTTGAAATGGGCACTATGGGAAATGCATTTATGGGACAGCCATTACTCGACTCTGTTAAAGCAGGTATTGTGCCAATAGGAATAATTAATGATAAGGTAAGAAGAATTCTCAGAGTGAGATTATCAGTCAACCCGGTCAGCGAATCAGAACCTGCAGCTGTCGTCGCAACACCTGAACATGGAAAAATTGCTTACGCGATAGCGTCCCAGTCCATAGTATTACTAAAAAACACTCGTCATATTCTGCCTGTCGATCTTAAAAAAGTCAGGAAGATTGCTGTCATTGGGGACAATGCAATGCATAAAATGGCCTCCGGAGGTTTTGGTGCAGGTGTAAAAACCAGGTATGAAATCACTCCCCTCGAGGCTTTAAAAAATAAAACAGGTGACAAAGCGTCTATAACGTTCGTTCAGGGATATAAACCGGGGTTTAGTCAGAATCAACAAACAGGAGGCAGAAAATTGCCAAATACTACTGTTGATACAGCCCTGTTACAGGAAGCTGTTGAGCTTGCCAAAAAATCAGATATTGCTTTCATATTTGCAGGTACCAACCGTGAGTATGAAACTGAAGGCACCGATCGTTTCGATTTTAAACTTCCATATGGACAGGATGAACTGATCAGAGCAGTTGCAGCAGCAAATCCGCGAACCGTTGTCGTCCTTGTTGCCGGGTCTCCTATGGATCTGAACAATGTTATGAATTGTTCTTCTGCGGTACTGATGTCCTGGTTTAACGGATCAGAAGGGGGGAATGCAATAGCTGATGTTTTACTGGGTAAAGTAAACCCTTCAGGTAAGTTACCATTTACTTTCCCGGTGTCTCTTGCTGATTCTCCGGCTTTTTCTTTAGGAGCATTTCCCGGCAATAATAATGTCGAGTATAAAGAAGGATCTCTTGTTGGATATCGATGGTTTGACACAAAAAAAGTAACACCTCTGTTTCCTTTTGGATTTGGTATTTCTTACACAGAATTCTCCTACACCGGAATGAAAACGGATAAGAATAATTACAGAAGTAATGAAATTATCAGTATTTCAATGGATTTAAAAAACACAGGAAAAAGCGATGGGGATGAAGTGGTTCAGCTCTATGTCCATCGATTGAATTCAAACGTTGAATGGCCTGAAAAAGAACTAAAAGGGTTCATCCGGGGATCTCTTAAGGCAGGAGAATCAAAACGATTAACGATGAAATTGCCTGTAAACCAGTTAAGATATTGGGATGAAAAGACTCATAGCTGGCGTCTCGAAAGCGGAAAAATTCAGCTTATGCTCGGATCTTCTTCCTCTGATATCCGCCTGGTTAAAAACATAGAGCTTTAGTCTCATTTATCAGTTTTCAAAACTGGTAGTGTCTTAATTTCATTTACATATCAATCCTGAAAAAATAACTCTGAAAAAGTCATTTGAATACGATCCTCATCCTGACTTCAGCTTCAACCGGCTTTCCTTTATCCTCTGCTGGCCTCCAGGCAGGTCCTGATTTAATAAGTCTTATCGCCTCGTCAGAAAATGTTTTACCCGGACTTCTTACAACTCGCAGACTATCAATGCTCCCATTAAGATGGACTAAAAAGCTAACCACTACGACAGCCCTCTGACCAGCGGTTATTGTATCAGGACGATGCTGATTCTCCTTAATATATTTATCAAAATTTGATTTTCCGTTAACCGGGCTGGGAGGCGTATACCCGGTGAAGACATCTTCATTTACAGACTCGGCCTTTTTTGTACCATATCCCACAACTACAACTTCACTCAAGTCTGATATTGAAGGATCGAGCTTTACCTGGATCTGTGAGTCTTTCCTTGCTTCAAACTCCTTTGATTCCATACCTATAAAATTTGCAATCAGAGTCCGGTTATTCGTATCAGGTAGCGTAATGCTGAAATTGCCTCCTGCATCTGTAATTACTCCTGAACTGGTACCTTTTATTAAAATATTTGCTCCCGGGACAGGGAGATTATCTTCGGATGAGAGAACCTTTCCTGATGCTTTTAACCCTGAAAAAGCTCTGGCTCTGGCAGGAACTGCTACAGTTTGTGAAAGGACTTTATCCTTAACTGACTGGCGGATGACAGCAGGCCTAATTTCAGAGATTGTATCATTGAATTGTGCCTCAGCAAGGTTTTTACTATCAACTGTTATGGCACTTTTAGCTTTTTCCGTATTTCGCGACAGTGGTACTGTTTTATCTGACTTTTGCTCACTGGTTCCGACCTGCTTTTTCGAAGTTTCTTCTGCAATGATCTGCTTTACCGGAGGTTGTTCTTTAATTATCTGCTTCTTTTCCGATTCAACAGAGTTAACAGCAAGAGGTTTTGATGTTTTGTTTCTATCAACAACAATCAGGATTGTTGAAATTACCATTAATACTGCAATTGAAGCGGCAATCCTGTAAACCATAAATTTCTGTCTCTTCACGGTTCTGGATTTGATCCTGTTCCGGATGTCAGTCAGATCCCTGGAGATATTTTCCGGGGAAAGTAGTGAGAATCCTTCTGCAGCTTCTTCAGCAAAGGAATCTTTCTGCAACTCCCTTTCGAAAGAATTTCGTTCTTCCCCGGTCATTTCATTCCGATGATACCGGGCAAGATCCTTGAGAAACTTTTCCCTTATTTTATTTTTGTGTAACATGTTTTGCTTCAAGACAAAGTTTCAGATTTCTTTTTGCATTCTGAAGATAGCTCTTAACTTTTTTTTCTTCGAGACCCAAATTCAGAGCAATCTCGCTATAACACCGGTTTTCATAGTAGAATTGTTGTATGCATTCTTTTTGCTCACCTTTCAGTTTTTCTATACAATTAAGAAGGGCCCTATCCAAAACCGGCTCATCTTCATCAATAGGATGCAGACCCGGATCGTTTTCCATAAAAACCATGGAATCCATCAGCCATTCGTCTCTCCTTTCTTTCTGTGTCCTCTCTGATCTTAACAGCATCAGACAATAGTTTTTTGTTACAACATGAAGCCAGCTTCTGAAGTTTTCAATCCTTTGTTTTGGTATTTCAATTATCAGTTTTTCAAATATCTGGATTACAGCATCCATCGACTCATCCCTGTTTTTTAAGTATTTAAGGCAAACACCATATACCAGGGGCATATAGTCGGAGTATAATTCACCAAGAGCCTCAAGATCAGCAGTTGAGGAGAATCTCTGCAGAAGATCTTCATCAGATTGCTGAATGTTTTTTTTGATGGGGATCTTAAAAAGCATTTTCAAAAAAGGACTTGGGAATATTTATATAATTCTTAATAAAGATAAAGAAATTACGAAAATCCATTCCATTTTTTATGGAATTCCGGAATTGTCTGCATCATGTGATAAATGTTTAACTAATAATTCATAACATGAAAAACAGATTTTCAATTGTTGCAATATTGATTCTTGGTGCAATCATGATTGCTTTCACAGAATCAAGAACTATTACAGGAAAAGTAACTGACAATCAGGGTAAGCCTATTCCCGGAGTATCTGTAACTGTCAAAGGTTCATCCTCCGGAACTCTGACAGACTTAAACGGCGTCTATAAAATTATTGTTGACAGGCAGGTGAAAATCCTTAAATTTTCATTTATCGGTTATACATCGGTTGAAGAAAAAATCGGAGACAGGAGTGTTATAGATGTAAGAATGACCGAGGAATTAACTTCACTGCAGGAGATGGTAGTCGTAGGATATGGCTCAAAAAAAGAGAGAGCGGCTGACAGTTACGCGATGGCCTCTCCTTCAGCCAAAGCCTATGCTACCGGACAATCATTTCAACGCTACAATAATAACTTTAATACTGAAGGATATGCGGCGGTAAATGAGAACGGATTTAAAAGTGCAAAAAGTAACCCTCTGTCAACGTTTTCCATTGATGTTGATAATGCTTCATATTCAAACATTCGCCGGTATATAAACAACGGCGAATTGCCACCGGCAGATGCTGTGAGAATAGAGGAAATGATCAATTATTTTAAATACGATTATCCTGAACCAAACGGAGAACGTCCCTTCTCTGTTTCTACAGAACTGGCTGTTTGCCCGTGGAATAAGAAACATCTGCTGCTCCAGGCTGGTTTACGGGGAAAAAGTATTGACAAGGCTTCACTTCCCCCTTCAAATCTTGTATTTCTTATTGATGTATCAGGCTCTATGGGTGATGCTAATAAACTTCCTTTGCTGAAATCAGCATTCGGCCTGCTGGTAAACCAGCTTAGAGCTAAGGACAGAGTAGCAATTGTTGTTTATGCCGGAGCTGCTGGTCTTGTACTTGAATCGACACCAGGTAGCCGGAAAGAGGCAATAATGGCAGCAATAGATAATCTGGAGTCGGGTGGATCAACTGCCGGAGGTGCAGGATTGAAACTTGCTTATTCAGAAGCGGAGAAGAATTTCGTTAAAGGAGGAAATAACAGGATCATATTAGCAACAGATGGTGATTTTAATGTAGGAGAATCAAGTAACGGCGGAATGGAAAGACTGGTTGAGGATAAGCGTGAACTTGGAGTGTTCATGACCGTCCTGGGTTTTGGAATGGGAAATGTAAAAGATGATAAGATGGAACTGATTGCTGATAAAGGTAATGGAAATTACTATTATATCGATAATCTTCAGGAGGCAAGAAAAGTATTAGTCAGGGAATTCGGAGGGACTCTTTTTACAATAGCAAAAGATGTAAAATTTCAGATTGAATTTAATCCTGCGAAAGTTAAATCGTACAGGCTTATCGGTTACGAGAACAGGCTGCTGAACGCAGAAGATTTTAATGATGACACTAAAGATGCCGGTGAAATGGGAGCCGGGCATAATGTAACTGCTCTGTATGAGTTGATCCCCGCTGGTTCAGGTGAGGAAATACCATCCATTGATCCGCTTAAATACCAGGTATCCCGATCGAACGAAAGCAGGGAGATTGATTTATCCGATGAATACCTTACCATTAAGATCCGCTATAAGAAACCTGATGGCAATACCAGTATGTTATTTGAAAAGCCTGTCAGAGGTTATATAAATGATCTTGCTGATGAATCGGATAATCTGAAGTTTGCTGCAGCTGTTACTGAATTCGGAATGATACTCAGGAATTCAGAATTTAAAGGGAATGCGACTCTCGGAAGTGCAGCTGATCTGGCAAAGTCTTCAAGAGGTAGTGATGAGGATGGTTATCGTTCTGAACTCATCAGATTGATAAATACTGTTATAGAAATGAAACTCTTTGCAGAAAAAGAATAACAGATTATATTCTGGTGTATTGTAAAGATTGAAAATGAGGTCAGACTCTCTGAGTCAGCCTCATTTTTTTAGTTTTACTATGTATCGTGCAGCAAAATTATTATTATATTGTCTTTGGATTGTCATATTCAATTAATACTAACGATACCGGCAATGTTAAAGAACTTTCTTAAAAATACTTTCCGCAGTATGAAAAAACACCGCGGATATATTCTTTTAAATGTGGGTGGTCTGACAATCGGACTGACAAGTTTTCTTTTTATAGCCCTTTATGTGATCCACGAACTCAGTTACGACAGGTTCCATAAGAATTATGAAAACATCTATACTCTGAAAGTTGTGGGACGAATGTCAGGAGGTGTATTGGATCAGGCTGTAACTGCCGCTCCCATGGCTAAAGCAATGTTAAGTGATTACCCTGAAGTATTGCATGCTACAAGAGTTATTCAGATGGGTGCATGGCTGATACGTTTCGGAGAAAACAAGTTCAATGAGGATGGAGTTCTATTTGCCGATTCGACATTTTTCGATGTTTTTGATTTTAAATTGTTAAAGGGAGATCCGAAATCGGCTCTGGTAAGGCCCCGTTCGATGATTCTGACTGAAGAATTTGCAAAAAAATATTTTGGCAGTCAGGATCCTATGGGACAAAAAGTGATTGTAGAAGCTGATACTATTCTTTATACAGTAACAGGAGTTATTCAGAACATACCGGATAATTCTCATATTAAATTTGATATTCTTGCTTCCCTAAGTACTTATCCTGGTCAGGCAAACAGTCAACAATGGGTTAGTCATAACTTCTACACTTATATTGTGGTGAAGGAAGGAACTGACAAGGTTGCTCTGCAAAACAAATTCCAGGGGATGGTGACCAAGTATGTGGGGCCGCAGATTCAACAGATTCTGGGATATTCTATCGATGATTTTAAAAAAGCAGGTAATGATTTCAGCTATGGAGTCGTACCATTAAAAGATATTCACCTGAAGGGTCCCAATCAGTACAATCTGGAACCTATGGGTTCTCTGACAACAGTTTCTATTTTCGCAGTTATTGCATTCCTGATACTTATAGTTGCTATCATTAATTATGTAAATCTTGCTACTGCCAAATCAGCGGGACGGGCAAAAGAGGTAGGTGTTAAGAAAGTCGCCGGTGTAAATAAATCAGGACTTGTTCTTCAGTTTCTTGGAGAGTCACTGATAATTGTAACGTTTGCAGCAATACTTGCAGTATTATTAGTTTATGCCTTCACTCCAATGTTTAATCAGCTGATCGGTAAGGAACTATCAGTCAGTCTTTTTGATAGCTTTTTAGGACTTGTTTCTTTGATTGTCATGATTATTGTTGTTGGAATTTCAGCTGGATTTTATCCGGCGTTTGTTCTGGCCTCCTTTAATCCGGTTGATGTATTAAAGGGTACCTTAAACCCCGGTTCAATGTCTAAGAAACTGAGAGGTTTACTTGTCGTTTTCCAATTTACCGTTTCTACTGTCATAATAATAGGCTCAATAATAGTATACAATCAGCTTAATTTTATGACAAATAAAGATCTGGGATTTAAAAAGGAAAACCTCATTGTCATTCGTCGTCCGGATGCTTTCTTCAGACAGCTTGAGCCATTCAGAGAACAACTTTTGCAAATTCCGGGTGTTGAAAAAGTAGGTTTCTCCAGGCAGGTTCCGGGGACAAATTTTAATAATAATGCATTCTTCAACGATGAAGATCCTGATAAGAAAACCTATCTCCTGCAACAAGCCCAGGTTAGTCTCGACTTTCCCCAGGCATTAGGAGTTCAGCTATTGGAAGGCCGTTTCTTTTCACGTGAATACAGTACCGATTCAACAGCTGTATTAATAAATGAAGCAGCCGTAAAGTCTTTAGGACTAAAAGATCCTGTAGGAAAATTTATTCTCCAGCCAAGAGGACCTCAACAATTCCAGAAGTATAAGATTATAGGTATTATGAAAGACTTTAATATTACCTCTATGCATAAAGCTATTGATCCTGTTGTTTTTACCGTGATGGGGCAGGGTGGGGGTGATCAGTACGCCACTGTAAGGCTGACAGGGAACAATATAAATGCTACTATTAAAGCAATTGAACAAAAATGGCAGATTTTCACATCAAGGCAACCATTTCAATATGATTTTTTCTCTGACACATGGAATAATCTCTATAAATCAGAAATGAAGACCGGGAAAATATTTATCACATTCTCAATTCTGGCTGTCTTGATTGCCTGTCTTGGTTTGCTTGGCCTTATAACATTCATAACTAACAAGAGGACCAGGGAGATTGGAATAAGAAAGACTTACGGAGCTTCATTTTATATCGTTCTGAATCTTTTATCAAAAGAAGTTGTTAACCTTATCCTGATATCATCATTAGTTGCATATCCGATTGCATATTTCGGTTCAAAATTCTGGCTGGAAGGATTTGCGAGCAAGGTAAAAGTGAATCCTCTGATTATTTATCCTGGCAACCTTAATTGCCTTAGCTATAGGTTGGTTATCAATAAGTTATCAGACAATTAAAGCTGCAAATTACAACCCTGCAAAAGCTCTCAGAATTGAGTAGGCAGGTATTAAAACTGCAAAATACCGGGGAAATCAATTAAAGCTCTGATTCTTGAGAAGAAATTCTCTTTATAAGTATTGCTGACAGGTATCCTCTTGTCAGCAATAATGATAACACCTCTTTCAACTGATTTTATTTTATCGATTGCAACAATATAGGATTTATGCACCCTGCAGAATTTTTTTGCCGGGAGACTCTCCTCGATTTTAGAGAAACTCTGTAAGGTCATAATCTTTTTACTGGTACAGATGATCCTCAGATAGTCTTTCATACCTTCGATATAGAGAATATCGTCAATATCAATCCGTTCGAGACGGTACTCCGTTTTTACAAAAATATAGGTATCATTTTCAGAGATTGTTTTTTGACCTTCAGCCTTTTGAGAGTAGTATTCCATCACCTTATTTACAGCCTGTAAGAAAACGTTGGAAAGAAAATGGTTTTAGCAGATAATCAGTCACATTAAGATCAAATCCTTTGATTGCGTACTGATCGTATGCTGAAGTTATAATAATCCTCGATGTTGTTCCGGTAGCCTCGAGAAACTGGATACCTGTCAGCTGTTCCATCTGGATATCAAGAAATATAAGATCAGTACTATTTTCCCTGAGCCATCCTATTGCTTCAATAGCATTGTCAAATGTCCTGATCAGTGTCAGCCATGGTACTCTTAATGATGAAACCTTCAAGCTTTGACAAAGCCAGAGGTTCATCGTCAATTGCTATACAGTTAATCTGCATTGGTGTTGATTGTAAGTTTTACATGGTAAAGAGATATCTCCAGGTTCAATAATCAGCTGATGTTTATCAGGATATGTCAGATCAAGTCTTTTCCTGAGATTTATTATTCCATATCCCGAATGAGCCGGCTTTTGAGTCTCGAAAATTACTTTCATAAATATTCGAAATCTCAAAGTCTACAATTCCGTTATCTGCAGAAAGCTGGATATCAATGCATGGTTTTTTATTCCTGAAGCTGGCATACTTAAATGCATTTTCGATCAGAGGAACAAACAGAGCCGGAGATATCATTAACATTTAGATCACCCCTGACTTCAAATCGTATATCTTCCGGTGTTTTAATCCTGATCCTGTACAATTCAATAAAATTATTGATATATTCAACCTCCCTGTTCAGTTCAACCACATCAGATGATGTTTCATAAGTAAGATAGCGCATCATATCAGAAAGTCTTATCAGAGCTGCTGAAGCCTCTTCAGAATTCTGATGGATCAGAGAATCAATATTATTAAGTGTATTAAACAGGAAATGAGGATTGAGCTTACTTTTCAGAAGGTCGAGTTCGATGGAAAGTTTTTGACGGTCAAGTTCTGCTTTTTGATTCATTGTTGTAAACCAGTTGATAATAACACCGAAAAGAGAACCGAAAACTGCGGCTGTCAGTACCGGGTAATAACCGCTCATGTGCATTCTGACAGAATAGTTGTGATAAAAATTGTGAAATGTTCCGTCAAATATTGCCCTGGAAAGGAACAGAATTGTGTATCCGAAAAAGGGCATTATTAGTACTATAAAAAATGAATAGACAAAGAATTCAACAAACTTTTTCCTGTTAAGAAAACCCGGCACGATAACGAGGTAAAATAAATAGAATACCAACATAAGATACATAAATCCAATGGCATAAGCAACTATCTCTGAAGGTGTCGTTCCTCTGATTAAAATTTGAATAAGGCAGGTTGGCAAAAATCGCAAAGAGCCATATAAAAATGTGAATGTATGTGATTCTCTTTTTACTCATTATCTCTCAATGTTTTATTGTTCCTTATTTCATTATCGTGCAATAAATATTCATAAAGTTATTTATTTAAAAGTATTTAAATATTTGATAATCTTAAAAAGCATTCTATATACTTCACAACAATATCGTCAAGTTTGCTGTTTTACTCTGTGAAATGAATAAAAACTGTCAGATGTATTGTATAACAAGATCCTGAGTTTACCAGAATCGGGAATGTATATATTTGTAAATTGATCAACAGGTGCTATAAATAAAATATTCATGGAAGAAGAAACCCATTTTGCTCCGGCAGTAAGATCTACCAAAGAACAGATATTTAAGGAATTTGAACTTGTCGGATCGCAGAAATTCTTTACAGAAATATTCGGATCATTGACTGGCATCGGTGTTGTTTTGGATGGAAACCGGCAAATTGTATATGCCAACAACGACTTTCTCTCCCTTCTGGGTATTGACACGGTAGAAACAATTCTGGGTAAGAGAACCGGCGAGGTGATTAGTTGTATTCATGCAGAGGAAGAACCAATGGGATGCGGAACTTCATTTGCCTGCGCATTTTGCGGTGCAGTAACTGCAATACTTGAAAGCCAGAGAACAGGTAAAAAAGCAATAAAAGAGACTCGTATTACAAGAAATCTTGGCGGAAAGACTCAAAGTTGGGACATGAACATTATTTCAACACCTATAAAACTATCAGACAAAGTGTTCTATGTTCTGGTTTTTCAGGACATTAGCGATGAAAAACGACGGTCGACCCTCGAGAGAATCTTTTTTCATGACTTGTTGAATACTGCTGGAGGACTTAATGGTTTGCTGACAATTTTAAAAGAGGGAGCTGATCCGGAAGAAGAACGTGAATTGATAAATCTCTCAGAAGAAGCCAGCCGGGAAATTCTCGATGAGATTTTATTACACCGGCAGATTCGGGCTGCAGAGATGGGAGATCTTCTGATAAAGACTGAAAATTTGAAATCTCTTGATTTTCTTACCTCTGCTATTGGAAAAATAAGGCTTCATGAAATTGGCAAAGATAAAACCATAATTATTTCTGATAAAGCTGCAAATATCGACTTTGAAACTGACAAAAACCTTTTGCAGAGAGTAATTATAAATCTTTTGAAGAATGCACTTGAAGCAACTGAAATAGAGAAGTCTGTTACTGCCGGTATCGAAAGCGAGGGGCCAAAAATAAGATTCTGGGTGAGAAACGATTCAGTTATGCCACATGATATCCAGATGCAATTGTTCCAGAGGTCATTTAGCACCAAGGGCTCAGGCAGAGGGATCGGAACCTATAGTATCAAATTGCTCATAGAGAATTATCTCAAAGGGAAAGTCAGTTTTGTAAGTAACGAAACAGATGGAACTGTCTTTAGTATTGAGCTGAACAGGAAATTTCCCGCAGAACTAACAAAAGCTTAGATATAAATTTTCCCCTTTTTATTTTTACCCCCTTTCATTTTCCCCCTTCGCCTTCGCGTAGCCGCTTCGGCGGAGCAAGGCAGGGGGAAAAGTTTTGATACTCCTTCCCCCTTGGGGGAAAGCCTGCCCCGCTTCGGCGGGGGCTGGGAAGGGGGTAACTGATTTAATAAATAGCAGTTAGTACATTATAATAACATCATTATTTCCGCAGAAATTTATCAATTTCTTTTGCTACTTTTCTTCCGGATGCAATAGCATTAACAACAAGTGTAGCCCCGCTTATAGAATCTCCCGCTGCGAATACTTTTTGCCTGTTTGTAAAATGGTTCTTATCGACCCTGATATTTCTTCTCTGATCAAGTTCCAGCTCAAGCTCTGAGATCAATCCTTCCAGAGCGGGATGCACAAACCCCATTGCAAGCAAAACAAGATCTGCATTTATAATTCTACGTGTTCCCTGAATAACTTCCATATTATAATGATCGTCCTTTATCTTCCATTCCACATCTTCAACCTCAACTCCGGTAACATGGTTATCTGAGCCGATGAATTTTATTGTAGCAAGGCTCCAGTATCTTTCACAACCCTCTTCCTGTGAGGTGGATGTCTTAAGGACCTTCCCAAAGTATGGCCATGGATTGTCCGAAGTTCTTGTCAGAGGTGGTTTTGGCATTATCTCGATCTGTGTAACACTAACTGCTTTCTGTCGTATCGAAGTACCCACACAGTCAGAACCGGTATCTCCTCCTCCTATAACCAACACTCTTTTCCCTTCAGCATTTATTTTACTTGCTGAGGCCTGGATCTGACCCGAATTAACCCTGTTTTGCAGTGAAAGAAAATCCATTGCAAAATGTATCCCGTTAAGATCCCTTCCTTCCGCAACAAGATCTCGTGGATGTGTTGCTCCAATCGCAATACAAATTGCATCAAACTGTTCAAGCAGCTCCTTTCCGGTGATATCCTTTCCTATATTTATTCCGGTCCTGATAATAAGTCCTTCCTCAATCATCAGGTTGAGTCTTCTGTCGAGAATAGCTTTGCTCAGTTTAAAATCGGGAATACCAAATCTCAGCAATCCGCCGGCTTTCTCATCTTTTTCAAAGAGAGTCACCAGATGTCCTGCTTTATTTAAGAGATCAGCGGCTGCCATACCTGCAGGACCACTCCCTATTACAGCAACTTTTTTATCCTGTCCTTATTTTTGGAGGATTTGGTTTAACGTAGCCTTCAGAAAATGCCTTTTCAACAATAGCTACTTCATTTTCCCTTATTGTCACCGGTTCCTGATTTATATTCAATACACAGGCATGTTCACAACTTGCAGGACAAATCCTTCCTGTAAATTCCGGAAAATTATTTGTTGCTTCGAGACGCGCATAAGCCGCTTTCCAGTCACCTTTGAATAGCAGATCATTCCATTCGGGAATTAAATTATCGACCGGACAGCTCCAATGACAAAATGGAATACCACAATCCATGCATCTCGAGGCCTGCAGCATCCTGTCTTCACTATTAAGTACCTGCTCAACTTCGCTGTGGTCACAGATCCTTTCATTAAGCGGCCTGTTCCCAGCTTCCTTCCTTTTTATCTTCAGAAATCCGGTTATATCAGTCATAATATCTTTTTATAAAATGTTATTCTTTAATTTGTTTGCCCACTGTGCCCTCTTAAGCTGCCCCCTCAACCCCCCTAAAGGGGGACTCGTTCTCTTGACCCCCCTTTAGGGGGGCAGGGGGCAAACCCTCAGGGGGTAGCGTGTATTACCTTGCACCTATCTCAAGATCTAGCTCAACATCCGCAATTTTCTTTCTGATCTCTTCAAGTTTCTGTTCCTGAAGCACCATTTTAAAATCGTAGGGTATAACTTTGATGAACATCGGGATATATTTGGGAAGATCATCAAGAATCATCTTTGCTTTTTTGCTTTTGGTAAATTGATAATGCCTTGAGATCAGCTCAGTAAGTTCATGTAATATCTCCATAATCTTCGACCAGAGACAACTCTACCATTCCCATGTTGCAGTAAAAATCAAAGTCCCCGTTCTCATTATAAACGTACGCGATGCCACCGCTCATCCCGGCAGCGAAGTTGCTTCCTGTCGTTCCCAGCACAACAACGCGCCCGCCGGTCATATATTCACAGCAATGGTTTCCTACCCCTTCTACAACTGCGTTCGCACCACTGTTGCGCACTCCGAATCTTTCACCGGCAACTCCTGAGATGTAAACTTCACCTCTTGTTGCACCGTATAGAACAGTATTTCCGATAATTATATTCTTATCAGGTTCAAATGTAGAACCCGGAGGAGGAACAACAATAATTCTTCCACCGGAGAGTCCTTTACCAAGGTAATCATTCGAATCACCTTCAAGATACAATTCCACACCCGGTGAAAGAAATGCACCGAAGCTCTGACCGGCTGACCCGGTAAACCTGCATCTGATCGTTCCGTCAGGTAATCCTGCTGATCCATAAAGCATTGCAATCTTTCCCGACAGCATAGCTCCTGTTGTCCTGTCAGTATTATGTATTGGTCCCTCAATTACGACCGGTTGTTTCTCTGAGATAGCTTTTTCAGCTTTTGTAATCAGCTCTATGTCAAGAACATGATCAATCTTATGATCCTGACTAGCTATACAATGCATTGCATTTTCTGCTGATTCGGCAGGTAATGACAGGAAGCCGGAAAGATCCAGATTTTTAGTCTTCCAGTGATCGACTTCTGGATTTCTTTCCAAAAGATCGAACCGGCCAACGATATCTTCCATCTTTTTATAACCAAGTTCAGCAAGGTATTCACGTACTTCCTCAGCCAGGAACCGGAAAAATGTTACAACATTGTCGGCTTTTCCTCTGAATCGTTTTCTGAGCTCGGCGTTCTGTGTTGCTACCCCGACAGGACAAGTATTGAGATGGCATTTTCGCATCATTACACAACCCATGACAATAAGAGCTGATGTTGAGAATCCAAATTCTTCGGCACCAAGCAGTGAAGCAATAATTATATCCCTGCCGCTTTTTAATTGTCCATCAGCCTGAAGGATTACTCTTCTGCGCAGGTTATTCATTACCAGGGTTTGCTGTGTTTCGGCCAGGCCCAGTTCAAGAGGTAATCCTGCATGTTTAATCGATGAAGAAGGACTGGCTCCGGTTCCACCTTCATATCCGCTGATTGTTATGAGGTCTGCACCCGCCTTGGTAACACCTGCTGCAATGGTGCCAACACCGCTTTCTGAGACAAGCTTCACGCTTACCTTGGCTTTTGGATTAACATTTTTCAGGTCGAAGATGAGTTGTGACAGATCTTCAATTGAATAAATATCATGATGTGGCGGTGGGGAAATAAGCGTTATTCCGGGTATTGCATATCTTGTTTTTGCAATTATCTTATCTACTTTATGGCCAGGCAACTGACCGCCTTCCCCGGGTTTTGCTCCCTGGGCAATTTTTATCTGTAATTCATCGGCATTTACAAGGTATTCGGTTGTTACGCCAAATCGGCCACTCGCAACCTGTTTAATTGCGCTTCGAACACTGTCTCCATTTTCCAATGGTACGAAGCGGGCCGGATCTTCACCTCCTTCGCCGGTATTGCTTCGCCCGCCGATACGGTTCATTGCAATTGCCAGTGTCTCATGGGCTTCACGACTGATTGATCCATATGACATTGCTCCGGTAACAAACCTTTTCATGATCTCTTCCGCAGGCTCAACCTCATTAACAGGTATTGGATTGTTTTTCATCCGTAACAAACCCCTTATAAACCCAGGACTAGTCGTATCAGCATCTACACGTTTTGTGTACTCCTTAAACTTCTTATAATCTGATGTACTTGTGCTCCATTGAAGCAGGGATATGGTCTCAGGGTTCCAGGCATGATGTTCACCAAATTTCCGGTACGAGTATACGCCTTCAGTAAGGATCTCCGAATGCTGATCGGTAATAAACGCTTTTCTGTGAGGAATGAGAACTTCTTCAGCTATCTCCTTCATTCCTATGCCACCAATCCTGGAAACTGTTCCGGCAAAATATTTGTTGATCACATCAGTGTGAATACCGATTGCTTCAAATATCTGTGATGACCTGTAGCTTCTGAGGGTGCTGATTCCCATCTTAGACATTATTTTCAGGATTCCTTTATTGACTGCGTTGACATAATTCTCCTCAGCTTTCTGATAATCGAGCTGTATAGCCTTCTCTTTAACCAGTTTGTCAATAACGGCAAGACTCATATATGGATTAATTATGCTTGCCCCATAACCAAAAAGCAGCGCAAAATGCATTACCTCGCGGGGTTCAGCCGATTCCACAACAATATCGATCTGCATCCTCTTGCGGGTCTTAATCAGGTGGTGATGAATAGCAGAAACAGCCATCAAAGAAGGTACTGGTGCGGCATTCCTGCTTATACCGCGATCGGAAAGTATAATATAGTTTTTCCCGTCATCAACTGCTTTTTCAGCATCTCTGCATAATTGCTCAACAGCATTCTCCAGACCTTCAGCTCCTTTTTCGGCATCAAAATGCAGGAGCAGGTTTGCAGCTGAAAATCCTTTATACCTTAAGTTTTTGACAACCTGAAAGTATGTATTTGATATGACCGGATTTCTGAATCGTACCATCTTAACATGATTGGGCGATGTCTCAAGAAGGTTTTGCTGTAAAGATCCGAGATAACCCGATAATGTCATAACAAGCTCCTCTCTGATCGGATCGATTGGAGGATTCGTAACCTGGGCAAACAACTGCTTGAAATAATTGAATAGCCGGTAAGGTTTTCTCGACAGAACAGCAATTGGAACATCGTTGCCCATAGAACCGATAGGTTCTTTGCCGGTAGCAGCCATCTCCTTGATAATTCTATCTGTATCTTCCGACGAGTAATTAAAGGATGTAATATATTTATTATACTCATCTCCCATATCGGTTGTCTCTTTATGGCCGGTCTCAATCTTTTCAAGCTTGACCATATTCTGCTGGATCCATTCTCCATAAGGATATTCCGCAGCTAGTTCAGCTTTTAGCTCCTTGTCATAGAAAATTTTACCTGCTTCGGTATCGACAAGGATCATCTTCCCGGGTTTTAGCCGCCCTTTCTCCCTTATCTCTTCAGGTGCAAAAGTTTGTACACCGGCTTCTGATCCCATAACAATGAGGTCGTTAGTAGTTATGACATATCTCGACGGACGCAGACCATTTCTGTCGAGCATGCCGCCAATGTAACGGCCATCAGAGAAAATAAGTGAAGCAGGACCATCCCATGGTTCCAGGAAAGTTGAATGATACTTATAGAAAGCCTTTAATTCAGGGGAAATAGGATTCTTATCATTTATTGATTCAGGAATCAGGACTGACATTGCGTAAGGCAACGATTTGCCGCTCATAATCAGAAATTCAAGCACGTTATCCAACGATGCGGAATCACTCTTGTCAGGTTCTATAATTGGATACAGCCTGGTAAGATCACCCAGTTTATCAGATTTAAGTATTGATTCTCTTGCTTCCATCCAGAATCTGTTTCCTTTTATAGTATTGATCTCCCCGTTATGTCCCAGCATTCTGAAGGGCTGGGCAAGATCCCAGCTGGGGAATGTATTTGTACTGAATCTTGAATGTACCAGCGCTATTGCACTTTGTAGCCTCTCGTCGTTCAGGTCGAGAAAGTATTCTCCGAGCTGGATTGATGTAAGCATACCCTTATAGATGAGTACTTTTGTGGAAAGACTCGGGATATAGAAGAAACTTTTTTGTCTGATGCCTGAATTTCGGATCAGGTTTTCTGTACGCTTCCTGATTATGTATAATTTACGTTCAAGATCCTCCTGTGGAATATCTGCTCCCAGAAGAATCTGAATAATTTCAGGTTCCGCAGCACGGGATATTTCACCTATTACGGTATTATTTCGCGGAACTTCGCGAAAACCTATAAGATTGATACCTTCCTCCTTCAAGATCCGGGTCAGTATTTCCTTGCATTCAGATGCGTCACTGCTATCCTGCGGAAGGAATATCAGACCTGTTCCGAACTGTCCCTCGGGAGGAAGTGAATATCCCTGAATAAGATAAAAATCTCTCGGGATCTGTATAAGTACACCTGCTCCATCACCCGTTTTACTATCGGCTCCTTCCGCACCACGGTGAGTCATATTGGTAAGTATGTCAAGCCCCTGCCTGATAATTGAATGAGACTTTTTCCCTTTCAGATGTGCCACAAATCCAATCCCGCAATTCTCGTGCTCAAACTCCTGTCGATAAAATCCCTGTTGCTGTGGGCGTTCTTTTTTCATAATGTTTACCTTAGTAATTCAATTGTTATTATACAAAAAAACCGTTCTCTGTTTTTGAGAGAACGGTCATCCCTGATCAGATACCATACACCATTCTCAGTAAGTTTCAAATAACCTTTTAATGAGGTGTGATATAATTGGTCTAAAATTGTCCATTCCCTTTAATATTAGCCGACAAATATACTACATTTTCTTTCGGTTTATCGTAAAAACCAATAAAATTATTAACAGAAGGTATAAAATACTAAAAATGTTTTAATCCTGTTAATTGCTGAAATGATTTCCGGGTATTTTAATATTCCGCTTTTCCAATTATCTTTTTAGCGATTTTTTTGTTACTTTGTAGTTCTTTAGTCAATTAATACTACTATTTATTTAATATATCCTTAGTTCAGATTTTTATGGAAAATCCTAAGAACCTTATAATTGTAATATTTGGTGCCTCCGGAGATCTGACTTCCAGAAAGTTGATGCCGGCAATATTTTCATTGAAGAAACAGAAACTCCTTCCTGAGAAATATGCGGTTATGGGTGTTGGCAGAACAAAAATATCAACTGACGATTTCAGAATCAGGATGAGCAAGGCAATAATCTCTAATTCGGAGGAGAAGATCACAGATCAGAATCAAGTTTCAGATTTTACCCGGAATCTTTTTTACTACTCTATGGATAATACTTCTGAGATCGAATATTCAGAACTTAAAAGAGTGTTGCATGAACTTGATAATGAGTGCCATAGCGGAGGAAACTATATTTTTTATACTGCAACGCCTCCGAGTATGTATGAGGTCATTGCGGTAAATCTGGCAAAGGCAGGTCTCTGCAATCAGGAAAATGGATTCAGAAGGATAATAATTGAGAAACCATTTGGATATGATCTTAAATCAGGCCGGGAGCTCAATAATGCCTTACATAAGCTTATATCAGAAGATCAGATATTCAGAATAGATCATTATCTTGGTAAGGAAACTGTTCAGAATCTACTGGTTACTAGATTTGCGAATGGGATTTTCGAACCTCTCTGGAACAGAAATTTTATAGACAGGATTGAGATCACTTCCGCTGAAAGCATTGGAGTGGAGAAGAGAGGTGGTTATTACGACTCTTCAGGAGCTCTGAGGGATATGGTCCAGAACCATCTTCTCCAAATGGTAGGATTGACGGCAATGGAGCCCCCTTCATCTCTTGATGCAAATGCCATCCGGAACGAAGTTTTAAAGGTTTTTCAATCATTGCAACCCATAAAGGAAGAAGATGTACCCGACCAGGTTATCAGAGGACAGTATACCGGATCGCTTATCCGTGGTGAGTGTGTTACCGGGTACAGGTATGAGGAAGGCGTTGCGACTGATTCACGTACAGAGACATATGTTGCTATAAAGTTCTTCATTAATAACTGGAGATGGGGTGGGGTACCGTTTTATATCCGCACAGGGAAAAGATTACCCACACGTGTTACGGAAGTTGTCATACACTTTAAACAAACCCCTCATCATCTCTTTCAAAGAGAATCCGGAAAACTGTCTTCAAATCAGCTGATAATTCGGATTCAACCTGACGAGGGAATATTACTTAAGTTTGATATGAAAGAGCCCGGAGCAGGATTCAATGTGAAGAATGTAAATATGGATTTTCATTATAAAGATCTGGCAGACATCAGGGTAACCTCTGCCTACGAAAGGCTTCTGCATGATGTAATGCTGGGCGATTCTACTCTGTTTTCACGCGACGATGAAGTTGAAACTGCATGGAGATTTCTGGAACCGATTCAGAAGGCCTGGGCTAATAATAAGACTATCAAAGTATTCGGCTATCCTGCAGGCACATGGGGTCCGGAACATGCTAACGACCTGATTCAGGGGGAGGGTCTTACCTGGAGATATCCATGTAAGAATCTGGCGGATGAAGAACTGTACTGCGAATTGTAAGAGGCGCAACGGCACAACGGCACAACGGCACAACGGCACAACGGCACAACGGCACAACGGAGACTAAGGAACTAAGGGATGAGTAGAAATGAAACCGTGCTACTCCGTGGTAAATTTTTTTTAAATAAATAAAGTATTATTAATCAGTTGGATAAAATTGTTAAGATATTCCCTGATCCTTATGCATTAGCTAAGGAATTTGCTGAGGAAATGAGTTGTATGATAGAGGAATCGGTACAAAAAGACCGGCCATTTTCGGTTGCATTGTCAGGAGGCTCCACTCCTGAAATATTATTTACACTGCTAAGTGAAAACTATGCTAAATCCGTCTCCTGGCAATTTGTTCATGTATTCTGGGTAGATGAAAGATGCGTATCGCCTGATGACCAGGAAAGTAATTATGGGATGACATGGAGAAAATTACTCTGTAATATTGACATACCTGCCACAAATATTCACAGAATTAAAGGTGAAGAGAATCCTGAAAGTGAAGTAACACGATACTCAGATGAGATATCAGAATTTACCGGAAAAAGGGATGGTTTGCCATTCTTTGATCTCGTTATCCTTGGTTTGGGAGAGGATGGACATACGGCTTCTATCTTTCCGGGACAAAGGGAGCTTATTAATTCTGACAAGATTTGTGATGTCGCCCATCATCCTATTACTTTTCAGAAACGAATTACTCTTACAGGACGGGTTATAAATAACGCAGGTTCCGTCACATTCCTTGTAACCGGGAAGAAAAAGGAGAAAATTGTAGAAAAAATACTTAATAAGAGTATGGATGCACAAAACCTGCCTGCCTCATACATTATACCAATCTATGGACGATTGAGCTGGTTTCTTGACCGGGAAGCAGGGGGGCTGTTATAACTGACAACAACTCTCTGATTACATTA
Organism: uncultured Bacteroidales bacterium; assembly: GCA_963725785.1. Lineage (GTDB taxonomy): Bacteria > Bacteroidota > Bacteroidia > Bacteroidales > VadinHA17 > LD21. The sequence goes on along the minus strand of CAVRZV010000002.1, from coordinate 18,088 downwards.
TCGATATAGGATTGATTGATTTTTTCTATATTTGGAATAACTTTTATCAATTAAAAATATATAGCCATGTCACACGAAAAAGCTAAAGAACAGACAAAGAACAAAAAAGAGCCGACAAAAAGTCTGAAAGAGAAACGCCTGGCAAAAAAGGCTAAAAAAGAAGAAAAGAAAAGGCAGTAAAAGGAGGGCCCTGTTTATTTATTCTCCAATTAACCCTTTGTGTACCTTCGTGTGAACCTTCGTGTTCCTTAGTGGTGAAGAAGAATCATTTAACCACAAAGTATCACAAAGTAAGACACAAAGTAGCACAAAGGGAAAACCAGTCAACGGATACCTTTTTAGAGATCCATTTTTTGACATTATTTCAAATTGGAAGGTATATAAATAAAAAATCCCGGCCATACGACCGGGATTGAATAATAAATCTTTGTATGGATAAACTAAGCTAGTCTAACGTCTACTGCATTAATTCCTTTTTTACCTTCCTGAAGTTCAAATGTAACTTCATCATTCTCTTTAATCTGATCTTTCAGACCAGATACGTGTACAAAATATTCATTATCCGAATCTGCATCTTTAATGAATCCGAATCCTTTTGATACATTAAAAAATTTTACTGTTCCTTTGTTCATTTTATTCTGTTTTTAAATTAATGGCGCAAGATACATAATTAATTTGAAATAATCTAAATAAATTTATAATATTCTGATTTTTAACCGGCATCCGGCATCCGGCATCCAGCATCCGGCATTCGGCTTCCGGCTTCCGACTTCCGACTTCCATCTTCCGACTATATCATTGCTGAAATATAAAAGTTATGCCGAATATTCATACTTTTATCGACTTATTTGTTAATAACGCGACAAAATGAAAAGATCAATTATTTGTTGGTTAACATTTTTAATAGCTGCTGCAAATCTTTTGGGACAGGTAAACCTTCAGACAATAGCCGAAAAATCTGATTATAAATCTACTTCAGATTATAATGACGTAATGGACTTTATAAATCAACTTATCAAATCATCACGCTTTATAAGACTGGAGAATATTGCCACTTCAGTTGAGGGCAGGGAAGTCCCTCTTTTAGTTGTTGGCAATCCTTTGCCAAAGTCTCCTGAAGATCTTACCAACGATAACAGGATTATTGTATATGTTCAGGCAAATATACATGCCGGAGAAGTAGAAGGTAAGGAAGCTACTCTGATGTTTGTGAGGGATTTGCTTAAAGAGAAGAATTCGGTGCTCCTGAAAAATATTATTCTTTTGGTTTGTCCGTTGTTTAACCCTGATGGCAATGAGAAGATAAGTCCTCTTAACAGAACATACCAGGATGGTCCGGTTAATGGCGTCGGAGTAAGATATAATGGTCAGTTTCTTGACCTTAACCGTGATGCTATGAAGGCTGAGTCTCCTGAAGTCAGAGGAGTGCTGACCAACGTTTTTAACAAATGGGATCCTGCTATATTTATGGATTGTCATACAACGGATGGGTCATATCATGTGGAACCAACAACTTTCACCTGGATGGTAAACCCCGATGGTGATAACTCGTTGATTGATTATATGCGCAAGAAAATGATGCCGGAAATGGCAAAGACCCTTCTGGGTAAATATAAGATTGAAAACTGCTTCTACGGTGAGTTCTTTGACATGATGGATCCTGACAAAGGATGGGTTCTTGATGCTTCCGAACCGAGGTATATGAGCAACTATTACGGAATCAGGAACCGACTGGGTATTCTCAATGAAAATTATGTCTATGCTGATTTCAGGTCACGTGTTCTTGGTTGCTACTGGTTGATTCATTCTCTTCTTGATTATGCGTCTGATCATAAAACCGAAATTAAGGACATAATAAGTGAAGTTGACAGAAAAACGATAGTGCGGGGAGCAAATCCAGCTGTAACAGATTCTTTCGCAATTGAGTATAAGGTAAGACCATTACCGGAAAAGGTCACAATCCGAACGTTCGAGGCAGAAATTGCAAATGATGCAAATGGGAGACGAAACTATAAAAAAAGTGAACGTCAGAGGGATGTACAGGTACCTTATTATATTGATTATTACCCTACAAGAAATGTCAGGTTCCCGTTTGCGTATCTTTTAACAACTGAAGATCCCGAGATAATCGGACTTCTTAAAAGACATGGTATTAAATTAGAAAAGATGTCAACCTCCTCTAAAATTGAGGTTGAACGCTTTGAAATCAGCGAACTGAAAGGAGAAATCAGACTTAACCAGGGACATTATACAAATACTATAAAAGGCAGCTTTGTAAACGAATCAAAGGACTTTCCTGCCGGAACAATAGTGATCAGAACCGCACAGCCTTTGGCAAATCTGGCTGCTTACTTACTTGAACCACAGTCGAATGATGGTTTGGTTGTATGGAACTTCTTTGACCGCTATCTGGTACCTCAATGGGGTGCGGGTTATAATCCGTACCCGGTGTATAAGATTCTCAACAGGGTTGATTTGAAAAGTGTGGAAGCTAAGTAAAGAGTGGGAGAAGGGGAGAGAGGGAGAATGGGAAATTGTATAAAACATATTTTTTTCTGACATTTGCTGCTGTTAAACGAAGGAAATATTTCTGAATATGAGAAAATGGCGAGTTGAAGATTCTGCTGAATTATATAACATAAACGGTTGGGGGGTTGATTACTTTTCGATAAACGATAAAGGAAATGTGATTGTTACTCCTCAGAGAAACGGTATGTCTGTTGATCTTAAAGATCTTCTTGATGAACTAATTTTATCGGATGTCTCCACTCCTGTGCTTGTCAGGTTCCCTGATATTCTGGATGACCGGATAATAAGTATTTCAAAATGTTTCAAATCGGCTTCTGAAGAGTATGGCTACAAAGCTCAGAACTTTATTATCTATCCGATTAAAGTGAATCAGATGCGGCCTGTAGTGGAAGAGATCGTAAGTCATGGGAAAAAATTCAATATAGGTCTGGAAGCTGGCTCCAAGCCAGAACTTCATGCGGTGATAGCTATAAACACCGACCCCGAGTCACTTATAATCTGTAATGGCTATAAAGATGAAGATTATATTGAACTCGCTCTTCTGGCCCAGAAGATGGGCAAAAGAATATTTCTGGTTGTAGAAAAGCTTAATGAGCTTAAGCTTATCACATCGATTGCAAAACGGCTGAAAGTAAAACCAAATCTTGGGATCAGGATTAAACTGGCAAGTGTGGGCAGCGGAAAATGGGAAGATTCAGGAGGTGATATCAGTAAATTCGGACTGACTTCAAGTGAACTGCTTGAAGCCATCGATTTTATTGAGAAAAGCAAGATGAGAGACTGTCTTAAACTGATACATTTTCATATCGGCAGCCAGGTAACAAAGATCCGTCGGATAAAAATAGCCTTGCGCGAAGCTTCCCAGTTCTATGTTCAGCTCAGGAATCTCGGTTTCAATGTGGAATTTGTTGATATCGGTGGCGGTCTTGGGTGTCGATTATGACGGTACAGGTTCTTCAAACAGCGAAAGCAGTGTCAATTATACTATCCAGGAGTATGTAAACGACTCTATAAGTACATTTGTTGATGCAAGCAATAAGAATAATATACCTCATCCTAATATCATAACCGAATCAGGTCGTTCGCTTACTGCTCATCATTCCGTTCTGATTTTCGAAGTTCTGGAAACTACAACCCTTCCTTCGTGGGATGTTGAGGACCTTCTTAATGATCAGGACCATGAACTTGTGAAAGAACTTTTCCTCTTATATGATAACTTTAATCAGTCGAGGATGCTCGAAACATGGCATGATGCCCAACAGATAAGAGAAGAGGCTCTCGACAGATTCAGCTTTGGGCTCATCGATCTTAAAACCAGGGCCCAGATCGAACGGCTTTTCTGGTCCATCGCCCGGAAAGTTTATCATATGGCCAATGTAACCAAACATGTACCCGAAGAGCTTCGTCAGATATCCAGGATACTGTCTGACAAATATTTCTGCAATTTTTCACTTTTCCAGTCACTTCCCGATGCATGGGCCATTGACCAGATATTCCCGATAATGCCTATTCACAGACTTAATGAGGAGCCTTTGCGCACTGCAACTATCCAGGATATGACCTGCGATTCAGACGGAAAAATCGACAACTTCATTTCAACCCGTAATTCATCACATCACCTGCCGGTTCATTCTTTGAGGGCGAAGGAGCCATATTACCTTGGAGTCTTTCTGGTAGGTGCATACCAGGAAATATTAGGAGACCTTCATAACCTGTTTGGTGATACTAACGCAGTACATGTGTCAGTTGATAGTAATGGTTATAAAATTGATCAGGTAATTGATGGAGAGACTGTTGCTGAGGTTCTGGATTACGTGCAATACAACTCCAAAAAAATGGTCAGAACTGTCGAATCATGGGTAACATCGTCTGTAAAAGCCAGTATTATAACTCTGGAGGAAGGGAAGGAATTCCTTTCAAATTACCGGTCAGGCCTGTACGGGTACACCTATCTTGAATAATGGAAGTCTGATTTTCAACCAAAATTTATTGTCTTATAGAAATTTTTCTTAATTTGGAATCTTCAATTTCAATTTACTGATCGTAATTAATAATTTCTTAATCCTTTAAACTATGGCTGACAGTACCTTTGATTTTAATGTATTTATTAAGGAATCCAAAGATGTCCTGGTAAATCCGAAATCTTACTTCTCGACTATGAAGACCACGGGAGGTATGGCTGAACCTTTGATTAAGGCAGTACTTTATGGTGCTATTGCGGGAGCACTAGCATTCCTATGGAGTATTCTGAATCTTGGCGCAATAACCGGTGGGTTATTCGGTGGCGCTTTGGGGATAATGATTTTCATAGGAAAAATTATCGCATCGATTATCGGATTATTTATTGGAGCTGTGATTTTACTGGTTATCTCCTCAATCTGCAAGGGGAGCACAGATTTCGAAGCAAATGTACGGGTAACTGCTGCTTGTATGGTTATAATGCCAATAAGCGCATTCTTTGGACTTGCAAGTCACTTTAATTTTTACCTTGGAGCTATCATTGGTCTGGCGATAAATATTTATGGCCTATGGTTGCTTTACAACGGCCTGGTGGAAGCCTTGAAAGCAAATAAGGAGACTGCAAAAATTGTAATATACATTTTGATAGCACTTACAGTTCTTATAATGATTTTTTCATTAGGGGCACTTGGCAGGACAAGTAGAATGATGGATGAATTTAAGAATATGAACTCTACCGAACTACCTCAAAATTAAATTGTTTAAATATTATATCCGACGCCAGGTTTGCGAGATAACAATCATATCCGGCCTGGCGTTTTTTTAATAATAAGTTGTATCATGAAAACACAAGTTTTGATTTTGTTGTCATTTGCATGTCTTGGTGTGTATGCCCAGAAAGGAAATCAGAAACCTGGAGCATGGCGCGTTAATGATAAGATAGATGCGTCTGATTATCAGATAATTAAAAAGACCAGCATTTCGTATTACCTTTCAAATGATAATGAATATTTTTATGTCGATTTAAAGATTGAAGATGCCGGAGTTCAGAACAGAATTTTAAAAGAGGGTCTCACACTCTGGATCAATATGGATGACAAAACCGGCAAAAAAATGGGTATCAGATTTCCAATCGGCTCTCAAAACAGGTCAGGTCGCAACAACAATCTTGCCGCAAGTATGTTAAATTCTGATGGAAGCCTCAATACTCCTCTTTCACAGGCAAATACAATTGAACTTATCGGATTTAACAGTGAAGAAACAAGACGCTTTCCTTCAGAAAATGCCGATAATATAAGAGGATCGGTTAAATATGACAATGAAGGGATATTATATTATAAAATGGTATTGCCAATTGCAAAACTGCCACTCAGGAATTCAAAAGAGGGTGATGGGGCTATGCCTTTTGCTATTGGAATAGAGTATGGCTCATTATCTCCAGTGAATATGTCAGGAAACCAGATGAGCCCGCCAGCACCCTCTTCACCTTCACCCCAGGGATCCAGGGGTGGATCTGGTGGAGGAAGAGGTTCGGGCGGTGGTTCACCGGCCGGAAGAGGAGGAGCTATGCCTCCAGCTACCCGGGGAACAACTCAGAACTTACCGGTATCTGACAATACACCGGTGCTAAAGTGGATTAAGGATATCAGACTTGCAACTTCAAAGTAGTTTTAATAGTTTTATTTCATCAATTATAAATATGAGCTGTTCAGGTCTCACATTGTAAATTCATTACATATAATAGAAATGAAAAACTGGGTATTCTCCAGAAATATTTTTGTGCTTCTTTTATACAGGATTCTGCTTATAATGTTCCTGTTCTCTTTGTGCAGAGTGGGATTTTTCCTGTTTAATAACAAAATGTTTCCTGGAGTAACATTAAGTCAATTTATTACAATCCTGAAAGGCGGATTGTCTTTTGATATTTCTGCTGTAGTTTATATCAATATACTTTTTATCCTTTTGCATATTTTGCCGTTTGAGGTTCGATATAAGGAGTCGTATCAGGCAATTCTGAAATATATCTTCTTTGTTACAAACGGGATAGCTATCGCCATGAACGGAATGGATTTTGTTTATTACAGATTTGTATATAAGAGAGCCACGGCAGATGTTTTTAAGACTTTTGAACATGAAACAAACCTTGTGAAACTTTTTTTCAGGTTTCTGATTGACTACTGGCCGGCAACTCTTATAACTCTCTTTATCTGGTTTCTGATGGTTTACCTGTACAACAAAGTGAAGACAGAAAAACCTAAACCGGTAAATAAGCTGGGCTACTACTCTGTGAACATTCTTATGATCCCTTTGGTAATTGCACTGGTGGTTGGAGCAGCTCGTGGCGGATATAAACATTCAACACGTCCTATTACCATAAGTAATGCTGCGCGTTATGTTGATACCCCTCGCGATGTAGCAATCGTCCTGAACACGCCTTTTAGTTTTTTCAGAACTTTTGATAAAAAAGTTCTTGTCAAATATAAATTCTTCAACGATGAAACATTAACTAAGCTATATAATCCTCTCTATAAACCTTTAAAAACAAAACCCTTTACCAGTGAAAATGTAGTTATAATTATTCTTGAGAGTTTTGCCAGAGAGTATATTGGATCTCTTAATCCAACTCTTGAAGGAGGAACCTATAAGGGATATACTCCATTTATGGATTCCCTGATAAATGTCAGTCTGAGTTTTGATGTCTCAATTGCTAACGGGAAAAAATCAATCGATGCCATGCCTTCAATTCTGGCATCAATACCCTCACTTGAAACCCCGTATACAATTTCTCATTATGCAAATAATCAGATTGCAGGACTTCCGGGACTGCTTAAAAGAAAAGGATATTATTCTGCATATTTCCATGGTGCACCCAATGGATCTATGGGCTTTGATTCATTTGCCAAAATGGTGGGATTCGATGACTATTTCGGACTTAATCAGTATCCGGGAAAAGGAGATTTTGATGGCATGTGGGGTGTCTGGGATGAACCATTCTTTAAATTTTTTGCTGCCAAATTGGATAGTTTTAAACAACCCTTTTTAGCATCGATATTTTCAGTTTCATCTCATCATCCCTTTAAAGTACCTGAAAAATATGCCGGTAAATTTAAAAAAGGACCGGCACCGATCCTGGAAGTAGTAGGTTACACTGATTTTGCATTGCATGAATTATTCGATGAGATTTCTAAAAGTCCATGGTTTAAGAATACTCTTTTTGTTATCACTGCCGATCATACAAATGAGTCGATACATAAAGAATTCCAGAATAACTTCGGATCATATAGCGTTCCGATAATATTTTTTAAACCCGGAAGTGATCTTAAAGGGATGAAGAACAGGATAGCACAACAGATTGATATTATGCCTACAATATTAAGTTATCTGAATTTTGATGAAGAATATATAGCATTCGGAAACAATTTATTAGACGATTCATACGAACCATTTGCTTTCAATACCTCCGGAAGTACCTATCATCTTTATATGAAAGATCATATTCTGGAAATGATGGATAATAAATCTGTCGGATTGTTCAACTACAAAAATGACATCTTTTTGGAGAAAAACCTGCTTGATAAAAACCCCGGTCTTCAGCTGCAGATGGAAGAAAAACTGAAAGCAATAATTCAATCTTATAACGGCAGGTTGATTGATAATAATATGGTTGTAAGAAGATAGAGTAAGGGGGTTGAAAAACTCTGTTATTTGCAGCGTTTATGTCTGTTTTAACTCACCAAATCGGGAGAAATGTGTTTTGAGCTGTGTTTATGTGTATCTTTGCACAATGAAAAATGAAATAGACATACCAATTCTAAAAGAGGAAGATTTTGTTGCTGCCAATATCCGAAGGGATAATTATTCACTCATCAGGGACAAACAGAACCTTGAGTTTAACGGAGCAATAGCCAGCCGGCTCCTGGCAAGCGAGAAGAGTCATGTCAAATGTGAAAAATGCGGCAAAGAATTTACAACTGACTCTGGTATAGAGGGTCCTGTTCATTGCCCTGAATGTAAGTAGAATCAATTTTCTTATCTGGTCTCTCCTGCTTTAAATAAAGTCCAGGGTTGTGATGGTCTGTCTTTAAGTAATCCTTTCATCCAGTCAAACTGTTCATGTTTCTTTAAATAAGCTTCAGCATCGAATGGTATACCGCATGCAGAACCCCAGCGGGCAGAAAATGACAGCTCTTTTGCCATCTTTGAATCGATAACTTTCCCGTCAAGCGTTCCCCAGGGGGCAAAGGGAATATCAACTCCATATATATCTGAATCAAGGTCAGGATGCGAACATAATGTTCTGATGTCGGGTGTATTTGTATTCAGATATGTGTCATAATGATCAGATTCGAGTTCTTTTGCCTTATCAATTGTTATTTTGCCGGCGTTTTCTCTCATCAGTTGTTTCCAGCGGACCCTTCTTGCAATTGAAGAATTCTTAATATCCAATTCAGAAGTTTTAGTTTCGAACCTCAGGATTCTTAAGTCTTCGGCAACATTTGACCCGACAAAATAGCCGTTTTTCTTTTTTTCAAAACCAATATACTTCAACCCAAGTTCAAGCCGGGCAATTTCATTCGTATTTATATCACCGATCAACCATGCATTTGCATACCCTCCATTGTTTCCTGTCTTCATTATTTCGCACCATTCATCAATTGAAGATGCATATTGAGTTGCATGTCGCATGCGGCAAAATTCAGGAATGCCTTTTTCATCGAATGGAAAGAAACCTCCAATTGTTGTTTCTGAACCTACCAGTCCGGCGTCGGTTACAAAAAAGTCTGTTTCGCTGTGAATCAATCCGGCAACAGATTGCATGAATATCCGGTGGCCTTTATCAGGAAGAATGTCCAGAATAATATTGCATTCAGGATAATAGAATGAACTCATGGTATTGTGTCCCAGCACAATGCCTCCATCAGCAGTCATGTCTCCTGTAGCTATAAATGAACTGCATGATTCCTTTTTAGGATCAGGCGAATTTGGCGAAATCGAATCTTTTACCTGGGGCCACCAGTAACCCATGAATTCCGTGGAGCCATTATAGGCTATGATTTCATCGCGGGTCGTTATCTCACCCGCTGCTCTCATTCCTTCAACAATTCCTTCCATTTCTTTCATATTTTCAACATCAATCCCGGGAGTGAACATCGTGGCACTTCTCTGAACCAGCCATTGCCACTCCATGGCTGTCTGATAATACCATACTTCGTTCATCATTCTGAGTGCTTCCTTAATCTCTTTTGAGAGTAAATACCCATGCTGGAAACCTCGCTCTTCCGGACTGCCTTCAATGTGAAGATAAATCCATCCGTTTTTTTCATGTCTGGCGGCTTTTGATAACCATGATCTTTGTTCATTTGTAAGCCGGGCATTATTCTGACTATGAACCAAAGAAGAATAGATGAAAATCGATAGAATGAGTACAATTAACTTTTTATACATTGTATGTTACTTTTAGATTTTTTGATTATATATTTATCAATTATAATTATTCGTTTCAATCCGACAATGCATTTAGGATGAAAAAGTTCATTGCGATTTGTTTTTTTGTGGTTTTTGTACTTTCACTGAATGCTCAGTCGAAAAACTCATTGGTATTCGGCGATGCGATGGTTAAGTACAAAAAAATGCAAAAAACAGGTGCGGTATTGTCCATTATCGGTGGTGCGACATTTATTGCAGGTAATATAATGTATTGGAAGATTTATAATGATTTTGGCATTAATGAGCCTCCCGGCGACAGGGTAAAAGCTTATCGTCAGGTTATGTTTGGAGGGGTTGGATTACTGGCAGTAGGAGTTCCTTTATGGACAATCGGAAGGGTTAAAGAGAGGCGTATTGAAATTGGCTATGTAAGGTTTAACCGCATGACTGCTGCAAATGGTATTGGAATAAAAATGTGTTTTTAAACTGACAAAATACTTAAAAATGAAGTACTTAAAGATAATTAATATCATAATTCTTTCAGTCACTTGTTTTTGTTTATCTGACTGCAAGTACATCAATTCTGTACCAATGAAACCCTTTGATGGCTCTGTGCTGATCACGAGTAAGAAAGAGATTATTAAAACATTAAAAGACAAATGTGTCGACACTATCAGCTTTAAGAAGGGTGAAATAGTAGCAGATGTCGGTGCTGCAAATGGCTCAATAGAAGCTATGTTATCCATGTTTCATGATAGTATAACTTTTTACATACAGGACATCGATACTTCAGTTTGTAATCAAAAAACTATTAATAAAGTGGTTAAAAGTTATCAGGACTTAAACGGAAGACCATTTACAAATGAGTTCATCGTTATAAAAGGTTCTGACAATGAAACGAATCTTCCTGATGATACATTTAATAAAATATTAATGTTATGGACCTATCAATATTTCAGGAACCCGAAGGGTATTATTACAGATCTGAGAATGAAACTTAAAAATGATGGACTAATGTATATTATCAATCCGGATAGGGATAATTACTCAGGCAAAGTGTTGACCGAAGAGCATGGATGGAATGCATCGCCTATTGATAGACAAATCTCTGATATCATTGAATGTGGTTTTGAATTAATCCGGATATCAAGAAATTACGAAAGTCCTGAAAGGCCGTATATAATGATTTTTAAAAAGAAAGTTTCTTAAAACAAGCTCCGGACGAAAGGAGTTTTAAATACTAAAGCCGTCCTCCATACAGGAAGACGGCTTTTTGTTTTCGTTTGCGGTGCGGACGGACTGACCTTCGGTCGGACCCTTCATCCTGAGGTTACCAGGGCAAGTGAAAACGAAAATGCTGCGGATGCAGCATTTATTGTATTTTAAACCATCCGCTTTTCCAATAAACTGTCATGCTGATGGTTTAAAATACAAAAGCCACCATTCGGTGGCTTTTCGTTTTCATTTGCGGTGCGGACGGGACTCGAACCCGCGACCCACGGCGTGACAGGCCGTTATTCTAACCAACTGAACTACCGCACCAGTTGTAAAACGAGCTGCAAAATTAAGCTAATTTTTAACTCTGCAAAATTTTTTCTGAAATTATTATCTGAAAATCTCTTTAATGGTATATTATGATATATATTGTAATATACTATAAATCAGACCTATAATGATTTGAAGAAACTAAAATTCACACCTCCGTAATTTCTGTTTTCAAAAAATAATTCATGACCTGAAAAACTCAAATCCCGGGGATGCTCAAGAATAAAAAAACCATCTTCTTTAATTATCCCGGCCTGTGTTACGAGGTCGGGTAACTCTTTAAGCCACGTAAGTTCATAAGGAGGATCAGCAAAAACAATGTCATATTTGACTGAACAGGTCTTCAGATAAGCCTTTACATCAATATGAATCGGTTTTACATTTTCAAGAGCAAGTTCCTTTAGTATCTTTCGTATGCCTGTTATATGCCTGAAATCTTTTTCTACAAGATGTACTGAAACAGCTCCCCTGGAAGCAAATTCAAAGCTTATGCTGCCAGTACCTGAAAAAAGATCTAAAACATTTATCGATTCAAAATCAACCCTGTTATTCAGAATATTGAATAAACCCTCACGGGCAAAATCAGTAGTCGGTCTGGCACTGAAATTCCCGGGAGGATTTATCCTCCTGCCTCTGTATTTACCCCCGATTATTCGCAATTTACTACGCTGAATAGATTAAGAAAGCGGTGAAGCTCAGTATCATTAAAAACATAACTGAAGGTGAAATTGCCATAGGGTTCTGCAAATTTTATTTGTCTTATATATAAGGAGAAGGTCGATGAAATATCATCGTATTTCTCAGTCAGACCACTTAAATATATTGTTTCTTCCTGTTTTATATCAAGCTTCTTAAAAACATTCAAAACATAATAGAGCATATCAGAAATATTCCGGTAACTGAAAGAATTGCAAAATTCAAGCAGATTGGCGTTAAAGACAATAAGATTAAAAAAATCTCTTTCAACATGAATGTGTATGTAGTTACCGCTTACACTTTTCCTGCACGATGAGGTATGATCAAGCAATAATTTAATATGGTGATAAGAATAAATGCCAGGGTAAAAATTATTAAGATTCTCGATGAGTGATTTTGATACCGAGTACACAATAAAAGCATCAGGGTCAGTCACCTTATTTACCATTACTATATTGCCTTCTTCCAGAGTGTGATTAAACCTGAAATACTCATCTTTTTTCCCGGGGTCATAAAGCGGTGCAGGAACGAGTGTGAATTTGCGCGAGGGTATAACTAAACTGACTTTTTTATAGCGCCTTGTCAGAAAATCATCTTTGCTTAACAGTTCAACTATTTTATCGGTATTAAAATACTTATTATCCTCTGCCACAAATGACCTTATAAGAATATACTTGTTCCTGATGGCATCAAGAATGCAAAAAGATAATCCATCAGGGCTTACCTGTACAGAAAGCATATAGTTTTCAGTGGAGTTTATATCGAGTGTTTCATCAAAAAGTTCCAGAAAAGGCATAATGATTTATTTTATTGTAAATATACTAAATATTCTCTGTGGCGCTCTGTGTATCCTCAGTGGTTCTCTGTGTAACAAAAATATAAGGAACTGTCACAGAGTTACACGGAGGTATCACAGAGTCACACGGAGTACACGGAGTTTTTATTTTGATAAGAAGAATGTTTATGTTTACATCAAAATGATAAAAATCGATCAGACCATTGCGCGACACAATTATATATAATAATCTTTGTAAGAATCTTGGCAATTCTCCTACTGATGATCAGTCTTCGGCATTGAAAAAAATCGCAGGATATATTTGCGATAACAATAACGATGTAATATTCCTGATGAGCGGGTATGCAGGTACAGGAAAAACAAGTGTTATAAGTTCAATAGTAAAAACGCTTGATCTGCTGAGAATGCGTTCTGTACTTCTTGCTCCTACCGGGAGAGCTGCCAAAGTCCTGTCCTCTTATGCCGGCCGGCCGGCTTTTACTATTCATAAAAAAATATACCGGCAAAAATCATCCAGGGATGGACTCGGTAGTTTTTCTCTGGATAGAAATCTTCATAAGGATACTTTTTTTATCGTTGATGAAGCTTCAATGGTATCAAATGTCTCCGGAGATTCGTCATTATTTGGCAGTGGCAGGCTTCTTGATGATCTGATTGAATATGTTTATTCAGGTACGGAATGCAAGCTGATTCTCGTCGGAGATACTGCTCAGCTTCCACCTGTAGGCTCGACGTTAAGCCCGGCTCTCGATCCATCTTCACTCGCTGAGTATGGGTTTGGAATTATCTCCTGTGAACTGAAACAGGTAGTACGGCAAAGCGAAACATCGGGAGTTCTTATGAACGCCACCCGTGTCAGGCTCCAGGTAGCTGAAGGTGACCTTGTTCATCCTTCAATTGATTGTCTCAATTATAACGATACTCTCAGAATAACCGGCGAGGAGTTGATTGATGAAATTTCAACAGCTTATGGAACATGCGGAATGGAAGGAACTATAATTGTTGTCAATTCAAACAAACAGGCGAACAGGTACAATCAGGGGATCCGTAACAGGATTTTTTTCAGGGAAGAGGAAATAAGTCCTGTTACGGATTCCATGATTGTACCTGTTCGCCTGTTTGTTTGAATTGACAACAATTATAGTTCCTTCCATTCCGCATGTTCCATAAGCTGTTGAAATTTCATCAATCAACTCCTCGCCGGTTCCTTCTGAGAGTATCGTTATAATTGAGACAATCAATTGAAGGATGAACAAGGTCACCTTCAGCTACCTGGAGCCTTACACGGGTGGCGTTCATAAGAACTCCCGATGTTTCGCTTTGCCTGTTTCCAGTTCACAGGAGATAATTCCAAACCCATACTCAGCGAGTGAAGATGGATCGAGAGCCTCGAGCCTACAGGTGGAAGCTGAGCAGTATCTCCGACGAGAATCACTTGCATTCCGTACCTGAATAAACATATTCAATCAGATCATCAAGAACCTGCCACTGCCAAATAGATGACAATCTCCGGAGACATTTGATTCATTGAAGCTTCATAGACAAAATCAAGTTTATTTGAAGATTTCTATCCAGAGAAAAACTACCGAGTCCATGCCTGGATGATTTTCCCGGTATATTTTTTTATGAATAGTAAAAGCCGGCCACCACATAAGAGGATAGGACTTTTGCAGCTCTCCCGGTAGGAGCAAGAAGTACAGAACGCATTCTCAGCAGATCAAGCGTTTTTACTTATTGAACTTATAACACTTGTTTTTCCTGTACCTGCATACCCGCTCCATCAGGAATATTACATCGTTATTGTTATCGCAAATATATCCTGCGATTTTTCAATGCCGAAGACTGATCATCAGCATCTAGGAGAATTGCCAAAGTTATTATATATAATTGTGTCGCGCAATGGTCTGATCGATTTTTATCATTTTGATGTAAACATAAACATTCTTCTTATCAAAATAAAAACTCCGTGTACTCGTGTGACTCTGTGATACCTCCGTGTAACTCTGTGACAGTTCCTTATATTTTTGTTACTAGAGAACCACTGAGGATACGCAGAGCGCCACAGAGATATTTAGTATATTTACAATAAAATAAATCATTATGCCTTTTCTGGGAGCTTTTTGACGAAACACTCGATATAAACTCCACTGAAAACTATATGCTTTCTGTACAGGTAAGCCCTGATGGATTATCTTTTTCCATTTCTTGATGCCATCAGGAACAAGTATATTCTTATAAGGTCATTTGTGGCAGAGGATAATAAGTATTTTAATCCGATAAAATAGTTGAACTGTTAAGCAAAGATGATTTCCTGACAAGGCGCTACAAAAAAGTCGGTTTAGTTATACCCTCGCCCAAATTCACACTCGTTCCTGCACCGCTTTATGACCCCGGGAAAAAAGATGAGTATTTCAGGTTTAATCACAATCTGGAAGAAGGCAATATAGTAATGGTAAATAAGGTGACTGACCCTGATGCTTTTATTGTGTACTCGGTATCAAAATCACTCATCGAGAATCTTAATATTTTTATCCTGGCATTTATTCTTATCACCATATTAAATTATTGCTTGATCATACCTCATCGTGCAGGAAAAGTGTCAGCGGTAACTACATACACATTCATGTTGAAAGAGATTTTTTTAATCTTATTGTCTTTAACGCGAATCTGCTTGAATTTTGCAATTCTTTCAGTTACCGGAATATTTCTGATATACTCTATTTTGTACTGAATGTGTTAACGAGGCTTGATATAAAACAGGAAGAGACAATTTATTTCAGTGGTCTGACTGAGAAATACGATGATCTTTCATCGGCCTTCTCCTTATGTATAAGACAAATTAAATTCGCAGAACCATATGGAAATTTCACCTTCAGTTATGTGTTCAATGATACGGACTTGCACCACTTTCTAAATCTTTTCAGCGTAGTCAATTGCGAATAATCGGGGGAAAATACAAGGGAAGGAGGAATCACTCCTCCGCGGGAATTTCAGTGCAAGGCCAACGACTGATTTCGCCCGAGAAGGTCTGTTCAATATATTGAATAACAGACTTGACTTTAAATCATGAATGTCTGACCTGTTTTCAGGAACTGGAAGCATAAGCTACGAACACGCTTCAAGGGGGGCTGTAAAATACATCTTGTAGAAAAAGACGGCATATTGCAGGCATACAAAGATACTAAAAGAAGTAGCCATTGAAAATATCAGACGATTCATATTGATGTAAAGGCTTATCTAAAGACCTGCAGATCAAATATGACATTGTTTTTGCTGATCCTCCCTACGAACTTACGTGGCCTAAAGATCTTCCCGACCTCGTAACCGGGTCAGGATAATAAAAGAAGACGGATTTTTTATCCTTGAGCATCCCGGGATTTGAGTTTTTCAGGTCATGATTTGAAAACAGAAATTACGGAGGTGTGAATTTTATAATTTCTCGAAAATCTGATTAATTCAAAGCCACAATCAATAATATCAGAGATCTGTCTCTCAATAGGTGATGCATTCCATCCATGCTCCGCGGTCATCACCTTACCTGATTCATTATCAATACCCGGATTGATTATATACATCAGTCCGTCAGCTTTAAGTTTTAATCTCAAATCTGTCATAATTTGCTTTGGATTCTTAAAATATTCATAAGTCCATAACATTAATATTTTATTAAAAGTATCATCAGGAAGATTCGTTTCATTGTCAGCGCCTTTTACAACGATAAACTCATTTGTAAATGGTCTTCCATTCAGGTTCTGATAAATTGAAACTATTTTATTAATAGTTTTTGGATTGCAGACAGAAGTATCAATGTCCTGAATGTAAAAAGTTAAACTGTCATGAAACATTGACAACATAGCTTCTATTGAACCATTTGCAGCGCCGACATCTGCTATTATTTCACCTTTTTTGAAACTGATAGTGTCAACGCATTTATCTTTTAATGTTTTAATTATCTCTTTCTTACTCGTAATAATCACAGAGCCATCGAAGGGTTTCATCGAGACAGAATTGATGTTGCAGTTTGAAAGACAGAAACATGCAACTGAAACAAGTATAATATGTATACTCTTCTCGCTTGCCAGGAGCCGGCCGGCTATTGCTCCGTTAAACTCAAGGTTCTGTTTGTCCCTGATGAGTGAATAATTATCCCCTCGGATATTGGCAGCAACAAAATCTTCCTCTTTAGAATTGGTATGTCTATTTCATTTTTCATTGTGCAAAGATACACATAAACACAGCTCAAAACACATTTCTCCCGAATTGGTGAGTTAAAACAGACATAAACACTGCAAATAACAGAGTTTTTCAACCCCCTTACTCTATCTTCTTACAACCATATTATTATCAATCAGCCGGCCGTTGTAAGACTGAATGACAGCTTTCAGCTTTTCCACCATCTGCAGCAGAAGGCCGGGGTCATTTTCCATCAAGCAGGTTGGACTCCGAGATAGATGTCAGTCTTGAAGTTGAACAACCCGGCAGGCTTATTATCCATCATTATCCAGAATATGGTCTTTCATATAAAGATGGTAGGTGCTTCCGGAGGTATTGAAATGCAAAAGGTTCGTATGAATCGTCCAGTAAGGTTGTTTCCGAATGCTATATATTCCTCATCAAAATTCAGGATAACTTAAAATGGTAGGCATAATATCGATCTGTTGTGCGATCCTGTTCCTCATACCCTCTGAGGTCGCTCCCCGGGTTATAAAAAATAACAACAGGAACTGCTATATGGTCCCAAGTCATCTCTGGAATTCCTTATGAATCGACTCATTGGTATGGTCGGCAGTGATAACAAAAAGAGTATTCTTAAACCATGGACTTTTAGAAATCTCATCGAATAATTCATATGCAATGCAAAAATCGAGATAACTACTATTCTCTCCAGGATCGGTGCCGGTCCTTTTTAAGATACCGGCATATTTTTCAGGTACTTTAAAGGGATGATGAGATGAAACTGAAAATATCGATGCTAAAAAGGGTTGTTTAAAACTATCCAATTTGGCAGCAAAAAATTTAAAGAAACGTCATCCAGACACCCCACATGCCATCAAAATCTCCTTTTCCCGGAGTACTGATTAAGTCCGAAATAGTCATCGAATCCCACCATTTTGGCAAATGAATCAAAGCCCATAG
>CAVRZV010000001.1:0-22089 GCA_963725785.1 uncultured Bacteroidales bacterium | reverse complement strand
AACACTGGCCAGCTATCTGAAGGAGAAAGACAATACTTTCGCCTTTTTCCACCGCTCTTTTGCTGAATGGTTACGTGATAAGAATAATCTCGAATACCATATTGAGCCCCTGCAGGGTGAAACTAAACTGGCTGATATCGGGTGGAATGAATACAAAAGTTGTGGTAAAGACCTGAGTGACTATATGCAGAAATATCTGGCTTATCCATTTAGCTGCAACAAACCGGTGTGAAGACCTGACTGAACTTCTGACAGATTACTAATATTTCTGGAAATAATCTGGGAGAATGGACGGCAACATGAATGGATGCACCATTGCAGACTCTTAATGGATAAGGTCGATGTAATTGACGCTTATAAAAAATCTTTGGAAAAACTGAGTGAGAAGGAATCTGACACAAGCCATATTGCCAAAATATCAGGCAGGGTTGGAGCGCTTTTGTGCGATCTGGGCTTACATGAAAAAGCACTTCCGTTTGCAGTAAGAGCTGTTGAATTATTGAAAGAAAGTGGTAATCTTAATAAAGAAGAACTAGCAGGATCATTATTAATCCTTGCAGAACTTTATCGCCATCTCTGTGAATTTGAAGAAGCAGAGCCTCTGGATCTTGAATCGCTTGATCTTTATGAACAAATATGGCCTGACAGTATTGAGGTTGGAAAAGTGGTTTATGCATTGTGTGTATTTTATAATACTTGTACAAAAAGGGATATTGATAAATCGATCTATTACAATGAATGGGCTATAAGAATACAGGAAAATCAGAGTCCGCCACGTTATTCATCATTGGCCGATGCAATAAATGATAAAGGCATTTTACTGTTTGCAAAAGGAAACGTGGAAGCAGCATTGCCCTACTATGAGAAAGCAAAAAAATTGTTTGAGGAGGGTTTTCCTGAAGGACATCCGGAATTAGCTGTCGTTCTGACAAATATTGCAGAGTTTTATTTTGGGAAAAATGAGTTCCAGAAAGCGTTGGATCTTAATTTACTTGCCTTGTCAATGAGGTCAATGTTTGTTGTTCCATATGATAGTAAATGTCAGCGTTTCAGACGCGATATCATTAAATATTATATGTCTTTGAAGCGATATAATGAAGCGCAAAAGGTAGCTGTTGAAGTCATCAAAACCGGAGAAAGCGGAAGCAGATATCCGCATGATGTTAAAGTAAGTGACATCACAATGCTTCTGATTTTAACTTTATTAACTAATGATACAGCAGCACGTGACAAAAATTTTAAATTCCTGTTTAATGAAATCCACAAAGATCCTTCTGTTTTCAACCGGACAGAAGGGGAAGAAATAGTACAATTATTTAGTTTCACCCTGCTGAATGAATTTAGACAAGGACGTCATGAATCTGCATTTTCGTTCAGTAAAATATTTGTAAATTTTCTGACCAATATTCAGCCACAACCATACAAGTCTCTCGCGAATTATTTCAACCTTCTGGCTGATATATTTCATGATATGGATGCCAAAGACGTTGAAAAACAAATGCGTGACACAGCAAACCGGTGGGCACTTTCAGGAGACAAAAGGTTGCCGTATCTTATCAAGATAAAAGAGGCTGAAGAGCAACTGAATAAAGGTGAGTTTAGAAAATCCAAAGATCTAATGACCGATGTATTTACGGATGCCTTAATCAACGAGGTCGACAACAAGGACTGGAAACCATATCTGAGCAGAATTGCCAATGAACTGGCAATCAGTCTTAAAAACAATCATAATGAGTACGAATTGGCAGAATGGTTTTATCAGCAGGGTTTCTTGCTGGATCCCCAAAATGGCTTACTGATTGGCAACTATGCTTTTCTGCTTACCAGTGTTTTCGGAAAAAACTCAGAAGCTGAAATTTATTACGGAAAAGCCCTGGAGATTAATCCTGACGATGCAAATTGTTTAAGCAATTATGCTGTATACCATACAAATACTAAAAAGGACTATGATAAAGCAGAACAACTGTTTTTCCAGGGCCTGTGGTCTGAATTCGGAACACGATGGAAGTATAAAAGGCAACTATGCAGCTTTAAAAATAATTAAGGGTGAACTGGAAATTGCCTATGACCTGGCTAAGCAATCGTACGATGAATGTATGAAAAATCCCGACAGGATGATGGTCCGTTCATTATTTTGTGCTGCAGCAATTGCTGCAACCGGACAGAAAGATATCAGCCAGTATTTAGCACAGATCAAAACGCTTTTTCTTATGGGAATTAAACGCGTTCCCTGGCAGGCAAATGCATTGGTTGAGCACCTGAAAAAAACCATACGTGCAAAAGAATATCTTCTTCTTGAGGCTTTATGGCTGGCAATCTGCAACAAAGAGAATGACCTGAAACTTATTTGAGGATTGGGAAAACCTTAGACCAATGCCGATTGATCGTCCCTGGCCGGAAAAATAATCTGTAACAATTTCAACTTAAGTAAATTCATTGGTAAAATTTTATAATAGGAGAAAATACAATGTCAAGTCAATTATTCTGTAGAAAATGCGACACATTACTACACACAAGTATGGACATCTCGAATCCGTCTTTTCTAGAAGTTCAACTTCAGTCGTCAAACAGTTTGCTTAGGGGTGATGGATTTGCACTCAACATGATTCGAGAAGATGGAAGTTGCCCTATTTGTGGTTCTCAAACAAATTCGCCAGGAAGGAGAACAAAACTTCCATTACACGAATTGGATGTAATGTTGAAGTTCTGCCTGAGCACTGGAGATTCCTGTTTATGCATACCTCAGTGCATCTTAAACGTGATATTCAGAGAATCAGCGGAAGTAGAGGAAGCCGTGTTGCAGACAATTATCTTCTAGCGCATCGGGCATTAATGCACTTTTCGTTAGGAGGAGCCCTAAGTTTGTTTGGTCCCGCAATTGGTTGTTATGCTCTGCTGAACAGTTCAACATCAGAATCAGTAATTCGGATTTTAGCCCTATTAGTGGAAAAGAAAGGGGAGGTTGATCAATCTATCCTTGAAAAGCTACCCAAGTTTAACATTGGAAAGATACCTAATTCCACTCTTGCAGAATCTATCATTGTAGAGGCATTCTCGATTCATGATGGATCTTGTGTAGTTGTCAAAGTTCCTCATCCTAATGACTTCGCCGAAGCGTATTTCGTGGCAATTGTAATAGGGATTAATCTTGAAACAGGAGATATTCTTAAGACCCCACAAGAAAATGTTCCATTATTGTATTTTACTTTAGAAAAGACGGATTCATATAATGGAGTTGAGAGAACAATAGTTGGTGAATGGAAAATTGATGGAAGCCGTAGAAATTACGGTATTGGTCCAAATCCTAACGTTAGAGAATTCGTTGAAGTGTTGGAAAAATTTGGGTTTCCGGAATTTGGAAATAGATTGTTGATCTTTAGAATATATGATAAGTTTGAGCGGGAATCAGTCAATTCTTTTCTTTAGCCAATTTTAATAAGTGACCTAATCAAGTTGTATCCGTAAGGATATTTCTTTTACTTTCATCATACTCCTCCCCGTTAAAAACAAAACGTTTAACTGCACCTGGAGTTTTATCATATCGCCTGTTCATCAATCTGACACAATTCCTGTTCATCTGTTTGGGGAACATACTCAATCGGATCGAGGCTTACGGTGGCTTTAAGAAAGATATAATCATCGGATTGATGTTTATTATATTTCTAACCTTAATCCGTGCCAATTTTGTATACTGCAGATTATGAAATAAATAGAGTATTTTTCGTTGAGGTATCAGGGTTTAATTATCCCTAAAATGATTCTTCCCCAGATAATAAATACCTTTTTATGTATAATAAGAACTTTTATTCTTTCTTCGGATTCTAATACTAGCATATTCAATTCTAAACGAAATATTATTGTATATTTAGTCTATAAATTCCGGAATATGAGTCGTAATCCAATGCCCAGAATGCCACTCCACCGATATCAAATTCTTTGAGACTCGAAACAGGTATAGTTGCAACAGATGTGGTTATTCATATTCTGACCAGGATTATCCCGCTGACAAACTCAGAATATTTCTCTCCTACGGCCACGATGTAAATGAACAACTCGTTCTCCTGATCAAAACAGATTTAGAGAAACGAGGGCACATAGTTTGGTTCGATAAAGACGAGATAAAATTTGGACATGAATGGAGACGTAAAATAACGGATGGAATTATGGATAGTAATAAAGTATTATCCTTCCTATCCAAATATTCAACCCGAGATCCTGGTGTTTGTCTCGACGAAATAGCTATCGCAATTGGCGTTAAAGGAGGCAATATTCAAACCATTCTGGTTGAAGGTGAAGTTGATGTTAAACCTCCTGCAAGTATTAATCATATTCAGTGGCTCGACATGCATGACTGGCAAGAAAAAAATCTGTCAGCCCGCAATTATGGGAAAACTGGTACCAGGAAAAATTCAGTGAAATTACTGCTGTTATTGAAAGCGACGAAAACCGAAGATTTGCCGGTGAGATTGATACGCTTGCTGGTTATCTGAAGCCTATTTCTTCCGATTCCAGGATATCGCAATTGTTGAGAAAAGGTTTTGTAGGTCGTGAATGGCTCACGGACGAAGTGGAAAAATGGAGAACAGACAGCGACCGTTCTTCCCGCATTTTCTGGATAATGGGTAATCCCGGAGTTGGTAAAAGTGCCTTTTCGGCCCATTTAAGTCATTTTGGAAAAGACAGGATTATTGCTACCCAATTCTGCGAATGGAATATGCCCGATCACCGTGATGCCTGCCGGGTGCTCCGCAACCTGGCCTTTCAACTTGCCACACGCCTGCCCGATTATCGTAAATTGCTACTAACACTACCAGAGATTAGTTCCCTTGACGAGAAAAAAGGGCCTCCTGAACTGTTTGACTATCTCTTTACCAATCCACTAAAGATTGTTATTGAAGGAGGAAGAGAACGATATCTAATTCTGATAGATGCAATGGATGAGGCGAAGGAGGGAGAAGGTAACCCACTCGTAGACGTGCTTGCAAGATATGTACCACGGTTACCAGAATGGCTCTGCTTTGTTGTAACCAGCCGGCCGGAAAAAAATGTTATAGACCTATTACAAGGACTTAATCCATATATTCTGGATACTGAATCTGAAGCCAACAAAGCTGACATTTACACTTATATTGAACTTGAATTGCACGAGTGTCTAATTAATCGGTCTGATTCAGAATATCTTGTTAAACAAATTCTTGAAAGAAGCGAAGGTGTTTTCATTTATGCTGAGAGGGTCTGTCAGGATATTAAAAATGGTTACCTTTCACTTGATCATATTGAAGATTTTCCTAAAGGACTCGGTAACATTTACTTGCAGTTTTTTCAACGTCAATTTCCGAATGAAGAATTATATCGGAAAAACATACGTCCTGCCCTGCGTGTCATATTAGCTGCACAAGTGGCTTTACCATTACAATTACTTGGTAAACTGTTTAATTGGAACTACGAGGAACAAAATGATTTTATACGCTTGTCGGGCTCTTTGTTTCCCCTATTGCTGCAAGAAGGACAAATGGTTATAAAGCCGTATCACAAATCAATTATCGATTGGATAACTGAAGAAAAAACTGCCGGAGTATTTTTCATAAGTATTGAAGAAGGGCATAAAACACTTGCAGAGTTTGGCTTGAACCAATTCCGGCATTCACCTGAAATCATGGAGCAATATTTTGTCAAATGGCTTCCCCGACATTTATTGAAACTTGAAAAATGGGACGATCTGATTAACCTTTTATGTAGCCTTGATTACATTCAGGAAAAATCGGTTGCAAAATTGACCTATCATCTGGTTGAAGATTTTAACCTGACCTTAAAGTACTTACCCGATAATGCCGAAAATATTCTCAAAGGAAATATAAGTCAGGCCCGGCTGGATAAATATACTAAAGACCTTATTGCGTATGCCAAGGGGGAAATTACTGATTTGATGTTGCCCGAAACTGTTCCTCGATGGGGCCGGGATAAGATAAATGCTGAAATTGAACGGATGATAACCAATCCAACACGTCTTGACCGCATAATGGATTTTAAGAATTTTCTTGGTCAGGAAGCCGGAAATCTGCAAAAATATTCACTTGAATTTCCTCATTTTACGACTCAGCAGGCATTGAATTACTCAAACCAGGGACCGGTGGGTATATCAACAGAAAATGAGCCTTCAGAAATCAAAAAGTCCCTTCTACTTCGCAAGCTTAGTAACATCCCTTCTTTCAATCCTCTTGCCCCAGACACTTAAGACAATGAGGGGGCACTTTATCTTGTCCATGCAGTATCAATCACACCTGATGGCCTATTGTCAATCTCTGGTTCATTTGACGGCACCTGTATTCTATGGGATATGAATACCGGAGAAGAGATAATGACTCTGAAAGGGCATACATCCTCTGTCAATTCTATCTCAATCACTCCGGATGGCCGACTTGCGATCTCCGGTTCATATGACAAAACATGTATACTCTGGGATTTGTCAACTGGTGATGTTCTTAAGACTTTGATTGGACATACTCGCTATGTCTATGCCGTCTCGCTAACACCAGATGGTAAACGAGCAATTTCCGGTTCGTCTGATAGTACCTGCATCCTTTGGGATCTGACCAATGGAAAGGTACTCCAAATCCTTAAAGGGCATTCTAATGGTATCAATGCTGTTGCAATCACCCCTGATGGTAAGCGGGCAATTTCGGGTTCTACTGATAAAACCTGCATCCTGTGGGATCTGATTACTGGTAAGCCTCTCCAAATTCTTAAAGATCATACAGACTGGGTCAACTGCAGTATCAATTACTCCAGATGGTCAATGGGCTATCTCCGGCTCAGGGGATGAAACCTGTATCTTATGGAATCTGACAAATGGGAAGCTAATTCATACTCTTAAGGGTCATCAAGCTAGGATCAATTCTGTATCCATAACCCCTGATGGGAAACGGGCGATCTCAGGTTCTGATGACAAAACATGTATCCTTTGGGATCTTAATCAAAGGGGAATCAATCCAAGTTCTTATAGGGCATGCAGACTGGGTTAATGAAGTATCCATTACGCCTGATGGTCTACGGGCTGTCTCCTGTTCTGACGATAAATCCTGTATCCTCTGGGATTTGACTTCAGGTGAGATTCCACCGACTATGCTTGGTCATAAAGTGTATGTTCCTGCTGTATACACTAACTCGCAGGGCAATTTGGCAATATCAGGTTCAAGAGATAAAACCTGCATTATTTGGGACCTAAATAGGGGCAAAGCGATACAAACACTGAAGGGTCATAAGGATTGGGTCCTTGCAGTATCCATAACCCCTGATAATCAAGAGCGGTCTCCGGGTCCAAGGACAAAACCTGCATCGTATGGGACCTGACAAAAGGGAAGGTGTATAAAACTCTGAGAGGACATTCAAGCGATATTCATGCTATACATCTTACTCCTGATGGTAAGTGGGCGATCTCCGGTTCGGGTGATAGCACCTGCATACTATGGAATCTGGATACAGGGAAGGCGATCCAAACTCTAAAAGGACATACTAATACTATATTTGCCGTATATATCACACCAGATGGGAAAAATGCTATATCTGGTTCCATTGATAAAACTTGTATATTATGGGATCTGGCAAAAGGAGAGGCTATTAAAATCCTGAAAGGGCATACAGATTGGGTGATGGCTGTATGTATTTCACCTGATGGTCAACGGGCCATCTCCGCTTCTTTAAATGGAGAGTGCTTTGTTTGGGACCTAACAAGTTGGGAAGTAGTTAAAATCCTAAAAGGGCATACTCGAAGTGTTAATAGTGTATCATTCACACCAAATGGCAAACTTGCTATAACAGGTTCAACTGACAATACCTGTATCCTATGGAATCTAAAGAACGGAGAGAAGAAAGGTATCTATATCGCTACCTCAGCCGTTAATGCGGTCTCCTGTTTTCCTGGAGGAATCTTTGGGGGAGAGTCTTCAAGCAAAACCTTTATCCTAAATTTAAACAAAGAATTAGTATGTCCTGACAAAGCCATTATCACCATAAGAAGTATTTGGAGTTTTAAAAAGCATATTCACATGCCATTATCAGCTGATTGCCCTCTATGTGGACTACGATTTGATCCTCCAGCTTCAGTGTTAACAACAATTGAAGATATTTCAATAAAGGCTGGCTTAAAATCAGGAGAATCTCCCTGCATGGAATTGCCAAGAGAAGTATGGCAGGAGCCTGGATTATTAAGTAATTGTCCAAAATGCGGAGGTGAAATAAAGTTCAATCCGTTTATTGCAGGAAATGATAAACCTAAAACAATTTGGAAATTTTGGCAGAACTTTAACCAATAATTTAAAATCCTTAGTCAGGTCATTCCCGTGTGGGCAAGAAAGACCTCTTTTATTTTGAATGGTTATCAGTTTGTACCGATATGTATATTGCGTTTTGTCTCAACATATTCCTCCCCTCTAAAAACAAAATGTTTTACAGCT
Organism: uncultured Bacteroidales bacterium; assembly: GCA_963725785.1. Classification (GTDB taxonomy): domain Bacteria; phylum Bacteroidota; class Bacteroidia; order Bacteroidales; family VadinHA17; genus LD21. Next base: position 13,636 of record CAVRZV010000001.1, on the reverse strand, counting down.
CCGGGTGTTTTGTCATTCCATTCATTGTCTTCACTTTTTGTTTCAATATCGAACCAGGCTTTGTTGCTTTTAAGAATACGCATATCTGAATATCCGTCTGTATATTCAATATCTTCGGGGTAAGAATTGTAATATTCATAGCTTGTGAAATCAAAGACAAGTTCTAACGATTCATCAACCTCCGAATAAACTGCTTTGGATTCTTTCTCATGACCCTGACCGGAATAACTTGTATGGACTATCACTGCATATTTATTGTTGTACCCGATCCTTATCAGCTCACATCCAAGAGGTTCATATCCATATTCATTCCCATTCCCGAATGCTAAAAAATTCCGGGTCATCTTCCAGTTTTTATTATCCCTCTCAAATTCGAAAAGACTTATTCTTCCGGCCGATGCATGACTGAAATTACCAACATTATTTGAAAATGTAAGGATTATCAATTTTCTGGAAGGGGCACTGTTTGAAGGAAATTGCTTAGCAAAAATCGTCTCATGGTACATTTCAGGCAGATCCTCTTCCTGAAATTCCTCATTCCAGTTAAAACCTCCCAATTCAGCTGTTATTAATTTAATAGTTTCATCCGGCAGTGGAATTGTGTCATTTTTCAATTCCTCAAAATCTGCTTTTACAGGAACTTGTTTATGGTAATACTTTTCGTCGGTATCTTCATCATCACCTGGTTCGTAAAGTTCAGCCGGATTATATGTGAACTTTTTAATCAGGACATTATAATTAAGCAGTAACAACTGCGTGAAAATCATGACCAACAGGATTGAATTGATAATGAGCAGTTTGTTCGATACCGGGGTTGACATTTTTATATTGCTGATCTGATGTTTTACCTGAAGTAACCTGATTCCGGAAATCTTAAAATCCCATAAATCCCGGGTATTTAAGATAATTCATATGTTTCCTCCTGGCATCAATCAGGTCTTTCAACTCGATCGCCATGTTTCCATTTACCTCAATAGCCATTGGCAGGACATATTTTTCAGTCTGATCAAGGTAACTGCTCATCCGTGCTTTCGAATAATGATCACGGTGAAGATCGGTGAGATTGCTTATCCGGTCTGCCACTTTAATAATCTTGGCATTGCGTGACCCCTGTTCGAGTATCCCTTTCAGGAAAGTCTCCTTTGCCATTCTTTTCGGTCTGCTAATTTCCAGCACCAGATCAACAACCTCATTCGCCTGTTCATCGATTTGCCGCAATTCCTGTTCATCTGTTTCGGGAACGTCTTCTATAAGATCGTGGATTACGGCGGCTTTCAATAATACATAATCGTCAAACAGCTTATAATCAAGCAGAATAGCAAATGTAGCCATTGCATGCCGGAACTGGTTCCCTCCTACATTTCTATGCCTGCCAATCAAGGCAGTTGCTTTTATTATGTAAGGTGCCAGTACAAGGTTTTTAAGTTTTTCAGTATCATTCATAAATCCTCCAATTTGATATTGATTATATAGCTTTCCATAATCCGTGCCAATTTTGTATACTGCAGATTATGAAAAGAATATCTTGCTATTAGTCGAGATACACAGGTTGAGTTGATACATGCCTGGCTTTCTCAATTCCAATCATATCCTGGCTCTTTGTTAAGTCAACGGCCCAATCTCAACTTGTCAATATGTCATATATCTGATTTACATCATGTTATGACTATTGGCATAATATATGAATTCTACTATTACAAAGAATGCTGATCGTGGGGTTGAAAACTACACACAATTTAATATAAATAACAATGAACACCAAAAATCTGCCCGATTATTACCCGGTCTATAAAGACCTCTCTGACCGGATGAATACTAACATTTCTCATCAGGAACAAAAAGATCCCGACCGTATGGAAGATCTTTCACCGGAACAACAACCTCCTGAATCAGATCCTTCTATTTCACATTTAATGCTGAATGCCGAAGATCTTATCAACCTTGCTTTGAGATATGGCTTCTCCCCTTTCCAGACAATCATCCTGCTACTTAAAAACGCATTTGAAGGACATGTTTTTCTTACATGGCAGATCCGGCCCGATCTGTTGTTCAACGAGGGAGCTCTCCATTTCAACGCTAAACCGGAACCGATGATTGCCGGCTTCTATAAAGATTTTGAACGGTATAAACCCGGTCTCACCGAGAGCTGGAAACTCTTGCAGGGAAAGGCTTTGTGTCTTGGTGGAATAAATTTTGACCTTATGATCGATACAATAATTATCAATCATTTAATCAGGATGCCTGTTTCACTATTTTCACTCTATGATATCCGGTCATTCAGCGATACATTATCTGTAAGCCAACAGGCTATGGATCAACAGTTCGAAATGGTTATGCTGGGCGAAAACGCTCTTGGAGAATATGAGTTCATTCGAAGAGTTAATTTCATTTATAATGAGAAATTTAAAGAATTTGTGCATAAGCTCACTATTAAAGAAGGAGTGTTTTCGCATTATCAGAGGAAGCTGGCACTGTCACTTTATCCGAATATAAAAACCGAGGAGGAACTGGATGATCTGATGTACAAAAAACTGGTTGAAGAACAGGTAAACAGAAAATACTATGACATGGAAAAGTCTGATGCAATTAATCAGCTGGAACCTGAAATATCGAACAGGATCCGTAAACTCCAGAATAAAACAAAAGGTCTTTACAGGTTGGTTTCCAAAAACTGTTCTGAGATTCATTCAGCCGCAGATGGTGAAAACAGATTCCCTGAATTGAATAATATATTCCTTGAGGCAAATATAATTTATAACGGATTTGTCTCAAACCATTCTGACGCACTGTTACAGTATATGAGGATGTTTTTGCTATTATCTGAGGTTGTGGTTCTTCGGAAAAACAAAGGATACTTGATAACTGATAATCTCCGGTTAATAACGGAGTTCAACAGCAAAGAGGTACTGTCGAAAGAAGATTTGAAGTCGCTCAAGAGAGATCTGAACTCCGGCCTGGCCTCATACCGGATGAAAAGCTTTACCGATTACAAAATGAAATTTGTTATGGATAATGACTTTACGGATATACATAATCATTTTCTTCAAAAACAGATCGACTTCCTCGATCAGCAGATAATTCAGATACAGGAAGATATCAGAGAAGTTTTGAGCATGAAATCAGATGCTTCAATATCAAAAAGTGAAAACCAATAAATCATCGTATGTTACCTGAAATTTTAAATACCAGACGGGAAACCGGGATCTCCCAAACGAGAACATTTAATGAAACCTTATGCGAAGGGTATCATTTTGAAATAAAAGATAATGTAAAAAGAGCAGGTTCCCGATCCTTATATTTCTATGAAACAGAACATTCACTACTTGTAACCCACTTTTATAGCAGCCGGGTTCATATTCTGGATCTTGAAACTGGAAAGCTCCGATGGTTTGATCATCATGGAACTACAGTTAGAAGCGTGTTGGTTCATAATCATGAAATTGTTACAACAAGCTGGGACGGAACTGTTCATGTAACAGGTTTTGATACACTTGAACCACGATTGATCCTGACTGAGAAAGATATGGGCAGATGCCCCGACGCCGCAATATCGCCTGATAATGAATCTGTCTTCAGTTACTCATACGACTCCGACAAAAATCCTCTTCTCACTTCAAATACTGTCCGTGAGTGGGATCTTGCCGATGGAAAATTAAAAAGAAAACTACAATTGCCGGGGACTCATCTGTCTAGCAGGAGATGCGGATATTGTGCTGTTTATGACAACCGGCTTTTTGTTGTCTCCAATTCTGGACATCTCCACATTTATAATAGCGTAACAGGAATTTTGATTGCAGAGGATTTGTATAATGAGCAACTGCAATCACTGTGTCTTTTGCCGGCTTTAAATTTACTTGCAGTGGCTGGCAGTGAGGGGAATATTTATTTATGTGATCTGTCGGGACGAAGGATTCTCCGGAAAAGGAATGCGCACTTACGTGACATTTCCGAATTGCTGGTTCATCCTGATAAACCTGAGATCATGATAAGTATTAGCTTCGATGGAACCATGAGGCTGTGGAGACTACCCGAACTGGAGTTGATTGCATCGGTTGAGGCAAGCAGCGATCGCCTTTGGAATGTGATTGCAGTGAATGACCTCCTGATTTGCGGCGGAGACGAAGAAACGACCAGTATCTGGGATATTAAAAATTTGTCGTGCCCTGTACTAAAAGGTAAGCTGGTGTTTACCGATGAATCGTATGCGTTTTTGCCCGATGGATCTGACACGTTCTATACCAACAATCAGGCAATCATGCAGGTCAGAAGAGATGAGGATGGAACACTCCTGGAGGGCCGGTTAGCTGAATATTTGCTTAACACCGCCTGCAATTTCGGTGTGTTGAAAGACTTGTTCGGTCAGGAAGCCAACGATCAGGCAAAGTTCCTGAATAAGAATAAAGGATTATATCAGATCACCTCAATGACAATTTGCCCTACCCCACTTCTGAGACCAGATCAATCCCCTTGTCTGGAGTTGCCCGACGAGGTATGGGAAGATCCTGGCTTGATGGGCAATTGCCCAAATTGCGGATTGGAACTGAAGTTTAACCCGTTTGTGACTGGAGGAGACAATTAAGATAATTTATTAATCAACCGGCTGATTTAAATATTCATTCCCTTTGTTTAAACTGGCATTTCCAACATTATTGAAGTAAATGAATGAATCATTAAAATGCAAATGGCTTAGCTCTTTTGGCGGTTCCGGAGGAGGAGGTCCTTCAATAACTATTGGGATTATGTCAGGCAATTTACTATCGTCAATTCCTTTTATTTCCAAAGCATGACTCCATTCCTTTTGTACCCATTCTGATCTTTTTGCATTAGAAGACCAAAATAGAAAGAATACATCTGAATCTTCTATATACTTATATACTTCATTTGACCACCTGTCACCTGGCTTCAAAGTCAGCAGATCACAAAAATAGTTCACACCAAGCTTTGGTAACATACTGACTCTTTTCAAGACCTCTTCCCTGTCATCTGATGAATATGAAATAAATGCATTGCGGTACTTGATGGACTTCGTTTCGGCAGGTTCTTCATTGCTTTTGAGTCCTTCTTCGATACACATCTTGAATTTAATTACTCCTACAGGTACTGTATCTATACAAATAATTACTTTCCCAACAACTGAGTCTCCTTTGTAAGATTCCGGGATATTTACCTCAAAATCAACATAAGAAGGGTCACCAAGCCAGACTAAATTCTTTACACTTTCTTCTAATATTATATCATTCAGTACCAGTTTGAATGTCAGCCGTGTGCCAATCTTAATATGCACATCCAGATACTGAATAGCCTTTTGTATCAACGATTCATCAAAATCATGAGCTATGTCTTTTACTTCGCTTTTTTGTTGTCTTGTATGAATAAAAGCAAGGATGAAGAAGTTTTTATTCCTGATTACTATTTCTGGTGCATATACCGAGTTGTAAACGAGATCATTGAAATCAGAGTCCTTCCCTTGTTCAAAATTATAAGGTATGCAACTATTTAAACTATCAGAAAGTTGTTTAATCGTTGCACTGTTACTTAAATTATCATTAGAATCAGCTGATAACTTATCAATGGTTTTACTAAAATTTTGAACTGATCTTTTTACATCTGCATCCGGCGATTCTTTATTTTCATAATCAGGTATAGTGTGATTTTCCTTTTGTTCAGGTGCAGATTTCTCTTTGACTATTCCTCCATACATTTCAACATCTGTGTCATTATCAAACATCCGTGAAAGCATTGATTTGATTTTGTCCGTACCTCGAATTTTCCCCTTTTCCTGAACTGGAGGTATATAAGTTTCTTCCTCCTCCTTATACAAATCATTAACAACATCTTTTGACAAAACAATTTCTTCATTATCGGGATTGAAAGACTTCTTGTGAGTTTCCAGATATTCAAAACCGTCCATTATTAATCCGACACTCGTCGCATACATAGGATGATTAATCTCGCTTTTAGCTGTTCCTGCAAGATGCTCATTCGGCAAACCGATTCGTACATCCAAAGCAGTCTTGAACTTTATAAGCTTAGAAAGATGTTTAAGCATTGCACCACCTCCCGTAAGAACGACTCCGGTAACCAGTTTGTCGGCGTATCCCGAATTCAGTATCTCATAATTCACCGCTTGTATAATCTCTTCCATCCCTGACTGGATTATATAAGCCAGGCTTTTAAAAGTAATCTCTCCGGGATCAGGTTCGCTGATATCCTTAATAAAAGCTATTTTATCGTCGGGAGCAATATCTCCAAGAGCTGAACCATATTGAATTTTAAGTTGTTCTGCATGTCTGTGAAGGACCGAACATCCTACGCTGATACCTTCGGTCACCATATCTCCACCAAAAGGTATCACTGCAGAATGACGGATAATATTATCATAATATACAACAACATCAGTTATTCTGCCACCAATATCTACCAGTACCACCCCGGCTTCTTTTTCATCATCAGTGAGAACAGCATCAGACGAAGCAAGTGAGGTTAAAAACATTTTTTTTACATTGAGCCCTGCCCGGTTAACACACTTTTCTATAACCCTTGCGACGGAATTATCACCAATAATAATACGAAAAGTGGCTCCCAGCATTTTACCAGACATACCCACCGGATTCTGAATCCCAGTTTCATTGTCTACGATATAGTCACAGGAAAATGAATGGATTATTTCTTCACCCGGCTCAATTGGTATTTTATAAATTTCCGAATGAAGCCTTTTCATATCGGCGTGGGTTATTATGGTATCGATGGAATCAAGATTGATATGGCAACTTTTTTGTATACTTTTAATTTGCCGTCCGGCTAACCCGACGAAGACTTCAGAGATTCGGATACCGGATCTCTTCTGTACGTCATCAACGACAGTTTGAATAGCTTCTACAGTCTCTTCAATATTAAAACCCACACCTTGTTTCATACCTTTTGAAAGAACCTGACTAAGTCCCAGAATCTCAATTTTCGCGCTTTCGATTTTCTTACCGACAATTGCAACAATTTTCGTCGTGCCAATGTCGATAGCTGCTAAAATATTATCACTTTGTCTCATGATATGTAATTATGTATTTAGCCAAACAAGTTGTGATACTATAATTTATTCCACTTACTAAATTAAGTATTTTTTGTGAGCTTAGAACATTTGTTGACTTTTTCAAACTCAACTCTTGTTCTTTTTCTAAGTTATTGAATATGTTGCTATTATATAACTGGCACGGATTTAGTATTATTGGGTAATAACTATATACGATCTGCTCAATAGTAAACCAATTCTTTATCAATATGAAAAAAAATCTTTGTGAAATTGTAGTTATCCTTGATGAGTCAGGATCAATGGAATCCTGTAAAGCTGATACCATATCCGGGGTTAACCTGTTCCTGAATAACCAGAAAAGGATAAGTGGAGAAGCTAATGTTACACTTGTAAAATTTTCAGATTATTACAAAATCATTAATGACTCCACTCCACTTGATCAGATTGTCTATCTGGATGAAAATAACTACATTCCGGCTAATATGACTGCCCTGCTTGATGCAGTGGGAAAAACGATAAACAGCATTGGAAAAAGACTGGCAGATACTCCTGAAGATGACAAACCTGAGAAAGTGATAATTGCAGTAATAACTGACGGTTATGAAAATGCATCCCATGAGTTCTCCAGGAAGCAAATATTCGATATGGTCTCGCTCCAGAAGAACAAATACAGTTGGGAATTCATTTTCCTTGGTGCCAATATTGATGCATGGGGCGCAGAAATCGGAATTACAATGAATGTAAATATTCAAAAAGATGATCTTGAGAGATCATTTAAAGGCCTCTCACATGGCGTTCTTCGTTACAGAATGGAAAAATTATTTAATCCATCTGATAGCTTTGATCTGACTGACCAGGAGCTTGACATGAAATTGAAGCGGATCGGAGAGGATCAGGATATTAAATAAATCAGCAATGTCGTTTCAAACTAAATGCCCGGAATGCGGATCTGCCACTGTGTCAAGAAGCCAGGCGGAAGAAGGATTCATATGCATTAACTGCAAACATCATTTTCCTTACGGGGAAGCAGAAGAAGAATACAAGTACTCCCTCGATCTGGTCGACTGGAGCTTAAATGAAATCCCCGAATGGGTCTTTAACAGAACTTATCTTAAGAAGCTCGACCTCTCAGCAGAACCTTATGATTCTTTTCATGCTCCCTTTTGTAATCGTATAGATTATATTTCACCCCGGATTGGATTACTCACAAGCCTGGAAGATCTTCATCTGTCTGATAACAATATTTCAGATCTACCAGCGGAAATTGGTCAATGTAAAGAACTTCGTTTCCTTACAGTTGCAAGGAACAATTTAACGACAATACCGGGTGAGATAGGAAATCTTACAAAGCTTGATATTCTTAATCTCTACCATAACTGCATCGAAGAGTTACCGGTACAGATTGGTGGATTAATTAGTCTTACCGGCTTACATGTTGACTGTAATAGTATAAAACATTTGCCGGCAGAGATTGGGAAACTGATAAACCTCAGAATTTTAAGGGCAGAATACAATCAGATACTTGATCTTCCTCCTGAAATCTGTCTACTTGAGAATCTCGAAAGCTTACACCTGCAATGTAACCTCATTGAAACTCTGCCTGAGAATATTGGTTCATTAACAAATGCTGATAAATCTGAACCTTGAAAATAACAAACTTATATCCCTGCCCCGTTCGATAGTCAATTTAAAAAACCTGAAGGAGTTCAGAATTTTCGGCAATCAATCACTGGTCTCTCCTCCATATGATGTTGCGACAAAAGGGTTAGCGGTTATATCTGAATGGTTTGATGAACATCCTGAAAAATAAAAGAATTGATAAGTCGGTATTAGCCGGAGTATTCATCTTTATTTCGCTGTTCCTGGGATCAGACTACCTTGTTTCCCATCATCAGAATGCTGTCGAAAAACGATTTGGATTCTGTACCATGACCCCGGATATGAAATGGATCCCCTGTCATATCGAACCACTGATGATAAGATGTATTGAGCCTGGCGGGGCATTCGACAAAGCCGGGTTTAAAGACAGAGACATAATATTATTGGCAGGAATTCATTCAGTAAGCGCATTCCATAATTTTCTTGACCAGCCGGGAGGTAACCTGATTGAAATTAAAGTTATTCCTTATGACAAATTCAGACCTGATTGTAATCCGGCGAATTGGGGAGAATCATTGAAAAGATTTGTGATTGCACCCTGATAAATTTATGCCACTGTGAGTTGGAATTAAAAAGAGAATGGGGAGAAAGCTTAATCAAGATCGAAGATAATCCGAATTAATTATTATATTTAATAAGTTTAAAATTGACTCTAATGCCGCATGATGTTTTTATCAGCTATTCTTCTCACGATAAAATGGTTGCAGATGCAATTTGTTCCAAGCTTGAAAACAATAACATACGCTGTTGGATAGCTCCGCGAGATATACTGCCAGGAATTGAATATGGCGAATCTATCATTGATGCAATAGCCGGATGCCAGGTCTCTGTTCTGATCTTTTCTTCCAAAGCGAATGACTCCCCTCAGGTAAGGCGAGAGATCGAGCGTGCTGTAAGTAAAGGAAAAGTAATTATTCCATTCCGTATCGAAGATATACTTCCAACCAAATCGATGGAATATGCTTTAAGCAATACACACTGGCTCGATGCAATGACTCCTCCTTTGGAAGCTCATATCTCTAAATTGACAGAATCAATTCATCAATTATTAAAAATTCAGTCTCGGACAGACAATCCAGAATCAAAACACATTGATATTTATCCATTTCAGGATGGATTAAAGAAGGAAACTAGCTACAACAAGGAGATTAAAACATCAGAAACTAAACAATCCTTAACTGAAAAACAGAATAATTTAACAGAGAGTATTAAAGAAGTTGCCAATCAAACGAATGCTGAGAAAGAAGTTACTACTTTATCCTTTACCTCGACACAGGCAATAAACAATGAAAAAAACACCTCTGTCTCTGCATTTAAAACTATTACGAATAAGAAAGATGGAACGCAACTGGTGCTGATCTCTGAAGGAGAATTTCTAGCAGGAGGACAAGCAGAAAATCAAGGTGGATGCCTTAGCTCTATATATCTTCCTTCCTATTACTTAGCTGTTTATCCTGTGACTAACGCTCAGTATATGAGGTTTTTATCAGAAAGCAGGCCGGGGCTAGAAGAATTGAGAAAGTGGATAAATCCTCAACGTCTTATCCGTAAAGCAGGAAGCCAGTTTGAGACCTTGGGATTTAAAGACGACCATCCAGTCACAGAAGTATCCTGGGTTGGGGCTGAGGCTTATTGTGAATGGGCAGGATTAAGACTTCCGACCGAGTTGGAATGGGAGAAAGGGGCAAAAGGAACCGATGGAAGATATTATCCATGGGGAAATAGTTGGGACAATAATAAGTGCAGAAGTTACAATAATAAAGGTGATCAACTAACATGCAGTGTAAAAGATTATCCTGAAGATATTAGCCCATGGGGACTACGTCAGATGGCAGGAAATGTGAGAGAATGGTGTGCCGACTGGTACGATGCATCAGCTTACAATCGATATCGGGAAGGAGATCTTTCATCACCAAAAAACAATGAGAACAATCGTAGAGTAAGTCGAGGTGGTTCATTTGCTTATTCCGGAGGTTTAGATTGTTTTAGCTGTTCGGGCCGATTTTATAGTGGAGCTTCAGGTATTGATTGCGGATTCAGATGTGCTAAGGATCCTTAGTATTTACTTTTTTACATTTTCTTAAATATAATTAATGATTTAGACCTTATTGAATTAAAATTCAATTTTATACTATAATCTCGCCTAAACTCTCTCTCACATTTTCCAGCAACTCCTTTCGCTTGTCTTCATCTTCACAGTAAAGTGAAGCTTTTAGAAGATATTCGATCTTCATAATGGCTTTTTCAAAGTCCTGGTCCCCCGACAGTTTCCTGATATTTTTGGAATCCTGTGGCGATTTAAGGTAGTTTTCTATATCCTGATGCTGAAGTACCTGTACATGTTCCTCAGTTATTGGTCCTGTCCCGAATAAAGCATTTAGCCGTTGGAGAAAATGTTTGAGCGAACGTACATTACCGGGCCAGCTCATGTAACGCAACTGGTTCAAGACTCCTGGTGAAAGTTTCTTGTTGCAGATCTCTTCCCATATCTTTCCGGCCAGTTCCGGTATGTCCTCAGCATGAGTTGACAGGGATGGTGTACGGATAATAAAAGTACTTATACGGTAATAGAGATCATCACGGAATTCATTCCTTTTTTCATTGGCCAGGACTTCAATATTTTTATTGGTGGCAGCAATTATCCGGACATCTACCCTTATCTTTTTAAGACTTCCTACCGGTAATATTTCTTTATCATCAAGAGCCTTTAATATCTTCACCTGGTGATTCAATGACAGGTCACCTATTTCATCTAAAAACAACGTGCTTTTATCTGCCAGTTCCCAGAGTCCTTTCTTGTCGCCATATGCTGAACTATGTGAACCTTTCTTATATCCGAATAGTTCCGATTCGAACAATTCCGAGGGTATTGCACCACAGTTGATCGAAATAAAAGGATAGTTACTTCTGTCACTGCATTCGTGTATGTTCCTGGCAACTACCTCTTTCCCGGTACCTGTTTCACCTAAAATGAGTACAGGAAAATCGTTCCTTGAGGCTGATGCGATCATCTGCCGCACAAGCAAACAGGGCTCCGAGTTTCCGATGTATCTTTCGGTTAAGTTCACCTTGGTGTTTACTGTATTCAGCATATTAAGCAACGGGTTCAGATACTTTCCCTTCTTTGCTTCATTGTTCGACCATGTTTGTGAAACCTCTTCCTTTGCTTTAATAAAGAATTCTGCTGAAATGACAATAAAATACAAGGAATGGAATTTGTACCGGACAGCATTATTAAGAAAATCGTTAATACTTCTTCTGAGCTGACTGAAATCTGAATAATTGCATCCGCTTACAACTAAGATTTTCTTGTCGCTGTTCCTGAAATAATAAGTCAATGATTTCTTCTTATGTTTCACTCCCCTGTATGTGAAATCTTCATTATTCTCCTGTAAATCATCTAACCACTTGTCTTCAATCAGACATAAAGCAGCCGCCCTATTCTCAGCAACTGTATTCATTTGCTCGCAATGTAAAGGATTCAGCTTTATTAGTTCTGATTTTGGTTGAGTTGTATTTGAAAATACAATAATTTCAGCTTGCATATCAGGATTGGCTTTAATTAATTTATCGCAATTCGGCTTCTTAAAAGTAGCCAATTAAATGTAAAACTAAAATTATTTAATAATTCTTCCTGAAAGTCAACTTTCCTATCCTGTCATAATTTTATTGCTCGTTTACTCTGATATAAGTCAACTTTCGCTTCCCTGCTATCTGTCATTCCTTCTGACTGTTACAAAACCTGGCATAAATATGGCATTATAAATAGCTGTACATGTTAAATCAACGATAAAATGAACCAGATAATCAAGACCAGAGAGATATTAGAAACTGAACTTAAAACAATAGAGGAAAACGGTATCCGGGCTGACCGTAAGAACATGAAACGCAATATGTATACTCAATTTGCCGATCCGTTTGAATTTGCCCGCGAGTATGTGGTGAACAGTTACGACGCCATGGCAACCGAATGCTATATCTCCGGACGTGAAACTGAAAATACAGTCACAGTAACAGTACGCGACAATGGGAAGGGTATGGACTTCCAGAGGATACAGGATTATTTCAAAATATTCCGGTCAAGGAAGGACTATCCCGATATTAAAGCTGTCGGACGTTTTGGTGTAGGTAAAATGAGTGTTGCTGCTGTCCCGGGACTTCTCCTCTTCAGTGGGATCACATCAACAGGCATTGAATGCTGGAGGTTTGAAACCGACACGCTCATCGATGACCGTCCTGTAAAATTGGAACAAATCGAACCTGTGCCGCCAATGGGTACAAAATTTGAAATTACCCTTGAGAAAAAGATGTCGCTGTCGGAATTGCTTGAAAGGATATATAGTATTCTTTACAAATATGTGAGACATCTTAATATTGATGTGTTTTTTGACCTCCCTGAAGTAGATGAAGAACAAAATCCTATCAGGAGAAAATTGATCAAAGGAGTGTGGAATTATGATCCAAAATCCCTGGGAAGAGAATATCAGCTTTTTCTTTATGGAACACCGGTTGAGGTTGTAATGGGAGTTGGCAATTGCGAGCACGAACTTTATCAGAATAAAGTTTTTATTACTTCCAAATATAACCTCTTGTCATTTGACCTCGAAAAAGAGATCAAAGTTCCTAACCTGATGATTAGAATAAACAGTGAGGTTTTTGAACTTACTTTCGGAAGACATTGTCTTAGTAATGAAACGGTTCTGACCGGTTTGGCACGAGAGATAAGGACAACTATACTACCCCGGTACTTTGGCTACCTGATCAGCTGTTTCAATGAAGATCTGATACTTGTTGCTCCGGAAATTGCAGGAAGAATAGATGAAATGGTAATTGGACTTCTGGCACTGAATCCGAAGTGCAAAGTTTGGAACACTTTCCCGGTATTTAATGTTCATGGGGGCAGCAGGATCTCCTTGCGGAAACTGGAGGAAGATATTGAAGAAAAAGGCC